>NZ_LYVJ01000008.1 GCF_001676385.1 Stenotrophomonas maltophilia | reverse complement strand
CCCACCGGTAGAACGGATCCCGATGAAGATTCCCTTTGCAGCCATACTCGCGCTCGGGCTTCTTGTCCCCAGCGCCGCCTTTGCCAAGTCCACCGACCGCAACGAAGACATGCACATCGATTCCGGCGCGCAGACGGGCATGCTCACCGGCGACGGCAAGACGGTGTTGTCGCAGGGCGTGATCATCACCCAGGGCACGCTGGATCTGCGCTCGTCCGAGGCCGAGATCTACCTCAAGGATGGCGAACCGGTGCGCGCGGTATTCACCGGCAGGCAGGCCAAGATGAAACAGCAGCTCGATGACGGCACCTGGATGGACGCTCAGGCCGATCGCATCGACTACGACATCAAGACCGAGATCATCACCCTCACCGGCAACTACAAGGTCACCAGCGCGCGCGGCACCAATGCCGGCCAGCGCATGGTCTACAACACGCGTTCCGGTGAAATGAACTCCGGTGGCGACGGCAGCCGCGTGCGCACCGTGATCCCACCGAAGAACCGGACGCCTGCAGCGCAGCAGCCTGCGGCACAGCCCAGGGCCGCCACGCCGGCGCAGCCGGCCGGGAGCAGGAAGTAATGCTCGTCGCCAAGGGCCTGCGCAAGCGCTACAAGCAGCGCGAAGTCGTCAAGGACTTCGGGCTGACCCTGGACGCCGGCGAGGTGGTCGGCCTGCTCGGCCCGAACGGTGCCGGCAAGACCACCTGCTTCTACATGATCGTCGGGCTGGTCGCCGCCGATGCAGGCAGCATCGTGCTCGATGGCAAGGACATCACCGGCGACCCGATGTACACCCGCGCCAAGCAGGGCGTGGGCTACCTGCCACAGGAACCTTCGGTGTTCCGCAAGCTGACCGTGGCCGACAACATCCGCCTGGTGCTGGAACTGCGCGAAGACCTGGACGCAGCCGGCCGCGAGCGCGAGTTGAACGGCCTGCTCGACGAACTGCAGCTGGGCCATGTCGCGGGCCAGCTCGGTGCCAGCCTGTCCGGTGGCGAACGCCGTCGCTGCGAGATCGCCCGTGCCCTGGCCGCGCAGCCGCGCCTGATCCTGCTCGATGAGCCCTTCGCCGGTGTCGATCCGATCTCGGTCGGGGAAATCCAGCGCATCGTCACCCACCTCAAGCAGCGTGGCATCGGGGTACTGATCACCGACCACAACGTGCGCGAAACCTTGGGAATCTGTGACCGCGCGTATATCCTCGCCGAGGGCACGGTGTTGGCCCAGGGGTCACCGGAAGCGATCCTGGACAACGCCGACGTGCGTCGCGTCTACCTTGGGGATTCCTTCAAGCTGTGAGCGCAGGCGCCGGAGTCCTTTCCTTCCTATCGGCACAGGCATGAAGACCCGGTTGCAGACATCGTTGGGACAGCACCTGGTGCTTACGCCCCAGCTGCAGCAGGCGATCAGGCTGCTGCAGATGTCCAGCACCGAACTGGAACTGGAAATCGCGCAGGCGGTGGAAAGCAATCCACTGCTGGACTGGGCCGACAGCGGCGACAGCAGCGCATCCAGCGAGGCGGGTGATGGCAGTGGCAGCGATGTGCCGGCCGAACCTGCCGACAACGGTGACGACTGGGCACCGGCCGGGCTGGACTGGAGTGCCCCCGGCAGCGGGGGCAGTTTCGACGACGACGACGATGCCGGCAGCGCCGCCGAACGCATCGCCGAGCCCGAAACCTTGGCCGACCACCTGCTGTGGCAGCTGCACCTGTCACACCTGTCCATGCGCGATCGCAGCATCGGCGCCGCACTGATCGATGCACTGGACGATGATGGCTACCTGCGCGAACCACTGGCGACCATCGCTGAAACCCTGTTGCCGGCCATCCACGCCGGGGAGGACGAGATCCTCGCCGTGCTGCATCGCATCCAGCGCTTCGATCCGGTCGGCGTGGCAGCGCGCAGCCTTGGCGAATGCCTGCAATTGCAGCTGGATGTACTGGGGGCCGACACCCCGGGGCTGGGCCTGGCGCGGCAGATTGCCGCAGGGCCGCTGGAACGACTGCCGCGCAGCGGCGTGGCCGGGCTTGCCCACGATCTGAAGCAGCCACAGGCCGAGGTTGAAACGGCGGTGATGCTGCTGCGCTCGCTGGACCCGCGCCCGGGCACCCAGATCGCGCCACTGTCACAGGACACCTACGTGGTGCCGGACGTGGTGGTATGGCGGCAGAACGGCATCTGGCGTGCCGCCCTGGCCGGCCATGCCGGGCCGAAGGTGATGATCCACCGCGGCTACGAGCAGCTGATCCGCCGCTGTGGCGAGGCCGATGCCGGCTACCTGCGCGCCCAGCTGCAGGAGGCACGCTGGTTGCTCAAGGGCCTGCAGCAGCGCGGCGAGACCCTGCTGCGGGTCGTGCGCAGCCTGATCCTGCAGCAGGCCGGCTTCCTCGAGTTCGGCGAGCAGGCACTGCGTCCGCTGACCCTGCGTGAGATCGCCACCGAGCTCGGCCTGCATGAATCGACGGTCTCGCGCGCGATCGCCCGCAAGCACGTGCGTACCCCGCGCGGGACCCTGCCGCTGCGCGCCTTCTTTGCCTCGGGTATCGATACCGAGGGCGGCGGCGAGGCGTCCAGCACGGCGATCCAGGCGATGATCCGGCGCCTGATCGACGACGAGAATCCGCGCAAGCCACTTTCTGACGCCAAGCTGGCTGACCTGCTCAAGTCGTCGGGAATTCCAGTGGCGCGGCGCACCGTGGCGAAGTATCGTGAAGCCATGAACATTTCCGCCTCGCACGAAAGGGTCAGAATCGCTTGACGCGCCGCCGCGCCCGGCGGAGAGGTTCATTGGCACATCCGAACACAGGAGAAACCCGATGCGCATCGAAACGTTTGGCAAAGACGTCGAAGTCACCCCGGCCCTGCAGTCCTATGTCGAGGAGAAGCTGGCCCGGATCGGAAAGCACTTCGAACAGCACTGCGAAGCGCGGGTGACCCTCAAGCTGCAGAAGACCGAGCACCACGTCGATGCCAGCCTCAACATTCCGGGGCAGACCCTGCACGCCGAGGCCGGCGGCCAGACCATGTACGCCGCGATCGACCTGCTTGCGGACAAGCTTGACCGCCTGGTCATCAAGCACAAGGAGAAAAAACAGCAGCACGCACCGCTGCCCGTGGGTGACAATGGCGGCTGATCGCCACCGTTCTCCGCAGACATGCCCCTGACTGACCTCCTGGCGGCCGTGCAGACCCAGCTCTGTGCGGCCACCGACCGCGACAGCGTCCTGAAGGCCGCCGCCGGGTTGCTGGCCTGCCGCCAGGCCAATGCCGAACAGATCTACCTGAACCTGTGCCAGCGCGAAGCGCTGGGCAGCACCGCGATCGGGCACGGCATCGCCATCCCCCACGGCCGCGCCCCGACCCTGGACCGCCCGCGCGGAGCGCTGCTGCGATTGGCGGCCCCGGTCGACTTTGGCGGCGACGAGCCGGTCGACCTGGTGTTCGCCATGGCCGTCCCCGCCCACTACACCCACCAGCACCTGATGCTGCTGTCCGAACTGGCCGAGCTGTTCTCTGCGCCCGCCATCCGCCACGCGCTGCGCGCGGCCGGCGATGCCCGCGCACTGCGCGAGGCGCTGGACCTCACGCCCCCGGCGAGCGCCGCATGAATACCAGCATCACCGCCCGCGAACTGTTCGAACAGCAGCGCGAGCGCCTCGGCCTGCGCTGGGTCGCCGGGCAGTCCGGCGGGAAGCGTGAACTGGAGGCCGGCAACACGGTTTCGCGACGCCCCTCGCTGGCCGGCTACCTCAATGCGATCTACCCCAACAAGGTGCAGATCCTCGGGACCGAGGAACTGTCCTGGCTGGACGCGCTGGAACCAAGGCTGCGCTGGGAAACGATCGAGAAGATCATGCAGTCCCATCCGTTGGCGCTGGTGATCACCCGCAACCAGCCATGCCCGGAAGACCTGCGCGCGGCAGCGGACGAATCCGGCACGCCGCTGTGGGTCTCGCCCAAGCGCGGCCACGAACTGCTCAACCACCTTTCCTACCACCTGGCGCGCACGCTGGCGCCGCGGGTGATCCTGCACGGCGTGTTCATGGAGATCTATTCCATCGGCGTGCTGATCACCGGCGAAGCCGGATCGGGCAAGAGCGAACTGGCGTTGGAGCTGCTCAGCCGCGGCCATCGGCTGGTGGCTGACGATGCACCCGAGTTCACCCAGATCGCGCCGGATGTGCTCGATGGCACCTGCCCGGAACTGCTGCAGGACCTTCTGGAAGTCCGCGGCCTGGGTGTGCTGAACGTGCGCGAGATGTTCGGCGACACGGCGGTAAAGAAGAACAAGTACCTTCGGCTGATCGTCCACCTGACCAAGCCGATGACCGAACCCACCCCGCATGGCTACGAGCGCCTGACCGGCGATTCGGGAACCCGCCATGTGCTGGACCTGGATGTGCCGCTGATCACCCTGCCGGTGATGCCCGGCCGCAACCTGGCGGTGCTGACCGAGGCCGCCACCCGCCTGCATATCCTGCGCACCAAGGGCATCGATCCGGCGGCGATGTTCATCGCCCGCCACAGCAACCTGCTGGAACGGCGGAATCCCTGATCCCATTGCACCGCGAAGAGCCCGTCCATGAACACCCCCGCCCCTTCCGCCCCGACCCTGATCATCGTCAGCGGCCTGTCCGGCTCGGGCAAGTCCGTTGCCCTGAAGACCTTCGAGGACCAGGATTACTACTGCTCGGACAACCTGCCGGTCCGGTTGCTGCCGGATTTCGTGCGCAGCGTGCTGGCCGACGACAATGGATCCCGGCGCCAGCTGGCAGTAGGCATCGACGTGCGCGGCCAGGCCGACCTGAGCCAGCTGGGCAGCTGGCGCCGGCTGGCCACCGATGCCGGCGTGGAAGTGAAGGTCCTGTTCTTCGAGGCCAGCGATGAGGCCGTGCTCAAGCGCTACGCCGACACCCGCCGCCGCCATCCACTGAGCCAGCTGGGCCTGTCGCTGCCCGAAGCGATCGCCCGCGAACGCGAGTTGACCGCGCCATTGCGGCGCGAAGCCGATGCGGTGATCGATACCAGCAGCCTCAACGTGCACCAGCTGCGGCGGCGGATCATCACCGAGTTCGCGATGGACCATGCCACCGGCCTGTCGCTGCTGTTCGAATCGTTCGCCTACAAGCGCGGGGTACCGGCGGAGGCCGACTTCGTGTTCGATGCGCGCGTACTCCCCAACCCGCACTGGGACCCGGAACTGCGCGCGCTGAGCGGCCGCGAACCCGGCGTGCGTGACTATCTGGAAGCGCAGCCGGACGTGCAGCGCTACCTGGCCCAGCTGATGGAGTTCCTCGATACCTGGTTGCCGAAGCTCGGCGACGGCACCCGCAGCTATGTAACCGTGGCCTTCGGCTGTACCGGCGGCAAGCACCGCTCGGTGTTCCTCGCCGAACGCATGGCGCGCCACGCCCGCGAAATGGGCTGGCAAGACGTGGCGACCTACCACCGCGAACAGGACTGAGGGTGGTCGGCCGGGCTGCGCCCGGCACCCGCCGGTAGTGCCGGCCGCTGGCCGGCAACAGCAACAGAAAAAGCAGAAGCGGCATTCCGTGGGATGGCGGGGCGGTGTGGGTATGCAGGACACGCCGTGAACCCGTCCCTGGGGGCTCGATGGCGCCATCCATGGCGCCAACGGTCCTGCATACCCACACCGCCCCACCTCTGAAAGATTTCTGCTGCTGTTGGCAGGTGTCGGCCTTGGTCGGCACGGTAGATCCACGCCATGCGTGGATGGATCTCTGTCAGGCATCGAAAAAAGGATGGGGTCGGATCTCTTTCAGCAGGAAAGGGCTCTGACCCGAGCAACGCTGAATACGGGACACAGTGCCCCTCATCTGCGTCTATCGCCAATTCACCTTGACCTGTTAACGTGCAGTAATGACCTGTGGCATTCTCCTCGTAACGCATCCTGGGGTCGGGACCGCCCTGCTCGACGTGGCGACCCGGCTCCTGCGGCAGCTGCCGCTGAAGACCGAAGCTTTCGAAGTACCGTTCGACGCAGACCTGGACGCCCTGCTCCCGCTCGCCTCGGCCGCCCTGCGGCGGGTCGACGGTGGAGAAGGCGTACTGATCCTGACCGACCTGTACGGCGCCAGCCCCGCCAACCTCGCCGCGCAGCTGGCCCGGCTGGGAACCCCGGTTCGCCGGGTGTCGGCGCTGAGCCTGCCGATGTTGCTGCGGGTGATGAATTATCCGGAACAGGGACTGGATCAACTGCCCGCCACTGCCGCGGCGGGCACCCGTAATGGAGCGATAGTCGACGATGCTTGAACGAGAACTCACCGTCAGCAACCGCCTCGGGCTGCATGCCCGGGCCACCGCCAAGCTGGTGCAGGCCCTGGCGCCGTTCCGCTGCAACGTGACCATGGCCGCCAAGGGCCGTGAGATCAACGCCAAGAGCATCATGGGCGTGATGCTGCTGGCTGCCGGCCAGGGTACCCCGGTCACCGTGCGCATCAACGGCGAGGACGAAGCCGCCGCGATGGACGCGGTGGTCGGCCTGTTCGAGCGCCGCTTCGACGAGGACAGCTGAGCGTGCCACGCGCTCGCGCCGGCCAGAGTGCCTCCGGCCAGCGGCCGGTGCAGCTGCTGGCGGGCCATGGCGCCGCCCGCGGCACCGCGATGGGCCGGGCGCGCGTCCGGCTTCCGCATGCGCTGGAAGTGGCAGAGCAGCGCGTGCCCGCAAGCCAGGTCGAAACGGAGCTGGCCCGCCTGCACCGGGCGGTGGACGCGGCACGCACGGAGATGCACGAGCTGCGCCAGCGCCTGCACGGCGCACTGAACCAGGAAGTGGGCGAGTTCCTCGACCTGCATGCACTGCTGCTGGACGACCCGGAACTGCTGTTCGGGCTGGATGAACTGATCCGCAGCGGCCCGTACAGCGCCGGCTACGCGCTGCGCCTGCAACGCGACCGCCTGGCCAAGGTCTTCGATGGCATGGACGATGCCTACCTGAAGAGCCGCATGGATGATCTGGATCACGTCATCGGGCGCATCCATGCCTTCCTGCAGCCTGAGCGCGCGCCGGCGGTAAAGGGCATGGCGGGCGAAATCCTGGTGTGCGACAACATCGCTCCCTCGGAACTGGCGCAGTTGCAGGCGCAGGGCGTGGTCGGCATCGTCACTGCTGCCGGCAGCGCGCTGTCGCACAGCGCCATTCTCGCCCGCAGCCTGCACCTGCCCCTGATCGTCAACATTCCTCAGCTGCTCAGCCGCATCGCCGATGGCGACGTGCTGATCATCGACGGCGCGGACGGCAGCATCACCGTCAATCCGCAGGCCGACAACCTGCGCGACTACCGCGCACGCCTGAAAGAGCACGCGCGCGAGCAGCGCGAGCTGGGCCGCCTGCGCAGCAAGCCCAGCCGTACCCGCGACCAGGTCGACATCGCCCTGCTGGCCAATGCCGAATCGCTGGAAGACGTGACCCAGGCACATGCGCTGGGCGCGCAGGGATTGGGACTGTATCGCACGGAGTTCCTGTTCCTGCAGCGCAACGAGCTACCGGACGAAGAAGAACAGTTCCAGACCTACCGGGATGCCGCACTGGGCATGAGCGGGCGGCCGGTGACCATCCGCACGCTCGACCTGGGCGCAGACAAGGCCGATCGCACCGGCCTGACCCTGAGCAACGAGGAGAACCCCGCACTGGGGCTGCGTGGCGTGCGCCTGTCGCTGGCCCGGCCGAAGGTGGCTGACACCCAGCTGCGCGCGATCCTGAGAGCCTCGGCGTACGGCAAGCTGCGGGTACTGGTGCCGATGGTCAGTACCCGCGAGGAACTGCTGGCAGTACGCAGGCGCATGCTCAGGCTGGCCGACCAGCTGCGCGACGAAGGGCACGTGGTGGCCGAGCACGTACCGCTCGGTGCGATGATCGAAGTACCGGCAGCAGCCCTGGCGCTGGAGAGTTTCATCGACCTGGTCGATTTCCTGTCGATCGGGACCAACGACCTGGTCCAGTACCTGCTGGCCGCCGACCGCAACAACGAGGCGTTGGGCGAGTTGTACTCGCCACTGCACCCGGCGGTCCTGCGCCTGCTGCAGATGGTGATCGAGACCGGTGCGCGCCACCGCATCCCGGTGGCGGTATGCGGCGAGATCGCCGGCGATGCGCGGATGACGCCGCTGCTGCTGGCGCTGGGCCTGACCGAATTCAGCCTGCACCCGGGCACGCTGCTGGAAGTGCGCCGCGCGATCCGCGAGGCCGACCTGGCCACGCTGCGCGCACGCGCGCCGAAGCTGCTGGCCGCCCGCGACCGCCGCGCCATCGAGCGCTGGCTGGCGCTGGTGGCGGACGCGTCCTGATTTCCGCGCTACGCGCTCGCCGGGCATGGCCCGGCGGAACATGTGGACCCGCTGGCCGCTGGCCCGACGCAGATTCGATCCGCAGAAGCAGTCCCTTGTTGTTCAAGGGGCGCGCCGACAGGCCGGGGATAAGGTTGAATGCGTGGACCCCGGTGCCCGCAGGCCAGCGGGGTATGCGTTGAAACATGCCCTTGCGATAATGACGCGCTGAACACCCCTGTTGCCGCATCCTTGCCGGGATCGCGGCTTTTCTTATCCCGCGGGAGCTGCGATGGCCGAAGCCGTACGCCACGACAAGACTGCGCGCCAACTGCGGATGCTGTCCGATGCACTGGACAGCGGCCGGCTCGGCCCGGTGCGCCGCCTGGTCAATACCCTGGCCCCGGCCGAGATCGGCAACCTGCTCGAATCGCTGCCCCCCGGCAAGCGCGAGGTGGTGTGGGGGCTGGTCGATCCGGAGGATGATGGCGAGGTGCTGGTCCACGTCGGCGACGATGTGCGCGAAAGCCTGCTCGCGGACATGGACCCGGACGAGATCATCGCCGCGGTCGAAGACCTGGACATCGACGACCTGGCTGACCTGGTCGAGGACCTGCCGGACACGGTCATCGACGAGGTCCTCAAGTCGATGGACCGCGAAAACCGCGAGCGGCTGGAACAGGTGCTGTCCTATCCCGAGGACAGCGCCGGCCGCCTGATGAACCCGGACGTGGTGACGGTGCGCGCCGACGTCAACGTCGATGTGGTGCTGCGCTACCTGCGCCTGCGCGGCGAACTGCCGGACCACACCGACCACCTGTTCGTGGTCAGCCGCCGCCATCAGTACCTCGGCCGGGTGTCGCTTGCGGCACTGGTAACGCACGAGGACACCACGCCGATCAACCGCCTGGTCGACGACGAGCAGCCGGCCATCGATGTCGGCGAGAGCGACCAGGAAGTCGCCCGGCAGTTCTCCGACCATGACTGGATCTCCGCGCCGGTGGTGGATGAGAACAACATCCTGGTCGGCCGCATCACCATCGATGACGTGGTCGACATCATCCGTGGCCAGGCCGAGCACCAGGCGCTGGGCGCCGCCGGCCTGGACGAGGACGAGGACCTGTTCAGCCCGGTCTGGCGCGCGATGCGCCGGCGCCTGATGTGGCTGTCGGTGAACCTGTGTACGGCGTTCCTGGCGTCCAGCGTGGTCGGTCACTTCGAGGGCACGATCGACAAGCTGGTGGCGCTGGCGGTGCTGATGCCGATCGTGGCCGGCCTGGGCGGCAATGCCGGCACCCAGGTACTGGCACTGATGGTACGTGGCCTGGCGCTGGGCCAGGTGGGTGCCTCCAACGCGCGCACCCTGCTGTGGAAGGAAGTGCGGGTGGCCCTGCTCAATGGGCTGTTGCTGGGTTCGGTGCTCGGCCTGATCGTACTGGCCTGGTTCCACTCGCCCGGACTGTCGGCGGTGATCGCGATTGCGTTGACCTTCAACCTGCTGTTCGCTGCACTGGCGGGCGTACTGGTGCCGCTGACCCTGAAGCGCTTTGGCTTCGATCCGGCATTGGCCAGCGGCATCTTCCTGACCGCAGTGACCGACTCGATGGGCTTCTTCACCTTCCTCGGCCTGGCCACCCTGGTGCTGCTGCACTGACCATATCAAGGGCCGGATCACCGCCGCGCGGGGTTCCGACCCAGTCCAACTGGAACGACCATGGCATCAACAATCGAAAACTACTTCCAGGCCGGCTGGCGTGACCAGCAGCACACCTGCCCTGCCTGCGAATGGAAAGGCAGCTCGCGTGCCATGGAAATGGAACTGGACGAGGACGCCACCGAATATGCCTGCCCGGTCTGCGAGAACCCGCTGCTCGTGGTGCTGCACCCCGACCTGGCGCAGGTGCAGGCGGCCGCCGCCGAAGGTAATGCCGAGGCACAGGAGCAACTGGACATCATCGCCAGCTTCCCGCGCTCACAGTGATGCGGCGCACGATGCCGCGCTGCCGGGGGCGGACTACGATGCGGAGGATCCCATCGCCAATGGATACCCCATGCTCCGCTCGATCCTGCGCTGGCTGCCCGTGCTGGCCGTTCTGGTGATGACCGGCTGTGCTTCGCTGCCAGACAGCGCGCGCGGGCACTTCGAAGCGCGTGCGGTGAAGGTAGAGGGACGTACGGCCTACTATCAGGTGTTCATTCCCGCCGGTACCACCCACGGTGGCCTGCCTGTCGTGCTGTTCCTGCATGGTTCGGGCGAGCGCGGCGGCGACGGCGTCAAGCAGACGCATGCCGGCCTGGGGCCGTACCTGCGCGCGCATCCCGGTTTCCCTGCGCTGGTGGTCTTCCCGCAGGCGCCGGGCGACGGCGAGTGGAGCGGCTACAACAACCGCGTTGCCATCGCCGCACTCGATGCGACCATCGCCGAATTCGACGCCGACCCGGCGCGACAGTATCTGACCGGCATGTCGATGGGCGGCTACGGCAGCTGGAACATCGCACTGGCAGACCCGCACCGGTTCGCCGCGATCGTGCCGGTCTGCGGTGCCGTGCGGGCACCACGCGCGGTGCGCCCGACCCTGTTCGTCGAACCGGTAGCCCATGAATCCGATCCCTATGCGGCCATCGCCCAGCGCCTGCGGCACACGCCGATCTGGATGTTCCATGGCGCGCTGGATGATGTCGTGCCGCCGGACGACGATCGCAGGCTGCACGCCGCATTCCAGAGCGCCAAGGCGCATGACGTGCGCTACACCGAGTATCCGCAGGGCAACCACAATGCCTGGGACGCCACCTACGCCGACCCGGCGATGTGGGAATGGCTGTTCAAGCAGAAGCGATGAACCGCAGCTTCTGCTGGGAAACATCTGTTGGTGGATACCGACCGTTGGTCGGCTTGGGTATTGGTGGATACCGACCGTTGGTCGGCTTGGGTATTGGTGGATACCTACCGTTGGTCGGCTTGGGTATTGGTGGGTGCCGACCGTTGGTCGGCACTATCTCTCCGCTTCGGGGTAATCCATTGCTTGGTACCTCCCACCGATCTCCCATCGGCACCAGGCATACGGATACTCTCCCACGCACCTCGCCAAGTTCGCCCTGACCGGGTTGGCGACGATGTACATCGCATGGCGAAACAGTGATTCTTCAGAACGAATGGCGTGATCGTGATAGCTCGATTGCCAAAATGGTCCTGTCTTACCCAGCATGCGGTTGATCCGCAATGCACTGCTCGATTTGAAGTGTTGCATGATGTAGTCCAGCGAGAACGCACGGATCTCCACAAGCCAATGGATGTAGTCCGGCATGACCACATAGGCAAGTGAGTGCGTCAGGCCCTCATGATCAATGCGACGGAACACATCCATCACCTCCTGTGCCGCAGTGGCATCATCGAAGTAGCGTCGACGTTCCTGGGTGACGGTGGTCAGGATGTAGGATTGCCCGATCCGGGAATGGCGGCCAAGGCGTAGGCGTGCGCGGTTCATGGGCCCAAGCGTGCGCCTGCCGGTATCCCTCTTCTATCGGGCAACCACGTCAGTACGGGTAGGCCCGGAACCATTCAATGGCCAGGCCCCCACTTCACCGCACTGATGGTTCAGTGCCGACCAACGGTCGGCACCCACCGGATCGGATGAGGACAGATCAACCGCGCCGACCAACGGTCGGCACCCACCAAAGTGGTCAGCCCAGCAGCGTCTCCAGCACGGCCATGCGCACCGCCACGCCGTTGGCGACCTGGCGCAGCACCCATGACTGCGGGCCGTCGGCCACCTCATCGGTGACTTCCACGCCACGGTTGATCGGGCCGGGGTGCAGCACTGCAGCATCCTTGCCGGCGCGGGCCAGGCGCGCGGTGGTCAGGCCGTACTGGGCGTGGTACTGCTCCAGCGACGGCACCAGGCCTTCCTCCATGCGCTCGCGCTGCAGGCGCAGCATCATCAGCGCGTCGACGCCTTCCAGCATCGCATCGAAATCATCGCCGACCACGCAGCCCTTCAGGGTCTCATCATCCGGCAGCAGCGACTGCGGGCCACACACCCGGATCTCGCCCACGCCCAGCGTGCGCAGCGCATGCAGGTCGGTGCGGGCCACGCGCGAGTGCTTGACGTCGCCGACGATCACCACTTTCAACTTCGAGAAGTCCGCGCCCTTGGCCTGGCGCAGGGTCAGCATGTCCAGCAGGCCCTGGGTCGGGTGTGCGCTGCGGCCGTCGCCCGCGTTGATCAGGGCCGTACCCTCGCCCGCCGCGTCGGCCAGTGCCGCCACGGCGCCGTCTTCAGGGTGGCGCACCACGAAGCCGCGCACGCCCATCGCTTCCAGGTTGCGCAGGGTATCGCAGGCAGTTTCGCCCTTGCGCGTGGATGAGGTCGAGGCGTCGAAGTTCAGCACATCGGCGCCCAAGCGCTGCGCGGCCAGCTGGAAGGAGCTGCGGGTGCGGGTGGAGGGTTCAAAGAACAGCGTGCACACCGCCGAACCGGCCAACACCTGGCGCTTGTTGCCGACACGCCCCACCGCCGCGTCGCGGATCTGGCCGGCGCGGTCGAGCAGCTGCAGCAGGGTTTCGCGCGGCAGGCCCTCAAGGGTCAGCAGGTGGCGCAGGCGTCCGGAGGCATCGATTTGCTGGGCGGTCATGGTGGGAGTCGTGCAGTCAGGGAATGGGGGTGGCGTCGTCCGGCGACGACAACCAGCGGTCGATGATCACCGCCGCAGCCACGGCATCGAGGGCGGCCGCATCGCGGCGGCGCTTGCGCCCCTCGGCGCGCTCGACGGCAAAACGGCGGGCGGCCTCGACCGAGCTGGAACGCTCGTCGATCATCACCACCGGCAGCTTGAAGCGTTCCCGCAGCTGGCGGGCGAAGCCCTGCGCGCGCTTGCGGTTGGGCTGGTCCTGGCCGTCCAGGGTCAGCGGATCGCCAACCACCAGGCCATCGGGCTTCCATTCCTTGAGCAGGCGTTCGATCGCGGCCCAGTCCGGGCCATTGCCGTGCACGTCGACCACTGCCACCGCGCGCGCATGCGCGGCAAACGCACTGCCGATGGCCACGCCGATCCGCCGCGAGCCGACATCGAAGCCGAGCACGGTGCCATCGCGACGCAGGCTGGCCGGCTCAGACATGGCCGCTGTAATCGGTCAGCCGGAACAGGTCGACGCCGATGCGCGCGGCCGCGCCCTGCCAGCGTTGCTCCAGCGGCAGCTGGAACACCAGTTCGGCATCGGCCGGCACGGTCAGCCAGCTGTTCTCGGCCAGTTCGCTTTCCAGCTGGCCCGCCCCCCATCCCGCGCAGCCAAGGGTGACCACGGCATTGGCCGGGCCCTCGCCGCGCGCCATCGCCTCGAGGATGTCGCGCGACGTGGTCAGGAACAGGCCTTCACCCACGGTCAGGCTGGAATCCCATGCCCGCGCATCGTCGTGGATGACAAAGCCACGCTCGGGATGCACCGGGCCGCCGTTGAGCACCATCCGGGCCTGCAGGTCACCATCGCCGGTACTGATGTCCATCTGCGCGAGCACTTCGCCCAGCGTGTACTCGGACGGCTGGTTGACCAGCACCCCCATCGCCCCGTTCTCGTCGTGCTGGCAGATCAGCGCGACGCTGCGGGCGAAGGTCGCGTCGAGCAGCGACGGCAGCGCGACGAGCAGGTGATCGGCAAGGGAGGTCGGCGTTACGGGCATGCGCCCATTCTACCCGCTGCGACCGGCGTGGTCGCGCCGTGGGCGTCCCCAGGCGATAGGCTAGGATGGCGCTTTGCCATGGAAGGTCGTCGATGTCGTCTTCATTGCCCCTGAACCTGCCGGCACGCAGCGCCATCGTCCTGATCGCGCTGATGCAGGGCCTGATGCTGTATGCCGCGCAGGAACTGTCCGATGCATGGCCGTTCCGCGATATCGGCTGGCGCTACTGCTGGTACGCCTGGGTGCTGGCCATCCCCAGCGCGGTGGCGCTGAGCCTGGTCGAGCTGGGCCAGCGCCGCCTGTGGCTGCAGGCCATGCTCGGCTCGGCGGTGGTGCTGGCACTGGCCGCCTGGATCGGCTGGAACCTCAATGGCGAGGCCGCACTGGAATCGGGCGCGTTGCAGCTTCCGTTGACCCTGGGCATGGCCGTGGCGGTGTTCGTGGCCCTGCCGTGGTGGCAGTTCCAGCTGCAGCACGGGCACTGGCGCGCCAGTTACCCGGAGTTGTTCGAGCGTGCCTGGCAGAACGGCCTGACCCTGGCCCTGGCAGCGCTGTTCACCGGGCTGACCTGGCTGCTGCTGTGGCTGTGGGCGGCCCTGTTCCAGCTGCTGGACGTGACCTTCTTCCGCGACCTGTTCCGCCAGGATGCTTTCATCGCATTGGCCACCGGCAGCCTCGCCGGCTTCGGCGTGCTGATCGGGCGTACCCAGCACCGTGCGATCCAGATCACCCGCCAGGTGCTGTTCGCGATCTGCCGCGGGCTGCTGCCGCTGCTGTCGTTCATCGCGGTGCTGTTCGTGCTGAGCCTGCCGCTCACCGGGCTGGAGCCGTTGTGGAAGACCCGTTCGGCTGCCGGCCTGCTGGTGACGGTGTCGCTGTTGCTGGTGACGTTCACCAATGCGGTCTACCAGCAGGGGGAAGACAGCGCCCCCTACCCTCCTGTGCTGCGCAGGCTGGTCGAAGCCAGCCTGCTGACGCTGCCGGCCTACGCCGCGCTGGCACTGTATGCGCTGGGCCTGAGAGTGGCGCAGTACGGCTGGACCGTGGACCGCTTCTGGGCGGTGCTGATCGCACTGGCCGTGGCCGGCTATGCCGTGGGCTATGCGCTGGCGGTGGTGCGTCGGCAGAGCCACTGGCTGCACGCGCTGGAGCCGGTCAACCGCTGGATGTGCTGGATCGTGCTGGCACTGGCCGTGCTGGGCAACTCGCCGCTGCTGGATCCGGTGCGGCTGAGCCTGTCCAGCCAGCTGGCGCGCCTGCGTGCGGACCCGCCGGCGATCACCAGCAGTGACGTCAACGTGCTGCGCTTCGACCTTGGGCGCCGTGGCGTGCAGGCGCTGCGCGAGTTGCAGCGTGATCCGGCCATCGCCGCCGATGCCAACGCGCCACAGGTGATCGCAGCAGCCCTGGCACGCACCTCACGCTGGGACGACGGCCACCGCCTCGACAAGGGGCCGCAGGACGTCCCCGCCCTGCAGCGCGCGTCGAAGCTGGCCAAAGGATCCAGCTCGCCACCGGACGACTGGTGGCAGGCACTGGCCACGCGCTCGATCAATGGCGAATCCTGCGCCCGGAGCGAGCGCGACTGCCTGATCGTGCATCGTGACCTGAATGGCGATGGCACAGGCGAAGTGCTGCTGTGCGAGCTGTACGACGTGAGTGCACCGGAATGCACATTGTTCGCGCGCGGCGGCAACGCCCGCTGGTACAAGGCGGGCTCACTGAACGGATACGGCCTTGCGCAGGCCGGCGGGCTCAACCAGGCACTGCGCGATGGCAGGCTGTCGCTGGTGCCGCCGCGCTGGCCGATGCTGTCCATCGGCGACCAGCCGCCGGCGGCCATCGATTCCTACCCTGAACCCGACGAGTCTTCCCCATGAGCGGTTACTGCCTGATCGCCCCGGGCCATCCGGTGCACGACTACTACCACGCCAACGAATACGGCTTCCCGCAGCGGGACGAGCGCGAACTGTTCGAGCGGCTGGTGCTGGAAATCAACCAGGCCGGCCTGAGCTGGGAAACCATCCTGAAAAAGCGCGAGGGCTTCCGCACGGCTTATGACGGCTTCGAGGTGGACCGCGTGGCGGCCTACGCCGAGCAGGACATCGAGCGCCTGCTGTCGGACCCGGGCATCATCCGCAACCGCCTGAAGGTGCTGGCGGCGATCCACAACGCGCAGGTGATCCAGCAGCTGCGGGCCAGCCATGGCAGCTTCGCGGCGTGGCTGGATGCGCACCACCCACGCAGCAAGGCCGACTGGGTGAAGCTGTTCAAGAAGACATTCCGCTTCACCGGTGGCGAAATCACCGGCGAATTCCTGATGAGCCTGGGCTACCTGCCCGGTGCGCATGCCACAGATTGCCCGGTGCATGCGCGGCTGTTGAAGCTGTCACCGCCGTGGCTGAAGGCCACCGACCACTGACGGGCATCCGCCGGGCATGGCCCGGCGTTACCACGCGTGGCTTCCGGTAGTGCCGGCTGCTGGCCGGCAACCCCATTGAACGGTCACACGCCCATGTAGCGGCCGGGGCGGTGGTTGAACATCAGCACCAGGCTGAGCACCACCGCGCCGATGGCCGAGTACAGCACCTTCGACGGCGACAGCACGAAGAACGCCGCCACCATCAGGCAGGCGTCGAAGGACATCTGCACCTTGCCCGCGCTCCAGCCACGGGTGCGCTGCAGGTACACCGCCAGGATGCCGATGCCGCCGAGGCTGGCGCGGTGGCGGATGAAGAACAGGATGCCCAGGCCGGACAGCGCGCCACCGACGATCGCCGAGTACAGCGGATGGATATGCGAGAAATCGATCCAGCGCGGCAGCAGGTCGGTCAGCACGCCACAGGCGGTGACCGCGGTGAAGGTCTTCAGGGTGAACTCCCAGCCCATGCGCCGCAGGGCCACCCAGTAGAACGGCAGGTTGACGAGCACGAACACCAGGCCGAAGTTCCAGCCCATCGCGTAGTGCAACAGGAAGGCCAATCCGGCCATGCCGCCGATCATCAACCCACCCTTGGCGAAGATGGCCAGGCCCAGCGAGGCCACCATCGTGGCCAGCACCATGCCCTGCACGTCCTCGGCGATCGAGTGGCGCAGCGCTTTTTCGTCGGCGGTGGTGCCGGCGCTGTCGGGCGGCGGGGTCAACGGACCGGCGGTGACCAGGTGGCCGTCAGCGTCGTCGCACGGCGCGGGGCCATGGGAAGGAAGGGACATGCGGGTGGGGGAACAGCAGGTGGGGAGCGGTATTAGACACGATCTGCATGACAGTTGCAGATGAAATCGTTCAGCTGAATCCGCCCGCTCCATGCCCCCTGCCCGCCGCTGCTCAGCCCTTGCCGGCCAGATGGTGCGCCACCAGCGCGTTGGCATGGCCATGGCCCAGTCCATGCTCACTTTTCAGGAAGCTGACCAGTTCCATGTGTTTCAGGCCCTTCTTCCCTGCCAGCAGCCCGAGCCAGTGGGCGACCGGCTGTCCATAGGTCTTCTCGATGGAGGGGAAGTACGAGGCCGGGCCCTTGGGCTTGGTGTCAGTGCTCATGTGCAGCTCCCGTTGAAGTCATTCATTCGACGAACCACAGACGCAGAAATCGACATACCCACACGTCCGACCCAGTGCCGACCGACGGTCGGCCCCCACCAAAGCAGAATGCCGTTCCAACAGCTCGCGGGAAACTGTCGAAGGCGGGGTGGGTCCGGTTGAGGGGGCGTGAGCGCCATGGGCCCGAGGCATGCCTCGGGCGGGTTGGGCAGGACGCCCAACCCCGGTCTTGCCGTGTGCGCAGGACAGCGCACACGAGCAAGCGCGACCGAGCTTCATGGGTGAGGGCGCTTTGCTTGCGAAGCACTGCTTCGCAAGCGCCCGAACGCACAGCCGCCAGCGGCTGGGCCGGGCCCCGGAGGGGGACTGGCGCCGTCCCCCTCAACCGGACCCATCCCGCCATCCCACGGAATGCACGCATTTGACGTTGACGTTGCCTTGGCTTGAAGCAGGTGCCGGGCGCAGCCCGGCCGTATCATCCCCTCATGCCCCGCGAAAATCTCAACGACCTGCAGGCCTTCGCCCACGTTGCCCGCGAGGGCAGCTTCACCAAGGCTGCCGCCCAGCTGGGCGTGTCCCAGTCCGCGCTCAGCCATGCCATGCGCGGCCTGGAAGAGCGCCTCGGCGTGCGCCTGCTGACCCGGACCACCCGCAGCGTGTCCACCACCGAAGCCGGCGCGCGCCTGCTGGAAACGCTGGCCCCGCGCCTGGCCGAGATCGAGGACGGGCTGGCCGCGCTGGCCGAGTACCGTGAGCGACCGGCCGGCACCATCCGCATCAATGCCACCGGCCACGCCGCCGAGTACATCGCCTGGCCCAGGCTGGCGCCGCTGCTGCAGCAGTATCCGGATTTGAAGGTGGAACTGGCGGCCGACTACGGGTTGGCCGACATCGTGGCCGAGCGCTACGACATCGGCATCCGCCTCGGCGAGCGGCTGGCGCGCGACATGATCGCCGTACCGATCAGCCCGCCGCTGCGCATGCGCGTGGTCGGCGCGCCCAGCTACTTCCGCCAGCACCTGGTGCCGCGGCACCCGGACGATCTGGCCGGGCACAACTGCGTGACCCTGCGCCTGCCCACGCATGGTGGGCTGATGCCGTGGGATTTCGGCCAGAACGGCAATGAACTGAGCGTGCGCGTGAGCGGCCAGTGGACGTTCAACACCATGGGCATGACCCGCGCCGCTGCGCTGGCAGGCAGCGGATTGGCCTGGCTGCCGGAAGACCAGGTACAGCCGATGCTGGACGATGGCCGGCTGCAATCAGTGCTGGACGACTGGTGCCCGCACTTCGATGGCTACTACGCGTATTACCCGTCGCGCCGCCACGTGACCGTGGCGATGCGCACCGTGCTTGATGCGCTGCGCGGGCCGATGGGGTGAGGGTCAAGGCGTGCGGACCAACGGTCCGCACCCACCACCAGCGGTCCGCACTCACCGGCTGGTCAGCCCTTGGCCTGTGCCGCGCGCTGGGCGTTGTAGCGCTCGCCGACGATCGACACTTCGTCCAGCGCCTGCGCGATGCGTTGCAGTTCTTCCGGCGCCAGCTGCAGGTCGGCCGCGCCCAGGTTTTCTTCCAGGCGATGAACCTTGGTGGTGCCCGGAATCGGCACGATCCACGGTGCCTGCGCGAGCAGCCAGGCCAGTGCGACCTGCGCAGGCGTCGCACCGCGCGCTGCCGCAATCGTGCTGATGCGATCCACCAGCGCCTGGTTGGCGCGGCGCGCCTCCACTTCGAAACGCGGCACGCTGTTGCGGAAGTCGTTGGCGTCGAAGGTGGTATCGGCGTTGATCGCACCGGTCAGGAAGCCGCGGCCCAGCGGGCTGAACGGCACGAAGCCGATGCCCAGCTCCTGCAGCGTCGGCAGCAGTTCACGCTCCGGTTCGCGCCACCACAGCGAGTACTCGCTCTGCACGGCGGTGACCGGCTGCACCGCATGCGCGCGGCGCACGGTGGCAGCGCTCGCCTCGGACAGCCCGAAGTGGCCGACCTTGCCTTCGGCGATCAGGTCGCGCACGGTGCCGGCCACATCCTCGATCGGCACGTTGGGGTCGACACGGTGCTGGTAGAACAGGTCGATGTGGTCGGTGCGCAGGCGCTTGAGGCTGGCCTCGGCCACCGCGCGGATGTTCTCCGGGCGGCTGTCCAGCCCGGCATCGGTGCTCGCATCCTTGAAGCCGAACTTGGTAGCAATCACCAGCCGGTCGCGGTAGGGGGCCAACGCCTGCCCGAGCAGGTCTTCGTTGGTGTACGGGCCGTACACCTCGGCGGTGTCGAAGAAGGTCACGCCGCGCTCGACGGCAGCGTGCAGCAGGGCGATGCCCTGGCTCGGTTCGACCGGCTGGCCGTAGGCATGGGTCAGGCCCATGCAACCCAGGCCCAGGGCGGAAACCTTCAGGCCGCTGCGGCCGAGTTCACGTGTCTGCATCGTCGTACTCCAGAGAGGGAGTGCTGACGATACGCCTGCAGCGGCGATGGATTGAGCCGGTTGGACGGCAGTCGGTCATGACTGGAATTCATCAATCCGGTCATGACCGATGCCGGCCGGGTCAACGGATTTCGGAGATCTCCACCCCATCCAGCCCCTGCGACAGGGTGCGCGCGTCGCCGCCCTGGCTGAGCTTGATGCGCAGGCGCACCTCGTTCTGCGAATCGGCGTAGCGCAGCGCGTCCTCGTAGCTGATCTCGCCGGCCTGGTACAGCTCGAACAGGCTCTGGTCGAAGGTCTTCATGCCCAGCTGGACCGAGTCCTTCATGACTTCCTTCAGCTTGTGGATCTCGCCATCGCGGATGTAGTCCTGGACCAGCGGCGTGCCGAGCAGGATTTCCATCGCCACCTTGCGCGAGCGGCCATCGGGCGACGGCACCAGCTGCTGCGCGACCACGCCCTTGAGGTTCAGCGACAGGTCCATCAGCAGCTGGTTGCGACGGTCTTCCGGGAAGAAGTTGATGATGCGGTCCATCGCCTGATTGGCGTTGTTGGCATGCAGCGTGGCCAGCACCAGGTGGCCGGTCTCGGCAAAGGCGATGGCGTGGTCCATGCCCTCGCGGGTACGCACTTCGCCGATCATGATCACGTCCGGCGCCTGGCGCAGGGTGTTCTTCAGCGCGGCTTCCCAGCTGTCGGTATCAATACCGACTTCGCGCTGGGTGATGATGCACCCCTCGTGCTTGTGCACGAACTCGATCGGGTCTTCGATGGTGATGATGTGGCCGGTGGAATTCTGGTTGCGGTAGCCGATCATCGCGGCCAGTGAGGTCGATTTGCCGGTACCGGTAGCGCCGACGAACAGGATGATGCCGCGCTTGGTCATCGCCAGCGTCTTGATGATCGGCGGCAGGCTCAGCTCTTCCACGGTCGGGATGCGCGTCTCGATGCGGCGCAGCACCATGCCGACCTGGTTGCGCTGGTAGAAGCAGCTGACACGGAAGCGGCCGACACCGGACAGGCCGATGGCGAAGTTGCACTCGTGGGTTTTTTCGAACTCCTCGCGCTGCGCCGGCGTCATCACGTTGAGGACCAGGTCGCGGCTCTGCTGCGGCGTCAGTGGCGTCTGCGTGATCGGCGAGATCTTGCCATTGACCTTCATCGCCGGCGGCATGCCCGCCGTGATGAACAGGTCCGAGGCGCGCTGGTGCGCCATCAGCTTGAGGAACGAAGTGAAATCGATGGTGGTGGCAGTGGTGTTCACGGCGGGCTCCCAGAAGGGCGTGTACCAGGAAACGATCGATGGAGGTCACAACCCGGGAACGGCCGCGTCTTGGCGCGCGCCGCCCCCGCTGCTGGCCCGCCTTACTCGAACAGGCGCTTGTCCTTGGCGTACTCGCGGGCCTGGTTGCGTGTGATCAGGCTGCGCTTGACCAGGTCCTGCAGATGCTGGTCCAGGGTCATCATGCCGTACTGCTGGCCGGTCTGGATCGCCGAATACATCTGCGCGACCTTGTCCTCACGGATCAGGTTGCGGATGGCCGGGGTGCCGACCATGATTTCCCACGCAGCGGTACGACCGCCACCGACCTTCTTCAGCAACGCCTGCGAGATCACCGCGCGCAGCGACTCGGACAGCATCGAGCGCACCATCGGCTTTTCGCCGGCCGGGAACACGTCGATGATACGGTCGATGGTCTTGGCCGCCGAACTGGTGTGCAGGGTACCGAACACCAGGTGGCCGGTTTCGGCAGCAGTCAGCGCCAGGCGGATGGTTTCCAGGTCGCGCAGCTCGCCCACCAGGATGATGTCCGGGTCTTCACGCAGTGCCGAGCGCAGCGCCTCGTTGAAGCCATGCGTGTCGCGGTGCACTTCGCGCTGGTTGATCAGGCACTTCTGCGAGGTGTGCACGAATTCGATCGGATCCTCGACGGTGAGGATGTGGCCGTATTCGTTCTTGTTGATGTAGTCGATCATCGCCGCCAGCGTGGTCGACTTGCCCGAACCGGTCGGGCCGGTCACCAGGATCAGGCCCTGTGGCTGCTGGATCACTTCACGGAACAGCGGCGGGCAGGCCAGATCCTCGAGGGTGAGCACCTCGGACGGAATGGTACGGAACACCGCGCCGGCACCGCGGTTCTGGTTGAACGCATTCACACGGAAGCGTGCCAGCGACGGGATCTCGAAGGAGAAATCCACTTCGAGGAACTCCTCGTAATCGCGGCGTTGCTTGTCGGACATGATGTCGTACACCAGCGCATGGACCTGCTTGTGGTCCAGGGCCGGGATGTTGATCCGGCGAACGTCGCCGTCAACGCGGATCATCGGCGGCAGGCCTGCGGACAGGTGCAGGTCGGACGCTTTGTTCTTTACGGAAAACGCCAACAGCTCGGCGATATCCATGAGCGGCTACTCCCCAATAACGGCTTCGACTGGAAGGTTCTTTCCCCGGGCGGCAGTATAGCCTCCTGTTTCAATGGAACGCGTTACGTGGCCACTCCCCTGCCCCAGATCCTGAGCAACCTGCATGCCGCTGCCGAGGCCGCCGGCAGGCCCGACCCGCGCCTGCTGGCGGTGTCCAAGACCCAGCCAGCCGAGGCCGTGGCCGCGCTGGCGGCACAGGGCCAGCGGGCATTCGGCGAGAACTACGTGCAGGAAGCGCTGGCCAAGATGCAGGCGCTGCAGCACCTGGCGCTGGAGTGGCACCTGATCGGCCACCTGCAGTCGAACAAGGCCGAGGCCGTGGCCACCCACTTCGACTGGGTGCAGAGCGTGGACCGGCCCAAGCTGGTGACCGCGCTGGCGCGCCATCGACCGGCCGCACGCGGCCCGCTGAATGTGCTGATCCAGGTCAACATCGACGATGAATCGAGCAAGCATGGCTGCGCGCCGGAAGAGGTGGAGGTACTGGCCACCGCGATTGCCGCCGAGCCCCGCCTGCGCCTGCGTGGACTGATGGCGATTCCCGCGCCCTGGCCCGAGGCCGAGCGTCGCCGCGACGCGTTCGTGCGCATGCGCACACTTTTCCAGTCGCTGGCTACCCGGCACGCACAGGTCGACACGCTGTCGATGGGCATGAGCAGCGACTACGCCGAAGCCATCGCCGAGGGCGCCACCCTGGTGCGCATCGGCACCGCCCTGTTCGGCGCGCGCCCGCGCCCGGCCTGATCTTTCAAGGAGAATTCCATGGCAGCTGATTCCATCACCTTCATCGGCGGCGGCAACATGGCGCGCAGCCTGATCGCCGGCCTGATCCGCCAGGGCGTGCCGGCCGCGCGCATCCATGTGGCCGAACCGGTTGCCGCGCTGCGCGGGTCGCTGGCTGCCGACTTCGGCGTGCAGGTGCACGACAACGCGGCCGACGCCGCAGCGCAGGGCGGCACCTGGTTGCTGGCGGTGAAACCACAGGTGCTGCGCGAGGTCTGCCAGTCGCTGCAGGCGCTGGCCCAGGCGAACCGGCCACTGGTGGTGTCGATCGCCGCCGGCATCACCAGTGCGCAGCTGGAGCGCTGGCTGGGTGGCAACCTGCCGGTGGTGCGTGCGATGCCCAACACGCCGGCCCTGCTCGGCGCCGGCGTGACCGGCCTGTACGCCACGCCATCGGTGGATGCGCAGCAGCACGCGCGGGCCGAACAGGTACTGGCCAGTGCCGGTCGTACGGTATGGATCGAGCACGAATCACTGATGGATTCGGTCACTGCCGTGTCCGGCAGCGGCCCGGCGTATGTGTTCCTGCTGGCCGAAGCGATGGAAGCGGCGGGCATCGCCCAGGGCCTGCCGGCCGATGCCGCGCGCACGCTGGTGGTGCAGACGCTGCTGGGCGCCTCGCGCATGCTGGACGAAGCCGGCGAAAGCCCTGCCGAACTGCGCCGCCGCGTGACCTCGCCGAACGGCACCACCCAGGCCGCGATCGAGAGCTTCCAGGCCGGGGGGTTCGAGGCGCTGGTGGACACCGCACTGCGTGCTGCGCAGGTGCGCGGGCAGGAATTGTCTGCGGCGAATGATTGATCCCGATGTGTGCCGACCAACGGTCGGCACCTACCATCATCCACGCATGGCGTGGATGCTCATTGCCCAAATGTGGCCATGACGAAATCCACGAAGCACTGCAGCCGCGGGCGCGGCCTGCGATCGGGCAGGTAGATCAGGTGCATCGGTCGCGGTTCGGGCAGGTAGTCGCGCAGCAGCGGCTTCAGTCGCCCTGCTGCGATCTCCCCCGCCAACAGCGCAGTGGGCTGCAACACCAACCCGGCCCCGGCCACGGCGGCTTCGCGCAGCGCGAACCCGTCGTTGCAGGTCAGCCGCGCCTCCCAATCCACCTGTTCACCGTTGGCCAGCTGCCAGCCGTGGCCGCCGCGCCAGGCCAGGTGGCTCAGGCAGTCATGCCCTGCCAGGTCCGCCGGCGTCCGCGGGGTCCCGCGGCGGCGCAGGTAGGACGGTGACGCGCACAGGCTCATCGCATACGGCGGCAATGGACGCGCCACCACCTCCTGCGACGGCAGAGGACCGACCCGGATCGCCACGTCGAAGCCATCCTCGATCAGGTCCACGCGACGATTGCTCAGATCCAGCTCGATGTTCAGCAACGGCTGCGCACGCAGCAGTCCCGACAGCAGCGGCGCCAGCACGCAGCTGCCCCAGGTGGTCGGCGCGCTGACCCGCAGCAGGCCGCGTGGCTGCACCTGCAGCCCGGCCACATCGGCCTCGGCCTGCTGCACCTGCTCCAGCACCTGCCGGCACCCGGCCAGATAGGCACTGCCAGCTTCGGTCAGGCGCTGGCGACGCGTGTTCCGCTGCAGCAGCGCTGCCCCCAGATGGGCCTCCAGCTGCTGGATGTACTTGCCCACCATCACCGAAGATACCTGCAACTGCTCGGCGGCACCGGTGAAGCTGCCGCGCTCGGCCACGGCGACGAACGCCTGCATGCAGCGGAGGGTATCCATTGCTAATCCAGGGTTAGGAATCTGCAAAGCATACGCCGCTTACCAAACCCCACTGTGACGGCGCAGACTGCGCTCACTCCCTCACGCAAGGAACCGCCATGAAGATTCTCCTCGTCGGTGCCAGCGGCACCCTCGGCCAAGCCGTCGCCCGCCAGCTCGGCCAGCAGCACCAGATCCTCGCCGCCGGTCGCCATAGTGGCGAGCTGCGCGTGGATCTGACCGACGACGCCAGCGTTGACGACCTGTTCGCCCGCACCGGCACGGTCGATGCGGTGATCTCCACCGCCGGCACGCTGCATTTCGGCCCGCTGCGGGATATGACCCCGGCGCAGTTCAACATCGGCCTGCAGGACAAGCTGCTGGGCCAGGTGCGGCTGGCATTGGCCGCGCAGCATCATCTCGCCACCGGTGGCTCGATCACCCTCACCAGCGGCATCGTCAGCGCCCAGCCGATCCGCGATGGTGCCAATGCCACCTCGGTGAATGCCGCACTGGAGGGTTTCGTCCGCGCAGCCGCGCTGGAGCTGCTGCCACGCGGGCTGCGCATCAACGTGGTCAGTCCGAACGTGCTGATCGAATCGATGGCGGCCTACGGCCCCTACTTCCCCGGCTTTGAAGCGGTCAGCGCACAGCGCGCGGCGCTGGCGTACCAGCGTGCGGTGGAAGGCATCCAGAGCGGAGAGACGATCACGGTCTGGTAAGAAAAAGGGGACGGAGGGGATTAAGTCGTTTGTGCACAAACGACTTAATCCCCTCCGTCCCCTTTTTCATCGTTCCCAGCGCATCGGGCCGTCGCCACGCTTGCCGAGGATGTCTTCCGGGTTCGCCAGGCGGCAACGCTGCAACGACAGGCAGCCACAGCCGATGCAGCCGGTCAGTTCATCGCGCAGCAACTGCAGCATGTGGATGCGCTCCTCCAGCTCGGCGCGCCAGCGTGCGGAGAGCCTGGCCCAGTCGGCCTTGGTTGGCGCGCGCCCTTCGGGCAGGCTCTCGAAGGCACGCCCGACCGCTTCAAGCGGCATGCCTACCCGTTGCGCCACCCGGATCACCGCCAGCCGGCGCAGCACATCGCGGCTGTAACGGCGCTGGTTGCCCGAGGTGCGCAGGCTGCTGATCAGCCCCTTGCGCTCGTAGAAGTGCAGTGCGGAGATGGCCACGCCACTGCGCCGGGAAACGTCGCCGACACTGAGCTCCTGGGATGCCATTACTTGATCTCAACCATGGTTGAGGTGCGATGCTGCTATCTTCGCCGCCTGTTGGCAAGCGCGGCCTGCAGCCGATTCCCATGACCCAGACGCTTTCACCCACCGATACCAGCCCGCCAGCCGACACTTCGATCCTGTCCGCACGCTACCGCGCGACCACCCTCGGCATGGTCGCCCTGGTCGCACTGCATGCCTTCGAGGCATTGGCGGTTGCGGCCGCCATGCCCACCGTGGCCGACGCCCTGGATGGCCTGCGCCTGTACGCGCTGGCCTTTGGCGGCACGCTGGCCACCAGCGTGATCGGCATGACCCTGGCCGGGCGCTGGGCTGATCGCCATGGGCCTGCGCGACCGCTCTGGTACGGCCTGGCCTGCTTCGTGCTCGGCCTGTTGCTGGCGGGCTTTGCGATGCGCATGGGCATGCTGGTGGCCGGGCGCCTGATGCAGGGCCTGGGCGCGGGTGCGATCTCGGTCTCGCTGTATGTGATGGTCGGCCGCAGCTATCCCGAACACCTGCGACCCAAAGTGTTCGCGGCCTTTTCCGCGGGCTGGGTAGTGCCCTCGATGGTCGGCCCGGCGCTGAGCGGCCTGATCGTCCAGCATCTGGGCTGGCGCTGGGTGTTCCTGGCGGTGCCGCTGCTGGCGATACCGGCCGCATTGCTGCTGCGTCCAGCACTCGCGCGCATGCAGTCCCCTCCTGCCGACAGTGGCGATGAAGGACGCAGCAACGTCGTGCGCTGGGCCAGTGCTGCCTCGCTGGCTGCATTGTTGCTCTACGTCGGTGGTCAGCAGCATGGCAGGGTCGCCCTGTTCTGCATCGGCGGGTCGATGCTGGCGCTGCTGTTCTGCGTGCACCGGTTGCTGCCGGCCGGAACGCTCATCCTGCGCCGTGGCCTGCCCAGTGTCATCGCGTTGCGCGGCATCGCCGCGTCCGCATTCTTTGCCTGCGAGGCCTACCTGCCACTGCTGCTGCAACGCGAACGCGGGCTTCCGCCCAGCTGGGCAGGCGCGGTGCTCAGTCTCGGTGCACTGGGCTGGTTCGCTGGTTCGTGGCTGCAGGGGCACCAGCAGCGCGGCTGGTCTCGCCAGCAACTGCTGCGCGTGGGCACCGCGCTGATGACGGTTGGCATCGCCGCGACACTTGCTGTGCTGTTCAGGCAGGTCCCCTTGCCGGTAGCGCTGGTCGGCTGGGCCGTGACCGGCTTCGGCATGGGCATGATCTACGCCAGCCTGTCGGTGCTGACCCTGTCACTGTCGCCGCCGCACGAACAGGGCGCCAACACCTCGGCGCTGCAGTTGAGCGAGGCCCTGTCGGTAACCACAGCGCTGGCGGTCTCCGGTGCGTTGTTCGCCTTGTTCGTGGAAAGCGCCCCGCACACCGGCTACCTGTTGTGCCTGGCGATCACCTTCGGCCTGGCCGTATTGGCCAGCGTGATCGCCCGGCGGGTATAGCGCCGCCGGTTTTCGGTAGTGCCGGCCAGCGGCCAGCACTACCGGGTACCCGCCCCCATGTCATCGATATCCCGATGCAGGATGCGGCGCACCTCCAGCACGGCCTCCGGAGTTTCCTGCACGCTGTGGCCGGAAATGATCACCTTCTCCGACACCGCGCCTGGCAGGTGCGCGCTCCAGTACGGCACCAGCCCGTCATCGGACTTCTCCAGCGGTAGTTCCGGCTTGCGCTGGGCGATGATCGAGTGGTACTTCAGGCCGGCTTCGATCGGCAGCTGCGCGGCCGCCTTCACGAACGGATCGCTGGCCTTGAGGTTGTCGATGCTGTTCGGGATCTTCGGCTTGGCCGTGCCGTCCACCTGCTGCTCGGCCTGCGCAAGCGCCAGGAACACATCCTCGAATTTGCCGAGAAGGGTCAGCGGCAGGCGCACCAGCCGGCCGATCAGGCGCCCGACCTTGTTGCCCGCGATGTCCGTGCCCTGGTGTGGCGCAGCAATGAAGATCGCACGCTCCACGTTTGGCTGCGCCTGGAAGCGCAGCAGCGGCCCCAGCTTGTTCTGCACCCGCTTCAGGCGCTCGCCCTTCAGATCGTAATTGGCCAGCAGGTCATCCCACAGCACGTCGCCGGAATCGCTCACCAGCAGGCGCGCCAGCACGCCACCCATGCTGTGGCCGATGTAGACCATGTCCTTCGATGCACGCGTGCTGCCATTGGGATCGAAGTGCTTGAGGGTGTCGTTGAACGCGTTGGCGATCTCATAGCGGTTCAGCGCGATCGGTGCGTTGGTCGGGTAGTAGACCTGCCACACCTGGAACTGCTGGCGCAGTTCGGGGTCGCCCATGATCTCGTTGGCCAGGTTTACCCATGCTTCGGGGCTGCTGGCCAGGCCATGCAGCATGAAGATGATGCGGCGGTTCGGGTCCCACGGCTGCATCAGGTAGATATGCGGCTCGCCGATGCCTTCGCTCATGCCGAACAGGGTGCGCAGCGACTGCTTGGCGAAGCCGCTCTGTGCCAGCCACAGGCCATAGGCCGCAGTGAAATTGCCAGCCAGCGGCACCTGTTCGCCATGCAGGGTGATGCGCTCGGTGGCCTCCGGTGAATAGGCATCCAGCTCGACCCGGCGCGTGCGCATCACGTCGTCCAGGCTGCTGCCTTCGAAACGCAGCAGCGCGGTGACATTGATCGAGGACATCTCGCTGAACTCGGGAACCGAATCGTCATGCCGATGGCGACGCCCACGGCGCTCGTCATCAGCACCCTCCGATGCCGTTTCGGCTTTGGGGCCTTCCGGTGCGATCACCGGTGCCACCAGCTTCGGCGGGTCCATCACCATCACCAGCTCGGCGCCGAAGCCATCGCGGCGATAGGTGCTGCGCAGGCCGACGAAGCTGACCGTTCCCGCCGGCACCAGCTGCGCGGGAATGCTTTTCAGGTTGAGCTGCTGGTAGTTGGAGGCGAGCGACCAGCTGCCGACCGAGACCGGCTTCGTGTAGTCCTCGCCGGCCAATGCAGCGGCACGCGCACGCACGAACAGCACCACCGCCGCCTTCTCGGCCGCGTAGTTGTAGTAGTCGCGTACCTGCGTCTGCCGGTCCTCGAAAGCACGATCGGATGGCGAGCGGCCACTGTAGAACAGGTAGGCATAGGCATAGCGTGCGGCTTCCAGCCATGCATCCAGTGCCGCATCGCTCATCGGCGGATCACCGGCTGCGGCCTTCTTCGGCGTCAGCGCGAGGGCGGCTTCACCCACAGTTCGGACAAGGCCGACAACCGCTGCTCGACGTTGAGATCGTCGGTCATCAACAGCGTACTGCGGCAGACCAGGAAGTCCTTCTCGCACTTTGATTCGTCCAGGCCCACGGCGCTCAGCGTCTCGCGTGCGGCCGGGCTGAGCTTGCCCGTGTTGAGCACGTCGGCACGCTTGTTGACCAGCGAATCGCTGGACTTGACCTGCTTGACGGTGACCATCGCGCAGCCACTGCTGCCCAGCAGCAGGAAGGCGGCGAACAACACCGGCAGCGCACGCTGCCAGCGGATCAGGAGGAGTCGAGTCATTACTGCGGGTCCTGCTCGGTGCCAGGTACGCCCTGGCGGATCACGGTGGAGAAGTGTTCGCCGCTGCCCAGGTCCAACGCACGCTGGGTGATGCGGCCCTTGTCGTGCAGCTCGGCGTACGGCACACCCGGGGTCAACGCACCCACCTCCTGCGCGTACTCGGCCAGGTAACCGGACACCAGCAGCCGATAGTCCAGTGGCAGGCGCGGCGCGATCTGGCGGGCCAGATCAAAGACAATGGTGGTGCAGTTGCTGGTCAGCGTGTTGTAGAAGGCCGGCTTCGCATCCAGCTCCCGCGCCTGCGCGATGTACGCAGCGAACAGCTCCTTCAGCTGCGCGCGGTCCATGCCATGCAGGCGGTACAGATAGACGTCCTCGCCGCGCGCGTTGGTGCGGGTACGGATGATGTCGGTCTCCTCCGAGGCGACCAGGGTCATCTCGAACCTGCGAAAGAACCCGCCGAGTGCCGAAAACGACTCGCCACGCTCCTTGCGGATCTCGAGCGAGAACACCACGTGCCGGCCATCCTCGAAGCCGAACGAGATCAGGGTGTGGGCGATCGCCGGTCCCATCCAGTACGACAGCACCAGGTCGGCCGAGCGCAGCTGGTCCAGGTCGTATCCGCGGCGCACCCAACGCGCGTCATAGTCGGTTTCGCTGCGCCAGGTGAAATCACGCACGTTGTCGAGCACGACGTGGCGACCATCGAAGGACACCACGTGCAGGCGCTGGGCCACATCGTCTGCCCACACACGGTCCTGGCGCGGGGTCAGCAACAGCCAGCCCACGCCGGCCAGCGCCAACGACGCACCGAAGGCCACGCCCAGGCGACGCGACGCCCGGCCACGCGCGACCCGCCACGAGGCCCACAGCGCAACCAGCAGCCACAGCACGGCCACGCCGGTGGCCAGCCAACCCGGCCCCGGCAACTGGTACGCCAGCAGCCCGGTCACCCACAGCGCGGCCAGCGCCATGGCACTTCCTGTCATCCAACGTCCTGCGGCTCTCACTGGCATCCTGTAGCGGTCCTGGAGCCGCATAGTTAGCCACAAGCCGGTTCATCCTGGCATCTACAGCCTGTTCAGGCATGCAGGCGCACCGTCTGCGGCGGCCCGTACGGCCAGATCCACCCCACACAGGAGCAACGATGGGCATCACTTCCGTGGCCGGCGTTCCGGTCCAACCCCAGCACCGCGCGACCTGCCACTGTGGTGCGGTCGAGCTGCTGCTGGACCTGCCGGACGGCATCGTCGACCCGCGTCGCTGCGACTGCTCGATGTGCCGGCGCCGTGGCGCCATCGCCGCCAGCGTCAGCCGCGGCGGCCTGCAGGTGGTACGCGGGCAGAACCACCTGCAGCGGTACCAGTTCAATACCCATGTGGCCGAGCACTACTTCTGCGGCGTGTGCGGCATCTACACCCACCATCGGCGGCGCTCCAATCCCGACCAGTACGGCTACAACGTGGCCTGCCTGGAGGGTATCGACCCGTTCGCACTAGGGGTGATCCCGGTCAACGACGGGGTCAACCACCCGTCGGATCGCACCGGCTAGTGGCGCGTGCGCCGCAACGGCACGGCGACCTTCTGCCAGGGCGCCATGCCGCTGCGGCCGGCCCGCGCGGGGCGTTTCAGCCAGGGCCGGCGGGGCGCTGGCTGCGGTTCGTCCGCGACCGGGGAAGGAAGGGGTCTACGGCCGGGCCAGAGATGATCAAGCAGCCACATGGCGGGTCTCCGTGGGGGACGGGGACGATCGAGACTAGGCCTGGGTGGGCATAGACGGCGTGAGCGGAACACGACTGCGGGATGACGGCGGAGGCAGGCGAGCAGGCCGGGCAATGAGCGTCCTACACCGGGTGCTCGACCACCGCACCCTTGCGTGGCCGCAGCAACAGGTGCAACAGCACAGCACATGCGGCGGTCAGCAGCGCCAGTATGCGCAGCAGTATCGCCAACGCCTCGGCACTGGCCTGCCGCAGCTGCAGGCCACTCGTCGCCGGCAGCAGGGCCGCCGCCTGGGCGTGGGACCCGGTCGCCAGATAGGCACCGGCACGCGCCAACGATGCGGTCGGCGCACCATGCAGCTGCTGGCCGATCAGCAGCGCGAGCACGGCCGTCACCGCAGCCAGAGCGATGCCTTCGCCTGCCACCCGCACGGTTCCGAAGATGCCCGCGGCCATGCCTGCACGTTGCACCGGTACCACGCTCACCGACAGTCCATCCATCAGCCCCCACGGCAAGGCCGTCCCTGCACCGACCAACATCAGCAACGGCACCCACTGCGAGGGCGACGGGTGCGCCGCGTGGCACGACAGCAGGTACAGGCCAGAGGCACAGACCAGCAGTCCCAGCGTGCACAGCCGTGCGCTTCCAACGCGCTCCGCCCAACGCGCGGCCAGCATCGGCAGGGCCAGCATCGGCGCGGACAGCGCCAGCATCTGCAGTCCTACCAGCGTCGCGCTCTGGCCATGCACGCCCAGCAGTTGCAGAGGCAACACGACCAGCAGCACCACGTAGCCGAAGCAGGTCGCCACCGGCAACAGCTGGACACCCAGGAACGCAGGTTGCGAGAACAGTGAGAGGTCCAGCAACGGAGAAGGGTGCAGCCGTTCGATACAGACGAACACGCCGCCCAACAGCAGCGTCGCCAACAGCGCCAGCTGCACGCGCGCGGCATGCAGGCCGAACTCGCCCAGCCACAGCAGGGCCAGCGTCAACGCCGCCAGCATCAGGCTAAAGCCCAGCATGCCGGCGATGTCCAGCCGTCCGCGCTCGCCCCGGCTTTCGGGCAACACGCGCACGCCCAGTGCGAACGCCACCAACGTCAGCACACCGCCCGCGGCGAACACGCTGCGCCAGCCCAGCGCCTGCAGCAACAGGCCCGCGAGCAGCGGCCCCAGCGCCAGGCCCGCACCGAATGTCGTGCCCAGCAGGGCGAAGACACGGGCACGCCCCGGTCCCTGCCAGCCCTGTGCCAGCGCAGCGGTGCCCGAGGCCAGCGCTGCTGCGGCGGCAACGCCCTGCAGCCCGCGCGCCAGGTCCAGCCACAGCAGCGTAGGCGACAGGCATGCAGCGGCCGTCGCGGCGGTGAAGCCGGCCGTGCCCAGCAGGAACATCCGCCGACGGCCATGGCGATCAGCCAGGCCCCCGGCAGCAAGCAGCAGGCTGCCGAAGGTGAGCATGAAGGCGTTGGTCACCCAGGCCAGCGCCGTAGGCGAGGCCGCTTCGGAACGGGCTAGCGCTGGCACCGCGACCGCACCGGCCGAGAACGACAATGGCAGTGCCAGCGCGGCCAGGCACACGGCAAACAGCATCCAACGCTGCTGCGTTTGGACAGGTACAGGAAGCATTGAAACCGGGGCCATGCGGGCCTCCATCCATCGGGGGCATTGATGATGGACCCGCCGCTATTGCTTGAAAACAGGCTCGATGGACGTTGATTACGGCTCAATGTTCCGCAATCATGCCCATCATGGACTCCATCTCTGCCCTGCTCGCCTTCGTCCGTACTGCGGAGGCGGGCAGCATCGTCGGCGCGGCCCGCGCGCTCGGCCTGTCCGCCTCGGCGGTAGGCAAGCGCATCGCCCGCTTGGAACAGAACCTGGGCACGCGATTGTTCCAGCGCACCACCCGCCGCGTGCACCTCACCGACGAAGGCGAACTGTTGCTGCAGCGCTGCCGTCGCGCACTGGATGAACTTTCCGAAGCGCAGGCGGACCTGGCGCAGCGACAGCAGGCGCCCAGTGGGCTGCTGCGCATTGGCCTGCCCACCATCGGCTACCGCTTCCTGCTGCCGGTGCTGCCCGGATTCCAGCAACGCTACCCGCAGGTGCAGCTGGAACTGGAGTTCAACGACCGCATCGTCGATGTCGTCAGCGAAGGCCTGGACGCGGTGATACGCAGCGGCGAACTGGCCGATTCCAGCCTGACCGCACGGCGGCTGGGCGGCTTTCGTTTCATCCTCTGTGCGGCACCTGGTTATCTGCAGACGCATGGCACGCCCAGCGATGTGGGCGACCTGCGCCTGCATACCGCGCTGCGCTTCCGTTATCCCACTACCGGAAAGCTGCATCCGTGGCAGCTGCCGGGTATCGAAGGGGACGCCGGCGCGCTCCTGCCGACTGCCATGACCTGCAACAACATGGAGGCGGTGCTGGCCGCTGCCATCGGCCGCATGGGGCTGGCGTGGATGCCTGACTTCCTTGCCGCCGACGCGCTGGCCGACGGCCGCCTGCAACGGGTGCTGCCTGCGCTTCCCACGCACCAGGGGCAGTTCTCGTTGCTATGGCCCGGCGGGCGCCATCCCAGCGCACGCCTGCGGGTGTTCATCGACTACGCCGTCGCGAACCTTTTCCGCGACACCGCGGAAAAGGGGACGGAGGGGATTAAGTCGTTTCAGGCACAGTAGGGCCGACTACGACTTAATCCCCTCCGTCCCCTTTTTCCTAAGCGGCGGGCGCCTGCCACGCAGATCACGGCAACCACGGTCACCAGCACCATGCCGAGGCTGATCGATTCATGCAGCAGTTGCAGGGCGCGGCAGTGCCTTCACCAAGGCAACGTGCTGGCACCGGGCAACGCCTTCAGACCGTCGCAGCGCGCGACCTCGACTATGTACGTTCAACGTTTCGCAGTGCCAGCACCCGAGGATCCGGCAGGTGTAGCCGATGGCGCTGCGTTGAGCTGGTAATGCGCGACCAGCGCGTCCACCACGACCCGCACCCCCGGCAACTGGCCGCGACGATGCGGCAGCAGCACGCTGGTGGTGACCTCGCCGGCATGCCACACCGGCAGGACCCGCTGCAGGCGACCGGCAGCGATGGACGCGGCACAAAGGCTGTGCGGCAGCACGGCAATGCCAAGGCCGGCTTCGGCCGCTGCGATCAACAGCTGCGATTCATTGCCGACCATCGCCACCCGCGGCTCCACCTGCACAGTGCGGGCATCGGCACCGTGCAGCGTCCAGCGCGTGGCGTGGCGCGCGGTCAACAGGCCCGTGTGTGTGCGCAGCTGCTCTGGCGTATCCAGCGCCGGCGCAGTTGCCAGGTAGGCAGGGGACGCGACCAGCACGATGCGCTCGCTGCCCAACAAGCGCTGCACCAGACCAGAGTCGGGCAGCGGACCGAAGTGGCTGCGCAAGGCGATGTCGATGCCTTCCTGTGCCAGATCGATGAAGCGATCACTGACTTCAACTTCAATGCGCAGCCGTGGATAGCGGATGGCGAGTGCCGGCAGGCAGGCGGCCAGCTGGTGCTGTGCAACCGGGATGGAAGCGCTGATGCGCACGGTACCGCTGGGTTCGGCCTGGCGGTCGCGGACAATGGCTTCGGCAGCCGTCACTTCAGCCAGCGCCGCACGTGCGCGCTCGAAGAATTCCTGGCCGACATCGGTCAACGCGAAGCGACGCGAACTGCGCTGCAGCAGCCGCACCTCGAGTTGCTCCTCCAGCAGCGCCACGCGCTTGCTGAGGGTCGAACGCGGCAGGCCCAGATGGCGCCCGCCTGCAGCAAAGCTGCCCTGCTCCACCGCCGTCACGAACAGGGCCAGATCGTTGAGGTTGAGCATGGGCAACGTCCACAGGTGTGGACTTCAGGATGCCATCTGGGTGGCTTCTACGCCAATGTCCACGCGGGCACGCTTTCCTCACCCGCCGCATCGCGGCTTGAACCGGAAACCTGCCATGACCCCGATCCTCTTCTACGGTGTGCCCTCGGGCTGCTCGTTCGGCTCCATCGTCGCCCTGGAATGGCTGCGCCAGCCCTATCGCCTGTGCCGCATCGACATGCCCGGCCAGGTGCAGGGCGAAGACTACCGCCGCCTCAATCCACTCGGCGAAACCCCGACCCTGCTGACCGCGCAGGGCGAGCTGCTCAGCGAGAGCCTGGCCATCCTCAACCACTTGGCCGCGCAGGGCATCGCGCAGGGTCTGGGCTTCGCGCAGGGAAGCCCCGCCTTCGATCACTTCAACCACCGGCTTGCCTACCTCAACACCAGCTTCTTTGGTGCCTATGCCCCGCTCTGGCACGCGCTGGAGCAGGCGCAAGGCGCCGAAGGCGAGGCCCTGCGTTCCTATGGCACGACCAAGGTGCGCCAGGCCCACCAGGCACTGGAACAGATGCTCGGCACAGGGCCGTGGTTGCTGGGCGCGCAGCGCAGTTTCGCCGATGCCTACTTCGCCGGCATCGCGCGCTGGAACGATTACCACCAGGTCGTCGACCGCCGCGAGTTCCCCAGGGTGCAGCAGCTGTTCGAACGCCTGCAGGACGACGCGGGCGTGCAGTTTGCCCATGCGATCGAGGCGCAGCGGCCAGCCACCAGCAGTGGCGGGTTCCTCGGCGAGGTATCGCTGGAAGAGGTGCTTGACGCCATGGCGGCCTGAGCCCAGCCCTGTCCAGCCAGTGCGGCACCGGCGCGCAATACCCCTTGCGCGCCGCGCTACAGTGGTATGCCCCCTGCCGCAGGAATCCGCGCATGTCCACATTCTCCGACCCGCAGGCGGTGGCCCGCTATGCTGAAGGCCCACTGCGCCAGGTGCCGGGCTTCCTCGCCCTGCAACAGATGAGCCACCTGCTGCTGGCCGAACGTGTTCCTGCGCAGGGCCGCGTGCTGGTACTCGGTGCCGGTGGCGGACTGGAGCTGAAGGCCTTTGCCGAGGCGCAACCCGGCTGGCAGTTGCTGGGGGTGGACCCTGCCGCGCCGATGCTGGCCCTGGCCGAGCAGACACTGGGCCCGCTGATGTCGCGCGTGGAACTGCTGGAGGGCTACATCGACGCTGCGCCGAAGCTGCGCTTCGACGGTGCCAGCTGCCTGTTGACCCTGCACTTCCTCGACGCCGCGCAGCGCCTGCACACGCTGCGCGAGCTGCGCAGGCGCCTGCGGCCCGGCGCGCCGCTGGTAGTGGCACACCACAGCGTGCCGCAGGAGCCGGCTGGCAAACTGCGCTGGTTGCAGCGCTACGCGGCGTTCGCCGAAGCCTCAGGGGTTGCGCGCGCCGATGCGCAGCGCGCGGCCGACGCCATTGCCGAGCGGCTGCCACTGCTGTCGCCCGAGCAGGAGGTCACGTTGCTGCAGGACGCCGGCTTCGACGGCGTGGAGCTGTTCTATGCAGGCTTCAGCTTCAGGGGCTGGGTCGCCTACGCGATGTAACCCGCCCGCCCCGTTCGCATCACGGCCCCCTGGTGATGCCGATGCGCGCCCGCAGCGGATGCTCGTCGGCAGACCCACGCCAGGCGTCGATGCAGCTCCTCGTATCAACTCACGTACTGCGCTTGGCCGTTCCCGAACGACCAGTTCTCCTTCTTTACTTCCACCAGGTTGATGAACACATCCTCGCGGCGGATGCCCACTGCTGCGTGCAGGCCCTCGGCGATGCCCGCGTACAGCGCCTTCTTCTGCTCCAGCGTGCGCCCTTCGTTCCAGGTGATCTGGATGCAGATGAAGTCGTCCGTGCGGTCCACGCCCAGGTAGCCGGGGTCGTAGACGAGCGTACCGGCGTCGTGCTCCTGGAATATCTGGAAGCGATCATTCTCCGGCACGCCCACCGCGCGCATGGCCTGGTAGATGACCTCCCCTACGCGCTGCAGATAATCGGCGGGTTTGCCTTTGCGAAGATCGATGCGGGCGAGCGGCATAGCGGCATTCCTGGGTAAGGGCGGGGATGGCAATGGCGCGAGATTACGCCTGCCCGAGGCGGCGGGACAGCGCAGGGATGGAACCCTCTGACTTCATGCGTGGCATGGTCCCGCCTCCGCCGCGCGGGGTGACGCGATTGCCGTGGCGGCATCCCTCCGGAGTCGTCATGTGCACGGTCGGTAGGGGCGGCGATGTGCGCCATCAGTGATGGGCCGCACTACTCGCAGGTGTCGGACGACACACAACGGGAAATGTCAGGCCTGCCTAGGGACAGTTGAGAACTTTCCTTACAGACCGATGTGATTGCCCGGCTTGAAGATCGCCGCGCCGAGGCAAGACGCCTTGGCCGGGATTGGCGTCTCGAATAATCGAACAGGCTCACAGGATGTTGCGATATCGATCGCAGCAAAGAGAATGCACCGATTGCCTTCAATGGCGGGCGGTGCGTGGGGATCGCAAGATCCGCCGGGCCTTTTCTCCCTGTGAGCTTTTCAGCCTTGGTACGCCAACCCGCACCGTCCGCCACCTTCACTCCGGAAGGTGGCCCTACGCCAGTGAGGGTTTCGCCATGACCAACCGCACCGCCGTCCATCCCCGCCTGCACACCCTGATCGGCGACGTCGCCGCCGATGTGCCCGAAGACCTCGCACGCGAGATCGAGTGCACCCTGAACGCGCAGAATTTGCCCGCGCAGCTGCCCACTTTCTTCGCCCGTCTCAATGCGATCAACCATGCTGACGGCGATGACGGACAGCCATGCATCAGCCTCACCCTCGGCGCCAGCAATCACGCTTCGTTGCGCCGCTCGCTATCTGGGCTCGGCGCATTGCTCGATCTGCTGCAGGCCGCCGACCGTGCGCGCAACGAAGGCGGTCCGGACGAACAGCTGGGCGCCTTCCATATCGACGGACTGATCGTGGCCGCACGACAGCTGGTGCGCGAGGCACATCATTGCCTCTCCAGCGGCGATGCCTGACCGGCGCGGATGTGCTCCCGCTACAATCGCGTAGGGAGCGCAGGAGACCGCAATGGACGCCGAACACCTGGAATACTTCAAGGCCGCACTGGAAGGCCGCGCAAGCGTGGGCTGGAACGTCTGGTTCGCCGCCAACCAGCACGCGCTGGCACAACAACTGAGCCGCCCTGCACTGCTGCGCTTGAAATTCAGCAAACTGGATGAAGCCGAACGCCTGCTCGCCGAAGCCGGCATCGTGCCCCGTAGCACGGCGGGCAAGCGCTACGAAATGTACTGCGCGCAGTTCTCGCCGGACGTGGTGGACGCAAATGGTCGCCCGCTGCCGGCCCTCTGGCGCGCGGCGCACGGCGGTGCCATCGGCCTGCTGGCCGACGGTGAGCAGGAGGCCGGCCAGGCGAAGCTGCTCGCGGAGTTCCGCCGCGTCCGCAAGCGTGGGCTGCAACAGGCCCATGAATGGTTGGCCGATCTATGCTTTGAAGGCGAGATGGAACTGACCAGCGGCAATGCCGGGGTGGGCCGTAGTCTGCTGGCAGTTGTGGCGCAGGCCGGCAGCGGTCATGACCTACTGGATGCTACGGCGATGATCGCGCGCGACCTGCTGGGGAACGTCGGGATGGTCGGGGCTACGCCCGGCCGAGAACGCTCCCAGCAATGCTGAACGCAGCCCGTTTGCATTGGGGGCAGGACATGCCACACTCGCCCTGAGGCCCAGCCGATCGAATCCCTCGGAGATCCGAGTGCCACGGACGTGGATACGGGAAACCGTTAGATCGCTCGGCCTTTTTTATGTGCGGCGCTCACCCATCCGAAGCGTCCAGATGCCCATATGCGGCGACCAACTGTTGGCGATCTGCAACGACTCCAAGTTGGCCCGCCTGGCAATATGCTCTGCCACAGCACGCTTGTGCGGAGATGCAGTTGGCACCAAATGCATACGGTTCTGATGGAAGCCAACAGCACCAGTCAGAAGGTCGGACAGCTGAAGTAGTCGGCAGGTGCGCGAGTCTCTGTAAATCACGGTGCGAACGTGAGGAGATCGATCAGCGAGGTCTCGCCTTAGCGCGTTGTTCAACACTGCCCGGAGATCTTCCAGGTCGTATCTGAGCGTCGTGCGCTGATCTAGAACGACGTGCACGTCTTCATCAGGCAACGCGTACTGAGCGATGCGCTTTACAAGAAGGTTATACAAGCACTTGTAGAAGCAGACGTCTCTATCGCCATCGTGATACCCCCGGACGTCCAACTGATGCTGATCGATCACCATCGCCTGAAACCAACGGCCGGCCGCAAGTTCTTGATCAGTGGTTCCATCGAAATATTGGTCAGCGATCGCGAGCTCGCGCTCCCGCTTGGCCCTGGTGATACCGCTCCACTTCACTTCATCTGACAGGCCGCTAGCCGCGACCGTAGCTTCGATAGCAGCGCGCAGATCACCGATCTGCTGCCCGCAAAGAAACAGCGCCCCATGGATGAGGTAACGGTTCCGACCATCCGCGCAGCTTTCGTCTACGTACACAGCTAGCATTGCCAGACCCAAACTAAGGTTGGCCGGATAATAGTACTGCCGGAGTAACGTCGGCCACAGATAAGCCTGTGGATATCTTTCCGGCCAGGAGGCGCCCATGGGAGCAAGCCCGAGACTACCTCAACGCGATCGCCAGGTGACGGGCCTGATCGACCGGATGAAGGTGGGCGACCTGGACAAGGGTGGCGTCGGCATGGGCGAGCTGGCCGACACCATCGAGGCGTTGTCGGACAACTTCACGCGCGCTGTTCGACCTGGTGGTGGACAACAAAGCGCAGGGCGCGACCACGGCGGCGGTGCAGCAGAGCAATGCTCTGCTCGCGCAGGTGGTGGAGCGGTTGGACCGGCTGGAGGCCGTCTCGACGCAGGGCGTACGCACCTCGAGCAGTTGCGCATTGAGGGCGGCACATAACGCAAAATAATTTCTGCGCAAGATTTTCTCAACATAACATTTATGTAAAACAGCAGCAATACACGTACTGCAAAATAAATACCATTTAAATCAACTACTTACTAAGTATTCATGGACAACTTTAATTTCGTTGTTGCAAAGCCATTTTGAATGTATCTAATAGGCAGCCTGCCCATCCAGGATAGCCACATGCTCACTAAATTCACCGCTCACCCAGCGTGCTTGCAGACTGATGGAGTCGCCTACCGTAGAGAGCTGCTCCTCTACGGCCCTGCGCTTTTCTGCGAGGGACTGACGGTCATCATGGACCCGGGCATACCTGTCCCCACCCTCTTGGCGAGACTTCAGACCAACCTTGAGGGCATCGCTTGGGTGGAAGCCACGCCGTGGGACGGTGTAATTTCGGTGTAATAGTGCCGGAAAATCGGAGGTATCCGGTGCAATCGACTGAAACGAGGTCGCACCGAAAACAGCTTTAAAAGGCCCATTTCGAAGGGGAAAGGAGAATCCGCCCGCCCCCCCGAGAAACGGGATGGGAACGGATTGGTCGGTTCGTGGATTCGAGATATCGCGAGCTCCAGATCTGCGACATGCGGCCAGATGGCCTCCTCGGCAGCAGGCTGGGCCGGCGGCAAATCACCGGAAAGAGGGCTCCGCAGTCTGGAGCCCTCCAGGAATACGCTAAAGGTAATTCTTCAACCAGTTGCTTCCTTCCGTATTGAATCCTACCCAAGCGCCTTCGCTCTTCAGCGCAACGACCAACAGTTCGTCATCAGAGTCAAGAAAATGTTTCAACGCATCTCTGATTGCCACGGTGTTGAGATTAGAGGTAACGATCCAAGTCGAGTCCAGGTGATGCCACCAATTTGTACTCAGATCTTTGATCTTCTTAATCAGACCATCGTAGTTCTTGCCCTGCTTGTTCAGGTCATAACCAATCATATAGTTAGCCATCGATCCCCCGGCGTTCCTTCAATCGCATAGCGCGTCATTGCGCCCCCTGATTGAAGCAAGTAATTCGACAGGTCGCCACCGCATTGGACCAAGCGCCTGCCTGCCAGGCCTTGGCTATGCGGACCTATGGCCTATTGCCTGATGCGGAATCGTTAATCCGGCCGCACAAGCACCCTCAAATGCCCTTGTCCGGCCAGGTAGTTTCGATAGGCGGTGACGCTCGCCTCCCAAGTCGCCCTAGCAACTTCGGGTCCGCAATTGGAAATACGACCCTGACGGGCCAAGGAGACCCATGGCAAAGCCACGCCCCCCCCCGAAGAAGGCCCAGGTAGCGGGCGCCACGATCAAAGATCCAGGCCGGTACAAGAACCGCTCGGAGCCGGCCAATTCGGACCCCATCGGCACGCCGTACAAAGGCATGACCGCCGCACAGGTCAGGGCCTGGAAGGAGTGCGTCTCAAACATGCCCTGGCTCAATGCCGCTCACCGCCTGCTGCTGCGCCAAGTGTGCATCTTGGCCGCGCGCGTGGAAAAAGGGGGAAGACCTCAGCGTGTCGTCCACGCACGCTCAGCGCGATGCTCTCAAAGCTGGGCGCCACGCCAACCGATGAATCCAAGGTTTGCCATCCGCTTGTGGACGTAGACCCGGACGAACAGCATTTCCACTGAGGGCACTCAGCGCCTGCCCGTGGCAGAATCCGCTCTAACAAGGGGGGAATATGGTCATCGAGCTCTGTCCACTGGCAGCAGAAGTAGGGAACCTTGCCGACTGGGCTGGGGTGGCCGTCGGCTTTGGCGCCGCAGTCGCAACAATCGTAGTTGCAGGAATTGCCCAAAGTACTTCGCGCAAAGCCACGGCGATCGCGGAGGAGGCTAAGGGCATCGCGAGGATGCAGTACGACGCGGCAGAAGCACTCAGAAGAGACAACGCCCGCATTCTGGGACGACTGCTGCTGGTGGAGGTGACGACGCTCCCGGCGGTTGTCGCGGCCCTTGCCAGGGGATGGAACCAGGCAATCATGCTCGGCGATGGCACCTTTGGTGTCGCTGACCCTCGTGCTTTCGTGCAAACGCTTGCTGAGGCGACTCTTCCATTTATGCCAGCAGCGCAAGCGGCTGAGGATCGAATCCACAATCTTCCAAACGACCTCGGCGCGGATCTTGCCAGCCTAATTGGCGCCGGTAGAGCACTGAACGACTTGGCTTCACGAATGCAGACTAAGATGCGTCCAGGTGAGGATGCTATGCCCGTACTGTATGCAGATCTCGCAACGAGCTACTTGGCTTCCGCCACCAACTGCGTTGGCTGCTGTCGAGTAGCGTGGGATTTGCGCACGAGTTCCAGTCTTTCGTTGGCATCACTCCAACAGACTATAGCGACGTGAATGATGTTCTCGCCCAAGAATGACGTACGCCAAAGTCGCCCTATTGCTAACAGTCTAGGTCGGCCCCTGAGAGATTTTGGTTTTGGATGGCGGCCGATTAACCTCCAACCAGTGCCTCGTGCATTCCGTCACGCAACAGGAAGATACACATGGAGCCAGTCAAAAGCGTCTGTTGGCAATTCGCTCCTACAGGCTGGCCATGCCTAACCCAGGCGGAATGGGCATCTTGGGTTCAAGCGATAGGGAGCATTGCGGCAATCCTCATTGCCATAGCTATTCCGGCAACTCAGCACTACATCGCGGCAAGAAGCCGCCAGCGAGAGGCCCTTGATCGCTCGCGCAGCCTTGGACTTCAGCTTCTTCCGCACATCCAGGCTTTCGTCCAGAGGAACAACGAGATTTGGGCCAACGAGCATCCTGACGATCACGTTAAAGATCGCGGAGAGAACTCATGCCTTCTTGGACCCAAGGCGCAATTAGCATTAGAAGTTCCTGCTGCGATAGAAAGTGAGGTCAATCGACTTCATGAGCTTGGGCCGGCTGCAGAAGGGCTTCAGCGTGCGGTATACAACATTGCAAGGGCGAAAGAACTTGTAACCATTACGTACGTGAAAGGACCATCAAGTAGCTTTGGCAGCATCACCCAAAAGAAGCCCGTCATTTTTGACAAAGCGGAGTTCTATGACCTGATGTGGGATGCACTTAAAGGCCTTACGGCTTCGCAAAACAAGATTGAAGAGTTCTTCGATCATGGCGCCAGGCCAATCAAGGCGCGCGCTTAGGCCAGTCGTACTTGCTGCACTACCGCCGATAGTAAAATCACAACCGCAAACTCGCCGAGGCGGCACTGGGAATCGGCACTGCCCCACATACATGGAACACAACGGGTGCTGAAGACCAGACTGAGCTGCCACGTATTTCAGCCGGATCATTCTTACACGCACTCAACCGCGAGCTTCTCGACCTTCTTCGTCCTCCGGCACGCGCTTTCGCCAGTACCGATCCGGTTTTACCCAAACAACGGTCTTCTCGTTGAGCTTTCGGAAGGCGTTGAGCAAAGGCGTCGCGACAACGAGATTGCCGTCCGCATTCTCTCGCAGCAAAGACTCCTGCTTCGCTCTGAGGAGGTGGTCAACGACGTCGTCTTGGTAGAGGCAGCCCTCTTTTTCAACAACTGCCTGCATCCATGCAGCAGCCCTTTCGGCATTCATTCGCCAGCCTCAGGCACCGGCTCAAGCGAATCCTGTGGGAACTGCCCTTGTTCAAGCTTCTTCCCGGCAAACCATTGACACCAGTAGCGAACCGAAAGAGGAGTGGACTCAACACTCTTAACGGTCATGACGGGGCCGCCTGAGTTCAGGACAACCTTGCTACCCACCTTGAAATTTTCCCTGATCCCCATTTCTGTTCCTCCTTGGTCGCTGGTTGAAAGCACCATCTCGTGCCGACATGCCCATCCATACTGTGGCAACCGGACATGCCGAACATATCGACTTCCTAACCCAAGTCAACACGAACAGCGTGGGGTCTGCAAGGACATGCAGTGTGAGCCACCTCGGCCTGGCCTGCCCTAGTTTCGCCAGCTTTGGTGCGTGGCCGCGTCGAACCACTGTTCCAGGTCCTCACGAGGCCCCCTCACGGACCGGAACTTGATGGCATAGGAATGCGAGCCTCTCAGCCAAGAATAGAAATCAGAGAATCGGAGCTCCTGCTCTTTAGCATCACAGTTCTCGGGGAGGGCACGCCAAGCGGCAAGCAATGCGGGAAAGAGACTACGGACTTCAGCTTTGGTCATTACGTTCTCCCGGTCAACGGCACAAACGCTGTTACCACGCAGTTACGAAAAAACCGGCTCAAGGCCGGTTTCTTCGCAATACACTGAATTTAAATGGTGGGCGGTACAGGGATCGAACCTGTGACCCTTGCCGTGTGAAGGCAATGCTCTACCGCTGAGCTAACCGCCCGGTGTGTTGCTGAGCCGCTCATTATAGGGGCTTTTCAGAGGTCGTCAACACTTTTCACGTTCGTGTTCACCGGTATTCCGGGCTGTGCAGCCGAGCATGGCTCGCCTCTACGGAGCAGCGGCGCCACAGGTGATTCGCAGTCCGCCGGGCGCGGCCGGCGCTACGGGAATCACATCGTATGGGTCGGCTTGTCCGAGCTGGTCAGGCCGGCCAGCAGGGTCTCGATCTTGTGGCGCACGCCCTCGCCTTCGGCACCCTCGGCCAGCTGCACGCCGATGCCGGCGGTGCGGTTGCCCTGCGCGCCGGCCGGGGTCACCCAGATCACCTTGCCGGCCACCGGCAGGCGCTCGCTGGAATCGGGCAGGGTCAACAGCAGGAATACCTCGTCACCCAGGAAGTAGCGCTTGGGCGTGGGCACAAAGATGCCGCCATTCTTCACGAACGGCATGTACGCGCTGTGCAGCGCGGCTTTGTCCTTCACGGCCAGGGACAGGATGCCCTGGCGGGCGTTGCTGGCACTCATCGATTTCCCCTTGCGGCAGGCCGCTCGTTCACCTTGTTCCAGGCCAGCAGCAACTCGACCACCGCTAGGTCTGCACGCACCGTGGTGCGCAGCAGGTCGCGGGTGCGGTTGGCAGCGTCGAACCAGGCCGCAAGCTTGTGCAATCGCTCAGGCGTGGTCAAGGCGTCGGTACTGGCCTGGGCCAGCGCCAGATCGGCGGCAAAGCGCAGCCGCAGCGCTGCATTCTCGTCCCCACACCACTTCTGTGCCAGCTCCACCGCCCCCACCTTGCCGACGGCCAGCTGTTCCAGCTCGCGCCCCACTTCGCGGCGCAGGCCCAGGCCATCGTCGCGCAGCCAGTTGTCGGCCAGGCCCGGATGGCCGCGCGCAGCCTCCAGCGCCTCGCGCGCCGGTGCCTCGCCGTGGCCCTGCTGCTGCAGCCAGGCCAGCGCTTCGTGCTGCGGCGGCAGCTTGAATTCCAGGCGCTGGCAGCGGCTGCGGATGGTCTGCGGCAGGCGCGCCGGGTCGCTGCTGATCAGCCACAAATAGCGGCCGGGTTGCGGCTCTTCCAGCGTCTTCAGCAGCGCGTTGGCGGCCGAGCGGTTGATCGCATCGGCAGGGTCGACGATCACCACCTGCGCGACGCCGTATTGCGGGGTCAGCGCCAGCTTGTCGGTGATCTCGCGCACCTGCTCGATGACGATCTCGGTGCGCAGCTTGTCGCCGCTCTTGTTCGGAATGAAGCTGACCAGCTGCAGGTCCGGATGGGTGCCGGCGGCGATCAGCTGGCGCGTGCGCGTGGCGTGGGCGGCATCACCCTGCGCCAGCACGTGGTCGGCCAGCGCCAGCGCCACCTCACGCTTGCCCAGCCCGGCCGGCCCGCAGATCAGCAGGCCATGGCCGAGGCGCCCGGCATCGAGCGCCGCCACGGTCTGTTCGAACGCGCGCTGCTGCCACGGCGAGAACGTGCTCATGCGCCCTCCCCGTCCTGCAGCCAGCGCTCGACACGCGCGACCACATCGGCGGCCACGCGCTCCTGCACCTGCCCGGCGTCGATCAGCGCGAAGCGCTGCGGATCCTGCTGCGCCCGGTCGCGGAATACCGCGCGCACGCGCTGGAAGAAATCGTCCTGCTCGCTCTCGATACGGTCCGGCCACAGGTCGCGGCCATTGGCGCGCGCACGGCCTACCGCCACATCCACGTCCAGCAGCAGGGTCAGGCCTGGCAACAGGCCCACCGCGCGACGCTCCAGATCGGCGATCCACTGCGGATCGAGGCCACGGCCACCGCCCTGGTACGCATAGCTGGAATCGGTGAAGCGATCGCTCAGCACGTAGGCGCCGCGCTGCAGCGCGGGCTGGATCACCTGCCGCACATGCTGCGCCCGCGCGGCGAACACCAGCAGCAGCTCGGCCTCGGCACTGAGCGGTTCGGCAGCGATCTCGGCATCGGGCTTCAACACGAGGCCGCGGATGCGCTCGGCCAGGGGGGTACCGCCCGGCTCGCGGGTCAGCACCACCTCGTGGCCGTGCCGGCGCAGGCAGTCACGGATGGCATTGATGGCAGTGGTCTTGCCCGCGCCCTCGCCGCCTTCCAGGCTGACGAAACGGGGATGGCGAAGCAGCGCGGGACTCATTGCGCCGGGGTCTCCTGGGTACGTTGCTGGCGCAGTTGCCGCAGGTAGCGGGCAACCGCCGCGTTGTGCTGGTCCAGGCTGGACGAGAACGCGTGTGCGCCACTGCCATCACCGACGGCCACGAAGTACAGCGCATCACCCGGCGCCGGCTGTGCGGCGGCCATCAGCGCGTCACGGCTGGGCATGGCGATCGGGGTCGGGGTCAGTCCGGAACGGGTGTAGGTGTTGTAAGGCGTATCGGTGCTCAGGTCGCGCCGGCGGATGTTGCCGTCATAAGCCGCACCAAGGCCATAGATGACGGTCGGGTCGGTCTGCAGGCGCATGCCGATCTTCAGGCGGCGCATGAACACGCCGGCAATCTGCGGGCGCTCACCGGCCAGCGCCGTTTCCTTCTCGATGATCGAGGCCAGCGTCAGCAGTTCGTAGGGCGAGTTGATCGGCAGGTCCGGCGCGCGGCTTTCCCACGCTTCGTCCAGCGCCTTCTCCATGGCCGCGTGCGCCCGCTTGAGCACATCCAGATCACTGTCGCCGCGCTGGTAGACGTAAGTCTCTGGCAGGAAGCGGCCTTCCGGATGCTGGCCGGCGAAACCGAGACGTTGCATCAGCGCGGCGTCATCGAGGGTGTCGGTGGTGTGCAGCAGCGGCTCGGCACGCTTCAGCGCGGCACGCAGCTGGCGGATGTTCCAGCCCTCGACGATCGTGACCCGGTGCTGCAGCACCTTGCCGGCGCGCATGCGCAGCAGCAGTTCGCGCGGCGTCAGCTCGTTGCTGAGCGCGTACTCGCCCACCTTCAGCTTGCCGGCTGCGTCGAGCTGGCGCGCCAGCAGCTGCCACTGGGTGTCCTGGCCTTCATCCACGCCGGCATCGCGCAGCTTGCGCAGTACGCTGTTCATGCCGTCGCCACTGGCGATGACCACGCTTTCGGCAGTCGGGGTGATCCGCGCATCGGCGAACCGGCCCTGCTGGTAGAAGAACCACGCGCCCGCACCGGCCAGGATGGCGGCCAGCACCACCCCCAGCGTTACCACGAACAGACATCCGCGCTTGGCTCCCGCCATGGACTACCTCTGAACTCGATTCCGTCGTGCAGGATACCGTGCCGGTGATGTGGGGTCATGACCGGGGTGGCATCTGCGTGCCGACCAACGGTCGGCACCCACCACAACACTGGCACCCACCGGCACTACCCCTGCTGGCCCAGCGCGCGCAGCAGGCCGCGCGCCTTGGCGCGGGTCTCGTCCAGTTCCCTGTCCGGGTCCGAATCGACCACGATGCCGGCGCCGGTGCGGAAGCTGACCTCGTGGCATCCACCTCGGCGGTGCGGATCAGGATGTTCAGGTCCAGGTCGCCATCGCGGTTCAGCCAGCCGAACGCGCCGGTGTAGGCACCGCGCGGGACCTGCTCCAGCTCGCCGATGATCTGCATGCAGCGCACCTTGGGGCAGCCGGTGATGGTGCCGCCGGGGAACGTCGCAGCGATCACCTCGCCCGGCGTGACCTCCGGGCGCAGGCGGCCGCTGACATTGCTGACGATGTGATGCACATGGGCATAGCTCTCCACGGTCATCAGTTCATCAACCACCACCGTACCCGGCAGGCAGATGCGGCCCAGGTCGTTGCGTTCCAGGTCGATCAGCATCACGTGTTCGGCACGTTCCTTCGGGTGGCCCACCAGCTCCTGGATGCGCGCCGCATCATCGTCGCCCTCGAAGCGCGGACGCGTGCCGGCAATCGGCCGGGTCTGCGCGTGGCCGGCATGCACCGATACCAGCCGCTCCGGCGAGGAGCTGACCACGTGGCGGCCGTGCGCGCTGAACAGGCCGGCAAACGGTGCAGGGTTGGCGCGGCGCAACTGCGCATACAGCGCCTGCGGGCTGACCGGCGTGGCAAACCGGGCACTCCAGCGTCGCGACAGGTTCACCTGGAACACGTCGCCGGCACGCAGGTATTCGATCACCCGGCGTACACCATCGGTGAAGCGACGCGGGGCGTCCTCGTCCACCGACTGCGGCGGCTGCCAGGCCAGCCCTGCTTCCGGCAACGCCTGCGAGGCCAGGGCCACCAGCGCCTCCAGCAGTGCCTGCTCGCCGGCTTCGGCGATGACGAAGCTGGCATCGTTGTGATGGTCGTGCAGTACCGCCGCCGGGCAGCGCAGCGCCAGCGCGGTCGGGCGGCCGTCGGCGCGCGCGCGCGCCGGCAGCACCGGTTCGATCTGGCTGGCCACTTCGTAGTCCAGCATCAACGCCCAACCACCCCGGAACGGCAGGCTGTGGCTGTGGTCATGCGGCAGGCGTTCGCCCTGCCAGGCGCGGTCCAGCACCTCCAGGAAGCTGCCCCCATGCTCGGTGTCGCGCTCGTCGCGCACCCGGCCATCGGCGTCCAGGCGCAGGCTGCCGCCCTGTGCGGCCAACAGCAGGCTCCAGCGGCCCTGGGCGGTGCCCGAGGCGGTGGATTCCATCAGCAGCGGGAATCGCGCCGGGTCGTGCTGCTGCAGGGCCAGCAGATCGATCGGGTGCGGCAGCGGGTGGATCAGCGGTGCATGGGTCATGGCGGCCGGTTCAGGGATTCAGATGCACGGAAGCCGCCTTGCGGCGGCCTCCTCGTGCGTGACGCACGTTCAGTCGAGCATGGCTCGACTCTACACAACGGCGGAGTCGAGCATGGCCCGACGCTACAACTCGCTCAGACGCGCTTGAAGACCAGCGTGCCGTTGGTGCCACCGAAGCCGAAGCCATTGGACATCACCACATCGACCTTGGCCTGGCGCGCTTCGTTGGGCACGTAGTCCAGGTCGCAGCCTTCGCCCGGCTCCTGCAGGTTGATGGTCGGCGGAATGACGTTGTCCTGCAGCGCCATCACCGAGAAGATCGCCTCCACGCCGCCGGCCGCGCCCAGCAGGTGGCCGGTCATCGACTTGGTGGAACTGACCATCATCTTGTAGGCGTGGTCGCCGAAGGCGGTCTTCATCGCCATGGTCTCGCCCAGGTCGCCCAGCGGCGTGGAGGTGCCGTGCGCGTTGAGGTAACCCACCTGTTCCGGGGTCACTCCGGCGTCCTTCATGGCCATGACCATGCAGCGCGCAGCGCCCTCGCCGTTCTCGCTCGGCGCGGTCATGTGGTAGGCATCGGAGCTGGCGCCGAAGCCGGCCAGTTCGCAGTAGATCTTCGCGCCACGGGCCTTGGCGTGCTCGTACTCCTCCAGGATCAGGATGCCGGCACCGTCGCCCAGCACGAAGCCGTCACGGTCCTTGTCCCACGGGCGTGAAGCCTGTTCCGGGGCATCGTTGCGGGTGCTCATCGCCTTCATCGCGCAGAAGCCGCCCACGGCGGTCGGCGAAGAGCCTCGCTCGGCACCACCGACCACCATCACGTCGGCATCGCCGTACTGGATCATGCGCATCGCAGTACCGATCGAATGGTTCGAGGTCGCGCACGCCGAGACCGCCGAGAACGACGGGCCCTTCAGGCCAGCGATGATGCTCAGCTGGCCCGGTAGCATGTTGATGATGGTCTTGGGCACGTAGAAGGGCGAGATCTTCTTGCCCTCATGGAACTCGATGGTCTGCTCTTCGATGCCGAGCAGGCCGCCGATGCCGGCGCCGACGATGGCGCCGATGCGTTCGGCATTGGCGTCGGTGATCTCCAGGCCCGAGTCATGCAGGGCCATGAACGAGGCACCGAGGCCGTAATGGATGAACGGGTCCATCTTCTTGGCATCCTTGCCGCTGACCCGGTACTTGCCGAACAGTTCGTTGTCGGCGGTGATGTCGAAGCCCTTGACCTCACCTGCAATCTTGGTGGTGAAGCGATCCAGGTAGGCATCAGGAATGTGGGTCAGCGGACCGATGCCCGAGCGACCGTGGATGATGCCTTCCCAGCTGCTGGCCAGATCATTGCCCAACGGCGAGACGATACCCAGGCCGGTTACGACGACGCGACGCTTCATTGCTGATTCTCCTGGCCCGGATGATTTCAACGGGCAACTCGGTTTGCTTCGGTGTGATGCTCAAACACACGGGGCCGCAACAGCGGCCCCATGGGGTGCGGTGCGCGCCGGGCGGATGCCCGCACGCGCACTGCCGTCTGACATCAGGCCTTGACGTGGGCCTTGATGTAGTCGATGGCGGCCTGCACGGTGCTGATCTTCTCGGCTTCTTCGTCCGGGATCTCGCACTCGAATTCTTCTTCCAGCGCCATCACCAGCTCGACGGTGTCCAGCGAGTCAGCGCCCAGGTCATCGACGAACGATGCGCTGTTGGTGACTTCTTCTTCCTTGACGCCAAGCTGTTCGACGACGATTTTCTTGACGCGTTCTTCGATGGTGCTCATGGGATCTCGCTCCAGATGGAGTTGTGGTTCAAAAGTGGTCGCCATCAAAGGCGATGGCCGTGGGATAGTGTAGTGGAAACCGGCGCGGCCTTGCATTGCAGCAAAAACCTCCGCAGATCAACCACTTGCGGCGCAATCCCTGCGCCCCTTGCTTACGGCATGTACATGCCGCCGTTCACATGGAGGGTTTCGCCGGTGATGTAACCGGCAGCCGGGCTGGCCAGGAAGGCCACCGCATGGGCGATGTCTTCCGGCGAACCCAGGCGTTCGAGGGCGATGTCATTGATCAGCGCGGTACGCGCTTCTTCCGGCAACGCCTTGGTCATGTCGGTGTCGATGAAGCCAGGTGCGACAACATTGACGGTGACACCGCGCGAACCGATTTCCTTGGCCAGCGACTTGCTGAAGCCGATGATGCCGGCCTTGGCAGCGGCGTAGTTGGCCTGGCCGGCATTGCCGGTCACGCCCACCACCGATGCGATGTTGATGATGCGGCCCTTGCGTGCCTTCATCATGCCGCGCATCACCGCCTTGCTGGTGCGGAACACGCTGGTCAGGTTGGTGTCGATGATCGACGCCCAGTCCTCGTCCTTCATGCGCATCAGCAGGTTGTCGCGGGTGATCCCGGCATTGTTGACCAGGATCGAGATCGGTCCGAATTCCTTGGCGATGCCGTCCAGCACGCTCTCCAGCGCGGCAGCGTCAGTGACGTTCAGCGCACGGCCGTGGCCCCCGTGGGCGGCCAGCCGCTCACCGATCGCGGCAGCGCCGGATTCGGTGGTGGCGGTGCCGATGACGGTGGCGCCCTGGGCGGCCAGCAGATCGGCGATGGCGGCACCAATGCCACGGCTGGCACCGGTGACCAGTGCGATTTCACCCTGCAGGGGCTTGCTCATGATGTTTTCCTCGGGCTGGGGCGACCGCCGCACCCGTGCCGCTTGCAACGGCGACCGGTGCGGTCGGAAGGAACAGGGAAATCAGGCCGACCAAGCCTCGCGGGCGGCTTCGAAGTCGCCCGGAGTGGCCAGCGGACGGCCGTCGATGGCCTTGTCGATGCGCTTGACCAGGCCGGTCAGCACCTTGCCTGGACCGCACTCGGCGATCCGGACGATGCCGCGCGCGGCCAAGGCCTGCACGCAACCGGTCCACTGTACCGGCTGGTACAGCTGCTGGACCAGCGCGGTGCGGATGGCATCCACGCCGTCGTGCACCTGGGCATCGACGTTCTGCACCACCGGCAACTGCGGCGCCTGCCAGGACAGACCGGCCATCACTTCGGCCAGGCGGTTGGCGGCTTCACGCATCAGCGGGGTGTGCGAGGGCACGCTGACGGCCAGCTTGACCGCCTTGCGCACCCCCTTCTCGGCCAGCAGCGCCAGCGCACGGTCGACCGCATCGGCGTCGCCACCGATCACGATCTGGCCGGGCGAATTGAAGTTGGCCGGCACCACAACCTGGCTGCCCGCTGCTTCGGTGCAGACGTCCAGCACCAGCTGATCCTCGGCACCGAGCACGGCCGCCATGGCGCCGACACCGGCCGGTGCAGCGTCCTGCATCAGCTGGCCACGAAGGCGCACCAGGTGCGCACCGTCATGCAGGCTCAGCGCGCCGGCGGCGACCAGGGCGGTGTACTCGCCCAGGCTGTGGCCGGCCAGCACCGACGGACGCGGACCGCCCACGGCATTCCAGGCACGCCACACGCCGATGCTCGCGGCCAGCAGGGCCGGCTGCGTGTATTCGGTACGGTTGAGCATTTCCTCCGGGCCGCCCTGGGACAGTGCCCACAGGTCGACGCCGGCACCGTCGGATGCCTCGGTGAAGGCCTCACGCACCTGCGGGTGCAGTTCGGCCAGCTCGGCCAGCATGCCCACAGACTGCGAGCCCTGGCCGGGGAAGACAAAAGCGAGGGTGGATTCGGTCACGCGGTCATCCGCTTGTTGCAATCGAAGCGGGCCATGATAAGGGCGAATCCGCTGTGTCGTCTGTACGTGCGCGTATGCAGGCGTATGGAGCATTGACGGGCAGGGGCGACGGGGTCAGATCCCTTTTCCTGCGCAAAAGGGATCTGACCCCGATCAGCCATCAGCAGAACAACTGCAGGACGTCCAGTTCGCCATCGGCGAAGAAATCTACGCACAGCCCGATCAGCATCAGGACGCCGACGGTACTGGCGCCATGGGTGATGAAGATGGAATGGGCCAATGCGCGCGCTGAACGGCCCAGCTTCATGCACACCCGGGCCAGGCTGCGCAGGCGACCGCTCATCGCGTGCACGTGCTCGCGCACCGGCGCCTGAACTTCCCCCATCGCCTCAGCCATCATTGCCTGCAGGTGACCGGGGCGGTCAGCGTAGTACCTGGCCACGCCATAGCCGAACATCAACCAGTCCCTGGCCTGCGCTTCGGCCAGTTCCATCACTTCCAGCGGGTCTTCCTCGAAATCGATGAAACCCACCCGCTCGCCATCCCAGGTCAGGTTGCGCGGCAACGGTTGGCCGAAATACGCGCCGCGGGCGTGCGCTTCGGCGATGGCCTGCATCGCCGCCATCACCAGCCGGTCGCGGCCCGCATCATCGGCTTCGCGCAGGCAGGTATTGAAGGAACTACCGTTGTCGCCGATCACCAGCGCGGCATGGCCGCTGCCCAGCACGTCGGGCACGTTCACACCCAGTGCCTGCAGCTCTCCCAGGCGACGGGCCTCGGTTTCACGGGCAGCGTCACCGCCGCGATGCGGTGGCGGGCGCAGGGCATCGAGATCGAAACGGCGGGCAACGAAACTGAGCAGGCCCAGGGCCACTGCGCGGCTTCCCTTGCCGTACTGCTTGAGCCAGGCACGCTGCCCTTCGATGACGATGGGCTCAACCATGACAGGTCCTCCCTAAAACGCGTTACGGCCCCGCGGGGCCGTAACGACAAGACTTTACGTTGTCGTAATCCGCACTATCAATAGCGCAACAGAGCCGAACCCCAGGTGAAGCCGCCACCGAAGGCTTCAAGCAGCAGCAGCTGCCCGCGCTCGACGCGGCCCGAACGCACGGCGGCATCCAGTGCCAGCGGCACCGAGCCCGACGAGGTGTTGCCATGCTTGTCGACGGTCACCACCACCTGGTCCATCGACATGTCCAGGCGCTTGGCGGTCGCTTCGATGATGCGCAGGTTGGCCTGGTGCGGAATCAGCCAATCCAGGTCGGACTTGTCCAGGCCGTTGGCAGCCAGGGTCTCATCCACGACCGAGTCCAGCGCCTTCACGGCATACTTGAACACGTCGTTGCCCTTCATGTTGATGGTGCCACCGCCGTTGACGCCATCCTTGAAGCCGGCCGAGACGCCGACCGGGTTCCACAGCAGTTCCTTCTTGCTGCCGTCGGCATGCAGGTGGGTGCTGAGGATGCCGGTCTCTTCGTCAGCCTTCAGCACGACAGCGCCGGCGCCATCGCCGAACAGCACGCAGGTGGTGCGATCGTCCAGTCAACCATGCGGGTCAGCGTTTCGGTGCCGATCACCAGCACATGCTTGCAGTCGCCGGAACGGATGAACTTGTCGGCCACGCCCAGCGCGAACACGAAGCCGGAACAGGCCGCGTTGACGTCGAAGGCAGGGCACCCCGCAACACCGAGCTTGGCCTGGATCAGGCACGCGGTGGACGGGAAAATAAGGTCAGGAGTGGTCGTGCCGACCACGATCATGTCGAGCTGCGAGGCATCGATGCCGGCCGCTTCCAGCGCGCGCACGGCGGCGTTGTAGCCCAGGTCGCTGGTGGTTTCGCCGTCGGCGGCGATGTGCCGCTCACGAATTCCGGTGCGCGACTGGATCCACTCGTCCGAGGTTTCGACCATCTTTTCCAGGTCGGCATTGGTCAGGACTTTTTCCGGCAAATAGCTGCCGGTGCCCGCGATCCTCGAGTAGATCCGCTTGCTCATCATGGTTCCTGTTGCGCGGGCCGCCGATCACCGGCGCACCCGGGAAAGAAGGCAAAGGCCGCTGCCCGGAGGCAGCGGCCTTCCCGGCACATCAATCTTCTTCGACGGCCGAGGTCTTGGTCTGGATGACCTTCTTGCCGCGGTAGAAACCGTCGGCAGTGATGTGGTGACGCAGATGCACTTCGCCGGTGGTCGGGTCGGTCGACAGCTGCTTGGCGCTCAGGGCGTCATGCGAACGGCGCTGGCCGCGACGGGACGGGGTAACACGGGATTTCTGGACAGCCATGGGATTGCTCCAAACTCGGTTCGTTTTGCTTCGTCGTTTCGTCGCACAGGACGCCAGCGCCCAGCACACTTTTCGCTTTCGCCGCAGCCGCCGACGACAACCGGCTGCTATTGTTTCTTCAATGCCGCCAACGCCGCGAACGGGTTGGCCTGCTTCGCTTCTTCTTCGCTCGGCGCCCAGTCCTTGTCGACTGCCTCGCCGTCAGGCGACAACGGCACCACCGGCACCGCCAGCACCAACTCGTCCTCGACCAGGTCCAATGGGCGCAGCTGGCCGTCTTCCGGCACCAGCAACGCCTCGTAATCCGGCGGCAGGGACGATTCCTCGTCCTCGTCGCGGATCAGGCCAAGCCTCTGGGTCATCTTCACCGGCAACAGGAATCGCTGCATGCTGCGCTGACAGGTCAGCGGCAGCGCGGTGTCGATGGTCAGTTCCACATAGGATACCCGCAAGACGTCGTCGCGGCCGAACTCAAGCGAGTAGATGCACTCGCCGTCGGTATCTGCCACCAACCCCTGCAGGCGGGTCAATTCAGCCAAGGAAACCTGACCGTCGAAGCGCCTTCGCGCTACAACCATCCGCCAGGCATCCAGCGTTTCGGGCACGTTCGCGGACATAAGCCGCTGAATACTAAGGATCGAGGCGACTGCTGTCAAATACCGGCTCGACAACACTTGCCGCTGGCGCCGCCGAAAGGCCAGACTGCGGCGCCCTGCCCCGGTATTGTCGCATGTCCCTGGTCCTGGCCTCTACCTCCCGCTACCGCCGCGAATTGCTGCAACGGCTGGGCCTGCCGTTCGACTGCGCACGTCCGGACGTGGACGAGACCCCGTTGGACGGCGAGCCCCCTCTGGCCCTGGCCAGACGCCTGGCCGCCGCCAAGGCCGCCCAGGTGGCCGCGCGCTACCCCGGTGCCTGGGTGATCGGCTCGGACCAGGTGGCCGGCGTGGACGGCCGGCCGCTCGGCAAGCCAGGTACGGTCGAGGCCGCCTGTGCGCAGCTGGCGGCGATGTCCGGGCGGACCGTGCACTTCCACACCGCCATCAGTCTCACGCGCGACGGAGAATCATTTGCTGCGATCGATCTGACCGAAGTGCGCTTCCGCGCGCTGCACCGGGACGAGATCGACCGCTATGTCGCCGCGGAGCAGCCGCTGGACTGCGCCGGCAGCTTCAAATGCGAAGGCCTGGGCATCAGCCTGTTCGAAGCCATCGTCACCCGCGACCCGACCGCATTGATCGGCCTGCCGCTGATCGCGTTGTGCGGGCTGCTGCGCCAGGCGGGGTTCGTGGTGCCCTGAACTGTAGGGTCGAGCCATGCTCGACTGCTTCTGCCCCGAATGGCAGGCGGCCCGGAAAATGCAGTCGAGCATGGCTCGACTCTACAAAGGCAGGGGCCTCAACGAACCTCGAACGGCTGCTCCTGCCACTGTTCCACGCTGCCATCGCGACCATGCAGGCGCAGGCCCAGCCAGTGCCGCCCCGGCGCCAGCGCACGAGTATCCAGCGACGCGTCAAACCCGACTGCCGGATGCTGCGGGTCAGTGCTGTCCGGCCAGGCGGAGCGGATGTCGAACTCGCGCCCATAGCGGGCATCGCCGATGGAACGGCCATCGACCAGCAGTTCAACCCGCGCCAGGCCGACGCCATCCTTGAACGCCCAGCCCTTGATGGCGAACGTGCCCGAAACCTCCTGGCCGTTGGAAGGAGCATCCAGCCAGGCCATTGCCGGCGTCACGCACGCCCCCGGCGCACGGTGCGCCGGCAGCCGGAACAGCAGGAACCGCTGGAAACCATGATCGCTGCTGACCACCCGCGGCGCAGGTAACGGTCCCACCTGCTCGCAGACGGCGTGGTAGCGCGCCAGAAGATCACGGTAGCGCTGGTCGCTGGGCGAAAGCACCAGCAGCACCGGCGCCCTGCGCTCGCCTTCGTGCAGCAGGTTCCACTGCGCCAGCTGTGCAGTGCGGCCATGCTTGTCATTGAGCGGATGCGGCAGCACTTCGATGTCTCCCTTGCCAAGCTGGAAACCCAGCTCGGCCCCCACCTTGAAATTGCCGGCCAGCACGCGCGTGCCTGGCGGCATGTGCTGCAGTTCATCACGCACGGCGGCCGCCAGTGGCTGCCAGCCTGCGAAATTGCGCGGATAGTACTTGCTGCCGGCCAATTGCTCGCGCAACAAGGGCGTTGAAGCCATCAGGTAGTAACCGAAGGCCAGGAACATGCCGGCGCCTGCCAGCCACCAACCCGTCCTGCGCAACCAGCGCGGCCAGCCGTTGAGCACCACCGGCACCGCCACCAGCAGCGCCAGGTAGCCCGGCAGTGGCCAGTGGAAGCTGATCCGCTCGACATCGGTGAAGAATCCGAGCAGGAAGATACCCAGCGTCGACACGCCCCCGACGAGGCCGAAGTAACGCCACTGCACCCGCGCACCGCCACCGCTGCGGGTCCCGGCCAGCGCCACCTTCCACATCGCAATGCACAGCACGGGCGTGACCAGCATCGGCTGGATCACCAGGAACCACAGGCCATTCCATTCGAATGTCCAGGGATGGCGCTCGACACCTGGAACTTCAGGCCAGCATCATGGTTGTCGGCGTTCCAGGCCAGCAATGGCAACCAGGCCAGCACGCCCACCGCCAGCGCAACCCATACCCGCGGGTCAGCCAGCATGCGCCGGCCCCGGGGCAACGACAGCAACGCAAGGAAGCCGACGCCGATGACGCCGATGAAGCGGTAGTGGCTGAACGCACCGATCACCAGGCCCAGCGCCAGCTTCATCGCCGAAGAGGCATCAACATTGTGCAGCAGGCGCGCGCCGGCATGCAGGCAGATCACTGCCGCCAGGGCCATCGGCACGTCGGGCACCGCCAGCAGGCCCAGCGTTGCCGACAGCGGCATCAACAACGTGAGGCTGCCCGCCTGCCAGCCCGCCACATTGCCGAACCAGCGCGTGGCGATGCGCACTACCAGCAACGGCAACAGCGCACCGACGGCCAGGAAAGGCAGGCGTAACGCAAGCACATGGTGGCCACCGATCTCCACGCCCAGGCGCGCCATCCACGCCGTCAACCCGGGCAGATCGGAATAGGCGGCGGCCAGGTGCTGCCTTCCTGCCAATAGAACGCCTCGTCGACAAACAGCGGCAACCGCGCGGCCACCACCAGCTTGGCCGCTGTGACCAGCGTCCATAACCAGAGAAATATCGTGCGCGCGCGCTGTTCGCCCTGCATTGCCCTATGGATAATCGAGTGGATTCCAGAACCGAGACGATCATGCCAGCTTCGTCCCCCGATCCCAGCATGCTAACCGATCAACTGCGCCAGGCCCTTCGTGATGCACAGGACCAGGTGAATGCACTGGTGCTGGGCAAGGTGCCGGAAGTCAGGCTGGCTTTCGTCGCCCTGCTGTCCGGCGGCCACCTGCTGATCGAGGACCTGCCCGGCCTGGGCAAGACCACGCTGGCGCATGCATTGGCCAGCAGCCTCGGCCTGGGCTTCCAGCGCGTGCAGTTCACCTCCGACCTGTTGCCCGCCGACGTGCTGGGCGTATCTGTTTACGAGGCCGGCAGCCGCCAGTTCCAGTTCCATCCCGGCCCGGTGTTCACCCATGTGCTGCTGGCCGACGAGATCAACCGTGCGCCGCCGCGGACGCAGAGCGCACTGCTGGAAGCGATGGCCGAGCAGCAGGTCACCCTGGATGGCCAGACCCATCCGCTGCCGGATCCGTTCTTCGTGATCGCCACGCAGAACCCGGTGGACCTGTCCGGCACGTTCCCATTGCCGGACTCGCAACTGGACCGTTTCCTGCTTCGGCTGGCGATGGGCTACCCCAGCACGCAGGCCGAACGGGAGCTGTTGCGGGGCACCGATCGCCGCGACCTGATCGCACGCGCCGTGCCGAAGCTGGACGACACCCAGGTGCGCGCACTGCGCGAAGCGGTAGGCCGGGTGCATGCCAGCGATGCGCTCGTCGACTACGTGCAGGCGTTGCTGACCCGCAGCCGCCAGCACGCCGGCGTGCGCGTCGGCCTGTCGCCGCGCGCGGGCCTGGCCCTGCTGCGCGCGGCCAGGGCGCATGCGCTCCTGCTGGGCCGTGGCCATGTGGTGCCCGAAGATGTGCAGACGCTGTTCGTGGCGGTGGCCGGTCATCGATTGGTGGCGGAGGCCGAATCCAGCTCGGGCCCGGCGCTGGCGCGCGCGATCCTGCAGACGGTCGCGGTGGATTGAACGTGGCCACACGCTGGGGGCGCCTGCAGCTGCTGGCGCGGCCGCGCAGGCCCGAGGTCCTGCCGCAACGGCTGGATCGGCAACGCATCTATGTGCTGCCGACCCGCTTCGGCCTGTTCGTCGCCACCCTGCTGGCGGCGATGCTGCTGGGTGCACTGAACTACAACAACAATCCCGCGCTGCTGCTGGCCCTGTTGCTCTCTGCGGCAGCGATTGCCAGTGCCATTGCCGCGCACCTGCAACTGTCCGGCTTGCAGATCGATGCCGTCTCCGCCGAACCGGTGCCCGCCGGCCAATCGCTGCGGCTGCGCGTGGACCTGTCACTGCACGATCCGCGCGCGCGGCAGGGCCTGCATCTGCAACTGGCGGGCAGCGAAGCCTGGACATCCCTGCCCGCGCACGGCCGCGGCGAAGTGGAGCTGGAGGTCCCTACCGAGCGCCGAGGCTGGCTGGAACTGCCGCGCATCCGCCTGTCCACCACCCAGCCGCTCGGCCTGGTGCGGGCCTGGTCGTGGGTATGGCCGGAGCAACCGCTGCTGGTCTATCCGCTGCCCGAATCGACGGCTCCCCCGTTGCCGGAGAGCGGCAGCGACCCGCTGCACACCCGCGCCCACGCCAGTGGCGAGGAACTTCACCAGCTGCGTTCCTACCGTGTCGGCGATGCCCCCCGCAGCATTTCCTGGAAGCACTCGGCGCGGCGCGACTCGCTGCTGGTGCGCGAATACGAGAAGCCGATCGGTATCGAAGTGGTGCTGGACTGGCATGCGCTGGCACCGCTGGGTCATGAAGCACGCATCGCACGGCTGGCACGCTGGGTCGATCTGGCCGAACGCGAGGGCCGCCGCTATACCCTGCTGTTGCCTGCCCACCCGCCGTTCGGGCCTGGCCAGGGTGCCGGCCATCACCACCTTTGCCTGCGCGCGCTGGCGCTGATGCCGCATGATTGAAACGACCGCCCTGCTCGATCGGAGCGCACGCACCTGGACCCTGGCCAGCGCCGCGCTGGCACTGTTGCCGTTGCTGCTGCAGTTGCCACCGCTGCTGGCCGCCGTGATCGCGATCGCCGCGATCCTGACCGCCGCACTGTCCTGGCGGAGGACGCTGCCGGTACCGGCGCGCCTGCTGCTGGTACTGGGCATGCTGGCAGCCATCATCTGGCAGATGGGCATGGTCCGCCCGGGGCGTGATACCGGCTGCGCTTTGCTGGCAGCGATGCTGGCGATCAAGTCCAGCGAACTGCGCAGCCTGCGCGATGCGCGGAGCCTGCTCGGTTTCGCGCTGTTCTCACCGTTTGCAGCGTTCCTGCTCGACCAGGGCCCGCTGACAACGGCCCTCGCGGCGCTGGCAGGTGTCAGCGCGCTGCTCGCCCTGCAACGCCTGGCCCAGGATGAAGGCCACGCGGGCCGCCTGCCGTTGCGCGGGCAGCTACGTGGCGTTGGCCGCCTGCTGGCGATCGGCCTGCCACTGGCATTGGCCTGCTTCTGGCTGTTCCCGCGCCTGGCGACCCCGCTGTGGGGCGTCCCCGAACGCGCGGTAGGTACCCCTGGCCTGTCCGACAGCATGGAGCCCGGCCAGTGGCTGGACCTGATGGCCGATGACACCCCGGCACTGCGCGCGCAGTTCTTCGGAGCCGTGCCCGACCCCGCGCAGCGCTATTGGCGTGGCCCGGTGCTGACCGCCTTCGACGGCCGGCGCTGGTCCCGTGATCGCACCAGCGGCCTGCGACCTGCGGCCGTGGTCGAAGCGGGCGCGCAGGGCTGGGACTATCAGATCGACTACGAGCCTACCGACCGCCGCCAGCTGGTGGCGCTGGACCTGCCCAGTCACGCTCCCGCAGGCAGCACGCTGGATGCGGACATGAGCCTGCGCAGTGACCGCTCGCTGTCCTCCCTGAGCCGCTGGCGCCTGCACTCGGCGCCACCACAGCGCTTCGACGGCACGCTGTCGCCCGGCCAGCGCCACGCAGCGCTGCAGCTGCCGGCAGGCTTCAATCCACGTACCGCCACGTTGGCCCGGCAATGGCGGCAGGACGCTGGCGGCGATGACGAAGCGATTGTCCGCCGCGCGCTGCAGTGGATCACCACCGATTTCTCCTACACGCTGGAAACACCCCCGGCAGGGCGCGATCCCGTCGATGAATTCCTGTTCGGTTACAAGGCGGGTTTCTGCGAGCACTTCAGTTCGGCCTTCGTCGTGCTGATGCGCAACGCCGGCATTCCGGCGCGGGTGGTGACCGGCTTTGCCGGCGGCACCCGCAACCGGCTGGGTGACTACTGGGTCGTCCGGCGCATGGACGCCCATGCCTGGGCCGAAGTGTGGTTGCCGCAGCGCGGCTGGGTGCGGATCGACCCGACCGCAGCCGTGGCGCCGGAACGCATCCTCGACACGCTGGATGATCGCCTGCAGTCCGGTACGGACGCGCCACTGCAGCAGCGCTGGCTGCAACTGGGACAGGTCGGCGATTGGCTGCGCCGCGGCTGGAACGACCTGGTGCTGTCCTTCGACGCCCGCCGCCAGCAGCAGATGCTCAGGCCATTCGGGCTGGACGAACTGGGACCGGGGCAGCTGGTCGCTGGCTTCGTGGTCGTCGCCCTGCTGGCCCTGGCGTGGATGGCCTGGCTGCTGGCCCGCGGCGAGCGCGAACGCGATCCACTGCTGCGCGCCTGGCATCGGCTGGGGCGGCGCTATGCCCGCCTGGGCCTGGCCCGCGAACCCCACGAGGCCGCGCGCGATTGGGCACAGCGGGTACACGCCCAGCGCCCCGACCCGGGCCTGCTCGCACTCAGCCAGCGTTTCGCCGATGCGCGCTACGCTGGAACTTGCACCGACCTCGCTTCATTATTGCGGGACCTGCGCAGGCATCGCCCGACTTCCGGAGCCTCCCCATGAACACCAAGTTCCTCCTCACCGCCGTGGCCACGCTGGCCCTGTCGGCCTGCGCCACGGCCCCCAAGCCGCTGCAGGGACAGTTCAGCCTGGTTTCCCCGCGCGACTCGGTCGCCACCCAGCAGGTCGGCACGCCGGTCCGTTGGGGCGGCCGCATCATCGAAACCAAGCCCGGCCAGGGCGAGACCTGCTTCCAGATGATCTCGCGGCCGCTCAACGCCAGTGGCCGCCCCAACACCAGCTCGTCCGACGCCAGCGACGGCCGCTTCATTGCCTGTCGCGCCGGTTTCTACGATCCGGCGGTGTTCGAGGCCGGTCGTGACGTGACCTTCATCGGCAAAATCGAGGGCTACCAGAACACGCGCATCGGCGAGTACGACTATCGCCTGCCGAAGCTGTCGGCCGACGTGATCTACCTGTGGCCGGAACAGCGCCAGGTCGAGGTGGTGCCCTACCCTTACGGTCCGTGGGGCCCGGGCCCATGGGGCCCGTACTGGGGTTATGGGCGGTGGGGCTGGTGGTGACCGCTGCCATCACACGGGCATGACGCAAAAGGCCGCCTTCGGGCGGCCTTTTGCATCCAGGCATGGCAGGAGGGGCGTCAGCGCCCCGGCACGCCGAAATGCCCCAGAGGCGCGCCCGCCAGCAGGTGCATGTGGAGGTGGAACACGGTCTGCCCGGCATGCTCGCGGCAGTTCATCACGATGCGGTACCCGTCCTGTGCCAGACCCTCGCGGCGCGCGTACTCGGCAGCAGCCAGGGCCAGCTTGCCGATCAGGTGCGCCTGCGACGGCTGAAGGTCGTCCAGCGTCGGGATGATCTCGTTCTTCGGAATGAACAGTACATGCACCGGCGCCTGCGGTGCGATGTCCTTGAAACCCAGCACCTCGTCATCCTCGTAGACGATGGTGGCCGGAATCTCGCGACGGATGATCTTGCTGAAGAGGGTTTCGTTGCTCATGGTCGGCCTCGGCGGAGATATCTCCCGCATTGTAGGCCGCCCGTACCGGGCGATGCTGGTCCCTGCTCAATCGCGGACTTCGCTGCGCGTTCCGAACGCGTGCGAAAGCGTGCCGCGATCCACGTATTCCAGTTCACCACCCAGCGGCAGCCCCTGCGCCAGGCGGCTCGGCCGCACCGCACGTGCACGCGCCAGCTGCGCCAGGTAATGGGCGGTCGCCTCGCCCTCGACGGTGGCGCTGGTCGCGATGATCAGTTCCTGCACCTCGCCTTCGGCCAGACGCTGCTCCAGCTGCTCCAGGCCCAGCTCGCGCGGCCCGATGCCATCGAGCGGTGACAGCCGGCCCTGCAGCACGAAGTAGACACCACGGAAACCGGTGGCGTTCTCGATCGCCAGGCGATCGGCCGGCGACTCGACCACGCACAACTGGCTGCGTTCACGGCTGCCGTTGGCACAGGTCGGGCACAGCTCGGTTTCACTGAAGTCGCGGCACTGTGCGCAGTGGCCGATGCGTTCAACCGCCAGCGCCAGTGTTTCGGCCAGCCGCTGGCCTCCTTCGCGCTCGCGCTCAAGCAGGTGGTACGCCATGCGCTGCGCCGTCTTCTGGCCCACGCCAGGCAGCACCCGCAGTGCATCGATCAATTGTTCAAGCAGGGGTGCGGACACGGCGGCGTGCTTTGTAGAGTCGAGCCAGGCTCGACTGGGGACTGGAACCGTCGAGCAAGCTCGACGCCGCGGGGCGCCCGCCGGTACAGGCGCCCTGCCGAAGATCAGAACGGCAGCTTCATGCCCGGCGGCAGCTGCATGCCCGCAGTGGCCGAGCCCATCTTCGACTTCGACTCGGCATCGATCTTGTTCGAGGCGTCGTTGAAGGCGGCGGCGATCAGGTCCTCCAGCATCTCCGGATCGCTGGCCAGCGACGGATCGATGCGCACCTTGCGGCACTCCTTGGTGCCGGTCAGGGTCACGCTGACCATGCCGCCACCGGCGCTGCCGGTCACTTCGATCCGGGCGATTTCTTCCTGGGCCTTCTGCAGGTTTTCCTGCATCTTCTGGGCCTGCTGCATCAGTTGGGCGATGTTGCCACGCATGGTCTGTTACTCGTCAAAAGAACGGATGGAATCGGGAACAACCCGGGCACCGTGCTGCTGGATCAGCACCTGTACTTCCGGGTCGTCCATGAAAACGGACTCTGCCACCTGCTGCCGCTCGCTGCGCTGGCGGTCGGCGCGCTGGTGCAGGGTCTCGGCCGGAACGTGTTCGGTTTCCACGGTCTCGACCACGATCTTCGGCGCCTGGCCAAGGGTCCTTTCCAGCATCTCGCCCAAGGCGGCCAGTGCGCGCTCCGAGCGCAGGTATTCAAATCCGGGCGAAAGGCCCAGTTTCAAGGTCCCCCGCTGGCAACTGATGAAGGCCGCATTGGCTGCCAGCTGGCGCGACGGGCCGCTCAGGCCGCTGTTGGCGACCAGATCCAGCCAGTCCTCGGCGGAAGCCAGCTCGCTGATGCCCTCCTGCGGCCCGGCATCCCGCGCCCGCACCGCCGGATCGGCGGGGGCAATGGCAATGCCTTCGGCGCGGAACGGGCGCTCCGGCTCGGCGGGCTCGGCGGCGGCCACGGCAGGGTCCGGCGGCTGATGCCAGGGCGCCGCCATGGCCGCGTCCGGGCCAGCCATCTCCGCGGCCAGCTTCTCATCGCGGGCCGCCGTTTTTTCGTCGGGGGCCCACGGCGGCAGGTCATCGGTTGCCGTCGCATCTCCCTCCGCCTTCACCGGCGGAGGCTGCACGGGTTCCCGCACCGGAACCGGTTCAGGGTCCGGCGTTGGCTCCGGCTCGGGTTGCGGAGCCGGCTCAGGTTCGGGTTCAGGTTCGCGTGGCGCGGCCTGCACTGGAGCGGACGACTGCGCCGCCACGGCAGGGCTCGCCGAAATTGCGGCCGGCGTCGCTTCGTGAATACCGGCCCCGCTCCCCCCCTTCGGCACCGGCGGTACCGCTGCGGCCGGCCGGAACGCCAGCATGCGCAGCACGGCCATCTCGAAACCGGCGCGCGGGCTCGGCGCCAAGGGCAGGTCGCGGCGGCCGTTCACCGCCATCTGGTACCAGAGCTGCACCACTTCCGGACGCAGGCGCTGGGCGAACGCCGCTGCGTCCAGGCCTTCGGCAGCCGCCGCGGCACCCGGTACCAGCTGCTGTACCTGGATGCGATGCAGGCCTTCGGCCAGCGCTTCCAGCACACCATTCCAGTCCGGCGAGAATTCGGCCAGCGCGGCCACGACCTGCAGCAGGCGCTGGCCATCGCCTTCGGCCAGCGCATCAAGCATCGCTGCCACCTGGGTGCGGTCGACGGTGCCCAGCATGGTCCGCACCACGTCCTCGCGCAGCGCTCCCCCCGCATAGGCGATCGCCTGGTCGAGAAGCGACAACCCGTCGCGAAGGCTGCCGTCGGCGGCCTTGGCCAACTGCACGATGGCGCTGCCATCGGCTTCGATTTCCTCGGCAGCAAGGATGCGGGTCATCTGGCCCTGGATCTGTTCCTCGTCCAGGCGCTTGAGATTGAACTGCAGGCAGCGGCTGAGCACGGTAACCGGCAGCTTCTGCGGATCGGTGGTGGCCAGCAGGAACTTCACGTGCTCCGGCGGTTCTTCCAGCGTCTTCAGCAGCGCATTGAATGCCGCCTTGGACAGCATGTGCACTTCGTCGATCAGGTACACCTTGTACTTGCCGCGCGAGGGCATGTACTGGGCGTTCTCGATCACCTCGCGCACGTCGTCCACACCCGTGTTGGACGCCGCGTCGATCTCCAGCAGGTCGATGTAGCGGCCAGCGTCGATGTCCAGGCAGGCCGCGCACTGGCCGCACGGGTCTGCGCTGGTGCCCTGCTCGCAGTTCAGCGACTTGGCAAAGATGCGCGCGATGGTGGTCTTGCCGACGCCCCGGGTACCGGTGAACAGGAAGGCGTGGTGGACCCGGCCGCTGTCCAGCGCGTTGCTGAGCGCTCGGACCACGTGTTCCTGGCCCACCAGCTCGGCAAAACGCTTCGGGCGCCACTTGCGGGCAAGGACGAGATAGGACATCGGGCCACCGTTTTCCATCGGATGCTCCATTGTGCCACGCCTGTCCAGCCCCCTCGCCGATGAAGGCGCACGCGCGACCCTCGACGTGGCGCTTGTGCCAAGCCGCGCTGCCCGCTAAAATCTGCGCCCCTGCCGAGGCGTTTGCCGATGGCAGGGATCCGGAGAGGTGTCCGAGTGGTTGAAGGAGCACGCCTGGAAAGTGTGTAAGCGTCTAAACCGCGCTTCGGGGGTTCGAATCCCCCTCTCTCCGCCAGATTACGCAAACCCCTGTTCACGCAGGGGTTTTTGCTTTTCTGGGGTGACTTTCGGCGGGACGCAAATCGGAACACATCTCTCGATGCGCATCCCCCATCACCTTACCCGCTCTCCCGCAGGCCTTTTCTGAAAGAGGGCTCCAGGACCGTCATGCCGCAACGCAGGCCAGCTGCGTTGTCCCAGAAGTCCCACCACCGACTATGAGGAGTGACAATGGACTGGAGTCATTACGGCAACCCCGAAATGGTCGACTGGCAAGGGCGGGGATATTTTGCCTACCCAGGCGCCGCGACCCGGCCTTCCAGAAGGAAAGACCGGCAGGCGCCGCAGGAAGGTGATTACTTTCAGTGGATGGAAGCCCTGAAGCGGGCAAAGCTTGGCGACTTCAGCCAGATGCCAGGGCTCGTCGAGTTGGGCAGCGGCGACACCCATCCGGTAAACCGACGACTCTGCGCTGAGTTGCTTGGCGACGCGGGACCGGCTGCGACTGTCGATGCCATCGCAGCACGACTGCGGCGCCTGCGCGAACCGTGCTTCCCGTTTGAGCTGCGACGACGCTTCGAGTGCGCCACCGGTATCGACTGCTCTTGCTTCTACCAGGAACGGGTGTTCAGACCGATGCACGCATCAGCGCTGCTGGAGGCCTTTCTCGAAGACTCCGATGCCGGTGGGTTCGAAAGTGGTGTGCGCTACTTTTTCGGGCACCGGATTCCGGATTAGGAAGCCGCTCCGTTGGCAGCCGGTGAGCGCATGCGCGATACGCTGCGGGGCGCCTGTGCGAACGCGGGGGTGGTCCCCGGTGCGGAGTATCTGGCAGCCTGCGCGGCCGTCGTTCAAAACACCATGGAGCGCGCGACGTGGCCAGGCGATCCCGCCTGGGCCTGACATCTACCGCAGTCGCCTGCGGGCCCGGCGATAGCTGCGCAGCTCCCCCGCCCCCAGCACAGCAAATCCCAGGCCCATCGCGGCGACAAACAGGGACTCGCCCCATTTCGCACCAAACTCGTCGAGCCTGGCGCTCTGGCGCGGGCGGTCCCGTTGATACAACACGGTAACGGCCTGGCCGGGCACGTGCCCGGCAATGAATCCATTCTGGGAATAGGAGACCCGTTCTCCCGCGACCGTCGTGAATGCGACCTCCAGATGGAACCTGCCCGCGTTGAGCTTCTCCACCCTGCCCGGCGCACGCTCGGCGATACGCAGGAAATCATGGGTATTGGCGGCCAGAACCGCGGAGCCTGCGAGAAGCAACAGGCCGAGGGCCACGAACAATGCTCCTCCGAGGAGCTCGACGGTTCGCGGTGCCGAATCAACTTCCATGTAACCGGACTCCTCGCCTCGGGGCGTGCATTCCCATGAGAATATCGCAAACCTCCACCGGCGATGATGCTGTGCGCGGTCATCAACTGCTGGACAGCTTCATCAGCACCAGCCCACTGACGATCAACACTGCCGCGCCGATTCGCATCGGGCTGACCTGTTCACCGAGGAAGACGACACCGAACACGAATGCACCGACCGCACCGATACCTGTCCAGATCGTATAGGCGGTCCCCAGCGGCAGGCTGCGCATGGCCAAGGCCAGCAACCAGAAACTGGCGGCCATGCCGGCGATCGTCACCAGGGTCGGGGTGAGCCGGGTGAAACCTTCGGACTGCTTCATGGACACGGCCCAGACAATTTCCAGCAGGCCGGCGAACAACAGATGGATCCAGGCCATGGCGGCCCTCCTCTTGGCAGGGCCAGGCCGTCCTGGTCATTGATTCCCGTTGCGGGGGAGGTCGTTCCTCCTGGCGATGATTCTAGCAACGCGGGTCGCTCGAGGTCGCCAATGCTGGCAACGGGTTACAGCCGGTTCAGTGCGTGAAGCTGGCATAGGCATGCATGCATGCGCTAGAATGCCGGCCTGCCATCGACACAAGCGATGCGCAGTCCGGTTGTGGTCTCCGGCGCGACGCGCGCTGCTTCCCCCGCTCCGTGAACGGGCCGCCGCCATGGCGGCCAACGTCTCCATGGTGGCCCCGTCGGCCCCTCGCGACGCTAGGTCGAAAACCCCGCCAGGGCCGGAAGGCAGCAACGGTATCGATCGACGCGGGCGCCGAGGTCAGCCGGCGGGGCTACCGCCTTTTCAGCTCCCCCGAAAAGCCCAGCAGCCCGCGCGCGTGTCCGGCCCCCCTTCCGCGGGAACGCAGAAGACCCGCATTGCGCGCGCGCCAGCCGGCAGACGATTCACGCGTTGGCGAGCCGCTCTGGTTCCATCTCCGTGCTGCACGCGTTCCCTGGGAGATCAGGCGAAACAGCGGGCCTCACCGGCATCCGTGGCACTGCCGTAGCGCGCTCAGGCCACGGCCCGGGGCGCCGTCGGGGTCGCCAGCGGCACGCACTGGCCGGGCTTCGCCACGCGATGCCCGCGTGCGGCCAGGGCCGCGCCATCGGCCGCGCTGGCATAGTGGTACAGCATCATCCGCGCCTGCAGCTCAGCGCTGTACTCGCGCTCCAGGTCGTCCACGCCGGTATGTGACGGGTTGCCGTGCAGGCCGCAGTCGTGGGCGATCAGCTCGTTGTCACCGGCGTAGCGAGCCAGCATCTCGGGGATCGGGCGGGTATCGCCGCTCCAGGTCAGCGCGCCCTGCAGGCGAAGGCCATAGGCCGTCTCCGGCCAGTGATGGCGCACCGGGAATACCTCCAGGCGGACGCCTTCATGCCAGAACGCCTCACCCACCACGATCAGCTGGAAGGCATCCCAGAAGTTCGCACCGCCCTCGGCCAGCACGTTCGGGTAATCCGCGATTCGCTTGTGCAGCAGCGGCACCACCGTGGCGGGCACGTACAGGCGCACTTTGCCGCGCCGCTGCGCATTGAAGAAGGTATCCACGAACAGCCGTTCGAAGCCGGCCACGTGGTCCAGATGCACATGGGTAACGAACAGCGCCTGCGGCATGTGCCCATAGTGCGCCTTGAACGCGGTCAGGCCCTCACCGCCGCAGTCGATGGTCAGCCACGGCTGCCCATCGTGTTCGATCACCGACATCGGCGAGCCCAGCTCGACCGCCGACGCATTGCCGACGCCGAGGAAACGCAACGACCAGCCCATCAGGTGCCCCGGTTCCAGGCCATGTCATAAGCGCGGCGCAGCCGCGCGAAGTCCTTCTGCACGTCTTCCACGCTGCGCTCGCCGCGCAGCTTGACCAGCGAGCGCAGAAGGCGCTTGAGATTGCGCTCGCGCCAGGCAGTGGCGGGAATGCGGAACACCCCACGGTCGAAGTCGATCAGCCAGCCATGGCCGTTGCCGTCGAACAGGATATTGTGCGCGTTGAGGTCGGCATGATCGAGGCCGGCCCGGTGGAAACGGGCGATCAGCCGGCCGGCCTCTTCCCAGGGAGCGCCCCGGCCAGCGACCAGCGCGCGATCGGCCAGCGAGCGCACGCCCTCGATCCGCTCCATCAGGATCGCGGCCCGGTAACGCAGGCCTTCACGCATGTAGAACGCGGCGATCGGCCTCGGCACGGGCAGCTTCTTCTCGCGCAACGCGCGCATCAGCCGAAACTCGGCGAAGCTGCGGGTCTGGTCCGAGCCGCGCCAGAGGTACTGGTCATGGCTGATCCTTGCCGCCAGCCCCCCTCGCAGGTAATGGCGCAGCACGCAGGCACCGAACGGCGCATCGACGAACCAGGCGCTGCCGCGCCCCCCCTCGCCCACCGGCCTGGCCCGGCTGCCCCAATGCTGGGGCGAGAACAGGCCGATCTCGGCTTGCCGCAGCCGCTCGCGGTCGAACAGAATGGCCCCGATGCCGCGACCCTCGCGGCATGGCGTCAGCGCTTCATTGGCGTCGAATGCGACCATTCCTTTGAGTCTAACAACACATGGCACCAGCGTCCTCCTCCCTGTGCCTCCTGCGGCTGTCCGCCCTGGGCGATGTCACCCACGTGGTGCCCCTGGTACGCACCCTGCAGGCGGCACGCCCGGATACGCCGATCCACTGGATCATCGACAAGGCTGGCCACAAGCTGCTTGATGGCCTGCCCGGGGTGACCTTCCACGCCTATGACAAGAAGAGCGGCATGGCCGGCGTCAAGGAACTGCGCAGGCAACTGCCACCGGGGCGGTTCGAGGCGCTGCTGCAGATGCAGGTCGCGTTCCGCGCCAACCTGCTGTCGGCCTTCATTCCGGCTGAGCGCCGCATCGGCTATGACCGCAGCCGCTCCAAAGACCTGCATGGGCTCTTCATCAACGAGCGCATTCCCGATCGCCCGGGCATCCATGTGCTCGATGCCATCGGCAGCTTCTGCGAACCGCTGGGCCTGCGCCAGACCGAGGTCAGCTGGGACCTGGCCGTACCGCAATCCGCCGTTGAGTGGGCCGCCGCCCAGTGGCAGGACGATGGGCGCCCGGTCCTGATGATCTCGCCCTGCTCCAGCCATGTGCGCCGCAACTGGTATGCCGACCGATACGCCGCCGTGGCCAACCATGCGGCCCAGCGGGGCTGGCGGGTAGTGCTGTGCGGTGGCCGCAGCGAGCTGGAACGCAGCATGGCCGATGCCATCCAGGCACAGCTGGATACTCCCGCATTGGACCTGGTCGGCAAGGACACGCTCAAGCAGCTGCCCGCCCTGCTGGCCCGCGCCGACCTGGTGATGACCCCGGATTCGGGCCCGATGCACATCGCCAACGCAATGGGCGCCAAGGTGCTGGGCCTGCATGCGGCCAGCAACCCGCACCGCAGCGGACCATATTCCGATCGCCGTTACTGCGTGGACCGCTACGACGACGCAGCACGCAAGTACCTGGGCAAGCAGGCAACCGACCTGAAGTGGGGCACCAAGATCGAGTTCGATGACGTGATGGAACTGATCACCGTCGACGACGGTATCGCCGCCTTCGAGCGCTATGTGGCCGATCACCTGGGGTGAGCGGCGGCCCGCCCGGATTACGTGCGCTGCGCGTAATCCTGGTAGGACTTCTCTTCCACGTACACCGAACCCAGCGCCAGGTTGATCGCCTTCTTGATGCGCGCGCGTTCGTCATTGCGCAGGTAGACGCTGCGCGCCAGGTCGACGAAACCCTGGTCGAACGCCTGCGCCTTCTCCTTCAGCCGGATGTCGTCTTCGATCTCCCACAGCTGCTCGTTGACCGCCTTCAGCTCGGCACGCAGCTTGGCGATGTCCTTCACCGCCGCCGGATGTGCCATCCAGGTCTGCTCCAGCGCCGACAGTTCCCTGCGCACATTGGCCAGCTTGCCCTCGTCGCTGATGCGCTCGGACTTGATCTGCAGGATCGAGATCTTGTCCAGCAGCTCGCCGAACGACACGGGAACGAGGATTTCAGCGGTCATGGGGAAAAGCTCCAGCAGGTGATGCGTGCAGTTTAACCCGCGGCTCGCGACGGGACAGGTAGAGCCACGCCACGCGTGAATGGTCCAGCCCGGCAGCAAGAGCATCCACGCCTGGCGTGGACCTACTGACGCATCTGGAGGAACAGGCCCCTCTGTTGAGGGGCTGCCCCGGCAGGGGCGGGGAGAGGCCGGCAAAGGGAGGGCCCCACGCGTTGCACGGCAACGCGCGTCGCGTCCCGCGCCAGATAAAGAAAAAGGGCTGCCCTTCGGCAGCCCTTTTTCTTTATCTGGCGGAGAGGGGGGGATTCGAACCCCCGAGGCGCTATAAACGCCTGCCTGATTTCGAGTCAGGTACATTCAACCACTCTGCCACCTCTCCGGGTGGTCCCCGGCGAACCGGGGACGCGCATGATACGAGGAAGCGCGGGCGCCGACAAGTCATTCCGGTCAAAGATGTGAAAATTTTCCGGGTCCATGCCTTGCCGGATGCCTGCAGCCACCCGATGATGCCTGTCTCCCCGCAATGCCCCCGCCGCTGCCCGCCATGATCGAATTCGGACACCTCACCCATCCCGGCCTGCGCCGCGAGCTCAACGAGGACACCTACTATGGTGACAGCGAGCTGGGCCTGTGGCTGGTGGCCGACGGCATGGGCGGCCACGCCTGTGGCGAGGTCGCCAGCGCGCTCGCGCGCGAAACGATCGTCCGCGAGATCCGGCGGGGGGCACCGCTGGCACAGGCCATCCGCACCGCCGACGAAGAAATCATCCGCGCCTCGCGGCGGCGGAATGACACCCTTCCGATGGGCACCACCGTGGTCGCCGCGCGCGTGCTGGGCAATCGCTACGAGGTAGCCTGGGTCGGCGATAGCCGCGCCTACCTGTGGCGCGGTGGGCAACTGGCACAGCTCAGCCAGGACCACAGCGTGGTACAGGAGCTGGTGGCACAGGGCAACCTGACAGCCGAGCAGGCGCGAGCGCATCCGCATCGCAACGTGGTCACCCAGGCTCTGGGCGTAACCGACCCAGCCCACCTGAACGTGGCTACCACCCAGGGCGAGCTGCGGCCGGGGATGCAGTTGCTGTTGTGCAGCGACGGCCTCACCGAGGACGTGGACGATCGCAGCATCGCCCGCATCCTGGCGTTCGAGGACGCCAGCGCGCAGGAATGCGTGGATACGCTGGTCGCGGCCGCACTCGACGGCGGCGGCCGCGACAACATCAGCGTGATCCTGGTGCGCTGCCACTGAGCCCTGCGCATGAGCCGAGCATCGGCTCGGCTCTACAGTAGATCCACGCCATGCGTGGATGATCAGGCGGTGGCGGGTTCTTCCACCTTCGGGCCATCCCACAAGGCATGGCCGGCCTTTTTGCGCAGCCGCTCCAGGCGTGCGGCATGCGCCTCCAGCTCGGATGGCGTCGCCACCACGCGCGGGCGCGGCAGCAGCTTGCCAGGATCGAAGGCCTGCAGCACGGCGCCGCCGCCGCCCTCCTCATCCCCCAGCCCGAAGCCGATCTCTTCCTGGCCCGATGTCAGTGCGATATAGACGTCACCGAGAATCTGCGCATCGAGCAGGCCGCCATGCAGCGCGCGGTGCGAGTTGTCCACGCCCAATCGCTTGCACAGCGCATCCAGCGAATTGCGCTGGCCCGGGAAGCGCTCGCGTGCCAGCGCCAGCGTATCGATCACCGTGCAGCGGTCGGTGATCCTGCCGTACTGCGGGCCAAGCAATGACAGTTCGTAATCCAGGAAACCCAGGTCGAACGCCGCGTTGTGGATGATCAGCTCGGCGCCATCGATGAATGCCAGGAACTCCTCGACGATCTGCGCGAACTCCGGCTTGTCATCGAGGAACTCCAGGCTCAGGCCAGTGACTTCCTGCGCGCCCTGTTCGAACTCGCAGTCCGGTTTGATGTACTGGTGGTAGTGGTTGCCGGTCGGGCGGCGCTTGAACAGTTCCACACAGCCGATTTCGACGATGCGGTTGCCCTTCTTCCACTCCAGGCCCGTGGTTTCGGTATCAAGGATGATCTGACGCATGCGCTCAGTTTACCGGGCTGGAGTCGCGGATCCGGATTGCCGCGTCGCGGGCCAGGGTATCCACCCGTTCGTTGTCCGGGTCGCCGGAATGACCCTTCACCCATCGCCAATCGATCTGGTGCCTCAGCGTAGCGGCATGCAACCGCTCCCACAGCTCGCGGTTCTTTACCGGATCACCACCAGCGGTCTTCCAGTTCTTGCGGATCCAGCCGGCCATCCATTGGGTCAGGCCCTGCCGCACATATTGCGAATCGGTGTAGAGCACGATGCTGCAGGGTTCGGTGAGCGCTTCCAGGCCGCTGATGGCCGCCATCAGCTCCATCCGGTTGTTGGTGGTGTGCGCTTCACCGCCACTGAGCTCACGCTCATGGCCCTTGTAGCGCAGCAACGCGGCCCAGCCGCCGGGCCCCGGGTTGCCGAGGCAGGATCCGTCGGTGTGGATTTCGATGGTTTTCAATACAACTCCAGGATCAGGTAGCCACGGTGCCATGCCAGCGCACCGGCAGCGGTGTCGGCCCCGGCAGGGCCAGCGTACGTTTCTCCGCATGGAACAGGCAGGCGGCGCGCAGCGGCGCCCAGCCGCCATGACGGCGACTGCCATCCCCGTCCCAGAGCGGGCCGAGGTAGCGCACATCGTCGCACTCCAGGCCATGCCGACCAAGCAGCAGGCGGATCCGCTGCGGCGTGCGCACCACCAGCCCGTGGCGGCGCCAGCGCGTGCGGTAGGGACTGAACGGATTGAGGCTGCTCAGCCAAAGGTGGCCGCCCTGCATCAGCACGCGCTCGCACTCATCCAGCAGCAGGGCGGCATCGGCGGCGGTGACATGCTGCAGCACGATCGCGTTGACGCTCTCGTTGGCCAGCGGCAGGGGCAGCCCGCAGCGGGTATCACCGGCATAGCCCTGCCCATGCCGGTACAGGCGCAGCCCACGCCCACCCAGTCGCGCATCCTCCAGCCAGGCCACACTCGGTGCGATCCACAACCAGGGCTGTGCCGGCAGCAACGACAGCTGCGGCAGCAGCAGTTGCCTTTCCAGCACACGCAGGGCTGCCGCCGGCTCGCTGTCGAACCACGGGGCCTGGCTCGCTTGACGGGTGCTCTGCAGCGCGGGCATGGTCCAATTCTATGCGACTGACTGCCCTGCCCGCATTTGCGGACAATTACATCTGGACGTTGATCGGCGACGACGGTGCTGCCGTGGTCGTCGATCCCGGCGATGCCGCGCCGGTACTCGCACTGGCTGCCCAGGGCCTGCGCGTGGACACGATCCTGCTCACCCATCATCACGACGACCACATCGGCGGCGTGCCTGCACTGCAGGCGCATTTCCCCGGCGTGCGGGTGGTGGCACCGGTGGAGGAGCGCATTCCCATGGCGACCGAGCGGGTCGGTGAAGGTGAACGCGTTCAGGCACTGGGCCGGACGTTCCACGTACTATCCGTGCCCGGGCATACCCGCAGCCACATCGCGTTTCACACCGCTGAACATCTTTTCAGCGGAGATTCGTTGTTCAGCCTGGGCTGTGGACGCCTGTTCGAAGGTACGCCGTCCCAGCTGCTGGCATCGATGCGCAAGCTGGGCGCCCTGCCGGCGCAACTGCTGCTGTGTTGCGCCCATGAGTACACCGTGTCAAATGCCGTCTTCGCGCGGCATGTCGACCCCGCCAACGCTGCCCTGTTGCAGCGCCAAGAGGAGGCTTTGGCCATGCGCCGCGATGACCGTTCCACCCTGCCGGTAACCCTGGCCAACGAACTGGACTGCAATCCGTTCCTGCGCGTGCACACCGCCGCCATCCGCGCGGCCGTGTCGGCGCACCTGGGTCGCGACGTCGTTGCCGACGTCGACGTGATGGCCGGCCTCCGGCACTGGAAAGACGGCTTCCGCGCATGATGCGCCGAAGTCTGCCGCTGGCCCTGGGGCTGGTCCTGGGGCTGGCTGGAACCGCCGGTGCGCAATCGCTGGGCGCCGGCATCGGCCAGAACCTGACCGCTGCCGCCGCCCTGCCACTGGATCCGGCGGCGCTGCCGGCCGCGTCCGTGCGCAACGGCCAGGAGATCTTCAGCAGCTTCCGCGACGGCTTGGCCGAGCCCAGCTGCAACACGGAGGCCACCAGCCCGCGCTGGCGGAAGCAGTTCGCCCACGCCCCTTCGCGACTGGCCAACCAGGATGACGACGCGCTGGTACTGTTCGGCTATGTGGTCGAAGAACTGCGCAAGGCCAACCTCCCCACCGAGTTTGCGCTGATACCGTTCGTGGAAAGCGGCTACCGGCCCAACGCCCGCAACGGCAACGGCCCCACCGGGCTGTGGCAGTTCATCGCCACCACGGCGCGCAACCATCGCGTCCCGATGACCAATGGCTACGATGGGCGCCTGTCAGCGGTCGATTCGACCCAGGCGGCGGTACGCTACCTCAAGACCCTGCACGGGATGTTCGGTGGAGACTGGCGCCTGGCGACGATGGCCTACAACGCCGGCGAGTACCGCGTGCTGCAGTCGCTGCGCAAGGCCGGCATGAACGCGCAGAATGCCAGGCCGTCGGCCCTGCCCGGCCTGTCGCCGGTCACCTACGCCTATGTCGAGAAGCTGCATGCCCTGGCCTGCGTGCTGGAAGACGTGGAAGACCAGCCCGGCGTGATGGCATCGCTGGACCGCACCGTGCCGGTACTGAAGGACCACGCCCTGCCCGCCGGTACCAGCGTGCAGCAATGGGCTGCCCAGCGCGCGCTGGATCCGGCCCGGATCGCCCGGCTGAACCCGGCGCTGGCCGCGGGCGGCCGCCCCTCGGGCACCACGCGCGTCCTGGCCCCCGTCTCGGCAGCCCAGGCCACGGTGCCTGAAGGCGCGCCGGCTTTGGTCGCCAGCACAGCGTCGACGGCGGTGGCGACGCCAGCAGCGCAGGTGGCCAGGACGGTCGCTGCGGCCGTCGATCGTCCGCGCAACCGTCGCCACACCGTGCGGAATGGCGAATCGGCCTGGACCATTGCCCGCCGCTACGGCATGCCGGTGAAGGCCCTGCTGTCGTTGAATGGCCTGAGCGGAAGCAGCGTGCTGAAGCCCGGCGCGGTACTGCGCGTCGAAGACTGACGCGCCCGCCAGGCACTCCCTGTAGAGCCGGGCCCACGCTCGGCTTTTTTCTTGGCCTCGAAACACCGCCCATAGGGTCGAGCAAGTTCGACGCTGCGCATACCCACAAAAAAGGCCCGGCAATGCCGGGCCTTTCTCGTTCACGGATGACGCGGCGCTTACAGGTTCGCTTCGGTGGTCTGGATCACGAACTTCTTGCGCATCGTCTCGATGTAGCCCTTCGCAGCGGCCATGCCGTCGATCTGGCTCAGCTGGTCCTTCAGCTGCTTCTGCTGCTCGGCGGTCACTTCCTTGATGTCGCCCGGGTTGACCTTGGTCACCGCGAACAGCAGCGCGTGGCCGTTGACATCCACCTTGCCGTAGCTCGGCTTGCCTTCGGCCGGCACCGGCGCGCTGAAGATCGCGCGGTTGATTTCCGGGGTCGGCACCGGCTGGCTGCGCGGCAGGCCCGGCATCGGGCTCAGCTGCAGCTTCTCGCTGGCCGCCAGCGACTGCAGGGTGGCCCCTCCCTTCAGCTTGGCCAGAATGGCATCGGCGGCCTTGTCGCTGGCTTGGCGCTGGCGGTCGGCACGGATCGCGGCGATCACCTGCTCACGCGCCTTGTCCAGCGGCAGCGCCTGTTCCGGAGTGTGCGCGGCCACGCGGATCACCACGCTGTGGTTGGTGGCGCCGCCCAGCGCGATCGGATCGCTGGCGGTACCGTCCTGCACCAGTACGTCGGAGAACGCAGCGCGCAGCACGGCCGGGTCGGCGGCGATACCGCCGGCGGTTGCACGCGTGATCGGGCCCAGGGTCTGCAGCGGCAGGCCGACTTCCTTGGCTGCGGCAGCCAGGTCGCTCGGGCTCTTGTTGATGGCGTCGACCAGGCGACCCGCCAGCTCGTTGAAGCCGCGCTCGCCATCGGCCTTCAGCTGCTCGGCGGCCAGGGTGTCGCGCACTTCCTCGAACGGCTTGCCCTGGCCACCGCGCACAGCGGCGACCTTGATGATGTGGTAGCCGAACTCGGTCTTCACCGGGCCGATCACGTCACCCGCCTGGGCGGCAAACAGTGCATCTTCAAACGGCTTGACCATGGCGCCACGCTCGACCCAGCCCAGGTCACCGCCCTGGTCCTTGGAGCCCGGATCTTCCGAATTGGCCTTGGCCAGTGCGGCGAAATCGGCGCCGGCAGCCTTGGCTTCGGCAGCGATCCTGTTTGCCTTGGCCTCGGCACCCTCACCGGTCACCAGGATGTGCGCGGCCTGGCGCTGTTCCGGCGAAGTGAACTTCGCCTTCTCGTCTTCATAGCGCTTGCGCAGCGTCGCTTCATCGGCCGGAGCCGGCGCAGGCAGGTTGGCACCGTTGATTTCGACATACTCCAGCGACACGCTCTCCGCCTGGCGGAAGTCCTTGCCGTGGCTGTCGTACCACTGCTTGATCTGTGCATCGGTGACCGGAGCGGTATCGGCCGGCACTTCCGGCAGCGCGGCCAGCTCGACATCACGGGTTTCCCCGAGCAGCTTCAGCAGGCGCTCGGTCTCGGCCTGGGTGACGAAACCGGAATTCTGCAGGCCCGAAGGAATCACTGACTGCTGCAGGCTCTCGCGCACCAGTTCCTGGAACTGCGTGGGGGTACGCGGCGGATTGCCACCGGCCAGTGCCAGGCGGTAATTGTTCTCGTTGAACTTGCCGTTCGAATCAAGGAAGGCCGGGATGGTAGCGATGTACTCGCGCACCGCGCCATCACCGATCACCACGCCGGCCTGCTCACCAACCAGGCGCACGACCTGCTCGTCGATCAGCTGGTCGAGCACGGCCAGTTTGTTTTCGGTGCTTTCGAACGCGCGCGGGTCGAAGTTGTCGCCCTGCTGCTGGCGTTCACGCATGCGCTCCTGTTCGAAGCGGGTGCGGAAATCCTGCGCACTGATCTCATGGTGCTGCCACAGCATGCGCACCGGCCACCACGACGGCGCCGAACGCCACCAGGTTGGCGGCGCGGAAACCTTGGCCACGTTCTGCGCGCCGACGCCACCGAGGTAGCTGTTGTCGATCACGAACAGGAACGGAATCACAGCAGCCCCAGGATCACAGTGACGATCCAGCCTGAGGTCTTGTCGCGGAGTTTCTGCAGCATGGTGAGGAATCACAAGGCCTGATTGGCGAGCCCGGCAGTGTAACCCGCTTCGCCGCCGGGACCAAAAGCAGCGCCGACGCGGTCCGTGCAGGGCCGCAAAGAAAAAGCCCCCGGCCTGCGCCGGGGGCTTTTGAAGTTGGCGGAGCGGACGGGACTCGAACCCGCGACCTCCGGCGTGACAGGCCAGCATTCTAACCAGCTGAACTACCGCTCCGCGCTGAAACTTTGCAGGCCCGCAGTATATCCGAAGACTTCCTGGAAACCCAGCCCGGTGAACACTTTTTTCAAAGTTTTTTCACAGGGACTTAAGAAGTCTGCAATGGCGGAGCGGACGGGACTCGAACCCGCGACCTCCGGCGTGACAGGCCAGCATTCTAACCAGCTGAACTACCGCTCCGTTCTTGCAAGAACCTCTTCGTCTCCCCTACCGAACCTGTCGGTGAGAAGACAAGGCCCCCAGCTTTGGGCCGGGGGCCTCGATGTAATGGCGGAGCGGACGGGACTCGAACCCGCGACCTCCGGCGTGACAGGCCAGCATTCTAACCAGCTGAACTACCGCTCCGCATTGTTGCCTGCTTGTTTTCCACCAGCCTGGACCGGGAAGAAAACAAAGCCTCCAGCTTTTGGCCGGAGGCCTCGTTGAAGTGGCGGAGCGGACGGGACTCGAACCCGCGACCTCCGGCGTGACAGGCCAGCATTCTAACCAGCTGAACTACCGCTCCACACTCAAACTTTTACCGCGGTGCTGTGGTGGGTGCTGAGGGTTTCGAACCCCCGACCCTCTCCGTGTAAAGGAGACGCTCTACCGCTGAGCTAAGCACCCCAGCGAGCCGCTTAGTTTACAGCATCCTTCAGGGCCTTGCCAGCCTTGAACGACGGATTCTTCGAAGCAGCGATCTTGATGGTGTCGCCGGTCTTCGGGTTGCGGCCGGTGCGGGCAGCACGGTCGCGGACCTGGAAGGTACCGAAGCCACCAGAGTGACCGCATCGCCGTCCTTCAGCGCCTTGGTGATGGCAGCAACGACGGCATCGACAGCGCGGCTGGAATCGGCCTTGGTCAGGTCGGCAGCTTCAGCAACGGCATCGATCAATTCGGTCTTGTTCATTCTCTACAACTCCTTTGGCGGTGGGTTCCGCGGATTCGACAGGGAAGCAACCGCACGCCTTCTGCATGCGGCCGCCATGTGGAAACGGTTCGCCGATTCAGTCACCGCTGGCAGCGATCACTCATTCGCGAGTGCTGCTTTTATACCAGTGGCCCTACCCCCACGCAAGCTGGAAAGCCAGCAACGACGCGGGTTTCGGGCCATTGGACAGCGCGCGTCAATGCTTGACGCGCGCACTGCCGCTCGGTTTGGCCTTGCTGCGCACCGTGACACGTTGCGCATTCCTGCGGGCCTTCTTGGGTGCCAGCGGACGTTCCAGCGCCAGGTCCAGGACTTCTTCGATGTACTTCACCGGAACGATCTGCAGATCGCGGGTGACGTTTGCCGGGATGTCCGCCAGGTCCTTGCGGTTCTCTTCGGGAATGATGACAGTGCGGATGCCTCCGCGCAGGGCCGCCAGCAATTTCTCCTTCAGGCCACCGATGGCAGTGACACGGCCCCGCAGGGTGATCTCGCCGGTCATGGCCACATCGGCACGCACCGGCACCTTGGTCAGCATCGATACCAGCGAAGTCACCATCGCCGCGCCGGCGCTGGGACCGTCCTTCGGCGTGGCACCATCGGGTACATGCAGGTGCACGTCGTGCTTCTGCAGGAAGTCGACATCGATGCCGAAGCCGTCGGCGCGCGAACGCACCACCGACAGCGCCGCCGACGCCGATTCCTTCATCACGTTGCCCAGCTGGCCGGTCAGGATCAGCTGGCCCTTGCCCGGCACCAGTGTCGATTCGATCTGCAGCAGGTCGCCACCGACTTCGGTCCAGGCCAGGCCGGTGACCAGGCCGATCTCATTGGCTTCCTCGGCACGGCCGAAATCGAAGCGACGCACGCCCAGGTACTTGTCCAGGTTCTTGCTGGTGACATGGACCAGGGCCTTGGCCTTCTTCGCGCCCTTCTTCGCCTTCACCGGCTGCGGGCCGGCCAGCGCGATCTCCTTCACCACCTTGCGGCAGATCTTGGCGATCTCGCGTTCCAGGTTGCGCACGCCAGACTCGCGCGTGTAGTAGCGCACGATGTCCTGGATGGCATCGCTGCCGATCTCCAGTTCTTCCGGCTGCAGGCCGTTGGCCCTGACCTGCTTCGGCACCAGGTAACGGGTGGCGATGTTGAGCTTCTCGTCCTCGGTGTAGCCGGGGATGCGGATCACTTCCATGCGGTCCAGCAGCGGGCCCGGAATGTTGAGCGAATTCGAGGTCGCCACGAACATCACTTCGGACAGGTCCAGGTCCACTTCCAGGTAGTGGTCGTTGAATGCGTTGTTCTGCTCGGGATCAAGCACTTCCAGCAGCGCCGACGACGGATCGCCACGGAAGTCCATCGACATCTTGTCGATCTCGTCGAGCACGAACAGCGGGTTCCTGCTGCCGACCTTGTTGAGGTTCTGCACGATACGGCCCGGCATCGAACCGACGTAGGTCCGGCGGTGGCCCCGGATCTCGGCCTCGTCACGCACGCCGCCCAGCGACATGCGCACGAACTTGCGGTTGGTGGCCTTGGCGATGGACTGGCCCAGCGAGGTCTTGCCCACGCCCGGCGGCCCGACCAGGCACAGGATCGGGCCCTTCATCTGCTTCACGCGCGACTGCACGGCCAGGTATTCAAGGATGCGCTCCTTGACCTTCTCCAGGCCGTAGTGATCGGCGTCGAGGGTGTCCTGCGCCGCCTTCAGATCCTTGCGCACCTTCGTGCGCTTCTTCCACGGCACGCCCAGCAGCCACTCCAGGTAGTTGCGCACGACCGCGGCCTCGGCGGACATCGGCGACATCTGCTTGAGCTTGTTCAGTTCGTTGCGGGCCTTCGCTTCGACCGCCTTCGGCATGCCGGCTTCGGCGATCTTGCGTGCCAGCTCCTCCAGCTCGCCCGGCGCATCATCCAGATCACCCAGTTCCTTCTGGATGGCCTTCATCTGCTCGTTGAGGTAATACTCGCGCTGGCTTTTCTCCATCTGCGACTTCACGCGGCCGCGGATGCGCTTCTCCATCTGCTGCACATCGATCTCGCCATCGACCAGGCCGACCAGCATCTCCAGGCGGTCGCCAACGGCCAGCGTTTCCAGCAGGCGCTGCTTGTCAGCCAGCCGCACGCTGATGTGCGCGGCGATGGTGTCGGCCAGGCGCGCCGGTTCATCAATGCCGGACAGCGTCTGCAGCAGTTCCGGCGGCAGCTTGCGATTGGTCTTCACGTACTGCTCGAACAGCGACATCAGCGAACGGGCGATCGCCTCGACCTCGCGTGGCTCGCGATCGTCGCCGGCAGCGATCTCCACGGCTTGGCCGTGCAGCGAGCCGTTGCGCTCGTCGACATGGGTCACCTGCACGCGCGACAGGCCTTCGACCAGCACTTTGATCGTGCCGTCGGGCAGCTTCAGCAACTGCAGCACCTGCGCCAGCGTACCGATCTGGTAGAGGTCGGCTGCATGCGGGTCATCGGTCTCGGCCGACTTCTGCGCCAGCAGCAGGATGCGCTTGTCCGCTTCCATTGCCTGCTCGAGCGCGTGCATGGACTTGTCACGGCCGACGAACAGCGGGATGACCATGTGCGGGAACACCACTACGTCGCGCAGCGGCAGGACCGGCAGGTCGAGGGTTTCACTTGGGGAACGGGCCATGGGGGCTCCAGGGAAGGGGAAAACCGCCTCCGGGAGGACATCTTCCGGAGACCAAAAAAGCCGATGGCCCCGTTATGGGGCCATCGGCTTTCAGATGCAAGGCATTCCTTGAAAATCCTTCAAAATCAACAACCTGGAAGGATCACTCGGCGCCTGCGGCCTTCTGTTCAGGGGCCGCCGGGGTCTGGTAGATCAGGTACGGCTCGGACTTGTGCTCGATCACCGATTCGTCCACCACCACCTTGCTGACGTTTTCCTGCGACGGCAGGTCGTACATGGTGTCCAGCAGGACCGATTCGACGATGGTGCGCAGGCCACGGGCGCCGGTCTTGCGCTTGAGCGCCTTCCTGGCGATGGCCGACAGCGCGTCCGGACGGAACTCCAGCTCCACGTTTTCCATCTCGAACAGCTTCTTGAACTGCTTGGTGATGGCGTTCTTCGGCTCGGTCAGGATCTTGATCAGGGCCGGCTCGTCCAGCTCCTCCAGGGTCGCGACCACCGGCAGGCGGCCGACGAACTCGGGGATCAGGCCGAACTTGATCAGGTCTTCCGGCTCGACCTCGGCCAGCAGCTTGCCCACTTCCTGCTTGCGCTCGGCGCTTTTCACCTTGGCGCCGAAGCCGATGCTGCCGACGTCGGTGGACCGGGCCTGGATCACCTTGTCCAGCCCGGCGAACGCGCCGCCACAGATGAACAGGATGTTCTTGGTGTCCACCTGCAGGAATTCCTGCTGCGGGTGCTTGCGCCCGCCCTGCGGCGGGACGCTGGCCACGGTACCTTCGATCAGCTTCAGCAGGGCCTGCTGCACGCCTTCGCCGGACACATCGCGGGTGATCGACGGGTTCTCGCTCTTGCGCGAGATCTTGTCGATTTCATCGATGTAGACGATGCCCTGCTGCGCCTTTTCGACGTCGTAGTCGCACTTCTGCAGCAGCTTCTGGATGATGTTCTCCACGTCCTCGCCCACGTAACCGGCCTCGGTCAGCGTGGTGGCGTCGGCCATGGTGAACGGCACGTTGAGCAGGCGGGCCAGGGTTTCGGCCAGCAGCGTCTTGCCCGAACCGGTCGGGCCGACCAGCAGGATGTTCGACTTCGCCAGTTCGACGTCGTCGTTCTTCTGCCGGCTCTCGATGCGCTTGTAGTGGTTGTAGACGGCCACGGCCAAGGTGCGCTTGGCACGGTTCTGGCCGATCACGTACTGGTCAAGGACCTCGAGGATCTCGCGCGGCTTGGGCAGCGAGCTGCGTGCCGACTGCGCCTTCTCTTCAAGCTCCTCACGGATGATGTCGTTGCACAGCTCCACGCATTCGTCACAGATGAATACGCTCGGACCCGCAATCAGCTTGCGCACTTCATGCTGGCTCTTGCCGCAGAAAGAGCAGTAGAGGATCTTGCCGGTGTCCGTGGAACGACCTTGGCGGTCTTCGCTCATGCTTCGCTTACCCAGTTACCCCACCCGCTGAACGGGGGTTCGATTCGAGAATAGCACAGGGCCGGAGGGACACCAGTCCCGCCCGACCCTGCAGGAACGGGGCCTCCCTGGCCCCGTGAAGGCCGGTCAGCCGGCCTGGATGGACTCTTCCGGACGACGCTCCAGGACCTGGTCGACCAGGCCGTAGGCCTGCGCTTCGAAGGCGCTCTTGAAGTTGTCGCGCTCGGTGTCGCGGGCGATCGTCTCCAGCGACTGGCCGGTATGCTTGGCCAGCACCTCGTTCAGGCGCGACCGCAGCGTCAGGATCTCACGCGCGTGGATGTCGATGTCGGTGGCCTGGCCCTGGAACCCGCCCAGCGGCTGGTGGATCATCACTCGCGAGTTCGGCAGCGCGTAACGCTTGCCGGCTTCGCCCGCGGCCAGCAGCAGGGCGCCCATCGAGGCGGCCTGGCCGATGCAGGTGGTGCTCACATTCGGCCGGATGTACTGCATGGTGTCGTAGATCGCCATGCCGGCGGTGACTACGCCACCCGGCGAGTTGATGTAGATGTTGATGTCCTTTTCCGGGTTTTCCGATTCCAGGAACAGCAACTGCGCCACCACCACGTTGGCCATGTGATCGTCGATCGGGCCCACGAGGAAGATCAGGCGCTCCTTCAACAGGCGCGAATAGATGTCGTAGGCACGCTCGCCGCGGCTGGTCTGCTCGACCACCATCGGAACCAGGTTCAGGGCTTTGGTTCGGTTGTCCATTACGTGAGGTACCTATCTTGGGGGGAAACAACCCCGCGCCGCTGGCGGCGCGGGGCATGCGGTGATCCGCCCGGCGTTACTGGCGGATCGCGTCCTGGAACGACAGCTTCTCTTCGGTGTGCTGGGCACGCTCGGCGATCCAGTCGATCACCTGCTCTTCCATCACGCGGTTCTGCAGGCCAGACATCAGCTGGGGGTCGTTGCGGTACATCTCAATGACCTGCTCCGGCTCTTCGTAGGTCGAAGCAATCAGGCGCATCGTTTCGTTCAGGCGCTTGGGGTCCAGGCGCAGGTCGTTGACGCGGGCCACTTCGCCGACCAGCAGGCCGACCAGCACGCGCTTGGCGGCGGCCTCCTTGAAGCCTTCGTGGGCGTCGGCCGGGACCTCACCGACGTTCTGGCCGTTGCGGCGCAGCTGCTCGATCTGCTGGGCCAGCATGGCGCGGGCTTCGTTCTCGACCAGGCGCGGCGGCATTTCCACCGACGAGTAGGCCGCGATCAGCTGCTCGCCGACTTCGCGGCGCAGGCGATTCATCAGCGCCCCCTTGAGCTCGCGCTCCAGGTTGGCACGGATGTCGCTGCGGAACTGTTCCAGGTCGCCGCCCTTCACGCCGAAGCTCTTGATGAAGGCTTCGTCGACCACCGGCACGACCGGCTCGGACACTTCGGCGACCTTGACGGTGACCTGCACGGTCTTGCCGGCCAGTACCGGCACGCGCCAATCGGCCGGGAAGTCGACGTCCAGCGTCTTCTCTTCACCTTTGGCCAGGCCCACCAGGCCCTTTTCGATGGCCTCGAACATCATGCCCTGGCCCAGCACGATCGAACCCTTCTCGGTGCCCTCGGCCGGCAGGCGCTCTTCGCCGGCCTGCGACCAGGTTTCCACCGCCACCAGGTCACCGTCCTGCGCACCGCGGCTGACCGGGGCCCAGGTGCGGCGCTGGTTCTGCAGGTTTTCGATCATCTGGTCGATGTCGGCGTCGGTGATTTCGGCAGTGTGGCGCACGACGGTCAGCTTGCTGACGTCAATGTCGCCGAAGTCCGGCACCACTTCCACGGTGGCCACGAAGGAGAACTCACCCTCGTCGCCCTTGTCGATGCGCGGGCTGCCGACGACGCGCAGGTCGTGCTGGCGCACGGCCGCGTCGAAGGTTTCGCGCAGCAGGCCGTCCAGCGCCTCGCCACGGACCTGCGCGCCGAAGCGCTGCTCGATCACCTTGGCCGGCACCTTGCCCGGACGGAAGCCCTTGATGCGGGTGGTACGGGCGATTTCGCCCAGGCGGCCGGCAATGTGGCTCTGCAGACGGTCTTCCGGCAGCGAGAAGCTCAGGCGGCGTTCCAGGTTGCCGGTGGATTCGATCGAAGCTTGCATGTTGACTCCTGCCACCGGTGGCCCAGGCCCCCGGCTCGATGATTGGGATGAAACGGTTGTTAAGGACGCGGCGTCTCGGACGCGCCTGCTTGCCGCAGCCCTTTAGTTTCGCCCAATTCGGCCTGCACTGCCAGCGCGTGCCGGTCAAGAGCGCGTGGATGGCCCCAATCAGGGCGGGGGGACAGGCCGGCACTGGTGCGAAAGGCGGGACTCGAACCCGCACGCCTTGGGCACTGGAACCTAAATCCAGGGCGTCTACCAATTCCGCCACTTTCGCGTGGCCGGCGCAGGCGCCCATTGTCGCAGGCGGGGGCAGGAAGCGGAAGCCTGCACAAAACTGAATATGGCCGCCGCGCACAGTGCCCGCGCCAAAGGCCGCCCCGACGGTCGTGCGACCTGCGTCAGCGCCTTGGCCGGCCGCCACATCCATCTTGCGGAGGTCTACGCCACCGTCGTCGGTGCGACGCGGATACAGCTTCAGGGGCGGTCCCATCCTCCGCCGGCTGCGCGACTGCGCGCAGCGTGGCGAGAAGCAGCGCACAGCGTTGACAGCACTGATGAGCGCATGCCCCCCTGATTTCAACACCGCATCAGTGGATCCACGCCCTGCGCGGATGAAATGCGACCCGGCGCACAAGCAAGAAAAAAGCCACTTGGCGAACCAAGTGGCTTTCGTCTGGTGGGCTGTCAAGGATTCGAACCTTGGACCTATTGATTAAGAGTCAACTGCTCTACCAACTGAGCTAACAGCCCGAAATCGGGGCGCGAATTATGACCCGATCCGCTCGGCGGATGCAAGCACTTTATTCAACATCGTTGAAACCGGCACTTCGATCCCGCTGCCGTTGCAGATCCACGCCGAGGGGGGGTTGCAGCGCGCGATCCATCGGAGCGAAGGAGTCACGCCCATAAGAAAAAAGCCACCTGGCGTACCAGGTGGCTTCTGTCTTGGTGGGCCGTCAAGGATTCGAACCTTGGACCTATTGATTAAGAGTCAACTGCTCTACCAACTGAGCTAACGGCCCTGAAACTCAGACGCACATTGTAGCGTGCATTCTGTTTATTGCAATACCGTTCCGGTTGCGCCGGCGCGGTTGAATCAGTGGGGTGGCTGAGGGGATTCGAACCCCCGACCACCGGAATCACAATCCGGTACTCTAACCAACTGAGCTACAGCCACCACTGAAACTTTCGTTCCGGCACCAGCACGGCTGGCACTGGAACTGCAGATCATTGCCAGGGGACTGTCACCGAAGTTCCGATCCGCCGAAGCGAGTCCGATATTCTGGTGGAGTCCCTGCACTTTTGCAAGCACTTCTTCACATCGTCGATGCGATTCCGGTGTCCGCCAATGGCGCGCCCGACAGGAATCGAACCTGTAACCGCCGGCTTAGAAGGCCGGTGCTCTATCCAGTTGAGCTACGGGCGCCCGAACCGGAACGGTGTCCAATCCGACGTGGCGTGGGATTGGTCGGGGTAGAGGGATTCGAACCCCCGACATCCTGCTCCCAAAGCAGGCGCGCTACCAGACTGCGCTATACCCCGGTGCTGCAATCCCCTCGGGCCAAGCCCGGGGAGTTGGCCATTGTCGCCAAGCCGGTCGCGAACTGTCAACGCGGACGACTGGAACCTGAAGCCCGCCACAGCACCGTACGTGGTCATCGGCTATGCTCGCATCCATCGGCCGGATGGCCGTCCCGACCCTCATTCGCACGGAGAACACGCATGCGCAGCGGCAACCCGGCTCTTTCCGAGTCGACCTTCCTCGACCTCGCCAGCGGCTCGGTGGTGACCAGCCCCGACCAGGTGATGACCCTCAACGGCACCGCCAACAAGACCGGCATCCTGCTGCTGTTGACCGTGTTGACCGCGGCCTTCGCCTGGAACCAGTCGGTGGACGAGTACGGCCAGATTTCCGGCAGCGCAAGCCTGTTCGCCATGGGCGGTGCGATCGGCGGCCTGGTGCTGGCGCTGATCACCATCTTCAAGAAGGAATGGTCGCCGGTTACCGCACCGATGTACGCGCTGGTCGAAGGCCTGTTCCTGGGCGCCGTCTCGGCACTGTTCAACATGAAGTACCCGGGCATCGTGTTCCAGGCCGTGCTGCTGACCTTCGGCACGCTGGCCGCGCTGCTGGTGGCGTACCGCAGCGGCGTGATCAAGGCCACCGAGAACTTCAAGCTTGGCGTAGTCGCAGCGACCGGTGGCATCGCCCTGCTCTACCTGGCCTCGTTCGTGCTTGGCTTCTTCAACATCAACGTGCCGGTGATCCACGATGCCAGCTGGCTGGGCATCGCCTTCAGCCTGTTCGTGGTGGTCGTGGCCGCACTGAACCTGGTGCTGGACTTTGACTTCATCGAAACCGGCGTGGCCCAGCGTGCGCCGAAGTACATGGAGTGGTATGGCGCCTTCGGCCTGATGGTGACCCTGGTCTGGTTGTACGTGGAGTTCCTGCGCCTGTTGTCGAAGATTCAGCAGCGCTGAACCGGGCAGGGCCATAAACGACAAAGGGCGCCTTCGGGGCGCCCTTTTCTCTTGTGACGCGTGGCGGCATTGCCCGGCTAGCCGGCGACGCCGGCCTGTGCAGCGTAGTGCGCGGCAAGGTGCTCGACCAACGCGCGCACTTTGGGAGCCAACGCGCGCGCATGCGGATACAACGCGAAATAGCGACGCTGGCCGGCATGCCAGGCCGGCAGCACGCGGATCAGGCGGCCGGTACGCAAGTCCTCCTGCACGGTGAGCGCAGTGAACAGGCCGATACCCATGCCGGCCAACGCAGCGGCGTACAGCGCCGGAGTGGCGTCCACGCGCAGGCGCTGCCCGGCGTCGACGCTTGCGGTTGCGCCGCGCGGCCCCTGCAGCCGCCAGGACACCATCCCCGGGCCGGGACTGAAACCGATCAGGTTGTGATGCTGCAGGTCCGACGCCTGCCGCGGCAGGCCATGCCGGGCCAGGTAGGCCGGTGCCGCCACCAGGATGCGCGGGCATTGGGCCAGCTCGCGCGCGACCAACCGGCTGTCCGGCAATGACGACGCAATGCGCAGGACCAGGTCGAAGCCGCCTCCGACCAGGTCGACCTGTTGATCGTCGGCGGACAGGTCCAGCGATACCAGCGGGCAGCGCTCGAGGAACGTGGGCAGCCACTGCGGCAGCTCCTGGCTGGCCACCACCTGCGGCACGCTGATCCGCACGGTGCCGCTGGGCTGTGCCTGCGCGGCACGCGCGCGGTCATCCGCCTCCTGCAGCCGATCCAGCAGCGACGTGGCGTCGCGGTAATAGTCGCGTCCGGCTTCGGTCAATGAAAGACGGCGACTGTTGCGATCAAGCAGGCGCACCTGCAGGTGCTCCTCGAGCTGCCGCAACTGGCGCGACATCGCCGAATGGGTCGTCCCCAGTCGTTCCGCAGCAGCAGTGAAGCTGCCCGCGTCGACGATGGCGCGCAACGCACGCAGGGCGGCGAAATGATCCATCGGCGGGTGGCTCCACATGGCGGGACCCGCGGCGCGCGGGCCCCGCCAGCTTATCAAGCGCCGTCGCCTGCCCTGCGCACCGGCAACGCCAGGATCGCGTCGGTATTCATGACATCACCGAAAGCGTCTTCGATCTGCGCCAGCGAAGCCTCGTGCAGCGCGCGATGATCGATGCGACGGCCGCCGGCCAGATCAAGGTCGCGGCTGGCACTGGCATCGGACGCCACGATCACCCGGTAACCGCGCGGTGCGGCAGCAGCATCGCGCGCGGCACCTGCCACGCAGGCATGGGTCTGCAGGCCGGTGACGATCAGGGTGTCGATGCCAGCGCTCTTCAGCACCTGGTCGAGCACGGCGGCAGACGCGCCGGCGAATACGCTGACGTTGTCCTTCTGCACCACGGTCTCCCCTTGGCGCGGCTGCAGGTCGCGATGGAAGGCCGCATTGACGCTGCCCTGCGCGAACAGCGGTGCACCGGCAGGCAGCACGTGCTGCACATGGATCACGCGGATGCCGTGGGTATCAGCGAACCGCACCACCCGCTGGGCCTGGTGCAGCGCGGCCACGCCCTCGGGGATCACCATGCGGCCACCGGCAAAGCCCGGTGCGGCCTCGGCATCGAAGTACTCGTTCTGGAAGTCGATCACCAGCACGGCGGTCTTCGCCGCATCCAGCGAAGTGACAACAGGCGCGCCAGCCATGTGGCGGATGGTGGGATGGGCCGGTTCGGCAGCAGCGACCGGGGTGGTGGCGGCCATGCCGATCAGGCTGGCCAGGCCGAAGGCGGTGAGGTTCATGGAGCGACTCCTGTGCAGTGGAAAGTGGGCACAGGATGCGGAGCGGATGGCGCACAAACCAGCCACGTATCGGTACATGATCTGTGCGATTTATGCACAGATGGCTCATGTAGAGTCGAGCTCTACTAGGCCAGCTTGACCCCATTGAGTCGCACGATCATCGCGTGGTCACGACCCAGCACCACTTCGGCGGTATTGCTGCCCACACGCACGGCACGTGCAAGGCCCGCCGGATACTTCACTGGGATGCCGGCCAGCGTCTGCACATGCTGGGCCGGAGAGATCCTGCTCCTGATCACGAACGCCGCGCAGCTGCCTTCGAGCAGATACACAGGCAATCCTGCCGGAAATTCGACCAACCGCAGGATGCGCGCCTCGCTCTCCCGCAGGCTGCGGAGGGGCACCCCATGCCTGCTCAAGCGGCGCAGCGCACGCTGGGCACGGGACCACGGCCAGTAGAAGGTGGCGTAGATCGCCACGCCGATGGCATAGACCGCAACGGCCGCCACGACCCACACGGCCGCCTCAGGCATCTGGAAACATCCTGTTGGTCAAATCCCGCGATTGAAAACGTAGACGGGCCGTACAAGGACGGCCCGTCTTCAACGCTCCGCGGCCCCGACTGGACGTCGCCCGAGGCGATCTCCAGCCGGAATGCCAGTCGCTTACAGGCGGCTGGCGATGGCCTTGGCGAAGCTCATGGTGGTACCGGTGCCGCCGAGGTCGCCGGTCAGCGAGTCCTTGGCTTCCATGGTGGCCACGATGGCCTTGCGCAGGCGCTCGGCATTTTCCGGCTGGCCGATATGGTCCAGCATCTGCGCGGCCGCCAGCAGCAGCGCGCACGGATTGGCCTTGCCCTGGCCGGCGATGTCCGGCGCGGTGCCGTGCACGGCTTCGAAGATCGCCGCATCCTTGCCGATGTTGGCGCCCGGGGCCAGGCCCAGGCCGCCGACCAGGCCGGCGCACAGGTCGGAGATGATGTCGCCGAACAAGTTGGTGGTGACGATCACATCGAACTGTTCCGGACGCATCACCAGCTGCATGCAGCAGTTGTCGACGATCATTTCCTGGAACTCGATCTCCGGGTACTGCGCGGCCACTTCACGGGCGACGTTCAGGAACAGGCCCGAGGTCGACTTGATGATGTTGGCCTTGTGCACGGCGGTGACCTTCTTGCGGCCGGTGCTCTTTGCCAGCTCGAAGGCGTAGCGCACGATGCGCTCGGAACCCTTGCGGGTGATGCGGGTGCCGGAGAAGGCGGTTTCGCCGTCGGCCGACACTTCCTGGCCTTCGGCCAGGTAGGCACCTTCGGTGTTCTCACGAACGGTGATCAGGTCGACGTTGTCGAAACGCGACTTGGTGTTCGGGAAGGTGTGGGCCGGACGCACGTTGGCGTACAGGTCGAAGTGGCGGCGCAGGCTGACGTTGATCGAGGTGAAGCCACCACCGACCGGGGTGGTGAGCGGGCTCTTCAGCGCGACCTTGTTGCGCGCGATCGATTCCAGGGTCACCGCCGGCATCAGGTCGCCGTGCTTCTCCAGCGCCACCAGGCCGGCGTCGGCCTCTTCATACTCCAGGCCAGCGTTGAGCTGGTCGAGCACGAACAGGGTGGCGTCCATGATTTCCGGGCCAATGCCGTCGCCGCGGATGACCGTAATTTTCTGCGTCATTGATCGATGTTCCGAACAGGGGGAAAAACGCCGTCCGGACGTGCCCGGAAACGCCGGCGCAAAGGAAGTTTCACCGGCAATTATGCCTTAGCCGGGGCCGAGGTCCCAAATAGACCATGGTCCCAGTCCCCGGCTCAGGCAGAATTGCCCGCGCATCCCACCTTATCCCCGCGCCTGTCGGTGCGCCCCCTTGAACAACAAGGGGGCTCCTGGGCTGTTGGATCGCGGGGAGGCCCCTTGCGGGTGCGGTAGTGCCGGTCCCTGGCCGGCAACCCCGGCGATGCCGGGTTCAGGCGATGCCGGCCAGCGGCCGGCACTACCAGGGTCCGCAATGGGCCGGTTCCCGACAGGCTCAGTGCTCGTGCGCGGCTGGCGCGGCGGCGCCGCCTTCGAGCTGGTCGAGGAAGTCGACCGCGCGGCGCAGGTGCGGGATCACGATCGAGCCGCCGACCACCAGGCCGACCGAGAAGGTCTCGAAGAACTCCTCGCGGGTGACGCCAGCGTCCTTGCACTGGGCCACGTGGTAGCTGATGCAGTCGTCGCAGCGCAGCACCATCGAGGCCACCAGGCCCAGCAGTTCCTTGGTCTTCACGTCCAGCGCACCGGCCTGGTAGGTCTGCGTGTCCAGCGCGAAGAAGCGGCGCACCACCTGATTCGGTTCGCCCAGGATGCGCTCGTTCATGCGCTTGCGGAACGCGGTGAACTCGGCGATGCGGTCCTTGCTGCCGTCGTCGGCCGCGCTCATGCCTGGCCCTGCCCGGCCAGCAGCGGCTCGAGCTTGCCTTCACGGTGCAGCGCCATCATGTCGTCGTAGCCGCCGACGTGGACGTCGCCGACGAAAATCTGCGGCACGCTGGTGCGGCGGGTCAGTGCCATCATCTTCTCGCGCTCGGCCGGGTCCAGGTCGATGCGGACTTCGGTCCACTGCTGGCCCTTGCTCTTCAGGAAGTTCTTTGCGGCCACGCAGTACGGGCAGACGGCGGTGGAATAGATGGTGATGGCGGGGGCACCGCCGGCGGTCTGGGCTGTCACGGGAAACTCCACGAGGGATCGACGGTCTACATATGGTACCGGTGCGCTGGAATTTCCACGCCACCACCGCAACACTGTGGGTTAACGAATGGTTGCCCCCTGCCCTGCCACGCTTGGCGCGCCCCACCCAAGGACCTTCCGCTTGCGAGCCCTGCTGCTGACGACCGCCGTGACCCTGTCCCTGGCCATGCCACTGGCCCGCGCCCAGGAAAAACTGCCCGACATCGGCTCCTCGGCCGGCGAGCTGCTGACCCCTGCCCGCCAGGCCGAGTACGGCGCGATGATGCTGCGCGAGCTGCGCAACTACGGCTACCTGCTGGACGATCCGCTGGTCAACGACTGGCTGCAGACCATGGGCACCCGCCTGGGTTCCAACAGCGACCAGCCGCGGCAGCCGTACACGTTCTTCGTGATGAAGGATCGCCAGATCAACGCGTTCGCCACGCTGGGCGGCTACATCGGGGTCAACGCCGGCCTGGTGCTGACCGCCGAGCGCGAGGACGAGGTCGCTGCGGTGCTGTCGCACGAAATTGCCCACGTCACCCAGCAGCACGTGCTGCGCGGCGTCGAGCGCGCCCAGCGTGACCAGATCCCGATCCTGCTGGGCATGCTCGCAGCGGTGGTAGCCGCCCAGGCCAGCAACAGCACCTCGTCCGGCAATGCGACCATGGCCGCGATCAGTTCCGGCATGGGCCTGATGCAGCAGCGCCAGATCAACTACACCCGCTCCAACGAGTCCGAAGCCGACCGCCTCGGCATCCGCACCCTGGCGCGCAGCGGTTACGACGTGGACGCCATGGCCGGCTTCTTCGAGCGGATGTCGGCGGCGATGCGCGGCAACGAGGGTGGCTACAGCGTGCCCGACTTCCTGCGCACCCACCCGGTCAACATCACCCGCATCAGCGAGGCCAAGGCCCGCGCCGAGCAGATGAAGAAGGATACGGTGCTGCTGACCACCAGCACCCCCAGCGGCGAGCGCAAGGAACGGGTGGACCCGGCCGACCCGAGCCTGGGCGAGCCGCTGTTGCGCGGCAACAACCCGCTGCTGCCCGGCAGCGTGCTGCGGCTGCCGATCGGCCAGCTCAACCGCGGCGCCAGCGGCGATTTCGACTGGGCACGTGAGCGCCTGCGCGTGCTCAGCGCCGATTCCACCGCTGAGCTGGAGCGCGAGTACGCCGACCTGGCCAAGCGCCAGAAGGATGGGCTCAATGACGCCCAGCGCTATGGCCAGGCGCTGGCGGTGATGCGCGGTGGCCGCAGCGGTGCCGCACAGGCGCGGCAGACCCTGGCCGCGCTGCTGCAGACCCGCCCGGGCAACCTGTGGCTGGCGCTGGGGCTGGGTGAGGCCGAATCACGCGCAGGCCAGGCCGCGCAGGCCAACAGCCGTTTTGAACAGTTGCTGCGTGAGCACCCCAACAGCCGCCCGGTCGCCCTGACCTATGCCGAGATCCTGAACGAACAGGGCACCCGCGAGGCCGGCCAGCGCGCACAGGCCATGCTGCGGCCGTTGCTGTCGCAAAGTGGTAATGATCCGGTCTTCCAGCAGCGTTACGCCCGCGCCAGCGAACTGGCGGGCGACAGCGTGCGGGCCAGTGAGGCCTATGCCGAAGCCGCCTTCCTCAGTGGCCGGCCCGAACAGGCGCTGCTGCAGCTGCAGGCGCTCAAGCGCAACCCGGCGCTGGACTACATCGGCAGGGCACGGGTGGATGCGCGCATCGAGGCGATCACCCCGACCGTGCTGGAACTGCGCCGCCAGGGCGTTCAGGACCCTGACCTGGACCGCCGCTGAGCGCCGGATGACCCGCCGATGGCAACCAAGGATGGTTCCGGCCAGGCAGTCACAAACATGTCATCAAACCGTAGTCTACTGGCACCACTCCAGTAACCAAGCCCTACGGTGTTCTCGTGCAGAAACGCATCCTGATCGTCGACGACGAGCCCGCGATCCGTGAAATGGTCGCCTTCGCCCTGCGCAAGGGCGACTACGAGCCGGTCCACGCCGGCGACGCCCGCGAGGCCCAGACCGCGATCGCCGACCGCGTCCCCGACCTGATCCTGCTGGACTGGATGCTGCCCGGCACCAGCGGCCTGGACCTGGCGCGCCGTTGGCGCAAGGAGACGCTGACCCGCGAGGTGCCGATCATCATGCTGACCGCTCGCGGTGAGGAGAACGACCGCGTCGGTGGCCTTGAAGCGGGCGTGGACGACTACGTGGTGAAGCCGTTCTCGGCACGTGAACTGCTGGCGCGCATCCGCGCGGTCATGCGCCGCGCGCGCGAAGATGACGAGGACGGCAGCGTGGCGGTGGGGCCCATCCGCATCGATGGCGCCGCCCATCGCGTGTTCGCCAGCGACCAGCCGGTACCGATCGGCCCGACCGAGTACCGCCTGCTGCACTTCTTCATGACCCACCCCGAGCGCGTCTATACCCGTGCCCAGTTGCTCGACCATGTATGGGGCGGCAGCGTGTACGTGGAGGAACGCACCATCGACGTGCATATCCGCCGCCTGCGCAAGACCCTGGAACCGTTCAACGCCGAGAACATGGTGCAGACCGTGCGCGGCGCCGGTTACCGCTTTTCCACTGCGACCTGAGCCTCGTCGTGCCGGCGCCGCGCACCTGCGGGTGCCGGTGCCGGCAACTCTGCTATAACCCTCGGTTCATTCCTGTGAACCGCCGCACCTCACCGACGAGACTGCAATGCCCCGCCACATCCGCTCTGCCTGGTTGAAGACCCTGGCCACCGTCGCCGCGGTGCTGCTGTTCTCCGGACTGGTGGGATGGTTCACGGGCCACCTGTGGATGTGCATCGCGGTGGGCGCACTGGCGACCCTGGCCTGGCATTACTGGCGCCTGCGCCGCGTATTGCGCCGGCTGACCGCGCGCCAGCGCTGGGACACCGCCGAGGAAGGCAGCGGCGTCTGGAACGAGCTGGACCGCCTGCTCTACCGCAACCAGGTGGAAATGCGCGTGCGCAAGCGCCGCCTGCTGGACATGCTGCGCAGCTACCGCGCCGCCGCCGCCGCGCTGCCCGATGCCGTGGTGGTGCTCGATCGCAACAGCCAGCGCGTGCAGTGGTTCAACGAAGCTGCCACGGCCCTGCTCGGCCTGCACCACCCCGGCGACCTCGGCGAGGCCCTGGTCGAGCGCCTGCAGCCCATGCCGCTGGCCCACTGGCTGGCCGGTGGCCGCAATGCCGAACCGATCCTTGATGTGCCCTCGCCGGTCGATCCGGCGATCCGCCTGAACCTGCGCCTGATTCCGTATTCATCGGACTACTGGCTGCTGATCGCCCGGGACGTCAGCAAGCTGCTGCGCCTGGAGCAGGTACGCCGCGACTTCGTGGCCAACGTTTCACACGAATTGCGTACGCCACTCACCGTGGTCCACGGCTACCTGGACATGATGGACCCGGAAGACTTCCCGGGGACCGGCCCCATGCTGGAAGAAATGCGCAAGCAGAGCCAGCGCATGGCGCAGCTGGTGGAAGACCTGCTGACCCTGTCGCGGCTGGAATCGCAGGAGCACAGCGAGGAAGAGGCCGTGGCGATGCAGCCGATGCTGGCCACCCTGCGCCGGGAGGCGGAGGCACACAGCCAGGGCCGCCACCAGATCAGCATCGACGATCTGGCCGGCGTCGACCTGCAGGGTTCGACCAAGGAGCTGCACAGCGCATTTTCCAACCTGGTCACCAATGCGGTGCGCTATACGCCGGCTGGAGGCCGCATCGCGGTGGAATTCCGCCGCGAAGGCGACGGCGCGGTGCTGGCCGTGCGCGATTCCGGATACGGCATCCCGGCCGCCCACCTGCCGCGCCTGACCGAACGTTTCTACCGTGTTTCCAGCAGCCGTTCGCGCGAGAGCGGCGGGACCGGCCTGGGACTGTCCATCGTCAAGCACATCCTCGGCCTGCACCACGCGCGGCTGGAGATCGAAAGCGAAGTTGGCAAGGGCTCGGTGTTCTCCTGCCATTTCGATGCCGACCACGTGCGCCCGCGTGATTCCGCCCCCCTTGTTTCCGTCGAGGAATAAACCATGAGCAGCCTCGGATCCCTTCCCCTCCCCGTGAGCCCGGATAATGATCCACTGCGCGATCCGGCGCTGTACATCAACCGCGAGCTGTCACAGCTGGATTTCAACTTCCGCGTGCTGGCCCAGGCCATGGACCCGCAGGTACCGCTGCTGGAGCGGCTGCGCTTCATGTGCATCTCCTGCACCAACCTGGATGAATTCTTCGAAATCCGCGCCGCCGCCGTGCGCCATGCGCAGGAGTTCGGCCTGCCCCCGGCGCCCGACGGCATGGGGCCACAGGCCATCCTCAATGCCATCCACGAACGCGCCGCCGAGCTGGTGGACCAGCAGTACCGCTGCTGGAACGAGACGCTGCGCCCGGCGTTGATGGAGGCCGGCATCGGGGTACTCGGCCGCCATTCCTGGAATGATCGCCAGAAGCGCTGGCTGCGCGCCTATTTCCGCAACGAGATCATGCCGGTGCTGTCGCCCCTGGGCCTGGATCCGGCGCACCCGTTCCCGAAGATCCTCAACAAGTCGCTGAACATCGTGGTGGTGCTGAAGGGCACCGACGCCTTCGGCCGCGCCGGCCACCTCGCCATCGTGCGCGCGCCGCGCTCGCTGCCCCGCATCATCCAGCTGCCGGAAAAACTCGGCGGCGCGCAGAACTTCGTGTTCCTGTCATCGGTGCTGTCGACCTTCGTCGACGAGCTGTTCCCGGGCATGGAAGTCCAGGGGGCCTACCAGTTCCGCGTCACCCGCAACTCCGAGCTGGTGGTGGACGAGGAGGAAGTGGAAAACCTGGCACTGGCCCTGCGCGACGAACTGGTCGACCGTGGCTACCGCCCGGCGGTGCGGCTGGAGATCGCCCACGACATGCCGCGCGAGATCGTGCGCACCCTGCTGCAGAACTTCGGCCTGACCGAAAACGCGGTGTACCGCATCGATGGCCCGGTCAACCTCAACCGCATCATCCAGCTGTACGACCTGATCGGGCGGCCGGACCTGAAGTACCCGCCGATGAACCCGCGCACGCTGCGCGACAGCGACGGCATCTTCGACATCGTCGCGCGCAAGGACCTGTTGCTGCATCATCCGTTCGACGCGTTCACCGCCGTGCTGGACCTGATCCGGCAGGCCGCGACCGACCCGCAGGTACTGGCGATCAAGCAGACCCTGTACCGCACCGGCAAGGATTCCCTGATCGTCGACGCCCTGATCCAGGCTGCGCGCAACGGCAAGGACGTGACCGTGGTGGTGGAACTGCGCGCGCGCTTCGACGAGGAGGCCAACCTTGGCCTGGCCGATCGCCTGCAGGAAGCCGGCGTGCAGGTGGTGTACGGCGTGGTGGGCTACAAGACCCACGCCAAGATGCTGCTGATCGTCCGCCGCGAGGGCCGCAAGCTGCGCCGCTATGTGCACCTGGGTACCGGCAACTATCACAGCGGCACCGCGCGCGCGTACACCGACATCAGCCTGATCACCGCCGACCCGGATATCGGCAACGATGTGCACCTGCTGTTCCAGCAGCTGTCCGGGCTGGCCTCGAAAATGAAGCTCAAGCGCCTGCTGCAGTCGCCGTTCACCCTGCACACCGGCATCCTCGGCCGTATCGAACGCGAGACACGCATCGCCACCGCGGGCCGCCCGGCGCGGATCATCGCCAAGATGAATGCGTTGAACGAACCGCAGGTGGTTCGCGCGCTGTATGCCGCTTCGCAGGCCGGCGTGCAGATCGACCTGATCATCCGCGGTGCCTGCACCCTGCGCCCGGGCGTGCCCGGCATCTCGGACAACATCCGCGTGCGCTCCATCGTCGGCCGCTTCCTCGAGCACAGCCGGGTGTACTGGTTCGGCAACGACGGCGCACCGGAGATGTACTGCGCCAGCGCCGACTGGCTGGAACGCAACCTGCTGCGCCGGGTCGAGACCTGTTTCCCGATCCTGGACCCGGAGCTGGCCAGGCGGGTGTACCGCGAAGTGCTGCAGAACTACCTGGACGACAATCTCAACGCCTGGGAACTGGATGCCGAAGGCGGGTACCACAAGCGCGCGCCCGCCCACGATGAAGCCCCGCATTCGGCGCAGATGGCGTTGATGCAGGGGCTGTAAGCCAACGACCTGCTGCCCCGGTGGATCGCGACCGTTGATCGGGAGTCGATCAGTGCCGACCAACGGTCGGATCGCCCGGGGTCAGATCCCTTTCCTGCGGGAAGGGGATCTGACCCCCTGCAATCCTGCTGCACGCCCCTTCCAAAATCTGAAGGCCGCGCGGTGACGAGCACACCGCCCCTTCGGCTAACATTCGCCCATGCCGCATACCACCACGACTCCGCCCGCATTGCAGGATGGCGACCTGCTGGCCGCCATCGACCTTGGCTCCAACAGTTTCCACATGGTCATCGCGCGCTATACGCTCGGCCAGCTGCGGGTGATCGACCGGCTGCGCGAAACGGTGCGGATGGCCGATGGCCTGGATGGAAAGGGCGGCCTCTCCTCCGCAGCCCGGCAACGCGCGCTGGAGTGCCTGGCACGCTTCGGCCAGCGTATCCGCAACGTACCGGCGCACCGGGTACGCGCGCTGGCCACCAACACCGTGCGCCAGCTGCGTTCCCCTCAGTCGTTCCTGGTCCCGGCCGAAACCGCGCTCGGCCATGCCATCGAGGTGGTCAGCGGCCGCGAAGAAGCCCGCCTGATCTACCTCGGCGTTGCCCATGCGCAGCCGCCCAAGCCCGGCCAGCGGCGCCTGGTGATCGACATCGGGGGCGGCTCGACCGAATTCATCATCGGCATGGGCATGCAGACACTGGAGCGCGAGAGCCTGCAGGCCGGGTGCATCGCCAGTACCCGCCGCTTCTTCCCGGGCGGCAAGCTGAGCAAGAAGCGCTGGAAGGACGCACTGGCCGAGATCGGTCGCGAGTTCCAGCCCTTCGCCAGCAAGTACCGCGCGCTGGGCTGGCAGGAGGCGCTGGGTTCGTCGGGCACGCACAAGGCGATCAGTGAGATCTGCGCGACGATGAAACTGAGCAAGGGCGCGATCACTGCCGAGGCCCTGCCCCAGTTGCGCGACGAACTGCTGAAGGCGAAGAAGATCGACGATATCCAGTTGCCGGGCCTGTCCAGTGACCGCCGCCCGATCATCGCCGGCGGCATCCTGGTGCTGGAGGCCGCGTTCCAGGCGCTGGGCCTGCAGAAGCTGCTGGTCAGCAAGGCGGCGATGCGTGAAGGCATCCTCTACGACATCCTCGGCCGCGCCGGCGAGAACGATCCGCGTGACGAATCGGTGGCCGCGCTGACCCAGCGCTACGGCATTGATACCGTACAGGCTGACCGCGTGCAGGAGACAGCGCTGTCGCTGCTGGAACAGGTGCAGGAGCAATGGAAGCTCGATGCCGACGACGCGCGCATGCTCGGCTGGGCCGCGCGCCTGCACGAACTGGGCCTGATGATCGCGCACAGCGGTTACCACGTGCATGGCAGCTACGTGCTGGAGCATTCGGACATCTCCGGCTTTTCGCGGCAGGAGCAGCAGATGCTGGCCGCGCTGGTACGCAGCCACCGCCGCAACGTGCCCAAGACGGCCTTCGACGCCCTGCCCGAGCGCCTGTTGCTGACCGCGCGCCGGCTGGCCGCCCTGCTGCGCCTGGCCGTGCTGCTCAATCGTGCCCATGAGGACGCCCCGTTACCGGCACTGGAACTGACCGCCGATGACAACCGCCTGTCGCTGATCGTCCCGCAGGCCTTCATCGACGCCCGGCCGTTGCTGCGTGCCGACCTGATCGGCGAGACCGACGGCATCGCCGGGCTGGGTATCCAGTTCCGGCCGTTCGTGGCCTGAATACGCGCCTCCGCGCTGCGCAATGCAGCCTCAACGTGACGCATTTCGCGTGGCCACTTTGCGCAGTTTGGCGGCTTTTCGTGCTGCATTGCAGCATAAAAAGCCGCCAACTTGATCGCGACCGAACCGTAAGCCTCTGCTTCTGTTCACATTTTGTGAAGATTCGCGATGCCTTGTGACATGAATTGATACGAGCTCTTTACAGGGAATTAACCAACGAGACTACTATCGGGTCGCTGGCTCGGTCATTGACCCTGCTGGCCCGTTCGACGCCCCCTTTGGCGTCTTCTGCACGACCCGAGAGAGAGAGAGCTCGCCATGACTTCACGCACCAACCTGGGGCAGGCCATCCGCTACGCCCTTGCTACCACCGCAGCGCTGGCCGCGCTGCCCGCGTTTGCCCAGGACGGCAGCAGCACCACTCCCACCAACCTCGACCGCATCGAGATCACCGGCTCGCGCATCCGCCAGGTAGAGTGGAAACCGCCCAGCCGGTGTTCGCGATCAGCCGCAATGACATTGAAAAGCAGGGCTTCAGCTCGGTTGCGGACATCCTGCAGAACGTCACCGCGATGGGCAGCCCGGCCATCAGCCGCGCCAATGCGCTGACCGCGGGTGAAAACGCAGGCGGTACGTACATCGACATGCGCAACCTGGGCACGCAGCGCACGCTGGTGCTGGTCAACGGCAAGCGCCTGGGCATCAGCACGTCCGGCTACCAGGACATCTCCTCGCTGCCGGTGTCTGCCGTGGAGCGCATCGAGGTGCTGAAGGACGGCGCCTCTGCGATCTACGGCTCCGACGCCATGGCCGGCGTGGTGAACATCATCACCCGTTCCAATGTCACCGGTGTGACCGCCAACGTCTACCACGGCCAGTACAGCCAGGGCGACGGTGCACGCGACCGCTTCGATGTGGTCGCCGGCTGGAGCAACGAGCGCGTGTCGCTGACCCTGTCGGCCGAGCATGCCGAAGAGAAGGGCGTGTGGGCGCGTGATCGCGGCTTCAGCCAGTACGGCATGACCGATCGCCATCCGAACGACACCAGCAACTGGACCACGATCAGCCAGTACGGCCAGTTCACGGGCCTGCGCGGCCCGGGCTGTACCGCCACTGCTGGCTGCGGCTACTCCCTCAACCGCGGCACGGACCCGACCAACCCGGCCAACTACCACCTCACCAATACCACGCCCTTCACCGGTGACGTGAGCAACGCCAACGACCAGATGCACGTGATGTACCCGGTCAAGCGCGACTCGGTCTACTTCGACGGCCGGTTCAAGATCACCGACAACGTCAACTTCCGCACCGAGCTGGGCTACAACCAGCGTGAGTCCACCCGCCAGATCGCGGGCTACCCGCTGCAGTCGAGCACCGCCGGTGTCGGCTCGATGTCGATCGACAGCTACTTCAACCCATTCGGCCGCCAGCACGGTTATGCCAACCCGACCGCCGTGGCCTGGAACCGCCGTACCTGGGAAGTGCCGCGCGTGACCACCAGCGAGCTGAAGACCTACCGCGCGGTGGCGTCGTTCGATGGTTCGTTCGAGATCGGCGAACGCTACTTCGACTGGGAAGTGGGCTACCAGTACAACCGCAATGAACTGGAGTCGGTGGCAACCGGCAACCTGCACAAGGCACGCGTCGCGGCCGGCGTAGGCCCGTCCTTCTACAACGCCGCCACCGGGAAGGTACAGTGCGGCACCGCCGCTGCCCCGATCTCCTACGACGTCTGCAAGCCGTGGAACCCGCTGGTCCCCTATGGCACGACGGCTGCCGATGGCCTGTACGGCAACGAAGAACTGCAGGCGTGGCTGTTCCCGGAAGAGGTCACCAAGGGCCGCACGACTTCCAAGAACTTCTTCGCCAACATCGCCGGCAGCATCGTGACCCTGCCGGCCGGCGACCTCGGCTTCGCCTTCGGCGTGGAAAGCCGCAAGGAAGAAGGCAAGTACACCCCGGATGCCCTGGCCCGGACCGGCGCTACCACCAACCTGGCCGCTGGCCCGACCGGCGGCGACTACACCGTCAACGAAGCCTACCTGGAAGTGAACGTTCCCGTGCTGGCCGACCTCCCGGGCGCGAAGGAACTGAGCTTCAATGGCGCCACCCGCTTCTCGGACTACAACACCTTCGGCAACACGCTCAACAGCAAGTTCGGCTTCAAGTGGAAGCCGATCGACTCGCTGATGGTGCGTGGCACCTGGGCCGAGGGCTTCCGCGCACCGACCATCAGCGACCTGTTCGGTGGTGGTTCGGAGACCTTCGCGCAGTTCAGCGATCCGTGCGATACCCGTTTCGGTTCCTCGGCCTCCAGCGCGGAAGTCCGTGCACGTTGCGCGCGTGACATCGCCAATGCGGATACCTTCCGCCAGCTGCGCCAGGGCGGCACCCCGGTGAACACGGCAACCGACGCGACTCCGGTGCCGTTCACCTCCGGATCGAATCCGCTGCTGACGCCGGAAACCTCGACCAGCAAGACCCTGGGCCTGGTCTGGAGCCCGAGCTTCATCCAGGGGTTCAACGCCTCGCTGGACTGGTGGAAGATCCGCATCGACAACACGATCATCGCTGATACGCCGACCCAGATCCTGCAGGACTGCTACGAGTCGGGCATCGAGGCGCGCTGCTCGCGCTTCCAGCGTGACCCGGTGACCGGCATCGTGACCAACCTGAAGTTCGGCAACCGCAATGCGGGCTTCATGGAAACCGAAGGCTACGACCTGGATGTGAGCTACCGTCTGGACACCCGGTTCGGCAAGTTCAACGTGAACTCGGCCACCACCTATGTGTCCAGTGCGACCTACCGCACTTCCAACGACAGCTCGATCGTCCCGATCGTCACCAACGGCATCGGCAGCGCCTTCCGTGTCCGTTCCAACCTGGTGCTGGGCTACGAGCGGGGCAACTTCGGCGCGAGCTGGACCGCGCGTTACTATTCGGGCGTGAAGGAAACCTGCTCGAACATCGCGCTGTACCCGGACGAGTGCTCGGATCCGGGCGTATATGCACCGTGGTACAAGGGATCGCGCAACTACAACGAGCGCGGCGCGGTCACCTTCCACGACGTGCAGGTCCGTTACTCGCTGCCGTGGGATGCAACCGTCTCGGTCGGTGCCAACAACGTGTTCGAGAAGTACGGCCCGGTCATGTACAGCAAGCCGAACTCGGCCTTCTCGTACTACGGTGGCTACGACATCGGCCGCTTCGTCTACATGAAGTACCAGCAGCGCTTCTGATCCATCACGCTGTGATTTGAGGCACCCCCACCACGGCCCTTCGGGGCCGTGGTTTTTCCTGGCCGCAGCGCCCATGGGGCGGCCGCCGCCACCGTCATGTGACGGTCGCAAAGCGGTCATATCGGCTACATCGCCAAACCCGAGCATGCCGGAAACCGGGAGGCCCGCCATGCGCTATGCCATCGTCACCGAGACCTATCCGCCGGAAGTGAACGGCGTCGCCCTCACTGTGCAGGGGTTGGAACAGGGACTGCGTGCGTGCGGCCATGACGTCGACCTCATCCGGCCACGCCAGGCCAGCGAAGGACTGGATCCGGGCCAAGGGACCCTGCTGGTTCCGGGCGCCGCGTTGCCACGTTATCCCGGCCTGCGCTTCGGCCTGCCCGCTCCGATCCGGCTCGGCCGCCACTGGCAACAGCAGCGCCCGGATGCGGTTTACGTCGCTACCGAAGGCCCGCTGGGCTGGTCGGCGCTACGCACCGCGCACCGCCTTGGCATCCCGGTGGCAAGCGGCTTCCACACCCGCTTCGACGAATACCTGCCCGACTACGGCGTGGCCTGGCTGCAGGCGGCCGCGATGCGCTGGATGCGCCGCTTCCACAACCAGGCCGATGCAACCCTGGTGCCAACCCGCGAGCTGCAGCAGTTCCTTGGCGACCAGGGATTCGAACGCGTGCGCCTGCTGGCGCGGGCCGTTGACAGCCAGCAGTTCGACCCGGGCCGGCGCGATCCGGTGCTGCGCGAGGAATGGGGCGTGGATGGCAACGGACTGGTGGCGATCTACGTTGGCCGCATCGCTGCGGAAAAGAACCTTGGGCTGGCAGTGAAGGCGTTCCGCCGGTTGCAGCAGATCCGGCCGAAGGCACGCTTCGTCTGGGTCGGCGATGGCCCGGCTCGTGACAAGCTGGCCCACGAAAATCCCGATTTCATTTTCTGCGGCATCCAGCGCGGCGATGCGCTTGCCCGGCACTTCGCCAGCGGCGACCTGTTCCTGTTCCCCAGCCGCAGCGAGACCTTCGGCAACGTGACCCTGGAAAGCATGGCCAGCGGCGTGGCCACCGTCGCCTTCGATTACGGCGCGGCCCGCGAGTACCTCCGCAATGGCGAGAACGGCGCGGCGGTGGACAGCGACGAGCAGTTCATCGAAGCGGCCGTGCAGCTGGCCGCCGATGACGCGCAGCGCCGCGCACTGGGCAGCAATGCCGCTCGAGCAATGAAGCGCCTGCATCCACAGCAGGTGGTGGCTGAGTTCGATGCGCTGCTGGCCGAACTGGCGCAGTCGCGGAGGAGCGGCCATGCGCACCACGCCGCTTGAACTGCTGTCCGGGCGCGAAGCCCGGTTGTGCCGCCGCGCGAATCACTACTGCCGCCGCCGTCGCGTGCGCCGCGTGTTCGCGGCCATCAGCCGGCTGGGTGATGGCGTGCTCTGGTACGTACTGATGGGTGCCCTGGTCGTGCTCGACGGCTTTGATGGCCTGCGCGCCTCGGTGCACATGGCGGCTACCGGCCTTGCGGCCCTGCTGCTGTACAAGGGCCTCAAGCGCTGGACCCGGCGGCCGCGGCCGTATGCAGCCGATCTGCGCATCCGCGCCTGGGTCGCACCGCTGGACGAGTTCAGCTTCCCCTCCGGCCACACGTTGCACGCGGTGTCGTTCACCATCGTGGCGCTGGCCTACTATCCGTGGCTGGCACCGCTGCTGGTGCCTTTCACGCTGGGCGTCGCGCTGTCGCGTGTCGTGCTCGGCCTGCATTATCCCAGCGATGTACTGGCCGCCACCGGCATCGCCGCCCTGCTGGCGTCGGCGAGCCTGGCCTGGCTGCCGCTGCCGGTGTAGCCCCGGGGCCAAGATCCTTTCCTTCGGGAAAGGGATCTGACCCCATCATGCCGACGGCGCTACCGCCATCGTTGATGGCCTAGAATGCGGCCATGACCACGCTGTTCATTTCAGACCTGCACCTGGACCCCAGCCGTCCGGAGATCACCGACCTGTTCCTGCGCTTCCTGCGCGAGCAGGCGCCCGGCGCCGATGCGCTGTACATCCTCGGCGACCTGTTCGAGGCCTGGATCGGTGACGATACCCCGTCGCCCGCCGCCGATGCAGTGGCCGATGCGCTGAAGGTACTGTCCGGCAGCGGCGTGCCGGTGTACTTCATCCGCGGCAACCGCGACTTCCTCCTCGGTGAAGACTATGCGCGCCGCGCCGGGCTGCGCATCCTGCCTGACCCCTGCGTGATCGAACTGTATGGCCGCCCGGTGCTGCTGCAGCACGGCGACCTGTTGTGCACCGACGACATTCCCTACCAGCAGTTCCGCGCGCAGACACGCGACCCGGCGTTCCAGGCGCAGTTCCTGTCGCAGCCGCTGGCCGCACGCATCGCGTTCGCGCAGAAGGCGCGCGAAGCCAGCCAGGCCCGCCAGTCGGAAATGAAACAGGGCGACCGGGCCCAGTTCGAGACCGTCACCGACGTGGCCCCGGCCGAAGTCGATGCGACCTTCGTGCGCCACGGCGTGGATACCATGATCCACGGCCATACCCACCGCCCGGCGATCCACACCCTGCAGGCCGGTGGCCGCGGCTGTACCCGCATCGTGCTGGGCGACTGGTACGAACAGGGGTCCGTGCTGCGAGTCGACGCCAACGGCTGGTCGCTGGAAACGCTTCCCCGCGCGTGATGATGCCGGGTTGAGATCCGCGGCCGCGCATCGCGGCCGCGGATGCCGCGGGATCAACGGAACGCGGCGATCGTGTGCTTGGTGTTGACCAGCACGCGCTGGTTGTCAGCGGTACTGGCATTCCCCATCGGGATGCCGTTGTAGCTGATGTTGGGATTGGACCAGTAGTTCAGGCGCGGGCAACTGCGGGTGCAGTTGTAGGCCATGATCGTGCGCCATCCAGTGCCGCTGGCCGGTTCATAACGGTAGCCATGGCCGTACGCATAGGGCGAGGTGCTCGAGTCGGTGGCGATGTCATGCCGCGCACTCTGCAGGTGGCCGATCTCGTGGGCGAAGGAGTAGTACCCGGTCGCGCAGTCCCAGTAGACCGCCGCGAACGCCGTGGAGGCCGTTGAGCCGATGCCCGAAGCCAGGCCACAGTAGCCGCTGTTGTTGATCAGGAGCACGCCGACATCGGCTGCGGTGCTGTTGCGGCTGGTGTGGATGCTGTCCATGTAGCCGTCGCTGGTGCCCCGGAAACGCGACAGATCGGTACTGAAATTGCCCGATTCGCTGTAGCTGGTGGTCTCGTAACCGGCCAGCTGCAGCGTCAGGCCAACATTGCTGTTGGTGTAGCCCTGGTTGGACTCGGCCACCGCCAGCTGCACCAGCGACTGCATGTTGCCGCCGTAGGCCGTCACCGCGGCATTGGTTGCGACCACCAGTACTCGGATGGTAGCGGGCGTGCCGGAAGACGCCTGGGCGGTTCCGATGCGATCGTCTCCCGCCACCGGGATCTTCGGCAGCTGGTTGTAGTCGGCAGGATGGTCGGCCGGCATCCGTGATTCGTCCACCTCGACCAGCACGTGGCGGTTGCCGAGCGGGCGTAGCCGGTAGAGCTTGCCGTCCTTGCGGATCGAACCGGTGAGGGTGTTGCCCGACCGCACCAGGATCAACGAATTGGCCGGATCATCCTGGCCACTGGAGGTGGTGGCGGTCAGCCTGTCCGAGGGCGAGCGGAACTGGCCGTACCAGATGCTGCCACCATCAGGCAGCGCCTCGACCCTGCTGCGCACTGCCTGCACCCGCCGGCCGAGCAGCTCGAATTCCAGCTGCGGCTGTGCAGTGGCTGCCGCATCGACACGCACTTCCTGCACTGCCGCAGTGGACGGTGCCGCCAGCAGCCTGCCCAACGCCGGCTCACTGCCTGCAGAGGCGCGGCTGATGATCGTCACAGGTTCAAACAACGGTGCCGCCTGCGCGGCGGTTGCCACCGACAAACCCAACACCAGGCCACCTGCCGCTTTGCCAATCGATCTGGACAACATTGCGTCGCTCCTTGAATGATGTGAACAGCGTTGATGCAGCACGACCCGGTTTGCCGGGTTTGGCAATATGGCCTGCGCAGGTCGTGTGAATTCAATAGGCGATCAGAATGAAAGTTGGGATTTGTGATCGACCGCAGCTACGTTCAGTCAGGTAAAAAGCGTCATTACACTTCGCCAACACACCGCTTTCGCGTCATCCTGACGCGGCAACGACGGGGAATGCACATGGCACCACCGCAGGACACGGACGAAGATGTCGGCTTGCTGCGGATCGGCCTGTTCTTCGACGGCACCCGCAACAACGCACACAACCTGGCCCGCGGTCGCCCGCAACCGCCGCAGCCGCGCCCGGCCCTGCTGCGCGCCGATGATGATTCGACCTACCAGAGCCGGTTGACCAGCAGCTATGACAATGGCCTGACCAACATCGCGCGCCTGCAGCAGGCGTATGCAGACAGCCGCCGCGATACGATGGCCACGCCCGCACTGTCGATCTACGTGGAAGGCGTGGGCACCCGTGACGGTGCCGATGATGATCTGATCGGACTGGCCTTCGGCATCGGTGCCAGCGGTGTGCACGCGAAGGTGCAACGCGCGCTGCAGGTACTGCTGCCGGCCGCGCTGGCCGAACTGGCCACGCGCTGGCGGCAACCGCTGCGCAGCGTGCAGCTGGATCTGTTCGGCTATTCGCGCGGCGCTGCGGCCGCAAGGGATATCGCCAACCAGCTGCAGGGCTGGGACAGCACGCGATGGCGACAGCTGCTGCTGGCATCCGGCCTGGCCTGCACGGCGGACTTTGCCCCTGCCCTGCCGCTGGTGCGCTTCATCGGCCTGTTCGACACCGTGGTCTCGATCAGTGGCGGGCGCGCCGATGAGCAGCCACAGCTGGCCATGCGCCGTGGCATCGCCGGGCACGTCGTGCAGCTGGTCGCGCGCGACGAGCACCGCGAGCACTATCCGCTGACCAGCGTGGCGCCGCCGTTCACCGAAATCGCACTGCCCGGCGTGCACGCCAACATCGGCGGCGGCTACAACCAGTTGGAGGAAGGTCCCAAGCTGCTCAGCCGCCCGCGGCGGCAGCAGCTGCGCCGCCCGGCCATCGCCGACTACGGGGTGCCACCGCTGGCGATGCTCCAGGCCACCACCGCCTACGCTGAAACTCGGGCCGATGCCGAGCGCTGGCGGCAGCAGCTGGGCGCGGATGAAAAGGAAATCTGGGTGGACGTCTGGCATCAATGGCAACAGCAGCGCCGTGCCGGCAGCCGCAGCGTGCTGCTGTCGCCGGTGCTGTACGTGACGGCCGCCGTGGTACTGCGGCGGCACATCGACTGGCGTTACCAGTTGATCCCGCTGCAGGTGATGCAGCAGCATGCGATCAACGCCGGCGTGCGCTGGCGCGCCCATGCCGCCGATGTACCGGGCTGGGAACTGCCATCGGCCCTGCAGCCGATCGCCCGGCGGCTGGTGGCGGGACAGGCGCTGACCCAGTCGCAGGAGGCGCTGTTGCGGCGGCGCTACCTGATGCAGTCGGCGCATTGGAATTTCGACGCGCTGGGCGACACCGCGCTGACCTATGCCGCCGACGCCGGCGTCAGCGAGCTGCCGTATCGACCAGGCCCCGGGCTGTTCTACATCAACCGGCCAACGGCGGATGGCAGGCGCGTGGTGCTCCCGAACGCATGAAAAAAGGGGACGGAGGGGATTAAGTCGCTTGTGGCACAAACGACTTAATCCCCTCCGTCCCCTTTTTCTCAGCCGGCCTGCTCGACCAGGCTGGCGAGCTCATCCGCATCGAAGCCGGCCAGCAGGCGCGCTTCAATGTTGAACGGGCCGTGCAGATAGCCTCCGGCGTACTCCACCAGCAGCTCCTTGAACCGCGCGCGCGGCTCTACGCCGGCACGGTCACAGTACCAGCGGTACCAGCGCGAGCCGGCGGCCACATGCGCCACTTCCTCGCGCAGGATCACGTCCAGCACGTCGGCGGTCTCATCATCGCCGACATTGCGCAGCTTCTCGATCATGCCCGGGGTCACATCCAGGCCGCGGGCTTCCAGCACGCGTGGAACCAGCGCCATCCGTGCCAAGCCATCATGCGCGGTTCTCTCGCACATCTCCCACAGGCCGTTGTGCGCGGGGAAATCGGCGTAATCATGGCCGTGCGCCTGCAGTCGCGCCCGCAGCAGCATGAAGTGCCGGGATTCGTCGTCGGCACAGCTGACCCAATCGGCGTGGAAGGCTGGCGGCAACCCGCGGAAGCGGTACACCGCATCCCAGGCCAGGTCGATCGCGTTGAGCTCGATATGGGCGATGGCGTGGATGAAAGCGGCGCGTCCTTCCTCGCCGCCCAGTCCACGCCGCGGGACGTCGCGCGGATGCACAAGCGCCAGTCGTGCCGGCCGCCCCGGCATGCGGATCGGCTGCGGCGGTGGCGCGTCGGCCGCAACCTTCAGGCGACCCGCGCGGAAGGCAGCGGCATGGGCCTGGGTCAGCGCAACCTTGCGCAACGGATCGGCCTCGGCCAGGCACTGCTGCGCTGCGCGCAGCAGGTCGCCACCAACGTCAGGCACATCCACCCCGGTGGACCTCAGGCGCGGCGCTTGTGCTTGGCGTCATCCGAACGCAGCTGCTGGATGCGCTCGAAGTAGCCCGGCTCGATGCCGGTCGGGTAGTGGCCGTTGAAGCAGGACGAATCGAAGCTGCGCAGCGCCGGATTGCCCTCGCTCACCGCGGCTTCCATGTCCTCCAGATCCTGGTAGATCAGCCAGTCGCAGCCCAGATGGGCTTCGATCTCTTCCACGGTGCGGTTATGCGCGACCAGTTCTTCGGCCGCCGGCATGTCGATGCCGTAGATGTTCGGGAAACGCACCGGCGGCGCGGCACTGGCCAGGTACACCTTGCGCGCGCCCGCATCGCGGGCCATCTGCACGATCTGCTGGCTGGTCGTGCCGCGCACGATCGAGTCGTCCACCAGCAGCACCACCCGGTTACGGAACTCCAGGTGGATCGGATTGAGCTTGCGGCGCACCGACTTCACCCGCTCGCCCTGGCCCGGCATGATGAAGGTGCGACCGATGTAGCGGTTCTTGATGAAGCCTTCGCGGTACTTCACCCCGAGCACGTTGGAGATCTCCAGCGCGGCGTCGCGCGAGGTATCCGGGATCGGAATGATGGTGTCGATGTCATGGTCCGGGCGCAGGCGCAGGATCTTCTCGCCGAGCTTGATGCCCATGCGCATGCGCGCCTTGTGCACCGAGACGTTGTCGATCATCGAATCGGGGCGCGCGAAGTACACATATTCGAAGATGCACGGGGTGTGCTCGGCCGGCTCGGCGCAGATCTCCGAGAACAGTTCGCCACGCGCGGTGATCACCAGCGCTTCGCCAGGCTGCACGTCGCGCACGCGCTGGAAACCCAGCACATCCAGCGCCGCGGACTCGGAGGCGACGATGTACTCGTCACCCTCCACATGAGTGCGCTTGCCCAGCACCAGCGGGCGGATGCCGTGCGGATCGCGGAACGCGACCAGGCCAAGCCCCAGCACCACGCTGACCACGGCATAGCCCCCCTTGCAACGGCGATGCACGCCGGCCACCGCGCGGATCGCGGCCTCCGGGCTGAGCTGGCGTTGCGCGTCCAGTTCGAAGGCAAAGACGTTCAGCAGCACTTCGCTGTCTGAGTCGGTGTTGACGTTGCGGCGGTCCTGCTCGAACACCTGCTGGCGCAGCGCCTCGGTGTTGATCAGGTTGCCGTTGTGGGCCAATGCGATGCCGTAGGGCGAATTCACGTAGAACGGCTGGGCCTCGTCCATGCCTTCCGAACCGGCGGTCGGGTAACGCACGTGCGCGATGCCGACGCTGCCTTCCAGGGTGGACATGGTGCGGGCATCGAATACGTCGCGGACCAGCCCGGTGGCCTTCTGCACGCGCAGGCGGCTGCCACTGGCGGTGGCGATACCCGCCGCGTCCTGGCCGCGGTGCTGGAGAACGGTCAAGCCGTCATACAACTGCCCGGCGACGTTCTGGTTGCCGACGATTCCGACGATGCCACACATGGTGCGAGGTCTCCGCTGGGCTGTGCCCAGTTACAAGGAAGGTGGCCGTACCTGGCCGCGAGGGTCGCCGCGGCTGCGGTCGACATTGGCCGGGTCACCCGGCTCGATACTGCCTGGTAGTGCAGGGGCATCCGGGCGAACTTCGGCCGGATCGTAGGCGTCGCCCTGTTCCGCTTTCGCAGGCCGCAGCCATCCGCTGCCTGCCACTACCTGGTTGAGGATCCCATTATCGCCTGCCTCACGCGGCTTGCCCAACCCGGCACCGGCGCTCTTTCCCAGGTCTCCCAGCAAAGATGGGGACAGTGCGTCTGTCGGCAAGGCCTTGGGCAGCATGTCGGCGCCGGGCATCCGCCAGTGCGGCAGTTTGCTGTTCATCCAGGCCACGGCCGGGTTCAGCACCGGACGGACCGCCGAACGCTGCCAGGAAGGCTCGGCGGTCAGCGGGGTGAAGCCTGCCAGCAGCAGCAGGATCGCCGCGATCAGGCCACCGCGCACAACGCCCAGCACTCCGCCCAGCAGGCGGTCCAGGCTGGTCAGCATGCTGCGATGGACCATCGCCTTGATGATCATGCCGATCACGGCGACCACGATCATCACGCCGATGCCAACGCCCAGGTAGCCGCCGACAAAGTGCTCGCCGCCGGGGGCCGCCGGGGCCGCCCACCAACGGGCAGCATCGTTGCCAAAGGCGAAAGACGCCCATGCCGCCAGCAACCACGACAGGGTGCCGATGACGATCCCCACGAAGCCGCGCAGCATCCCCAGCAGGGTCGAGGCAGCGATCACAATCAGCAATACCACGTCGATCATGGTGCCCTGCTCCTTGGGCAGCGCTGGCAACGGGCCTGCGCGTGGGTCATGGGTGGGGGCGGACCATGCCGGCCACGCCGACCTTGGCCGCGACCTGCGCCTTCAACTGCTCGGCATCGGCACGGTTGGCGACCGGCCCGACGCGGACACGATGCAGAGTGCCCTTGTCGGTACGCACCTGCTCGACGAAGGCGCTGAATCCGGCCGCGCGGACCTTGTCGCGCAGGGCAGCGGCATCACTGGCCTGGCCGAATGCGCCCAGCTGCACCGCAAAGCCGACGCCGCTGGCCGCCGGGGCCGCCGGGGCCGTCGCCGGCTTGCTGGCGGTCGCATCCGGCCTCGGCTGAGGCTTCGGAGCCTCGGGCCTGGGCGCCGGCTTCGGCGGTTCCGGCTTGGTTGCCGGCGCCGCAGCGGCCGTTGGCGCGCTCGGCGGCAGGCTTTCACTGCGCACCGGATTGCCATTGGCCGACGGTGCGGTGGCCGCAGACGCAGTACTCGCGCCCGGCACCGCCGGCGTTGGCGCGGCGGCAACCGGGGCAGCGCCGCCCGTGGCCGCGTCCAGGGTGATCACTTCGGCCTTCACGTCAGAACGGATCTTCACCGCCTGCAGCCGCGCCGCCTCGGCCAGGGCCCGATCGGCATAGGGTCCCACGCGCACGCGCCATGCCTGGCGACCGTTGAGGGTGGTGGCCTCGGCAAAGCCCGGCAGCTGCGATCGCTGCAGGTAGGCGATCACTGCATCGGCATCGGCCTTGCTGCCATAGGCGCCGAACGTGACTGCGTAATTGCCGGCGGCTACTGCCGGGGAGGTATCCACCGCCGGGGGCGTGGCCGGCGCAGCGGCGTCCTGCACCGGCTTGACCTGGCCGGCCTGCAGGCCGGTGGCACCACCGGCCGGCGCGACCAGCGGCAGTTCACGGGTTTCGAACTGGCCGTTGGCCGGAGCCTGCGGGGCCGCGATCGGCACGTCGGCGACACCACTGTCCGGGGCGGGGCCCTTGACCAGCATCGGCAGGAAAATCACGGCCAGTGCCACCAGCACGATGGCACCAATCAGACGCTGTTTCAGGGGCGTATCCACGTGAGGCAGGCAACTGTCCGGAGATTGCCGTCGATTATACGGGTGCCGGACCGGCCGGCGTCGGCATTGGCTGAACGCGGATCAGGGGCCATCCTGCAGCCAGCGCAGGGCCGCGGCCGCGGTATGGAAGGAGCCGAACACCAGCACCCGGTCGCCCCGCTCGGCCTGCGCCAGCACCTGCGTCAGCGCCTGCTCGACGCCGTCGGCCAGCTGCGCCGTAGCGGCAGCAGTGCCGGCCAGGCGCGCCTGCAGCTGGGCGGCGCTCTGCCCGCGCGGGCCGTCCAGCCCGGCCAGGGTCCACTCGCCCACCACGTCCTGCAGTGCCTGCACCACCCCCACTGCGTCCTTGTCCTGCAACGCGGCGTACACCGCCAGCGTGCGGCCCGGAGACACCTCGGCCTTCAGCGAGCGCGCCAGCTGGGCGGCCGCCTGCGGGTTATGGCCGACATCGACGCGGATCTGCACACCGTTGCGCTCGAACGCCTGCAGGCGGCCGGCGATACGGGCGGCCGCGATACCGGCCGCCCACGCCGCGCGGGGAACCGGCCTGTCCAGTGCGCGCAGCGCGGCAATGGCGGCACCGGCGTTGGCCAGCTGGATCGGGCCGGCCAGGGCCGGGGTCGGCAGTTCCATGCGCAGGCCGACATCCCGCCAGCGCCAGCGCTGGGCATCGATCGGCTCGTAGAAATAGTCGCTGCCGCCACGGATCGCGTTCGCACCGACCAGGTAGGCACGGCGCAGCACGCTCGAGGGCGGATCGGTCTCGCCCAGGATCACCGGCTTCCAGCCGCGGATGATGCCGGCCTTCTCGGCACCGATTGCTTCGCGGTCCTCGCCCAGCCACTCGGCGTGGTCGACGTCCACGGTGGTGATCACCGCCACGTCCGCGTCGACGATGTTGACTGCATCCAGGCGGCCGCCCAGGCCCACTTCCAGCACCGCCAGGTCCAGCCCGGCGCCGGCGAACAGCTGCAGCGCGGCCAGCGTGCCGTACTCGAAATAGGTCAGGGTGATCCCGCCACGCGCGGCCTCGACGGCGTTGAACGCCGCCACCAGCGCGGCATCGTCCGCCTCCTGGCCATCAATGCGCACGCGCTCGTTGTAGCGCAGCAGGTGCGGTGAGGTATAGGCGCCCACCTTCCAGCCGGCGGCGCGTGCGATGGCCTCGATGAACGCCACCGTGGAACCCTTGCCGTTGGTGCCACCGACCACGATGGTGCGCCTGGCCGGGGCACCCAGGCCCATCGCCGTGGCCACGGTGCGCACGCGCTCCAGGCCCATGTCGATGGTCGCCGGGTGCTGGCGTTCGATGTAGTCCAGCCAGTCGGCCAGAGTGGTCGGGGTGTTCGTCACGGCGGGGTTCCAGCAGAAGCAGTTGATGCGAAGGAATGGTTCAGAGCGCGCGGTGCTTGGCTTCGCCGAAGAACGGCGTGTGGTGGGCGCAGTCGTTCAGGCGCACCACTTCCAGGCTGTCCAGGTCGCCGCCTTCGAGCAGGTTGAGCGTGGTCGGTGCCTGCCGGAAGGTCCACAGCCGCGACAGTGGCAGGCCCAGCACCCTGCACAGGATCACGCGGTTGACCGCATCGTGGGCGACCACCAGCAGGGTGTCGTGCTCGCCGAGGCCCTCGGCGGCGCGCGCCAAACCCCGCCAGCTGCGCTCCAGCACCAGGCGCAGCGATTCGCCGCCGGGCATCAGTACGGTATCCGGCTCCTCGCGCCAGGCCTGCAGGCGCGACGGATCCTTCTCATGGATCTCGCTGGCCAGCAGTCCTTCCCACTCTCCGTGGGCGATCTCCTGCAACTCCGGTTCGGTCAGCAGCATCCCGGCACGGGCGGCGCCGAGCGCCAGCTGCGCGGTGCGCTGCGCGCGCGACAGCGGCGAAGCAACGGCACGGGTAATGTCCACCGAAGCCAGGCGGGCGCCAAGGGCCTGGGCCTGGGCTTCGCCAATCGGCGAAAGCGGGATGTCGATCTGGCCCTGGTAGCGGCCTTCGGCGTTCCACGGCGTTTCGCCGTGACGGGCAAGCAGGATGCGCATGCGTGCAAGGGGTCCTGGGGGGAGGAGGTCTCCGCGTTTCGTTCACATCCTGTGAAGTCCGCGGAACAGGGATGATACCTGTTCGGCGCACCCGGCCGGGCGGCCATGAAAAAACCCCGCGACCTGCGTCGCGGGGTTTCAGGTTTTCCGGCCATTGGGTCAAGGTTGCCGGCCAGCGGCCGGCACCACCGTGTCCGCTACAAGCAGTAGACCACGCCATGCGTGGATGAACCGCCCGGGACAGCGACCCTCAGTTGGCCAGATTCAGTTCCTTCAGCAGCTCCGGGGCCGGCGCCACTTCCTGCATGACCCACTGCATGTAGCGGCTGTCGACCGCGATATGCGGGTCATCACCGGATCGAACACCCAGTTGGAGCTGACCGATTCCCAGTTGCCATCGAATGCCAGCCCGACCAGCTTGCCGTTGGCGTCCAGTACCGGCGAACCCGAGTTGCCGCCGGTGATGTCCAGGTTGGACAGGAAGTTCACCGGCACCGAACCAATGCGCTTGTCCTCCAGGCCACCGTAACGCTTGGCCTTGACTGCATCGAGCAGGGCCTTGGGCGCGTCGAACGGATCGACGCCGGTGTCCTTGGCGACGATGCCCTCCAGCGTGGTGAACGGGGTGTAGGCCACGCCGTCCTTGGGCTCATAGCCCATCACGTTGCCGAAGGTGATGCGCAGCGACAGGTTGGCATCCGGATACACGAATTCGCCCTGGCTCTTCTTGTAGTCGGCCAGTGCCTGCAGGTACAGCGGGCGAGCCGTCAGCGATTCGCCTTCGCGGATCTTCTTCTGCTCTTCCTGCTTCAGCAGCGACGGCATGATCGCCACTGCGTACTGGATGGCCGGGTCGGTGCTGGCTTCGAATGCCGCGCGGTCCGCCTTGAACCACTTCAGGCGCGCATCCAGGCTGCCCAGCTCGGTGCCCGACAGCTTGCTCACCAGCGCCTTGACCGCATTGGCATCGCTGCCGCCCAGCCAGGTGTTGAGCACTTCATTGTTGCGCTGCGCGGCCGGCAGGGCCACGTACTGGTCCAGCCAGTAGGCCTGGAACTGCTGGTCCATCCTGGGCACGTAGCGACGCTCCATCTGCCGCACGCTGCCTTCGATGGTCGGCAGGTCGCGGTCCTGGTAGCCCACCTCGCGCTCGGCATCCGGCTTGGTGCGCTCGATCGACAGGCGGTACAGGGCGATGGCCGCACCGACCGTTGCGGTGTTGTTGAACTGGCCGACGAACAGGTCGCGCTCGCGGGTGGCCTTGCTGGCGTCCAGATGCTTGACCAGCTGTGCGTGCGCGGCCAGCGCCGGCTTGCCAGCGGCGCCCTGCTTCTTCAGCCAGGCCAGTACGGCGGCTTCTTCAGCCTGCTTCTGGCCCGCCGCGTCGATGCGCTTGAAGCCCTCCAGCTGGCCGGCGTAGTTCTTGGCCACGTTGTTCATGCTGGCGGCAGTGGCGGCGTACTTTACCTTGATGTCGGCGTCGGCCTTGCCGGCCTCGTCGATCATCTTCAGCACCGCGTTGTAGTGCCTGGCGATGGTTGGATAGGTCCAGCTGGCGGTTTCATTGAATTCGCCGGCCAGTGCGTAGCGGTTGGTGCGGCCCGGGTAGCCGGCCACCATCACGAAGTCACCCGCGCCCAGCGGCTGGTCGGTGAATTTCAGGAAATGCCTGGGCTGGTACGGCACGTTGTCGGCCGAGAATGCAGCCGGCTTGCCATCCTTGCCGACGTAGGCGCGGTAGAACGAGAAGTCGCCGGTGTGGCGCGGCCACATCCAGTTGTCGACGTCGCCACCGTACTTGCCGACGCTGCCCGGGGGCGCGTAGACCAGGCGCACGTCCTTGATTTCCATGTTGCGGAACAGGCGGTAGGTATTGCCGCCGGAGAAGGTGTACAGGCGGCAGCGGAAGCCTTCCTCGGCTTCACAGGCGGCGACCTGGGCCTTGTCGAAGGCGTCCAGCGCGCGGCTGCGCGCCAGTGGGTCGTTGCCAGCTGCGGCGATGGCGGCCTTGGCCTGGGCGGTGACGTCGGTGATCTGGTCGAGCACGAAGACGCGGGCATTCGGCCCGGCGCTCAGTTCATCGCTGGGCTTCGGGGCGTTGAAGCCGTCCTTGATCAGGTTCTTCTCCGCGGTCGAATTCAGCTGGATGGCGCCATACGCGCAGTGGTGGTTGGTGACCACCAGGCCCTGCGGCGAAACGAAGCTGGCGGTGCAGCCGCCGAGGGCGACGACGGCGCCCATCGGGTCGCCGGTGAGATTGGACAGCTGCTCCGGCGACAGCTTCAGGCCGGCCTTCTGCAGCGGGCCGGCGATTTCCGGCAGCTGCTGTGGCACCCACATGCCTTCAGCGGCATGGGCGGCCTGGGCCAGCCCGAGGCTGGCGACGATGGAGAATGCAAGCAGGTTCGAGCGCATGGAGCGGCCCCTGGTAGTGGAACCCTCGATTGTAGCCCGCCGCCCTGCCCCGGCCCGAACCCCGGAAGTCATGCAATCAGGTGCTTCCACCGTTCAGCGTTTCCATTGCGATCGGTCAGAGGGGAGAGGCCAGGCCGATGCAGGACACGCCGTAAACCCATCCATGGGGGCTCGGTCGCGCCATCCATGGCGCTCACGGTCCTGCATCGGCCTGGCCTCTCGCCTCCCCACAGTCCCCTGGCCTCGGACGGTAGCGCCGAGCCATGCCCGGCGAGCGAAGCGGCGCTGCTGTTTGCAGCACGTTCGAAACGCCCGTCGGCGCACGCCTTTCGTTCCGCCACTGCACCCGCAGCGCAACATTGGAAATCCACGCGGCGTCCTATAATCCGCGCTTTCCCCCTGATGAGTTCCACCCCGATGGCGCAGCAAACGATGAAGGCCCTGGTCAAGCGCGAAGCGGCCAAGGGCATCTGGCTGGAAGAAGTTCCGGTTCCGACCCCGGGCCCGAACGAGGTCCTGATCAAGCTGGAGAAGACCGCGATCTGCGGTACCGACCTGCACATCTACCTGTGGGACGAGTGGAGCCAGCGCACCATCAAGCCGGGCCTGACCATTGGCCACGAGTTCGTCGGCCGCATCGCCGCGCTCGGCTCGGCAGTGACCGGCTATGAGATCGGCCAGCGCGTCTCGGCCGAAGGCCATATCGTCTGCGGCCATTGCCGCAACTGCCGTGGCGGCCGCCCGCACCTGTGCCCTAACACCGTCGGCATCGGCGTCAACGTCAACGGCGCCTTCGCCGAATACATGGTGATGCCGGCCAGCAACCTGTGGCCGATCCCTGACCAGATCCCGTCGGAGCTGGCCGCGTTCTTCGACCCCTACGGCAACGCCGCGCACTGCGCGCTGGAATTCGACGTGATCGGCGAGGACGTGCTGATCACCGGTGCCGGCCCGATCGGCATCATCGCCGCCGGCATCTGCAAGCACATCGGTGCGCGCAACGTGGTGGTGACCGACGTCAACGACTTCCGCCTGAAGCTGGCCGCCGACATGGGCGCCACCCGCGTGGTCAACGTAGCCAACCAGTCGCTGAAGGACGTGATGAAGGAACTGCACATGGAAGGCTTCGACGTAGGCCTGGAAATGAGCGGCAACCCGCGTGCGTTCAACGACATGCTCGACTGCATGTACCACGGCGGCAAGATCGCCATGCTCGGCATCATGCCCAAGGGCGCCGGCTGCGACTGGGACAAGATCATCTTCAAGGGCCTGACCGTGCAGGGCATCTACGGCCGCAAGATGTACGAGACCTGGTACAAGATGACCCAGCTGGTGCTGTCCGGTTTCCCGCTCGGCAAGGTGATGACCCACCAGTTGCCGATCGACGACTTCCAGAAGGGCTTCGACCTGATGGAACAAGGCAAGGCCGGCAAGGTCGTCCTCAGCTGGAATTGACCCGAAGGGTCAATTCCCCCGCATGTTTCCTTATCCCCGCGCCTTTGGCGCGCCCCCTTGAACAACAAGGGGGCTCTTCCCCAGATGGGATCAAGAACACCGCGGAACTGAAAAAGGCGCCCGATGGGCGCCTTTTTCGCAATGCGTGCCAGGCAAGCTTGGCACCTACCGTAACGCCTGCGGCGTTACTTGCCGACGGCCACGGTCAGCAGCACGCGGCTGTGGGCCAGCTTGCCGGAGTTGTCGCGGCCGTTGCCGTCGGTGCCGTAGTAGCCGAGGCCGACGTTGAACAGGCCGAACTGGCGTTCGACGCCTACGTTCCAGTCGGTGTAGTCCTTGGCGATACCGTCCTCGAAGGTGCTGCGGCCGACGTTGGCATTCAGGGTGAAGTCCTTCGGCAGGCCCCAGCTGCCGCCCAGGCCGAAGTACCAGCCATCGGTGCTGCTGTTCCAGACGTCGTTGGTGTAGGCCACCGTCAGCTTGTAGGTTTCATCCAGCGTGGTGGTGGTGATCAGCTCGTTGTAGTTCAGCTCGCTGGCACCGAGGTAGGTGTAGCGGTTCAGCAGCGCATCGAAATTGACGCGGGGCGTGACGTCCACGCCGTAGCCGATCTGGTAATCCACTTCGGTGCTCGGATCACCCGGACCGAAGTCGACGCCCGAACCCCACACGCCGGCATACAGGCCAACCGGGCTGGTGTAGGTGAAACCGGCCTGCAGGGTCGGATCCTCATCGGTCTGCGACACACCACGGAACAGATAATCCGACACGGCAGTGACGTTCCAGCTGTAAGGCGACTCTGCGTCCTGGGCGCTGGCGGCGAACGGGGCGGCCAGGGTCAGGGCAGCGGCAATGGCGAGGCAGGCACGGGCGTGCTTCATGAGCGTCTCCGGTGGGGGGCGGTGGCGTGGAAGGCGGGAAGCGGGCGTATCGGCCGGAACGGGACAGCCCCGGTTCACGGATTTTTAATCCGTTTGCTATTGCGATGCAACATGTGCCGCCCCTGGCGGTGCCCGGTCCTGGCCAGTCGGCAAGCAGCATTGCCCGGTAGAATCAGCGGTTTCCCGTGCAGAGCCGTGCCCACGCCATGACCGACGCCTCCTCCGCCCTGACCCGCCACTACGCCGAGGAACTGGACGCCATCCGCGCCCAGGGCCTGTTCAAGTCCGAGCGGATCATCACCAGCCCGCAGTCGGCCGAGATCACCCTCGACGACGGCCGCAAGGTGCTGAACTTCTGTGCCAACAACTATCTGGGCCTGGCCGACCATCCGGACCTGATCCAGGCCGCCAAGGACGCGCTGGACACCCACGGCTTCGGCATGGCCTCGGTGCGCTTCATCTGCGGCACCCAGGATCTGCACAAGCAGCTGGAGAAGCAGATCGCCGACTTCTTCGGCAAGCAGGACACCATCCTGTACGCGGCCTGCTTCGATGCCAACGGTGGCCTGTTCGAGCCCCTGCTCGGCGAGAACGACGCGATCATTTCCGATGCGCTCAACCATGCTTCGATCATCGACGGCGTGCGCCTGTGCAAGGCCAAGCGCTTCCGTTATGCCAACTGCGACATGGCCGACCTGGAAGCGCAGCTGCAGGCCGCCGATGCCGCCGGTTGCAGGACCAAGCTGATCACCACCGACGGCGTGTTCTCGATGGACGGCTTCATTGCCCCGCTGGATGAGATCACCGCACTGGCAAGGAAGTACAACGCGCTGGTCCACATCGACGAATGCCACGCCACCGGCTTCCTCGGTGCCACCGGCCGCGGCTCGGCCGAGGTCAAGGGCGTCCTGGACAGGATCGACATCATCACCGGCACCCTGGGCAAGGCCATGGGCGGCGCCCTGGGCGGCTTCACCTGCGCCAGCGCCGAGGTGATCGAACTGCTGCGCCAGCGCTCACGCCCCTACCTGTTCTCCAACTCGCTGCCGCCGCACGTCGTGGCCGCAGGCATCAAGGCGTTCGAGATGCTGGCGGCGGCCGGCGACCTGCGTGAAAAGCTGGCCGGCAACACTGCCTACTTCCGCGAGAAGATGATCGCAGCCGGTTTCGACGTGAAGCCGGGCGTGCATCCGATCAGCCCGGTGATGCTGTACGACGCCCCGCTGGCGCAGAAGTTCGCCGAGCGCCTGCTGGAAGAAGGCATCTACGCGATCGGCTTCTTCTTCCCCGTGGTGCCGAAGGGGCAGGCGCGCATCCGCACGCAGATGAGCGCCGCACACAGCCGCGAGCATCTGGATCGTGCGATCGATGCGTTCACCCGCATCGGTATCGAGCTGGGCGTGATCAAGGGCTGATCACGCCGGGGTCGGTTCCCTTTCCTGCGGAAAGGGGCCCTGACCCCACCGGCCAAAGCGTGCCGACCAAGGTCGGCACCCACAGACGTCACTTCTTTTTCTTCTTGCCCTTCGGCTCGTCCTTGCTGGCCACCACCACCGCTTTGCCGGCAGCGGCCTGGCCATTGCCCTTGGCGACGCGGATGCCGTTGGCCTTCATCCAGGCATCAAATTCGTCGGCGGTCATCTTCCTGTCGCCATTGCTCATCAGGAAGCGGTAACTGCCACGGCCATCCAGCTCCGGGGCCTTCACTTCGACCACCGGGGTCTCGGCGGGTGTTTCCGCCTTGGCCGCCTTCTTGTGTCCGCCACAGGCGGTCAGCAGCATTATCGGCAGCAGCAGGCCTGCACAGCGCAGGGTTTGGTTGAGGGTCGGGTGATACATGGGCAGGCTCCGTTCGGGAAATTCAACACCAGGCGCCCCTTACGCCTGGCACGGTGGCCGGCAATCGCCGGCTGCGGGCGATGATCAGCCCGGTGCAGCGGCCCCCAGCCGCTGCTGGTCACTGACCTCCAGCACCCGCCACTGCCCCTTGCCGAGATCGCCGAGCAGCAGCCCGCCGATCGCGACCCGGACCAGGCGCAGCACCTGCAGGTCGAAGGCCGCCAACAGGCGGCGGATGTGGCGGTTGCGGCCCTCATCGAGGACCACTTCCAGCCACGCGGTCTTGTCGCCACTGCGCAGCACGCGCACGGCCTGGGCGACGAGGAATTCCCCCTCGTCCTCCACCCCGGCCTGCAATGCCACCAGCGTGGCGTCATCGGGCAGGTGATCGACCTGCACGTGATAGGTCTTCTGTGGCCCGGTGTCCGGATCGGTCAGGCGTGCGGCCCACTGCGGATCGTTGCTGAACAGCAACAACCCTTCACTGGCCTTGTCCAGCCGCCCGACCGGGGCGATCCAGGGCAGGCCGGCGCCGTCAAAACAGCGATACACGGTGTCACGGCCACGCTCGTCCTGGGTGGTGGTCACCACTCCACGCGGCTTGTTGAGCATCAGGTACAGGCGCTGCGGCGCGCCCATCGGTTGGCCATCGACTTCGATCGGCGGCGCCGGCTGGGCAATCGGAAACTCGGGGTCACGGATGACACGGCCGGAAACGCGCACACGGCCTTCGGCGATCCAGCGCGCGGCCTCGCTGCGCGAGCAGACGCCCGCCTTGGACAGCACGCGCGCCAGACCATGGCGGACGCCGGAGGATGCGGCAGCGGAGTTCGCACGCCCACGCGATGCGTGGGAGCGGGCGGCGGGGACGGCAGGTGGGCGGCGCGTGCGCAAGCCACTGCTCCCCGCAGGGTTACTTCTTGTCGACCGGCCTGGTTTCGGCCGGTGCTTCGGCCGCAGCCGGGGTGGCGGCCGGTGCCGGACGGGCCTTGACCACGCGTACGCCGCGCGCCTTCATCCAGGCGTCGAACTCTTCGGCCGTCATGCGCTTGCCGTTCTGGCTCATGTCGAAGCGCCAGGGCGTGTTGTCGAATTCGGTCTGCGGCTTGTAGGCCGCCGGATCATTCGGTTTCACCGCCGGCGCGCTCGGAATGGCCTTGGCGATGTTCTGGCAGCCATCGATGCGCAGCCGCTGCAGCACCTGGTCCAGCGATTGCGAAGGGTCGTAATTGGTGCTGAGGACGCCTGCAGGCATGCCCAGCTGGTTGCCGCGGATGTACAGCTCATCGGCCACCGGCGCGATGGTCGTGGCCGGCAACGGCAGCGGCGAAGCGCTGGTGTTGGCCGAGCAATCGACGGCGGCGTGGGCGGCGGGAACCAGGGCCAGCGCCAGGACGGCGGCCGATGCAGAGCGCAGCATGAAGGGCATCCACGAAAGGAAGTGACGCGGCGAGTTTAGCAATGCCGCGTCAGCTTTCAAGCGCCACCTTCAATGAATACGGCAACCCATTGTTTCACGGACAAAAAGCCGACAAACGGTCATCCTCGCCGCAGCTTCGCCGTTTCCTCCCGCACAAACAACAAGACCCGGCCGAAGCCGGGTCCTGCTGTGTCTTGCGGGAGATCGCCAGAACTTAGTTCTGGACGTTCAGCTCGGTACGACGGTTCTTGGCGCGGCCTTCCGGGTTGTCCGAACCATCCGGGTTGGTGTTCGGAGCAATCGGGCGGCTCTCGCCGTAGCCGATCGGGCCAACCAGACGCGAAGCATCAACGCCGTTCTGGGTCAGGTAGTTGTACACCGCGGTGGCACGACGCTCCGACAGCTTCTGGTTGTAGGCGTCGGTACCCTTCGAGTCGGTGTGACCGGCGACTTCAACACGCAGATCCGGGTAGCGCTTCAGGATCTCGGTCGCTTCGCTCAGGATCGCCACGGCGTCCGGACGCAGGTTCGACTTGTCGAAGTCGAAGTTGACGCCCTTCAGGTCGATGGAGACCGGCACCGGGCAACCGTCCGGACCGATGGTCTGGCCCGGCTGCGAGTTCGGGCACTTGTCGTCGCAGTTGTTGACGCCGTCACCATCGTCGTCCAGGTCGGCGCAGCTCGGAGCAACCGGAGCCTGAGCCGGAGCAGCCGCGACCGGAGCCGGGCCCAGCGGGATCACGACACCGACCGAAGCCAGCACGTCACCGAACCAGTCTTCCTTCGGAGCGGCAACGCTCTGGTCGTCGAAGTCAGCGCGGTAAGCCACTTCGGCGCGCACGGCAACGCGCTTCTCGAAGGTGGTCTGCAGGCCGACGCCGACCTTGGCGGCGAAGTTGCCGTCCTTGCGCTCACGCGGACCGTTGTTGTCCAGTGCGGGGTACTCTTCCTCCGACTTCTGGTAGCCCAGGCCGGCCAGCAGGTACGGGTTCCAGCCGCGGCCTTCCTTGATGAAGTGGCGGCGCAGATCCAGCGAGACACCGTACTGCGACCAGTTCAGGTCCTGGTTGCCGTCGAAGTTCGGGTTCTGGTAGTTCAGCTCACCGTCCAGCGACCAGTTCGGGCTGATGAACTTGCCCAGGCCCAGGGTCACGAACGGAGCGTCGTTGGTCAGACGGTCGCTGTCCTGGAAGTTGAAGCCGGCCGAACCGGTCAGGTACCAGCGGTCATCGAACTCCTGCGCGGAAGCAGCCTGGGCGAAAGCCAGACCACCGAGCAGCGCGGCAGTAAGGATCTTCTTGTTCATTGAGTACAGCTCCTATTTCGGGGGTATGAAACCGGTAGAGGCATGGGCCAGCACTACTGCGTCGATGTTCAGACAGCCGATTCAGCACGCCACCGCCGCGAACATTATGCTCAGGCGGGTGAAGGCCATGTTAACAGTCCCGTAACATGTGAAGTGTTGCGCCCGACCGGCCACCGGTCCGACGTTGAAACCCTATACAGGATGATGAAAATCCGCAAGACCTGCACCCTGCAAGGGTTTGGCGGGGTTTAGGCGTCGGAAACGACATTCTGCACCGGCGGCCGCCCGGCATGGTTCAGCGCATTTCCGCAAAGGTGAGGAACCTTATGATGGAAACACGAACCCAGCCGGAGCCGTAATGAAAGCCGTCGCCCTGAGTCGTGAGTCCGCCCCTGCCCTGCAGGACATCCACCTGCCGCCGCCGCTGCCGCCGCAGGGCCGTGACCTGCTGGTCCGGGTCGAAGCGGTCTCGGTCAACCCCGTCGATGGCAAGCAGCGTGCCGCGACTGCTGCGGCCACGCTTGATGTGCCGCGCGTACTTGGCTGGGATGCTGCGGGGGTGGTTGAAGCCATCGGCGATGAGGCCAGCCTGTTCGCCTCGGGCGATGAGGTCTACTACGCCGGCGATGTGACGCGCCCGGGCTGCAATGCGCAATACCAGCTGGTCGACGAGCGTCTGGTCGCGCGCAAGCCGACCACCCTCGACTTCGCTGAAGCCGCTGCGCTGCCGCTGACCACCCTCACCGCCTGGGAGCTGTTGTTCGAGCGCATGCCCTTGCAGCTGGATGATCGGCGCCACGCGGGCCAGCACCTGCTGGTGATCGGCGGTGCGGGCGGCGTCGGATCGATCGCAGTCCAGCTGGCCCGGCATGCCGGCTTCGAGGTGATCGCCACCGCATCACGCGAGGCATCGGCGGACTGGTGCCGGACGATGGGCGCGCAGCACGTCGTCGATCACCGCCAGCCGCTGATGCCGCAGCTACGGGCGCTGGGCATCGAGACAGTACAGGTCGCACTCAATCTCGCCGACACCGATCACTACTGGGATGAGCTGGGCCAGGTGCTGGCGCCGCAGGGCCACGTCGGCCTGATCGTCGAGCCTCGCGGTGCGCTGCGCATCGGTGATCCGTACAAGGCCAAGTGCATCGGCATCCACTGGGAATTCATGTTCGCGCGGTCTCGGTTCGCCACCGCGGACCGCATCGAGCAACACCGCATCCTCAGCCGCGCCGCCAGCATGATCGATGCCGGCCAGCTGCGCGGTACCCTCAGCGAAACACTGGGCACGATCAACGCAGCGAATCTGGACATCGCGCATCAGCGCCTGGCCAGCGGACGCACGCTGGGCAAGCTGGCCCTTGCGGGCTGGGACGAGTGAGCGCCCTGCTGATGTAGATGCAGAGCCGAGCCCACGCTCGGCTGGTGGAGCAAAGCAGCCGAGCATGGGCTCGGCTCTACGCATTCCGCCTGTGCGGGCGGATTGGCGGGTATCTGTATCTATTGGCAGAAACGAATCATGGCTACGGTGGAAACAGATCCCCTCCCCCGAGACCGCCATGCCCTCCGCCCTGCCCCTGCGCCTCCTGCAACTGATCACCGGCCTGTTCCTGTACGGCTTCGGCGCCTCGTTGATGATCCGCGCAGCGATCGGCATCGCTCCTTGGGACGTGCTGTCCCAGGGCATTGCGGCACAGACACCGCTGTCGTTCGGGCTGGCCACCAATGTGATTGGTGCATTGGTGCTGCTGTTGTGGTGGCCGCTGCGGCAGAAGCCAGGAGTCGGCACGGTGCTCAACGTGCTGCTGATCGGGCCCTCCGCGCAGTTCGGCCTGTGGCTGCTGCCGCCGGCTTCCGGCCTTCCGTGGCAGTTGGCGATGTTCACGGCCGGCCTGCTCCTGGTGGCGCTGGCCACCGGCCTGTACATCGGCGCCCGCCTCGGCCCCGGCCCACGCGACGGCCTGATGACCGGCCTGCATGCGCGTACCGGGTGGCCGATCTGGAAGGTACGCAGCCTGATCGAGGGCAGTGTGCTGCTGCTGGGCTGGTGGCTGGGTGGCAACGTGGGCCTCGGCACCCTGGCCTTCGCCCTGCTGATCGGGCCGCTGTGCGGGATCACGCTGGGCTGGTTCGGGATCGGCAAGGCAGCGCAGCCGCACGCGCCCGATAGCGCTGGGCGACGCCCGGAGAGCGCCCAGCGCGCCCGGGGGTGATCGCGTCGCCGGGCACGGCCCGGCGCCATCCAGCGAAGCGGCGCTTGCTCCGGCCGCCGTTTCACGGCACGCTTCGCGCTTCCGTACGCAAGCGTATCGATCATGTCGCCAGCCAACGAAAGCGCCTACCCCCACCTGTTCAGCCCACTGGACCTGGGTTTCACCCAGCTGCGCAACCGGGTGCTGATGGGCTCGATGCACACGGGCCTGGAGGATCGCGCCCGTGATTTCCCGCGGCTGGCGGCCTACTTCGCCGAGCGCGCCGAAGGCGGCGTCGGCCTGATCGTCACCGGCGGCTTCGCGCCGAATGTGGTCGGTTGGCTGAAGCCGTTCGGCGGCAAGCTGTCGTGGCCGTGGGAAGTGCGGCCGCACCGCCAGCTCACCGCCGCCGCGCACCAGCACGGCGCGAAGATCTGCCTGCAGCTGCTGCATGCCGGCCGCTATGCCTACCACCCGCTGTCGGTGGCACCGTCGAAGCTGAAGGCGCCGATCAACCCGTTCACCCCGCGCGCGCTGTCGGCCAGTGGCGTCGAACGCCATATCGCCGACTACGCACGCAGTGCGAAACTGGCCCGCCAAGCCGGCTACGACGGCGTGGAAGTGATGGGCTCGGAGGGCTACCTCATCAATGAGTTCATCGCCCCGCGCACCAACAAGCGTACCGACGCCTGGGGCGGCGACGCGCGCCAGCGCATGCGCTTCGCGGTCGAGATCGTGCGACGCATCCGCGAGGCCTGCGGACCGGATTTCATCATCATCTACCGCCTGTCGCTGGTCGACCTGGTGGAAGACGGCAGCAACTGGGAAGAGATCGTGCAACAGGCGCAGGCCATCGAGGCCGCCGGCGCGACGATCATCAATTCCGGTATCGGCTGGCATGAGGCGCGCATTCCGACCATTGCCACCTCGGTGCCGCGTGCAGCCTTTGCCGGCGTCACTGCCAAGCTCAAGCCGCATGTGAAGCTGCCGCTGGTGGCGACCAACCGCATCAACATGCCCGATGTCGCCGAGCGCATCCTTGCGGGCGGCGGTGCCGACATGGTGTCGCTGGCACGCCCATTGCTGGCCGACCCGCAGTGGCCGAACAAGGCACGGGCCGGCCGGGCCGATGCGATCAACACCTGCATCGCCTGCAACCAGGCGTGCCTGGATCACGTGTTCGAGAACAAGCTGGCCAGCTGCCTGGTCAATCCACGCGCCGCACACGAGACCGAGCTGGTCTATCACCCCACCGCCGCGCCGAAGAAGGTCGCCGTGGTCGGTGCCGGCCCGGCCGGCCTGGCCTGCGCCACCGTCGCGGCCCAGCGCGGGCACCAGGTCACCCTGTTCGACGCCAGCGACGAGATCGGTGGCCAGTTCAACGTGGCCAAGCGCATCCCCGGCAAGGAAGAGTTCCACGAGACCCTGCGCTACTTCCGCCACACGCTGCAGGAAACCGGCGTGCAGCTGCGCCTGGGCACCCGCGCCGATGCCAGCCACCTGGCCGGCTTCGACGAAGTGGTGCTGGCCACCGGCATCACCCCGCGCAAGGTCGACTTCCCGGGTGCCGACCACGCCAAGGTGGTCAGCTACCTGGACGTGCTGCTGGGCCGGGTCGAAGTGGGTGCCAATGCGGCGATCATCGGCGCCGGCGGGATCGGCTTCGACGTCGGCGAGTTCCTCAGCCACGAGGGCGGGTCACCCGCACTTGATCCGCAGCGCTGGATGGCCGAATGGGGCGTGGACGGCACGTTCGAGGCCCGGGGCTCGCTGGCCCGGCCGCAGACCGAGGCCTCGCCGCGCCGCCTGTGGCTGCTGCAGCGCAGCCCGGGCAAGCCCGGCGCGCGGCTGGGCAAGACCACCGGCTGGATCCATCGCGCCACGCTGAAGGCCAAGGGCGTGCGCATGCTCGGCGGCGTCGAGTACCTCGGCGTGGACGACGAAGGCCTGCGCATCCGCGTGAACGGCAGCGAACAGCTGCTGCCGGTCGACCATGTGGTGATCTGCGCGGGGCAGGAACCGAATCGCGCGCTGCATGCCGAACTCCAGGCGGCCGGCATCAACGCACGGCTGATCGGTGGTGCCGATGTGGCGGCCGAACTCGATGCAAAACGCGCCATCGACCAGGGGAGCCGGGTCGCTGCAGCGCTCTGATGAGCGCATGAATGGGGGCCGGAATGTGATTTTCGTCGCCCCTGTTGAACCTGAATGTCAAGCCGCGCGGTTCATGATGCGTTCGGCCATGCCCCCCTACCTTGCGCCAACTTTCTGCTCACCAGCCAGTTTCCGGTGAGCCGGTGCGGCCCCTCGATCAGTACTGATCGTTTCCTTGGGGCTGCCCACGGGGCGGCCCCGATGGCCGCCTCCCCATGACGCCAAGTCGTACTGCGCTCCTGCCGCCTCCGCGGCAGGACCCCGCAGGTGCGGCCCATACGGAGCAAGGAGTGATATGAAACTGGCCTGGATCCTCTGGCTGTCGCAGTTGCTGCCGCAGCCGGCCGCTGATTCGTTGTGCTTGAGCACCACCGTGTACCTGGAAGCCCGCGACCAGACCCTGCGCGGCCAGCAGGCCGTCGCCGAGGTCGCCCTGCGTCGCCTTGACAGCGGCCTGTGGGGCGACTCCATGTGCCAGGTGGTCACCGCGCGCAAGCAGTTCGCGCCCACCATCGTCTCCCCCGGCACCCAGCTGGGCAACGATGCCGCCTGGCGCGAGGCGATGAACGTGGCCTTCGACGCCGAGCGCAACTGGGCACTGCCGGCCGGCGAACGCCGCGAGATCGTGCCCGGTGCCAGTCACTTCGCCGCGCTGTCGATCGCCAGCCCGAGCTGGCGCAACGCTTACCAGGTAGCCACGATCGGCGACCACACCTTCTACAAGGTGCAGAATCTCAAGCCGCGCCAGTCGTAACGATCGTGCTGGCGGCAGCGTTGCTGCCCGCCGCCAGGCTCTGGGATAGTGGGCGTTTTCCGCCCGCCTCACCTGGAGTTTCCATGAAGCTGTACAGCAAGCCCGGTGCCTGTTCCACCGCCGACCACATCGCCCTGCAATGGACCGGGCAGCCGTTCGAGGTTGAACTGCTGGACAAGGACACCCTGAAGGGTCCGGAATTCCTCAAGGTCAATCCGGCTGGCGCCGTTCCCGCATTGGTCGATGGCGACTTCGTGCTGCTGCAGAATGCGGCGATCATGGGCTATATCGCTGACAGCTTCCCGCAGGCCGGCCTCGCCGGTGATGGCAGCCCGCGCCAGCGCGCCGAAGCCACCCGCTGGCTGGCGTTCGTCAATTCCGATCTGCATCCCGCATTCTCGCCGCTGTTCGCGCCGGGCAAATTCATCGCCGAAGAAAGCCAGTACGACGCAATCCGCGCTGCCGCGCGCAAGCGCCTGCGTGGCCTGTTCGAGACCGCCGACAGGCAGCTGGCCGACAAGCCCTGGCTGGCCGGTTTCCGCAGCTTTGCCGATCCGTACTTCTATATCACCCTGCGCTGGGCCCACGGTACCAAGGTCGACCTGTCCGGCCTGGACAACCTGGCCGCCTACAAGGCCCGCATGGACGCCGATGCCGGCGTGCAGGCCGCGCTGAAGGCCGAAGGCCTGGCCTGACCCTGACCCGGGGTCGGAGCCGTTCGCGTGGCGAACGTGTCCGACCCCATCGGTTCCGGAAACGGGGTCGGATCCGTCTGCGCAGCGGGCGGCTCTGACCGGTCCGACAGGTGTGGTCAGCCGATCTGGCGGATCACTTCGCCCTTGGCGTCGCGCAGGAAGGTCGGCACCACTTCGATGTGCAAGCCATCGCCCAGCGGGTAGATCCCGCGTTCGGCACGCACGCTCGACAATGCCTGCAACGCGGCAGCGTCCAGCGCCCAACGCGCGCTGTCCACACCCACGTCGCGCGCCTCTTCGCCCGCCGCCGGCGTGAACTCCCATTGCCGCTCCCGGCTGGCCAGTTCCAGCGATCTGCCGTGGTGCAGGCGCAGCGGCAGCAGCTCGACCACACTGGCGACCTGGCCGGCCCCAAGCACCAGCGTGGTCCGGTCCATGTCCTGGCGCCAGTCCAGGGTCTCGACGAACAACATGCCGGTGCTGGAACCTTCGCGCTCGCTGCCCGCCTGCACCTGCGCGGCCAAGGCCGGATCACGCAGCAGGTTGTCGCGATGCAGGTCACTGATCCACAGCGGCATGACCGGCTGCAGGGCCTGCAGCACGCCGCGCGCGGACCAGCGCTTGACCGCCTCCATCTCCTCATCGGTCAACCCGACCAGCTGCAGGAACTGCAGGCGGCCATTGGCGGTTTCGCGTTCGGGCAACTGCGGGTCGGCGACGAAGGCCAGGTGGCACAGCCGCGTATCGGTCTCCAGCGCAATCGGTCCGTTGGCATTGAGGTGGTGGCCATCCTCGAACACGTTGCCGCTGCCGAATACATAGCGCGCCAGATTCTGCAGCAGGTTCATCGGCCACACCGGCGGCGTGCTGTCGGCGCTCTCACCGTTCCCGGCCGCGAGGCGGAAGGTCAGCTCGAAACCGTAGCCGCTGCTTGCGGCATCACTGCTCTGCTTGTCATAGAGCTCGGAAAACCCATAGGTGATGTAATGCCAGTGCGGTACCGGCGTGTCCGCCCAGTACACGCTGATGCCATCCAGTGGATCCTGGCCACCAAGCGTGTACGGCAGCGCCGTGCCGTAATGGCGGGGTTCCTGCCCGGCATACAGCGGCGCCAGCGCGGCGTTGATCGCATCCCAGCCGGGGGTGTCGGTGTCATCGTGGTCGTCCTGCACGCGGGACTCCTTGTGGGGAAGTGAACCGATCACTTTACGCGGTGGATCAGGCCTGCACGACCTCGCCGTTGCCCTTCACCAGGGCCGCCTGGGTTTCCTGCCACCAGCGCTGCGCCAGTGCCGGGCTGCGTGCCTTGCCCACCGCTGCCAGCAACTCGGGGCACAGCCGCTCGAGCGCCACGGCATCAGCACAGCGTTCGATCTTCAGCTGCATGAAGTAGCCCTTCAGGCCAAGGTGGCGACGCACCGCTTCGCTCATTGCATCGTACAACTGCTGGTACAACGCCGGATCCTGTTCGCGGCCAGTGCTGATGCCGCGCGCCGGAGCCGCCTCGACGCTGCCGCCCACCACTTCGATCAGGCCCTGCGCGGCCAGCTGCTCCAGTGCGTCCGGGGGGGCGCGCAGGCCCGCCAGCAGTCCCCGCAGTTCGGTGTCGTCGCGGTGGCCATCCACCATCAGCAGGATCGAGCGCAACGCGGCCGGCAATCGCCGGGCACGGTCCTCTATCTCCTGGCGGCCAGCGGCCGTCTTGGCGTGCAGCAATGCCATTGCATCCCCCCCTTGCTTGAAGCGCCATGCAGCGCGCCCGAAGGGCGCGCTCCCCCGGGCCGAGCTTAGCGCACCGGTCGCACGGTGGAAGCTGCGGTGCAGCACCGCTGGTCCTCCGTAGCGCCGGCCCCACACTCGGCTGCGCGGACGAGCGGAGCCGGGCATGGGCCCGGCACTACAGGAGCAGGTCAGCGTCCCAGCGCGCGCCGGATCTCCTCCAGCGCACCGGGGTCATCCAGCGTCGACAGGTCGCCCGGGTCGCGCTGCTCGGCCAGCGCCTGCAACGAGCGCCGCAGCAGCTTGCCTGAGCGGGTCTTGGGCAGCGCATTGACCACGTGCACATGTGCCGGGCGCGCGACCGCCCCGAGCGAGGTGGTCACCGTGGCCATCATCTCGGCCACCACCGGCGCCGGATCCTCACCCTCCAGACCCTGCTTGAGGGTGACGAACACCAGCGGCACCTGCCCCTTCAGCTCGTCCTTGACCCCGATCACGGCCGCCTCGGCTACACGCGGATGACTGGAAATGGCCTCCTCGATCTCGCGCGTGCCCAGCCGATGCCCGCCACGTTGATCACGTCATCGGTGCGACCGAGGATGAAGGTGTAGCCATCGTTGTCGCGGATCGCCCAGTCCAGCGAGCTGTACAGCAGTTCCTTGAAGTGGCTGAAGTAGCTCTGCAGGAAACGGTTGTCGTCGTTCCACACCGTGCTCATGCAGCCCGGCGGCAACGGCGGCGACACCACCAGCACGCCCTTCTGTCCCGGTGCGACCTCCTCTCCGGTGTTCTCATCGATCACCTTCATCCGGTAACCGAGGTTGGGGAAGCCCGGCGAGCCGAAGCGCACCGGCTTCATCTCCAGGCCCGGCAGCAGGGTCAGCGCCGGCCAGCCGGTTTCGGTCTGCCAGTAGTTGTCGATGATCGGCTTGCCAAGCGCTTCGCTGATCCAGTGCGCGGTCGGTTCATCCAATGGCTCACCGGCCAGGAACAGGTACTTCAGCGCGCGCAGGTCGTGGCGATGGATGAAATCCACATCGTGCTTCTTCAGCACGCGGATGGCGGTGGGCGAGGAGAACATGGTGCGCACGTTGTACTGCTCGCACAGCGCCCACCAGATGCCCGGGTCCGGATTCGTCGGCAACCCTTCGTACAGCAGTGACGTGCAGCCGCCGATCAACGGGCCGTACACATTGTAGGAATGGCCCACGGCCCAGCCGACATCGGAGGTGGAGAACATCACCTGGCCCGGCTTGCAGTCGAACACAGTCTCCATCGACTGTGCCATCGCCACCGCGTAGCCGCCCACATCGCGCTGCACGCCCTTCGGCTTGCCGGTGGTGCCGGAGGTATACAGCAGATAGCTCGGTTCGCTCGCTTCCAGCCACTGCACTGGCACATCGACCTCGCCGATCTGCGCGCGCAACGTGGCGTATTCCACATCACGTCCCGGCACGCGAGGTTCGGCGGCATCCAGCCCGCGCGACACGATCAGCACGTGCGGCGGTGGCGACGTGGCTTCGGCGCAGGCTGCATCGACCATTGGCTTGTATGGGATCAGCTTGCCACCGCGCATGCCGGCATCGGCCGCGATCAGCAGCTTCGGCCTGGCGTCGTCGATGCGCAGCGCCAGGTTGTGCGCGGCGAAACCACCAAACACCACCGAGTGCACCGCACCGATGCGCGCGCAGGCGAGCATCGCGAACACGGCCTCGGCCATGTTCGGCATGTAGATCACCACGCGGTCGCCGTGACCGACGCCGAGGTGCTTGAGCACGGCGGCGAAGTCGTTCACTTCGCGATACAGCTGGCGATAGGTGATCTCGCGGGTACTGTTGGTTTCGGTGGAGATCGCGACCAGCGCGAGCTGGTCGGCACGCTCGGCCAGATGACGGTCGACGGCGTTGTAGCAGAGATTGGTTTCACCGCCGACGAACCAGCGCCGGAACGGCGGGTTGCTGTAGTCGAGCACCTGCCGGGGTGGTTTGTGCCAATGGATGCGCTTGGCTTCCTCGCCCCAGAACGCCTCCGGCTCGTCGATCGAGCGACGGTAGGTTTCCTCGTAGTTCATGACGCAGCCCTCCCAGACAAAGTCATGGGTTCGAGGATAGTCCGGCGCTGGCGCGCGGGCCGCCCTACCTTGGTAGGGGGTGGGTTTTGTTCTGCAGGGCTTGCAGCCCTGCACCTGCTACGAGCCAGAGCAACGTCAAAGACGGGCTATCCGTGGGGTGGCGGGGCGGTGTCGGAGTGCGGGGACGCCGCAAGTACGTCCCTGTAGGCTTGGCCGCGGCATCCATGCCGCGGACACCCCGCACTCCGACACCGCCCCACCTCTGACAGATTCCTGCGGCTGTCGGTAGGTGTCGACCTTGGTCGACACTTCTGTCAGATATCGAAATCAATCTGGGGTCAGATCCGTTTTCTGGAGGAAAACGGATCTGACCCCATCGGCATGTCCAACAGACCGCAGCAAACTGTCAGAGGCGGGGTGGGTCCGGTTGCGGGGGCGTGAGCCGCATGGATGCGGCGACCGAGCCTCCATGGACGGATTCACGGCGCCCCCGCAACCGGACCCGCCCGTCATCCCCCAGTAAGCCACCTTTTGACGTTGATTCTGCAGGTGCAGGGCTGCAAGCCCTGCCGAACCCCTAGAACGGAGTCGCTGACTCGAACGCGAGCGCCTCGCCCGTCACCGGGTGGGTGAACTGCAGGCTGCGCGCATGCAGGTGCACGCGCTGCGCCGGTGCGGCGCCATACAGCACGTCACCGACAATGGGATGGCCGAGGCTGGCCATGTGCAGGCGCAGCTGATGGCTACGGCCGGTGACCGGCTCCAGCGCCACGCGGGTGCGCTGCGCTTCATCCTCGCGGGCCAGCACGCGCCAGCGGGTCAGCGCCGGTTTGCCGCGCTCGTGGTCGACCCGCTGCTTCGGGCGGTTCGGCCAGTCAACGATCAACGGCAGGTCCACTTCACCGGCATCGCCTGCCAACAGTCCCTGCACCACCGCCTCATACCGCTTTCCGACCTGGCGCTGCTCGAACTGCATCGATAACGCCGCCTGCATTGCCTTCCCGCGCGCGTGCAGCAGCAGGCCGGAGGTTACCTGGTCCAGGCGGTGCACGGTCAGCGCGTCCGGGTACAGCGCCTGCAGGCGCGCGACCACGCAGTCCTGGTTCTCGGCACTGCGGCCGGGCACGGACAGCAGGCCGGCGGGCTTCTCGGCCACCAGCAGCGCGTCGTCGATGTAGTGCAGATGGATCATGCGGCTCCGTGTCCGTCCCAACAAAAACGGGGAAGCCGAAGCTTCCCCGTTTTCTGCGTACCGGCCAACGGTCGGTACCTGCCTTGATGGAAAACGTACCGACCGGAGCCGGTACCGCCTGCATCAGCCCAGCAGGTGGGCGACGCCGGCGCGCTCTTCTTCCAGCTCGGCCAGGGTCTTGTCGATGTACTTCTGGCTGAAGTCGTCGATCGGCAGGTCCTTGACCAGGGTGTACTTGCCGTTCTCGGTGGTCACCGGGAAGCCGAAGATCACGCCTTCCGGAATGCCGTAGGAACCGTCGGACGGCACGCCCATGGTGACCCACTTGCCGTTGCTGCCCAGCACCCAGTCACGCACGTGGTCGATGGCGGCGTTCGCTGCCGAAGCCGCCGAGGACGAGCCGCGGGCTTCAATGATCGCCGCGCCGCGCTTGCCAACGGTCGGGATGAAGGTGTTGGCATTCCACTCCTGGTCGTTGATCGCATCGGCGATCGACGCACCGTTGGCGGTGGCGAAACGGTAGTCCGGGTACATGGTCGGGCTGTGGTTGCCCCACACGACAGCTTCTCCATGCCACCGACCGGCTTGCCAAGCTTGGCCGACAGCTGGCTCAGCGCGCGGTTGTGGTCCAGGCGCAGCATGGCGGTGAAGTTCTCCGGCTTCAGGTCCGGGGCCGACTTCATGGCGATGTAGGCGTTGGTGTTGGCCGGGTTGCCCACCACCAGCACCTTCACGTCACGGCTGGCGACCTTGTTCAGTGCCGCGCCCTGGGCGGTGAAGATCTTGGCGTTTTCCAGCAGCAGGTCCTTGCGCTCCATGCCCGGGCCACGCGGACGCGCGCCGACCAGCAGGGCGATGTCCGCGTCCTTGAAGGCGACTTCGGCATGTCGGTGCCGACCATGCCGGCCAGCAGCGGGAAGGCGCAGTCTTCCAGCTCCATCATCACGCCCTTCAGGGCCGCCTGGGCCTTGTCGACCGGCAGCTCCAGCAGCTGCAGGATGACCGGCTGGTCCTTGCCCAGCATTTCGCCAGAGGCGATGCGGAACAGCAGGGCATAACCGATCTGGCCGGCGGCGCCGGTCACGGCAACACGAACGGGTGCTTTCATGGGGGTTTCCTCTTGCTTGCAAGCGTTTGGTGGGACGCCGCGGGCGTGGCCAAGCAGGCCGGGCAGGCGGCGGGGAACAGGGAAACGGCCACCTGTGGGTGGCCGTTTCGAAGGGGAATCAGGCGGCGAGGATCTTGTTCCACTCGGCGACGCGGTCGGCCTGTGCGGCCAGCGCGGCGTCGACATCGCCTTCCAGGGTGATCGAATGGATCACGTCACCCTGCTTGACCGAATCGACGATGGCCTGGCCTTCCAGGACCTTGCCGAAAACGGTATGGCGGCCATCCAGCCAGTCGGTCTTGATGTGGGTGATGAAGAACTGGCTGCCGTTGGTGTTCGGGCCGGCGTTGGCCATCGACAGCGAGCCGACTTCGTGCTTCACGCCATTCTTCTCGTCTTCGAACTTGTAGCCCGGCCCGCCGGTGCCGCGCCCCTGCGGGCAGCCGCCCTGGATCATGAAGTCGGCGATCACCCGGTGGAAGATCAGCCCGTCATAGAAGCCGTGCTTGACCAGGTTCACGAAGTTGGCCACGGTCAGCGGCGCCTTGTCGGCGAACAGCTCGACCTTGATCGGGCCCTGGGTGGTGTCGAAAGTGGCGGTGAGGGACATGAAGATCCTTGATGCAGAGGGAATGCGTCTAGCCACCTAGTTTACACCCGCCTTGCGGCGGCGGCGGCTTCGACCATCGGTGGAGAACCGGGCTTCAGCCGCGGGAGGGGAAGCCTGCGCCCGGCCTGGCGACCTCGACCACGGCGGAGCACGGCCAGCTGAATGGGCCTGGTGGCCGCGTGAAATCCTCCTTTTCGCGAATCGTCAAGTTCGACGTATAATGTTGGACTTCTTTTTCCAAATCCGGCGCCGACTGGCCCCCTTTCGTATGTCCATCGAAAATCTTCGCAACATCGCCATCGTCGCCCACGTCGACCATGGCAAGACCACCCTGGTCGACCAGCTGCTGAAGCAGTCCGGCACCCTGTCCGAGCGCACCGTCCTCGCCGAGCGCGTGATGGACAGCAACGACCAGGAAAAGGAACGCGGCATCACCATCCTGGCCAAGAACACCGCCATCACCTGGCAGGGCAACCGCATCAACATCGTCGACACCCCCGGCCACGCCGACTTCGGCGGCGAAGTCGAGCGCGTGCTGTCGATGGTCGATTCGGTGCTGATCCTGGTCGACGCGATGGACGGCCCGATGCCGCAGACCCGCTTCGTGACCCAGAAGGCGTTCGCCATGGGCTTCAAGCCGATCGTGGTGGTCAACAAGGTTGACCGCCCGGGCGCCCGTCCGGAGTGGGTGATCGACCAGGTGTTCGACCTGTTCGACAAGCTGGGTGCCACCAACGAGCAGCTGGACTTCCCGATCGTCTATGCCTCCGGCCTGAACGGCTACGCCGGCCTGGAAGACACCGTGCGCGACGGCGACATGACCCCGCTGTACGAAGCGATCATGAAGTACGTGCCGGCGCCGCAGGTCGAGGCCGATGGCCCGTTCCAGATGCGCATCAGCCAGCTGGACTACAACAATTTCGTCGGCGTGATCGGCATCGGCCGCATCCAGCGCGGCAAGATCAAGAAGAACCAGGCGGTCACGATCATCGACCGTGAAGGCAAGAAGCGCCAGGGCAAGGTACTGCAGGTGCTCGGTTTCATGGGCCTGGAGCGCATCGAGGTCGAAGAGGCCCAGGCGGGTGACATCGTGGCCATCTCCGGCATCCAGGAGCTGACCATCTCCGACACCGTCTGCGCGCTGGACCACCCGGAACAGCTGCCGGTCCTGACCGTCGACGAGCCGACCATCTCGATGACCTTCCAGGTCAACAACTCGCCGTTCGCCGGCAACAAGGACCTGTCCGGCGGCAAGTTCCTGACCAGCCGCCAGCTGAAGGAGCGCCTGGAACGCGAAATGGTCCACAACGTGGCCCTGAAGGTGGAGCAGCTCGAAGACGCCGACAAGTTCCTGGTCTCCGGCCGTGGCGAACTGCACCTGTCGGTGCTGATCGAGAACATGCGTCGTGAAGGCTACGAACTGGCCGTGTCGCGCCCGGAAGTGATCATCAAGGAGATCGATGGCCAGCTGATGGAACCGATCGAGCAGCTGGTGATCGACATCGAAGAGCAGCACCAGGGCGGCGTGATGGAGAAGCTGGGCACCCGCAAGGCGCTGCTGGAGAACATGGAGCCGGACGGCAAGGGCCGGGTCCGCCTGGACTTCAAGATCCCGGCCCGCGGCCTGATCGGCTTCCAGAACGAGTTCAAGACCCTCACCCAGGGCTCGGGCCTGCTGTTCCACGTATTCGACCACTACGGCCCGAAGGAGCAGGGCGCGATCGCCAAGCGCAACAATGGCGTGATGATCGCCAACGCTCCGGGCGCCACCCCGGCCTACGCACTGGGCCCGCTGGAAGAGCGTGGCCGCCTGTTTGCCGCTGAAGGCGACAACGTCTACGAAGGCCAGCTGATCGGCATCCACTCCAAGGACAACGACCTGACGGTCAACGCGATCAAGACCAAGCCGCTGACCAACATGCGCGCTTCGGGCAAGGACGATGCGATCAAGCTGACTCCGGCCCTGAAGTTCTCGCTGGAGCAGGCACTGGATTTCATCGAGGATGATGAACTGGTGGAAGTGACCCCGAAGGAAATCCGCCTGCGCAAGAAGCAGCTGACCGAAAGCGACCGCAAGCGGGCCTCGCGCGCCGGCTGAGCCGAACCGTGAGCCAGAACGGCTACAACCCGGATCCTCACCGGCATCCGGGCCTCCATGTCATCGCCCTGCTCGAAGCGAGCAAGGCGATGCTGGCGCTGCTGGCGGCAACCGGCCTGGAAGTACTTGGCCCGCAGCCGCTGCGTGATGGCATCAATGCCCTGATCCGGCGCTTCAGCCTGGATCCGGATCACGGCACCCTGCCCTCGCTGCTGCACATGATCAGCCCCGACGCGGTGCACCTGGCCGCGGCGGGGATGATCGCCTATGGCCTCCTGCACCTGGTCGAAGCCTGGGGCCTGTGGCGGGCCAAAGCGTGGGCGTCGTGGCTGGGTTGCCTGACGGCCGCCCTGTACCTGCCCTTCGACATCTTCGCAATCATCCGTCATCCGGGCTGGCCATCCTGGACGATCCTGGCGATCAACCTGATCGTGGTCTACGTCCTCGGCCGCGACCTGCGCAAGCGCCACCATTGAGCACCGGCTACACTGGGCATTGGAGCCGACCAAGCCGCCCATGCGTCCGACCTTGCCGCCTCTGCTGACCTGCCTGATGGCGGCGCTGCCTGCGCTGCTCTCGGCTGGCTGCAGCCCGGCCACGCCCCACGCGCATGCGGCAGAACCCGCGAGCCGCAACGTGCCGTTTCCCTACGCCGAAGCCGATATCGCCGACCTGCAGGCACAGATGGCCGCAGGCCAGCTGGACAGTACCACCCTGACCCAGGCCTACCTGCACCGTATCGCCACGCTTGATCGTGCCGGCCCCCGCCTGCGCGCTGTCATCGAACTCAACGCCGATGCACTGCGGGAAGCTGCAGCACGCGACCGAGAGCGCCGGGATGGCCACCTGCGCGGCCCGCTGCATGGCATCCCGCTGCTGCTGAAGGACAACATCAACGCCGCTCCGATGAGCACCAGCGCCGGCTCGCTGGCCCTGCAGGGCTTCCGCCCGGACGACGCCTATCTGGTCCGCCGCCTGCGCGAGGCCGGCGCCGTCGTGCTGGGCAAGACCAACCTCAGCGAGTGGGCCAACTTCCGCGGCAAGGACTCGATCTCGGGCTGGAGCGCGCGCGGGGGCCAGACCCGCAACCCCTACCGCCTCAGCCACTCGCCCTGCGGCTCCAGCAGTGGCAGCGCGGTGGCGGTGGCGGCCAACCTGGCCAGCGTGGCGATCGGCACCGAGACCGACGGCAGCATCGTCTGCCCAGCGGCGATCAACGGCGTGGTCGGCCTGAAGCCGACCGTCGGCCTGGTCAGCCGTGCCGGCATCATCCCGATTTCGTTCAGCCAGGACACCGCCGGGCCGATGGCGCGCAGCGTGGCGGATGCCGCCACCGTGCTCACCGCGATCGCCGGACGCGATGATGCTGACCCGGCCACTGCGACCATGCCGGGCCGTGCGGTCTATGACTACACCGCGCGCCTGGACCCGCAGGGCCTGCGCGGCAAGCGGGTCGGGCTGCTGCAGACGCCCCTGCTGAAATACCGCGGCATGCCGCCGCTGATCGAACAGGCGTCCGCGGAGCTGCGTCGCGCGGGCGCCGTCGTGGTGCCGGTGGAATTGCCCAACCAGGGCGCCTGGGCCGAGGCCGAGCGCACGGTGCTGCTGTACGAATTCAAGGCGGGGCTGGAGCGCTACTTCAGCACCCACCGTGCGCCGCTGCGCAGCCTGGCCGAACTGATCGCCTTCAACCAGGCGCACGGCAAGCAGGAACTGGGCCTGTTTGGCCAGGAGCTGCTGCTGGAAGCCAATGCAACCAGCAGCCTGGCAGATCCGGCCTACATCCGCGCGCGCAGCGACGCGCGCCGGCTGGCCGGCCCGGAGGGAATCGACGCCGCCCTCGCCACCCATGACCTTGATGCGCTGGTTGCACCGACCACCGGCGTGGCCTGGCCGATCCGCAGCCAGGGCGATGATTTCCCCGGCGAAAGCTACAGTGCCGCCGCCGTGGCCGGCTATCCCAGCCTCACCGTGCCGATGGGCCAGATCGACGGTCTGCCGGTCGGCTTGTTGTTCATGGGGACCGCCTGGAGCGAGCCGAAACTGATCGAGATGGCCTACGCCTATGAACAACGCACCCGTGCACGGCGGCCGCCCCGCTTCGGTACCGACGCACTGATCGATACCGGCGAGCCTTGACCCGGTAGTGCCGGCCGCTGGCCGGCAGGTCCAGGGTCGCCGACCGGCGCTACCGTCCGGGTTCCGGATCATCCGGAATGATCGCCGCCTCGCCATCTTCGGCACCGGGTGAACGCACGTCGGCGGCACGCGCGCGAGGCGCCCGTGGCATGTCCTGCTCGTCTTCCTGCTGCAGCCGCGCACGCACCTGCGGCAGCGAGTACGGATGCTCGCGCGCCAGGAAATCGAGCATGCGCTCGCGCACCAGGCAGCGCAGGTCAAAAGCATCCCCCGAGCTGCGCGCGCTGACCAGCAACCGCACCTGGATCGCGCGCTCGCTGGTCTCGGTCACCTGTGTCACGCAGACCCGGCCGTCCCATAGCGCTTCGCCACGGCAGATGCGCTCCAGCTCGCTGCGGATGGCGGCGATCGGCGCGCGGTAGTCCAGCCACAGGAATGCCGTGCCGAGCAGGTCGGCACTGCGCCGCGTCCAGTTCTGGAACGGGTTTTCGATGAACCAGGTCAGCGGCACCACCATCCGGCGCTCGTCCCAGACGCGCACCACGACGTAGCTGCTGCCGATCTCCTCGATGCGGCCCCACTCGCCTTCGACGATCACCACGTCGTCCAGCCGGATCGGCTGCGTCAGCGCGATCTGGAGGCCGGCGATCAGGTTGCCGAACACCGGCTTGGCAGCGATGCCCGCAACCAGCCCGATCAGCCCCGCCGAAGCCAGCAGGGCCGAGCCGATCCTGGCCACCATGTCGAACTGCAGCAGCACCAGCGACGCGCCCAGCACGATGACGCCCCCCATGACCACCCTGCTGAGCACACGAGTCTGGGTCTGGATCTGGCGCGCTTCCAGGTTGTCGGCCACATCGATGGGATGGCTGCGCAGGATCGCCCGCTCGATGGCGCCCACGCCCCGCACCAGCAACCAGACGAAGCAGGCCACCAGGCTGATGTGCAGCACGCGCTGCAGGTTGCCGAGCAGTGGATCCTGCAGCGGCGTAGCCTGCAACGCAGGGATCAGCAGCAGCAGCGGCCATGCCGTTGCCAACGGGAGCCCAAGCACGCGGCCGATGCGGGCGCGCCGGCGATCACGCCCTTTCAGGCGACGGTAGATCCACAGGATCAGCCACGCACCGATACCACCTGCCACCACGGCAAGACCCAACGGCCATGCATAGGCCTGCATGTGCTCCCAATGCACCCTTGCCACCTCTACGTGAGGACGCGAACACACAGCCTCGCGCATGGCGCATGAGTGTCACGTCAGTCGTTTGTAAGGAGGGTGTTGATCGGCAGGGCTTGCAGCCCTGCACCGCTGCGAGCAACAGCAACAGCCGAAGCAGAAGCGGGTTTCCTGTGGATTTCCGCGATCTGCCGGAACGGCCATTGGGGTCAGATCCGTTTTCCGCGGGAAAACGGATCTGCCCCCAACACCGCCCCGCCCTCCCGCGGGATGCATGCAGTTGCCGTCGCTTCGGCCGTCGCCGTTGCGTCCGCAGGTGCAGGGCTGCACGCCCTGCCGAAAAGCCTTACCGCACCTGTTCCTGCTTGCGCACGATCGCCATCGCGATCTCCAGCGACTGCTCGTAGTTCAAGCGCGGATCCACCGTCGAACGATACGCCCGCTCCAGGTCGCGCTCGGTCAGTTCGCGCGCGCCCCCGGTGCACTCGGTCACATCCTCGCCGGTCAGCTCCAGATGCACGCCCCCCAGTCGCGTTCCGGCCGCCGCATGCAGGTCGAAGGACAACTCCACCTCGCGGCGGACATTGTCGAAACGACGCGTCTTGAACCCGTTGGCTGTGCTTTCGGTATTGCCATGCATCGCATCGCACACCCACAGCACCCGGCGCCCATCGCGCTTCACCGCATCCAGCAGCGGCGGCAGCTTTTCGGCAATCTGCGCAGCGCCCATGCGGTGGATGAAACTCAACCGGCCCGGCTCGTCATGCGGATTGAGCACATCGATCAGGCGAAGCAACTGATCCGGCGTGACCGATGGGCCAACCTTGATCGCGATCGGATTGCGCACGCCACGCAGGTACTCCACATGCGCACCGTCAAGCGCGGCGGTGCGCATGCCGATCCACGGGTAATGCGTGCTCAGGTTCAACCAGCCCTGCTGGCGTGGCACCTGGCGGGTCAGCGCCTGCTCGTAGGGCAGCAGCAGTGCTTCGTGCGACGTGTAGAAATCAATGCGGTTGAGGTTGTGCACACGGGCCCCGGCCAGGGTTTCCATGAAATGCACCGCATCGCCGATCGAGGCGACCATCTTCTGGTACTCCGCCGCCAGCGGTGAATGCGAAACCCACTCCAGGTTCCAATACTCGGGATGGTGCAGATCGGCGAAGCCGCCGTCGATCAGCGCCCGCACGAAGTTCATGGTCATCGCCGAATGTGCGTGCGCCTGCAGCATCCGCTTCGGGTCCGGCAGGCGCGCGGCCTCGGTGAAGGCCGCGCATTGATCACATCGCCGCGGTAGCTGGGCAGGGTTGCCCCATCACGGGTCTCGGTATCGGCCGAACGCGGCTTGGCGTACTGGCCGGCAAAGCGTCCAACGCGGATCACCGGCTGGCGCAGGCCGTGCACCAGCACCAGGCTCATCTGCAGCAGCACCTTCAACCGGTTGGAGATGGTGCTCGATTCGCAGTCGCTGAAGTTCTCGGCGCAATCACCACCCTGCAGCAGGAAGCGCTTGCCTTCCTGCGCTTCGGCCAGCTGCTGCTTCAGCGCCAGGATCTCCCACGAGGTGACCAGTGGCGGCAGCCGCTTCAGTTCGTGCAGGGCAGCGTCCAGCGCAACCGGATCGGGATAGGTCGGCATCTGCAGCGCGGTCTTGCCACGCCAGCTCTCCGGCGACCAGGCAGCGCCAGCGGCGGTCGCGGCGGGATCGGAGACGGGCGGAACGGCGGACAGGCTCATTGCGGACTTCCGGGGTGGGGAATCCCCATGGTCGCAGAGCCGGCTCCCGGAGCAAAGGGCCGGATTGCCGGTCCGGATGCCCTCCGCGGCGCAGGAACCGACGCCGGTGCCGGCTCAGCGCTTGATCCGGCGCAGCGACACCACCAGCGCCCACAGCGCCAGCAGCACGAACCAGACGCCCGACCACATCGGCATGGTCAGCCCCAGGAAGGTCCAATCGATGTTGCCGCAGTTGCCGGTACCGGTCAGCACCGTGCGGAACACTTCCAGCGGCCCCATGGTCTCGCGCAGGAAGCTCAGCGGCGGGCCACAGGTTGCGCCCATTTCCGGCGGCAGCATCTGCACATAGACGTGGCGTGCGGCGATGCCCGTACCGACTGCGGCGGCAATGAAGGCGAGCACGCCGTAGGTCGCCCGGCCCGGCCGGTTGGACGGCCCATGCAGTGCACCGATCAGGAACAGCAGGCCCAGCGCGGCGAAGGCCAGGCGCTGGAAGATGCACAACGGGCACGGCTCCAGGCCCATCTTCAGCTGCAGGAAGATGGCGTAGCCGAGCAGGCCCGCGCAGATCAGGAAGCCCAGGAAGAACTGGGCGCGGAAGGGCCAGCGCAGTGGATTCATCGTGAACGCTCGAATGGATCAGGCGCCAAGCGTAACCGAGAGTGCGTGCCATTCGAACCGCCGCAGGTGACGCCTGTCGGAACGGTGTGGTCAGATCCCGTTGCGCACGCAAAGGACTCTGACCCGCGGCTCATGAAGCATGGGGTCAGAGCCCGTACCTGCGCCACGGGATCCGACCCCGGATCTGATCCCTGGAAACGCAAAAGCCCGGCAGGAGCCGGGCTTCCGCTGTGTCGCGCTGGAACGGCCCGATTACTCGGCCACTTCCTCGGCCACGGCCGGACGGTCCACCAGCTCGACGTAGGCCATCGGCGCGTTGTCGCCGGCACGGAAGCCGCACTTCAGCAGCCGCAGGTAGCCGCCCGGACGGTTCGCGTAGCGCGGGCCCAGGATGGTGAACAGGTTGCCCACGGCTTCGTTGTCGCGCAGGCGAGCGAAGGCCAGACGACGGTTGGCGACGGAGTCGACCTTGGCCAGGGTGATCAGCGGCTCGGCGACGCGGCGCAGTTCCTTGGCCTTCGGCAGGGTGGTCTTGATCAGCTCGTGCTTGAACAGCGAGGCCGCCATGTTCTTGAACATCGCTTCGCGGTGGGCGCTGGTGCGGCTGAACTTACGGCCGGACTTCTGGTGACGCATGGTGATATTCCTTGGTTAATGATGAGGCTGTGTGGATCGTTGTCGCCATCCTGGCGTTGCTGCGCGGACTGCGGATGGTCCTGGCCGCCCGTCCTGGACGACCTGCCCGCGAACCTGCGGTTCGTCGTGGCATGTTTCGTAAACCGGTTGAAGGCCCCACCGCGAACGGTGGAGCCTCCAGGCATTACCGATATCAGCCCAGCATGCCGTGGCTGGCGACGCCGGCCGGCGGCCAGTTCTCCAGCTTCATGCCGAGCGACAGGCCGCGCTGAGCCAGCACTTCCTTGATCTCGGTGAGCGACTTCTTGCCCAGGTTCGGGGTCTTCAGCAGTTCCACTTCGGTCTTCTGGATCAGATCGCCGATGTAGTAGATGCTCTCGGCCTTCAGGCAGTTGGCCGAACGCACGGTCAGCTCCAGATCGTCGATCGGGCGCAGCAGCACCGGATCCACGCCGTTGTTGGCCGGCTTGGCCGCACCGCGGTCGCGGTGGGTGAAGTCACCGAACACCGACAGCTGGTCGCTGAGGATGTCGGCGGCGGTGCGCACGGCTTCCTCGGCATCGATGGTGCCGTTGGTCTCGATATCGATGACCAGCTTGTCCAGGTCGGTACGCTGTTCGACACGCGCCGCTTCCACGGCGTAGGCGACACGGCGGACCGGCGAGAACGAGGCATCCAGGACCAGGCGGCCGATGGCACGGGTCTCTTCGTCCGGACGACGACGCGCGGCAGCCGGCTGGTAGCCGAAACCACGTTCGATCTTCAGACGCATGTTGATCGCCGTGTCCTTGGTCAGGTGGCAGATCACATGGTCGCCGTTCAGGATCTCCACATTGTGGTCGACCTTGATGTCGGCAGCGGTGACAACGCCCGGGCCCTGCTTGGACAGGGACAGGGTGGCGCTGTCGCCGGAGTGCATACGGATGGCCACGTCCTTCAGGTTGAGCAGGACTTCAAGCACGTCCTCCTGCAGGCCTTCGACCGTGGTGTACTCATGCAACACGCCGTCGATTTCGACTTCCGTGATGGCGAAGCCCGGGATGGACGACAGCAGCACGCGACGCAGGGCGTTGCCCAGCGTATGCCCGTAACCCCGCTCCAAAGGTTCGATAACGACCTTTGCACGGGTGTCGGTAAGGCGTTCGATCTGCGGACCGCGAGGACGCAGAACCTGGTTGGCGGTAACCGTCATGTTGCGGGTTCTCCTAGTGAACCCCCGGCCGTCGCCGGGGGCTCTCCAATGTGAATTACTTCGAATACAGCTCGACGATCAGCGCTTCGTTGATGTCCGCAGGCAGATCCGAACGATCCGGAACAGCCTTGAAGATACCGGTGAACTTGCCGGAATCCACTTCAACCCACGACGGGCTCAGGTCATGCTGGGCGGCGACGGTCAGGGCTTCCTGGACGCGCAGCTGCTTGGCAGCCTTCTCGGACAGAGCGACGGTGTCGCCGGCCTTGACCTGGTAAGAAGCCAGGTTGACCGACTTGCCGTTCACGGTGACGCCGCGGTGCGACACCAGCTGGCGCGCAGCCGGACGGGTCACGGCGAAGCCCATGCGGTAGACGACGTTGTCCAGGCGGGTTTCCAGCAGCTGCAGCAGGTTCTCGCCGGTGTTGCCCTTCTTGGTCGAGGCCTTCTTGTAGTAGTTGCGGAACTGACGCTCCAGCAGGCCGTAGATACGCTTGACCTTCTGCTTTTCACGCAGCTGGGTGGCGTAGTCGGACAGCTTGCCCTTGCGGGCAGTGGCGCCGTGCTGGCCGGGCTTCTGCTCCAGCTTGCACTTGGAGTCCAGCGCACGCGCCGGGCTCTTCAGGGACAGGTCGGCGCCTTCGCGGCGGGCGAGCTTGCAGGTAGGACCGATATAACGAGCCATTTCTTATCGCTCCCTTTAGACGCGACGCTTCTTCGGCGGACGGCACCCGTTGTGCGGGATGGGCGTCACGTCGATGATGTTGGTGATCTTGTAGCCGACGTTGTTCAACGAACGCACGGCCGACTCACGGCCCGGACCCGGGCCCTTGATGCGGACTTCCAGCGACTTCACGCCGTAGTCAGCGCAGCACGACCGGCCTTTTCAGCCGCCACCTGGGCAGCGAACGGGGTCGACTTGCGCGAACCGCGGAAGCCAGCGCCACCGGAGGTTGCCCACGACAGAGCGTTGCCCTGGCGGTCGGTGATGGTGACGATGGTGTTGTTGAACGAAGCGTGGACGTGGGCGACGCCGTCGGTGACGACGCGCTTGATCTTCTTCTTGGTCTTAGCAGCGGGCTTAGCCATTTCTCAGTCCCTTACTTCTTGATCGCCTTGCGCGGACCCTTGCGGGTGCGGGCGTTGGTACGGGTGCGCTGGCCACGCAGCGGGAGACCACGACGGTGACGCAGGCCGCGGTAGCAGCCCAGGTCCATCAGGCGCTTGATCGCGATGCCGATCTCACGGCGCAGATCGCCTTCCACGATGTACTTGCCGACTTCGGCGCGCAGGCGCTCGATTTCCGGCTCCGACAGATCGCGGATCTTGGTGGTCGAAGCAACGCCTGCGACTTCGCAGACCTTCTTCGAACGGGTACGGCCGATGCCGTAGATGCTTTGCAACCCGACCCAGACATGCTTCTGGGCTGGCAGGTTGACGCCTGCAATACGCGCCATGACGCGGTTCTCCAGCTGAGTGATGGCCGACAGCGCGCCTCGGGCACGCCAATCCGGCAGGATGGATCAAAAAAGTGAACTAGTGATACTAACAAGGTTCCGGTTTACATGGAAGCCCGTGAAACCAGAGGTTTCATGGACCCGGCCTGGGGAGTGTGCCCAGGCTCCGGCGCCGGATGGGGTTGGACCTGGGGTTACCCCCCGGGGCCGCCCGCGCTACTCCAGCGCGGGACCACCTCATCACACCCCCACCCGGAACCGCTGCGGGGGCCGCCCTTCGTTTGTGTGGCCGGTGTCCGCGAAGCGGAGGGACCATCACGTCAGGAAGACGAAAGTATAACAGGCTGATCAGCCGCGGGCAAAACCGCCGCGGTTGCCACCCTTCAGGTTGGCCTTCTTCAGCAGGCTCTCGTACTGGTGGGACATCAGGTGCGCCTGCACCTGGGCAATGAAGTCCATCACCACCACCACCACGATCAACAGCGAGGTGCCGCCGAAGTAGAACGAGGCGTTCAGCTGCGTGCGCATCAGTTCCGGCAGCAGGCAGACGATCACCAGGTAGGCCGAGCCGGCCGCGGTCAGGCGGGTCAGCACGCCATCGATGTAGTCGGCGGTGGCCTTGCCCGGACGGATGCCCGGAATCAGCGCGCCCGACTTCTTCAGGTTGTCGGCGGTTTCCTGCGAGTTGAACACCAGCGCGGTATAGAAGAACGCAAAGCCGGTGATCAGCGCGGCGAACACGATCATGTGCAGCGGCTCGCCCGGGCCCAGCGCATTGGCGACCTTCTGCAGCGCCTGGCCGAAGCTGCTCTGGTTGGCGGCCTGGCCGGACCACATGGCCAGGGTGGCCGGGAAGGCCAGCAGGCTCGAGGCGAAGATCGCCGGAATGACGCCGGCCATGTTGAGCTTCAGCGGCAGGAACGAGGTCTGGTTCATGTACGCATTGCGACCGCCCTGGCGGCGCGCGTAGTTGACCGTGATCCGGCGCTGGCCACGCTCCACGAACACCACGAAGAAGGTGAAGGCGAGCACGACGATGGCGATCAGCAGCAGCTGGATGAACTGGATGTTGCCGTCGCGGTAGGCATCGAAGGTATGGATGACCGCACCCGGCAGGCCGGCCACGATACCGGCGAAGATGATCAGCGACACGCCGTTGCCGATGCCACGCTCGGTGACCTGCTCACCGACCCACATCAGGAACATGGTGCCGGCAGTCAGCGCGACCACGGCGGTGAGCACGAAGCCCATGCCCGGCGCGTACACGACCGGAGCGCCCGACGGCGAGACCTGGTTCTGCAGGGCCAGCGCGATCGAGCCGCCCTGCACCACTGCCAGCAGCACGGCGCCGATGCGCGAATACTGGGTGATCTTGCGGCGGCCGGACTCACCCTCCTTCTGCATCGCCTTCAGCGCGGGGAAGATGTGCACGGCCAGCTGCATCACGATCGATGCCGAGATGTACGGCATCACGTTCAGCGCGAAGATGCTGAGACGGTGCAGGGCGCCGCCCGAGAACATGTTGAACATGTCCACGATGCCGCCGCCCTGCTGTTGCATCATGGCAAGCATGGCATCGGGATTGACGCCCGGCACCGGCACGTAGCAGCCGATGCGATAGACGATCAAAGCCCCGACGACGAACAGCAAACGTTGGCGAAGTTCGGTGAACTTGCCCATTCCGCCCGCGAGGTTACCGATGCCAGCTTGCGCCATGATTTTCTTACTCCGTTACGCTGCCGCCGGCAGCTTCGATCGCAGCCTTGGCACCCGCCGTGGCAGCAATACCCTTCAGGGTGAACGCCTTGGTCACTTCGCCCTTGACGACGACCTTGGCCTTCTTGGCAGTGCTCGGGACCAGCTTGGCAGCACGCAGGGCGGCGAAGTCGATCTCACCGGCCGGCAGCTTGTCCAGCGCGTACAGCAGCACTTCAGCGGTGTCCTTGGCGATCGGCGAACGGAAGCCGATCTTCGGCAGACGACGCTGCATGGGGGTCTGGCCGCCTTCGAAGCCAGCCTTGATCTTGCCGCCACCCTTGCGGGCGAACGAACCCTTGTGGCCGCGGCCGGCAGTCTTGCCCAGGCCCGAGCCGATACCGCGGCCGACGCGGGTGCGTTCGGTGCGGGCGCCCGGTGCCGGGCTCAGTTCATTGAGACGCAGAGTCATGGTCGATTACTCCTCAACCTGGACGAGGTACTGAACCTTGTTGATCAGGCCGCGCACCTGCGGGCTGTCCTTCAGTTCACGCACATCGTTGAGCTTGTTCAGGCCCAGGGCACGCACCGACAGGCGGTGACGCGACTGGGTGCCACGCAGGCCACGCACCAGGCGGACCTTGACAGTCTTGTTGGACTCATTAGCCATGGTTGAGTTCCTCCACCTTCTTGCCGCGCTTGGCCGCGATACGGGCCGGCGACTGCGCAGCAGCCAGGCCCTTCACGGTGGCACGCACCAGGTTGATCGGGTTGCGCGAACCGGTGGCCTTGGCCAGCACGTTCTTCACGCCAACGGCTTCCAGCACGGCGCGCATGGCACCACCGGCGATGACACCGGTACCTTCCGAAGCCGGCTGCATGAACACGCGGGCAGCGCCGTGACCATCCTTGATGGTGTGCCACAGGGTACCGTTGTTCAGGTCAACGCTGACCAGGTTCTTGCGGGCCTGTTCCATCGACTTCTGGATGGCGACCGGCACTTCGCGGGCCTTGCCATAGCCGAAACCGACCTTGCCTTCGCCGTCGCCGACGACGGTCAGGGCGGTGAAGGTGAACTGGCGGCCACCCTTGACGGTCTTGCTGACGCGGTTGACCGCGACCAGCTTTTCGATCATGCCGTCGTCGATCTTCTCTTCGCGGTTACGGTCGCGATCGCGACCCCGCTGCTGACGCTCTTCTGCCATGTTGATTCCTTGGTTGTTTGGGTATGTACGGCTCGAGGCCGCTTATGGTTGTGGAGTGACGCGTCGTTCCGGTTGGCCGCTACAGAAGAGCGGCGCCGTCCAGCCTCGCTCAGGCTGGCGAGCAGGCGGGCAGGAGACCATCGGCCCCCTGCCCTGGTTCCTTAGAACTGCAGGCCGGCTTCGCGGGCCGCTTCTGCCAGGGCCTTGATGCGGCCGTGGTAGCGGTAGCCCGAACGATCGAAGGCAACCTTCTCGATGCCGGCAGCCTTGGCGCGCTCGGCAACGATGCGGCCGACCTTGGCAGCGGCGTCGGCGTTCTTGCCGTTCTTCAGGCCTTCCTTGACGTCGGCCTGGGTGGTGTTGGCAGCGGCCAGGACCTTGGAGCCGTCGGCGGTGAAGACCTGCGCGTACAGGTGCTGGCCGGTGCGCAGCACCGACAGGCGGGCAACGCCGAGCTCACGGATGTGGGCGCGGGTCGACTTGGCGCGACGCAGGCGGGCGATGTTCTTGTTCATGATGTTTTTTCCTTGAAAGCTGAAGGTTGGGCGTTTCCCTGGGAAGCCCGCACATGGATGCGCGGGTTCTTGCGGGGGACTCGCGCTTATGCCTTCTTGGCTTCCTTACGGATGATGACTTCGTCGGAGTACTTCACGCCCTTGCCCTTGTACGGTTCCGGCTTGCGGAACGCACGGATCTTGGCGGCAACTTCACCGACGACCTGCTTGTCAGCGCCCTGGACCAGGATCTCGGTCTGGGTCGGGGTCGACAGGGTGATGCCTTCCGGCGCCACGAACACGACCGGGTGCGAGAAGCCCAGCGACAGGCTCAGGTCCTTGCCCTGCATGGCAGCGCGGTAACCCACGCCGACCAGCTCCAGCTTGCGCTCGAAGCCTTCGGACACGCCCTTGACCATGTTGGACAGGATCGCACGCACGGTGCCGGTCAGTGCGACCAGCTCGGCGTTCTCGGTGCTCAGGGTGGCAACGCCGTTGTCGACGTTGATGGCAATGCCGGCCGGCTTGGCCAGCGACAGGGTGCCCTTCGGGCCCTTGGCGGTGACGCTGTCCGACTGGACGTTCAGTTCAACCTTGCCCAGGCTGATCGGCTTCTTGGCTACGCGGGACATAGTTCTACTCCTTTCGCCTTAGGCCACGAAGCACAGGACTTCGCCGCCGACGCCCAGCTGGCGCGCCTGCGCATCAGTCATGATGCCCTTGGAGGTGGAAATGATGGAGATGCCCAGGCCATTCATGACCTTCGGCAGCTCGCTCTTGCCGCGGTACTGGCGCAGGCCCGAACGCGAGAAGCGCTTCAGGGTCGCGATGACCGGCTTGCCTTCGAAATACTTCAGCACGATTTCCAGCTCGGCCTTGTTGTTTTCCAGCTGGGTCACGCGCAGGTCGCTGATGTAGCCCTCGTCCTTCAGGACCTGGGCGATCGCAACCTTGATCTTGGACGACGGGGCCTTCACCGTCTGCTTGCCAACCGCAGCCGCATTCTTGATGCGGACCAGCAGGTCGGCGATGGGATCAGTCATGCTCATATGAGTACCTTTGAGTGCACCGATATCCGCTTTCGCGAAAATCTGTTGTCTCCTGGAAACGGGCCAGGTCCCTTGATGCGGCAGGCCAGCGGCCTGCCCCTACAACCCCGTCTGCACAGGGCAAGACGCGGGAGTATACGCCAAAAGAGCCCGACTTGCGTCGGGCTCTTCGGGTTTTTTCGCAGAGGGAAAGCTGAATGCCTCCCCTCCCCTGTTCAGGAGCCCCGAAGGGCACCCGATCGCAGGGCCGGCTGGGATTACCAGCTGGCCTTGCGCAGGCCCGGGACGTCGCCACGCATGGTGGCTTCACGCAGCTTGTTGCGGCCGAGGCCGAACTTGCCGTAGACGCCACGCGGACGGCCGGACAGCTCGCAACGGTTGCGCTGGCGGGAGGGCGACGAATCGCGCGGCAGCTTGGACAGCTTGGCCGCGGCTTCGATCTTCTCTTCGTAGCTCGCGTCCACCGAGGACACGATCTTCTTCAGAGCCGCACGCTTGTCCGCGTACTTCTTGGCCAGCTTTTCCCGCTTGATGTCGCGGTTGACCATGGAGGTCTTTGCCATTTCGGTTTCCTCGACGGATCAGTTACGGAACGGGAACTTGAACGCTGCCAGCAGCGCCTTCGCTTCCGCGTCGGTCTTCGCAGTGGTGGTGATGGCGATATCCATGCCACGGATCGCGTCGACGGCGTCGAAGTCGATTTCCGGGAAGATGATCTGTTCCTTCACACCCATGTTGAAGTTGCCGCGACCGTCGAAGGAACGACCGGAAACACCACGGAAGTCGCGCACGCGCGGCAGCGAGATGTTGATCAGGCGATCCAGGAACTCGTACATCTTGTGGCGACGCAGCGTGGTCTTGCAGCCAATCGGCCAACCATCACGGATCTTGAACGACGCAACCGAGATACGCGACTTGGTGACAACCGGCTTCTGGCCGGAAATCTTGGTCATGTCCGCGACGGCGTTTTCCAGGATCTTCTTGTTGGTGGCCGCTTCGCCGACACCCATGTTCAGGGTGACCTTGACGAGCTTCGGCACTTCCATCGGATTGGTGTAGCCGAACTGCTTCATCAGCGCCGGCACCACTTCGTCCTTGTAGAACTTTTCGAGACGGGAAGTCATCTTCACATTCCTCAGGCGTCGAGCGCCTCACCGCTGGAGCGGAACACACGCAGTTTGCGTCCATCCTCCAGCACCTTGAAGCCAACGCGTTCGCCCTTGCCCGAAGCCGGGTTCAGCACGTTCACGTTGGAGATATGGATCGAAGCTTCACGCTCGACCACGCCGCCGGCAACGCCTGCCTGCGGGTTCGGCTTGGTGTGGCGCTTGACGATGTTCACGTTGGCGACGACCACGCGGTCACCGTCGACGCGGACGACTTCGCCCTGCTTGCCCTTGTCCTTGCCGGTATTGACGACGACCTGGTCGCCCTTCTTGATACGGTTAGCCATGATTATCTCCTGTCGCTCACAGCACTTCGGGAGCGAGCGAGACGATCTTCATGAACTTCTCCGAACGAAGTTCACGGGTCACCGGCCCGAAGATACGGGTACCGATCGGCTCCTGCTTGTTGTTCAGCAGGACGGCAGCGTTGCCGTCGAAGCGGATCAGCGAGCCGTCGGCGCGACGCACACCCTTGCGGGTACGCACCACGACGGCGTCATACACTTCACCCTTCTTGACCTTGCCGCGCGGAATCGCATCCTTCACGGTGACCTTGATGATGTCGCCGATGCCGGCGTAACGGCGCTTGGAACCACCCAGCACCTTGAAGCACATCACCTGCTTGGCACCCGAATTGTCCGCGACGTCAAGGTAGCTCTGCATCTGGATCATGATTCAGACTCCTTATTCAGCCGCACGCGTGATGACTTCCACCACGCGCCAGTTCTTGGTCTTGGACATCGGAGCAATCTCGGTCACGCGGACGACATCGCCTTCCTTGCAGGCGTTGTCGGCATCGTGGGCGTGCAGCTTGGTCGAGCGCTTGATGTACTTGCCGTACAGCGCGTGCTTGACCTGACGCTCAACCAGGACGGTAACCGTCTTGTCCATCTTGTTGCTGACGACACGGCCTTCGACCGTGCGCAGCGTCTTGTTTTCAGTATTGTCGCTCATAGCGGCCATCCTTACTTCGTGCTGCCGAGCAGGGTCTTGACGCGAGCAATCTCGCGACGGACCCGGCGGATGTCGTGGGTCTTCGGCAGCTGGCCGGTGACCTGCTGCATACGGACAGAGAACTGTTCCTTACGCAGGTCGATCAGGTGGGCCTTCAGTTCGTCAGCCGACTTTTCACGGAGAGTTTTGATATCCATCAGCGCACCGTACGGGTCACGAAAGTGGTGGTGACCGAGAGCTTGGCGGCGGCCAGGCGGAACGCCTCGCGAGCCACTTCCTCGGAAACACCCTCGATTTCATAGATCATGCGGCCGGGCTGGATCTGGGCCACCCAGTATTCCACGTTACCCTTACCGGAACCCATTCGGACTTCGATGGGCTTCTTGGTGATGGGCTTGTCGGGGAACACGCGGATCCACATCTTGCCACCGCGCTTGACATAGCGGCTGATCGAGCGGCGGGCCGCTTCGATCTGGCGCGCGGTCAGCTGACCGTGTGCGGTTGCCTTCAGGCCGTATTCGCCGAAGCTGACAGCGTTTGCGCTCCAGCTCAGGCCTTCGTTACGGCCCTTGTGTACCTTGCGGTACTTGGTTCGCTTGGGTTGCAACATTGTCGTTACCTCGCTTCACGGGCCGGGCGCTGACGGTCACCACGGTCGCCGCGATCGTGACGATCGTTGCGCGACGGGGCGTCGTCCTGCTTTTCCTGGCCAACCTGGGAGAAATCGAAGACTTCGCCCTTGTAGATCCAGACCTTGATGCCGATGATGCCGTAGGTCGTCTTGGCTTCAGCGAAGCCATAGTCGATGTCGGCACGCAGGGTGTGCAGCGGCACGCGGCCTTCGCGGTACCACTCCGAACGGGCGATTTCCGCACCGTTGAGGCGGCCGCCGACGTTGACCTTGATGCCCAGGGCACCCAGGCGCATCGCATTGCCGACCGCACGCTTCATGGCGCGGCGGAACATGATGCGACGCTCCAGCTGCTGGGCGATCGACTCGGCAACCAGCTGTGCGTCCAGCTCCGGCTTGCGCACTTCGGTGACGTTGATGTGCGCCGGGACGCCCATCATGTCGCTCACTTCCTTGCGCAGCTTCTCGATGTCCTCACCGCGCTTGCCGATCACCACGCCCGGACGGGCGGTGTGGATCGTCACGCGGGCGGTCTTGGCCGGACGCTCGATCAGGATCTTGCTGATGCCGGCCTGCGCCAGCTTCTTGCGCAGCATTTCGCGCACTTTCAGGTCGGCTGCCAGGTAACCAGCGAACTCGGCCTTGTTGGCGTACCACTTGGAGTTCCAGTCCTTGGAAATACCGAGACGGATACCAATCGGATGAACTTTATGACCCATGGTCTTTTCCTTATCCGCTTACTTGCCGGCGCCCACAACCACAGTGATGTGGCTGGTGCGCTTGAGGATGCGGGTACCGCGGCCTTTCGCCCGCGCCATGAAACGCTTCAGGGTCGGACCCTCATCAACCATGATGGTCTGAACCTTCAGCTCGTCGACGTCGGCGCCCTGGTTGTTCTCGGCGTTGGCAATTGCCGACTCCACCACCTTCTTGATCAGGTGGGCAGCCTTCTTGTCCGAGAACTTCAGCAGGTTGACCGCACGTTCGGCCGGCAGACCGCGCACCTGGTCAGCAACCAGGCGAGCCTTCTGCGGGGAGATGCGCGCAGTGCGCAGGATGGCTTTCGCTTCCATTGTCATCTCTCCTTACTTGCCCGACTTCTTGTCACCACCGTGACCCTTGAAGGTCCGGGTGATGGCAAATTCGCCGAGCTTGTGGCCGACCATGTTCTCGTTGACGAGAACCGGGATGTGGTTCTTGCCGTTATGCACGGCAATGGTGATGCCTACCATGTCAGGCAGGATCATCGAACGGCGCGACCAGGTCTTGATCGGCTTCTTGCTGCCCGCAGCGGCCTCCACCTTCTTGACGAGGTGGTGATCGACGAACGGGCCCTTCTTGAGTGAACGTGCCATGGTCGATTAGCCCCTACGATCGCGGACGATGAACTGCTGAGTGCGCTTGTTATGGCGCGTCTTGTAACCCTTGGTCGGGACACCCCACGGGGTGACCGGATGCGGATTACCCTGGCCGGCCTTCGCCTCACCACCACCGTGCGGGTGGTCAACCGGGTTCATGGCAGCACCACGAACGGTCGGGCGGACGCCGCGCCAGCGCTTGGCACCGGCCTTGCCCAGCTTTTCCAGGCTGTGCTCGTCGTTGCCGACTTCGCCGATGGTGGCGCAGCACTCGACCGGAACCTTGCGCATTTCACCCGAGCGCAGGCGCAGGGTGGCGTAGATGCCTTCACGAGCCACCAGCTGCACGGCCGCACCGGCGGCGCGAGCGATCTGGGCGCCCTTGCCCGGCTTCAGCTCGATGCAGTGGATGGTGGTACCGACCGGGATGTTGCGCAGCGGCAGGGTGTTGCCGGCCTTGATCGGGGCGTCCGAACCAGCGATCACCTGATCACCGGCCTTCAGGCCCTTCGGGGCGATGATGTAGCGGCGCTCACCGTCGACGTAGCACAGCAGGGCGATGTGGGCGGTGCGGTTCGGATCGTATTCGATGCGTTCCACGCGCGCCGGGATGCCCAGCTTGTTGCGCTTGAAGTCGATGATGCGGTAGTGCTGCTTGTGGCCACCACCCACGTGACGGGTGGTGATGCGGCCGTGGTGGTTACGACCACCCGAGCGGCTCTGCGACTCGACCAGGGCAGCGTGCGGAGCACCCTTGTGCAGGTCGGGCGTGACCACGCGCACGGCCGAACGGCGGCCGGGAGAAGTGGGCTTGAATTTCATCAATGGCATGGGATGTACCTCAGGCCTTGGCCGTTACATCGATCGACTGGCCATCGGCCAGGCGAACGTACGCCTTGCGCCAATCGCCGCGGCGGCCAGCACGGTTACGGAAGGACTTGTTCTTGCCCTTGACGTTGACCACGTTGACGGCTTCGACCTTGACGTCGAACAGCTGCTCGACCGCGGCCTTTACATCGGCCTTGGTGGCTTCGTTCGAAACTTCGAAGACATACTGGTTGGAGAGTTCCTGCAGGCGCGCGGTCTTTTCCGAGACACGCGGGGCACGCAGCACGCTGAAGATTTTTTCGTTGCTGTTCATGCCAGCCACTCCTCGACCTTCTTGACCGCGTCAGCGGTGATGACGACCGTGTCGGCACCGACCAGCGACACCGGGTCCAGGCCCTGGACGTCACGCACCTGCACGTACGGCAGATTGCGGGCGGACAGGTACAGGTGCTCGGAGGCCTCTTCGGTGACGATCAGCGGGCGCTTGCCCACTTCCAGGCCGGCCAGCTTGGCAACCAGACCCTTCGTGCTGGTGGCTTCGACGTCGAAGGCCTCCACGATGGTCAGGCGACCCTGGCGGTTCAGCTCGGACAGGATCGCGCACATGGCGGCACGGTACTGCTTACGATTGACCTTCTGCTCGAAGCTGCGCGGCTTGGCCGCGAAGGTGACACCGCCGCCGACGAAGATCGGAGCCGTCAGTGCGCCATGACGCGCGCCGCCGCCCTTCTGCTTCTTCGACTTCTTGGTGGTACCAGCCACTTCGGAGCGAGTCTTCTGCGCCTTGGTGCCGGCGCGACCGGCGTTGCGGTAAGCAACGACGACCTGGTGGACCAGATCTTCGCTGAAATCGCGACCGAACACGGCGTCGGAGACCGAGACCTTGTTGTTGCTACCCGTGATAACGAGTTCCATCGTCATCTCTCCTTATGCCTTGCTCGCCGGACGGACGATCACATCGCCACCCGCCGCGCCCGGAACGGCGCCGCGAACCGCGATCAGACCGCGCTCGACGTCGACCTTGACCACTTCCAGGTTCTGGGTGCTCTGCTGCACCGCGCCCATGTGGCCCGACATCTTCTTGCCCGGGAAAACGCGACCCGGGGTCTGGCGCTGGCCCAGCGAACCCGGCGCGCGATGCGACAGCGAGTTACCGTGGGTTGCATCGCCCATACGGAAGTTGTGGCGCTTGATGGTGCCCTGGAAGCCCTTACCCTTGGTGACACCCTGGACGTCGACGATCTGGCCGACTTCGAAGATGTCCGCCTTGATTTCGCCGCCGACGGCGAAATCGCCGAGCTGCGCGTCCTCAACGCGGAATTCCCACAGGCCACGACCCGCTTCCACCTTCGCCTTGGCGAAGTGGCCGGCTTCCGGCTTGTTGACCAGGGCAGCGCGACGCGCGCCGACGGTCACCTGCACGGCGCTGTAGCCGTCGGTCTCGACGGTCTTGATCTGCGCGATGCGGTTCGGGGTGGCTTCGATCAGGGTCACCGGGATGGAACGACCATCTTCGGTGAACACGCGGCTCATGCCGGCCTTGCGGCCCACGAAGCCCAACGAATACTTCTTCGTCATGGTCGTAGTCCTCAGGTCAGCTTGATCTGAACGTCGACGCCGGCAGCCAGTTCGAGCTTCATCAGCGCGTCCACGGTCTTGTCATTCGGGTCAACGATATCGAGCACGCGCTTGTGCGTGCGGGTCTCGTACTGGTCACGCGCGTCCTTGTCGACGTGCGGGGAGACGAGAACGGTGTAGCGCTCGATCTTGGTCGGCAGCGGGATTGGGCCACGCACTTGCGCGCCGGTCCGCTTTGCCGTTTCAACGATCTCGCTGGCCGAACGGTCGATCAGACGATGATCGAACGCTTTCAGCCGGATCCGGATCTTTTGGTCCGCCATGGCGGTAGGTTCCTTCGTTAAAAGAGCGACAGACAAAGCCTCTGGGTTGCTTTGCCCCATGAAATTCCTGAATACGGACGGCCCGCACTCCCGCAGGCCGCCAAGGTCAATCCGTAGACCTCAAAAACGTAGGCAGACCAGTTTCCCGGCCTGCCCAGACGAAGAAGCATAATGGCACACAAGGCAGCTGTCAACAGTCACCTGTTGACGCCGCCTGAATGGCATTGACCCTTCCTGGTCCGGGGAACACAAGGCACGTCCTGTGCCTGCTTTCCCATTTGATACGCCCCGATGCCCTACCCAGGCAACATCGGGGCGCAGATACTACCAGATTACTTGATGATCTTCGAGACCACGCCGGCGCCGACGGTACGGCCACCTTCGCGGATGGCGAAGCGCAGGCCTTCGTCCATCGCCACCGGGTTGATCAGGGTGACGGTCATCTTGACGTTGTCACCCGGCATCACCATTTCGACGCCTTCCGGCAGCTTGGCAGCGCCGGTGATGTCGGTGGTGCGGAAGTAGAACTGCGGGCGGTAGCCGTTGAAGAACGGGGTGTGGCGGCCGCCTTCGTCCTTCGACAGCACGTACACTTCGCCTTCGAACTCGGTGTGCGGGGTGATGGTGCCCGGCTTGGCCAGAACCTGGCCGCGCTCGACGTCATCACGCTTGGTGCCGCGCAGCAGCAGACCGGCGTTGTCACCTGCCTGGCCCTGGTCCAGCAGCTTGCGGAACATTTCCACGCCGGTGACGGTGGTCTTCTGGGTCGGACGGATACCGACGATTTCGATTTCGTCACCGACCTTGATCACGCCACGCTCGATACGACCGGTCACCACGGTGCCGCGGCCCGAGATCGAGAACACGTCTTCCACCGGCATCAGGAACGGCTTGTCGATCGCACGCTCCGGCTCCGGAATCCAGCTGTCCAGCGCGTCGACCAGCTTCAGGATGGCCGGCACGCCGATGTCGCTCTGGTCGCCTTCCAGCGCCAGGCGGGCCGAACCGGCGATGATCGGGGTGTCGTCGCCCGGGAACTCGTACTTGCTCAGCAGCTCGCGCACTTCCATCTCGACCAGCTCGAGCAGCTCGGCGTCGTCGACCATGTCGGCCTTGTTCAGGAACACCACGATGTACGGCACGCCGACCTGGCGCGACAGCAGGATGTGCTCGCGGGTCTGCGGCATCGGGCCGTCAGCGGCCGAGCACACCAGGATCGCACCGTCCATCTGGGCGGCACCGGTGATCATGTTCTTGACGTAGTCAGCGTGGCCCGGGCAGTCAACGTGGGCGTAGTGACGGATCGGGGATTCGTATTCGACGTGCGCGGTCGAGATCGTGATACCACGAGCCTTTTCTTCCGGCGCGGCGTCGATCGAGGAGTAGTCCTTGAACTCGCCACCGAAGCGCTCGGCACCGATCTTGGTCAGTGCGGCGGTCAGCGTGGTCTTGCCGTGGTCGACGTGACCGATGGTGCCGACGTTGACGTGCGGCTTGGTGCGCTCGAACTTACCCTTTGCCATTTTTCTTTACCTTGATTGTTCGTAAGTGGTTTCAAGAGAGGCTGAGCGAGGCTCAGCCCTTCTTCATGACGGCTTCGGCGATGTTGGTCGGAGCCGGCTCGTAGTGATCGAATTCCATGGTGAAGGTGGCGCGGCCCTGGGTCTGCGAACGCAGCGCAGTGGCGTAGCCGAACATTTCACCCAGCGGGATCATCGCGTTGATGATGCTGGCCGAACCGTCACCGGTGGTGTCGGAACCCTGCAGCACGCCGCGACGACGGCTGACGTCGCCCATCACGTCACCCTGGTAATCCTCCGGGGTCACGATCTCGACCTTCATGATCGGCTCCAGCAGCACCGGCTTGGCCTTGGCGAAGCCCTGCTTGAAGGCCATCGACGAAGCCAGCTTGAACGCCATTTCCGAGGAGTCGACGTCGTGGTACGAACCGAACACCAGCTTCACCTTGACGTCCACGACCGGGAAGCCAGCCAGCGGGCCGCTGGTGATGGTTTCGCGCAGGCCCTTTTCAACCGACGGAATGAATTCCTTCGGGATCACACCGCCGGTGATGTCGTTGATGAACAGGAAGTCGTCCTTGATCATCGGAGCGATCTTCGGATCGGCACGGTCTTCAGCGGTGATCGGCGACAGCTCGATCACGACGTGACCGTACTGGCCCTTACCACCGGACTGCTTGGCGTGCTTGTAGTCCGACTTGACGTCGGCCAGGGTGATGGTTTCGCGGTAGGCCACCTGCGGCGCGCCGACGTTGGCTTCAACGTTGAACTCGCGCTTCAGGCGGTCGACGATGATGTCCAGGTGCAGCTCGCCCATGCCCGAGATGATGGTCTGGCCGGATTCTTCGTCGGTCTTGACGCGGAACGACGGATCTTCCTGCGCCAGGCGGCCCAGCGCCAGGCCCATCTTTTCCTGGTCCGACTTGGTCTTCGGCTCGACGGCCATCGAGATCACCGGCTCCGGGAACGTCATGCGCTCCAGGATGATCGGGGCATCCACGGCGCACAGGGTGTCACCGGTGGTGGTGTCCTTCAGGCCCACGGCGGCAGCGATGTCACCGGCCAGAACTTCCTTGATTTCCTCGCGGTTGTTCGAGTGCATCTGCAGGATGCGGCCGATGCGCTCCTTCTTGCCCTTCACCGAGTTCAGCACGGTGTCGCCACCGTTCAGGGTGCCCGAGTAGACACGGAAGAAGGTCAGCGCGCCGACGAACGGGTCGGTGATGATCTTGAAGGCCAGCGACGAGAACGGCGCCTTGTCGTCCGACTTGCGGGTCATTTCGACGGTGTCGTCGTCAACGTCCACGCCCTTCACGTCCGGCACGTCGACCGGCGACGGCAGCAGCTGGATCACGCCGTCCAGCATCGCCTGCACGCCCTTGTTCTTGAAGGCCGAGCCGCAGTACATCGGCACGATCTCGGTGGCCAGGGTGCGGGTACGCAGCGCGTTGATGATCTCGGACTCGGCCAGCTCTTCGCCGCCCAGGTACTTTTCCATCAACTCTTCGTTGGCTTCGGCAGCGGTCTCGACCATGAACTGGCGAGCCTCTTCCGCAGCCGCCTGCAGTTCGGCCGGGATGTCGCTGTACTCGAACTTCATGCCCTGCGAGGCTTCATCCCAGTGGATGGCCTTCATCTTCAGCAGGTCGACAACGCCCTTGAAGTTGTCTTCAGCGCCGATCGGCAGCTGCATCGGCACGGCGACCGCGCCCAGCTTGGCCTTCAGCTGGCCGACGACCTTCTGGAAGTTGGCACCGGTGCGGTCCATCTTGTTGACGAACGCGATGCGCGGCACGTGGTACTTGTTGGCCTGGCGCCACACGGTTTCCGACTGCGGCTGCACGCCACCCACGGCACACAGGACGAAGACGGCACCGTCGAGCACGCGCAGCGAGCGCTCCACTTCGATGGTGAAGTCGACGTGCCCGGGGGTGTCGATGATGTTGAAGCGGTGCTCCGGCAGGGACTTGTCCATGCCCTTCCAGAACGCGGTGGTCGCAGCGGACTGGATCGTGATGCCACGCTCCTGCTCCTGCTCCATCCAGTCCATGGTGGCGGCGCCATCGTGCACTTCACCGATCTTGTGGCTCTTGCCGGTGTAGAACAGGATGCGCTCGGACGTGGTGGTCTTGCCGGCATCGATGTGAGCCATGATGCCGAAGTTACGGTAACGCTCGATGGGAGTGGAACGGGCCACGGGAGCCTCTCAGATTTCTTGGATTTCGGATGGCCGAACGCCGCCTTTCGGCGGCCTTCGGGTTGGCGCAGTCCTTCTGGGACCGCGAGGCAGCACGCACCGAAGTGGTGCTGCCCTGCCTGTTTTACAAGGCCGTCAAACTCACCAGCGGTAGTGGGCGAATGCCTTGTTGGCTTCGGCCATGCGGTGGGTTTCTTCGCGCTTCTTGATGGCGCCGCCACGGTTTTCCGAGGCATCGATCAGTTCAGCCGCCAGCTTCTTCGGCATGGTGTTCTCGCCACGCTTGCGCGCGGAGTCGATCAGCCAGCGCATGGCCAGGGCCATCTTGCGCGAGGCACGGACTTCGACCGGCACCTGGTAGGTGGCACCGCCGACGCGACGCGACTTGACCTCGACCGCCGGAGCGACGTTGTCCAGCGCCTTCTGCACCAGTTCGATGGCGTTGGCGCTGCTGTTCTTCTCGGTGATCACGTCCATGGCGCCGTACACGATCTTCTCGGCGACGGACTTCTTGCCGCTCTGCATGACCATGTTGATGAAGCGGGCGATGGTTTCGCTTCCGTGCTTCGGATCGGGCAGGACGGAACGCTGCGGAGTATTACCCTTACGCGACATTGTGCTCTCTCCTTATGCCTTCGGACGCTTGGCGCCGTACTTGGAACGGGCCTGGCGACGCTTGGCAACGCCGGCGGCGTCGAGCGAGCCACGAACAGTGTGGTAACGCACACCCGGCAGGTCCTTGACGCGACCGCCGCGGATCAGGACCACGGAGTGCTCCTGCAGGTTGTGGCCTTCACCGCCGATGTAGGAAATCACTTCTTCCTGGTTGGTCAGGCGAACCTTGGCAACCTTGCGCAGAGCCGAGTTCGGCTTCTTCGGAGTGGTGGTGTAGACACGGGTGCAGACGCCACGGCGCTGCGGGCACTTGTCGAGCGCCGGCGAGGCACTCTTGTAGGTGGTCGCTTGCCGCGGCTTGCGGACCAGCTGGTTGATCGTCGCCATCAGTAGGTTCTTCTGATTGGTGGCCGGAAAATCCGACCAGAGATGCGGAAATGTTAAAGCAGGCCGGAATTCTGGCCTGCTGAGACAGACGATTGTAGCAACCTGCCAAGAACGCAGTCAAACGCGCCTTGTCAAGCCCGTCCCTGATCCCGGGACGTTACTGGGGGGCCTCCATGTACCCCGTTCAGGTTCGGCGGGCGTTTCCGTGTGCGAAGCGGCCTGCCGTTACAGCCAGGCAGGGCGGCCTGCGCCACCCTACCCTTCAAACGTCACCCGAGCATGGCCAGGGTGCTGCAACAAAGGTGGTCCGGCCCTGCGGCCGGACCGGATACCTCATTCTTCGCCCGAGGCCTGTTCAGTCTCGGCTTCAACGGCCGGAGCCTCGACCGCAGCCGGGGTGCCGGCCAGGGTCTGCATCTCCGACTCGGTGAGACCGGTGGCGCCACGGCGGCGCTGGCTGTGATACGCCAGGCCGGTACCGGCCGGAATCAGGCGGCCGACGATCACGTTTTCCTTCAGGCCACGCAGGTTGTCCGAGGTGCCGCGGACGGCCGCTTCGGTCAGCACGCGGGTCGTCTCCTGGAACGACGCGGCCGAAATGAACGACTCGGTCGCCAGCGAGGCCTTGGTGATGCCCAGCAGCACCGGATCGAACCGGGCCGGGAGCTCGTTGCGGGCCGACAGGCGCGCATTCTCCTCGATCACGCGCTGGCGCTCCACCTGCTCGCCGTTCAGGAACTTGCTGCTGCCCTGGTCGGTGATCTCGACCTTGCGCAGCATCTGGCGGGTGATCACCTCGATGTGCTTGTCGTTGATCTTCACGCCCTGCAGGCGGTACACGTCCTGGATTTCCTTCACCAGGTAGGCGGCCAGCGGCTCCACGCCCAGCAGGCGCAGGATGTCCTGCGGGCTCGGCTCGCCGTCCACGATGGTTTCACCCTTGGTGACATGCTCGCCTTCGAACACGATGACCTGGCGGTACTTCGGGATCAGCTCTTCGTGCTCCGAACCGTCGGTGTCCTTGATGATCAGGCGCTGCTTGCCCTTGGTGTCCTTGCCGAAGCTGATGATGCCCGAACGCTCGGCCAGCACCGCCGGATCCTTCGGCTTGCGCGCTTCGAACAGGTCGGCCACGCGCGGCAGACCACCGGTGATGTCGCGGGTCTTCGACGCTTCCTGCGGGATCTTGGCGACGACGTCGCCCACGCCCACCGGGGCGCCGTCCTGCAGGTTGACGATCGAACGCGGCGGCAGCAGGTACTGCGCCGGCAGGTCGGTGCCCGGGATCGACAGGTCGTTGCCCTTGGCATCGACGATGCGGACCAGCGGACGCAGATCCTTGCCCTGCGAGCCACGACGCTTCGGGTCGGTGATTTCACGCGACGCCAGGCCGGTCAGTTCATCGGTCTTCTCGATGACGGTGATGCCGTCGATGAAGTCCACGAAGCGCACGAAACCGGCCACTTCCGAAACGATCGGGTGGTTGTGCGGATCCCAGTTGGCCACGGTCTGGCCAGCCTTGACCGCATCACCGTCCTTGGAGGTGATGTTGGCACCGTAAGGCAGCTTGTAACGCTCACGCTCGCGACCGTGCGCATCGAGCACCGAGATTTCGCCCGAGCGCGACACTGCCACCAGCGAGCCATTTGCGTGCTCGACCGACTTCAGGTTGTTGAACTTGACCGAACCGGTGGTCTTGACGGTGATGTTGTCGACCGCAGCCGCTCGCGACGCCGCGCCACCGATGTGGAACGTACGCATGGTCAGCTGGGTACCCGGCTCACCGATCGACTGCGCGGCGATCACGCCGACCGCTTCACCGATGTTGACCAGGTGGCCACGGGCCAGATCGCGGCCGTAGCAGCGCGAGCAGACGCCGAACGCCGATTCGCAGGAGATGGTCGAGCGGACCTTGATGGTCTGCACGCCGGCATCTTCCAGCCTGGCAACCCACTGTTCATCCAGCAGGGTGTTGCGGGTCACGATCGGGTCTTCGTCGTTGCCCGGCAGGAACACGTCCTCGGCCACGACGCGGCCCAGCACGCGATCCTTCAACGGCTCGACCACGTCGCCGCCTTCCACGATCGGGGTCATGGTCAGGCCGTCGGTGGTCCCGCAGTCGACCTCGGTGATCACCACGTCCTGCGCGACGTCGACCAGGCGACGGGTCAGGTAACCGGAGTTCGCGGTCTTCAGCGCGGTATCGGCCAGGCCCTTGCGGGCACCGTGGGTGGAGTTGAAGTACTCCTGCACGTTCAGGCCTTCGCGGAAGTTCGCCTTGATGGGCGTCTCGATGATCGAGCCGTCCGGGCGAGCCATCAGGCCACGCATGCCAGCCAGCTGGCGGATCTGCGCCTGGCTGCCTCGCGCACCGGAGTCGGCCATGATGTACAGCGAGTTCATCGACTTCTGGTCGATGGTCTCACCCTTGGCATTGACCACCTTCTCGGTACCGATGGTGTCCATCATCGCCTTGGCGATGCGCTCATTGGTGCGCGACCAGATGTCGACCACCTTGTTGTAGCGCTCGCCGGCGGTGACCAGGCCCGACTGGTACTGTTCCTGGATTTCCAGCACTTCGGCCTCGGCCTCGGTGAGGATGCCCTTCTTCTCGTCCGGGATCAGCATGTCGTCGATGCCGATCGAGACGCCGGCGCGGGTCGCGTAGGCGAAGCCGGTGTACATCAGCTTGTCGGCGAACACGACCGTGTCCTTCAGGCCGAGCTGGCGGTAGCTGGAGTTGATCAGGCGGCTGATGTTCTTCTTGGTCAGCTCGACATTGGCCAGCGCGAACGGCAGGCCCTCCGGCAGGATTTCAGCCAGCAGGGCGCGACCGATCGTGGTATCCACGATCGAGGTCCTGTTCTGCTTGTTGCCGTCCTCGTCGGTCACCACCTCGGTGATGCGGACCTTGACCTTGGCGTGCAGTTCCACCACGCGGTTGTCGTAGGCGCGCTTGACCTCGGCGATGTTGGCGAAGGCCATGCCCTCGCCCTTCTTGTTTTCCAGCGAGCGGGTCATGTAGTACAGACCCAGCACCACGTCCTGCGACGGCACGATGATCGGCTCGCCGTTGGCCGGCGACAGGATGTTGTTGGTCGACATCATCAGCGCACGCGCTTCCAGCTGGGCTTCCAGCGAGAGCGGCACGTGGACGGCCATCTGGTCACCGTCGAAGTCGGCGTTGAACGCGGTGCAGACCAGCGGGTGCAGCTGGATGGCCTTGCCTTCGATCAGCACCGGCTCGAACGCCTGGATGCCCAGGCGGTGCAGGGTCGGCGCACGGTTCAGCATCACCGGATGCTCGCGGATGACCTCTTCCAGGATGTCCCAGACTTCGGCTTCTTCGCGCTCGACCAGCTTCTTGGCGGCCTTGATGGTGGTGGCCAGGCCACGGCGCTGCAGCTTGGCGAAGACGAACGGCTTGAACAGCTCCAGCGCCATCTTCTTCGGCAGGCCGCACTGGTGCAGGCGCAGGTACGGGCCGACCACGATGACCGAACGGCCCGAGTAGTCGACGCGCTTGCCGAGCAGGTTCTGGCGGAAGCGGCCCTGCTTGCCCTTGATCATGTCGGCCAGCGACTTCAGCGGGCGCTTGTTGGTGCCGGTGATGGCACGGCCGCGACGGCCGTTGTCCAGCAGCGCATCGACCGATTCCTGCAGCATGCGCTTTTCATTGCGCACGATGATGTCCGGCGCGCTCAGTTCGAGCAGGCGGCGCAGGCGGTTGTTGCGGTTGATGACGCGGCGGTACAGGTCGTTCAGATCGGAGGTCGCGAAACGGCCGCCGTCCAGCGGGACCAGCGGACGCAGGTCCGGCGGCAGCACCGGCAGCACGGTCATGACCATCCACTCCGGACGGTTGCCCGATTCCAGGAAGGCTTCGATCAGCTTGATGCGCTTGGTGAGGCGCTTGAGCTTGGTTTCCGAACCGGTGGCGGCGATTTCCTCGCGCAGGCGGGTCATTTCCGACTGCAGGTCGATCGTGCGCAGCAGCTCGTAGACCGCTTCGGCGCCCATGGCAGCGTCGAAGTCGTCACCGTGTTCCTGGCGGGCCTGCAGGTACTGCTCTTCGGTCAGCAGCTGGCGGCGCTCCAGGGCCGTCAGGCCCGGCTCGGTCACCACGTACGCTTCGAAGTACAGCACGCGCTCGATGTCACGCAGGGTCATGTCCAGCATCAGGCCGATGCGCGACGGCAGCGACTTCAGGAACCAGATGTGCGCGACCGGCGAGGCCAGGTCGATGTGGCCCATGCGCTCGCGGCGCACCTTGGCCAGGGTCACTTCGGTGCCGCACTTCTCGCAGACCACGCCGCGGTGCTTCATGCGCTTGTACTTGCCGCACAGGCACTCGTAGTCCTTCACCGGGCCGAAGATCGCGGCGCAGAACAGGCCGTCGCGTTCCGGCTTGAAGGTACGGTAGTTGATGGTTTCCGGCTTCTTCACTTCGCCGAAGGACCACGAACGGATCAGGTCCGGCGAGGCCAGCGCGATCTTGATCGCGTCGAAGTCCAGCGTCTGGCGCTGCTGGTTGAAGAGGTTGAGCAGGTCTTTCATGGTGTTCTCCAGAAGGAGGAATGCTGTGTCGATGGGCTTTCAGGTCACTGCCAGCGGCGCGGCGGCGGGCCGCCGCGCCGGCATGGATCAGTTGTCTTCCAGTTCCATGTTGATGGCCAGCGAGCGGATTTCCTTCACGAGCACGTTGAAGGATTCCGGCATGCCCGCGACCATCTCGTGCTCACCGTCGACGATGTTCTTGTACATCTGGTTGCGGCCCTGCACGTCATCGGACTTCACCGTCAGCATTTCCTGCAGGGTGTAGGCCGCGCCGTAGGCTTCCAGCGCCCAGACTTCCATTTCACCGAAGCGCTGGCCGCCGAACTGCGCCTTGCCGCCCAGCGGCTGCTGGGTGACGAGCGAGTACGGGCCGGTCGAACGGGCGTGCATCTTGTCGTCGACCAGGTGGTTCAGCTTCAGGTAGTGCATGTAACCGACGGTGGTGTGGCGATCGAACGCTTCACCGGTGCGGCCGTCGTACAGCTGGGTCTGGCCACTGCTCGGCAGGTCGGCCAGTTCCAGCATGCGCTTGATTTCCGCTTCGGTGGCGCCGTCGAACACCGGGGTGGCCATCGGCACGCCGTCGGTCAGGTTGCGGGCCAAGCGCAGCAGTTCCTCGTCGCTGAACTGCGACAGGTCGACACGGTTGGCCACGTTGGTGTCGTCGTGGTTGTAGATGTCGTCCAGGAACTTGCGCAGGTCGGCGACCGCAGCCTGGGCTTCCAGCATTGCCTGGATCTTGCGGCCCAGGCCCTTGGCTGCCCAGCCCAGGTGCACTTCCAGGATCTGGCCGATGTTCATGCGCGACGGCACGCCCAGCGGGTTCAACACGATGTCCACGGTTTCGCCCGAGGCCATGTACGGCATGTCCTCGACCGGCACCACGTTGGACACCACGCCCTTGTTGCCGTGGCGGCCTGCCATCTTGTCGCCCGGCTGGATGCGGCGCTTCACGGCCAGGAATACCTTGACCATCTTCAGCACACCCGGGGCGAGATCGTCACCGGCGGTGATCTTGCCGCGCTTGTCGGCGAAGCGACGCTCGAACTCCTTCTCGTGCGCCTGGATCTGCTTCTGGGCGCGCTCGATGGCCTCCGAAGCGTCCTCGTCCTTCATGCGCAGGGCGAACCAGTCAGCCTTCTTCAGGCCATCCAGGAACGCGTCGGTGATCACGTCACCCTTCTTCAGGCCGGCACCACCGTTGACCACCTTGCCCACGATCTGCGAGCGCAGGCGCATGTAGATGGCCGCTTCCAGGATGCGGAACTGGTCGTCGAAGTCCTTCTTGACGCGCTTGATTTCAGACTCTTCGATCTGGCGGGCACGCTTGTCCTTCTCGATGCCGTCGCGGGTGAAGACCTGCACGTCGATGACGGTGCCGTCCATGCCCGGCGGAACGCGCAGCGAGCTGTCCTTAACGTCCGAAGCCTTCTCGCCGAAGATCGCGCGCAGCAGCTTCTCTTCCGGGGTCAGCTGGCTTTCGCCCTTCGGGGTGACCTTGCCGACCAGGATGTCGCCGGCGCGGACTTCCGCACCGATGTACACCACGCCGCTCTCGTCCAGGCGGTTCAGCGCCTGCTCGGAGACGTTCGGGATGTCGGCGGAGATTTCCTCCGGTCCCAGCTTGGTGTCGCGCGCGACGCAGGTCAGCTCTTCGATGTGGATCGTGGTGTAGCGATCCTCTTCCACCACGCGCTCGGAGAGCAGGATGGAGTCTTCGAAGTTGTAGCCGTTCCACGGCATGAACGCGATCAGCATGTTCTGGCCCAGGGCCAGTTCGCCGATGTCGGTGGACGGGCCATCGGCCAGCACGTCGCCACGGGCGATGACGTCACCCACCTGGACCAGCGGGCGCTGGTTGATGCAGGTGTTCTGGTTCGAACGGGTGTACTTGACCAGGTTGTAGATGTCCACGCCTGCATCGGTGGCGCCAACGATCTCTTCCTCGTTGACCTTGACCACGATGCGGGCGGCGTCGATCTGCACGATCTCACCACCACGGCGGGCGTTCACGGTCACGCCGGAGTCACGCGCCACGGCGCGCTCGATACCGGTACCGACCAGCGGCTTCTGCGCACGCAGGGTCGGCACGGCCTGGCGCTGCATGTTGGCGCCCATCAGTGCACGGTTGGCGTCATCGTGCTCCAGGAACGGAACCAGCGCGGCCGCGATCGACACGGTCTGCATCGGCGAGACGTCCATGAAGTGCACTTCCGCCGGCGGCTTCAGCAGCGATTCGCCCTGGAAGCGGCACGGAACGAACTGCTCGGTCAGGGTGCCCTTGGCGTCGGTCAGCGCGTTGGCCTGCGCAATGACGTACTCGTTTTCTTCGATCGCCGACAGGAATTCGATCTCGTCGGAGACCTTGCCGTCCACGACCTTGCGGTACGGGGTCTCGAGGAAGCCGTACTGGTTGGTGCGGGCGTACACGGCCAGCGAGTTGATCAGGCCGATGTTCGGGCCTTCCGGGGTTTCGATGGTGCAGACGCGGCCGTAGTGGGTCGGGTGCACGTCGCGCACTTCGAAGCCGGCGCGCTCACGGGTCAGGCCGCCCGGGCCCAGCGCCGAGACGCGACGCTTGTGCGTCACTTCCGACAGCGGGTTGTTCTGGTCCATGAACTGCGACAGCTGCGAGGAACCGAAGAATTCCTTGATGGCAGCGGCGACCGGCTTGGCGTTGATCAGCTCCTGCGGGGTCAGGCCCTCGGACTCGGCCATCGACAGGCGCTCCTTGACCGCGCGCTCGACGCGCACCAGGCCCACGCGGAACACGTTCTCGGCCATTTCGCCGACCGAACGCACGCGGCGGTTGCCCAGGTGGTCGATATCGTCGACCACGCCGCGGCCGTTGCGGATCTCGGTCAGGACCTTGATCACGTCCAGGATGTCCGAGCTCTGGCCATGGGCGGCCACCAGGCGCTTGGACTCTTCGTCGTTGCGCTCGCCGAAGTACTTGCTGTCGTACAGCACGGCTTCGCCGGTGGTTTCCTTGCGGCCCACGCGACGGTTGAACTTCATGCGGCCGACCGCGGACAGGTCGTAGCGCTCGAAGGTGAAGAACAGGTTGTGGAACAGGTTCTGCGCGGCATCCTTGGTCGGCGGCTCGCCCGGGCGCATCATGCGGTAGATTTCGACCAGGGCTTCCAGCTGGGTCTTGGTCGGGTCGATGCGCAGGGTGTTGGACAGGTACGGGCCACGATCCAGGTCGTTCACCCACAGGGTACCGACCGCGTCAACGCCGGCCTTGCGGAAGTTCTGCAGCTGTTCGTCGCTGATCTCGTCGTTGGCCTGGGCCAGCAGTTCGCCGGTCGAGGCGTCGACCACGTCGTGCGACAGGATGCGGCCGACCAGGTAGTCGTCCGGCACGGCCAGGGCAGCGATGCCCGAGGCTTCCAGCTGCTTGATGTGGCGTGCGGTGATGCGCTTGCCGGCTTCCACGATGACCTTGTCGCCGTCGGCGAGGTCGAAGCCCAGGGTTTCGCCACGCAGGCGTTCCGGCACCAGCTCCAGCTGGACGCCTTCATCCGGGTTGATGTGGAAGGTGTTGATCTCGAAGAACTCGGCCAGCATCTCTTCGTTGCTGTAGCCAAGCGCGCGCAGCAGGATCGACACCGGCAGCTTGCGGCGACGGTCGATACGGGTGAACAGCGCGTCCTTCGGATCGAACTCGAAGTCCAGCCAGGAGCCGCGGTAGGGAATGATGCGGGCGCTGTACAGCAGCTTGCCCGAGCTGTGGGTCTTGCCGCGGTCGTGGTCGAAGAACACGCCCGGCGAGCGGTGCAGCTGGGAGACGATGACGCGCTCGGTGCCGTTGACGATGAAGGTGCCGTTCTCGGTCATCAGCGGGATTTCGCCCAGATAGACCTCCTGCTCCTTCACGTACTTGATGGCCTTGGTCGACGACTCGCGGTCGTAGATCACCAGGCGCACGGTCACGCGCAGCGGGGCGCCGTAGCTCATGCCACGCTGGCGGCACTCACGCTCGTCGAAGACCGGCTCGCCCAGCTTGTAGCCGACGTATTCCAGGGCGGCATTGCCGCTGTAGCTGGCGATCGGGAAGACCGACTTCAACGCAGCGTGCAGGCCGTGGTCCGAGCGCTTGGCCGGATCGACGTTTTCCTGCAGGAATTCACGATAGGAATCCACCTGGATGGCGAGCAGGAACGGCACTTCGAGGATCGAGCGCTGCTTGCCGAAATCCTTGCGGATACGCTTTTTTTCGGTGAACGAATAGGACGTCATGAGGTCTTCCACCTTGTTGTGCGGGCCGTGCGTCCACGACCCTGAAGGGAACTTGAAATTGTCAGTTGGAAGTCGCTGGTATTGCCGGCACCAGCACGCCTTCTCCCGCTACTTCCAACTGCCAACTCGTCTGCATCCACTCCCCCGCCGCCGCGCGATGCGCCTTGCCTGCCGGGGTCTGACCGCAGCCCGTGTTGGGCTTTCTTTACCGCGTGTGCATCCACGCACACCGTGGATCCACATTACCGCTACAACGACCAAAGGCCGGGGGCTTACGCCCCCAGCCTTGGCTGCATCGCCGCGAATCGATGACGATGCAAGGGAAGTGCTTACTTGACTTCGACAGTCGCGCCAGCAGCTTCCAGGTCCTTCTTCATCTTCTCGGCGTCTTCCTTCGAAGCGCCTTCCTTCAGGACGCCACCGGCTTCGGCCAGGTCCTTCGCTTCCTTCAGGCCCAGGCCGGTGATGGCGCGGACGGCCTTGATGACTTCGACCTTCTTGTCGCCGGCGGTCTTCAGGGTGACGGTGAACTCGGTCTGCTCTTCAACAGCAGCGGCCGGGCCAGCGGCAGCAGCCACGGCAACCGGAGCGGCGGCGGAGACGCCGAACTTCTCTTCGATGGCCTTGACCAGCTCCATCACTTCCATCAGGGACTTCTCGGCGATGGCGTCGACGATCTGTTCGTTGGTAAGGGACATGATAAATACCTTTGGATGATTTTCTGGGTTGGGGTTCCGTCAGGAACCACGGTAAGTCGTAACTCAGGCGGTCTCGGCGGCCGGTTCGGCAGCGGCGGTTTCGCCACCACCCTGCTTCTCGCCAACGGCCTTGACGGCGCGGGCGAACATCGTGACCGGCTCGGTCAGGACGCGGGCCAGCATGGCCAGGGCCTGATCGCGGGTCGGCAACGAGGCCAGCACTTCGACGTGGCTTGCCGGGAACACTTCGCCACCGATGGCGACGACCTTAGCCTTCAGCTTGTCGTTGCCCTTGGCGGCTTCCTTGATCAGGCGACCGGCAGCGCCGGGCTCCTCGAGCGAGAACGCATACAGCAGCGGACCAACCATCTGGTCCTGGGCAACTGCGAACTCGGTGCCTTCAACGGCGCGCGAAGCCAGGGTGTTCTTGACAACCTTCAAGAAAACACCGGTTTCACGAGCCTGCTTGCGCATCGCGGTCATCTGGGCGACCGTGGTGCCAGCGTATTCGGCTGCGATCAAGGAGTGGGCCTTGGCGGCGACGTCTGCCAGCTCGGCGACTACTTCTTGCTTCTGGGACAGATTGAGAGCCATTGCACTCCTCCTATTGAACTCCGCTTACGGCTCCTGCCGTGTGCGGTCCTGTGCGGCATCCGTCCTGGACGCCGGGAACACCGGGATGATGTTCCGGGGGGTGGGCCGTTCTAGACCTGGAGTGGGCCAACCTGGGAAACCCAGACGTGCGTGAACCAGAAAAACTCCAGAAGGGCACCATCTACGCAGGGTGATTCCGGGGAATCGATTAAGCGTTCATGACTGCTCCGGCGGCGACTCCCTGCCAGATCGAGCTTCCGTGCCCGTCGCCGGTATTGCCACGACCGCGCCTGCGGTCTTTGACGGCTACCGCGGGCGATGCACTGCCAGCGACGCCTTCAAATGTCACGGTCACGGCACCCGGGGCGCCGTGACCGCTTCAAACAATTACTTCAGGGTCAGCGACGACTGGTCGACGGTGACGCCCGGGCCCATCGTCGAGCTGACCGAGACCTTCTGCAGGTAGGTGCCCTTCGAGGTGGCCGGCTTGGCCTTGATCAGGTCCAGCAGCAGCGCGGTCAGGTTCGACTTCAGCGCGTCTTCGGCGAAGTCGGCCTTGCCGATGGTGCAGTGGATGATGCCGGCCTTGTCGGTGCGGTAACGGACCTGGCCCGACTTGGCGTTCTTCACGGCTTCGCCCGGGTTCGGGGAAACGGTGCCGACCTTCGGGTTCGGCATCAGGCCGCGCGGACCCAGCACGGTGCCCAGCTTGCCGACGACGCGCATGGCGTCCGGGGTCGCGATGACGACGTCGTAGTTCAGGTCACCGGCCTGCATCTTCTCGGCCAGGTCGTCCATGCCAACGGCGTCGGCGCCAGCGGCCAGGGCTTCGTCAGCCTTGGCACCCGCCGGAGCGAACACGGCGACGCGGACCGACTTGCCGGTACCGGCCGGCAGCACGGTGGAGCCACGGACCTGCTGGTCGGACTTCTTCGCATCAACGCCCAGGCGCACGGCAACGTCGATCGACTCGACGAACTTGGCCTTGGTGGCGGTCTTCAGGATGTTGATCGCGTCCTCGAAGGCGTACGCCTTGCCCGGAACGACGGCGGCCTTGATGGCCTTCTCACGCTTGGTCTGTGCCATCTTATTAACCCTCCACCACGAGGCCCATGGAACGGGCAGAGCCAGCGATGGTACGCACGGCGGCGTCCAGGTCGGCGGCAGTCAGATCCGGTTCCTTCGCCTTGGCGATCTCTTCCAGCTGCTTACGGGTGACCTTGCCGACCTTCTCGGTGTTCGGGCGCTTGGAGCCCGACGAGATGCCAGCGGCCTTCTTCAGCAGGGTGGTGGCCGGGGTGCTCTTGGTGATGAAGGTGAACGTACGGTCCGAGTAGGCCGTGATGATCACCGGAACCGGCAGGCCCGGCTCGAGCTTCTGCGTGGCAGCGTTGAACGCCTTGCAGAATTCCATGATGTTCAGGCCACGCTGACCCAGCGCAGGACCGACCGGCGGCGAGGGGTTGGCCTGACCGGCCTTCACCTGCAGCTTGATGTAACCGACAACTTTCTTTGCCATGTGAATGCTCTCCGGGTGCTAGCGCCTTTCGACAACAGGCTCCCCATCGGACCGGGAATCACGCGTCCCGGCATCGCGTTTTGAAATCATGCTGAAGGCCACCTCGCGGCGGCCTCATCCTGCTGGCTTCCCAGCGGGGAGCCGCGCACTATAACAGGTTTTTTCTTCACATGCCTGAAGAGGCATATAAACGAAGGAAACCGGGCCAAGCCCGGTTTCCTTTGTAGAGCCCAGCCATGCTCGACTGAACCGCCATCCTGAGCCTGGAGTCGGGCGTGTGGCTCGACTCTACAGGACAGATCAGACGGCCTTTTCGACCTGGCCGAACTCGAGTTCGACCGGCGTGGCACGACCGAAGATCAGCACCGAGACGCGCAGGCGGCTCTTCTCGTAGTTGACCTCTTCGACGACACCGTTGAAATCGTTGAACGGGCCGTCGGTGACGCGGACCATCTGGCCCGGCTCGAACAGCACCTTCGGACGCGGCTTTTCGACACCTTCCTGAACGCGGTTCAGGATAGCTTCGGCCTCGGAATCGGCGATCGGCAGGGGACGATCGGCGGTGCCGCCGATGAAGCCCATCACACGCGGAGTTTCCTTGACCAGGTGCCAGCTTTCGTTGTCGATGCGCGGAATACCGGCTTCCTCGTGGGTCTCGATCTGGACCAGCACGTAACCGGGGAAGAACTTGCGCTCCGAGCGGCGCTTCTGACCCGCGCGCATCTCGACCACTTCTTCGGTCGGGACCAGGACGTCGCCAAAGCGCTCTTCCATGCCGTCACGGACGATGCGATCACGCAGGGCCTGCGCCACCGACTTCTCGAAGCCCGAATAGGCGTGAACGACGTACCAACGCTTCATGCAATTCTCCTTAGCGGCTCAGGAACCACTGAGTCAGTTTCTGGATCAGGAAGTCGAAGCCACCCAGCAGCAGGCTGAGGATGAGCACCACGACGATCACGACCCACGTCATGCGGATGGCTTCCTGGCGCGTCGGCCAGACCACCTTGCGCAGTTCGAAACGCGACTCGGAGAGGAATTCGCGGGTGTCGCGCCCCTTGCCGGTCAGCATGAACACGCCGACACCGCCAACCAGACCGACCACGACCGCCAACGCACGCAACTGACCCGCCCACGCGCCCAGCTGGGCAGCGCGACCGGAGTCGGCGGAGAACCAGAACCAGACGAACAGACCGGCCAGCACCAGCAACGATGCGGCGACATACTTGACGATATCCCCGCCGCTGGCGGAGGTGTCCTTGGAGTGTTCGATCTTGCTATTCATCCGGCTGTGTCTGCTTTAGCGGCCCAGGCCGCTGGATAAGGTGGGCAGATGGCACGCCAGGAGGGACTCGAACCCCCAACCTGCGGTTTTGGAGACCGCTGCTCTGCCAATTGAGCTACTGGCGTACGTTTGAAACTTGCCTTCCCTTAGACGGCGAAGGCGGACCGAGGTTCCCGGCCCGCCATTCGCGTAACCGGCAGCGCTAAGCAACCGCCGGCACTGCAGGCTTACTTGATGATCTTCGAGACCACGCCGGCGCCGACGGTACGGCCACCTTCGCGGATGGCGAAGCGCAGGCCTTCGTCCATCGCCACCGGGTTGATCAGGGTGACGGTCATCTTGACGTTGTCACCCGGCATCACCATTTCGACGCCTTCCGGCAGCTTGGCAGCGCCGGTGATGTCGGTGGTGCGGAAGTAGAACTGCGGGCGGTAGCCGTTGAAGAACGGGGTGTGGCGGCCGCCTTCGTCCTTCGACAGCACGTACACTTCGCCTTCGAACTCGGTGTGCGGGGTGATGGTGCCCGGCTTGGCCAGAACCTGGCCGCGCTCGACGTCATCACGCTTGGTGCCGCGCAGCAGCAGACCGGCGTTGTCACCTGCCTGGCCCTGGTCCAGCAGCTTGCGGAACATTTCCACGCCGGTGACGGTGGTCTTCTGGGTCGGACGGATACCGACGATTTCGATTTCGTCACCGACCTTGATCACGCCACGCTCGATACGACCGGTCACCACGGTGCCGCGGCCCGAGATCGAGAACACGTCTTCCACCGGCATCAGGAACGGCTTGTCGATCGCACGCTCCGGCTCCGGAATCCAGCTGTCCAGCGCGTCGACCAGCTTCAGGATGGCCGGCACGCCGATCTCGCTCTGGTCGCCTTCCAGCGCCAGGCGGGCCGAACCGGCAATGATCGGGGTGTCGTCGCCCGGGAACTCGTACTTGCTCAGCAGCTCGCGCACTTCCATCTCGACCAGCTCGAGCAGCTCGGCGTCGTCGACCATGTCGGCCTTGTTCAGGAACACCACGATGTACGGCACGCCGACCTGGCGCGACAGCAGGATGTGCTCGCGGGTCTGCGGCATCGGGCCGTCAGCGGCCGAGCACACCAGGATCGCGCCGTCCATCTGGGCGGCACCGGTGATCATGTTCTTGACGTAGTCAGCGTGGCCCGGGCAGTCAACGTGGGCGTAGTGACGGATCGGGGATTCGTATTCGACGTGCGCGGTCGAGATCGTGATACCACGAGCCTTTTCTTCCGGCGCGGCGTCGATCGAGGAGTAGTCCTTGAACTCGCCACCGAAGCGCTCGGCACCGATCTTGGTCAGTGCGGCGGTCAGCGTGGTCTTGCCGTGGTCGACGTGACCGATGGTGCCGACGTTGACGTGCGGCTTGGTGCGCTCGAACTTACCCTTGGCCATGGCTGCTTATCTCGAATTCGTCTGAGAGGTGATGCTGAAGATGGTGCTCACGAAAGGAATCGAACCTTCGACCTCTTCCTTACCAAGGAAGTGCTCTACCGACTGAGCTACGTGAGCCGAGTTTTGCATTATGACATGAACTCTGTAGTATTCAAAGTTCATCCAATGGAGCGGGAGACGGGAATCGAACCCGCACCATCAGCTTGGAAGGCTGAGGTTCTACCATTGAACTACTCCCGCGCCGGGGATGTCACAACGTGAAACTGGTGGAGGGAGGTGGATTCGAACCACCGAAGGCGTAAGCCAGCAGATTTACAGTCTGCCCCCGTTGGCCGCTTGGGTATCCCTCCTTGCCACCCCATCCCGGCCCGCCGAAGCGTTGCGGTGTGTGGTGGTGAGCCCGCAATTCTGGAGATGAAGCAGGGGCCTGTCAACGCTTTTTTTCACTTTTTTTCACATGCGTCGCAAACCCACTGATACGCAAGGCTATTGACCAGGAGGCTGCAACGCCTCGCTGGCGAAAATTGCGACATGGGGGACACCGTCGGCACCGATCCAGCCCCGATACATGCCCTGGGTGCTGAACGGCGTGGCCATCCGCCCGTCGGCGGCGAGCACGATCGCCCCGCCGTCGCCCCCCATCTGCGGAATCGCCTCGTTGATGACGCCCCTGCCGGCCTGTTCCGGGCTCTGCCCCTGGTAGCGCATGCGTGCGCAGATCTCGTGCGCCGCCGCAGTACGGATGTAGTACTCGCCCCAGCCCGTCCCTGAGACCGCGCAGCCAGCGTCGGCCCAGGTACCGGCGCCGATGATCGGCGAGTCGCCCACGCGGCCATAGCGCTTGTTGGTCATGCCGCCGGTGGAGGTTCCGGCGGCCAGATGCCCCTGTGCATCGAGCGCGACCGCGCCCACGGTACCGAAGTGCTTGGCCGTCTCCGGCTCGGCATGCGCCTGGCCGCTGGCCTCTTCCTTCAGTGCGCGCTGCAGTTGCTGCCAGCGCTTGTCGGTGCGGAAGTAGGACGGATCGACCAGGGACATGCCCTGCTCCACCGCGAAGGCCTCGGCGCCCTGCCCGACCATCATCACGTGCCTGGACTTCTGCATCACCGCCTGCGCCAGCAGGACCGGGTTACGCACCCGCTGCACGCCGGCGACCGCACCGGCGGCCTGGGTGGCGCCATCCATTACCGCTGCATCCAGTTCATTGCGGCCTTCGTGGGTGAAGACCGCGCCCTTGCCGGCGTTGAAGGCCGGGGCGTCCTCCAGCACGGTGATCGCCGCGGTGACCGCAGCCAGCGCCGGCCGGCCGGCCGCCAGTTCGGCATGCCCCTTCAGCAGGGCCGCGCGCAACGCTTCGCGCGCGACCTTCTCTTCTGCCGGCGACAGGTCCTTGCGCTCGACGCCGGCACCGCCGTGGATGACCAGCAGCGGCGAGCGGGCCGGCGCGCCTTGGGCAAGCAGTGGCAGGAACAGCAGCGCGGACAGCGCCAGTTGCAGTTTCATCGGAGAGCACTCCAGCGAGGATGTGCCGGAGAGGGTAACGCCTGGCCACGCCCGGCGTGCGGGCCGGGAGCGGAAGTGGGGACAGGGCCCGGTGCGACGCGATGGCAGCGGACTTTAGGAAACGGCTGATTCCGCCACTTCTGCCCGCTTCCTAGCATCGGTATATGTTCCGTACTCCTCGCTCTTCGCTGTCGCAGGCCGCACCGCCCATCACCGCCTCGGTGCTGCTGCGCGTCCTGACCGTGTGCGTGTTCATCTGCCTGGCCGCAGCTGCGGGCTTCTACCTGCTCGCAGCGCTCACCGAGGACATCTCGCACCACCGACGGGAAATGAATGCCGCCGCATACAGGGCACAGGTCTACTTCGACCAGCGCGAGGCGCTGCTGCGGTACCTGGGTGATTCAGTGGTGCAAGGCGCCGCAGCAGCAATAGATAGTGACGGCGTGCGCCGGATCCCGCTGGAGCGTCCGCGCACGGCGGATGGCCTCCCGGGCCAGCAATTGCTGCTCTCGGCACGTGCCGAACGCACGCTGCGGGCACTGCAGACACAGCTGGCGCTGGTTGATGCGGACGGCACTCGTTGGCTGGCCGGTGACAAGAGCAATGCCCGCCCTGCCGATCTGCCGTCGCTGCGCGCCCTGCAGGCCCGCGGCCTCCCTGGTGGCGCAGATCCGGTGTACTGGATGCGACCGGGCGACACGGGCGTGGCATTGGCCCGGCCGTTGCACGCCGGTCCTCATCCGACGCAATGGCTGGTGCTGCTGCTGGATGGCGCTGCGGCAACGAGTGTGATCGACGGCCAAGGCATCGGGGGCTATGCGCTGCTCGACCGTGCGGGACAACCGGCCCTGTCGAGCCAGGCGCCCCGGCTCGACAGGGCGGGCTGGACGACTCTGCTGCAGCGCCAGGACGACAGCTTCGGCACACTCTGGAGTGGCTGGCTACCGCGGGGTGTCGCACTGGTGAAGAGTGTCGGCAACGATGGTTGGCGACTGGTCTACCATCTGCCGCCGCCACTGCTGTTGGGTGACCTGGCCGTGCCGCTGCTGGTCTGCCTGTTGTTGCTGCTGCTGGCCGGCGGGGTCCTTGGCCTGCTGCAGCATCGCGTCGACCGCCAGCTGATCCAACCCGCACTGCAGCAGCACAGTCGCCTGCTGGAAAACCTGGACTTCAGTTCAACCGTGATCGACATGGCGCCGGTCGGGATCTGCGTGCTGCGCCGCAGCGACCGACAGCTGCTGCTCTCCAACCAGCTGCTGCGCGACTGGCTGGGCGACGATGGCGAGGATGGCGACTGGCATGCCCCCTGGCGCGGGCATGCCGGCGAGCGGGGCCGTGGGCTGGAGTTCACCACCCGCGAGGGCCGGCAGCTGCAGGTGCTGCATGCCGCTTGCCGCTACCAGAGCGATGATGTGCTCCTGTGCGTCTTCCACGACATCTCGCGGCACCGCCAGGCGCAGGCAGCACTGTCATCGGCACGCCAGGCCGCAGACGCTGCCAACCAGGCCAAGAGCGCGTTCCTGGCCACCATGAGCCATGAGATACGCACGCCGCTTTACGGCGTGCTGGGAACCCTGGAGCTGCTTGGCCGTACCTCGCTGGACGCCCGGCAATCGCAATACCTGCGCACCATCGAGAGCTCCTCGTCGGTACTGCTTCAGCTGATCAGCGACGTGCTGGATGTCTCCAAGATCGAATCGGGCCAGCTCAGCCTGGAACCGAGTTCATTCTCACCACGCGAGCTGACCGAGAGCGTGCTGCGCGGCTTCGCGGCATCTGCAACATGCAAGGGGCTGCAGATACTGGTGTGCACCGATCCCGCCCTGCCCACCCGCGTCCTCGGTGACGCGGACCGGATCCGCCAGGTACTCGGCAACCTGCTCAGCAACGCGATCAAGTTCACCGAGCACGGCCGCGTGGTGCTGCGCGTGCGCCAGGTGCAGCGCGAAGGTGAGTCGAGCGTACTGGCCTGGCAAGTGACCGACACGGGCGTGGGTATTCCCGCCGAGGAACAAGCGCGGCTGTTCGAGCCGTTCCGCCAGGTCCGCAGCGCGGCCAGCGCGCAGGGCACCGGGCTCGGCCTTTCCATCAGCGATCGCCTGGTGCGCCTGATGAGCGGGGAACTGCAGGTCGTGAGCGAGCCCGGGCTGGGCAGCAGCTTCAGCGTCCGCCTGCCGTTGCCGGTACTCGCCTCGGCGGAGGATGGCCCGTCACTGCTGCCTGAACCGCCGATCCTGGTACGTGGCCGTGATCGCGATCTGGTTGACAGCGCATGCGGGTGGCTGCGGCGCTGGGGCGCCAACGCGCAGCCGCTGCGCGGCGACCCAGCCCTGCTCGACCATGATGGCGCCATCCTGATGGACGGCGAGGCCACAGCCCCGCTGGCGTGGACCGGCCCGCGGGTGGTGGCCTCGATCGATGGTGGCGACCAGCCCACGGTGGCCGCCGACGGCAGCCTCGTGGTGACGCTGCATTGCATGAGCGCGATCGGAAATGCACTGGCCAGCCTGCAGCAACGGCGCGCGGCGCTGCCAGAATCCACGCGCGACGCGCCGCCGATGCCGCTCGGCCTGCGCGTGCTGGCCGTCGAAGACAACCCGATCAACCGGGTGATCCTGGCCGAACAGCTGCGCACCCTCGGCTGCGAGGTGGAACTGGCACAGGATGGTGTCGAGGCGTTGCAGCTGTGCCGCGAACTGGTCTTCGACCTGGTCGTGACTGATATCAACATGCCACGCATGGACGGTCACGCACTGGCGCGGCAGCTGCGCGATGACAGCAACCCGGTGCCAGTGATCGGCGCCACCGCCAATGCCACCGCCGAGGAACGCGAGCGCTGCCTGGCCAGTGGCATGCAGGGCTACCTGAGCAAACCCATCGATATCGCCCGCCTGCGCAAGGCGCTGATCGCCCTGCGCCAAGGAGACCCCGCATGACCCAGCGTGTCCTGATCCTGGAAGACCAGCCCTTCCAGCGCGGCTTCCTTGCCAACCTGTTCGGCAGCCGCGACGGTGTGCAGGTCGATGCCTGCGAGGATGTGGACGCAGCGATCGCGCTGTGTGCCTGCCAGCCCTACGACCTGGTGGTCAGCGACCTGTTGATGCCAGGACAGGACGGCATCCAGTTCATCCAGGCACTGGCTGCCCAACCGCGGCCGCCACGGCTTGCACTGGCCAGTGCGGCCTCCCGGCGGATGATGACCGCGGCCCGCCTGATGGCCGAATCCCTGGGGCTGGAGGTGATCGGCCTGCTGCCCAAGCCGGTCGCCGCGGCCGATGTCCAGGCCTTGTTCGAAGCACTGGCACAGACGCGGCCGCCCACGCCCGCAACTCCTGTCGGCACCGCGCCCGCCGAGCCCGATGCCCAGCAACTGCGGCAGGCCATGGCCGATGGCAGCTTGACTGCCTGGTTCCAGCCCAAGCAGTCACTGCAATCCGGCCGGGTGGTGGCGGCTGAAGCGCTGGTACGCTGGCGTCATCCAACGCTGGGGACACTGGCAGCGGGCACTTTCCTGCCTGCGATGTGCCGCCATGGCCTGGAAGGCGATCTGCTGCGGATGATGCTCAAGGCCAGCGTCAAGGCCCAGGCCCGATGGCGCAAGCAGGGATTCCGGATACCGGTCTCCATCAACCTGCCGCCGCATCTGCTGGAGCAGTCCGACCTGCCCGACGAGCTGCTGGCGCTGACCCTGGCCCTCGGAGGCAACCCCGGCGAACTGTGCTTCGAGCTGATGGAGAACAGCACTACGCGGCACGTCAGTGATTTCTATGCCGGCGCCTGTCGCCTGCGCATGAAGGGCTTCGGGCTGGCACAGGATGATTTCGGGCAGGGCCTGAGTTCGGTCCACAACCTGGTCAATACGCCTTTCACCGAGGTCAAGATCGACCGCGCACTGGTCAGTGGCTGCGCCCGTGATCCGGCCCTGCACCTGACACTGTCGACGATCATCGCGCTGGCCAACCAGCTCGGCCTGACCATCGTGGCCGAGGGCGTGGAAAGCGATGCTGACCTGGCCGCACTGCGCCAGCTGGGGTGTAGCCAGGTGCAGGGTTTCCTCATCTCGCAGGCGTTGCCCTCGGACGAGTTCACCCGCCTGCTGGGCGACGCGCTGCCCTGAAGCTTCACGGATTCATCAAGTAGCATTGACGATCCTCCCTGCCGTGACAGCGGGCATCGCGTGCTGCCACGGACGGTGCCTTCCTTGGCCGCCCACTGCTCCGAGACCCGCCATGCCGGCCGAATCCTCTTCAGTCCGCCGACTCGCCCGCCGCTCCCTGCGGGTCCATGCCCTGTTGATCGGCGTGGTGGTGCTGGCCACTCTCCAGGCCGGGCTGCTGCTGTCCACTGGCACGCAGCTGTTGAACGAAGAGCGCACCAAGATCGAATACCACTTCCGCCGATTGGACGGCACGCTGCGCGAACAGGAGCGCTTCCTGCGCCAGTGGCGGTTGCATGACGTCGGCACCCGCGGGCAGCCACTGCCGGATGCCAGCGTGGAGCCGCAGCGCGGTCCTTTGTTCGCCAACTTCGCCGTGGTGGGCGGCGACGGCGCTGGTTCATCGCCTCCGAGCGAACTGGGCGATCGATTCCTGCGCTTCTACGGCACGTTCTGGTCGGCCTCGCGCTATCCACCTCCGCAATGCCTGTTGGTCGATGGCCAGGGCGCGCGGGGACTGCTGGCCCCGGTACAGGGGTCCGGCACGGATGCGGGCCAGAGCAGCCCGCACCACTTGCGCCCAGCGATCACGGCAATCCATCAGGCGCTGCGCACGCAGGCGGTCCTGCAGCGCGGTGGCATCGCCTGGACTGCCGTGCCCTGGCGCGACCGGCAGACCCGCCTGCTGGCCATCGCGCATGCCCCGCAGGATGCGCGCCTGTGGGGCGAGCGCAGCGACGGCTCATTGGCAGCACTGGCCTGCCTGCTCGACCCGGCACGGGTCGACGACTACCGGCAGGTTCTCGGGGTTCCTGTATTCCAGCGGCTGTCGCTGTTCGATGCCGATGGGCGGCATCTGCTCGGCAATGCCGCAGACGCCACCGATGCCGGTACCTCCTGGCGGGCCGGTAAGGGAGGCCTGAAGTTCTACATGCGCAACGATCACTGGCTGGCGGTCTACCACGTCAGCTGGCGGCAGGTCCTGCAGCATCCGCGGGGTCCGCTGCTGGGTGCGGCGGTGGCGGCGTTGTTGCTGGCGATGGGTGGCACACTGGTGCTGCGCGCTTACCGCCGCTCGGTCATCGAGCCACTGCGCAACAACCATGCGCGCCTGCTGGAAAGCGAAGCGTTCAGCCGCACCGTCCTGGACAACGCACCGATCGGGCTGTGCCTGCTGCGGCGCGCCGATGGCACTGTGCTGCTGGACAACGCATTGGCCCGCAGCTGGCTGGGCGAAGATCATCATGACGGCGGCTGGCACGGTCAGTGGCGGCGCAGCGTGCTGGCTGCCGGAGGCACCACACTGGGCGATGGCCTGGGCTACACAACTCCCGACGGGCGCCATCTTCTGGTGAAGGCGGCGCCGGCGCGCTATCGCGGCGAACCGGCCGTACTGTGCCTGTTCATCGACCTCAGCAGCCAGCATGAAGCCGAACAGGTCCTGCAGCAGGCCCGCCGTGCCGCCGACCAGGCCAACCGCGCCAAGAGCCAGTTCCTGGCTACCATAAGTCATGAAATCCGGACACCGCTGTACGGCGTGCTGGGCACGCTCGAACTGCTGGGGTTGACCTCGTTGGATGCGCGGCAGCAGGACTACCTCGCCACGATCCAGCGATCGTCCTCGACGTTGATGCAGCTGATCAGTGACATCCTTGACGTGAGCAAGGCCGAGGCCGGCCAGTTGAACCTGGAGCCCAGCCCGTTCGATCCGGCGCGGCTGACCGAGGACGCACTGGACTCCTACTCCGCTGCAGCCGCGAACCGGGGACTGCAGTTCTATGCCTGCATTGATGCCGACATACCGGCCTCCGTGTACGGCGATGCTGCGCGGATCCGCCAGATACTCAACAACCTGATCAGCAACGCGCTGAAGTTCACCGACAGCGGACGCGTGGTGGTGCGTGTCTCGGCGCGCTGGCAGGACGAACTGACGTGGCTGCAATGGCAGGTCACGGACACCGGCATCGGTATTGCCAGCGAGCACCAGGCGCATCTGTTCGAACCGTTCTACCAGGCCAACCCGGGCACCGATGCCATGCGTGGCACCGGCCTGGGCCTGTCCATCTGCGCGCATCTGGTGGCGTTGATGGGAGGGCACCTGCGCGTGGTCAGCGAAAGCGGCCTGGGCAGCAGCTTCAGTATCGAGCTGCCCCTTCCACCCGCTCCACCGGATCCGTTGCAATCACCCGCGCCGCAGCTGCCGGCGGGGCTCCGCGTGCAGGTCCGCGGCAGCGTGCGGGAACTGGTGCAATCACTGTGCGAGCGCCTGCAGCAACGCGATGCGGTCGCCAGCGTGTACCAGGAGGACATGGCCGCGGGCCTGCCGACGACGGCGGTGCTGCTCGACCTGGTTCTGGACGCCGCGGCACCGGCCTGGATTGGCGGCCCGCACGTGGTCGCCTGCCGCGAAGGTGGCGCAAGCCCGCAGCTGATCGATGGCAGCTGGCAGGTGGGCCTGCATCGCTTCAACGCCATCGTGGCCGCGCTGGCCGTTGCCGGCGGCCAGCCCTTGGCAGGCAGCACCCAGGGCCGTTTGCCGGCAGCACGCCGCTTCGGCCTGCAGGTACTGGTGGCCGAGGACAATCCGATCAACCAGGCAATCCTGCGCGACCAGCTGGAGCAGCTTGGCTGCCGCGCGGTGGTCGCCAGCGATGGCAACGAAGCGCTGGGCTACTGGCAGCAAGGCAGGTTCGGGCTGGTGCTGACCGATCTGAACATGCCAGGCCTGGATGGCTATGGGCTGGCTCGCGCGCTGCGTGCACGCGGCGCCACCGTGCCGATTCACGGCGCAACCGCCAATGCCGACCCTTCCGAACGACAGCGTTGCCAGGACGCCGGCATGCAGGGCGTGCTGGTCAAGCCGATCACACTGGAAGCGCTGCAGCGCCTGCTGCTTCAGACTGCCGGTGATGATGCGCCATCTTCCGCGCCCCTGGCGGGACCTGCGGCCACCGCTAGGCACGAAGGTGATCCGCCGCTGCGCGTCCCAGCAAAGATGAGATCGCTGTTCGTGCAGACCATGCAGGCCGACCTGGACAGCCTGCGCCAGGCGATCGATGGAGCCGATCCGGGGCGCGTGGCGCAGGCGTTGCACCGCATCCGCGGCGCGCTGGTCATTGTCGGCGCGCCCGCGCTGGCGGACAGTGGCCTGCAGATCGAACAGCACCTTGCCGGCGGCGACAGCCTGTCCGGCCAGGCCGGCCCACTGGCCGCCTTCCAGCAGCGCCTGCTGCAGTTGCTGCATCCGCTGCTCGGCGCCCCCCCCACTTCCCTTCATGACGCCCCGGACCTGCCATGACCACACAGATCCTCATCGCCGACGACCATCCGATCGTGCTTGCCGGCATCCGCGACGTCCTGGCCGGGGAGCTGGACCTGGAGGTCGTGGGTGAAGCCGCCGATCCGGCTACGCTGATCGAACTGATGACCCGGACCCGACCACAGGCGGTGATCACCGACTACAGCATGCCCGGTGGCGACCACTTCGGCGACGGCATCAAGCTGATCTCATTCCTGCGCCGCAGCTTCCCGGAGACTCGCCTGCTGGTACTGACGATGGTCTCCAACCCATCGCTGGTGGCTGCGATGTATGCCGCCGGAGCGGGGGGCGTCGTGCTCAAGAGCCATGGACTGGGCAGCCTGGTACAGGCCCTGCGCGTGGTACTGGCCGATCGCGTCTACCGGCCCCCGGGCCTGCTGCCGGTCGCGGCGAGCGAACCGGCCGATGCCGATGCGGTTCGTGCGCGCCTGTCGCCGCGCGAGCTGGAAGTGATCCGGCTGTTCACCGGCGGCATGAGCGTGGGCGACATCGCACGCCAGCTGCAGCGCAGCGCCAAGACGGTCAGCACGCAGAAGATCAGTGCGATGCGCAAGCTCGGCGTGGACAGTGACCAGGCGCTGATCGAGTACTGCCTGCAGGCCTCGTTGTTCGCGTGACACCTGCTGGCCGCTGGATCCGCCGGTGCATCGCGCAGGCCCTGCGCCTGCTTTAGGAATCGCCTGATTCCATAGGACAGCGACGATTTCTAGGCTGGACGCATCCCGTCAAGGTGGCGCCTGCCAGCCATTGCTGCGCCGCCAAGGGGGACGGAAGCACGATGGCGCCTGTCGCGGCCATCGCCAGCGCTTCCGCAGCGACGCGGCCCTGCCGCGCCAGTTCGCGCAGCCGTGCTGCGCCCTGCCACAGGAAGTCCAACAGCATGTACGCCTCCCCCACTCGGCGCCGCCGTGCGTCCGGGCGCGCGCGTCTCGCGCCTGCCCCCCTCCTTCCCAGCCTGCTGGCCACCGCCCTGTGGGCGGCACTGCCGGTCCACGCCGCCGACCTGACCGGGCCCCTGCAGGTCAGCGCTGGCAGCAGCCTGCAGCTCGGTGCCGACGATGTCCTCACCCATGGCGCAGGCAGCTTCGCGCTGAATGTCACGGACACTGGCAGCAACGCACTGATCAACGGCAGCCACATCAACGTGACCGGCAATGGCAGTGCCGTATCTGCCGCCAACGGCGGCCAGGTGCGGCTGCGCGGCGCCACCCTGTCGATCGCCCCGGCTACCGGTGCAGGCTTCTACGCGCTGTACGCCAATGGAGCCGGCAGTGTGATCGATGCGCGCGATGTCGACATCGATGCCACGCGCAATGGCAGCGGATTCGGCAGCGTGCAGGCCTACAACGGTGGCGTGATCCGTTACACCGGGGGCCGCCTTTCAGTGACAGGTACCGGTGCGGTGCTGGCCGGTGCGTCCGGCAAGGGCAGTGAACTGCATCTGGCCGATCTGCAGATGACCGCCGACGGTGGTGCCCGCCTGCGCGCCGACAGCGCAGGCCTGCTGACGATCCGCAACAGCCGCATCACCCTCGCTCCCGGTGGCATTCTTGCAGGCGTGGCGGTCAATGGCGTGGGCAGTCGTGCCGAGTTGTACGATACCTACCTGCAGAACGGTTGGTTCGATATCGACAGCGGTGGCAGCGTGCTGCTGGAGAACGTGGAAGCCCATTCGGTGGGCGGCAGCATGCGCCTGCTCGGCAGCAGCATCAGCAAGACCTATTCCAGTGCAGTGATCAACGGCGGCAGCTTCTCCACCGTCGGCGGCTATGGCGTGAACATCAACAGCTGGGGCCAGCTGACCGCGCGCGACGCCGCATTCGATGTTCGTGATGGCTACTCCGGATTCTGGCTGGCCAGCAATGAGTCGCGCCTGCAGCTGACCGACAGCACCATCGACACCTGGACCGACACCTATGGCCATGGCGTGGAGATCGCTGGCGGCGTCGCCAGCGTGCAGGGTGGCCAGATCACCACGCATGGCGATGCGACCTACGGCGTACGCGTGACCGGGTCCACCGGCAGCACCGCCAGCCGCATCGAAGCCAGCGGCAGTGTGATCGAGGTGCGCGGCAGCGGCGGCGGCGGTGTATTCATCGGTGGTTCCACTTCCACCGCGCTGCTCGACAACGTGGCAATCCGCAGCGACGGCGAGAACGTATTCGGCATCGTGCACATGAACACCGCGCGGCTGACCCAGGCCGACCGCCTGGACATCCGCATGACCGGCAGCAACAGCGGTGGCTACCGCTCCTACCTGACTGCGTTCGGCCCGTACTGGAACCGTGCCACCTTCAATGACAGCCACATCGAGACCGCCAGCGGCGCCGCGTTCTGGCTGCAGGGCAGCAATCATGCATTGACCCTCAATGGCAGCGAGGTGACCGCGGGCGACGGCAGCGGCCGCCTGCTTCGGGTCAGCGACACGGTGTTCACCGACGGCAGCAGCGTGGCGACCAGCCGCATCGACTTCAGCGCCGACGCCAGCACGCTGCGCGGTGACGTGGTGGTCGACAGCGCGACCGCTGAGGTGCACATGGTGCTGCGCAACGGCACCACCTTCAGCGGTGCGCTGCGCAACGACTCCGGCTACCAGGTGGCACAACTGGCGCTGGATGACAGCAGCCAGTGGAACGTGCGTGCCAGTTCCAGCGTCGGCGCGCTTGAACACGCCGGCACCATCGCCTTTGATGCCCCGGCGGCGGACGGCTTCAAGACCGTCACTGTCAGCGGCGACTACGTGGGCAATGGTGGCCGGTGGATCTTCAACCGCGCACTGGGTGACGACGCCTCGCTCGGCGATCAGCTGGTCATCAACGGCAACAGCAGCGGCGCGGCCAGCGTGAGTGTGCGCAATGCTGGCGGCGCCGGCGCTCCGACCCAGGAGGGCATCCGCCTGATCACCGTGGCTGGCCAGTCGGACGCACAGTTCAGCCTGCAGGGGCGCGCGGTCGCCGGTGCCTACGACTACTTCCTGTTCAAGGGCGGCGTGTCGAGCCCGGATGATGGCAACTGGTACCTGCGCTCGGAATACGTGCCGCCGGTCGATCCGCCACAGCCGCCGGATCCTCCGATCGACCCGCCGCAGCCGCCGGATCCCCCGGTCGACCCGCCACGGCCGCCGGAGCCGCCGGTCGATCCGCCGTTGCCGCCGGAGCCGCCGATCGATCCGCCGCGCCCGCAGGTGGAACGCCCGGAACCGGCGGCCTACCTGGGCAACCGCAGCGCCGCGCTGGGCATGTTCCGTCACAGCCTGCACGACCGTGCCGGTGATCCCGCCGCCGAGGCCGGTGCCCGCAGCGACGCCGTGGCCTGGATGCACCTTCGCAGCGCGCAACCCGACAGCCATGACCGCAACCGCCAGGTACAGGTCGACGGCCAGATCAGCAGCGTGCTGGTCGGCGCAGGACGCCGCTTCGAGGTGGGTGGCACGGGCGAACTGCAGGCCGGTGCGATGCTCGGCCATGGCCGCGCGCGCAATGACAGCCGCTCGCAGCTGACCGGCTACACCGCGCGTGGCGTGGTCACCGGCACCAGCGTGGGCGCCTATGCCACCTGGCTGCAGGATGCGCGCATGGAAGGCGGCGCCTATGTGGATGGCTGGCTGCAGTACGGCCGCTTCCGCAACAGCGTACAGGGCGACGGCCTGCAGAAGGAGCGCTATGACGCCCGCAACTGGAGTGCGTCGGCCGAGGCGGGCTACGTGCTGCCGCTGCGGCGTACCGCGCAGCGCGGCATCTACCTGCAACCGCAACTGCAGGTGGTGCACAGCCGTTACGACAGCGACCGGCTGATCGAGGCCAACGGCACGGTGGTCGAAGACCGTGGTCGCGGCGAGACCAGCACCCGCCTCGGCCTGCGCCTGTACAGCCGCGGGTTGACCCCGGCGCAGGGCCAGGTGCACCCGTACGTGGCGGTGAACTGGTGGTCCGGCGGCAACGGCGCGGGCATGGCGATGGACGGCGAGCGGCTGCAGCGGCAGCTGCCGCGCGACATCTACGAGGCCAAGGCCGGTGTGCAGGTGAATCTGTCCGGCGGTTGGCGCGGCTGGGGAGAACTGAGCCGGCAGAGCGGCGGCATGGGCTTCCGCGATGTCGGCGCCCAGCTGGGTGTCTCGTACAACTGGTGATGCGGGAAGTGCCCGGCAAGGGAGTGCCGGGCGCTTTTTCCACATGCCGCGTGGAAAGCCGTGGGAACTTTGTGTGGACAAGTGACCGCGAGCATTGCGGCGCAGGCGTTTCAGATGCTGGTCAATTTTTATCCATGCCCGCCCGCGGTTTTCCACACCCGTCGTGGAGAGTGGCTGGGATTTGATGTGGACAAGTGGCTGGGAGCGTTGCCGCGCAGGCGTTCTGAAACGTGGTGAAAATTTATCCACGCTGCACGGTTGGGCCCTGTAGGGCCGAGCCCATGCACAGCTGACACCCATTGCGGCCGAGCATGGGCTCGGCCTTACAGGGGAGCGTGTGGTTTTCCACATCCGGCGTGGAAAGCGATGGGAGTTTGCTGTGGACAAGTGCCGGCGAACATCACCCTGCAAGCGTTTCGCAGCGTGGTGTTTTTTTGTCCATCCCCATAAACGCGAGCGCCCCGCACAGGGCGGGGCGTCCGGGATCGATCCGATGCCGCCGGATCAGACGTTGAAGCGGAAGTGCAGGATGTCGCCTTCCTGCACGCGGTATTCCTTGCCCTCCAGGCGCAGGCGACCGGCTTCCTTGGCGCCGGCTTCGCCCTTGTACTTGATGAAGTCGTCATACGCGATGGTTTCGGCGCGGATGAAGCCCTTCTCGAAGTCGGTGTGGATGACCGCGGCGGCCTGCGGGGCGGTCGCCCCCTTGCGCACGGTCCACGCGCGGACTTCCTTCACGCCGGCGGTGAAGTAGGTCTGCAGGCCGAGCAGGCTGTAGGCCGCGTTGATCACGCGGTTCAGGCCCGGCTCGCTCAGGCCCAGGTCGGCCAGGAAGGTGTCCCGGTCTTCGTCATCGAGCTGCGACAGCTCTTCTTCGATCGCAGCCGACACCGGCACCACCTGCGCGCCTTCGGCGGCGGCATGCGCGCGCACGGCTTCCAGGTGCGGATTGTTTTCGAAACCGTCTTCCAGCACGTTGGCGATGTACATCACCGGCTTCAGGGTCAGCAGGAACAGGTCACGGACCAGTGCCTTCTCTTCATCATCCAGGCCCACCGAGCGACCAGCCTTGCCGTCTGCCAGGGCGGCCTGCAGCTTGGCCAGCACCGGCTTGCGCGCCGCTGCATCCTTGTCGCCGCCCTTGGCCGCGCGCTCGGCACGGTTCAGTGCCTTCTCGACGCTGTCCAGGTCGGCCAGCGCCAGCTCGGTGTCGATGGTTTCGATGTCCGAGATCGGATCGACCTTGCCAGCGACATGCACGATGTCGCCATGCTCGAAGCAGCGCACCACATGGGTGATCGCATCGACTTCGCGGATATGCGCCAGGAACTTGTTGCCCAGGCCTTCACCGCTGGCGGCACCGGCAACGAGGCCAGCGATGTCGACGAACTCGACTGCGGTCGGGATGACCTTCTGCGGATTGATGATGGCCGCCAGCTCGTTCAGGCGCGGATCCGGTACCGGCACGATGCCGACGTTCGGCTCGATGGTGCAGAACGGGAAGTTCGCCGCGGCGATGCCCGCCTTGGTCAGCGCATTGAACAGGGTCGACTTGCCGACGTTGGGCAGGCCGACGATGCCGCATTTGATACCCATGTTTGACAGCTCTCTGGGGTGAAAGTGATTGGCGAAACAGCGCGCGCGCCGCTTGGCCAATCCATCTCGGTGTCGATCATTGCGTGCCAACCAGGGTTGGCACCTACCCAAAGCGGGTTACTTCGGGGTGTGCAGCCGCTTCATCGCTTCGCTGAAATCGCCCTTGACCGCCAGCGGCATCACGTCGATCGCATCATCGATGGCGCGTGCGATCAGCACGTCGTCTTCCTTGGAGGGACGTCCGAGTACCCACCCCACCACGCGGTCCTTGTGGCCGGGATGGCCGATGCCCACGCGCAGGCGATGGAACCTGCCATGGCCCAGCAGGCGCATGGTGTCGCGCAGGCCGTTCTGGCCACCATGGCCACCGTCGAACTTCAGCCGCGCCACGCCGGGCGCCAGGTCCAGTTCGTCGTGGGCCAGCAGGGTTTCTTCCGGCTCGATCTTCCAGAACCGCTGCGCCGCCGTGATCGACTTGCCGCTGAGGTTCATGAACGTAGCGGGCTTGAGCAGCCACACCGCCTGCCCGGCGATCTCGACCTTGGCGATCTCACCGAACAGCTTGCTGTCCACATTCCATCGCGCACCGGCTTTTTCAGCCAAGGCCTCAACGAAATGAAACCCGGCATTGTGCCGGGTCCGGGCGTGTTCCGATCCGGGGTTGCCCAGACCGACGATCAGTCGCAGTCCTGCCATGGTTCCTTCCAATACGGTGCCTGCCCGGAGGCAGGCACCGTAGCGGTATTACTCGGCGGCAGCCGCTTCTTCGTCGGCCGCGTCGGCCTTGCCGGCCTTGGCGGTGACGATGGCGTCGTCGTGGTCCTTGCCCAGCGCCAGCGCCGGGATGGTCACGCCCTTCGGCAGCTTGATGTTGGACAGGTACACCACGTCACCGGCCTTCAGCTCGCCCAGGTCGACTTCGATCGACTCCGGCAGGTCCTTCGGCAGGCAGCTGATGGTCACTTCCTTCAGTTCGTGGGTCACGACGACGTCGGCGGCCTTGCCGGCCGGCGAGGTGTCTTCGTTGACGAAGTGCAGCGGGACCGAAGCGGTCAGGGCTTCGTTCTCGTTCACGCGCTGGAAGTCCAGGTGCATGATCAGCTGCTTGTACGGATGGCGCTGGATGTCACGCAGCAGGACCTTCTGCACCTTGCCGTCCAGGTTCAGGTCCAGGATCGACGAGTAGAACCACTCGTTCTGCTGGGCCAGCCAGATCTCGTTGTGGTTCAGGCTGATGGCGACCGGCTCGGCGTTGCCGCCGTACACGATGGCCGGGATCACACCGGCGTGACGCAGGCGGCGGCTCGCACCCTTACGCTGCAGTTCACGCTTGGTGACCTTGATTTCATGGGTCTTCGACATTTTCGACTACTCAGGTTGTTGCCTTGCCGGATGGCTTGGCGGTTGAGGATGCTTCCGCGACCAGAAGCACCCGGGGCATGTCCCCGCCGTCGCCGGCAGGGACGAAAACTCAATCGACGTACAGCGAGCTGACCGACTCGCCGAAGGCGATGCGGCGCATCGTTTCGGCCAGCATTTCCGCCACGCTCAGCTGGCGGATCTTGCTGCACACCCGCGCCGCGTCCTTCAGCGGGATGGTGTCGGTCACCACCAGCTCGTCGAGCTGGGAATTGGTGATGTTGTCCACCGCCGGGCCCGACAGCACCGCGTGGGTGCAGTAGGCCGCAACCTTGAGCGCGCCACGCGCCTTCAGGGCAGCGGCAGCGGCGCACAGGGTACCGGCGGTGTCGACGATGTCATCGACCATGACGCAGGTCTTGCCTTCGACGTCACCGATGATGTTCATCACGGTGGAGACATTGGCACGCGGGCGGCGCTTGTCGATGATCGCCAGGTCGGCGTCATCCAGGCGCTTGGCCACTGCGCGGGCGCGGACCACGCCACCCACGTCCGGCGACACCACGATCAGGTCCTCGGTACCGTAGGCGCGCCAGATGTCGGCCAACAGCAGCGGGGAGGCGTACACGTTGTCGACCGGAATATCGAAGAAGCCCTGGATCTGGTCGGCGTGCAGGTCGACGGTCAACACGCGATCAGCGCCAGCGGTGCTGAACATCTTCGCCGCCAGCTTGGCGGTGATCGGCACGCGCGAGGAACGCATGCGGCGATCCTGGCGCGAGTAGCCGAAGTACGGCACCACGGCAGTCACGCTGTTTACCGATGCGCGCTTGAGCGCGTCGATCAGCACCAGCAGTTCCATCAGGTTTTCCGCGCTCGGCGCACAGGTCGGCTGGATCACGAAGACGTCCTGCTTGCGGACGTTCTCTTCGATCTCCACCTGCACCTCGCCATCGGAGAAGTGCGAGACCAGCGCCTTGCCCGGGCGGACCCCCAGTTCCTTGCAGATGTTCTGCGCCAGACGTTTGTTGGCGTTGCCGGAAAAGACCAGCAGGTTCGGGGACTGTTGCATCATGATTGTCTCGGGCGGGGACGAGTGGCGGGGATCCGGGGTCGGCAAGGACCCGATGGACCCTTGCAGCTGACAACACCGCGGCTGTTTCCACGTCCCGCGCGGGCGATGCGCTGGAAGGCGCGGACACAGCCGCTATTGGCAGGGGCGGTAGGATTCGAACCTACGAATGCCAGGATCAAAACCTGGTGCCTTGGGCCTCTTGGCGACGCCCCTGCATTGATAAATCAGTGTTGCTCGAGTGCATCCAGCAGTGGCGAACGTGCAACGCCCGCTGCCACCCTTGCCCGCAACTCCTTCGGCAACTTCGACCGCCCCTGCTCCGCGGCAGCGTGCGATGCGAACTCGACGAAACAACCACTTCCCGAACCGGTCAGCCGCGCGGACCCGATGCTGCTCAACGCAGCGAGCGCCGCCTCGACGGCAGGCTCACGGCGGCGCAGCACGGGTTCGAACACGTTCCCGACCAGGGTCCCGGAAGCGAAGTCCTCTATTTTCGCCACTGGACTGTCGCGCGTCAAATCCGGATCTGCGAACAGTGCCGGCGTGGGAACATGAACGCCCGGCTCGACGATCACATACCAGGCCGGTGCCAGCGCAACCGGCTGCAGCCGCTCGCCCACCCCCTCGGCCCAGGCATTGTGCCCGCGCACGAACACCGGCACGTCGGCCCCCAGGCGCAGGCCCAGCGCGGCCAGGGCATCTTCATCCAGGCCGGCCTGCCAGAGCCGGTTCAACACCACCAGTACGGTGGCCGCGTCGGACGAGCCACCGCCGAAGCCACCACCGGCCGAAACATTCTTTTCGACGATGATGTCCGCTCCTTGTGCGACGTTCGCCGACTCTTTAAGCAGGCGCGCAGCGCGCACCGCGAGATCATCGGCCTCGGCCACGCCCGCCGCGCCCTCGCCCTCCCGGCGCACCTGGCCATCTTCACGCAGGCGCAGGCCGATGCGGTCCCCCCAGTCCAGCAGGCGGAACACGGTCTGCAGTTCGTGATAGCCATCGGCACGCCGGCCGGTAATGTGCAGGAACAGATTCAGCTTGGCAGGGGCCGGCCACCAGGACCAGCCCGCGTCATCGAGCCCGGCGCTCATGGCGCGCCCTGCCCCCACTGGTCCACCAGCAGGCGCACCTTGGCGTCGTCCTTGCTGGCCTCGATCCGGCGCGGCACCGCCGGGCGCCCAGCGTCGGCCGGGTACCAGTCCAGGTACTGCACCTGCCAGCCCATCTGCTGCATGCGCCGCGGCCGGCCCTCGGCGTCACGCTCGACCTGGCCGGGGCCCGCCGCATCGGCGGCCACCAGGCCACGGATCCAGTCAGGCAGCTGGTTGACCGGGATGTCCCAGCCAGTCGCTTCCAGCAGCAGCTGCTGGGCGTCCTCGCCATCGCGCGGGCCGCCGGCCAGGCCTTCCAGGTGGCCCGCTTCCGAGTGGGTATCGCCACTCAGCTTCCAGCTCTGCCGGGTCACCGGCGCGCTCAGCTCGACCACATAGCGGCGCCCTTCCTGCTTCCAGTCGATGCGACCGCTGCCACCGTCCTTGCCCTTGCTGACCGCGACCCGGCCCTGGAAGGTCCAGCCCGGTTGTGCCTGCAGGGTGGCCACGCGCACGGCCTCGGCCTGCGCCGCTTCCGCCGAAACCGTCTCGACCACCGCCGGTGCCGGGGTCTTCTGCGTGCCCACGGTGGTGCAGGCGCTGACCGCCAGGGCCGCGGCCGCGATCAGCAGCGGCCGGATCAGGGAAACACTCATGGATTGAATTTCTCGCGGGCGCGCAGCAGCGCGCGGTTCTCAGGGTCGAGCCTGGCCGCCTCTTCGAAGAAGTGGCGAGCCTCATCATGCTTGCCGAGCACCCACAGCACTTCGCCGACATGGGCGGCGATCTCGGGGTCCTTGGCCAAGGTCCAGGCCCGGCGCAGCTGCACCAGTGCCTCCTCGTTGCGGCCGAGGCGATACAGGACCCAGCCATAGCTGTCGACGATGGCGGCATTGTCCGGCTCGGCCACGCGGGCGCGGTCGATCAGCTCCAGTGCTTCCTGCAGGCGGCCCGTGCGGTCGGCCAGGGTGTAACCCAGCGCATTCAGCGCCGGCACGTTCTCCGGGTCGGTCACCAGGATCTTGCGCAGGTCGGCCTCGGCGCGCGGGATGTCATCGCGGCGTTCCCAGGTGAGCGCGCGCGCATACAGCAGGCCGTTGTCGTCGGGGTAGGCGGCCAGGCCACGGGCCAGCGCGTCCAGCTCGCCAGCGCTGTCGTCGGCGCGCTGGCGCAGCTCGGCCTCCAGCAGATAGGCGTCGCGGCGGACGTCATCGTCAACGACCGCATCGGACTGGATCGCATGCACTTCGTCCAGTGCCAGCGGCAGGCGCCCGGCCAGGGCCTGGGCATTGGCCGCGCGCAGGCGCGCCTCGCTCAGTTCATCACCACCGGGAACGCTGTGGTACCACTGCACGGCTTCGGGATAGCGCTTGAGGTATTCAGCGATCTTGCCCAGCAGCAGGCGCTGTGCCGGGTCGGGCTTGGCCGCCTGCCGCGACAGTTCGTTGTACAGGTTGGACAGCGCCGCATTGTCGCCCTGCTTGGCCAGCAACGAAGCGCGCATGCCCCAGGTCTGTACATCCTGCGGACCGGAGGCCAGCACACGCTCGGCCGCAGCGGGTTGGCCGAGGCCGTCGTAGGCAACGGCCACCGCATTGCGCAGTTCGGGATCCTCCCGGGTCTTCGGCTCGACGTCCCGCAGCAATGACAGCGCCTTGCCGGTCTCGCCCGCCTGCTGCAGCTGGCTGGCCCGCAGCAACGCTACGCGGGGTTCCTCGGGAAAACGCCGGACCACCTCGTCGACCATGCGCCGGGCCAGCTCAGGCTTCTCCATGCGCAGGGCCAGCCGGCCGAACTCCTGCCAGGCCTCGATTTTCGGCGGGATGGCGTTGGCATCGACCAGCTCGCCGAGCACCTGCGCCGGCACCGCCGGGTCGCGGCCGCCGCCGATCAGCGCGGCCAGGGCGAACTTCCAGCCGCGGTCATCCGGGTCGGCCAGCAACGCCTGCAGATCGCTGCGCGCCGCCTTCACATCGCCCTGGCGCATTGCCAGCGCGGCAGCGGCACTGCGCATGGTCAACGAGCTGGGGGCGCGCTGCTGCCACAGCGCCAGGCCCTTGGCCGCGCTGGCGTCGTCGTTGGCAAGCATGGAAATACGGGTCGCGCGCTCTGCCAGGCCGGCGTCGCCGTCGCTCTGCTGCGCGGCCTGCAGGTACCAGCGCGCGGCCTCGGCCAGCTTGCCGGCCTGCAGGGCGAACTCACCGGCCATCACCGGCTCCAGCGCCAGTTCCCCAGTGGCCGGGGGCCGCACCGGAGCCTTGGCCGGGATCGCCGCGAGGGCCTGGCCGCAGGCCAGGGACAGCAGCAGAACACTGGGGATGCGAATCAATGCGGGCATCGTCGGCATCGGGGCCTTAAAATGTCGTCCAATGGCCAGCAGCTTATCGCAAGCAACTGAACAATGACCCTGTGGGTGCTCGGACTGAATCACCAGACAGCGCCGGTGGAGCTGCGCGAACGCGCGGCCTTCGCTGGTGAGGCGCTGCCGCGTGCGCTGGGATCGTTGCGTGATACCCCGCAGATCGCCGAGGCGGTACTGCTGTCCACCTGCAACCGCACCGAGCTGTACGCCGTGGCCGACTCGGCGCAGGCCCTGGACCAGTGGCTGCACAGCCAGGCGGGCGACCTGCGGGGCTACCTGTACCAGCACGCCGACGCTGACGCGGTGCGCCACCTGTTCCGGGTCGCCACCGGGCTGGACTCGATGGTGCTGGGCGAACCGCAGATCCTGGGCCAGGTGAAGGAGGCATGGTCGACCGCACGTGACCACGGCCTGCTCGGCCAGCGCCTGGACCGGCTGTTCCAGCAGACCTTCTCGGTGGCCAAGCGCGCGCGTACCGACACCCAGGTCGGCGCCAACCCGGTGTCGGTCGCCTCGGCGGCGGTGCGCCTGGCGCAGAACGCGTTCGCGCGCCTGGACGATTCCACCGTACTGCTGGTGGGTGCCGGCGAGACCATCGAACTGGCCGCGCGCCATCTGAGCGAAGGCAAGGTGCGGCGGCTGCTGATCGCCAACCGCACCCTCGCCCACGCGCAGGAACTGGCCACCCGCCACGGCGGCGTGGCGCTGCCATTGACCGAACTCGACCGCCACCTGGCCGAGGCCGACGTGGTGTTCTCGGCCACCGCAGCGCGCGAACCGGTGATCCACCGCGGCATGGTGGCCCAGGCTCTGCGTGCACGCCGGCACAAGCCCATGCTGCTGTTCGACCTGGCCGTGCCACGCGACATCGAGGCCGAAGTCGGAACGCTCAACGATGCGTTCCTCTACACCGTCGATGACCTCGAACGTGCCGTGGAAGACAACCGCCGCGGCCGCCGCGAAGCCGCTGCCGAAGCCGAGGCGATCATCGACCTGCAGGTATCGCGTTTCGTCGAGACCCAGCAGGCCAGTGCCTACCAGGCACCGCTGCGGCAGCTGCGCGCATTTGGCGAGGCCACGCGCGCCGAACTGCTGGAGCGCGCACGCCAGCAGCTGGCCAACGGCAAGCCGGCCGACGAAGTACTGGAACTGCTGGCCCACGGCCTGACCAACCGCCTGCTGCATCCGCCGACCGCCGCGCTGCGTGCGGCCGCGCTCAGCGGTGATGCCGACCTGACCCGCGCCGCCGAGCGCCTGTTCCCGGCCGTGCCGGGTTACCGCCACCCACCCGTGAGACCCGATGACGCCGACCCTGCGCCGTAAGCTGGAAGCGCTGGCCGAGCGCCGCGAAGAACTGGAACGCCTGCTCGCCGAACCCGATGTGGTCGCCGACAACACCCGTTTCCGCGACCTTTCGCGCGAATTCGCCCAACTTGAACCGGTCGCTGCCGCACTCGCCGATGAGGCCCGCGCCAAGGCCGACCTCGCCGCGGCCGAAGGCATGCGTGCCGACCCCGACCTGCGCGAACTGGCCGACGAGGAAATCGCCGCCGCGCAGGCACGCCTGCAGGAACTGGAACAGGAGCTGGCGCTGCTGCTGGTTCCGCGCGACCCACGCGACGATGGCAACCTGTTCCTGGAGGTGCGTGCGGGTACCGGCGGCGACGAGGCCGCGATCTTCGCTGGCGACCTGTTCCGCATGTACGCGCGTTATGCAGAACGCCAGGGCTGGAGGGTCGAGATCGAATCGGACAATCCGGGCGAGCACGGCGGCTACAAGGAAATCGTGGCGCGGGTGGTCGGCCGCGGCGCGTTTTCGCGCCTGAAGTTCGAATCGGGCACGCATCGCGTGCAACGGGTGCCGGCCACCGAATCGCAGGGCCGCATCCACACCTCCGCAGCCACCGTGGCGATCATTCCCGAGGCCGACGAAGTCGATGACATCGTCATCAACCCAGCCGACCTGAAGGTGGATACCTTCCGCTCGTCCGGCGCCGGCGGCCAGCACGTCAACAAGACCGAATCGGCGATCCGCATCACCCACGTGCCGACCGGCGTGGTGGTGGAGTGCCAGACCGAACGCAGCCAGCATGCCAACCGCGACAAGGCAATGAAGCGCCTGAAGGCACAGCTGCTCGATGCCGAGCGCCAGCGCCAGGATGCGGCGCAGGCCGAATCGCGCCGCCTGCAGGTGGGCAGTGGCGACCGCAGCCAACGCATCCGCACCTACAACTTCCCACAAGGCCGGATCACCGATCACCGCGTGGAAGGCCTGACGTTGTACGACCTGCCCAACATCCTGGCCGGCGACCTCGACCCGCTGCTGCAGCGGCTCAGCCACGAACACCAGGTCGACGCCCTGGCCCAGCTGTCGGCGGGCTGAGCACGATGTCGGCCTGGCAGCAGCGGCAACACCTGCAGCAGGCGATCGCCCGCCAGCCCGACGACTTCGTCGCCTGGGTGATGCTGGCCGATGTGGAACTGGAAGCCGGCGACATCGCGGCCGGCGAACAGGCCGCACGACGCGCGCTGCAACTGCGCCCCAACCATCCCGAAGCACTGGCGCGGCTGGGCCGCGCAGCGTGGATGGCCGGCGCACATGGCGATGCGGCGAAGCTGCTCGGCCAAGCCTCGGCGCTGGCACCGCAGCACCCGGGCATCGCCCTATGGCTGGGCCACGCGCTGGAAGACGCCGATGATGCCGAAGGTGCCGCCGCGGCCTATCGCCGCGCACACACGTTGATGCCCACCGAACCTTACATCGCCGCCCAGCGCCTGGCCTGGCAGCGCCGCCTGTGCGACTGGCAGGACGTGGACGTGCTGGCCGCACAGGTGCGTGCTGCGTTGGCCTCCGGACACGGCGTGGTCGAACCGTTCGCCTTCCTCAGCGAAGACGCCAGCGCCGCCGAGCAGCTGGCCTGTGCGCGCGCGCGCGCATCGGCCGTGGCCGCTTCGGTACGGCCGCTGCCACCCGTGAAGGTGCGTGCCCAGGGCCCACTGCGGGTTGGCTTCCTCTCCAATGGCTTTGGCGCCCATCCCACGGGGCTGCTGACCGTGGCCCTGTTCGAGCAGCTGCGCCATGATCCGGCACTGCAACTGCATCTGTTCGCGCTGAACCGCGCCGATGACAGCCGCATCCGCCAGCGCTTGCAGGCCGCGACGCGCCTGCACGATGTGGCCGGCCTGCGCCATGCCGATACCGCCGCGCGCATCCGCGCGCAGGGCATCGACCTGTTGTTCGACCTGCGCGGATGGGGCGGTGGCGGTACACCGGAAGCGCTGGCGATGCGCCCTGCGCCGCTGCAGCTGAACTGGCTGGCCTACCCGGGCACGTCGGGTGCGCCGTGGATCGACGCGGTGATCGGTGATGCCTTCGCCCTGCCGCCCGCTCTGGAACCGCACTACAGCGAGCGCGTGCTGCGCCTGCCGCGCGTCTTCCAGCCCTCAGACAACACCCGCGTGCTGGCGCCAGCGCCGACCCGTGCCGACTGCGGCCTGCCCGAGCAGGGCGTGGTGTTCTGCTGTTTCAACAACAGCTACAAGCTCAACCCACGCAGCATGGGGCGCGCCTTCGCGGTGCTGCAGGCGGTGCCCGGCAGCGTGCTGTGGCTGCTGTCCGGGCCCGGCCAGGCCGATGCGCGCCTGCGTGCGGCCGCGCGGGCCGCAGGCCTGGATCCGGCGCGCCTGGTGTTCATGGCCAAGCTGCCGCATCCGCAGTACCTGGCCCGCTACCCGCTGGCCGACCTGTTCCTGGACACCCATCCGTACAACGCGCACACCACCGCATCCGACGCGCTGTGGGCGGGCTGCCCGGTACTGACCTGCCCGGGTGACACCTTCGCCGCGCGCGTGGCCGGCAGCCTCAACCATCACCTCGGCCTGGTTCGGATGAACGTCGCCGACGATGCCGCGTTTGTCGCCACCGCAAGTGCACTGGGCAACGACCCGGGAGCACTGGCGGCGTTGCGCGCGGAACTGCTGCAGGCACGCGAGCGCAGCGGCGTGTTCGACATGGCTGGGTTTGCGCGCGACCTGTCGGTGCTGTTGCAGGCACTGGCCCGCGAACACGGTTGGCAGGGAACGCGATGAACGACGGCGCATCTTTCGATCCAGCCGGTGCGCGACACGGCCATGCACCTGGGCGATGCACGGCTGGAACTGCTGCCAGGCGACCTGCTGGCGCAGGGTACCGGCCGCCCGCCTGACGTCGACATGACCTGACGCCGCCCTGCGTTACGCTCGGATTTCCTTTCCGCGTGGTGCACCCATGGGCAAGCTCAAACGCAAGGACTACGACGCATTGCTGCAGCCGCTGCAGCTGGAACTGACCGCAATGGCACGCTGGGTGCAACACAGCGGGCAGCGCCTGCTGGTGCTGTTCGAAGGTCGTGATACCGCCGGCAAGGGCGGCGCGGTCCAGGCCATCAGCCAGTACCTCAATCCACGCCAATGCCGGGTGGTGGCGCTGCCCAAGCCGACCGATCGTGAAGCCACGCAGTGGTACTTCCAGCGCTACGCCGCGCACCTTCCCGCCGCAGGCGAGATCGTGCTGATGGACCGCAGCTGGTACAACCGCGCCGGCGTGGAACGGGTGATGGGTTACTGCAGCGAGACCGAGTACCAGCAGTTCCTGCACCAGGCGCCGGTGTTTGAACAGCTGCTGGTGGACGACGGCATCCTGTTGTTCAAGTACTGGCTGTGCGTGGACCAGGAGCAGCAGGAGAAGCGTTTCTGCGAACGCCATATCGATCCGCTGAAGGGCTGGAAGCTGTCGCCGGTAGACCTGAAGTCGCGCAGCAGGTACAGCGCGTACACCGAGGCCCGCGAGGCGATGCTGCGCGCCACCCACCGCGAAGCGGCGCCATGGACGCTGGTGGATTTCAACGACCAGCGGCTGGGCCGGTTGACCCTGGTGCGCAACCTGCTGGACCGGTTGCCGGATACGCGCGTGGATGCGCCGTTGCCGGAACTGCCGAAGCTGAAGGGCAAGCTGCATCGGGAACACTACGACGTGCTGAAGCCGATCGAGAACTTCCCGGTCGAGGATTAGGGTGGGTCGGCAGGGCCTGCGGCCCTGCACCTGCAGAGGCAACGACAACAGCCGGCTCTGGGAGTTTTGCTTGTTGGCTGGGGTGGTGTGGGTTGGCAGGACACGCCGTAAACCCATCCATGGGGGCTCGATGGCGCCATCCATGGCGCCAACGGTCCTGCCAACCCACACCGCCCCATCCCCGACGGATTTCCGGTGACGGAGGTAGATCCACGCCATGCGTGGATGAATCTCCATTGAAATTGATTATTTCGACAATTGAACGAAGAGCATCCACGCATGGCGTGGATCTACGTGTCGACCAGGGTCGACACCCACCAAGAGCAGGCCATGCATTCCGACAGATCGCGGAGAACTGTCGAAGGCGGGTGGGTCCGGTGGCGGGGGCGTGAGCCGCATGGATGCGGCGACCGAGCTTACATGGACGTACTTGCAGCGCCCCCCGCCACCGGACCCACCCCGCCTACCCACAGGAAACCCCGCTTGGGCTGTTGCTGTTGCTGTTGCTTTTGCTGTTGCTGGGGTTGCCGGCCAGCGGCCGGCACTTTCGCGGGTGCAGGGCCGCAGGCCCTGCCGCCCAACCCCATTACTTGGTAGCAGCGATCTGCTTTTCGATCTCGGCGGCCGTCACCGGGCCGAGGAAGGTGTGGGCCAGCCTGCCCTGCGGATCCAGCAGATGCGTCAACGGCAGGCCGCGCGGTGTGGCGAAATCGGCCGGCGGATCGAACGGATCCACGATCACGATCGGATAGGTGACCGGATGCTTGGCCAGGAACGACTGCATCTCCGATGCTTCAATTTCTTCATAGGCCAGGCCGACCACTTCGATGTTGCTGCGCATCGCGTGCAGCGCGGACAACTCCGGCATCTCCTTGCGGCAAGGCGCGCACCAGGTCGCCCAGAAGTTCACCACCACCCACTTGCCGCGTTGCGCGGCCAGATCGTAGTCACTGCCATCCACCGCCTTCATCTTCAGCGTCGGAAACTCGGCCGTGGTGCGCTCGGCCGGCGTCTCCTCGATCGGTGCCGGTGCCTGCGGCGCCGGTGCCTCCGCCGGTGGCTGGCTGCTGGCCGGCACCGGCTCCTGGGCCGGCTTGCAGGCCGCCAGGGCCAGCAGCAGGGCCAGCGGAAATACCAGCGGCAGCGGGGTCTTGCGGGTCATGGCGTGTCTCCAGCATCGGTGTAGATATCGCTGACCCTGCGCTTGAGGTGTTCGCGCAGGGGCAGTCGCAGTTGGTCCAGCGCCGCCAGCGCGGCACGTCCCAGGCTGTCGTCGCGGTACGGCAGGTGCTGCTCGGCCACCGGAATACGCAGCTGGGTGCATTCGTACAGATCGGCCAGGCTGACCTGGTCCAGGTCCCGCGACAGCAGCCATTCACCACGCTCGTCACGGCGCAGCAGGCCGATCTCCTGCAGGTTGCAGGCCAGATCCTGCAACAGCGAGTCGGTCAGCATCGGTTCCAGCCGCAGGATCTCATCATCGGCCAGCCCCTTGCCCTTGGCGCGCGCATGATGGAATCGCCCGAGCAGCCGGAGCAGGCCGTAGAACTCGTACCCCTGCGGCAGGCGCAGCTCGACCGGCTGGTAGCGGAAGGCCGCCATCGACGAGGCCAGCGAAGCACCGAGCAACACGGCCACCCAGCACAGGTAGATCCACAGCAGCAGGATCGGCACGAAGGCCACCGTACCGTAGAGCTTCTGGTACGACTGGAAGCTGCCCAGGTAGGCGCCGATGCCCCACTTCACCACCTCAAGGATCACCGCTGCCAGGATCGCTCCCGGAACTGCATGCCGCCACTTCACCGTGTGGTGCGGCACCACCCGGAACATCAGCGCGATGCAGACGAACTCGATCAGCACCGGCGCCAACCGCAGCGCCAGCTCGGCCAGCCAGCGACCCTCCTGGGTGCCGAACAGCGGCATCGCGAACACCCGCGCCGACACCGCCAACGACGCGGCCGCCAGCATCGCGCCCAAGGTCAGGACGGTCCAGTAGACCAGGAAGCGGGTCAGCTTGGGCCGGGTCGAGCCGACCCGCCAGATCTGGTTGAAGGTTTCTTCGACGCTGTTGAGGGTGATCAGCAGCGACACCACCAGCGCAATGAAGCCGGCGGCGGTGAGCTGGCCGGCGCTGGCGGAGAACTGCCTCAGATAGCCTTCGGCCGCCCGCGCGGCGCTGGGCACGAAGTTGGAGAAGACGTAATCACTGAGCTGGTCGCTCCAGCGATCGAAGACCGGGAAGGCCGACAGCACACCGAAGACCACGATCGCCAGCGGCACCAGCGCGAACACGGTGGTGTAGGCCAGCGCCGCCGCCGCCTGGAACAGGCGGTCGTCGAGGAAGCGATGCCACAGGAAGCGGCCGAAACTGATGGCGCGTGCGCGATCCCGCGCGCGCTCCATCCACAGGTTGAACGTATCCAAAGGTTCCATCGGCGAAAGGGTACCCGATGCGGAATGCTGGCAGGATAGCCATACTGGTGCCTCCACGACGAGGAGAAGCGGGCACGATGGGCGAGATTCTGGTGCTGTACTACAGCCGGGGCGGTTCGGTGGCACGGCTGGCGCGCCAGATCGCGCGGGGCATCGGTGAAGTGCCGGGCATGGCCGCGCGCCTGCGCACGGTGCCGCCGGTAGCGGCGGTGACCCAGACCGCGCAGCCCCCGGTACCCGACGACGGCGCCCCCTACGTGAGCGTGCAGGACCTGGCCGAATGCCAGGGCCTGCTGCTCGGCAGCCCGACCCGCTTCGGCAATATGGCCGCGCCGGTGAAGCACTTCCTTGACGGCCTGGGCGCCGAATGGGTCAACGGCACCCTGTCCGGCAAGCCGGCCGGCGTGTTCACCTCCACCGCGTCGATGCATGGCGGCCAGGAATCGACCCTGCTGTCGATGCAGGTGCCATTGCTGCACCACGGCTGCGTGATCGTCGGCATCCCGTTCACCGAACCGGCCCTGAGCCATACCGCCAGCGGCGGTACGCCCTATGGCGCCAGCCACGTGGCCGGTGCCGCCGACGACCCGCAGCCAACCGACGACGAAGCCGTGCTGGCCCGTGCGCTGGGCCGCCGGGTGGCCGACATCGCACAGCGGTTGGCCCGATGAACCGCCCGCCGCGCACGGTCCTGCTGCTGGCCCTGATGGGGCTGGCCGCGCTGTTCGCCGGCTGGTTCATCAATGACAGGCACTGGCTGGCCACCCAGCTGGTATTCACCGCACCGCCGCTGGTGCTGGCCATTGCCCTGCGCCTGGGATGGCGCAAGGCCGGCTTCTGGGCCTCGGTGCTGGCGCTGGGCTGGTTCAGCCACGGCGTGATGAGTGCCTGGAGCCATCCGGCAACGCGCTGGCTGGCACTGATCGAGATCGCCCTGGCCCTGCTGGTGATTTTCGCCGCCAGCCTGCCCGGGCTGCGCGCCCGCTTCGGCAGGCGACGCTGACGCTGCGCCCGCAGGGCCGTATCATCTGCGTTCCCGGCCCCGCGCCGCAGTACCTGTCCTGGTTTCGCGCATGCACATGATGGAAGAGCTCCTGGTCGTCACCACCGGTGGCACGATCGACAAGATCTACTTCGACGACAAGTCGGACTACCAGATCGGCGATCCGCAGATCGGCATGATCCTGCGCGAACTGGGCGTGACATTCCGCTTCAACGTCATTCCGATCCTGCGCAAGGATTCGCTGCACATCAATGATGAAGACCGCGAGCTGATCCGCGCCACGATCGCCGCGCAGCCGACCCGGCACGTGCTGGTGACGCACGGCACCGACTCGATGGTGCAGACCGGCAAGGTGCTGGCGACGATTCCGGACAAGACCATCGTGATGACCGGGGCACTGAGCCCCGCCCGTTTCCGCGGTTCGGATGCGGAGTTCAACATCGGCTGCGCGATCGGTGCGGTGCAGTCGCTGCCGAGCGGCGTGTACATTGCAATGAACGGGCGCATCTTCGACCCGCAACACGTGCGCAAGAACGTGGCAGCGAACCGCTTCGAGTCGGTTTGAGGAACAGCCTGCCGACCAAGGTCGGCACCTGCCCTAAAGAGAAAACGCCCCGGCCGGGGCCGGGGCGTGCCCATGGAGAGGGCCTGGGCTCAGTACTGGGCGTTGAGGGTCACGCCCGAGAAGGTGCTGTACGCCTTCACCCGGACATACCAGGTGCCGGCAGTCGGACTGTTCACCGTGCAGGTCTCGTTGTTGCCGCTCAGGTACGGACGGCAGGTATACACCGTGTCGGTCGGAGCGCTGCCCTGGCGGATGTAGAGGTCGGCGTCGCCGGTGCCACCGCTGATCGTCACGCGCAGCTGGCTGCTGCCGGCCGGGACATTCACCGTGTAGTTCAGCGAAGAACCACTGCTGGCCGACAGTCCGGTGACCGGGACGTTGTTCTGCAGAACGTTGCCGCCCGGGTTCGGCGTGCCGCCCCCGTTGATCGCCGCGGACACCGCGGCATCGGCGTCGATGATGCCGGCGCCGCAGCCACCCGAGCATGACCCCGGCAGCGGGCGCGCGGTGCTCTTGATGATGCTCTCGACCTGCGCCGGGCTCAGCGGGCTGGGAGCAACCGACTGCATCAGCGCGACCACGCCCGCCACGTGCGGCGCCGCCATCGAGGTGCCGTTATAGGATGCGTAGCTGGCGCTGCCCGGCGTGGTGGTGCCGCTGTTGAGCGTGGAGAGGATGCTCTGGCCCGGCGCCGAGATGTCGATGCCGGTGCCGTAGTTGGAGAAGCTGGCGCGTGCACCGGCCGAGGTGGTTGCGGCCACCGCGATCACGTTCGGGCAATTGGCCGGCACCGAGCTGGACACATTGGTGTTGCTGTTGCCAGCGGCCACCACGACCGTCGTGCCACGGCCGACTGCGCCGTTGATCGCATTCTGGTAGGTGGTCGAGCAGCTGCCACCACCGCCAAGCGACATGTTGATGACTTCGGCCGGGTTGGCATTGGCCGGCACGCCGCTGACGCTGCCACCGGATGCCCAGACGATCGCGTCGGCGATATCGGAGGTGTAGCCGCCGCACTTGCCCAGCACGCGCACCGGCACGACCTTGGCATTGAATGCAGTACCGGCCACGCCGGTGCTGTTGTTGGTCACCGCTGCCACGGTGCCGGCCACATGGGTGCCATGCCAGCTTGAGTTGGATCCGGGGTAGCCGGCGCCACACTCGTTGTCGCCGTACCAGTCGCCTTCATCGTTCGGATTGCTGTCACGGCCCCCTCCATCGCGCGCCATCGCGGCATCGCTGATGAAGTCATAGCCCGGCAGGATGTTGGCGTTGAGGTCGGGATGGTTGGTGATGCCGGTATCGATCACTGCGACCACGACGCCGGTGCCGGTGGCCTTGTCCCATGCGGGACGGACGTTGATCGAGGCGTTGGAGGTGCCGAAGCCCCACTGCTCGCTGAAACGGGTGTCGTTCGGGGTCAGCGTCGGGCGCATGATCTGGTCGACCTCGACGTACTCCACGTTCGGGTCGGCAGCGAGCTTGCGCATCAGCAGCTCGGATTCGGCCTGGTCCAGCGGGCGGTCGCTTTTGACCAGGGTCGGGCCCACGGCCAGCTTGCGGACCTGCTGCAGGCCCAGCGCGCGACCCTGGCTGCCGCCCAGGCCTGCGGCGGCGGCCTTCAATGACGACGCCAGCGCGCTGGTGCTGGCCACCGGAGCGCTGCCGTCGCGGTATTTGACGATGAAACGCTGATGCGTCGGCGCGGACTGCAGGCCGCTGAGCTGGACATCACCGGCCAGCGCAGGCGTGGCCAGCAGCAGCGATGACAGAACGGACGCACCAAGAACCACCCACACTCGACGCACACGCGGTTGCGTAACCTGGGACATCGTATTTCCCTTTCTAATGGTGTGAATGCCGGAATCGGCAGAAACACCGGCCCGAACCGTGGGCTGGCTTGCTTTGGCGAGGTTCGGAGTCCGGTGCGCCGGCGGATCCCCCTAACGACCCGCCGTGTAGATGACGCTAATGACCAAAACCGGACACCACAAGATTTTCAGCGTCTTTTCAGCAAGATGAAATGTCAGTTCTGAGACTTTTTGGGTCGAGGGTTTGTGAAGGTGAAGAACTTTCGCGCCCCAGGCACGAACCTGACTGGCGCATTTCCTGTCCCGCCGTGTCTTTGCCGACATCGGCGTACGGAAGATCCAGGGCCAGTCCGGGAAGGGGATCTGTCCCCGGGCCCGGAACGCGGAAAGCCCGTCACGAGGACGGGCTTTCCGGGATGACGCCAGCCGAGCGTGGGCTCGGCTCTACAGCGAAGGGCGGGCGATCAGCCCAGCCTGACCAGCCAGTTGTGGCGGTCCGGCAGGCGGCCGTACTGGATGTCGGTCAACTCCTTGCGCAGCGACATGGTCACTTCGCCGGCGGGTGCATTGACATCACCGACCGAGAAGCCTTCGCCCTTCAGCTCGCCGATCGGGGTGATCACCGCCGCCGTGCCGCAGGCAAACACTTCCTTGATGGCACCGGAGGCAACGCCATCCTTCCATTCGTCGATGCTGACCTTGCGCTCCTCGACCTTCATGCCGCGGTCGCGGGCCAGCTGCAGGATGCTCTCGCGGGTGATGCCCTCGAGGATGCTGCCCGACAGTTCCGGCGTGACCAGCGTGCCGTCCCTGTAGACCAGGAACACATTCATGCCACCCAGCTCTTCCAGGTACTTGCCTTCGACGGGGTCCAGGAACAGCACCTGCGAGCAGCCCTGTGCCTGCGCCTTCTGCTGCGGCAGCAGGGAGGCCGCGTAGTTGCCGCCGCACTTGGCAGCGCCCGTGCCGCCCTTGGCCGCACGCGCGTACTCGGTGGACAGCCAGATCGACACCGGCGCAACGCCCTTGGCGAAGTACGGGCCGGCCGGGCTGGCGATGACGTAGTAACCGGCCTTGTGCGCACCGCGCACGCCGAGGAAGGCCTCGTCGCCGATCATGAACGGACGGAAGTACAGGCTCGACTCATCGGCCGACGGTACCCAGTCGCGGTCCACGGCAATCAACTGCTTCAGCGACTCGACGAAGATCTCCACCGGCAGTTCCGGCAGCGCCAGGCGCTGCGCCGAGCGCTGCAGGCGACGGCCGTTGGCATCGGGGCGGAAGGTCCAGATCGAGCCGTCGGCGTGGCGGTAGGCCTTGATGCCTTCGAAGATCTCCTGGCCGTAGTGCAGCACGGCTGCGGCCGGGTCCAGCTGCAGCGGGCCATACGCGCGCACGCTGGCATCGTGCCAACCGGCGTCCTTGTCCCAGCGCACTTCCACCATATGGTCGGTGAAGTACAGGCCGAACCCCGGCTTCTCAAGGATCTTGGCGCGCTCTTCAGCGCTGCGCGGGTGGTCCGAACGGGTGACGGCGAAGCTGGGAATGGACTGGGACACCGGAGGATTCCTGTTCTGGTTGCGGGTAATGCCGGGCCCGCGTCACTGCGGGCCCTGGGTCAAAGCATGCCGGTCTCGAGCCGGGCCGCCTCGGACATCATGTGCTGGTTCCACGGCGGGTCGAAGACCAGCTCGACGTCAGCCTCGGCCACCGTCGGGATCATTTCAAGCTTGCTGCGCACGTCATCGACGAGGATGTCGCCCATGCCGCAGGCGGGCGCGGTCAGGGTCATCTTCACATCGATCTCGCGCTGGCCTGCATCCAGGTGCTTGATCTCGACTTCGTACACCAGGCCCAGCTCGACGATGTTCACCGGAATTTCCGGATCAAAGCAGGTGCGAAGCTGCTGCCACACCAGCTGCTCCACCTGTTCATCGGTGGCATCGGCCGGCAGCTCCAACGGGGCCGGAGCCTCTTTGCCGATCGCGTCGCCATCCTTGCCGGCGATGCGGAACAGATTGCCCTCGACGAACACCGAATAGCTGCCGCCCAGGGCCTGGGTGATGTACCCATAGCTGCCGGCGGGCAGGGTTACGGTGTCGCCCTGCGGGACCATCACGGCCTCGCAGTCGCGTTCGAAGTGGACAGGTTCGCTGCTACGGGAATACATGGGGATCGATATGGGGCCGTGGCCACGGCCACGCAAGAATGCATTCTAGCCCAGCCGCCCTGTCCCCGCCGGTGCACTGCGGCAAACCACAGTATCCTGTGGGTGATCCTCAGGAAGCTTCGATGTCCTCCAATGCCCCGCGTGCCAGGACCGTGACCTGGCTCTGGCCCCTCATGCTGCTGCTGGGCCTGTTTATTGCTCCCCTCGCCTGGATGGTGCTGGCGCTGATGACCGGCCGGCAGGTCGGCTGGATGGCGGTACTGACCGCCCTGGAACTGGTGTTCATGCTGCGCATGGGCACGCTGGGCCCTGGCCGGCTGCGCGTCGCTCTGGTCGTGCTGGGCACCCTGCTGGTCGCTGCGGTGGCCAACTGGGCCATCGCCAGTGCCTGGATGGGGGGCTCGCTCGGGCTGGACCTGTGGGACGCCACCACGCGGATGGGCCCGCACCTGGCCTGGACGCTGATCACGCTCGCCAACGGCGTGGTGGAGTGGCTGTGGCTGGCCGTGGCCATGGCCGTGGGTGCGTGGCTGGCGCGCTGAACGCGCAGATTCACGCCACGCGTGGATGGGGGCGTCCCGGCCGCTCGGGAAAGGGGGCAGAGCCCTTTCCTGCGGAAAGGGATCCGAGCCCAGGGTTTCAATGCCCGCCGTCGAGCGCCTTCAGTTCGCTCACCAGCGACGCGGCCGCCTCGGCGCCATCGCCGTACAGCATCCGCGTGTTGTCGGCGTAGAACAGCGCATTCTCGATGCCGGCAAAGCCCGTGCCCTTGCCGCGCTTGATCACCACCACGTTGCGTGCGTTGACCACGTCCAGCACCGGCATGCCGTAGATCGGGCTGGCCAGGTCGGTGCGCGCCACCGGATTGACCACGTCGTTGGCGCCGATCACCAGCACCACGTCGGTATTGGCGAATTCCGGGTTGATGTCGTCCATGTCGGCGATCAGGTCGTAGGGCACGCCCGCTTCGGCCAGCAGCACGTTCATGTGCCCAGGCATGCGCCCGGCCACCGGGTGGATGGCGAACTTCACCTTCACCCCGCGTTGGCCCAGCCGCTGCGCCAGCTCCCAGATCTTGTGCTGCGCCTGGGCCACCGCCATGCCGTAGCCGGGCACGATCACCACGCGCTCGGCAAAGGCCATCATCGCGGCCACGTCGGCCGCTTCGATCGGCTTCTGCGAACCGGTGATTGCCTGCGCTTCGCCACCGGCACCCGCGCCGAAATTGGAGAACAGCACGTTGCGGATCGGCCGGTTCATCGCCTTGGCCATCAACCGGGTCAGCAGGATGCCGGCGGCACCGACCATCATGCCGGCGATGATCAGCGCCTCATTGCCCAGCACATAGCCTTCGAACGACACCGCCAGGCCGGTGAACGCGTTGTACAGGGAAATCACCACCGGCATGTCGGCGCCACCGATCGGCAACGTCATCAGCACGCCCAGTGCCAGCGCCAGCACGAAGAAGGCGACGATCGCCCAGGTGCTCAGCGTGCTGGCCGCGATGATCGCCAGCACCACCACCACCAGCGCCACCAGCAGGTTCAGCGCCTGCTGGCCGGGCCAGGTCACGCGCTTGTCCAGGCGTCCATCCAGCTTGGCCCAGGCGATCACCGAACCGGACAGTGACACCGCACCGATGGCCGCGCCGACCACCGCCAGCAGCAGCACGGTGCCGGAGGGTTGCCGCGCGGCCAGGTCGGCCAGCGCCTGCGCGCTCCAGTGGGTGGTATCGCGGTGCGCCAGGAAGGCATAACGCAGCAGTTCCACCGCGCCGATCGCCGCGGCCGAACCACCGCCCATGCCGTTGTACAGCGCCACCATCTGCGGCATGTCGGTGATGGCGACCTTGCCGGCCGACCACCAGGCCAGCCCCGCGCCAAGCACCAGCGCCACCAGGATCAGCGGCACATTGTGCAGTTCGGGCAGGAAGAACGTGGCGGCCGTGGCCAGCAGCATGCCAAGCCCGGCCCAGCGGATGCCGCTGCGCGCGGTCAGCGGCGAGGCCATCCGCTGCAGGCCGAGCAGGAACAGCGTAGCGGCGACCAGATAGCTGGCCTTGACCAGCCAATCGAGCAGTTCGACGGTGCTGACGTTCAAGCCTGCGGCTCCTTCGGTTCGTCCTTGCCACCCTTGGGTGCGCTCGGCTTGAACATTTCCAGCATGCGCGCGGTGACCACATAGCCACCGGCCGCATTGCCGGCACCCAGCACTACGGCGAGGAAACCCAGTGCCTTTTCCAGCGGCGTCTGCGCATGGCCCAGCACCACCATCGCGCCGATCAGCACGATGCCGTGGATGAAGTTGGACCCCGACATCAGCGGGGTGTGCAGGATCACCGGTACCCGCGAAATGATCACATGGCCGGCGATGGCCGCCAGCATGAAGATGTACAGCGCCACGAACCCGTCACTCACCGGCAACGCTCCTGCTCTGTCTTCGTCGTCCCATCATAACCACGGGCTGAACCCGGCGCGCGCCCGGCGTCAACCGAAGCCGCGCCCGCGCGTTACCGGTGGTGACCCCAAGCGAGGAACCGTACCCTGTGCTGGTGAGCAGCCCCGTGACCCCGAATGCCGGATCCGATGCCCTGCCGGTATCACTGGAGGCATTCCTGGCCAGTATCGGACCGCGCGCGTTCCGCTTTGCCGAGGCCGGCCTGCGCCAGCGCGAGGATGCGCTGGACGCCGTGCAGGATGCCCTGCTGCGCATGCTGGACTACGCCGACAAGCCGGCTGCCGAATGGGCACCGCTGTTCTGGAGCATCCTGCGCCGGCGGGTGATCGACCTGCAGCGCCGACGCCGCTTCCGCCTGCCGTTCTGGCGCGACAGCCGCGATGCCGACGGCGGCGAGATCGATTGGGCCGACCCCGGCCCCGACCCGGCCCAGGCACACGAACAGCGCCAGCAGTACCAACGGCTGGTACAGGCGCTGCGCACGCTGCCCGCACGGCAGCGCGAGGCCTTCACCCTGCGCGTGCTGCAGGACCTGGACGGGGCCACTACCGCCCGCGCCATGGGCTGCAGCGACGGCGCGGTAAAAACCCATCTGGCACGCGCCCGCCAGGCGCTGCAGGACTACCTGGAGACCCACCCGTGAACCGCTCCCTGCCCTCCGATGACACCCTGCGCGGCCTGCATGCGCAGTCGCTGCAGGCACTGTCGCCGGCGACCCTGGTGCGGCTGCGCCAGGCCCGCCACGCCGCACCCGTTGCCCGTCGCGGTAGCGGACGCTGGTGGCTGGCCAGCGCCTGCTCGCTGGTGGTGGCGCTGGGCGTCGGCCTGCACTTCACGCACCCTGGCGCCCCTCCGCGCCCGGCACCGGCGGTTGCGGCGGTGGAAGACAACAGCGCGCTGTACGACGAGAATCCTGATCTGTACCTGTGGCTGGGCGATACCGACCTGGCGATGGAGTGACCCCATGCCCCGACTGCACACCCTGCCCCTGCTGCTGACCCTGTCTCTCCTGCCGGCCGTCCCGGCGCTGGCGCAGAATGCCGCCGGCTCCGCAGCTGCGCCCGCGGCGCGCCCATCCCCGGCCGCGCCGTTGCCTGCGTGGGAACAGCTCAGCGACGCCCAGCGTGACGCCCTGCTGGCGCCGCTGCGCGACCGTTGGAACAGCGCCGATGCCGGCCAGCGCCAGCGCATGCTCGCGCATGGGCAGCGCTGGCAGTCGATGAGTCCAGAGGAGCGCGCCAAGGCCCGACGCGGACTGCGCCGCTTCGAGCACATGAGCCCGGAGCAGCGCGAGCGCGCGCGGGCGCTGTTCGGGCAGATGCGGGACCTGCCACCGGCGCAGCGCGAGGCGCTGCGCGAGCGCTGGTCGCAGATGACACCGGAACAGCGCAGGGACTGGGTGCGCGACAACCCGCCGCCGGCAAAGCCGCGGTAAAGGCAGCGTTCAACCCTTTGTAGAGCCGAGCCCACGCTCGGCTGCTTTATCGCGCCTGCGCAAGCCGAGCATGGGCTCGGCTCTACAGGAGGCATATGAGATTCACGCCTGCCATCGCGTCTTCGCCAGCAGCTCGTCGTCCCAGTCGAAACCGATCTGCCCCTCGCGCACGAACAGCGCCACGAAGTTCAGCAGATTGCGTGCATACATCTCGCTCGCCTGGGTCGCACCGCGGCTGGCCAGGCCCAGTGGACCGTCGATGGTCACGCCCTGGTGCTCGATGCACTGCCCCGGCCGCGTCAACGCGCAGTTGCCGCCACTCTCGGCGGCCAGATCGACGATCACGCTGCCGGTGGACATGCCCTCCACCATCGACGCGGTCACGATCGTCGGTGCCGGGCGCCCCGGTACTGCTGCCGTGCAGATCACCACGTCCACGCCGCGCAGGTGGTCGGCCAGCCGCCGCTGCTGTTCGGCGCGTTCCTCGTCGGTCAGCGCGCGGGCGTAACCGCCTTCGCCCGCCGCGCTCACGCCCAGATCGAGGAAGCGCGCTCCCAGCGACTGGATCTGCTCACGGGTTTCCGGGCGCACGTCGAAGCCCTCGACCTGTGCGCCCAGGCGACGGGCCGTGGCGATGGCCTGCAGGCCGGCCACCCCGGCTCCGATCACCAGGACCTTGGCGGGGCGCACGGTACCGGCTGCGGTGGTGAGCATCGGGAAGAAGCGGGGGGCGCGCTCGGCGGCGATCAGCGCCGCCTTGTAACCCGCCATGCCCGCCTGTGAACTGAGCACATCCATCGCCTGCGCCCGGGTGGTTCGTGGAAGCTGCTGCAGCGGGAACAGCCGCAGGCGGTCATCTGCGGCCAACGCCGCCAGGGCCGGATCACTGGCCGGGGTCAGCAGTCCGACCACGCTGGCTCCGGGCTTGAGCTGCTGCAGCACGGCCGCAGGCGGTGCCTGCACGCACAGGAGAATGTCGATCTCGCTCCAACGGCCGGCATCAAACGCACGTGCACCCGCATCGTCGTAGGCGGCATCGGCGAACCCTGCCGCCCACCCGGCACCCGCCTCATACCAGACAGTAATGCCCAAGGCACCGAGCTTGCGCGCGGTTTCCGGCGTCAGCGCCACGCGCCGTTCACCCGGCGCGGTCTCCTTGATCCCCAGCAACGCCACAGCCATGCAGGTCCCCGCTGATCGGTCAGTTTTCCCGATCCTAGCAGGCGGCCCTGCTCAATGCAGGGTGGCGCTGCTCGTGTCCAGGCGTTCGATCACGCCCTGCATCGCGCTGTCGAAGGCACCATCGTCGACATGCGCACGCAGGCGGCCCAGCCGTACCATCACCGCCAGCTCCTCCGGCGACGCCACGCAGAAACGCACGCCACGGCGGTTGACGAACAGCAGGCGCGAGGAAATCGGGCTGACCCAGGACAGCTTGCCGGCCTGGACCTTGCCGTCCTTGTCGACGAAGTCCAGCCAGCTGCCGATTTCCATGCGGCGGAAGCGATCGGCGTCTGCGTTGTCGAAGTCATCGGCCTCGACCTGCCCTGCCAGCTCCACCGCTGGCGACTCGGCCACCGGCGGCGTCGGCAAGGCTACCTGCGGCAGCTCCGGCAGCGCGCGCTGCAGTTCCGGGCGCGATTCGGCAATGCCCTGCAAGGTGTCATGCAGTGCATCGACGGCGGCGGTGGCCGCGTCCCCGTGCACGCCCACGCTGGCAAATACCCGCGCCAACGCCGGCTGCCAGGCCTGCAGCCATGGCTTGCCGACGATCTGCCGGCGTGCTTCGGCCACTTCCTCCAGCAGGCCGTCGGCCAGGCTCAGTGCTTCGGCCACCGATGCTCCCTCGTCGCCCTCGCGCAGCAGCGCCAGCGTCAGGTGGTGCTGCCATGGCTGGCGCAGGAATTCAGCAATCGCCTGCGGCAAGGTCGCATCGCCGATGCGGCGGTCCAGTTCGGCGCCGGCACGGCTGCGGGCCATCTCCAGCTTCTCCTGGCCACGCTGCGTCTCGGCAGCACGGCGCTCGGCGATTTCCACGCGGCGGCGATGCTGCACGAGGAACTCGCGGAACTCCTCTTCCAGGGTCAGGAAGATCGCCAGGTTCTCGTTGAACTCGGCCACCAGCCGCTCGATGATCTCTTCGACCTTGGCCATCAGCATGCGCTCGGCCTGGCTCTCGCCGGTGTTGCCCTCGCAGGCCTCGGCCAGCGAATTGAGCAGCTTGCGTGCCGGATGGGTCTTCTGCACGAACATGCGGCGATCGAGCATGGCGACCTTGACGAAGGGCACCACCAGCCGGCCGATCAGCTCGCGCGAGCGGCCCTCCAGTTCGCGTTCGTCCAGCATCACGTCGAACAGCATGCCGACCAGGTCGATCGCATCCTCGTCCTGCGGGTCGAGCCGGGTCTGGCCCGGGTCGACACCCAGGCGGGTGGCGCTGGACAGCACCTCGCTCTTCAGCCGCTGCGCCAGCGATTCACCATCCTCGCCGATCGCCGCGCGCAACGTCGCGCTGGGCGTGGCCTGCAGCAGTGACAGCACCGACATCATCTCGCGCTGGCTCAGCGGGCGCTGCTGGCCCACCGCCACCTGCGCGGCCGAGGTCGCGTCTTCGCGTACATGGCGGGTCTGCTGCAGCAGCTCGTGCAGGGCCTCCAGCAGCATGCCCTGCTGGCCGGTGTAGGGCTCGCCGACACCGCCGTCTTCGCCGCCCAGGTGCTGCTGCATGTGGCCGCGACGCTCGGACCAGCGCGCGGCGAAGCGTTGCGCCCAGGCCGGCGCGGCCTGCTCGTCATCGCCGGATTCGGCGTCGAAGCCTGTACCCTGGCGCTGCTCGACCAGATCGTCCAGGCCAGGCGCCATGCGCTGATCGGGCGCAACCGACAGCGGGCGCCGTGGCGTGCCGCCCTGCGACATCACGCCGGCCGCAGCCAGTTGCTCGTCCAGCTTCTCGTAGATGCGGCCCACCGGCGCGCGCAGGTCACGCTCGCACAGCTTGATCAGCACCAGGTGTACCTCCGGCGCCAGCTCGCAGCCGGCGAAGGCTTCATGGATGGCCACGCCCAGATGCTCGGGACTGATCGGGTTGCGGTCGGCGTCCAGTTCGATACCACCGGTCAGCCGGCCCAGGCGACGGTCGAGCCGCGCCAGCACCGGCTTGAAGTCGCGCAGCAGCACCGTGGCGAAGTTGCGCACCGCCAGCCGCGATTCCAGCACATGCTCCGGCAGCAGGCTCAGCCCATCCTCGGCCGGGCCGGACAGGCTGGCTTCGGCCGACAACGGCTCGCCATCGGCCAATGCCCCCCAGGCACGCTTCAGGTGACCGGAAAAGGCAGCGGCAATGTCCTCGCGGCGACGGCGCAGCTCGCGCATCGCGTCCAGGAACAGCAGCTGCGATGACCCGGCATTGCTGGCCCGGTCGAACAGGGCATCGTCGAAGCGCGCCAGCGCCGCCCCGAAAGCCTGGCACAACGCAGGCAGGACCATGTCCCTGGCAAGCAGGAGCTGGGCCGGGTCACGGCCCGGCGATCCCATCGGTGTGGGCGCGCTCATCATTCGGGAAGGCTCCCCACCTTCTCTGGTACGACAGGCAACATGAATGTCGCGACGGCCGGCACACCCCATGTACCGGTACGTCGATGGTAGGCCGGCCAGCCCGTCACGGACAGTGAAACAGTCCTCACTTCAAACCTCACGACCGGCGGCCCGGCAAGATCGATATCGTAAGCCGTGCATGGCCCGTGAGGCGAGGGGAAGCGGCCGTCCGCTTCCCGGCAGTGGCAGGACGTTCATCACAGTTTGGAGTTCGGTGGCTGGGCACGACACAGACGGCGTCATTGATCGCCCCGACTATAATCACCTCCCCGTGATGACCGGTTCAGACTCGATGCCCGATCCAGCTGCCCTGCTTGCCCTGGACGCCCGCCGCTCGGTGCCCTCGCGGCAACTCGGCGAGCCCGGGCCCGATCCAGCCACCCTGCAGCGGATGCTGGCCTCGGCAGTGCGCGTGCCCGACCACGGCAAGCGCGTGCCGTTCCGGTTCCTGAAGATTGCCGGCGATGCACGTCACACTCTGGGCGACTTCGTGGCCGAACGCAGCCGCCAGCGTGACCCGCATGCCGGCGAGGCCGTGTTCGCGAAGGATCGCCAGCGCTTCAGCCATGCGCCCCTGGTGATCGTGGTGGTGGCCAGCCCGCGTCCCGACCCGAAGGTACCTGAACAGGAACAGCTGATGACCGCCGGCTGCGTCTGCTTCGCCCTGCTGCAGGCGGCGCAGGCGCTGGGCTTTGGCGCGCAGTGGCTGACCGCATGGATGGCCTTCGACCCGGCCGTGCAGGCCTACCTGGGCCTGGCCGGGGGCGAGCGCATTGCCGGCTTCATCCATATCGGCACGCCCAAGGCTGCGGTTCCCGAGCGCGAGCGCCCCGATGTGGCCACCCTGCTGCGTGACTGGACGCCGCCGGCATGACCCTGCCGGCAGCACTGCCCTCGCTGTACCTGGTCGATGCCAGCATCTACGTTTTCCGGGCCTGGCATTCGCTGCCCGACCAGTTCCAGGATGCGCAGGGCTGGCCGACCAATGCCGTGCATGGCTTCGCCCGCTTCCTGCTGGACCTGCTCGAACGCGAGCGCCCGCGTCACATCGCCATCGCCTTCGATGAAGCCCTGGACAGTGGCTTCCGCCACCGCCTGTACCCGGCCTACAAGGCCAACCGGGACCCGGCGCCGGAGGCGCTCAAGCGCCAGTTCGTGCACTGCAAGGCCCTGTGCGCGGCGCTTGGGCTGGCGGTCCTGGCCCACCACGAATACGAGGCCGACGACCTGATCGGCAGCGCCCTGCACCTGCACCGCGGCAGCCATCGCGGGGTGATCATCTCCGCCGACAAGGACCTGTCGCAGTTGCTGGTCGACCGCGACGAGCAGTGGGACTACGCCCGCAACCAGCGCTGGGACGTGGCCGGGGTAAAGGCCCGGCATGGTGTGCACGCGCACCAGATCGCCGACTACCTGGCGCTGTGCGGCGATGCGGTGGACAACATTCCGGGGGTCAGTGGCGTCGGCAGCAAGTCCGCAGCGGTGCTGCTGGCCCACTTCGGCAGCCTGGACGCCCTGTACGAACGGCTGGACGAAGTGCCGTTCCTGCGCCTGCGTGGCGCTGCACAGATGGCAGTGCGCCTGCGCGAGCAGCGCGAGCACGCCCAGCTGTGGCGCCAGCTGACGACCATCGCACTGGACGCGCCGCTGGAGGGCAGCCAGCCCGGGCTGCTGCGCCAGGCGGCCGACCCGGAGCTGCTCGGCGGCCTGTGCCAGGCCCTGCGCTTCGGCCCGATGACACGCCGCCGGCTGTTCGATGCTGCCGGCGTGGCCGACCCTCTTCCCACCCACAGCGAGCCCGCATGAGCCAGCGCAATACCGAAGCCCCGCGTGTCGTCTATGAAGGCAAGTACCAGCGCATGGTCGTGCGCGGTACCTGGGAGTACAGCGAACGTACCCATGCGGGTGGCCTGGCGGCGATCATCATCGCCGTCACGCCCGAGGACAAGGTGCTGTTCGTCGAGCAGTTCCGCGTCCCACTGCAGGCGCCCACCATCGAAATGCCGGCCGGCCTGGTCGGCGACATCCACGCCGGTGAGTCGATTGAAGTCTCGGCGGTACGGGAGCTGGAGGAAGAAACCGGCTGGACCGCCGATCACGCCGAAGTGCTGATGATCGGCCCCACCTCCTCCGGCGCCAGCAGCGAGAAGATCGCCTTCGTGCGTGCCACCGGCCTGCGCCGGGTCGGTAGCGGCGGGGGCGATGACAGCGAGGACATCACCGTGCACGAGATTCCGCGCAGTGAAGCGGCGGCCTGGCTGGTGCAGAAGATGGGCGAAGGCTACGAGCTGGATGCCAAGCTCTGGGCCGGGCTGTGGATGATCGAGCACCACCTGGACGGGCGCCCGCGTGGCTGATGCCGACCTGCACGCGCTGCCGGCGCTGCTGAGCGCCGACGATCCCGCCGTGTACACGATCCATCGGCCGCAGGGGGCCTCGCCTTTCCTGCTGCTGGCCGACCATGCCGGGCAGCAACTGCCGCGCGCACTGGCCGGGCTCGGCCTGGCGCGGGCCGAGCTGGACCGCCACATCGGATGGGATATCGGCATTGCCGGCACCACCCGGGCGTTGGCCGAACAGCTGGATGCCTGGGCGATCGAGCAGGCCTATTCGCGGTTGCTGATCGACTGCAACCGCCCGCTGGCCTCGCCCACGCTGATTCCGGAAGTGAGCGACCACACCGAGGTACCGGGCAATAGCGGGCTGTCGGCGGCGCAGCGGCAGCAGCGCATCGATGCCATCCACGTGCCCTACCACGCGCGCATCGCGGCGGAACTGGATGCACGCCGCGATGCCGGCCGCCCGACCCTGATGGTGATGATGCACAGCTTCACCCCGGCAATGAACGGCGTGCAGCGGCCATGGCATGCCGGCGTGCTGTACCACCGGGACACGCGCTTCGCGCATGCACTCCTGCGGGCGCTGCGTGACGAAGGCGACCTGGTGGTGGGCGACAATGAACCCTATTCGGTCAGCAGCACCAGCGACTACGCGGTGCCGGTGCATGGCGAAGGCCGCGGCCTGGTGCATGTGGAGCTGGAGATCCGCCAGGACCTGATTGCCGATGTGGCCGGGCAGCAGGCGTGGGCGGCGCGGCTGGCGCGGATCTTCATCGCGTTGCAGCCGGAGTTGCTGGGACTGGGTTGAACGCGCGTGGATCGACCCCGCGCCTGTGGTGCCGGCCGCTGGCCGGCAACCGCAATGATCCCGCCCTGGGATCGCCGGCCAGCGGCCGGCACTACCAGAGGCATTGCACATCCATCCACGGGAGCGCCTTGAATCATGCCTCGCTGGTCGGGCAGACGGTCGCGGCCGATAGGAGCGGCACCGGGCGCAGGCCCAGCGCGATGACCACGCCGAGCGCGGCGAACAGCGCCGCGCCGTATTGGGCATTGACCATGCCCTGCAAGGCCTCGGGACTGGTTGCCGCCTGCGTGCCGCGCGCGGCGTTGGCCACCATCACCAGTACCGCCAATCCCAACGCGCCACCGATCTGCTGCGCGGTGGCCGCCATGCCGGACGCCACACCCTGCTGCGGCCCCGGCACCCCCTGCCCTGCCACGATCCACATCGCCGTCCAGCTCATGCCCTGGCCGACGCTGAGCACCACGATGCCCGGCAGCAGCGGCCAGTAGCTGGCGCCATGCGGCATCGCCAGTGCCACTGCCGCAATGCCAATCGCACCGGCAGTGAAGCCCCACGCCAGCACCTGCCGGGGTGAACGGCGCTGCAGCATGCGTTCGGCGATGCGGATACCGAAGGTGCACACCAGTGTCGGCAGCAGGAACGCCATCCCCGCCTGCAGCGGGCTCCAGCCGTAGCCATCCTGGAAGTACAGCGCCAGGAAGTAGTACTGCACGCCATAGCTGCTCATGAAGGCGAAGGTCAGGCCCAGCGCCGCGCGCAGGCCCGGCAGGCGCAACAGCGCGAACTGCATCAGTGGGTCACGGCTGCGCTTCTCGATCTGCACGAACACCGTCAGCAGTACCGCCGAAAGCAGCAGGCAGATCATCGTGGCCGGCGCAGTCCAGCCCCACTCCGGCCCCTGCACGAGGGTAGTGACCAGCAGGCTGCCGCCGGCAGTGACGGTGAGGCAACCGGCCAGGTCGAATGAACGGCCCTGGACCCGCGGGCCATCGGCCGGCAGCCACGCACCGGCCGCGACCGCACATGCCGTGGCCAGCGGCACGATCACCGCGAGCACCGCGGGCCAACCGAACGCCTGGGTCAGCACGCCACCGAGCAACGTGCCCAGCGCCAGGCCGACCGCGCTGGCCATGCTCCAGATCGCCAGCGCGCGGTTGCGCACCGGGCCTTCGGCGTACAGCGTGTTGATCAGTGCCAGCGTGGCCGGGAACAGCAACGCGGCACCGATGCCCTGCGCTGCACGCGCGATGATCAGCCAGGTGGCATTCGGCGCCAGTGCGCCAAGCAGCGAGGCCAGGGCGAACAGCAGCATGCCCAGCCGGTAGAAGCGGCGACGGCCGATCAGGTCGGCGGCGCGGCCACCCAGCAGCAGGCTGCCACCGAAGGCCACGGTGTAGGCACTGACCACCCACTGCAGCTGCTGCGCGTTGATCTGCAGTGCGCGCCCCATGTCATGCAGGGCGACGAAGATGATGGTGGCGTCCAGGGCGATGATCAGCTGTGCAGTGGCCAGCAGGGTCAGCGCCCAGCGCGGGTATTTGAGGGGAGGCATCGGCGGTCTGGCGCTAAGGGGGAGCGCAGTCTCATTGATGCACGCAGATCAATAAACCCCTCCCCCGCCATATCTGTCATGATTTTTGGCATGAATGGACCCTCGATGGACCTCAATGCGGTGCGCATGCTGGTGCAGGTGGCCGAAGCACGCAGCTTCACTGTCGCTGCAGGCCAACTGGGCCTGAGCCAGTCCGGCCTGTCCCGCGCGATCGGGCGCCTGGAAGTGTCGCTGGGAGTGAAGCTGCTGCAGCGGAACACCCGCAACGTGGCGCTGACCCCGGACGGCCGCCAGTTCGTCGATCAGGTCGCGCCGCTGCTGTGTGGCCTCGAGGATGCCGAGCGCCAGTTGGCCGATCGTCCCTGCACGCCGTCGGGCACCCTGAAGATCAGCGCGCCCTCGATGTTCGGGCGCAAAGTGCTGGTGCCGATGCTGGCGCCGTTGCTGCAACAGCATCCGCAGCTGCAGGTGGAAGCGGTGCTCAGCGACCGCCTGGTCGATCTGGTCGAGGAAGGCTTCGACGCCGCGCTGCGCACCGGCGTCATCGCCGACCAGCGCATCGTCGCGCGGCCGTTGCGTCCATTGCGCTGGGTGACGGTGGCCAGCCCGGACTATCTGGCCCGCTGTGGCGCACCGGAGGATGTGGCCGCCTTGCAGGATCATGCCTGCCTGGCGGTGCGCAACCTGCGCAGTGGCCGGCTGGTGGACTGGCAGTTCCTGCAGGACGGGCAACTGCGTGAGTTCACGCCTCCGACGCGGATGGTGTTCGACAGCGGCGATCCGCTGGTGGAAGCGGCCATCGCCGGCATCGGCATCGTGCAGGTGATGGATTTCGCGGTGGCCGGTGCCTTGGCTGACGGCCGCCTGCAACGCGTGCTGCAGCCGTTCGAGGGCCGCAGCCGCGCGCTTTCGCTGATCTATCCGCCGTCGCGCCAGCATTCGCCGAAGCTGCAGGTGCTGGCCGACGCGTTGCTGGCCGGGGACTGGTAGCGCCGGCCGACGGCCGGCGTCTGCAGGAATCCAGTCATTCCAGGTTTGCCGGCCAGCGGCCGGCACTACCGATCAGACAAAGCTATCGGTGGCGCGCACCAGCGCGTCGACGTTCTCCGCCTCGAATCCCGAATGGCCCGACGCCGGGGTGATTTCCAGCTTCGCCTTCGGCCACACCTTGGTCAGGTCCCAGGCGTTGGCCAGCGGGCAGACCACGTCGTAGCGGCCGTGCACGATCACGCCGGGGATATGGGCGATGCGGTGCGCATCGCGCAGCAGCTGGTCTTCCACCTCGAAGAAGCCACCGTTGACGAAGTAGTGGTTCTCGATGCGGGCAAAGGCCAGCGCGAAATGCGGATCTTCGTGGCTGTTGATGAAGTCATCATCGACGTGCAGGAAGCTGGTCGCACCTTCCCACACTGCCCAGGCCTTGGCCGCTTCCAGGCGGGTAGCTTCGTCTTCGCTGGTCAGGCGGCGGTGGAAGGCCGAGATCAGGTCGTGGCGCTCAACGACCGGGATCGGCTTGAGGTAATGCTCCCACGCGTCCGGGAACAGGCGGTTGGCACCTTCCTGGTAGAACCATTCCAGCTCCCAGCGGCGCAGCATGAAGATGCCGCGCAGCACCAGTTCGGTCACGCGCTGCGGGTGGGTTTCGGCATAGGCCAGGGCCAGGGTCGAGCCCCAGCTGCCGCCGAACACCTGCCAGCGATCGACCTTCAGGTGCTCGCGCAGCTTCTCGATATCGGCGACGAGGTCCCAGGTGGTGTTGTCCACCAGATCCGCGTGCGGGGTGGAACGACCGGCGCCGCGCTGGTCGAACAGGATGATGCGGTACCTGGACGGGTCGTGGAACTGGCGCATCTTGTCGCTGCAGCCGCCACCCGGCCCACCGTGCAGCATCACCACCGGCTTGCCGTCCGGGTTGCCGCACTGTTCGAAGTACAGCGTGTGGCGATCGTCGACCTTCAGGGTGCCGACGTCGTAGGGGGTGATGGCGGGGTACAGCGTACGCATGCTTGCAGCTCCAGGGTGATGCCCTGCCGGGGCAGGAGAACCGCCATTCTAGGCCGGACGCCGGCCCAGGGTGATCCGGTCGCGCTGCTCCAGGTCCTGCGCGGTCTGCACCTCGGCGAAACCGGCGGCATCGAACAACGCGCGGATCGCGGCGCCCTGGTCCCAGCCATGCTCGATCAGCAACCAACCTCCGGGCCGCAGGTGCGCCTGGCCACCGTCGACGATGCGGCGGATGTCATCCAGGCCGTCCACGCCCGAGGCCAGCGCGGACGCCGGTTCGAAACGCAGGTCGCCCTGTGCCAGGTGCGGGTCGTTGCTGGCGATGTACGGCGGATTGCTGGCGATCAGGTCGAAGCGCGCGCCCTGCAACGGCGCGTACCAGTCGTGCCCACCTTCGGCGAAGCGGACGTTGTGCAGTGCGTGGCGGGCGGCATTGCGCGCGGCCACGGCCAGCGCGCCGGGGCTGGCATCGGTGGCCAGCACCTGCGCCTGCGGCCGCTCGCTGGCCAACGCCAACGCGATCGCGCCACTGCCGGTGCCCAGGTCGGCCAGCTGCAGCGCGCGGTCCTGCGGCAGGCGCTCCAGCGCCAGCTCGACCAGCAGTTCGGTTTCCGGGCGCGGAATCAGCGTGGCCGGACCGACCTCCAGGTCCAGGGTCCAGAAACCGCGGCGGCCGGTCAGGTAGGCGACCGGCTCGCCGGCCACGCGACGGCCCAGCAGCGATTCAAAGGCGACCTGGTCAGCAACGGAAAGCGGATCGGTGGCATGTGCGAACAGCCAGCTGCGCGGGCGGTCCAGTACATGCAGCAGCAGCAGTTCCGCCTCATGGCGAGCCTCGATGCCGCCGAGGCGGGCGCTGGCGTCGGCCACGATCTGGCGCAGGGAGGTTTGGGCTTGGAAGGACATTTCGCAATTGTAGAGCCGAGCCCACGCTCGGCTGCTTCTGGCGCAGCCGAGCATGGGCTCGGCTCTGCAAAACCGGAATCCGTTCAGGTTGTCGGCAACGGGATAAGGAGGGGCTATCGGCCGTCTTTCCCTGCCGCGGAAGATTATCCTTGTCGCACAGGCAGTTGCAGGATGAAAGCGGCCGGGTTCAGTGCCTGCTCATGGCATTTTGATAGCCTGCATCTATCAAATAGATGTAATCAATGGATTGTTCTTATCGCCAGCGAATCGGTAACCTAGCACCTGTCGATTCACCCACTCCCCTTCACCAAGAGGAAAAATGATGTCCCTCATCAATACCCAGATCCAGCCGTTCGAAGCCAACGCCTACCACAACGGCGAGTTCATCAAGGTTTCCGACAACAGCCTGAAGGGCCAGTGGTCCGTCCTGATCTTCATGCCGGCGGCCTTCACCTTCAATTGCCCGACCGAGATCGAAGACGCTGCCGACCACTACGCCGAGTTCAAGAAGGCCGGCGCCGAGGTCTACATCGTCACCACCGACACCCATTTCTCGCACAAGGTGTGGCACGAGACCTCGCCGGCCGTCGGCAAGGCCCAGTTCCCGCTGGTCGGCGATCCGACCCACCAGCTGACCCGCGCCTTCGGCGTGCACATCGAGGAAGAAGGCCTGGCCCTGCGCGGCACCTTCATCATCAACCCGGAAGGCGTGATCAAGACCCTGGAGATCCACTCCAACGAGATCGCCCGTGACGTCTCCGAGACCCTGCGCAAGCTGAAGGCTGCCCAGTTCACCGCCGCCAACCCGAACCAGGTCTGCCCGGCCAAGTGGAAGGAAGGCGAGAAGACCCTGACCCCGTCGCTGGACCTGGTCGGCAAGATCTAAAGCAGCACCGGCGCGCCGCGGCCCCACGCCACGGCGCGCCCTGCATCCCCGTGCCGGCCCCCCGCCGGCGTGGGGGTGAACCCAAGACAGCCAACGCTCGCAGGCCTTGGCCAGCCCGCCCCTTCCACAGGCGCTGTCTTGGGTTCACCCCTACCCCCCAGCTGGTCCGCTACCTTGTACAGCGGTGCCACGCCCCGTGTTTGCCTGAAGCCAGGAGATGACCCGATGTTGGACGCCAACCTGCAGTCGCAGCTGAAGACCTATCTGGAGCGCGTGACCCGCCCGATCCAGATCACCGCGCACGCCGACGACGGCACCAAGTCGCAGGAAATGCTGGAACTGCTGCAGACCCTGGAGAGCCTGTCGGACAAGATCTCGCTGCAGGTCCTGCGCGACGGCCAGGGCCGCGTGCCGTCCTTCGACCTGGGCACGCCGGGCCAGGACATCCACCTGACCTTCGCCGGCTTGCCGATGGGCCACGAGTTCACCTCGCTGGTGCTGGCGCTGCTGCAGGTCGGCGGCCATCCGTCCAAGGCCACCGCCGAACTGATCGAGCAGGTACAGAACCTGGAAGGCGAGTACAGGTTCGAAACCTACTTCTCGCTGTCCTGCCAGAACTGCCCGGACGTGGTGCAGGCGCTGAACCTGGCTGCGGTGCTCAACCCGCGCATCCAGCACGTGGCCATCGACGGCGCCCTGTTCCAGGACGAAGTCGAGAAGCGCGAGATCATGTCGGTGCCGACCGTGTACCTCAACGGTGAAGTGTTCGACCAGGGCCGCATGACCCTGGAGCAGATCGTGGCCAAGCTGGACACCAATGCCAGCAAGCGCGATGCCGAGAAGCTCGCCGCCAAGGACGCCTTCGACGTGCTGGTGGTCGGCGGTGGCCCGGCCGGCGCCGCTGCGGCGATCTACGCCGCGCGCAAGGGCATCCGCACCGGCATCGCCGCCGAGCGTTTCGGTGGCCAGGTGCTGGACACCATGGCGATCGAGAACTTCATCTCGGTGAAGGAGACCGAAGGCCCGAAGCTGGCCGCGGCGCTGGAACAGCACGTGCGCGAATACGAGGTGGACATCATGAACCTGCAGCGTGCCAGCGCGCTGGTGCCGGCCGGTGACGACGGCCTGGTGCAGGTGCAGCTGGAGAACGGCGCAGTGCTGAAGTCGCGTTCGGTGATCCTGTCCACCGGCGCGCGCTGGCGGCAGATGAACGTGCCGGGCGAAGAGCAGTATCGCAACAAGGGCGTGGCCTACTGCCCGCACTGCGATGGCCCGCTGTTCAAGGGCAAGCGCGTGGCGGTGATCGGTGGCGGCAACTCCGGCGTGGAAGCGGCCATCGATCTGGCCGGCATCGTGTCGCATGTCACCCTGCTGGAATTCGATTCCAGCCTGCGCGCCGACGAAGTTCTGCAGAAGAAGCTGCGCAGCCTGGCCAACGTGACGGTGCTGACCAGCGCACAGACCACCGAAGTGCTCGGCGACGGCAGCAGGGTCACCGGCCTGGTCTACAAGGACCGCATCGGCGGCGATGCCCACCGCGTCGAGCTGGAGGGCATCTTCGTGCAGATCGGCCTGCTGCCCAACACCGAGTGGCTGAAGGATGTGGTGGCGCTGTCGCCGCGTGGCGAAATTGTCATCGACGATCGCGGCCAGACCAACGTGCCGGGCGTGTTCGCCGCTGGCGATTGCACGACGGTGCCCTACAAGCAGATCATCATCGCCATGGGCGCTGGCTCGACTGCCGCACTGAGTGCGTTCGATCACCTGATCCGCTCGTCGGTGAGCAATAGCAACGGTGCCGTTGCTGAAGCGGCCTGATCCACCGTTCCCAGATCACCGGGAACATTGTCTGCCTGTCGGGTAACCCTGCCGTCAGCCGGTCCGTTACCCCTGAGGTGTAAGGATGAACCTACGTGATCTGAAGTACCTGGTCGCCCTGGCCGACCACAAGCATTTCGGCCGGGCTGCCGCCGCCTGCTTCGTCAGCCAGCCCACGCTGTCGACGCAGATCCGCAAGCTGGAAGAGGAACTGGGCCTTCCGCTGGTGGAACGCGCGCCGCGCAAGGTGATGCTGACCCCGGCCGGCCAGGAGGCGGCCGCGCGGGCGCGGGTGATCGTGTCCGAAGTGGAGCAACTGAAGGAAGCGGCGCGGCGCAGCCGCGATCCGGAAGCCGGCACGGTGCGCCTGGGGATCTTCCCGACCCTCGGCCCGTACCTGCTGCCGCACGTGATCCCACGCATCCGCGAGCGCTTCCCGGAGCTGGAACTGCTGCTGGTCGAGGAAAAGAGCGACGTGCTGCTGGACCGCCTGCGCGAAGGCAGGCTCGACGCCGCACTGCTGGCCCTGCCGGTAGCCGATGACCAGTTGCATGCCGAATTCCTGTTCGAGGAACCGTTCCTGCTGGCGGTGTCCGGCCGCCACCCGCTGGCCCGCCGCGAGCATCTGGACGTGCAGGAACTGGCCACGCAGAAGCTGCTGCTGCTGGAGGACGGCCATTGCCTGCGCGACCAGGCACTGGAAGTGTGCCGCCTGTTCGGCGCCAACGAGAAGTCGGAGTTCCGCGCCACCAGCCTGGAGACGCTTCGGCAGATGGTCGCCGCCGACGTTGGCATCACCCTGTTGCCGAGCCTGTCGGTGCAGCCTCCGGTGCCCCGCTCGGACAACATCCGCCTGCTCGACTTCACTGGCGAAGGCCGCCCCAGCCGCCGCATCGCCATGGTCTGGCGCCGCAGCTCGGCGATGAACGATTTCCTGATGGAGCTGGCCGATCAGTTCAAGCGCCTGCCGCAGGCGCTGTTCACCCTCGACACCCTCGGCGCGGGAGGCGAGGCCACCTCTCCATCCGGCCCCGCGCTGAACGGCTGAACCCGCGCGGTACCGGTGCGGAACCGGCAGGAGTCGATTCCGGCCGCATTTGTCCCCACAATACAGACAGGCGGCGCCAGCAGGTGCCGCCTTTTGCATGGCTTTCAACCAAGGAGCTCCACCATGAACACCGCCAGCGGCCTGCCGCCGTCGATCACCGTTTCTTCCTTCGACATGGACCGTCTGGAGGCCATGCTCGAGTCCCCTGCGCTGAGCCAGACGCCTGCCGCGCTCGCGCTTGCTGAAGAACTCAACCGGGCCACCGTGCTGGCGCCGGACCAGATTCCCGAAGGCATCGTCATGATGCATTCGCGCGTGGAGTGCGAAGATGAGATGTCGGGCGAGAAGCACGTCCTGACCCTGGTCTTCCCCCGCGAAGCCAACGTCGATGAAGGCAAGGTCTCCGTGCTGGCCCCGGTCGGCAGTGCCCTGCTCGGCCTGTCGATCGGCCAGAGCATCGACTGGAACGCGCCCGGCGGTCGCAAGCTGCGCCTGCGCGTGACTGCGGTCCACAACGACCGCCCCTGACTACCGCTGCGCACCGCGCGCGACCCGATCCCCCAACCAGGAGCCGCAATGAGCACCCCGTCCAAACTGTCCCAGCTGCGCGAACTGTCCGTGGTCGTTGCCGATACCGGTGACTACGAGGCGATCAAGCGCCTGCAGCCGGTGGACTGCACCACCAACCCGACCCTGGTGAAGAAGGCGCTGGACCTGCCGGTCTACGCCGAGCTGATCGAACGGGAACTGGCCTGGGGCCGCCAGCAGGCTGGCGACGGCGAAACCGTGGTGCACGCCGTGGCCGACCGCCTGACCATCGGCGTCGGCGCGCTGCTGAGCACGCTGGTGCCGGGCCGTGTGTCCACCGAAGTGGACGCCGACCAGGCTTATGACACCGCCGCCACCGTGGCCAAGGCCCGCCAGTTCATCCAGATGTACGCCGACGCCGGCGTGCCGCGCGAGAAGATCCTGATCAAGATCGCCGCGACCTGGGAAGGCGTGGAAGCCGCGCGCATCCTGCAGGCCGAAGGCATCGACTGCAACCTGACGCTGATCTTCAACCCGACCCAGGCGCTGGCCTGCAGCGAAGCCGGCGCGTTCCTGATCTCGCCGTTCGTCGGCCGCATCCTCGACTGGTACGTGGCCAACGGCCAGACCCCGGCCAGCATCGACGAAGACCCGGGCGTGAAGTTCGTGCGCGGCGTGTATGACGAATTCAAGCGCCGTGGTTCGAAGACGGTGGTGATGGGCGCCTCGTTCCGTTCGACCGCACAGATCGAAGCGCTGGCCGGCTGCGACCGGCTGACGATTTCGCCGGACCTGCTGGAGAAGCTGGATGCCGACCACGGCGCGCTGCCGCGCAAGCTGGTGGCCGGTGCGGCCGACGGTGCCACCGTGGCACCGATCGATGCAGCGAAGTTCGCGGCAGACCTGGCGGCCGATCCGATGGCCACCGAGAAGCTGGCGACGGGTATCGATGCGTTTGCCAAGGATCTGGAAGCGCTGCGCGAGCGGATCCGCGCGGCACTGTGAGGATTCTGGCCAACGGCTGAGCCCCTCGTGGCGGGGGGCTCAGAGCAAAAGCCGTGCTGGGTCGGGCGGGTTGGGTTCGCGGGAGACGCCGTGAATCCATCCCTGGAGG
>NZ_LYVJ01000007.1 GCF_001676385.1 Stenotrophomonas maltophilia | reverse complement strand
GCATGGCACGGTCCTGGCGGGGGCGGGAGGTCCATGATGGCGCAGGATTGCGCACGGGCATGTTGCAGCGCCGAAGGCGCGCTTTCCGCGGAAGAAAAAATTTCCAACAGACGTGTCGATTCCCAGCCCCCTGGTTCGTTGTACCCAGTGAAGGGCACGCACCACGCGTCCCCACGGGAGACTGAAATGAAAGTGATGGTGATCGTGAAGGCCAATGCCGACTCCGAAGCCGGCCGCATGCCCAGCGAACAGGAATTGTCCGAAATGGGCGCCTTCAACGAGCAGTTGGTGGCCGCCGGCATCATGCTGGCCGGTGAAGGCCTGCACGCCACCCAGCGCGGTCGCCGCATTCACTTCGGCGGCGGCGCGCCCAAGGTCGAGGCTGGTCCGTTCGGCCCCGCCGGCGACCAGATCGCCGGCTTCTGGCTGTGGGACGTGCGCTCGCTGGATGAGGCCGTCGAGTGGGCCAGCCGTGCACCGTTCCATAGCGGGGGAACGCTGGAGCTGCGCCCGCTGATCTCCGCGGAGGACTTCGGCGAAGCCTTCACCCCGGAACTACAGCAGCAGGAACAGCGTCTGCGGGCACAGCTGGAAGGGTGATCCTGCCCCGACTCACTGCCGCCGGGCATGGCCCGGCGCCATCGCACTTCATCACACAGGAGCAATGCCATGAAACTGATTCCTTTCCTCGGCTTCAGCGGCCAGGCCCATGACGCCATGGCGTTCTACGCCAAGGCACTCGGTGGCCAGGTCACCTCTGAAATGAAATACCGCGACATGCCGCCCTCCGATGGCTCGCCGGGCTGCAACGAGATGCCGCCGGAAACCCTGGACCACGTCGCGCACAGCCAGCTGGAGATCGGCAGCGCCATCCTGATGGCGGCCGACGGCCCCGGCGGCGGCGAGGGTGGCTCGACCACCATCAATGTCGACGTCGGCAGCATCGAAGAAGCCGAACGCGTGTTCGCGGCGCTGGCCGAAGGTGGCCAGGTGCAGATGCCGATCGCTGAGACGTTCTGGGCGCACCGCTGGGGCATGTTGATCGACCGCTACGGCAAGCCGTGGATGGTCAACTGCATGAAGCAACCCTGATCCGCTTTCCTGACCCCGCACGGAGCCATACCGATGAGTGCATCCCACCCGCAGATGATCTTCGTCAACCTGCCGGTGAAGGACCTTGAAGAATCCAAGGCCTTCTTCACCGCGCTGGGCTACAGCTTCAATCCAACCTATACCAATGACGATGCGGCTGGCATGGTCATCAGCGAGAGCATCTACGTGATGCTGCTGACCCAGCCTTTTTTCCAGCAGTTCACCAACAAGCCGATTGCCGATGCGCACACCCACACGGAAGTGATCAATGCACTCTCGGCACCCAGTCGCAAGGCAGTTGACGACCTGGTGGACAAGGCCCTGGCCGCCGGCGGCAGCGAACCGCAGCCGGCGCGTGACTATGGTTTCATGTACCAGCGTGGCTTCCAGGATCTGGACGGGCATCTCTGGGAAATCGCGCACATGGACGGCGAGCCCGGCTGAGCGCGGGCGTGCTTGTGCGGGGCGGGCAGGCGTGCTGTGATCGGCGAATGCTCGACCCCGCACTGACGCAGCGACTGGAAACCCTCTGGCGGATGGAGTCGCCGGTGTTGATCGCGCGCCTGGCGCGGCTGCTCGGTGGCGATGTCGGCCGTGCCGAGGAACTGGCCCAGGACACCTGGCTGGCCGCGCTGGAGCGCTGGCCGGAGCAGGGCATCCCGGACAATCCCGGAGCCTGGCTGATGACGACTGCGCGCAACCGTGCCATCGATGTGCTGCGCCAGCACCAGCGGGTGGCGCAGCAGCATGCGCAATGGGGCGAGGAACTGCATCCGGCCGCACTGCCGGCACCTGATGACAGCCAGGCGTTGGAAGACGACCTGGGCGATGATCTGCTGCGCCTGATGTTCGTGGCCTGCCATCCCGTGCTTCCGGCCGATGCGCGGGTGGCGCTGACCCTGCGCCTGCTCGGCGGACTGACCACCACCGAGATCGCTCGCGGCTTCCTGCAACCCGAGCCGACCATTGCCCAGCGCATCGTGCGCGCCAAGCGCACGCTGGCGCAGAAGCAGGTGCCCTATGAAGTGCCGCGTGCGGAGGCGATGCCGGAGCGGTTGGGTTCGGTGCTGGAAGTGATCTACCTGGTGTTCAACGAAGGCTATGCGGCCAGCGCGGGTGACGATTGGATGCGGCCGGCGCTGTGCGAGGAAGCGTTGCGGTTGGCACGCGTGCTGGCGCATCGCCTGCCGGCGCCGGCGGTGCTGGGCCTGTTGGCACTGATGGAGCTGCAGGCCTCGCGCGCGGCGGCGCGGATCGACGCGCAGGGGGCGCCGGTGCTGCTGGATCAGCAGAATCGTGCGCGCTGGGATTGGCTGCAGATCGAGCGCGGCCAGCAGGCGCTGGCACGCGCGCTGGCGGCCGGTGGTAGCGACGATCCCTACGTGCTGCAGGCACAGATCGCGTCCTGCCACGCCGTGGCACGCCGTCCCGGAGATACCGACTGGTCGCGCATTGCCGCGCTCTATACGCAGCTGCTGCAGGTCCAGCCATCACCGGTGGTGGCGTTGAACCGGGTGGTGGCGGTGCTGCGCAGCGAAGGTCCCTTCGCGGCATGGGCGCAGCTGCAGCCGCTGCTGGTTGACGCGCGCCTGCGGGATTACGCGCCGTTGCAGGTGGTGCGCGGCGAGGTGCTGGAGCAGTTGGGCCGTACCGACGATGCGCGCGACGCCTTCGCTGCCGCCGCGACCCTGACCGGGAACGCACGCGAGCGGCAGCACCTGCTGGCCCGCTCCCGCCGATAGATCCTCGCTGGGGGACGGGCGCCCCGCGCCGCGCGCCCGTGCCGGAACGCCCTGATCCGCCTCCCGCCCATTTTGTACACTCGGCAGGGAATTCCCTGCTGGAGAGAGCAATGAAGCGAGCAGTACTGGGCGTGCTGGCCCTGTCGGTGTCCAGCGCACTGATGGCGGCCACGCCGAAATTCGAGGGCGCGCGGATCTCCGCCGACGTCAAGGAACTGGCCTCCGATGCCTACGAAGGCCGCTCCCCGGCCACCGCCGGCGAAGAGAAGACCATCGCCTTCCTCAGCAAGCAGTTCGCCGACGCCGGCCTGCAGCCGGGCGGTGACCTCAAGGACGGCAAGCGCCTGTGGACCCAGGCCGTGCCGCTGCGCAAGGGCGACATCGTCGGCGCACCACAGCTGGCGCTGCACCAGGGTGGCAGGACCATCGCCCTCGAGCAGGGCAAGCAGATTGCCGTGCGCGCCGCCATGAACGGTGCCAGCAATGTCGACATCAGCAAGGCGCCGCTGGTGTTCCTCGGCTACGGCGTGAAGGCCCCGGAGCGCAACTGGGACGACTTCAAGGGCGTGGACCTGAAGGGCAAGATCGCCGTCGTGCTGATCAACGACCCGGACTTCGAGACCGGCCAGGGTGATTTCGACGGCAAGGGCATGACCTACTACGGCCGTTGGACCTACAAGTACGAGGAAGGTGCCCGCCAGGGTGCGCTCGGGGTGCTGATCGTGCATGAAACCGCACCCGCGTCGTACGGCTGGGCGACCGTGGCCGGTTCCAATACCAACACCATGTTCGACGTGGTGCGCGACAACCCGGCCGACAGCCACCCGGAACTGGAAGGCTGGATCCAGCGCGACCTGGCCGTGGAGCTGTTCCGTTCGGCCGGGCAGGATTTCGAGGCGCTGAAGAAGAAGGCGCAGCAGCGCGACTTCACCCCGGTGCCGCTGACCGGCGCCAGCCTGGACGCGAAGTACGCGGTGAAGACCGAAGTGATCACCTCGCACAATGTGGCCGCACGCCTGGAAGGCAGCCGACATCCGGACGAGACGATCATCTACAGCGCGCACTGGGACCACATCGGCGTGGGCGAGCCGGACGCGCGCGGCGACCGCATCTTCAACGGCGCACTGGACAATGCCAGCGGCACCGCCTCGCTGATCGAGCTGGCCCGTGGCTTTGCCAAGGCCAAGCGCCCGGAGAGGTCAGTGCTGTTCCTGGCGGTCACCGCCGAGGAAAAGGGCCTGCTGGGTTCGGAGTACTACGCCACCCATCCGCTGTATCCGCTGGAAAAGACCGTGGCGGTGATCAACATGGATGGCATGGCACCGTTCGGGCCGTCGCGTGACTTCGGCATCTACGGTGCCGCGCGCTTCGAGCTGCTGGACCAGCTGAAGGACGTGGCCAAGGGCTGGGACATCCGCTACACCCCGGACCCGAAGCCGGAAGCGGGCCTGTTCTTCCGCTCCGACCACTTCCCGTTCGCCAAGCGTGGCGTGCCGGCGCTGTCCTGGTCGGCCGGCCAGGACTGGGTGGACGGTGGCGTGGCCGCAGGCAAAAAGGCCTCCGACGACTACACCGCCAAGCGCTACCACCAGCAGGGCGACGAGTGGCAGCCGGACTGGGTGTTTGCCGGTGCCGCGCGCGACCTGGAGGTGCTGTACACGCTGGGCAACCAGCTGGCCAACTCGCGCGCCTGGCCGAACTGGAGCAGGGACGAGTCGTTCCGCGCCGTGCGTGATGCCAGCGCCGACCAGCGCAAGTAAGGGAAGGCGCCGGGTTCGCCCGGCGCCTCCCGGCTAGCGCCGGGCAACCGCCCCCTGGGTGCGGGGGCGGCGCCAAAGGCGCAGGGGTGTGGGTGCTGGTGAGGTGGGGCCCCAAGGGCCTGCGCAAGCCGTGGGAGCGGCGGCGCGAATGCGCCGGCGCGTCCCCGGCTCTACCAGAACGGCTTCCATCCCCGCTTTCCCGCCCTTCGTCGCGGCCCGCTTGCTTGCCCGGCGGGCCGCCCTATGCTCGGCTCACCCCCTTCTTCCAAGGCGCCGCCGTGTTCGCCAGCCTTTCTCTCCTGTTGCGTCACCTGCTGGCCTGGGCTGCGGCGCTGTTCGTCGCTGGCATGGTCTGGAGCGGCATCTTCAGTGGCATGAACGATGGCCCGGGGTGGATTTTCGGGTTGCTGGCGATGTTCCTGATCATTTCCGCGCTGGGCAGTGCCATCACCCACATCCGTCGGGTCTGGCTGGTGGCCGGTCGCCTGGATGCCACCACCTTGTCCGGCCGCCAGCGCCGCCAGATCGAACTGCCGATGGACGCCGGCCACGCCTTCTCCGTGGTGGAAGCGGCGATCGCCGAGCTGCCGCGCGTTGAAGACGTGGAAAGCTCGTCCGGCAGCCTGCAGGTGCGTGCCTATGTGAGGCGGGTCGATCCCTGGAACGGCCGTCCGCCATCGCGCTGGAACCTGCCTGCGCGGCTGGCGATCAAGCGCAACAGCGTGCTGGCCACCGTCACCCCGGGGCAGGGCACCAGCACGGTCACCCTGCTGTTCGAACCGGATGCCGGTTGGTGGGCTGACCTGCTGGCGCTGGACGAAGGCAGCAACTACGAGAATGCCGAAGCGGTCACCCGTGCAATCAGCCGCCGCGTTGCTGACCAGCGCCGCGACGAGCAGGCCGCCGCCGAGCAGACCCAGGTGGAGAAGGAACTGTCGGTGGCACGCCTGAACCTGTTGCATGCACAGGTGGAACCGCATTTCCTGTACAACACGCTGGCCAACGCGCAGGTGCTGACCCGCACCGACCCGGCGCGCGCCGAACAGATGCTGGGCCACCTGATCCAGTACCTGCGCAGTTCGCTGCCGCAGGTGGACGAATCGGTGTCCACCCTGGGCGCGGAGCTGGAGCGCACCCGTGCCTACCTGGAGATCCTGCGGATCCGCATGGGTGCGCGACTGGCGGTGGAGGTGCAGGTGCCGAACGATCTGCTGGGCGTGCACCTGCCGGCGATGGCGCTGCAGACGCTGGTGGAGAACGCGATCAAGCACGGCCTGGAGCCGAAGCCGGGCGGCGGCACGATCTGGATCCTGGCGCGCGGCTTCGATGACCACGTCACCGTGACGGTCGCCGATGATGGCCTCGGCTTCGGCCAGGGCACCAGCGGCACCGGCATCGGCCTGAAGAACCTGCGCGAGCGCCTGCGCCTGACCTGTGGTGAGCAGGCCGGCGTGGCCATCGTCGCCAACTTTCCCAGCGGCGTGGCCGCGACCATGACCCTGCCGCAGTCGAACAAGGAGCACAGCCATGCCGCTTGAGGCCCTGATCGCCGAGGACGAGGAGCTGCTGCGGCAGTCCCTGGCCGAGCAGCTGGGCCGGCTGTGGCCGGACCTGAAGCTGGTGGCCGAGTGCGAGGACGGCGCCAGTGCACTGGAACAGCTGGCCGAAAAGCAGCCGGACATCGCCTTCCTGGATATCCGCATGCCTGGCATCAGCGGCATCGAGGTCGCGCGTTCGCTGTCCGAACTCAGTCCACGCACCCAGGTGGTGTTCGTCACCGCCTATGACCAGTACGCCATCGATGCGTTCGAGCAGGGGGCAATGGATTACCTTCTCAAGCCGGTCAGCGACGATCGGCTGCTGGCCACCCGCGAGCGCATCCTGTCGCGGCTGCCATCGACGCGGCAGGACGATGCCGCGCTGGAGCGCCTGCTGCAGCGGCTGGGCCCCCCGCAGAACGCCGCCGGTCGCCCGCCGCTGGCCTGGATCACCGCCAGCAACGGTCGCGAGACGCAGCTGATCATGCTGGAAGATGTGGCCTACTTCCGTGCCGACAACAAGTACACCACCGTGGTGACCGCCGCCGGCGAAAGCCTGCTGCGCACGCCGCTGCGCGAACTGCTGGAAGTGCTCGACCCGCTGCATTTCCGCCAGATCCACCGTTCGACCATCGTCAACATGAAGGCGGTGGCGGCGGTCAGCCGCGACGATACCGGGCGCGGCGTGCTGCGCCTGCGCCAGCGTGCGGAGACCCTGGTGGTCAGCCAGCCCTTCATGAGCCTGTTCCGCAGCATGTAGCCGCTGCGTTGCTTCTGCCCCGAGGAATGACCATGCCCCGTCTGCTGCTTGTGTGTGCTGTGCTGCTGGCACTGGCCGGCTGCGAAAAATCCAGCAATACGTCGATTACCCGCACGCGCGCCAACGGCGTTGACACGCTGTACAGCAAGAGCACCGTTGTCGATGGCGAGGCGCGGTTCCACTGCATCGCCAGCAGCAGTGGCCAATGCCACTATCTGGTGCTCGATCCGGCCTGCAGCACCGGAACCCCTTGCGCCACACCGCCCCTGCGACGTTTTTCGGTGGCCGTAGGCAGCACCGAAGCCATGCGCGGCCTGCCCAAGGGCTTCCACCCATGCGTCAGCCAGGACCCGATAGAACAATGCCACCGTGAGTGATCACGGTGGCATTGTGGGTCCCCCCGCTTTTGCCGAGGGTCAGTAGGCAGGCTGCAGCGTCAGGTCGTGATGGTGCTCGGTTTCGCCGACGTGGTTCAGCCGCCCCACCAGCTCGGAGTGCTGCTTCATGCGCCCGATCTCGGTCATGATGCGGATGTCCTCGTGGCGCAGTTCTCGCCTGGCGGTGACCGCCTGCTTGTAGTCCAGCACTTCCGGGTAATGCTCGGCCAGGTCCAGCGCCTCGGCGACATGCTCGACGCTGTCGGCCTTGGAACTGATGCGGGCGCGGCTGTTGAAAGCCTTCATCCAGCGCTCGAAGCCCGCCTGCTGGTCGAACATGTTGGCCATGAACCAGATCACGAACAGGATCGATACCCACGAGCCGAACACGATCACCACGCGGGTGAACGTGATATGGAAGTCGTCGCGCCACAGGTAGTTGGCAATGAGGCCGAGGATCAGCAGCGAAGCGGCCTGCCAGCCGATGATCGAGGCGATCAGCCACTGGCACTTGGCCTGCGCCAGTACTGCCACTTCATCCCGGATCTGCTGCTCGCTCAGGTTGCGCCAGTGCGCGACCTGTTTGTCGAACGGGCTGCGGTAGAGCTCGTTGTCGCGAAGCAGAATTCCCAAACCCTTGAACAAAGCAATCATGGCTGGCTCCTTGTGGAACGTGCGTCGATCAGCATTGGACGGTGTGGCGTGCTCAGTTCTAGCACTTCCAGCGAACCGTGCAATGGGCGCAATGCCCTGCGGCGCAAGGGTTTTGTCTGAATGGGTGAATATTGTTGCTATGCAGCATGATGGTCGTGGCCTGCGACAAGATGTCGCAGGGTGAAATGTGCTGCGGACGCACATGAAACCGAAGCTGAGTGCGGGAACTCGCCGGCGGCCCCGTGATCGACCAGAATCGGGTCGGATCGCGCAATGCGCGGCCATTCCTTCCCGCCAGGACCCGTGGTGATGCCGGCTCTGCTTCAGCGATTGTCCCGTCCCGTCACTGCGCCGATCCGGCGCTGGGTGCTGGAAGCTTTCCCGCGTGGCCAGAGCGGCATCGATTACGACCATCCGCGGGGTGACCCGGGGTGGTTCGGCCCTGACAGCGTCACCTGGCGGCTGCATGCCGAATTTCCCTCGATGCTGGCCGGTGGCCTGTGCGCGCTGATGTTGCAGACGCTGCATCCGCGCGCGCTGGCCGGGGTCTACGACCATTCCAATTTCCGCCAGGACCTGGTGGGCCGCCTGCGCCGCACGACCGCCTTCGTCGCCGGGACCAGCTATGCCCCTGCCGGCGAAGTCGAGACGCTGGTGGCCAGGGTGCGTCGCGTGCATGAGCGGATCCGCGGGCACACCGCGCAGGGCGAGCCCTACGCCGCCGATGATCCGCAGTTGCTGACCTGGGTGCACGTGACGGAGGCCTTTGGTTTCCTGCAGGGATTCCGCCGCTATGGGCGGGAGGTGCCGGCGCACATCGCCGACCGCTACTACGACGAATATCGCCGCGTGGCCGAGGCACTGGGTGCGGTGGACGTACCGCGCAGCGAAGCGGAAGTGGCGGCGTACTTCTGCGCGCGGCAGCCGGAGCTGCGCGTCGACGAACGCTCGCGCGAGGTGCTGGACGTGTTATCCGGGGTGCGCCTGCCGGTACCCGTGCCGGGGCTGTCGCGCGACGTGTTCCTGGGTGCGGGCGCGGCGCTGCTGCCGGACTGGGCCGAGGGCATGCTCGAGCGCAGTGGCCGCCAGCGTGCGCAGGCGGCGGCGTCGGCGAAGCTGATGCAGGGCATGGCGCCGCTGTTCCGCCGCGCGCTGCCTGATGGCCTGGCCAGCCGTGCCTGTGCGCGCATGGGCGTGTCGGCGGAGATCCTGCGCGCGTGGCCCGCAGTTGCCTGGTAGGTGCCAACCTTGGCTGGCACGCTTTTCGCGCGATGTTTCATCCGCGCCATGCGTGGGTGCCTGAAACCTGCCAACCGCGGTTGGCGTCCCCGTAGGGCCAGATGAAACGGGCGCCTTGTGGCGCCCGCTCCAATCACATCACCACACCTTGACCCGCTTGTCCGGGGCCAGGTACAGCTTCTGGCCTTCCTTCACGTCGAACGCGGGATACCAGGCGTCGATGTTGCGCACGGTCAGTGCGCGGAACTGGCCCGGTGCATGCACATCGGTGAGCAGCGAGTTGCGCAGCGCCTGCTCCCGGCTCTTGCTGCGCCATGCCTGGGCGAAGCCGAGGAAGAAGCGCTGGTCCGGGGTGAAGCCTTCCAGGGTCTGGCCCGGCTTGCCCTGCAGCGACAGCTGGTAGGCATCGTAGGCGGTACCCAGGCCGGCCACATCGGCGATGTTCTCACCCAGGGTCAACCGGCCGTTCACGTGCACCCCCGGGAACGGCTCGTAGCTGCTGAACTGCGCGGCCAGTGCGTCACCGGCGGCGTTGAACTGCTGCAGATCCTCGGCAGTCCACCAGTTGTGCAGCTTGCCGGTCTCGTCGAACAGCGCACCGGCATTGTCGAAGCCGTGGCTGATCTCGTGGCCGATCACCGCGCCGATCGCACCGTAGTTCACCGCATCGTCGGCGGCGCCATCGAAGAACGGCGGCTGCAGGATCGCGGCCGGGAACACCAGGCGGTTCTCCAACGGCACGTTCATCGCGTTGATGGTCTGCGGCAGCATGGCCCATTCGCTATGGTCGACCGGCTTGCCCAGCTTGGCGATATTGCGCTGGTACTCGAACAGTTCGGCGCGCTGCGCGTTGCCCAGCGGATCATCCCGGCGGATCTCCAGGCCGGTGTAGTCGCGCCACTTGTCCGGATAGCCCATGCCCACGGTCAGGCCGGCCACCTTGGCCTTGGCGTGCGCCTTGGTCTGCGGCGACATCCACGACAGTGCGTCGATGCGCTTGGCGAAGGCGGCGATGATGTTCTTCGCCATCGTGTCCGCGCGTTCCTTGGTCTTCGCGTCGAAGTGCTTTTCGACGTAGCGTTGGCCGATGGCCTCGCCGACGGCGTGGTTGGCGTCGTCCACGGCGCGCTTCCAGCGGTCGCTCTGCTGCGGCGTGCCGCTCAGCGCCGTGCCGTGGAAGGCGAAGCGGGCATCGGCGAACTTCTTCGGCAGGTAGGCAGCGGCCCGGTCCAGCGCGTGGAAGGCCAGATAATCCTTCCACACGTCCAGCGGCTCGGTGGCGACCAGCCTGGACAGGCCAGCGACGGCCTTGGGCTGCCACACGATGAAGTCCTGCTGGCTGCCCAGCGTGGCTGCGTCGAGGAAGGCATGCCAGTCCATGCCCGGCGCCTTGGCGTTGAAGTCGGCCTGGGTCCAGGGGTTGGCGCCCTTGGTCACGTCGTTGGTTTCTTCCTGGGTGGCATGCGCCTGGGCGATCTTCGTTTCCAGTGCCAGGATGCGCTGCGCCTTGCCGGCCGGGTCGGCGACGCCGGCCAGTTGCAGCATCTGCGCGATATAGGCCTGGTACTGCCTGCGCAGCTCGGCCATGCGGCCATCGCCCAGATAGAAATCGCGGTCGGGCATGCCCAGGCCGCCCTGCACGAGGTAAGGCGCGGTACGGTCCGGCTGCAGCATGTCCACCGACACCCACAGGCCGAACAGGCGGTCGGTGTAGAAGTTGGTCGCGTTGAGCAGATCGACGTCGGCGCGCAGGTCGCCGCCGAGCGCGCGGGCCAGGCCGGCCTTGTCGGCGATCGCATCGATCGCCTTCAGCTGCGGCTGCACCGGCGCGATGCCACGCTGCTCGATGCCGGCTTCGTCCATGTAGGCGGCGTAATAGTCGCCGATCAGCTTGTCGCTGCCGCTGGCCTGGGCATTGCCGGCGGCGCCCTCGAGGATGGCGCGGGTGTCGGCCAGCGTCTTCTCGGCGATGACGTTGAAGCTGCCGAAACGTGAGCGGTCGGCCGGAATCTCGGTGTTCTTCACCCAGGTGCCGTTGGCGAAGCCGAAGAAGTCATCGCCGGCAGCGATGCTGCGGTCCATGCCGCTGGCATCGAAGCCGAAGCTGCCCAGCATCGGCTTGGCTGCCGCAGGGGGGGCATCGGCCGGGGCGGTGGCGGCGGCCGTGGGGCCGGCCGGACGGTCACAGGCGGCCAGGGACAGGCTGGCAATGATGGCCAGCGCCAGGGTGGGACGACGCAGCTTGGACATGCACTTCTCTTGCGGCGGAAAACCCCAAGTCTAATCCGCTCCGGAGCGGCTGGCCCTGCCCTTGTGGCGCCCGCCCTGTGCAGGATCTGGCTGAACGCGCGGGCGCGGTCTTCACGTCATCACCCACCTGGTGCATGCTGGCGCGGAAGCCTGCGCAGGCGCGGGGGGATGGGCCATGCAGGGTGGTGCAGGCGTCAAGAATGGCGCTGGCCGGCCGCTGAGGTCGGGGACGCTGAGGATCCGTTCGCGCATGAAGCCAACCGACTGGACGAGGAAGATCGACCCATGCCTGCGATGAAGCGGGCATTGGGCCGACCACTGCGCGCCATAACCTGGGGCGGCGTGGTGCTGGGCGTGCTGCTGGTGGCTGGCCTGGCCACCATGCTGGCCAATGACTACCACCGCCGGCTGGAGGCCGCGCAGCGGCAGAGCCGCGCATTGGCGGTGGGCAGCGAGCGCCTGCTGGCGCTGGAACTGCGCAACCTGGAACGGGCGATGTCCGGTATCGCCGCCGACGCCGCCGAGCTGTTCCGCCGCGTGCCGGCACAGGCGCCGGCGTTGCTGGACGCCTCCATCGCCGGTGTGCTGCGCCGCCACGCCGAACTGCACAGTGTCGTCGTGCTTGATCGCCATGGCCGCGCGCTGACCGCTGGCACCGGTGACCCGCAGCTTCCGCTGTGGACCGATCCGCAACGCCACCGCCTGGGCAGCGCGCTGTACATCGGCCCACCGCAGCAGATGGATGACGGGCGCTGGGTCGTGCCGCTGGCGTCTTCCATGGCTGATGGCCGCTGGCTGCTGGCGCGGCTCCGTTGCGGCGAACTGCAGCGCATCATCGGCGGCCTTGACGTGGGCCCGAACGGCCTGGTTTCGATCAGTGATGCCGAGGGCTACATGCTGGCCCGCGTACCGGACCCGCATGGCACGGTGGGCCGCCGCTACGCGCTGCCGCGCCGCGATCTGCTCGGCCGGCCGGCGGTGGTCGAACTGGGCAGCATGCCGGGTGTGGTCGACGGCGTGCCGCGCATCCTTACCCTCAGCACGCTTGAACGCAGCCCGTTGGCGGTACAGGTGGGGCTGGCCGACGAGGACGTGCTCGCGCCCTGGTGGCCCTACCTGCAGGCGTCGGTGGCGATCGTGCTGGCCTATGTCGTGGTGCTGCTGGTGCTGCTGTACGCCGTGCGCCGGAGCACCCGCAGCCAGCAGGCGATGGCCGAGGAACTGAAGGCGGGCCATGCCGAGCTGCGCCTGGCGCACCAGGTCGGACGCGTCTGCACCTGGTACGTGGACGAGGATGCAGCGCTGCTGCGCTGGTCGCCGCTGGCCCGTGAGATCTTCGGCATCCAGATCGACGCGCTGCCCGTGGCTGACTTCTTCGCGCGCGTGCACCGCGATGATGCTGCGCGCCTGCAACAGGCCTTCGACCGGGCCTTTGCCGGGGGCGCGGTACTGGACGAGGTGTTCCGCCTGGTCCTGCCCGGAGGCGAAGTGCGTTGGGTGGGTGCACGCGGGCAGCGGGTGGAGCTGGCTGACAGCGAGCGGCGCATGACCGGCGCGCTGACCGACCTGAGCGAACGCTACCAGGCCCGTGAGCAGATGAGCCAGGTGGAACGCCGCTTCCGGCTGCTGTTCGACCGCAATCCCGCGCCGTTCTGGGTGTTCGACCCGGATACCCTGCGCTTCATCGAGGTCAATGAGGCGGCCGTGCGCCAGTACGGCTTCAGCCGCGAGGAGTTCCTCGCGATGAGCATCCTCGATATCCGCCCGCGCGAAGGCTGGGACGAGGTCCGCAATGCCATCGATCGCGCACGGGTGGGTGACCCCCCGGATGCCGCCGTGCGCCTGCATCGGCGCAAGGATGGCAGCGTGTTCGAGGTGCGCGCTCACTTGTCCAAGCTCGATTTCGACGGCCAACCCGCGTGCCTGGTGCTGGCCGAGGATGTCAGCGAGCGGTTGGCCTACGAGCGCGATCTGGCCTACCAGGCGCGGCACAATCCGGCTACCGGCCTGCTCAACGTGCGCGCGCTGGCCGACCAGCTGGAGGAGCAGGGAACCGGCTACACCGTCGCGTTCGTGCAACTGCGCGGCCTGCAACTGGTGGCCGATACGCTGGGCCGCGAGATCGGCGACGCAGTGCTGCAGTCGATGGCCACCCGGCTGGCGGGGCTGGGAGCGCGCTGCGGCGCGCTGGCGTTCCAGCCGGCAGAGGATTTCGTGCTCGCCATCGGGACCGGGCACGATCCGCAGCGGGTGCTGGACGACCTGTTGCAGATCGTGTCGGCACCGATGCGCGGCAAGGATTCACTGCATCAGTTCGAGCCCCGCATCGGCGTAGCCGCGCACGTACCCGGCGATGGCCACAGCGCCGAGCAGGTGATCGGCATGGCGGCACAGGCCGCGCATGCGGCGCGTGCCGAGGGCAACGTGATGGCCTGGTTCGATGCGGCGGTAACCGCGCGGCTGGCCGACCGCCTGCGCCTGGCCGGACGCATCCACGCGGCCATCGACAGTGAATTCCAGTTGTACTTCCAACCGATCCGGCACGCCGGCGATGGCACGCCGGCGGCGCTGGAAGCACTGCTGCGCTGGCCGCAGGCCGATGGCAGCTTCATTGCGCCCAGTGAGTTCATCCAGCTGTGCGAGGACACCGGGCTGATCCTGGCGCTGGGCCGCTGGGTGATCCGCGCGGCGGCAAAGGCGCAGCGCCGGCTGGTCGACGCCGGATGGGGCGAACTGCCGATCGCGGTCAACGTCTCTGCCGTACAGTTCTTCAACAGCGACCTGGTGGCCGAATTCACCAGCGCCCAGAAGGAGTTCGGGCTGGCGCGGGGGGCGCTGCACGTGGAGCTGACCGAGAGCAGCCTGATGCGCAAGCCGGCACAGGCGATGCAGACCATGCAGCGCCTGCATGAGCAGGGCATCAGCGTGTCGCTGGACGATTTCGGCACCGGTTACTCAAGCATGTCCTACCTGCAGCACCTGCCGCTGGACATCCTGAAGATCGACCGCACGTTCGTCGCGGACGTGGAAACCAACCCGCGTAATGCCTCGATCTGCCGCGCGCTGTTGTCGCTGGGCCACAGCATGGGGCTGACCATCATTGCCGAAGGCGTGGAGACGCGGGGGCAACTGGACTGGCTGGCCGCGCATGGTTGCGACCAGGTGCAGGGCTACCTGCTGGGGCGGCCAGCGCCGCTGGAACGCATCATCGACGCGCTGGACGAGGTCCCTGCCTGAAGGGGAGTGCCGGCGCGGGCCGGCAATCGGGCGCATCCGGTTGCAGGCCCATGCCGGCCAGCGGCCGGCACTACCCGTAAACGCGCTACACCCCAGCTTCCACCAGATGATCGATGAAGCTGCGTACCTTGGGCGCGAGGTGGCTGCGGCTGGCATAGATCGCGAAGATGCCGATCGGTGACGCCTGCCACTCCGGCAGGATGCGCACCAGGCGGCCATCGGCCAACGCCCCCTCCAGCAGGAAGTCCGGTTGCAGGATCACCCCCATGCCGGCAATGGCCGCTTCGCGCAACACATCGCCATTGTTGGCGTGCAGCAGGCTGTTCACCGCGACCTTCACTTCGCCTCCGGGCCCCTGCAGCGGCCACTGGTCGCCGGCGGCCCAGTAGCTGTAGCTCAGGCACGCGTGTGCCTGCAGGTCCTGCGGCGTCCGGGGCATACCGCGTGCGGCCAGGTAGGCCGGCGCGGCGCACAGGCTTACCCGCGCTTCGCCAAGGCGGCGCGCGATCAGCGTGGGGTTGGGCTCGCGGGTGATGCGGATGGCCACGTCGTAGCCTTCCTCGACCATGTCCACCAGGCGGTCGGACAGGGCCAGGTCCAGTTCCACCTGCGGGTAGCGTTCGCGGTAGCTGGCCAGCCGTGGGCCGAGCCGCGCGATGCCCCAGCTGACCGGTGCGTTGATGCGCAGTGTCCCCGAAGGCTCCAGCGCCTGCGCGCCGACGCTGGCCTCCAGCGCGTCGAACTCGGCCAGCAGGCGCACGCATCGGGCGTAGTAGGCGGCACCGGCACTGGTGGGGCTGACCCGGCGCGTGGTGCGGTGGAGGAGGCGCGTGGACAGGCGCTTCTCCAGCGCGGCGACCTGGCGGGTGACGCCGGCGGTGGACATGTCCAGGGCCTGGGCGGCGGCACTGAAGCCATTGCGCTCGACCACCGCCACGAACACGCGCATCGCCTCGAGGGTGTCCATTGTTGCGCCTTGTGAAATAAATTCGGTCCAACGATCGTATTTATCATTCCGCGAGGGCGCAATAACCTGTGCCGGCTGCTCCCCGGCGTGTGCGTTTCCTGGTCCATGCGCCGACGGCCGGCTGATTACGCAACTGGAGGATTCCATGTCCCGCCTGCCCTCGCTGTACATCTCCCACGGTTCGCCGATGACCGCCCTGCATCCGGGCCAGGTCGGCGTGCGCCTGGCCGAGTTGGCGCGCGACCTGCCGACGCCGCGCGCCATCGTGATGGCCTCGGCGCACTGGCTGGGCCGGCAGCCGCTGGTTGGTGCGCATCCGCGGCCGCCGACGATCCATGATTTCGGCGGTTTCCCGCGCGCGCTGTTCGAACTGCAGTACCCGGCGCCGGGCGATCCGGCGCTGGCCGAAGAGGTGGCTGGCCGCATCGCCGCTGCCGGCCTGCCAGTGGCGCTCGACCCGCAGCGCGGCCTGGACCATGGCGCGTGGGTGCCGCTGCGGCTGCTGCGGCCGCAGGCCGACATTCCGGTGGTGCCGCTGTCGATCCAGCCGCTGCTCGGCCCCGAGCACCAGTTCGCGCTGGGCCGCGCGCTGGCACCACTGCGCGAGCAGGGCGTGCTGCTGGTCGGCTCGGGCAGCATCACCCACAACCTGCAGGACTGGGGCGACTACCAGGACGGCAAGGAAGCGCCGTACGTGCGGCCCTTCATCGAGTGGGTGGAGCAGCGGCTGGCCGCCGATGACCGCCAGGCCCTGTTCGATTACCGCCGGCAGGCGCCGTTCGCCGAACGCGCGCACCCCACCGACGAGCACCTGCTGCCGCTGTTCTTCGCGATGGGCGCGGCGGGCGAGGGCAGCTTCGGGGCCCACCGCATCGACGCCGGCATCGATGCCGGCTTCCTCGCCATGGACCTGTACCGCTTCGACGGGGCATGAGCCGGGGCTGACGCGCCGCCAGCGCCGCCGTCGCGATGGCGGCAGCGTGTGATAGTTTTTTCCGGGTATCCGGCGCTGGCCCCGAGCCTCCCCGCGCGCCGCTTCCTGGAAGAAGCATGCATACCATCGAAGTCGTCCTGGCGATGCTGGTGGCCGTTGTCGCCAGCGGCTACCTGGTTCGCGTCCTGCCGTTCTCGTTGCCGCTGCCGTTGGTGCAGATCGGCCTGGGCGCGGTCATCGCCGGTGTGTTCAATCGCGGTCATGCACTGGAACCGGAAGTGTTCTTCCTGCTGTTCCTGCCACCGCTGCTGTTCCTCGATGGCTGGCGCATTCCCAAGCAGGGCCTGTTCCGCGACAAGGGGGCGATCCTGGAGCTGGCGTTCGGCCTGGTGGTGTTCACCGTCATCGGCGCCGGCCTGCTGATCCATTGGATGATTCCGGTGATGCCGCTGGCCGTGTGCTTCGCGCTGGCAGCGATCGTCTCGCCGACCGATCCGGTGGCGGTCGGTGCGATCGCCTCCAAGGCACCGATTCCCAAGCGCCTGATGCACATCCTCGAAGGCGAGTCGCTGCTCAACGATGCGTCCGGCCTGGTCTGTTTCCGCTTCGCGGTGGCGGCGGTGATGACCGGTACCTTCTCGCTGGCGACCGCTTCGCTGACGTTCGTGTGGGTGGCGGTGGCCGGCCTGGCGGTGGGCGTGGCGGTCACCCTCGGCGTGTCCACCTTCCAGCGCTGGCTGTGGCGTCGCTTCGGCGAGGAGCCCGGCGCGGCGATGCTGGTCAATCTGCTGATTCCGTTCGCCGCCTACCTGCTGGCCGAAGAGATCCATGCGTCCGGCATCCTCGCTGCGGTCGCCGCGGGCATTGCGATGAGCTACGTGGAGCTGACCGGCCGCGTGTCCGGCAGCATGCGGGTGCAGCGCGCCGGGGTCTGGAACATGCTGCAGTTCAGCTTCAACGGCATCATGTTCGTGCTGCTGGGCGAGCAGTTGCCAGGCATCGTCGAGCGAGCCATGACGACCATGAACGAGAGCGGCCACCAGAGTGCGTGGTGGCTGCTGGTCTACGTGGTGGTGATCAACCTGGCCCTGGTCGTGCTGCGCCTGCTGTGGGTATGGCTGTCGTTGCGCTGGAACCTGCTGCGTGCACGCCGCCGTGGCCTGGAGCGTGGCGAGGCGCCGAACTGGCGCATCGTGGTGGCCACCTCGGTGGCGGGCGTGCGCGGTGCGATCACCCTGGCCGGTGTGCTGACCCTGCCGCTGTTCCTGCCCGATGGCAGCCCGTTCCCCGCGCGTGACCTGGTGATCTTCCTGGCCGCAGCGGTGATCCTGTTCTCGCTGGTGGGCGCCAGCGTGGCACTGCCGCAGTTGCTGAAGGGCCTGCAGCTGCCGGCCGATTCGGGCGAGCGCAAGGAAGAAGACCTGGCACGCCGGCTGTCGTCGAAGGCCGCGCTGGCCGGGGTCGAACGCATGCGCCAGCAACTGGTGATGAACCAGAACACCGAAAACGTGCAACTGTACAACGATGCCGCTTCGCGGGTGAGCCTGCTGTACCAGCGGCACCTGGAGAAGGACAACGATGGGCCCGACGTGGACCCGGAGAAGGTGCGGCGCATGGAGCTGGGTTACCGCCAGCTGCGCAGCGCCGGCCTCAATGCCGAGCGTGAGGAACTGTTCCGGTTGACCCGGCGCGGGGTGATCTCCGATGAGATCTCGCGGCGCCTGATCCGCAACCTGGACCTGCTGGAGTCGCGCAAGCGCGAATGACCCTGGGACCGGGCGTTGCTGACGCTGACGCGGATTCCGCCCTGGCATGTAGAGCCGGGCCCATGCTCGGCTGCGCTTGCTTCAGGCGTCATGAACCCGGAACGAAAAGCAGCCGAGCACAGGCTCGGCTCTACATGCCGGTGCCGGTTACTCCGGCTTCTGGTCCAGGAAATACACCTCGACCTTGCCCTTGACCTTGATGGTCATCGGGTTGCCACGGCGGTCGCGGGCCTTGCCGGCCTGCACGCGGATCCAGCCTTCGCTGACCGAGTATTCCTCGACGTTGTCGCGCTCGACGTCGTTGAAACGCACGCCGACGCCGCGCTCCAGCGCCTGCGCATCATGGAAGGGGCTGGCCGGGTTGATCGCCAGGTGGTCGGGAGGGGTATCGCTCATCGCTTCATTCACAGTGACGGCCACCAAGGCCGGCTTCAGCGGCACAGGATAAACCGTAGAATGCCGGCCTGCCCCAGAGGACGTTCCGCCATGCCCGACAACAGCGACTATTTCGACTTCGAGGAAGACATCCACGACTTCGACGAGGAGGGCTTCGAGGCGCGGGTCTGGAACCTGCTGGTGCTGATCAATCCGGGCGACGAAGAGCTGGCCCTGCAGCAGTTCAACCGCTGGCGCGAGCTGCTGGCCGAGGCCGGCGAGCCGCTGGAACCCGACGCAGACTGGCTGCCATCGTTGCTCGCCGCGATCGGCTGGCAATCCGGCTTCGAGGTCGAGCGCGATGACCTGGAGGCGCTGGTTTCCGCGGTGAACGAGCTGTCGGCGCGCTTCAACCTGCAGCTGGACTGGGGCGGGGACCTGGACGACGAGGACTTCACCGACGGCCTGGACGGCGTGCAGCTGATGGCCACCGCCTTCGACCGCCTGCGCGAGCATAACTACACGCTGTGGAGCGTGGATGCCGGCAGTGATGGCTTCACCGGGGTGATGGCGTTGACCCGTGACGATGACGCGATGCTGGCGCTGTGCTCGCTGCTGAACGTGGAAATCCGGCTGGGCAGCGACCCGTTCTGATCGGGCCTGTAGATCCGAGCCCACGCTCGGCTGCATTTCGCCTAGAGCAGCCGAGCATCGGCTCGGCACTACAGGAGGCAAACGGCAGCCGAGCCTATGGCCGGTATTGCGCCCGGGCGTTGGCGATCACCGCTTTGACCAGCTCGCGGTCGGTGTGCCGGGAAATCGCACGGGCACCGAGCGCGATCGCCTGTGCGCGCAGCTCGGCAGTGACATCGTAATGGGCGCCGCTGGCCTTGTTCTGGAAGGCGCGCGGCGGAATGCCGAGCTGCGCGGCCATGGCGTGCAGCTCGGCCAGGGTGTCGGCCATCAGGTGCGCCCAGCGCTGCCCGCGCCAGGGATGCACCGCGTCATCGACGTAGACCGCCACCGCCGCGGCCGGTTCAGGCCTGCGGCTTGCTGTCGCTGTCGCTGTCGGCGGCCGGGGTGGCCTCGGCAGCGGCTTCTTCGGCCACTTCGCCGTCGGCGGCTTCGCCTTCCTCGCCTTCAGCAGCGTCGACGCCTTCGAATTCGGCGACCAGCTTGTCCAGGTATTCGTCGGCAGTCTGGCCGGCCTCGGCCGCCAGGGTGTCCAGCAGCTTCTGCAGCAGTTCGGAGTACTCCAGGTTGACCTTGCGGCCTTCCTTCTCCTGCACGTTGGCCAGGTGCTTGAGCATGGCCAGCATTGGCACCGGGTTCTCGGCGTTGCCCATGGTCTGGCCGCCGATGGCCAGCAGCCACTCACGGCCCTGCAGGCCGATGGCCGCCACGACCTGGCCGTCTTCGTTGGTCAGCACGGCATGGTTCTGTACCTGCTGTTGGGCGTTCAGGCGCAGGAACGGGCGCTTGGCCTGCTGCTTCTTGCGCTTGTCGCGCTTGGCCTTGGAGTTCTGGGACATGAGGTGGGATCACCTGGAAACGGAAAGACCGTCATTGTAGCGGCCGCGCGCAGGCGGGGTCAGATCCCTTTCCATGGAAAGGGGTCTGACCCCGGTTCAGCGTGCTACGGGCGCTGCCTCACCCTGTGCGGCCTGCACGTCCGGGTCGGTGGTGGGCGCCGACAGCCCCACCTGCGGGCCGGCACCCGCCAGCGCGGCCGCTTCGGCGGCCTGGGTCATCACCACGATACTGATGCGGCGGTTGATCGGGTTCTGCGGGTCAGCCTTGTCGAACAGCACCGACGACGACAGGCCGACCACGCGGGTGATCTTGCTGTCCTCCAGGCCGCCGTCCACCAGTGCACGGCGAGCGGCGTTGGCGCGGTCGGCGCTCAGTTCCCAGTTGCCGTAGCCGCGCGCGGCCGAATAGGCGGTGATGTCGGTATGGCCGGTCAGGCTGATCCGGTTCGGCACGTGGTTCAGGTACTCGGCCAGCTCGTGAAGGATCTGCTGCGTGTAGGGCTTGAGCGTGGCGCTGCCAAGGTCGAACATCGGCCGGTTCTGCTTGTCCACGATCTGGATGCGCAGGCCTTCCGGGGTCAGGTCCAGCAGCAGCTGGTCCTTGAACGGTTCCAGTGCCTGGCTCCGGCTGATCGCTTCCTGCAGTTCCTTCATCAGTGCTTCCAGCTGCTGCTTGTCGTGCTGCTGCGGGTCCGCCGGCTGCGGCACCGCTTCCTTCTGGTTCTGGAAGGGATCGTTGCTGCTGCCGCGCGAGATGTCGGTGGCGCCGCCCAGCTTGATCATCGATGTGCTGGCGCCGCCCGGGCCGGCCATGCCGGGCGCCGGCGTGGCGTTCTGCCCGCTCAACGGGCTGGGGTTGCGGAAGTACTCGGAAATGGCCGCACGGTCGTTCTTGTTGGTGGTGGCCATCAGCCACAGCACCAGGAAGAAGGCCATCATCGCGGTCACGAAGTCGGCATAGGCCACCTTCCACGAGCCACCGTGGTGGGCGGCGTGGCCGGCTTTCCTGACCCGGCGGACGATGACAGTGGGCTTGGTCTCGGCCATGGCTTACTTGACCGTCTTCAGATGCTGCTCGAAATCGGAGAAGGCCGGGCGCACGTTCGACGGCAGCGTCTTGCGGGCGAATTCCAGCGCGATCTTCGGGTTGTAGCCGCGCAGGCAGGCCAGCAGGGCGGTCTTCACCGATTCGTAGATGCGGCTGTCCTGCTCGGCGCGCGCTTCCATGGCGGCGGCCATCGGGCCGACGAAGCCATAGCCCAGCAGGATGCCGAGGAAGGTGCCGACCAGCGCGCCGGCCACGTGGCCACCCACCTCGACGATGTCGCCGCCGATCGAGCCCATGGTGATGACGATGCCCAGCACCGCCGCCACGATGCCGAAACCGGGCAGTCCGTCGGCGACCTTGGTCAGCACCTGCGACGGTGCCATGGCCTCGGCATGGTGCTTTTCCAGTTCCAGTTCCAGCAGCGGCTCGAGCTCATGCGGCTCGATGTTGCTGCCGATCATCAGGCGCAGGCAGTCGGTGATGAAGTCGATCAGGTGGTGGTCGGCCTGCACCTTGGGGTAGTTGCCGAACAGCGCGCTCTCGGCCGGCCGCTCGACATGGTCTTCCAGCGCCATGAAGCCTTCGCGGCGGGCCTTGTTGAGCAGTTCGTAGAGCAGGCTGAGCACATCGATGTAGTCCTGCTGCTTGTAGCGCGGGCCCTTGAACACGCCGACCATGGCCTGCAGGGTCTGCTTGACCGTCTTGGCCGGCGTGCCGACCAGGAACGCGCCGAGCGCGGCGCCGCCGATGATGACCAGCTCGTAGGGCTGCCAGAGGGCACCCAGGCGGCCGTGGGCACCGAGGTAGCCCCCGATCACGCTGATGATGACGACCAGGAATCCAACGATGATGAGCATGGGGCGACGCAGGGAGAGGGGATATCTCCTTGTCGGCCCGTCGCCCGGGTTTCTGAAGAGGGAATTCTGTGAAATCGGTCAGCGGGGTGTTTCAGCCGGCCACACCGGCTTCGGCGCCGCCACGCTGTAGCGGATCGGGCCAGGGCTCGCCATTGCCGACGAAGGAAAGTGAGACGGAGTTCAGGCAGTGGCGCTCGTAGGTGGGCGGCGGACCGTCCGGGAACACGTGGCCCAGATGGCTGCCGCAGCGTGCGCAGGTGATCTCGGTGCGGACCATGCCGTGGCTGGTATCGCGGATCTCGCGCACATGCGCCGGGTCGAACGGGGCGAAGAAGCTGGGCCAGCCGGTGCCGGAATCGAACTTGGTGCTGGAGCGGAACAGCGGCAGCGCGCACAGCCGGCAGCAGTAGACGCCCTCGCGCTTGTTGTCGAGGAACACGCCGCAGAACGGCGCTTCGGTGCCGTGCTGCAACAACACACGGCGTTCCTCGCTGCTGAGGCCGGCGACCAGCGCCTCGGTCTGGTTGGCAGTGGGGGGCGTCAGGTCGAAGGCAGTCATGCCGGCTCTCCGTGGGTCGATGGCCTGGGGATGCCGGCAAACGTGGGGGTGCGGGGCCTGCCTTGCAAGTGTGATGGCCGTTCATGGGCGGCACACAGGTGCAGGCGCAAGGTGAGTGCCATACACGCCGGAGCGTGCCATGAAGCCGACCCTTCCCCTGTTGTTGATCGCCCTGTTGCCCGCACTGGCGCTGGCCCAGGTGCCCACCCCCGACCCGACGGCCACCCGCAGCGCGACCACCGTGGCGCCGCAGCCGGTGGCACCACCGCCCCAGGCGGCCCGGCCGCAGCCACAGCTGCTGCCTTCGCCGCAGCCGGCGCAGCCGATCAAGTCCACCGGTCCGGCCCAGGTCGTGCCCGCACCGACCCCCAAGCCCGCCGACAAGGTCTACGACCGCAATGGCCGCATCGTCCCCGGGGTGCGCCCGGCCGGACCGAACCGGGTGTTCGATTCGCGCACCGGCCGCTATTACGACAGCGTGCCGGCCGGCGACGGGCAGCAGATCAAGCGCTGACCCGCTCCGGGCCGGGCGGCGGCGGCCGTGGCCTGAACGCACGAAAACGATGGTGTACCGATCACTGCTTTTTCGCCTGTGATTAACCGTTCCGGGACCACCGTAGCCCTGCGCCGGCATCCCGCCGCCGCATGTCCTTCGTCCACTGGATCGCGATCATGAAAAGCCCGCAGAACCGTCATCCCGGCAAGGAACCGCAGGGCCGCAACCCACAACAACAGCAACAACAGCAGCAGATGGAGCCGCAGCAGCACAAGAGCGGCAAGCAGCAGGAACAGCGCTCGCAGAAGCACCCGCAGCAGCGCTGACGGTCGCCACGACCGGGATCCGACCCCTTGCCTGATCCCGACCGGGGTCGGATCCCGCACCGCGGGCTCTGACCCCAGTCCTGTGCGGGCCTCAGTCCGGAATCGGCAGGCTCAGCGTCTCCTTCACTTCTTCCATCACGATGTAGCTCTTCGACTCGCGCACATGCGGCAGTGTCAGCAGCGTGCTGCCGAGCAGCTTGCGGTAGGAGGCCATCTCGCTGATCCGCGCTTTCAGCAGGTAATCGAAGTCGCCCGAGACCAGGTGGCACTCCAGCACGTTGGGGAGCTTCAGCGCCGCGCGGCGGAATTCCTCGAAGATGTCGCCGGATTTGTAGGCCAGGCTGATCTCCACGAACACCAGCAGGCTGGCCTTCACCGCGGCCGGGTCCAGGTGGGCGTGGTAGCCGGTGATCACCCCTTCGCGCTCCAGCCGGCGCACGCGCTCGGTGCACGGGGTGGTCGACAGGCCGACCCGCTCACCCAGTTCGGTGAAGGACATGCGGCCCTCGGCCTGCAGGATGCGCAGGATCTTGCGGTCGATCTTGTCCAGTTCGCGGGTACGGGTGGCCATGGCCGTCAACCTTGGGGAATGAATTGCAGGAGAACATCCTGCCGGTTGATCGCAAATCAGGCAAATCGACTGGTATTGGCTGTCTATACTTCCCCAATTATGGTCCCCGCGCGCTCCAGTGCAGGGAATGATCGGGTTGGAGAAGTCCCATGCGAGTCCTAGTTCTCGGCAGCGGCGTGATCGGCACCACCAGTGCCTGGTACCTGCGGCAGGCCGGGTTTGAAGTCACGGTCATCGACCGCCAGCCCGGCCCCGCGCTGGAGACCAGCTTCGCCAACGCCGGCCAGCTGTCCTTCGGCTACACCTCGCCGTGGGCGGCTCCGGGCGTGCCGAAGAAGGCGATCGGCTGGCTGTTCGAGAAGCATGCGCCGCTGGCGATCAAGCCAGGCATGGACCTGGCCCAGTACCGTTGGCTGTGGCAGATGCTGCGCAACTGCACCCACGAGCGCTACGCGATCAACAAGGCGCGCATGGTGCGCATGTCCGAGTACAGCCGCGACTGCCTGAACGAGCTGCGTGCGCAGATCGGCATCGAATTCGAAGGCCGCGACCTCGGCACCACCCAGCTGTTCCGCACCCAGCAGCAGCTGGATGCCTCGGCGCAGGACATCGAGATCCTGGCCCAGTACGGCGTACCGTACGAGGTGCTGGACCGCGCCGGCATCGTCAAGGCCGAACCGGCGCTGGCGCACGTCGACGGCCTGGTCGGCGCGTTGCGTCTGCCGCGTGACCAGACCGGCGACTGCCAGCTGTTCACCCGCCGCCTGGCACAGATGTGCGCGGATGCCGGCGTCGAATTCCGCTTCGACCAGGACATCACCGGCCTGGAGTCCGATGGCGACCGCATCGCCGGCGTGCGCATCGACGGCAAGCTGGAAACCGCCGATCGCTACGTTGTCGCGCTGGGCAGCTATTCGCCGGCGCTGGTGGCACCGCTGGGCATGCGCCTGCCGGTGTACCCGCTGAAGGGCTACTCGCTGACGCTGCCGATCACCGATCCGGCGATGGCACCGACTTCGACCATCCTCGATGAGAGCTACAAGGTGGCGGTGACCCGTTTCGATGACCGCATCCGCGTCGGTGGCATGGCCGAAGTGGCCGGCTTCGACCTGTCGCTGTCGCCGCGCCGCCGCCAGACCCTGGAGCTGGTGGTCAGCGACCTGTACCCGAAGGGCGGTGACCTGTCGCGCGCGCAATTCTGGACCGGCCTGCGCCCGGCCACGCCGGACGGCACGCCGGTGATCGGCGCCACCCCGTTCCGCAACCTGTATCTCAACACCGGCCACGGCACGCTGGGCTGGACCATGGCCTGCGGTTCGGGTCGTTACCTGGCCGACCTGATGAGCGCGCGCCAGCCGCAGATCAGCACCGAGGGCCTGGATATCTTCCGCTACGGCCAGTACGGTCACGTCCCGCAACATGAGAACCGCACATGCGTCCTGCCCGCGCGCTGATCGACCTCGGCGCCCTGCGCAGCAACTATCGCCTGGCCCGTGAACTGGGCGGCGGCAAGGCGCTGGCGATCATCAAGGCCGACGCCTATGGGCATGGCGCGGTGCGCTGTGCGCAGGCGCTGGAGGGCGAAGCCGATGGTTTCGGCGTGGCCACCATCGAAGAGGCACTGGAGCTGCGCCAGGCCGGCATCCGTGCGCCGATCCTGCTGCTGGAAGGCATCTTCGAGCCCAGTGACATGGCGCTGGTGGCCGAACACGATTTCTGGTTCGCCGTGGGTTCGCCGTGGCAGCTGGAAGCACTGGCCGCGTTCGACAGCCCGCGGCCGTTGACGGTATGGCTGAAGCTGGACAGCGGCATGCACCGCCTCGGCCTGGACGTGGACAGCTTCCGTGCCGCGCACGCGCGCCTGTCGGCGCTGCCGCAGGTCGAGCGCATCGTGCTGATGACCCACCTGGCGCGCGCCGATGAGCTGGACAGTGAACGCACCCACGAACAGGCGGCGACCTTCGCCCGTGCCATCGATGGCCTGGAAGGTGAGACCAGCGTGTGCAACTCCCCGGCATTGCTGGGCTGGCCGGATGTGCGCAGCGATTGGGTGCGCCCGGGCCTGATGCTGTATGGCGCCAACCCGCTGCCGGACAACACGGCACTGACTGCGCGCCTGCGCCCGGTGATGACGATGCAGTCCAGGGTGATTGCCGAGCGCTGGATCGAAGCGGGCGAGCCGGTGGGCTATGGCGCCCGGTTCGTGGCCAGGGTGCGCACCCGCGTGGGCGTGGTCGCGCTGGGGTACGCCGACGGTTACCCGCAGTTCGCGCCCAACGGCACCCCGGTGCTGATCGATGGCCAGCCTGGCTGGCTGATCGGCCGCGTCTCGATGGACATGCTGACCGTGGACCTGACCGCACACCCGCAGGCCGGTGTCGGCAGTGTGGTGGAACTGTGGGGCAGCGCGCCCACGCTGGCGGAACTGGCGCCACGCTGCGGCGTGAGCGCCTACCAGCTGCCGTGCGCGGTCAAGCGCGTGGCCAGGGTCTATCGGGACTGACGGAACGCTGGCCGCGCATGGCCCTGATAGCGGCCGACCTTGGTCGGCGTGCTGGATGCGTGTCGACCAAGGTCGGCACCTGCCGGCGGGTCGCGCCGCTCGGGTTCAACGTGCAGCCTTGGCCTGCGTCGCCAGCTCGCGCTTCACCCAGTCGTCGATCAGGCGCTTTTCGTAGCGCAGCGGGTCGCTTTCGCTCTTCAGGCCCAGGTTGTGCAGGTAACCGCTATCGCTGAGGCGCGCGTCGCCCTCGCTGGCGATGCGGCCCTGCGCGTCCTTGAGCGTGTATCGCAGCGTGATCCGCGGCGGGTAGATGTCGCGCATGATCCGGATATCGCGGCCATTCGGGCCGTGCCAGGGTTCATAGTCGCCCGCGCGCTTGATGTCGACCAGGGTGACCTCCAGCGTCTGCCCCGGCTGCAACGGCTTGGCGGCGGTGGTCTGGATGTAGCGGGCCAGCTGCTGCACCCAGTCGCCGCGTTCGGCCTCGAAACGGTTGGTGCTCTGGCGGATCTCGGTAAACCTGGCCGGATCCTCCCATTTCACGCTGACCGGCCCGTCGGCCTGCAACGCCCGTGGTGCATCCGGGGCGGTTACGGTGCGCGGTGCAGCGCTGGCGCTGCCCGCCACCAGGGCGCCTGCCAGCAGCAGGGCGGTCGCGAGAGAGCGGTTCATGGCGGTCTCCTGCGTCCCTCCACGGGGACAATGTTGATCACGGATCGAGTGTGATCCTGCTGATAGACGACAGCAATGGCCGATTACGTCAGGCGCAAGGGCGGTTGCCGCCAATTCATTGTCGTCAACCATGACTGACGGCGCTTGACGCTGCGAATACGCCCTTTGGATGATGCTGTGCCTCCCGTCCGGCCCGTAACGACGCCCTTGTCCACACTGCCGCCCCTTGTGGAGCGCCCACCGATGATGGTGCCAGCGCCCGAACCTGACCTGCATCATGGCGTGCTTGAGCGCATCAACGCCGGTTTCTGCGTGATCCAGGTGCTGTTCGAAGGCGACCGTGCGGTGGACTACCGATTCATCGAGGTCAACGACGCCTTCGAGCGCCACACCGGCCTGAAGGACGCACTGGGAAAGCGCATGACCGCGCTGGAACCCAACCACGAGCAGGACTGGTTCCGCATCTACGGCGAGGTGGCGCGCAGTGGCCGCCCGGCGCAGTTCGAGATGGAAGCGCGTGCGCTGGGGCGCTCGTTCGCCGTCGACGCGGTTCGCGTGGGCCGGCCGGGCGAGGACAAAGTCGGCATCCTGTTCTTCGACATCACCGCCCGCAAGCAGATGGAAGTGGAACTGGGCGAAAGCGAAGCCCGTTTCAGTGCGCTGGCCGACGGCCTGCCCATGCCGGTGTGGGTGCTGGACGAGCGCGGCCACGCCCGCTTCGTCAACAGTGCCTTCAGCGAGTTCTTCGGTGGCGACGAGACACGCGTACCGGAAGATGTCTGGCGCGGCCTGGTGCATCCGGACGACGCGTCGGTATTTGAATATGAGCTGCAGGAGGCGCTGAAGGCGCAGCGCTCGATGCACGCCCTGGTGCGCGCGCGCCGTGCAGATGGGCGCTGGCGATGGCTGGAAATGAACGCGCGCCCGCGTTTCTCGCGCATGGGCCGCTTCATCGGCCTGGCTGGCAGCAGCCCGGATGTGACCGAGCGCCGCGAGATCGAGCTGGCGCGCGAAGAGCTGCTGCAGTCCGAGCGCGCCGCGCGCAGTGCGGCCGAGAACATGGCACGGCTGAAGGATGAGTTCCTGGCCACGCTGTCGCACGAGCTGCGCACGCCACTGACCACCATGCTCGGCTGGAGCGAACTGCTGCTGCAGCGGGTGGACAGCACCAGTCCGCTGTACAAGGGCCTGAATGTGATCGCCAACAGCGCCGCCGCGCAGAAGCGCCTGATCTCGGACATGCTGGATCTCAGCAGCATGCTGCTGGGCAAGGTGCAGCTGGAAGTGGAAGTGCTGGACCTGCGCGAACTGCTGGGCGAAGCCATCGGGGCGCAGGAGCTGGTGGCCGAAGGCAAGGCGCTGGATGTGCACCTGCACCTGCCCGCGCAGCCCAGCCCGGTGCTTGGCGATGCCACCCGCCTGCAGCAGGTGTTCTGGAACCTGCTGTCGAATGCAATCAAGTTCACCCCGGCCGAAGGCCGCATCGACCTGCAGCTGGAGGCCGACGGCAACCAGTGGGTGATCAGCGTGCGCGACACCGGCGACGGCATCGCGCCTGAGTTCATCAACCATCTGTTCAGCCGCTTCCGCCAGGCCGATGGCACGACCACGCGCCGCCATGGCGGCCTGGGCCTGGGCCTGGCGATCGTGCAGCAACTGGTCGAACTGCACGGTGGCACAGTGTCCGCCGCCAGTGAGGGCCATGGCCGCGGCTCGACGTTCACCGTGCGCCTGCCGCAGTACATTCCCGACGCCGAGCGTCGCCCGCTGCGCGAGGTGATCAGTGGGCCGATATTGGAGCCGGTGGTGATCGCCGAACCGTATCCATTGCGGGGCATGCACGTGCTGGCAGTGGAAGACCAGCCGGAAGTGCTGGAATACCTGCGACGGATGCTGGAAGAGCAGGGCGCGAGCGTGTCGGCGGCCAGCTCGGCGGGCGAGGCGCTGGCCCTGCTGGCCGACAACGGCCACCTGCAGTACCACGTGCTCCTGACCGACATCGGCATGCCCGGCATGGATGGCTACGGCCTGGTACGCACCCTGCGCGAGGACATGGGCGTGGATGCTGCGACGCTGCCGGCCGTGGCGGTGACCGCCCTGGCGCGCGCGGACGACCGCCGCCGCGCCCTGGCGTCGGGCTTCCAGGAACACGTCGCCAAGCCGTATTCGGTGGCGCAACTGGTGGCGGCGGTGCGCAGGGTGCAGGTTGCGCGCCCGGACAGCGCGCTGCACTGAGCATTCACGGCGGATCGGCGACCCTGCAGGCAGGAGGTCGCCGATGTCCCGCATAGCTCCCCGCATCCATACCGACCCGGCGCAGATCGCGCGCCTGGAAGCCCTGCTGCCGCAGCTGGCCGATGAGTACCAGGTGGAATTGACCCTGCTTGACGGCCGTCGCCTGCTCGGCACCGTCGCGGTGAAGCCTACGGTGCAGCAATACCGCAACGAGGCCGGCGATGAAGGCACGAACGGCCAGCTGCGCCTGGATGACTACGACACGCCGGTGCAGCAGCATCATGTCTGGCTGGACGAGATCGCCAGCATCCGGCGGTTGCCACCCAGGGCATCCTGATCCGATGTGGTGCCGAGCCCAGGCTCGGCTGCCGCCCGTGCGCCCGTGCCGTCGCCCGAGCGCGGGCCCGGGCGCTACGGGTGGGTCAATGCTCGAACAAGGTCGGTGTCGCCTCGAACCGGCGCGCGTACGCGCGTTCCTCTGCAACCCTCGCCACCTCTTCGTCGGCCAGGTCCGGCGCGCCGTAGACCGCGTAGGCCACGCTGCCGTCGGCACCACGGCCGATCTGGTGCAGCCGGTAGCGCGAGTGGCCGCCGCCGGTGTCCTCGGGGTAATGCACGGGCGGATGGCTGCCTTCCAGGTCCATTTCGCTGTTGTCGACCACGCCACCGACGAACAAGGCTCGCATGCAGATTCTCCTGGGTCTGCGGGGGAGCCCCTACCCTGAACGTTCCGTTGTTGCTGGCACATCAAGGGCTCGTTCGGGTTTTGCAAAGGGCCTGGGGGGGCGCACCGGACGAGCCGGTACAATGGACGGCCCTCACGCTTGAAGTACCCGCGCCGATGGCCTCCAGCGACGACGCCCCCCTGCAGACCCTGTTCCTGCCGTTCTCCCAAGGCGCCCTGCGTTGGCCGGATGGCCCGGTGGCGTTCCTGCGCGCCCGCGATGGCTGGCCGCTGCGCGAAGTGGCAGGCAGCCGCGAAGTGCATTGCGAGCAGAGCTTTGCCCCGTTCACGCAGCCGTTGCAGCAGGCTGCCGGTTGGACCGTCAGCGGCCAGCTGGATGATGAGGCCGGCAAGGGCCGCTACCCGCTGGTGCTGGTGCTGCCCCCGCGCCAGCGCGAAGAGGCACGCGCGCTGTTTGCCCGTGCGCTGGCCCTGGTTGCCGAAGGCGGGCGCATTGTCGCCTGCCAGTCCAACAACGAAGGCGCGCGCTCCGGCGAGGGCGACCTCAAGCAGCTGGCCGGCCTCGGCGGCAGCCTGACCAAGAACCACTGCCGTGTGTACTGGACCGCACCGATACAGGGCCAGCACGACGGTGATCTGGCCAGGCGCTGGTCGGCGCTGGATGCGGTACGCCCGATCATCGGCGGCCGTTTCCTCAGCCGCCCGGGGGTGTTCGCCTGGGACCGCATTGACCCGGCTTCCGCGCTGCTGGCCGAGCACCTGCCGGCCGATCTGGCCGGGCGTGCCGCCGACCTGGGCGCCGGCTACGGTTACCTGTCACGTGAGCTGCTCGAGCGCTGCCCGAAGATCACGGCGCTGGACCTGTACGAGGCCGAGCAGCGCGCGCTGGCGCTGGCCGAACTGAACCTCGCACCGCCGCCAAGGCCGCTGCCGCTGCGCTTCCTGTGGCAGGACGTCACCGCCGGCATCGAGCCGGGCTACGACGTCATCATCAGCAATCCGCCGTTCCACACACCCTCGCGCGCCGACCGCCCGGACATCGGCCAGCGCTTCATCGCCGTGGCCGCGCAGGCGCTGCGCCCGGGCGGGCGCCTGTACGTGGTCGCCAACCGCCACCTGCCCTACGAGCACACGCTGAACGATCGCTTCGGTGCAGTGCGCGTGATCGCCGAGCGCGACGGTTTCAAGCTGGTGGAAGCGGTGAAGGGGACGGGCCGATGAAGCTGGTCAAGCACATCGCCAACCTGGGCTACGGCAGCCGCAAGCAGGTGCAGTGGATGTTCCGCGAGGGCCGTGTCACCGATGCCGGCGGCGAGGTGCTGTACGCCGATGACCAGGTGCCGCACGACGCCATCCGTGTCGATGGCGAACCGCTCGATCCGCCGCCGGGGCTGGCGATCGCGCTGCACAAGCCGGCCGGTTACACCTGCTCGACCAAGGACACCGGCCGCCTGATCTATGATCTGCTGCCACCGCGCTTCCGCGATCGCGACCCGGTGCTGTCCACGGTCGGCCGCCTTGACCGCGAGACCAGCGGCCTGCTGCTGCTCACCGATGATGGCGGCCTGCTGCACCGGATCATTTCGCCGAAGTCGAAGCTGCCCAAGGTCTACGAAGTGGAGCTGAGCGACGACCTGCGCGGCGACGAGGCGGCGTTGTTCGCCAGTGGCACGCTGATGCTGGAGTCCGAGAAGACCCCCTTGCTGCCGGCTGAACTCGAAGTGCTGGATGCACGCCGCGCACGCCTGGTGCTGCATGAGGGCCGCTACCATCAGGTACGCCGCATGTTCGCCGCGACCGGCAACCACGTGCAGGCCCTGCACCGCAGTCGTATCGGCGGACTGGACCTGCAAGGGCTGGACGAAGGGCAATGGCGGCAGCTTGCTCCCACCGACCTGGATACGCTGTTCGCTCCATGACTGCCATTGCTGCGTTGCCGTTCCTCCCCGATGCCGTCATCTTCGACATGGACGGCCTGATGATCGACAGCGAGCGGGTCTCGCTGGCCTGCTGGAGCCAGGCCGCCGAGGAATTCGGGCTGGGCCTGGACGAAACCTTTTTCGTGCGCATGGTGGGCCTGGGCGACCGCGACAGCCACGCGCTGCTGCGCCAGCGCGGTATCGAGGACGGGATGATCGAGGCCATGGCTGCACGCTGCCATGACCTGTACGAGGCGCGCACGCAGACTGGCCTGCCGTTGCGGCCCGGCATCCTGGAACTGCTGGATCTGCTGGAGGCGCATGCGATACCGCGCGCGGTCGCGACCACCACACGGCAGCCGCGGGCGAACCGCAAGCTGGGAGCGGCGGGCCTGCTGCCGTACTTCGACGCGGTGATCACCAGTGGCGACGTAGCGCGGCCGAAGCCGGCGCCGGACATCTACCTGCTGGCCGCGCAGCGGCTGGGCCAGGCACCGGAGCGCTGCCTGGCGCTGGAGGATTCGCCCGCGGGTACGCGCGCGGCGCTGGCCGCCGGCATGACCGTGATCCAGGTGCCGGACCTGGTGCACCCGGATGAGGAGCTGCGCGCGCTCGGCCATCGCATCGTCGGTTCGCTGGTGGATGCGCACGCGCTGCTGCTGCCGCTGCTGCCGAAGTAAGGTGGGTGCCGACCGCTGGTCGGCACTCTTTACTGGGATGGTAGGTGCCAACCTTGGTTGGCATTGAGCCGAGCATGGCTCGGCTCTACATCCGTGGGTGGGTGCCGACTGTTGGTCGGCATACCTGTCCCCTCACACCCGCCCGAACACCAGTGCAGCGTTGGTGCCGCCGAAGCCGAAGCTGTTGGACATCACCGTATCCAGCGTCTGCTCGCGGCTTTCGCGCAGGATCGGGAAGCCCTCCACCTTCGGGTCCAGTTCGGCGATGTTGGCGGAGCCGGCGACGAAACCATCGCGCATCATCAGCAGGCAGTAGATCGCCTCGTGCACGCTGGCCGCACCCAGTGAATGCCCGGACAGTGCCTTGGTCGACGACAGTGGCGGCACCGCGTCGCCGAATACTTCGCGGATCGCGTTGAGTTCGGTGACATCGCCCAGCGGCGTCGAGGTGCCGTGGGTATTGAGGTAGTCCAGCGGACGATCAACGCCCTGCAGCGCCATCTTCATGCAGCGCACCGCGCCTTCACCGGAGGGGGCGACCATGTCGGCGCCATCGGAGGTCACGCCATAGCCGATCAGCTCGGCATGGATGCGTGCACCGCGGGCGATGGCATGGTCGTAGTCCTCCAGCACCAGCATGCCGCCGCCACCGGCGATGACGAAGCCGTCGCGGTCCTTGTCGTACGGGCGCGAGGCGCTGGCCGGGGTATCGTTGAAGCTGGTCGACAGGGCGCCCATCGCATCGAACATCACGCTCATCGACCAGTGCAGGTCTTCGCCACCACCGGCGAACATGATGTCCTGCGCGCCATGGCGGATCATGTCCGCGGCGGCGCCGATGCAGTGCGCCGAGGTCGCGCAGGCGGCCGACAGCGAGTAGCTGACGCCCTTGATCTGGTAGGCGGTGGCCAGGCAGGCCGAGACCGTCGAGCACATCGTGCGCGGCACCATGTACGGGCCGACCTTGCGCACGCCACGTTCGCGCAGCAGGTCGACCGCACCGACCTGCCATTCGCTGGAGCCGCCGCCGGAACCGGCGATCAGGCCGGTACGCAGGCCGCTGACCTGTTCCGGGCTGAGCCCGGCATCGGCGATCGCATCGCGCATGGCCAGGTAGGCGAAGGCCGCCGCGTCACTCATGAAGCGCTTCTGCTTGCGGTCGATCAGCGCGTCCAGGTCGAGGTCGACGCGGCCACCGATCTGGCTGCGCAGGCCGGCTTCGGCGTGGTCGGCCAGCGCGGTGATGCCCGAGCGCCCCGCGCGCAGCGCGGCTGAAACGGTATCCAGATCATTGCCAAGGCAGGAGGTGATGCCCATGCCGGTGATGACGACGCGACGCATCAGAAGCTCCCGGTTTCGGTGAACAGGCCGACGCGCAGGTCGCGCGCGCTGTAGATTTCGCGGTCATCCACGTACATGCGCGCGTCCGACTGGGCCATCACCAGCTTGCGGTTGATCACGCGGCTGATGTCGATCTCGTAGCGGACGAGTTTCGCTTCCGGCAGCACCTGCCCGGTGAATTTCACTTCGCCACAGCCCAGTGCGCGGCCCTTGCCGGGGGCACCCAGCCAGGTCAGGAAGAAGCCGGTCAGCTGCCACATGGCATCCAGGCCCAGGCAGCCGGGCATCACCGGATCGCCGATGAAGTGGCAGCCGAAGAACCACAGGTCCGGACGGATATCCAGTTCGGCGCGTACCATGCCCTTGCCATGTGGTCCGCCGTCCTCGCGGATGTCAGTGATGCGGTCGAACATCAGCATCGGATCGTTGGGCAAACGGCCGGCGGCGGTGCCGAACAGTTCACCGCGTGCGCTGGCCAGCAGCTGTTCGCGGTTGAACGCGTGGAGACGGGTCATGAAGCACAATCCTGGAAGCGGGGTAAACGGGAAAACAAGTCCTCGAGGATGCCCGTGGAAACTGTGCCGATCAAACATTTCAACCGTACGCAACCGTAGTGTTTTCAAGGGAATACGCGCATCCTGTTGATGTGCAACGACCATACTTCGGCGTGTGGCCTGCCCGGCCCGCTCCTGCCTTTTCCGCCTGACATGACCCGACTGCGCAAGATCATCCACGTTGACATGGACGCGTTCTACGCGTCGGTGGAGCAGCGCGACGATCCGTCACTGCGCGGCAAGCCGGTGGTCGTGGCATGGCGCGGCACACGCTCGGTGGTGTGTGCGGCCTCGTACGAGGCGCGGGTGTTCGGCGTGCGTTCGGCGATGCCCGCGGTGCGCGCCGAGCGCCTGTGCCCGGACGCGATCTTCGTGCCGCCGGACTTCGCGCGTTACAAGGCGGTGTCACAGCAGGTACGCGCGATCTTCCTGCGCCACACCGACCTGGTCGAACCGCTGTCGCTGGACGAGGCCTACCTGGACGTGACCGAGCCGAAGAGTGGCATCGAACTGGCCACCGACATCGCCCGCACCATCCGCGCTCAGATCCGCGAGGAAACCCACCTGACGGCCTCAGCCGGGATCGCGCCGAACAAGTTCCTGGCCAAGATCGCTTCGGACTGGCGCAAGCCGGATGGCCAGTTCGTGATTCCGCCGCAGCGGGTGGATGCGTTCCTGCTGCCGCTGCCGGTGAAACGGGTGCCCGGCGTGGGCAAGGTGATGGAAGGCAAGCTGGCCGCGCGCGGCATCGTCACCTGCGGCGACCTGCGGCAATGGGCATTGACCGATCTGGAAGAGGCGTTCGGCAGCTTCGGGCGCAGCCTGTACAACCGCGCACGCGGTATCGATGAGCGGCCGGTGGAGCCGGACCAGCCGGTGCAGTCGATCTCCTCGGAGGACACCTTCGCCGAAGACCTGTTGCTGGAAGACCTGGGCGAGGCGATCGTGCAACTGGCGGAGAAGACCTGGAATGCCACGCGCAAGACCGAGCGCGTCGGCCACACGGTGGTGCTGAAGCTGAAGACCGCGCAGTTCCGCATCCTCACCCGCAGCTTCACCCCGGAGCGCCCGCCGGAATCGATGGAAGAACTGCGCGACATCGCGCTGGCACTGCGTTCCCGCGTCGACCTGCCGGCGGAGACGCGCTATCGGCTGGTCGGGGTCGGGCTGGGCGGTTTCCGCGAAAAGGAGGCCGTGGTGCAGGGGGAATTGTTCGAGCACGGACCGAGCGATTCCACATCCCTCTGATCGGCAAAGGCGGGGTCAGAGCCCGTTGCGCAGCAACGGGATCCGACCCAGCAGATTGCCGAGATCTGTCGAAGGCGAGGTGGGGCCGGTTGCGGGGGCGTGAGCGCCATGGATGGCGCGACCGAGCCTCCATGGACGGATTCACGGCGTCCCCCGCAACCGGACCCGCCTCGCCATCCCACGGATAGCCTGCTGTTGCTGTTGCTTCGGCTGTTGCTGCTGCCTCTGCGGGTGCAGGGCGCAGCCCTGCAGAAGAAAACTCCCCACTTCATGGCCACTGCATCTCGCCCTTGGCCACCTTCGCACTCAGCTCCAGCGAGGCCACGCCGGCCAGCGTCGGGTAGCGCACCTGCATCGCCTTCACCAGCGCCGCACTGTCCTTGGCCTTTGCTGCCTCGGCGTCGAACGCGCGGATGTAGTCTGCGGTGAAGCGCAGTGCACTGGCATCCAGCGCCGCACCCGGCGCGTAGTGCCCGGGCACCACCACTTTCGGCTTCAGTGCCTGCAATCGCTGCAGGGTCTGCAGCCAGTCAGTGTGCGACTTCGGCGTCTGCGTGTCGGCCATCCACACGTGCTCACCGGCCACCACCGGAATGCCACCGACGATCGCGCGCAGTGACGGCACCCACAGCACCGTGCGGTCCGGGGTCGGGCCATCCAGGCCGATCAGCGGCAGGCGCTGGCCTTCCAGCTGCAGGGCATCGCCGTCCAGTACCTGCGGCACCACGATGCGTGCCGGCACGTCTGCGCCCATCTTCGGTCCCCAGTAGGCCAGCTTGCCGGCCTGGGTCTGCTGGATATGGGCGACGGTCTGCGCGGTGGCGACGATGCGTGCCTGCGGGAACGCGTCGTGCAGCGTGGCCAGGCCGAAGTAGTAATCCGGATCGCCGTGGCTGATGTAGATCGTGGTCAGTTGCTTGCCGCTGGCGTGGATCAGCTCGACCAGCCTGCGCGCGTCGGCGGCGCCGAACTGCGCGTTGACCAGGATCGCGTCGTGGCGGCCTTCGATCAGCACCGAGGACACCGAGAACATCGCCTGCGGGCCGGGGTGGAAGGTCTGCAGGTGCAGCTGTGATCTTGTTGCCTCGGCTGGAGAAGCGACGGCCGGAGCGGCCAGCAGCGGCGCACTGGCGAAGCCGGCGGCCAGGGCGAGGGGAAGCAGCAGGGCAGCAGTACGCATGGGGATTCCTTGTGGGGTACCGAGCTGAGCACGGGCTATGCCGGGCGTCCTTGCGCGGCCCCTGCGGGCCGTCGCAAGCGACGTTGGCAACGGCTCCTGCCGTTGCCTTCGGCTCTCCAGGACAGGCGTATCGATCAATACGCGGCCGTGATGATCTGCTTCGGGTACTGGTGCGCTTCCAGCTCGGCGACGAATGCGGCGCCGTAGTCGGCATAGCTGATGCGGCTGTGCCCGCCGGCATCGGCGAGGAAGGCCTTGGGTTGCACGCGGTACTGGCCACGTTCTTCCCCCGGGCCGATTTCGGCGGCCGGCGAGAAGAAGGTCCAGTCCAGGTGGTCCACGGCCTGGAGGCGATTGAAGGCTTCGCGGTGGGCCAGTGCGTAGGGCTTGTACGCCTCCGGGAAGCTGGGGGTGTCGACCAACTGCACGCCCGGCGCGACTTCCAGGCTGCCGGCACCACCGACCACCACCAGGCGCGGTACGCCGGCCTTGCGTGCTGCGGCAGCCAGCTGCGCGGCCACTTCGCCGACCCGGCCGATGTCGTCGCCCGGGCGCGGGCCGTAGGCGCTGGCCAGCACGTCGTGGCCGGCGATCGCCGCCACCAGGGCGTCGGCGTCATCCAGCGAGGCGATCACCGGGTGGGCGCCGGCCAGTTCGGCCGGAAGGTCCTGCGCGCTGCGCACGATGACGGTGAGCTGGTGGCCGCGGGCCAGCGCGTGGCGGGCGATCTGGCGGCCGATGTTGCCGGTGGAACCGACGAGGGCGATCTTCATGGGAGGACTCCTTGAGGCGGTGTGGGGTGGGAATGCGGCCACTCTAGGCTGCTGCAGTCGCTCGAAAAACAGCGTATAACGCGCTTGTTTGTTGCATGGATCGAGCAGATGGACCGATTGACCGCCATGACCGTCTTCGTCGAGGTGGCCGAGCGCGGCAGCCTGACTGCGGCCGCCGAGGTGCTGGACATGTCACGGGCGATGGTCAGTCGCTACCTGGCCGAGGTCGAGGGGTGGCTGGGTGCGCGCCTGCTGCACCGGACCACACGCCGGGTCAGCCTCACTGGCCCGGGCGAGGCGGCGCTGGCGCGCTTCCGGCAGATGCTGGCGATCGGCGAGGAGCTGCAGGGCGAACTGGCCAGCGACGATCCCGAGCCACATGGCACCTTGCGGGTGACTGCCAGCGTCTCCTTCGGGCAGAGCCATCTGGCACGTGCGGTCGCGGAGTTCGTGAGGCGACATCCAGCAGCCCGCATCGAGCTGCTGCTGGTGGATCGCACGGTGAACCTGGTCGAGGAGCGGGTGGACCTGGCCGTGCGTATCGCCCGCCAGATCGATCCCAGCCTGATCGCGCGGCGACTGGCCACCTGCCGCTCGGTGCTGTGCGCGACGCCCTCCTACCTGCAGGCGCGTGGCACGCCCGGCGCGCCTGAGCACCTGGCCACGCACAACTGCCTCACCCATCATTACGTCGGCAAGAGCCTGTGGCAGCTGCACCGCGATGGCCGCTCGCTGTCGGTGGCCGTCGGCGGCAACATCAGCGCCAATGAAGCGTCGCTGCTGGTGGAAGCGGTGCGTGCGGGGGCCGGCATCGCCATGCTGCCGACCTACCAGGTGGCGCCGCTGCTGCGCAGTGGTGAACTGGTCCAGGTCCTGCCCGCTTACCGCCTGGATGAGCTGGGCATTCATGCCGTATACGCGTCGCGGCGGCAGCAGCCGGCGATCCTGCGCCGGTTCCTGGATTTCCTGGCCGAGTGCTTCGGCAGCCCGGCCTTCCAGGACCTGGACTGGCAGCCGCCAGGCACCGGCGACGCATGACCCCGGGACACGACCCGGCCGCCACCGCACGCTGCCAGCACGCGCCATGCGCCGGATCGCTGAAGGGCGCCGGCGTACAATGGACGGCCCCACGCTGTACAGGTGCTGTACCTTGCCGTATCCCTACCCGCTGGTCGTGTTCGACCTCGATGGCACGCTGGTCGACAGCGCAGCTGATATCGCCGAAGCACTGAACCGCACGCTGGAAGACATCGGCCTGGCGCGCGTGCCGGAAGCCACCGTGCTCGGCTGGATCGGCGACGGCGTGCGACGCCTGGTCGAACAGGCCGTGCATGCCGCCGGGCGCGAGGTCGACCTGGCCGAGGTGATGCCGGTATTCATGGTTCACTATCGCGAATGCCTGTTGCGCAGCCCGCGCCTGTTCGATGGCGTGGCCGACGCACTGGCGCAGCTGCGTGCGCGCAACGTGCCACTGGCGATCTGCACCAACAAGCCCGAAGCCCTGGTGCCGCCGCTGCTGCAGCACCTGGGTATTGGTGATGCGTTTGCGCTGGTACTGGGTGGCGATTCGCTGCCGCAGCGCAAGCCCAGTGGTGAACCGCTACGGCACATCGCCGCGCACTTCGGGTTGCCGGTGGATGCGTGCCTGATGGTCGGCGATTCGCTGACCGACTATCGCGCTGCCGGGGACGCGGGCATGCCGATCGCACTGGTGCGCTATGGCTATCCGCGCGGACTGGATCTGGATGCGGTGCCTGCGGTGGCAGTGATCGACGACCTGCGTGAGTTGCCGGGGTTGGCTGCCGGCGTCCCGGTGTAGAGCCGAGCCCACGCTCGGCTGCTTTGCTGCCTGAGCCGAGCATGGGCTCGGCTCTACGGGAAAGGCGCCGGGCGATGCCCGGCGCTTTCCTTCACTTCGGCTGGTAACGCACGCTCAGCTGGTACTCGCGGCCGGGCTGGTTGAACCATGCCACCGTCTCGTACCTGCGGTCGAACACGTTGGTGGCACGCGCCAGCAGCGACCACGACGGCGTCAGCGCGTACTCGGCGCGCAGGTCCAGCGTGCCGTAGCCGCCGACCGTCACCAGGTTGGCGGCGTCGTCATAGCGCTTGCCCGCACCCTGCACGGTCAAGCCGGCGCGGAAGTCACCGAAGCGGCGGTCGATGTCCACGCGTGCGGTCTGCTGCGCGCGGCGCGGCAGCCAGTTGTCGAACTGGGCACTGCCATCGGTGCGGTTGCGCGGGTCGGTATAGCTCAGCTGCGCATTGATATCGAAACCGGCCAGCAGCACGCCGCCGGTCAGTTCGGCACCCCGGATGCGCGCCTTCTCCACCTGCTGCATCGTGAAGGTGGCCGCATCGTAGGTGATCAGGTCGTCGACGCGGGTCTCGTACACATCCAGGCCCCAATGCCAGCCTTGGCCCTGCTGCGAAATACCGAGGTTGGCGCTCCTGGACTTCTCGGGATCCAGTGTTGGCACGCCGCTCCACGGGTCGTACAGGTCACTGAAGGTCGGCGCCTTGAACGCGGTGCCGTAGCTGGCATTGACGCGCAGGCCGTGGCCCAGTTCCATCGCCCAGCCGAGACTGCCGGTGGCATGGTTGCCGAACTGCTGGTTGTCGTCGTTGCGGGCGCTGGCCTGCAGCTGGTGGCGGCCGAAGCGACCCTGGTACTGCACGAACACGCCGGTATTGCGGCGGCTGTCGACGAGATAGCCGGCGCTGCTGCCGTCCAGGTTGTCCCGGCTCCAGTCCGCGCCGGCACTCAGCAACTGGCCTTCGGCCACGCCGAAGTCGCCCTGCAGCGAAGCGCTGTCGCGGTGGGTCTGCGCGCTGCCGCGTGCGCCGAAATCGCCGAAGTTGTCCGACTCGTTGTCGCTACGGCCGACATTGGCGGTGAACGCCATGTGCTCGGACGGGGTGTAGCGTACCTTGCCGGCCAGCACCTGCTGGCGGGTTTCCGAGTAGTTGTAGTAGCCGTCGTAGTGGTTCCTGCCGTCGGCGCGCAGCGCGCTGCCTTCCACGTTCCACTGGTCGTTGAAGCTGTAGCCGCCGCGCAGGCTCTTGGAGAGGTTGCGGTAGCCGTCGCGATCATGTTCGTCGGCGAAGCAGCCGGTGAACAGCGCTGCGGAGCCGCGGCAGGCATCGATGCCATCGGAATGCTGGTAGGCGATGTCGGCACCGAACCAGCCGCGTTCGGTACCGCCACCAATGCCGCCGCTGGCCTCACGCAAGCCATTGCTGCCGCCGCCGAGCTGGAAGTGCGGCGCGAAATCGCCCTGGTTGCGGCGGGTGAAGATCTGGATCACGCCGCCGATGGCGTCCGCGCCATACAGGCTCGACTGCGGGCCACGCACGATTTCCACGCGCTCGACCTGCGCCAGCGGCAGGTCCTGGTACATGGCCAGGCCGAGATCGGCGCTGTTGATGCGCACGCCGTCGACCAGTACGACGGTGTGGCCCGAGTTGGTGCCGCGCAGGAACAGCGAGCTCTGCTTGCCGAGCCCACCAGCATTGGTCAGGTTGATGCCAGCGCGGCCGCGCAGCAGTTCCTGCAGCGAGGTCGCCTGGCTGGATTCGATCTGCGCGCGGTCGATCACCTGGGCCGGCGCGATGCTGTCCTGCAGGGCGATCGGGGTACGGGTGGCGGTGACCAGGATCTGGTCGAGCGCGGTGGCGTCGTCGGCGGCCTGGGCCAGCGCGGGCAGGGCGGCCAGTACGGCCAGGGACAGCATTCGGGATTGCAGCTTCATGGGGGACTCCAGGTGCCACGCACGCCCGCGTGGCGAAGGGGAGGAGCCGCGAAGGCAGGCATGCGCCGACGCCGCAGCGCAGGCCGCGGTCATCCAGCGCCATGCCCACCGCATCGCGACCTGAGGCTTCCGGGCCGGTCTCCGGGCTCGCCGCCGGGTGGCGCGAGGCCACCGCCCAGGCGCCTTCCCATGCACGCGGCACAGTGGCGGTATTGCCTGGGACTGACGTGCTTACCGTTGCGGGGGCAGCGCCGGCCTGGCGTGTCACCACGCGTCACCGGCTTCCCGTTTCAACCTGCTGGCTGAAGCCGCAGGTCACCTGGAAGTGCGCGCAGTCTACGGCATTGACGGCGCCGCGTAGCATCGATCCAGCAGCGTGGCGGTGGGCGCCGCCGTCCCCAGCCACTAGAATTGCCGCTCGATCCCGTGGTGCCGTTGCCGATGTCCGCCCGTTTTCCGCCGTACCCGCGTTGCCCGCATGGGACCTGCGCATGATCCTCGACCTGGTCCGCCATGCCGGCAACGGCCGCGATGAGTTCCTCGATGGCCGCAGCGATCCGCCGCAGCTGGCCCGCCTGCCGCAGGAACTGGTCGATGCGTACGCCATGCAGGGCTGGGAACGGGTGATCAGCTCGCCCCGCCTGCGCTCGCTGCATACGGCGATGGCCCTGGCCACGCCGCGTGGGCTGGATGTGGAAGCGGACGAAGAATGGGAAGAACTGGACTTCGGCGATTGGGACGGGCAATCACTGTTCGACCTGCCGGAGGATGCATTGGCTGCCTTCCATGCCGATCCGCACGCGTTTCCTCCACCGAACGGTGAAAGCTGGGGCCATTTCGAACGCCGCATCGCCCGCGCGCTGGATCGGTTGCTGGATGACGACGATCCGGTGCCGACCCTGGTGGTCAGCCATGGCGGCCCGCTGCGCATGGTGCTGACGTTGCTGTGTGGACTGCCGATGTCGCTGTGCTGGGCGCTGCGCATCGATCATGGCACGCGCCTGCGGGTGCGGTTGGAGCGAGGAGAGGCGGGCCTGGTGGGCGAGCTGCTGGAACTTCAGCAGCCCTGACCGGACTTTGCAGCGCCGAGCCATGCTCGGCTGGATTTCGATCAGCTTGCGCAGTCGTCAACGAAAGGCCAGCCGAGCGCGGGCTCGGCCCTGCAGGTATGTTCGACCACGACGTCCGCGTGTGGGTGGGACGGGCATGGGTAGCGCCGGGCCATGCCCGGCGGGCGCGTTGCGCAGAGGCCTCAGTCCTCGTCCGCGCGCTCGGCCACGCTGTCTCCAGCGTCGTCGTCGGCATCGAAGCGCTGTTCGTGCACGGGGCCCGAGGCGGGGCCGGCGGCCTTCAGCGGGTGCGCCGTGATCCGCGCTTCGTAGTCCTGCACCAACGCTTCGCGCTGTGGCTCGCTCAGTTCCTGCCAATGGCAGTCCAGCAGCGCGCCTTCCAGTGAATAGAGCAGGTTGAGGCTGGGCTTGAAACCGGCACGCTTGACCTTGACGAAGGCCCCGACGGCGCCAATCGCTACGAGGTCCTCGCGGCTGCGCAGGCCGACCTGGCGCAGCCATGCCGCACTCTTCGGGCCGATGTTGCGCAGCTTCGGGGCGCTCATCCCAGCGCCTCGACGAACACGCGGGCGATGGCTTCCAGGCCGGCCTGATCGTCGGCGTCGAACCGGCCGACCTTCGGGCTGTCGATATCGAACACGCCGATCAGTTCATCGCCGCGCAGCAGCGGCACCACCAGCTCCGAACGCGAGGCCGAATCGCAGGCGATGTGGCCGGGGAAGGCGTCGACGTCCTCCACGCGCTGGGTCACGCGCTGGCTGGCGGCGGCACCGCACACGCCCTTGTCCAGCGGAATGCGCACGCAGGCCGGCAGGCCCTGGAACGGGCCGACCACCAGTTCCCTGCCGTCGTACAGGTAGAAGCCCACCCAGTTCAGGTCGGGCAGGGCGTGGTAGACCAGTGCGGAGAGGTTGGCCGCGTTGGCGATGCGGTCGGACTCGCCGTAGACCAGGCCACGGGCCTGTTCCAGCAGCTGGGCGTATTGTTCCGGCTTGCTGCCGGTGAGCGAGGCATTGGCGAACATGCCTGCAGTCTAGCAAGCACGCCGGGCCGGCGATAATGCACGCTGTGTTGCCCCTTTGGAGCCCATCGATGCCGTTGCCCGCCACGCTGCCCCCCGCGCTGTTCGTTACCGGCACGGACACCGGGATCGGCAAGACCGCCGCCAGCACCGCGCTGCTGCATGCGCTGCGCCGGCGTGGCCTGCGCGCGGTGGGCATGAAGCCGGTGGCCAGCGGCAGCGAGGATCGGGGACAGGGCCTGCGCAACGAGGACGCGCTGGCGCTGCAGGCGGCCAGCTGGCCGGTGCCGGACTATGCCGATCTGAACCCGTATGCGCTGCGGCAGCCGCTGGCGCCGGAGCTGGCCGCGGCCGAGGACGGCGTGCAGGTGGAGCTGGCACCGATCGTGGCCGCGTTCAAGCGCCTGCGCGCGCAGGCCGACATCGTGGTGGTGGAGGGCGTGGGCGGCTGGTTGGCGCCGGTCTCGGCCATGCTGGACCAGCTCGACCTGGTGCGCGCGCTGCAGCTGCCGGTGGTGCTGGTGGTGGGGATGCGGCTGGGCTGCGTCAACCATGCGCGCTTGACCGCACAATCGCTGCATGCCAGCGGCGTGGAGTGCCTGGGCTGGATCGGCAACCACATCGACCCGGGGATGCTGCGCCAGGACGAGAACATCGCCACGCTGCAGCAGCGCCTGCCGATGCCGTGCTTGGGACGACTGCCCCACCTTCCGGGAGCGGAGGGCGAGGGGCTGGCGGCGCACCTGTGCGATTGATCTGCTGCCTGTAGAGCCGAGTCCATGCCCGGCTCTACAGACGCGAGCGCGCCACCAGTTCCCGCGCGATGGCACCCAACCGCTCCACCGCACCGATGAAGCGGGCATCCAGCGTCTGGCAGCAGGACAGCCGCAGGCAGTGGCGATAGCGCGCGCCACGCGAATACACCTGGCCGGGCATGAACACGATGTCCTCCAGCAGTGCACGCTCGAACAGCTCGCGGGTATCCACGCCCGGCAGTTCCAGCCACAGCAGGAATCCGCCCTGTGGTTCAGTGGCGCGGGTGCCAGCCGGGAAGTGCTCGGCCACCAGCTGGCGCAGCCGCCCCACCTGTTCGCGATACAACCGGCGCATGCGATGCAGGTGGTGCTCGTAGCTGCCTGCTTCCAGGTAGGCCGCGACCGCGTCGCCGAGCAGTTGCGGTTCGCCACCGGTCGACTGGAACTTCAGCAGCGCGATGCGCTCGGCGAAACGGCCGCCATCCAGCCAGCCGATGCGGTAATCCGGGGCCAGCGTCTTGGAAAAACCACCGACCACCATCACCCAGCCCTCGCGATCGAAGGCTTTCAGCAGCGGCGCTGGCGGTTCGCAGTACTGCAGCTCCGCATAGACTGCATCTTCGATCAGTGGCAGCTGGCGTGCGTTGACCAGTTCGGCCAGGCGCTGCTTGGCCGTGGTCGGCATGGTGCAGCCCAGCGGATTGTGCACGGTTGGCATCACCACCAGCGCGGCCAGCGTCGTATGCTCCAGCAGCCCATCCAGCGCGTCGACATCCAGGCCGTGTTGCGGGTGGGTGGGCAGTTCGATGGCCTGCAGGCCGAGATTGGCCAGCAAGGGGTACAGATTGAAGTAGGACGGTGCCTCGATGCCGACCGCGTCGCCGGGCTGGGTCACGGCACGCAGCGCCAGCTGCAGCGCTTCCATTGCACCGTGGGTCAGCAGCAGGCGGTCGCTGCGGGTATGCAGGCCCAGGCGCGGGCCGCGCCGCACGATCTGCGCCAGCAGCCGCGCCGAGCCATTCGGGCGCGCGTACGTCTCCACCGTCTGCTGGCCATGGCGCAGGACCTGCGCGGTGTGCCTGGCCAGCTGCGCGCCGGGATAGAACTGGCGGCCACGCGGGCCGGCGAAGGCCAGGTCGACCACGCCGGGACGGCGCTGCGCCTCCAGCACCCGCGCCATCAGCACCTGCTGCAGCGGTGCGGTCGGCGCCGAGGGCACATCACGCAGCGAACGTTCCGGCACGGACAGCCGCGGTGCCACCTCGAAGCCGGCCTTGGGCCGCGGAATGACCAGGCCGGCGTCTTCCAGCTGGCGGTAGGCGGCAATCACGGTGTTCAGGCTGAGCCGGCGCTGTGAGGCCATCTGCCGCAGCGAGGGCAGGCGGCTGCCGACCGGAAGGCGCCCGCCATGGATCGCTTCGGCCAGTTCATCGGACAGCCGCTGGTAGCGGGGAGGGATCATCGTGCCGTGGTCATCTGTATCCATCGAACATCCCGTCATCTGGTTCTGTACCCGTGATGACGGTGAGCCTAGCATGTCATTGTCGGCCAGGCCTGATCGGAGCGTGGCCGGTAATTTCCAAACGCACGGCTGGATGGCCGTGCGTCTTTTTTTGTGTAGAGCCGAGCCCATGCTCGGCTGCTGTTGGCGGAAGAGCAGCCGAGCGTGGGCTTGGCTCTACATGAGCGTCGTTACCGCATCGGCACCAGCACTGCATCGCGCCGGTACAGCGCCGGGAACTGCCTGCCGAGCGCGGCCAGCTTCGGTGCGTCGTAGTAGCGGATGTAGGCTGCCTGCGGGTAGTTCGTCATATAGTTCTGGTGGTAGCTCTCGGCCGGGTAGAAGCGCTGGCCGCTGACCAGCTGGGTGACGATCGGCGCGCGGTAGCTGCCGGCCTGGCCGAGCTGGGCCATATAGGCACGACTGGCCGCCTGCTGGCGGGCGTCATCAGTGAAGATCGCCGAGCGGTACTGGCTGCCGTGGTCCGGCCCCTGCCGATTGAGCTGGGTCGGGTCGTGCACCACCGAGAAGAACACCTGCATCAGCTGCCCATAGCTGACCTGGCGTGGGTCGTAATCGATCTTCACCGCCTCGGCATGGCCGGTGTGGCCGCCGCTGACCCGCTCATAGCGTGCATCGGCGGCGCTGCCCCCGATGTAGCCGGACACCGCGTTGCTTACACCTTTGACGTGCTGGAACACGCCCTGCACGCCCCAGAAGCAACCGCCGGCGAACACCACGCTGGCGTGGGGCGCGTCATCGCGGAAGGCCGCGTCGCCTGTGGGTACCGGCAGTGGCTGGGCCTGCGCGCTGGCCTCGACCGGTGCCGCGACCGCGCTGTGGTCGGCCAGCAGCACGCCGGCGATCAATGCCGTGGCCACCAGGCCGGCCACACCGGCGGCGATGCCCTGTTCAAAAGAGAGTTTCATCAGGTCCTCCCGGTTCAACCGAAGGTGAAGGCATAGGCCTGCACGCCCGCATCGAGGAATTCGATCTCGAAACGATGCGGGCCGACCGCGCCGCGCTGGCGTACCAGCTGGTACAGGCGGTGTTCGTCGACCACGCCGCTGCCATCGGCACCGACATCGCTGCCGGCATCGGCGGCGGGCAGCGGCCTGCCGTCCAGCCACACGCGGAAGCGCACCGGCTTTCCTTCCTGGCCCGGCGCCAGCACCAGATGCAGGTCGCGTGCGTGGAACTGGAACGCGATGCGGCCCCTCGCCCGCTGCAGCTGCGCGGCTTCATCGGTGACGGTCCAGCGCCCGGACAGTCCCCATTGGTTCAACGCCAGGGACGCCGGCAACGTGTAGTCGAACGCAATGTCATGGCGTTGCCCGCCGGGCGAGGCGAACTGCTCGGCGCGGGCGTGGCCCAGGTAGGTTTCCGGCGAGCGCAGGTTGCCCATGTCGGCCTGCACCGCCACGCCTTTGAGGTCGGCGGCAGCGGGATCGGCCGGCGGCGGCAGGTGCGTCTGGCCGGCTTCGGCCAGCAGGCGGCGGATCACCTGTTCCGAGCGCGCGTAGTTGCCTTCGCCAAACTGGTGGCCGCGGATGTTGCCCTGTGCATCGACGAAGTACTGCGCCGGCCAGTAGCGATTGTTGAACGCGCGCCAGATCGTGTACTGGCTGTCCAGCGCCACCGGATACTCGACCTCCAGCTGCTGCACCGCTTTCATCACGTTGCGCGGGTCACGCTCGAAGGCGAACTCCGGCGTGTGCACGCCGACCACCACCAGGCCGTAGTCGCGGTAGCGGCGCTCCCATTCGTGCACGAATGGCATCGCGCGCAGGCAGTTGATGCAGGAGTAGGTCCAGAAATCGACCAGCACCACCTTGCCGCGCAACTGCTGGGCAGTCAGTGGCGGGCTGTTGAGCCAGCCGGTGGCGCCATCCAGCGCGGGCAGAGTGCCTTCCACCGGCAGCGGCGCATCGGCCCCGGCATTGGCACCGGCCATCATCATCATCGGCGGTGCTGCCGGCTGCGCGCCGGGAACCGCATCCAGCAGGCCCTGCTCGATGCGCGCGGTGCTGACCGTCGAAAGACGGGTCAGCAGGCCGGTATCCCAGCCCAGGCCGATCGCCGCCACCGCCAGCAAGGCGGCCACGCCCAGCACCTTGCGCAGCACATCGCCGAGGCCAAGCCGGGCCTGCAGTGCACGGAACACGCGGCCGCCGACCCATACCGCCAGCGCCAGCGCGGTGATCGCGCCCAGCGCATAGGCCAGCAGCAGTGCGCTGGTGCCGGCGCTGGCGCCATTCAATGCCGCGCCGGTCAGCACCAGGCCGAGGATCGGTCCGGCGCAGGGCGCCCACAGCAGGCCGGTGGCAACGCCGATCAACAGTGACGTCCAGGCACCGCCACGTCCGGCTGCATCAGCGGCATCGGCGCGTGCGCTCAGGCGCGCGCCCATGCGCTGGAACGGTGCCAGCAGGTGATCGGCCAGTCGTGGCCACAGCAGTGCCAATGCGAACAACGCGATCAGCACCAGCGCGATCCAGCGGCCGACCTGGTTGGCCTGCGCGACCCATTGGCTGCCCACCGCGGCCAGGCTGGCGACCACGGTGAAGGTGAGTGCCATGCCCAGCAGCAGCGGCGCCGTGCTGCGCAGGAACGGACGGTCGGCGCGTGCGAACACGAACGGCAGCACCGGCAGGATGCAGGGGCTGAGCAGGGTCAGCGCACCGCCGAGGTAGGCAAGCAGCAGCAACAGCATCATCAGGCTCCGGGAACAGGGGAAGAATCGATGGGCACGCGCCAACCGCCCGCCGTGCCGCCATCGCCGGCACCGGGAATGAACACCAGGGCGACGCCGTTCATGCAGTAGCGCAGCCCGGTCGGGCGCGGACCATCGTTGAACACATGGCCGAGGTGGCCACCGCAGCGACGGCAGTGCACCTCCACCCGCAGCATCCCGAAGGTGACGTCACGGTCCTCGCCGACCGCATCGTGCAACGGTGCCCAGAAGCTGGGCCAGCCGGTGCCGCTCTCGAATTTGGTGGACGAGGAGAACAGCGGCAGCGCACAGCCGGCGCAGGCGAAGGTGCCCTGCCGGTGTTCCTTGTTGAGCGGGCTGCTCCACGGCCGTTCGGTGCCCTGCCGACGCAGCACCTCGTACTGCGCGGGGCTCAATCGCTGGCGCCATTGCGCATCGCTGTACATCACCTCGAACTGTCGCGGGCGACGCGCTTGGGCAGCGGCCGGGGCAGCACGGCTGCATGCCCCCAGGCCAAACAGGCCGGCGGCAGTGGCGACACCGCCCAGGCCCAGCAGGTGGCGGCGGGTGAGGGGCATGGGCGACTCCGGGAAGGGACGACGCGGCCATGCTGCGCCCGCCCCGGTCAACGAATCCTCACGCAGGATTCAATTTTTCGTGAGGTATCGGCGGCCATCCCGCGCCACAATGCAGGCAGCCCCCTGGCCCTCCGAACCGCCGATGTCGACCAAACGCGTCCTGATCGTTGAAGACGATGCCCATATCGCCGACCTGCTGCGCATGCACCTGGGCGACGAGGGCTACGATGTCGCCCACGCAGCCAGCGGCGACGGCGGCCTGCGCCTGCTGGAACAGGACGGTCCATGGGATGCCCTGGTGCTCGACGTGATGCTGCCCGGCGTCGACGGCCTGCAGGTATGCCAGCGTGCGCGTGCGATGGCGCGCTACGTGCCCATCATCATCATCAGTGCGCGTGGCAGCGAGACCCAGCGCATCGTCGGGCTGGAACTGGGCGCGGACGACTACCTGGCAAAACCCTTCTCGATGCCCGAGCTGGTGGCACGTGTGCGTGCCCTGCTGCGCCGTGCGGAGGCGATGGCCCAGAGCGCGCGCATCGATGCCGGCGCGATCGAGCTGGGCGGACTGCGGCTGGACCCGATCGCGCGCACCGCCTCGGTGGACGGCAACGCGCTGGAACTGACGCCCCGCGAATTCGACCTGCTGTTGTTCTTTGCCCGCCATCCCGGCCAGGTATTCGCGCGCATGGAGCTGCTCAACCAGGTCTGGGGCTACCAGCACGACGGCTACGAACACACGGTCAACACCCACATCAACCGCCTGCGCAGCAAGATCGAAGCCGACCCGGCCAACCCGCGGCGACTGCTGACGGTGTGGGGACGTGGCTACAAGCTGGTGGATCCCGCTGGGGCGGCATCGTGACCCGGCCGAACCTGTGGCAGAAGCTGGCAGCGGTGATCGCTGCGCTGATGCTGATGTGCTGCATGGCGCTTCTGGCGCTGCAGATGCGCGCCAACACGCGCCACGAGCAGGAGGTGGTGCAGCGGCTGTCGTTGGGTCTGGCCGAGCATATCGCGCAGCGCAGCGAACTGATGGATACCAGTGGCATGCGCGACGCGGCGGTACGCGCGTTGTTCGGCCAGTTGATGGCAGTCAATCCCAGCGTCGAGGTCTACCTGCTGGATGATCAGGGACGCATCCTCGGCCACGATGCGCCCAGTGGCCACCTGGTGCGCAACCGCGTTGACGTGGCGCCGCTGCGCGAACTGCTGGCCGGTGCACCGCTGCCAATCCTCGGCGACGACCCGCGCAGCCGTGATGGCCGCAAGGTGTTCAGCGTCGCGCCGCTGGTCGTGCAGGGTCGCCAGGCGGGCTACGTGTACGTGGTACTGGTCGGCGAGCACCGGCAGATGCTGGCCGACGATCTTGCGGCCAGCAACCAGTGGGACACCACGCTGTGGTCGGTGGTGCTGGTGGGGGGCCTCGGGCTGCTGGCCGGGCTGGTGGCGTTCTACTGGGTGACGCGCCCGCTGCGGCGGCTGACCCGGCGCATCCAGGCCTTCGACATCGACGCGCCCACGCCGCTGCCACCGCCGGCGCCGCTGCGCCCGGGCGAGCGCGACGAGCTGGTGATCCTTGAACATGCGCACGCGCAGATGGCGCAACGGCTGGGCGAGCAGTGGCAGCAGCTGCGCCAGCAGGACCTGCAGCGGCGCGAACTGGTGGCCAACATTTCGCACGACCTGCGCACGCCGTTGTCGTCGCTGCATGGCTACCTGGAAACGTTGGCACTCAAGGACGCCACGCTGTCACCGGACGAGCGCCGCCGCTATCTCGGCATCGCGCTGGCACAGAGTGCCAAGGTCGGCCGGCTGGCGCGCGCGCTGTTCGAACTGGCACGGCTCGAGCACGGCGAAGTGCGTTTGGAGTGGGAGGTCTTCGCGCTGCCGGAACTGCTGCAGGATGTCCTGCAGAAGTTCGAGCTCGGAGCGCAGGCGCGCGGCCAGCATCTGCACGCGGAGTTTCCGCCTGGCCTGCCGCTGGTGCGGGCCGATCTGGGGCTGGTCGAGCGCGTGCTGACCAATCTGCTCGACAACGCGCTGCGGCATGCGCCCCAGGGTGGCCGGATCGAGGTGCACCTGCGGGCGACCCCCGACAGCGTGGAGGTGAGCGTGGCCGATGACGGCCCCGGGGTGCCGCCTGCGCTGCGCACGCAGCTGTTCCAGGCGCCCGCCGCCCTTGGCGCCCGCCGTGGCGAGAACGGAGGCCTGGGCCTGCTGATCGTGCAGCGTATCGTGCAGCTGCATGGCCGCCACATCGAGCTGCGAGACAGTGACCAGGGGGCGTTGTTCGTGTTCGGCCTGCCGCGCGCGGTACCGGCGACCTAGCAGGCTGGCCCGCCTTCGGTGCGGAAGAAGCCGGGCATCAGGCAAAAAAAGACCCGGCAGAGGGAGGGATCTGCCGGGTCCGGATTGCATGGGGGGAGGGACCCACGCAATGAGCGTTGCGCCGCGTCAGTGGCTGTGCCCGTTCGCGTCCGCAGTTGATTGGTTGCAGCCCTGTACCAGTTCGGACCAGGCCTTGCCGGCCTGCAGGCCAAGCCCGACCACATCCTGCTGCGCCTGGCCCAGCCGCTGCAGGTTGTCCTGCCACAGCTGCGCGCCCCTGGAGAGCGTCCCGGCCGTATCCTCGCCGCGGGCCAGTTCACCCAGCCAGCCGCCGGTCGCGGTCAGGTTGCGCTCCATCGCCTTCAGCTGCACCCCGAACATGCTCTCTGCGTTCTCCAATGCCAGCCGGTTCGCGCGCGTTGCCGCGGCGGCGAGCTGGCGGGTGGCATCACTGAAGCGATCGCTGAAGGCGGCGGCCATGGGGCGTCATGGGAGTGGCTTGATGCATTGCAGCATACGCCGTTGATGCGGCAATGCAACAAAAAAATCGAAGGCGCCCCAGGCGCCTTCGAAAAACCTTACAGATCAACGGGTTGATCAGGCGCCGGGGCCGCGGTAGCGGCAGCCCGAGGTACAGGTTTCGTGCACCGTGATCTCGCTCAGCGCGGGCAGGCCGGGCTTGAGTTCGTTCCAGATCCATACCGCGAGGTTTTCGCTGGTCGGATTTTCCAGGCCCGGGATGTCGTTGAGGTAGTGGTGGTCCAGCCGCTCGTAGATCGGCTGGAAGGCCGCCTTCACGTCGCCGAAATCCATGATCCAACCGGTCTGTGCGCCGGGCTCGCCCTCGACTTTCAGTTCCACCCGGAACGAGTGGCCGTGCAGGCGCGCGCACTTGTGCCCGGGCGGCACGTTGGGGAGACGATGCGCCGCCTCCAGCATGAAGACTTTGAAGATTTCCATGGCGCGATTGTACGCCGCAGGCCAGTAAGCAGCTTGCGCGGATGTGGCTCTTCCGCAGATGCACTATTTCCATCCGGATGAAGAGATGATAGTTTCTCTTATATCCGTATGAAGAGATGTTATTGGCCGGTTCCGGCCAGGCATGGATTACTGCGGAACTTCGCCGTCCCCACCACCTCCCCACATCGTCATGCCCAAGCACACCCTGCTCGTGGCGGCCCTGGCCGCCGCTCTGGCCGCGCCTTTGCCCGCCGCTGCCGAAACCTCGACCGACGCCAGCGGCGAAGCCAGCACCCTGGCGGCCGTGCGCGTCACCGGTTCCAACATCAAGCGCGTTGACACCGAGGCCTCCAACCCGGTGCAGGTGATCGCCCGCCAGCAACTGGAGCAGACCGGCAAGGCCACCGTGGCCGACGTGCTGCGGTCGATCTCGGCCAATACCGGCAATGCCAACAACGAGACCACCAACAACGGCTGGGCGTCCGGCTCGGCCGGCATCGGCCTGCGCGGGTTGTCGCAGAAGAACACGCTGGTGCTGCTCAATGGCCGTCGCCTGGCCAACTACGGCTTTCCCGCCGGTGGCCTGTCCGACACCTTCGTCGATCTCAATGCCTTGCCGCTGGTTGCGGTGGAACGCATTGAGGTGCTCAAGGACGGTGCCTCGGCGGTGTACGGTTCGGACGCTGTAGCGGGGGTGGTCAACATCATCACCCGGCAGAACTTCGAAGGCGCCGAGATCGGCGGCAGCTTCGGTGGCGCCGACCAGGGCGGCCTGCACGAGCAGAACCTGAAGTTCGTCGGCGGCCTCGGCGATCTCGATACCGATGGCTACAACATCCTCTTCAGCCTGCAGGGCTACAACCGCGAACGCCTGGACCAGGACGAACGCAACCTGACCCGCAGTGGCATCTACACCGACAAGCCCGGTGGCCGCTGGAACGGCTGGTCGGCCAAGGGCGCGCGCTACCTGGTCAACGGCGTGTCGGTACCGATGCTCGATGCCAACGGCAACTGCCCGACCGGCACCACCCGTGTCGCCAGCGCGCCGATCGATGGCATGGCCGGCGATACCTGCGGCTACAACCAGGCGCCGTTCACCACGCTGATTCCTTCGACCAAGCGCTACCAGGCCTACGCCAACGGCACCTTCCGCCTGGGCGACAACGTCGAAGCTTTCGGCGAGGTGCTGTACAGCCAGATCAAGAGCGCCGCGTGGTTCGGCAGCAGCCCGTTCTTCACCCTGGAGAGCGGCCGCTTCGCACTGAATGCAGACAGCGGCCTGGCCGAGCCTGTGTCGTCGCTGCTGCCGGCCAGCAATCCGTACAACCCCTATGGCCGCGCGATCCCGATCGAATACACCTTCTTCGACCTCGGCGGCACCATCAAGACCAACCGTTCAACCGCCTACCGCGGTGTATTCGGGCTGCGCGGCACCACTGCGAACTGGGACTGGGAAGTCGCCGCGTTCGGTGCGCGCAGCAGCGAGCGCGAAACTGTGTCCGGCGGTTTCGCCAACCGCTGGGCGTTGGCCGATGCGTTGGCTACGGGCAGCTACAACCTGCTCGACCCGGCGGCGACGCCACAATCGGTGCGTGATGCGATCAACATCGCCACGCTGCGCCCGGCCGAATCCAAGCTGCAGGGCATCGATGCGAAGATCTCCGGCAGCCTGGGCCACACCTGGGCCGGCGAGATCGGCTTCGCTGCCGGAGCCGAGTGGCGCCGCGAGAAGCTCGACTCCAACAACCCGTGGCAGATCGATGCTGGCCTGCAGGTGCGCCCGGCCATCGCTGAAGTGCACGGCGAGCGCCAGGTCAGTGCAGCCTACGCCGAAGTGAACGTGCCGCTGGCCTCGACCCTGGAACTGTCCGCCGCCGCGCGCGCGGACCATTACGACGATTTCGGTGACGCGTTCTCGCCGAAGATCGGCCTGCGCTGGCAACCGCTCGACGTCCTGCTGGTGCGCGCCTCGGCGTCCAAGGGCTTCCGCGCGCCGTCGTTGTCGGAGAACTCCAACAGCACCAGCATCGCCTATGGCAGCGTGGTCGATCCGCGGGATCCGGACGTCCCGGGCTCGCGGCAGAACCCGACCTTCTTCACCGTCGGCAACAACGCGTTGAAGCCCGAGCGCACCAAGAGCGTGAACTTCGGCGTGGTGATGTCGCCGTGGGCAAACACCAACCTGAGCGTGGACTACTACCGCATCCAGCTGGACAACCTCGTCGGTACCAACAACACCCAGACCCTGGTCAACGACAACGTGGCCGGCGCCGTGCAGCGCGATGAGCGCGGCAAGCTGCAGGCGGTCTACAACCGCTACCAGAACCTGAGCGAGCTGAAGACCTCGGGCATCGATGTCGAACTGCGCCAGCGCATCCCGACCGCTGCGCTGGGCGACTTCACCCTGTCCTCGGCCTACACCCACGTGCGTGATTACCGTCGCCCGACCGTGGTCGGGGGCCCGCTGGTCGACTACGCCGGCAGCAACCTGGGCGCGACCCTGCCCAAGGACAAGGCCACCACCACGCTGGACTGGAAACTTGGCGATTTCAATGCGGCCGTGACCTGGTACTACACCAGCAGTTACCGCCAGGAAGCCAGCACCGCCGCCAAGGCCGTGCAGCAGCGCGTCGGCAGCTACAGCCAGTACGACCTGTACCTGGCCTACACCGGCATCGACAAGCTGACGCTGTACGCCAAGGTGCAGAACCTGGCCGACAGGACGCCACCGTACGACGCCTCGTTCCCGGGCATCCGCGCGCCGTACGACTTCAGCCAGTACGACCTGCGCGGCCGCTACTTCACGCTCGGCTTCGATTACCGCTTCTGATCCATCCGTCGCGGCCGGTCACCTGAAGGGGCCGGCCGCGCGCCTGTCTGCCGTTGTGTTCCAGGGGAGTCATCGTGTCCTTGCATCGCCGTGCCGTTCTTCCGTTTCTGATCGCAGCCGCCACCGTACTGTCCTCGCCACCGCCGGCGCAGGCACAGAGCGCCTACTTCTTCCCGCAGGCCACCGGAGCAGCGGCCTTCGATGCGGCGATTCCCACGCCGGAGCAGTTCCTCGGCTATCCGATCGGCAGCCGCTACACCCGGCACGACCAACTGGTGGCGTACTTCCAGGAACTGGCCCGGCACTCGGACAAGATCAGCGTGCGCGAGATCGGCCGCAGCTATGAAGGCCGCCCGCTGCTGATCGCCACCGTCACCGCCCCAGGCAACCACGCGCGGCTGGAGCAGCTGCGCCAGCAGCACGCGACCCTGGCCGATCCGGCGCAGCCGCGAAGCGCGGCCGGTGACAGCCCGGTGGTGGTGTGGCTGGGCTACAGCGTGCATGGCAACGAGACCTCCAGCGCCGAAGCGGCGATGCTGACCGCTTACTACCTGGTGGCCAACCGCAGCGCGGAAACCCAGCAGTGGCTGCAGCAGGCGGTGGTGCTGTTCGACCCGGCGCAGAACCCGGACGGCCGCGATCGCGCCGCCAACTGGCACAACGCCTGGGCTTCCGATCCGGCTTCGGCCGACCCGGCCGACAAGGAGCACGTGGAGCCCTTCCCGCAGGGCCGCACCAACCACTACTTCACCGATCTCAACCGCGACTGGCTGGCGCTGACCCAGCAGGAGTCGCGGCCAAAGGTGGAACTGTTCCACCAGTGGTACCCGAACGTGCAGATCGATTTTCATGAGATGGGCAAGGACAGCACCTATTACTTCGAGCCCTCGCCGAAGAGCATGCACAGCCCGCTGATTCCGGCGGCGTCGTACGAATTCAACAGGACCCTGGCCAAGTACCACGCGCAGGCACTGGATGCGCTGGGCTCGCTGTACTACACCGGCGAGAACTTCGACAACTTCTCGCCGGTATACGGCTCTACCTATCCGGACTTCCATGGTGCCGTCGGCGTGACCGTCGAGCAGGCCAGTTCGCGTGGCCGCGTGCAGGAGTCGGTGAACGGCCTGCTGACTTTCCCGTTCACCATTCGCAACCAGGTCGCTACCGGCCTCGGCACGGTGCGTGGCGCGGTGGCCGAGCGCAGCGGCCTGTTCGACCTGCAGAAGCAGTTCTTCCAGAGTGCGCTGAAGCAGGCAGCGCAGCAGCCGGTGAAGAGCTTCGTGTTCGGCGATACGCATGATCCGGCGCTGACCCGTCGCCTGCTGGAACTGTTGCTGCTGCACCGCATCGAGGTGCGCGCGCTGGACCGTGCGGTCAGCGTTGATGGCCTGCGCTTCGAGGCGGGGAGCGCCTACGTGGTGCCAGTGCAGCAGGCGCAGTTCCGCCTGGTGCATTCGATCTTTGCCGAGACGCCGCCGATCAAGGGCGACGTGTTCTACGGCAGCACCAGCTACGCAATCGCACCGGCCTACGGCGTGGCCTTCGCGGGCAGCCGCAGCCGCATCGAAGGCGGCGCACGCGTGACCGCGCTCCCGGCGGAGCACGGTGCGGTGCTGGGCGGCCAGGCCGGATTCGCATACGCGATCGACTGGCGCGACTACAACGCCGGACGCGCGCTGGCCGCGCTGCAGGGCAAGGGCGTGAGCGCACGTGCGGCATTCCAGCCATTCACCACCGCGACCGCGCAGGGCGACGTCAGCTTCGCCGCCGGCGGCCTGGTGATTCCGGTTGCCGGGCAAACGCTGCAGGGCGCGGCGCTGCTTGAGGCAGTAACCTCGGCCGCGCGCGAGGCGGGTGTGCAGGTGCACGCGCTGTCCAGTGGCCGCAGCCGCGAAGGCATCGATCTGGGCAGTGACGGCGTCAAGGCGCTGCGCAAACCCTCGGTTGCGCTGGTGATGGGCGAGGGCGTGGCCGCCACCGAGATCGGCTCGGCCTGGTTCCTGCTCGACCAGCAGTTGCACTTGCCCGCCAGCAAGCTGGACCCGCAGCAGCTGGGCAAGGTGCCGCTGGACCGCTACACCACGATCGTGCTGGCCGGTGGCACCTACACGGGCATCGATGCCACGGCGGTGGCTGCATTGAAGCGCTGGGTACAGGCCGGTGGTTCACTGGTGACCTACGGCAGTGCCTCGAAGTGGGCGATCGAGCAGAAGCTGGCCGACGGCGAGAAGCTCGGCAAGGAAGAAGAGGCGGCCGGTGAAAGCCGGCGTGCGTTCGGTGACCAGCGAGACATCGCGGCAATCGAGCGGGTCAGCGGCAACATCCTCAGTGCCGACGTGGATACCAGCCATCCGCTGGCGTTCGGCGTGCCGCGCCGGCAGCTGGCAATCAACAAGGAAAGCACGGTGACGTTGCAGCCGAGCACGAACCCGTTCTCGACGGTAGTGCGCATCGACACACCACCGCGGGTGAACGGGTATCTGTCCGAGCGCAATCGCGCCCGGGTGGCCGGCAGTGCGTGGCTGCTGGTATCGCCACAGGGGCAGGGCAACGTAGTCCTGTTTGCCGATGATCCGGCGCACCGCAAGTATTGGCACGGGACGGATCGGCTGCTGATCAACGCGATCTTCTTCGGGAATCTGGTGAATCCGAGTAAGGCGCGGGGTTGAGGCGTTTGGCGCCTAGTTGTTGTTGTGCATGGGAGGCAGGGGGCCTCAGCCAGGACACGCCGTGAACCCATCCATGGGGGCTCGATGGCGCCATCCTTGGCGCCAACGGTCCTGGCTGAGGCCCCCTGCCTCCCATGACAGTTTCCTGCGGGCGCGGACGCATCAGACCCCAAGGCGGAGCAAGGGCAAAAGCAAAAGCAAAGGCAAGACCAGGAATTGCGGCTTCGGCTTTTGAATTTGAATTTGAATTTGAATTTAATCTTCTTCTCCCGGCTACCCGGCGGGACAAGTAGGTGCTGGCGATCTCCGAAGCGGCGCAGGGCGGAGTGGGGGCAAAACCGTGAGCGCCATGGATGGCGCGATCGAGCCCCCATGGATGGGTTTACGGCGTGTTTTGCCCCCACTCCGCCCTGCGCCGCCCCAAGCCGAACCATCCGCGTGCTTTCACCCACGGTAGCCGACAAAAAAAAGGACGGCGCGTCAGCGCCGTCCCCCGATAGCCCCCGCGCAGCGGGAGGCACCCCCCATGTCAGCTGGGATCAGCCGGCGCGACCGCCGCCGTTGCCACCCTGGCCGCGGCCACGGCCGCCACCATTGCCGCCACCCCCACGACGCTGGCCCTGACCGGCGCCTGCACGCTGCTGTCCATTGCCACCCCCCTCGCGACGGCCACCACCGGCCTTCTTCGGGCCGGCGTGCGCATGGCGCGGCGCATCGCCGTGCGGACGGCGTGCGTGGTTCTTGCGCGGCGCACGCTCGCCACCCGGCTGATCGGCCTTGCCCGGTGCACTGTTGCCCCAGCGGATCGGCACCTGCAGCTCGAAGCCCGGCAAATCGCGGATGTCCATGTCGCGGCCCAGCAGGCGCACGATCGCGCGCAGCAGCTTCACTTCGTCCTGCGCCACCAGCGAGATTGCCTGGCCGGTCGCGCCGTTGCGGCCGGTACGGCCGATGCGGTGCACGTAGTCCTCGGCCACCATCGGCAGGTCGAAGTTGATCACCTTCGGCAGCTCGTTGATGTCGATGCCGCGCGCGGCAATGTCGGTGGCCACCAGCACGGTCACGCGGCCGGCCTTGAAGTCGCCCAGCGCACGCAGGCGCTGGCCCTGGCTCTTGTTGCCGTGGATCGCTGCGGTCTTGATGCCCGACTTTTCCAGGAACGTGGCCAGCTTGTCGCTACCGTGCTTGGTGCGGGCAAACACCAGGGTCTGCTCGCGGCTGTCCTGTGCCAGCAGATGCAGCAGCAGATCGCGCTTGCGGCCGGCGTCGACCGGATGCACGCGGTGGGTGATGGTTTCGGCCACGGTGTTCTTCGGCGTCACCTGGATCTGTTCCGGGTTGCGCATGAACTCCAGGGCCAGCTGGCGGATGTTGTCCTCGAACGTGGCCGAGAACAGCAGGGTCTGGCGGTTCTGCTTCGGCAGCTTGGCCAGGATCCGCTTGATCGACGGCAGGAAGCCCATGTCGAGCATGCGGTCGGCCTCGTCCAGTACCAGCAGTTCGATGCCGGACAGGTCGATGCTGCGGCGCTCCAGGTGGTCGATCAGGCGGCCCGGGCAGGCGACCAGCAGGTCCACGCCGCGGCGCAGGATGTCCAGCTGGTTGCCCATGCCGACGCCGCCATAGATGCAGGCGCTGGGGATGCGCAGGTACTTGCTGTAGCCGCGCAGGCTGTCATGCACCTGGGTGGCCAGTTCGCGGGTCGGAGCCAGGATCAGCGCGCGCGGCCTGCGCGGGCCGCCGCCACGCACTTCCTGCGGGGCAGTGCCCAGATGCTGCAGCAGCGGCAGGCCGAAGGCGGCGGTCTTGCCGGTACCGGTCTGTGCCCCAGCCAGCAGGTCGCGACCGGCCAGCGCCAGCGGGATCGCCTGCTGCTGGATCGGGGTCGGGGTTTCATAGCCCTGCTCGGCGAGCGCACGCAGCAGGAAGGGCGCCAGGCCCAGCGATTCAAACGACATTGAGTTTGCTCCAGATACAAGAAACGCCTGTCCGAACGGACAGACGGGGGCAGATCAGACTGATCGGCTGACTCGGAGCGTTCCCGTGAACCGCGCTGCGAGAAGTTGGGTGCAGCCGGCACGGAGCGCAGGCTGGAATGCGTGACGAACGGCGTCGGAGTGGGGGCGGGCGACGGGGCGGACCCCGGACGCCGGCGATCCCGAAGGGAAACGGACGGCCGCTGCAGACCTGCCCAGTCTAACCGATGGCTGAGACCTCGCGCAAAAAGCCCCGTTCAGGTAAGGGTTCTCTCTGCAGGGCTGCGCCCTGCACCTGCAGAGGCCGAAACAACGGCAAAGACCGGGTTCCTGTGGGTAAGCGGGGTGGGCGGGCAGGACCGTTGGCGCCATGGATGGCGCCATCGAGCCCCAGGGATGGGTTCACGGCGTGTCCTGCCCGCCCACACCGCCCCGCCAAACCCGCAGACAACCCAGAGCCGGCTGTTGCCCTTGACGTTGCCTTGGCTTGAAGCGGGTGCAGGGTGCAACCCTGCCGAACCCCCACTGCGGTAGGGTGGGCCGATGCGGCGCTGCAGCTTGGCGTCGCCGCATATTTGATTACACTTGAAACTTGTTTGCCCACGACTCCGGACACCCACCCATGAAGCTTGGTTCTTTGAAGGAAGGCGGCCGCGATGGCACCCTGATCGTCGTCTCGCGTGACCTTCGCCACGGCGTGCGCGCCATCGGGATTGCCGCCACCCTGCAGCAGGCCCTGGAGGACTGGAGCCACGTCGCGCCGCGCCTGAACGCCCTGTACGAATCCCTCAATGCCGGCGACGCCGATGGTGTGTTCGACCTCGACCCGCAGGCCCTGGCTGCGCCGCTGCCGCGAGCCTACGAGTTCGTTGATGGCAGCGCCTACCTGCCGCACGTTGAACGCGTGCGCCGCGCGCGCGGGGCAGAGGTGCCGGAGAGCTTCTATACCGACCCGCTGATGTACCAGGCCACCAGCGCCGGCTTCTACGGACCGCGCGATGCGGTGAAGGTAGCCAGCGAGGATTACGGCATCGACCTGGAAGCGGAAATCGTGGTGATCACCGATGACGTTCCGATGGCCGCTACCCCGGAACAGGCCGCCGGCCACATCCAGCTGGTCGGCCTGGTCAACGACGTCTCGCTGCGCAACCTGATCCCGGGCGAGCTGGCCAAGGGTTTCGGCTTCCTGCAGTCCAAGCCGCGCTCGGCGCTGTCGCCGGTGTTCGTCACTCCCGATGAGCTGGGCGCTGCCTGGCAGGACAACAAGGTGCACCTGCCGCTGCTGACCCATGTCAACGGCCAGTGGTTTGGCGCGCCGGAAGCCGGCGTCGACATGCAGTTCAATTTTGCCCAACTCGTCGCGCATGCGGCCAGGACCCGTCCGCTGGGCGCCGGCACCATCGTCGGTTCGGGCACCATCGCCAACGAAGACACCAGCAAGGGCGCTTCGTGCTTCGCCGAGCAGCGCGTGGTCGAGACCCTGCGTGACGGCAAGCCGATCACGCCGTTCATGTCCTTCGGCGACGTGGTCCGCATCGAGATGCTCGATGCCGCGGGCAACAGCATCTTTGGTGCGATCGAGCAGCGCATCGAGCAGGCAGCCAAGCCCTGAGCATGGAGGCGGCAATGGAGATCCCGGTCGACGACGGCATCGTGCTGTACACCTACTGGCGCTCCAGCGCCGCCTACCGCGTGCGCATCGGCCTGGAGCTGAAGGGCCTGGCCTGGGAGGCGCGGCCGGTGCACCTGGTGCGAGAAGGCGGCGAACAGCATCGCGGCGACTATCGCGCGCTCAACCCGCAGCAACTGGTGCCGACCCTGCAGCACGATGGGCATACCCTGACCCAGTCGCTGGCGATCCTCGAATACCTGGATGAACGTTTCCCGCAGGTTCCATTGCTGCCGGCCGACGCCGCCGGCCGCGCACGGGTGCGCGCGCTGGGCCAGCTGGTCGCCTGCGATATCCACCCGATCAACAACCTGCGGGTGATGCAATACCTGGAGCGCAACCTGCAGGTACCGGCCCAAGCGCGCACGCAATGGACCCTGCACTGGATCGCCGAAGGCCTGGCGGCGATGGAAGCCCTGCTGGCCGGCAGCAGCGACACCGGCACCTTCTGCCATGGCGACCGCCCTGGCCTGGCGGATATCTGCCTGCTGCCGCAGCTGTACAACGCGCACCGCTTCGGCCTGGACCTGGCAGCCTATCCAACCCTGCGCCGCATCGAAGCGGCCTGCCAGACGCTGGACGCGTTCGAGCGGGCGCGCCCGGAAAACCAGCGCGACGCGGCCTGAGGCGGGGCGGGACCCGCGGGGCCCGGCCCCGCGGTTCCAGGTTCAGAATCCGTGGGTGATGCTGGGCTGCCCGCTCGAGAAGTCCGCGTACGGATCGTGTTCGCCGCTGCTGCCCTCGGACAGGCGGAACTTCAGGGCCAGGCCATCGCGCGAGTCGGCTGCGCGCAGTGCCTCTTCCTGCTCGATGATGCCGGCCTTGGCCAGCCGGAACAGGCACTGGTCGAAGCTCTCCATGCCTTCTTCCAGCGAGGCTTCCATCGCTGCCTTGATCTCGTGCACCTGGCCGCGGCGCAGCAGGTCGCGGATCATCGGCGTGTTGATCAGGACCTCGGTGGCCGGCAGGCGACGGCCTTCCTTGTTCTTCACCAGGCGCTGGCTGATCACCGCACGCAGGTTCAGCGCCAGGTTCATCAGCACGTTCTTGTGCGCGCTTTCCGGGAAGAAGTTGAGGATGCGCTCGATGGTCTGGTCGGCGTTGTTGGAGTGCAGCGTGGCCAGGCACAGATGGCCGGTCTCGGCGAAGGCGATTGCCGCCTCCATCGTTTCCGCATCCAGGATCTCGCCGATCAGGATCACGTCCGGCGCCTCGCGCATCGCGTTCTTCAGCGCGTTGTGGAAGGCATGGGTATCCAGGCCGACCTCGCGCTGGTTGACGATCGACATCTTGTGCTTGTGCAGGTACTCGATCGGATCCTCGATGGTGAGGATGTGACCGGTGGTGGTGCTGTTGCGGTGGTCGATCATCGACGCCAGCGAGGTGGACTTGCCGGAACCGGTGGACCCCACCACCAGCACCAGCCCGCGCGGGGTCATGATGACGTCCTTGAGCACCTGCGGGAGGTTCAGTTCTTCGATGCTCGGGATGCGGCTGCGGATGGCGCGGATGACCATGCCGACCTCGCCGCGCTGCTTGAATACGTTGACGCGGAAGCGTCCTGCATCGGGCAGGGCGATGGCCATGTTGAGCTCCAGCTCACGCTCGAACTGTGGCACCTGGCCCTCGTCCATCAGCGAGTAGGCGATCTTCTTGACCATGCCCGGCGGCAGGCCGGTGTTGCCCAGCGGATAGAGCTTCCCCTCGATCTTGATATAGACCGGTGCCCCGGTGGTCAGGAACATGTCCGAAGCGTTCTTTTCGGTCATCAGCTTCAGGAAGTAGCCGATATCCATCGCGAATTTTCCCCAACGAAACGGCCGACGCCCGTTGCCAGCACGGTGTCGGCTTGACGACAATGGCCGTGAACCGACAACCGGTACGGCCTCCCCAATGAAACGACTTAGCTTCGCACGAATGCGCCATGGCCTGTATGTGATGGCGTTTGCATTCGCACTGTCTGCCCCCGCCGGGGCGCAGGACGCTGCGCTGGAACTGGCGCAGGCCCGGCAGGCGGTGGACAAGGCCACCCAAGCCGATGCCGACCAGTACGCCCCGGACCTGATCGGGCTGGCCCGGCAGGGACTGGAGCAGGCCCAGCGCGCCGCTGGGGATCGCCGCGAGCGCAAGAATGCTCCGGCGATGGCCCTGCGCGCCGCCGCCGATGCCGACCTGGCCCGCGTCCGCAGCGAGGAAGCCACCGTCACCGCGCAGCTGCAGCTGCGCCGCAACGAGGTCAACCAGCTGCAGCGCCAGCTGTCGACCGGGGAGGACCGCCGGTGAAGCCGATGACCGCCGCAACCCTGGCCGCGCTGTTGGCGCTGCCGACCCTGGCCGTGGCCGCCGACAACCCGATGGTGGCCCAGCTGAGCCAGCGCCTGATGGCGATCCAGGCCAATCCTGACACGGCCGAGCTGGGCGCGTTCGAGCGCATGCAGGCCCAGCAGGCCATCGCCACGCTGGACAAGGCCAAGCGCCGCGACCAGGAGCTGGCCACCTACCTGGCCGAGCGCCGGGTCGAGATCGCCGAGACCGCGGTGCGCACCGCACTGGCCGCGCGCGAGGTGGACCGCCTGGAGCGGACCCGCAGCGACCTGTTGATCGAGGCCAGCCGCCGCGATGCGGCCCGTGCCCGCCAGGAAGCCGAGCAGCTGCGCATGCAGGCGCAGATGCAGGCCGAGGAGGCCGAACGCCTGCGCCAGGCCGCCGAGGCCGAGACCCTGGCCCGCCAGGACGCCGAGAACGCCCTGAGCAGCGTGGCCGGCAAGCAGCAGCAACGCCTCAGCGCCGCGCAGCAGAACGCCGCCCGGCTCGCCCGCGAGGAGGCCGAGCTGGTGTCCGGACAGAAGCTGCCGGGTTCGAAGTTCGATGGCCGTGGCGAAGTCTTCACCTTCGCTGGCGACGCGTTCGCCGCAGGCGCGTCCAGCCTGTCCGGCGGGGCCCGCAACCAGGCCAGGGCACTGGCTGAATACCTGAACATCGGCAAGAAGGGTGGCCTGCGCATCGAGGCCTACGACAGTGCCAACGGTGTCGGCCAGAAGCGGGCCGAAGCGCTGCGCGATGCGCTGGTGGCGGCCGGTGTCGCGAGCAACCGGATCCAGGTCAGCGGCAAGAAGGCCGCCTCCACCCGGGCGCGCTCGGCCGAGGTCATCATCGCCCCGTAATTGCTTGAAATTGTTTGCTTTTCGTTGCGATGAGCATTCAGCCTGAACCCCGCCCCGGCGGGGTTCGGTCTTTTTGACGCAGGGGCTTGAACCCCGCCTGGAGCAGGCGTAGGGTCAATCGTCCGGGACGCAATGCCGCGGACCGGACGATGGGAGGGCCGGGCCGATGCAAACAGGGCGCCAACCGCAGCAGATCGACGTGCGCAGGCCAGTGCCGCAGGTCAATGCAGGCGTCCAGGTAGCCATCGACCGGCACTCCTCCATGAACAACGCCCCGTGCCCTGTGGCCGGGGCGTTCGTGTATCTGTCGAAGGAGGTCCATCATGTTTGAAGATCAGCCCCAGAGCGAGATCGACGCACGTCGCGCGCGTGATCCGGAGTTCAGGGCACTCCATGACCAGCACCGCAAGTTGAACAAGAAGTGCATGGACGCGGAGTTGGGTGTACTCCCGATCGATGATGTCACCCTGGGTCGCATGAAGCGCGAAAAGCTGCTGGCCAAGCAACGTCTTCTGCGAATGTACGAAACACCGCTCCCAACGACGTCCCCCACGCTTTGACGCATCCCGTCGCGCCCGGACCGGCGCGACCTGGCCATCGATGGCCCTGCCGGGCGCTCCTGCCCCGGCATCGCGGCACCGCCGATGAGGCGGCCGCGCCAAGGCACCACAGGCGGTGGTGCCTTGGCCTGCAGGCACAACTCACCGATGCGGGCGGTACCGGTCTCCTCGTCGACCGGGGCCGCCCGCATCCCTTTCGGGCGCGCGCCCGGCATGGCCGGGCCGACCTGACATTCGGCGCCATCCGTCGGATAATCACCGGTCCGGCCCTGCGTGGCGCGAATCGACAGTCCTCCGAATGCCCATCCATTCTTCCGTCCTCGAACTCATCGGCCAGACCCCGATCGTCAAGGCCCAGCGCCTGGATACCGGCGTCTGCGAGCTCTACCTGAAGCTCGAGAGCGCGAACCCGGGCGGGTCGATCAAGGACCGCATCGGCCTGTCGATGATCGAGGCGGCGGAAAAGCGTGGCGACCTGAAGCCCGGTGCGACCCTGGTGGAAGGCACCGCTGGCAACACCGGCCTCGGCCTGGCCCTGGTCGCGCAGCAGAAGGGCTACAAGCTGATCCTGGTCGTCCCGGACAAGATGAGCCGGGAAAAAATCTTCAACCTGAAGGCGATGGGCGCCGAAGTGCGCCTGACCCGTTCGGATGTGGCCAAGGGTCACCCCGAGTACTACCAGGACCTGGCCAGGACCATCGCCGAGCAGACCCCGGGCGCCTACTTCATCAACCAGTTCGGCAACCCGGACAACCCGGCCGCGCATGAATTCGGTACCGGCCCGGAGATCCTCGAGCAGATGGGGGGGGATCTGGACGCCATCGTGTTCGGCTGCGGCAGCTCCGGCACCATGACCGGCCTGTCGCGCGCGTTCGCCACGCTGTCGCCGAAGACCGAGCTGGTGCTGGCTGACCCGGTCGGCTCGATCCTGGCCGAGTACATCAACGACGGCGTGCTCAACGACAAGTCGGGCAGCTGGCTGGTGGAGGGCATCGGCGAGGACTTCCTGCCGTCGATTTCCGACTTCAGCCGTGTCAAGAAGGCTTATGCCATCAGCGATGCCGAGAGCTTCCATACCGCGCGCGAGCTGCTGGGCAAGGAGGGCATCCTCGGGGGCTCGTCCACCGGCACCCTGCTGGCCGCGGCGCTGAAGTACTGCAAGGAGCAGACCACGCCGAAGAAGGTGCTGGTGCTGGTCTGCGATACCGGCAACAAGTACCTGTCTAAGATGTACAACGACTACTGGATGCTGGACAACGGCTTCCTGGAGCGCCCGCAGCACGGCGACCTGCGCGACCTGATCCTGCGCCCGTACGGCCAGCGCGACACCGTGGTGATCGGCCCGAACGACCTGCTGACCACCGCATACCAGCGCATGAAGCTGTATGACGTATCACAGCTGCCGGTGATGGATGGCGACCAGCTGGTGGGCATCGTCGATGAAAGCGACGTGCTGCTTCATGTCTATGGCGACGAAGCGCGCTTCCGCGACCCGGTGGCCACCGCGATGGTCAGCAAGCTGGACCGGCTGGACGTAAAGTCGCCGATCGAGGCGCTGCTGCCGGTATTCGACCGCGGCCAGGTCGCCATCGTGATGGACGGTGACAGTTTCCTCGGCCTGATCACCCGCATCGATCTGCTGAACTACCTGCGCCGCCGCGTGCAGTAAGCCCGCTGATCGCTGCAGATCACCGCTGAATTCCGGTTTATTTGCGTCAAAGCTCGTTAAGGCGGCGCTGATAGACTCCTGATCCTTTGACGGCGCCGCACGTCGGCGTCATTCAGGAAACGATATGTCCAACTCCTCTTCGCCTGACCGCGCGCTGGCCCTGGCCACTCTGGCCATCCACGGTGGCCAGACGCCTGACCCGAGCACCGGCGCGGTGATGCCGCCGATCTACGCGACCTCGACCTACGCCCAGTCCAGCCCGGGCGAGCACCAGGGCTTCGAATATTCGCGTACCCACAACCCGACCCGCTTCGCCTACGAGCGCTGCGTGGCGTCGCTGGAAGGCGGCACCCGTGGCTTCGCCTTTGCCTCGGGCATGGCGGCCAGCTCGACCGTGATCGAGCTGCTGGACGCCGGCAGCCACGTGGTGGCGATGGACGACATCTACGGTGGCAGCTTCCGCCTGTTCGAGCGCGTGCGCCGCCGCACCGCCGGGCTGGATTTCAGCTTCGTCGACCTGACCGATCTGGCGGCATTTGAAGCCGCCATCACGCCGAAGACGAGGATGGTGTGGGTCGAGACCCCGACCAACCCGATGCTGAAGATCGTCGACATCGCCGCGGTCGCCGCCATCGCCAAGCGCCACGGCCTGATCGTGGTGGTCGACAACACCTTCGCCTCGCCGATGCTGCAGCGTCCGCTGGAGCTGGGCGCGGACCTGGTGCTGCATTCGGCCACCAAGTACCTCAATGGCCACTCGGACATGGTCGGGGGCATGGTGGTGGTTGGGGACAATGCCGAACTGGCCGAGCAGATGGCGTTCCTGCAGAACTCGGTCGGTGGCGTGCAGGGCCCGTTCGACAGCTTCCTGGCCCTGCGCGGCCTGAAGACCCTGCCGTTGCGCATGAAGGCACACTGCGCCAACGCGCTGGCGCTGGCCCAATGGCTGGAAAAGCACCCCGCGGTGGAAAAAGTGATCTACCCGGGCCTGCCGTCGCACCCGCAGCATGCGCTGGCGACCCGCCAAATGAACGGCTATGGCGGTATCGTCTCGATCGTGCTCAAGGGTGGTTTCGAGGCGGCCAAGCGCTTCTGCGAAAAGACTGAACTGTTCACCCTGGCCGAGTCGCTGGGCGGCGTGGAAAGCCTGGTCAACCATCCGGCGGTGATGACGCATGCCTCGATCCCGGTGGCGCGGCGCGAGCAGCTGGGGATCAGCGATGCGCTGGTGCGGCTGAGCGTGGGCGTGGAGGAGCTGGGGGATCTGCAGGTGGATCTGGAAGGAGCATTGGGCGCCGGGAGATGACGCAGAAGTTACTCATGGCGCGGGGATGAATTCGCTGACTGGAGGCGTGGGTGCGACAGATTTCTTCGATGGCAAGACCGCTTGTTCCCCGCGGGATCAGCAATTGGCCGCTTGAACGCGTGAGTACCGATGCCGGAGATCTCTGGTTTCCACTGGCGGACCGCGTGATGCGTGAGTACGCACGGAGCAGCGGCTGTTGGGATCCTGATGTCGGCAAGGTGCTGATCGAGTCCTGCGCGGCGCACGCGGACGGCATATTCGTCGACGTGGGTGCCAACGTCGGCTACTTCTCGTGCCTGATCTCCAGGCATTTCCCGGAAATGCGGACGTTGGCGTTCGAGCCGCATCCCCTCATCCACGATGTACTCGCACTCAACGCCTGGGCGCACGGGGAACGCATCCAGGTGCACTCCTGTGCATTGGGCGGGCATCGCGGAACGGTTGCACTGGAAACCTCCGACAACAACCTCGGCGACACCCGGGGAGTGGAGGAGAGTGCCGCCGATACGGTGGCGCCGATCATCAGCCTGGACGAGCTGTATCCGGAGTTGAAGGCCGGTGTCGTGAAGATCGACGTCCAAGGCGCGGAGCTGGAGGTCATCCGTGGGATGGTCGGCCTGATCCACAGGTCTCCGGACATCCGCATCGTGGTGGAGTTCAGTCCCGAACTGGCAGCTGCCGACCATCTGGATCCCGAAGCGGTACTGGATGCCTATCGCTCGCTTGGCATGCGTGTGCTGCTCATCCGTAATAGGCAATTGAACGAAGCAAGCAATACGGAGATCCTGCGCCACTGTGCGTCTGCTGGCCCGAGGGCCCAGGCAGACCTGCTGCTGGTACGCGGGTAATGTCCGTTGAAACTCCAAATACAGGAATCAGGAAGATGCAAAATGCAGTGATCGTCACGGGTGGAGCTGGTTTCATCGGGTGCGCGTTGTCCAGTCAGCTCAGCAAGTTCGGCTTGCCGGTAGTGGCCGTCGACAACCTTCATCCGCAGATCCATGCCGATTCGAAGCGTCCCGATGCGCTTGACCAAGCGGTCCATCTGCACGTCGGGGATGTCACCGAGGCAGAGACCTGGGACCAGGTGCTTGCAAGGTGGCGGCCCACCATCGTGATCCACCTCGCTGCTGAAACCGGCACCGGCCAATCGCTGACCGAAGCCACGCGCCATGCGCATGTGAACGTGGTGGGCACCACTGCAATGCTGGACGCATTCTCCGCGCGCGGCCTGGTCCCCGAGCACGTCCTGCTGGCCTCCAGCCGGGCCGTGTACGGTGAAGGCGCCTGGCGTGACGCCGACGGCACAACCTTCTATCCGCCGCCGCGGTCGCACGAAGTGCTGGCACGCTCGCAGTGGAATCCTGCTTCGCCCTCGGGAACTGGCGCAGCCTCGCCGTTGCCGCATCGTGCCGCGTCGGTCTTCCCCAACCCAACCAGCGTTTACGGGGCGACCAAGCTGGCGCAGGAACACATCCTGGCGGCGTGGTGCGGTGCCATGCAAGTGCCACTGTCGGTGTTCCGCCTGCAGAACGTCTACGGTCCCGGGCAGTCTCCGTTCAACGCCTATACCGGCATCATCACTTTGTTCCATCGGATTGCCCGCAAGGGCCAGGCGCTGGACATCTATGAAGACGGCGCGATTGGCCGAGACTTCGTATTCATCGACGATGTCGTCGCTGCGCTGGCCGCGGGGTTGCGCGCGCCGCCGGTCGGCGTACGCACTCTCGACGTGGGCAGCGGTGTAGTGACTACCATCGCGGACGCGGCCCGCGCGATCGCGGCCATGCACGATGCTCCGGAGCCGCAGGTCAGTGGCAAGTTCCGTGATGGCGATGTGCGCTGGGCAGTAGCCGATGCCGCTCCGCTCGCCGAATCCCTTGATGTCCGTGCCAAGGTCGATTTCCAGGAGGGAGCCCGACGTGTCGGCGAATGGCTGATCTCCCGGGGCTATGCATGAGCACGCCGGAGGCAAGTACCGCCGCGCTGGCGGCAATCACTGAGTCGCCGCGGGACTGGCTCGACTCGGTGCGCTCGTTGCTGGAGCTGCGTGGCAGCGCAGGCTGCGAGATCGCCGCATGGGACAACGTGAGTGCCAGCCGGGAGTTCAGTGGAAGCAAGGCGCACTTGAGTCCGGCCTGGACGTTGTCATCTGCCCTTGCCGGGCTCATCGGCCGGCACAGCGCACTTGAAGCGGTCCTGATCGCGGTATCGCCTGCAGTGGTACCGCCCGAACTCCTGCAGCGCGGCATTGAATGGATGCGGAGGGATCCCCGGATCGCTACTGTGTCGTTCCTTTCCAACGCGGCAGGCGCCCTGAGCTTCCCGCATCGCAATTCGCCCACGCCTTACGGAATCGCCGGAATGGATGAGGCGGGGGTGTGCCGCGTGCTTCGCGACGTGTCGCCAGACAGTGGCCCGGTTTCGCTCCAGGTGCCGATGGGCCCCGTCGTGCTGGTCAATGTGCGGGTAATCCGTGCGATTGGAGGATTCGATCCGGATCGCGATTCGAATCCTTCAGAAGCGCTCGCGGAGTTCGCGCTGCGAACCGGTCGTCGAGGCTTCCGCCATGTGCTGGATGCCGCTTCCTACGTTACTGCGCAGTGGGCCAGCAGTGGTGCCCCGGTCGAGGCATCCGACGATCCTCGCTCGCGGCAGCGCCTGCATGCCACGGATAGCTGTTTCCCCGCGCTGCATGACCACCTCCGCACGTCCCAGGCCAGCGCCCTGGCCATTGCACTGGACGTTGCACGCAGCAAGGTCCAGGGCCTTCGTGTGCTGATCGATGGCTCCTGCCTGGGGCCGATGGAAATGGGCACCCAGGTGCAGACGCTCGCGCTGGTACGGTCGCTGCTCAAGCGGGACGATGTCAGCCGCGTGGTTCTTGCCGTACCTGGTGCCGCGCTGCCCGTCTACGCGCGTGACCTGCTGCTGCAATCGAAGCTGGCCATCTGTGATGCGACCGACCTGATGTTCCGCGGTGCCGAACAGGTGGATATCCTGCATCGGCCGTTCCAGCCGGATCGACCGATTCCCTGGGACAGGTGGCGGCAGTTGTCCAAGCGTATCATCGTGACGCTGCAGGACCTGATCGCCTACCGGGTCGGCAGTTATCATGAGACCGGCCAGCATTGGCTTGAATATCGCAACAACATCGAGGCTGCTTCCAGATACGCGGACGCCATCGTGGCCATTTCGGACGATACGCGTGAGTCGATCATCGACGAACGCCTGGCCGTCGAGCTGCAGCGTATCCACGTGGTCAAGAACGGCGGTGACCACCTGACCGATACCGATGTCGAGCAGGTGCCGCAGGCCCTCGTAGAGAAGGGGCTGGCGGCGGCACAGTTCCTGCTGGTACTCGGTGCCAGCTACAGCCACAAGAATCGTGACCTGGCTATCCACACCTGGAAGGAGCTCCGCCGCCGGGGGCATAACGTTGCCCTGGTCATGGCCGGCGCCGTGGTCGCCAAGGGCGCCTCGCGCCAGGAGGAGGCTGTCGCTCGCAGGGATGCCGACGAAGACCACCTGGTTGTCATGCCCGATGTCAGCAGCGCGGTCAGGAACTGGCTCCTGCGCCACGCAAGCATCGTGTTGTACCCGACCTCTGCCGAGGGTTTTGGCCTGGTTCCGTTCGAGGCGGCCTCGATGGGGACGCCGACGGCGCATGTGAGTTTCGGGCCGCTCCGGGAACTGATCGATTCGCCAGAGCTCCCGCAGGATTGGAATCCTGTTCACATGGCAGACTATTGCCAGCAATTGCTGCAGGACCCGGCCCTGGCCGAGAAGAACATCAAGCATGTGCTTGCCAGTGGCAGTCGGCTGGTGTGGGCTGCCACCGCAGCCGACCTGACCCAGGCTTACCGCCAAACGCTTGCGACCGCACCGCGCGCCTAATACCCAGAGGTTGAAAATCATGAACACCACCAATCTTGACGATATCTCGCTTGAGCAGGCACTTATCGATTTCGAAGTAGCCAACGCTCGCGTGATGGATCTCACTTCGCGCCTCACCTCGATGAGCCGTGAACTGATCCAGGCGCGCACGGAACTGGAGCGCCTGCGGATCGGCGGGGCGCAGGTGCAGTACTCGCCGAGCTATGGCGCTGACCAGGATGACGTGCGCATCCGTTACGAGCGGATCCGCAATTCGCGTCTGGTGAAGCTGGCGGCCATCTTCAGCAGCAAGTTGCGTCGGTGCCTGTGATGGGACGTCCTCGTATCCTCCACTGCATCACGGTCTACAACGGGCGCGCCTTCGTGCCTGCAGCGATTGAAAGCGCGCTGCGCATGGACCAGCAGGATGCGGAAATCGACGTGCTGATTCTCGACGATGCCAGTCCGGAGCCGGGCTGGAGCGAGGAGCTTTCCGCATTCTGCAGGGAGCGCGGCGTCATGTATTACCGTACGCCGCGCAATCTCGGCATTCCGCGCAACGTCAACCTGGGAATGTTGACGGCCGTCAAGCGTGGCTATGACTACGTGGTCATCAGCAATTCCGACGTCCTCTATCCGCGTGACCTGATGGGGCAGATGCTGCGTGCGTCCCGGCAGAAGAACGTGGGCTCGGTGACGGCCTGGTCGAACAATGTGTCCCTGTATTCATTGCCGAACGAAGATCCCAACCGTTTCCTCCACGACCAGAATGTCGTGGACTGGCTGCATGCGAGCCTGGCGGGCCATTTCGGCGACGCGGTCATGGATATCCCTGCAGGAATCTCGTTCTGCATCCTCATTTCGACCGAGGTCGTCCGTAAGGTCGGCATCATGGATCCCTGCTTCGGCCGTGGCTACTGCGAGGAAACCGACTGGAGCCTGCGCAGCCTTGCGGCGGGTTACCGCATCGTCCTGGCGCCCGGCACATACGTTTTCCACCATGGGCGTGGCTCGAACCTCGATGCAGGACTGGTTTCCTCCGATGCAACGACGGTGCCGGCCAACGAGGCCATCATCGATCTGCGCTATCCGCAGTTCCGGACCCAGGTTGGTGCGTTCGTTCACTCCGGTGTTCTTGCCAAAGCACACGAGGACGCGATCTCGCACGTCGTGCGCAGCGCAGGCAAACAGTTCGGGTATTCGATCGATGTCGGCTGGATCGCTCGTGACCGCAGGAACGAGGATGAAGTGAACATCCTGTTGTCGCCCGATGCTGCCAACGATCATATCCAGGCGACGTTCCGGGGATTCCGGCTTGACCTCAAACTGGGACGCAAGAACCTGGGGCAGGAAATCCGGAAGTTCTTCGACAAGGAGCCGAACATCGTGAACCTGTATGACACGGGAGCGTTGGCCAGCGCCCTCAAAGCGGAATTCTCCGGTGTCGCCACCACCCGGACGACCAACTATCCAGAGAAGGTTTAACGCCGATGGCCCAAGCCGAGCTGACGCACAGGACCAACAATTTCGACTTCATTCGAGTCATTGCGGCAACAAGTGTCCTGATCAGCCACCATTTCGCACTGTCCGGGATGCCAGAACCCCTCGTTCTGAAGTTCCAGACACTGGGCGGGTATGGTGTCTTCATTTTCTTCGCGATCAGTGGCTTCCTGGTCGCGCAGAGCTGGCAGCGTGATCCGAATGTGATCCGTTTTGCGCATCGCCGGTTACTGCGCATCTGGCCGGGCATGCTCTGCGTGCTGCTGCTCTGCGCGCTGGTGCTGGGGCCCGCCGTCACGACCCTGTCATTGAAGGAATACTTCAGCAATGGCCTCACCTGGACCTACTTCAAGACCCTGCTGTTCCAGGTCCAGCCTTTCCTGCCCGGCGTGTTCCCGGACAGTCCGGTAGCGAACATTCCCAACGGCGTTCTGTGGACGATTCCCATCGAGGTGCACTGCTACGGGTATCTGGCGATCCTGGGCGTGGTCGGCGTGCTGCGCTGGCGGTGGTTGCTGTTGGCGATGACTGCGGCATTGGCGGGCTACTACTACGTCTACCACAACGCTGAGGGAGTCTTCCTTGCGGGTGGCGGCAGGATGCCGGAGGTGGAATTCGCCACATTCTTCTTCTCCGGTGTGCTGCTGCACTATTTCCGGGAGGTGTGGTCGAACTGGACCCGCATCGCGATCAGCTTCGGGATCATCCTGCTGGCCTCGCTGCTGCTCATCAGGAACGACCACCAGTTGATTGCAGCATTCCTGCTGACACCGTTCTTCTTTGTGGTGCTGGGCAGCGCGTCGTTCCCGATCCTCAACCGCTTCGGCCGGTTCGGTGACATGTCCTACGGTATCTATATCTATGCATTTCCGGTGCAGCAGACCCTGATCTGGCTTTGGGGCAAGAGCATCTCGTTCGGTGCAAGCCTGGCACTGGCGTTGGCGATCACCGGGGTGCTTGCTTGGATTTCCTGGCATGTGATCGAGCAGCCTGCTTTGAGGCTGAAGCCACGCGCCCCCAAGCCAGTACCGGCCGCAGTTCCCGCTTCAGCCTGACGCGGCGCGGCCGCTCTGTCGTCGCCCCCCGCCCGCAGGCGGGGGGCGGCCAGCAGGCGTCAGGGGATGTGCCTGCGCACGAAGCGCTGTGTCTTTCGGACCAGGGGAATCGAGAGCGCCTTATCAAGAAGGTCCGCAATGGGTTCGGCCAACCGTTCGCCTGAACTGCGCTCGCTCACCCGTAGGTCCCGTAGCGCGGAGGCAACCTGGTCGCTTCGGATTCCCTGCATTGCGCGAGAAAGCGCCGAAAAAACCTCTCCTGCGGAGCGCTCCCAGCCGTTGCGTTCGCCCGCGCGTTCTTCGGGCGACCATGAGGGTGGCTGCGCCAGCGCCGCGACCAGTTCCCGGGTCGTCTGGTAGCTGTGAATATTGGCCGATTCACGTATGTGTGAGGCCAGCTCATTGTTCAGCAATGAGTCGCGCACGAAAATCGGGCGCTTCCAGGCCAGGGAGTGCAGCACCGGGAAGCCAAAACCTTCGTAGTGGCTGGGGAAAACCACCACCTTGGCGTCACGATAGAAAGCAGCGAAGGTGTTCTCGTCAATGCCCCCAGCCTGCACAGCCTCGATGTTCGGCGCGTGCGGCGCGTCCAGGGCGTACCCTACTGCCACGATCTTCTGCCCTGGCAATGCAGCCGCAAGTGCATCGGCGGTCTCGGTGACGAACTTGTGCGGGTAGCGGTTGCCAATGATCAGGATGTGCCTGGAAACCCCTTCCGCGTTCGTCTCGGCGTCAGCTTCCAGCAGGTACTCGGTGACGTCCAGCGAATGACGTGAAACCACCGGCAGCACATGCTCGCCCAACGGATAGCGGTTGCGGATCTGCGTCAACGTGAATTCGGAGTTGCAGAACAGGATGCTGGTATTGAGCAGCGCTTGGCGCCAGACCCGATCATCGAACTCAAGTGACAGCCGGCCACAGTCGACGGCGATGGTGTCGAGCATGAAAATCCCAACGACGGGCGCGACGTTGAAGAGCCGGTAGAGTGTTCCGTCGTCGAATGGCTGCCCCATGCGGATGACGGCGGCGGCGCGCGCCTGGCGATCTTCAGGCGCGATCCGTCGGACCCGCGGCAGTTGATCCAGTCCATGGAAGTGCCAGGCATCGGGGCCGATGATGACCGCAAGATCAATATCGGCAGGCCAGCTGGATACCGCAGCAGCAAGCAGCTTGACGCCGGATTCGAAGGTGCCGTTGTGGGCGGCGCCGAACGAAGAGAAGTCGAAGGCGATCAAGCGCCTGCCGGAATCGGGATGGAGCGCTTCAAGCAACGCTTCGGCACGGTATTCCGGTGAAGCATGATAGCGCTGGAGCAGAGGTTCATACTCGGGATAGCGCTCGCGAAGCAGAACGCCATTGCGCTCCTCGCGCTCGCTTCGCTGCTGGCCGGTCATGGCAAATGATTGTTCTCCCGCATGCCAGACGAAAGCGTGGTTGGCGAGCACCGCGCGGTAACCCGCTCGATTGGCACGCATCACGAGGTCGTTCTCTTCGTTGTATCCCTGCCCGTAGGCCGGATCGAATCCCCCGAACTCGGCCAGCACGCTTCCGCGGATCCACATCGCGAAGCCCACTGCGGTTGGCACCAGCGAATACCGTGGTAGTCGCGGCGCAATGTTGCGGAAGCGCCCGAGCGCAGTATCCACGTCAGCATCTGCGCACGGCGAATGAGGGAGTGATGCCAGGGTTGCATTGTTGCTGCGAGGACTGATGAACGCGAACATCGGGTCGATGGCCGCTACGGACAGTACCTCGGACAACGCGCCGGGCGTCAGCTGGGTGTCCGAATTCAGCACGAACACATCGGCTCCCTCTTCCACCGCGCGCGCGAATGCCTGGTTGCAGGTGCCGATGAAGCCCAGGTTGGACGGGTTGTCGACGATGCGAAGTGGCAGTGGGCCGACACCCGCTGACCCGGCAGAGGCCAGTGCGGACGCAAGGTCTGCGTCGTCAGGGCTGTCGTTGTAGAGCCAGACCTGGACATCGAGGCCGGCAAGTTCCGGCTCGGCGGCGCGCAACCCCGCCATGAACGTCGTCACCAGCTGTGGGTTGCGGAAGAACGGCACGACGATATGGAGCGGGTGACGGCGGATGCCGGATGCGACCTGGCGCGATGATTGCTGTCGACGCAGCGGTGGTGTCGATGGGGCTGCCGGCAGGATCTCGGGCAGGTACTGCGGCTTTTCCAGCAGCAGTGCGACAACGTCTTCCAGGTCATTGATCGGCCGCATGCCCTCCAGCAACCGGGGGGTGCACTTTTCCTCCGGGACCAGGAAGATCGCGCACTCGGCACTTTCGCCGTAGAAATTGACTGTCGCGCGCTTGAAATTGTTCTCGTTGAACGCGGGATAGATCGTTCCGTAGGCAACGTAGTCCAGGCCCCTGATCGCTTCCAGCGTGGCGGCCGCGCCGGTTACGGTGTTGCACTCGGCAAACACTACGGGCCTGCAGCGCGCAAGTGTCTCCCGCGCGCCAGCAATGACACTGGCTTCCATTCCTTCCACGTCGACCTTCATCAGGTCCAGGCGCGGCAAGGCCAGCATGTCGAGGGTGATGACTTCCACCTCGTAGCCCTCTCCCTGGTCAATCAGGCTCAGGCCTCCGAGATTCCGGGTCTGCGGATCCTGCGTCATCAGGTGGATGGTCGCTGGGTGGTCGGAAACGCCGACATTGTGCGCCGTGACGCGTCCGGCCACGTTATTGTCGATGTTCCGCTTCAGGATCTCGAAGGTCTCCCGCCGGGGCTCGAAAGCATGCACCTGTCCCATCCCGCCCACAGCATGAGCCAGCGCGACCGCATGCGTTCCGATGAACGAGCCTACGTCTGCGACAACGCTGCCGGGTGCCACGAAGCGGCGCAGCAGGTCGAGTTCGTTCTCGGCCCATTCGCCGTACCAGAGCAGCGACTCCGATACGATTGAATCGCCGGAAAGCAGCTCGAAGTTGCCGTGGCGGCAGGGAACAGTATTCATTTGATATGCGAGGAGCGGACGGATACAGAGAGGGGCTGGGCACCGGAGATGCCGTGGACAAGCTGCGGGTTGATTGCAGTCAGCACGATCACATCATGGAGCCAGTGATGCTGCACATGGTCATCGCCCGGTCCCTCCGCCAGCGCCACGTCAAGGCTGTATTCGCCACGCACCAGGCGCGGCAGGCGCATCTGGAAGGTGACGGTCAGGTGTGCTCCTTCCTGGATGCTGATGGCTTCCTCGCGTAGATAGCTGTCCGAGCTTTCGGCAACGACAAACTGGCCCTTGCGGTCCTTGAGCATGAAACCGACCGCCGGGTAACTGAGCGACTTGTGCAGGCTGGCGACCACGGACAGGCAGACATCCTGGGAGGAATCGAACTCGGTCAAAGGCTCGCCGTGGATGTCGGTGAAGCCGACGGATTCGATACGCGCACCGCCTGCGCCGAAACCGTCGGCATCGGCACGAAACGCACTGACATGGAAACGCGTCGGCTCGACGTTGCTGCTGTCATAGGAGGCTTCCCCAGTGGTCTCTGCACGTGCAGCGATCGAGAGTGTACGGTCGGCGTAGAGATCACGAAGATAGATCGCGGAAATGTCACGCGCGCTGCCTACGTCGCAAAGGTACTGTTCTCCCTGCCGGCGGAGCAGTACGGCCGATTCGCACAGCGCGTTGACCGCGCCCATGTCGTGGCTGACGAACAACAGGGTGCCGCCGTCACGCTGGAATCCGGCAAGGAAGCGCATGCATTTCTGCTGGAAGTACGCATCGCCAACGCTCAGCGCCTCGTCGATCACCAGGATATCGGCGTCGACATGGGCGATCACCGCGAACGCCAGGCGTACGTACATGCCGCTGGAATACGTCTTTACCGGCTGATTGATGAACTCGCCTATATCGGCAAAGGCGGCGATGGAATCGACGCGGGCAGAAACGGTTTCCCTGTCCAGCCCGTATAGTGAGGCGGCGAGGTACACGTTCTCGATCCCCGAGAATTCCGGATTGAAGCCCGCGCCCAGCTCAAGCAGGGCCGCAACCCGGCCGTTGACATTGATCTCGCCTTCAGTGGGCGTCAGGGTTCCGCAGATCATCTGCAGCAACGTCGATTTGCCGGCGCCGTTGCGGCCAATGATCCCAACCGTCTGTCCACGGCGAATGGTGAAGGCAACCTCGCGCAGTGCCCAGAATTCGCGGTAATAGCGGCGGCGGCTGCGCCAGAGCATCTGCATCAGGCGGTGGGCAGGCTTGTCATAGACATTGAAGCACTTGCCCAGGCCCTTCACTTCGATGGCGATGTCAGAGCACATCGGCAAACCCCTTGCGAGTCTTCTGGAAGAAGGCGAATCCGGAGATGAAGACCAGCGCGGATACTGCCAGGCAGATCGGATAGACGACCGGGTCCAGACCCTTGCCCCAGATCAACACATCGCGGATCTGCGCGACGACCGGTGCCAAGGGGTTGATGTTCAGGATGGGGCGGAAGGACGGGGGAATTGCGTCAATCGGGTAGAAGATGGGCGTCAGGAACATCACCGCAGTCGTGATGATGGCGGTGATCTGGGCGGTATCGCGCAGGAACACACCGAGGGCGGAAAGCAGCCATGCCAATCCCGTCATGAACAACACCATCGGCAGGAGCGCGAGAGGGAGCAGCAGGGCCGTTACGGGTGGCATGCCATAGCTGACGATGTAGAAAACGAACCAGACAAGCAGATTCACGGCAAGGCTGAACATCGCGGTCAGCACACTGACGACCGGGAGTATCTCAAGCGGGAAAACGACCTTCTTGACGTAGTTGGCGTTGCCGACGATCAGCTGCGGAGATCGGTTGAAGACCTCGGAAAAGAGGTTGAACACCAACAGGCCGCTGAACAGTACCAATGCGAACTCGGTACGCGTGCCGCTGCCACCGGGCCAGCGGGCCTTGAACACTTCGCTGAACACGAAGGTGTAGATGGCCAGCATGAAGATCGGCTGGACCAATGCCCACGCCAGGCCCAGCAGCGATCCACGGTAGCGCGCTGCAATCTCGCGTGCCGCGAGTGCACGGATGAGTTTCCGGTTGGAGAGCAGGCTTCGGAGCAGATGGATCGGGGAGCCGGAGTTGGGTTCCATTCAATAGGACTGGAGTGAGCGACACATAAGTTTACTGCGCTCATTCCACGCCTGCTCGCCACGATCCTGACCGCCTGCATCGAGGACAGGCCGGGGATCAGCCGATGTTCATGCCAATGTGGCAGGGCGTCACAGGGCGTGACGGGCGGGCCCCTGGCCAGCTGCCACGGGCACCGCCAGTGTGGTGGAACGCCCCGCTGCAGCGCAGGGCGTCCTGATTACAGCGCCTTCTCCAACTCCGGCAGGATCGTGAACAGATCCCCCACCAGCCCGATGTCGGCGATCTCGAAGATCGGCGCATCGCCGTCCTTGTTGATCGCGACGATCGTGCCGGCATCCTTGATGCCGGTCAGATGCTGGATGGCACCACTGATGCCCACGGCCACATACAGTTCCGGTGCGATGATCTTGCCGGTCTGGCCGACCTGCAGGTCGCTGGGCACGTAGCCGGCATCGACCGCGGCACGCGAGGCACCGACGGCGGCACCGAGCTTGTCGGCCAGCTGGAAGATGACCTTGAAGTTTTCTTCCGAGCCGACGCCACGGCCACCGGAGACCACGCGCTTGGCGCTCTGCAGGTCCGGGCGGTCGCTGGCACCAGCGGCGAGGCCGACGAAGCGGGTGTGGGTCGGCAGGGCAGCATCGGCGCTGGCCGCTTCGATGGCAGCGCTGCCACCCTGGGCGGCTTCCGGCCACGACGCGGCACGCACGGTGGCGACCACGATCTGGTCGGCCGGTGCTTCCACGGTGATGATCGCGTTGCCGGCGTAGATCGGGCGCTTGAAGGTGTGGCTGCCTTCGACAGTCATCAGGTCGGAGACCTGGTTGACGCCGAGCAGCGCGGCCACGCACGGCATCAGGTCCTTGCCGAAGGTGGTCGACGGGCCGAACACGTGGGTGTAGCCCTGGGCCAGCTGCGCGATCTGCGGTGCCAGCACCTGGGCGATGGCCTGCGCGTTGGCAGCGTTGGCCACGGTCAGGACCTTGGCGACGCCGGTGATCTTCGCGGCCTCGGCGGCAACGGGGGCCGGGTCGGCGGCCAGCACCAGCACGTCGATGCTGGCACCGCCGATCGCGGCGGCGGCGCTGACGGTCTTGGCGGTGGCGGCGTTGAGCTTGCCGTCGTGGTGCTCGGCGATGACGAGAATCCTGCTCATTACAGCAACCCCTTCTGCTTGAGTGCGGCAACCAGTTCGGCCGCGTCCTTGACCATCACACCCTTGCTGCGCTTGGACGGCGCGGCGTACTGGGTGGTCTTGAAGGTGTCGGCGGCTTCAACGCCGAGATCGGCCAGCTGCAGGGTCTCCAGCGGCTTGGCCTTGGCCTTCATGATGTCCGGCAGCTTGATGAAGCGCGGCTCGTTCAGGCGCAGGTCGGTGGTGACCACGGCCGGCAGATCCACTTCCACCGTTTCCAGGCCGGCGTCGACCTCGCGGGTGACCGTGGCCTTGCCGTTGGCGATCTCAAGCTTGCTGGCGAAGGTCGCCTGCGGGCGGCCCCACAGCGTGGCCAGCATCTGGCCGGTCTGGTTGGCGTCGTCGTCGATGGCCTGCTTGCCCAGGATCACCAGGTCCGGCTGTTCCTTCTCGATCAGCTTGAGCAGGGTGCGTGCGGCCGTCAGCGGCTGGATGGCCTGGTCGGTGACCACATGGACGGCGCGGTTGGCGCCCATGGCCAGGCCGTTGCGCAGGTGCGCTTGGGCGTCGGCCGGTGCGATGGTGGCGACCACCACTTCGCTGGCGATGCCCTTGTCACGCAGGCGCAGGGCTTCTTCCAGTGCGATTTCATCGAAGGGGTTGGGGGACAGCTTGACGCCGTCGGTGACCACGCCGGAACCGTCCGGCTTGACCTGAATGCGGACGTTGTAGTCCACCACGCGCTTGTACGCGACGAGGATTTTCATCTGGTACGGGGTCCTTCAGTAACAGGGAGAACGTCCGGTCCTGCAACAGCAACCGGTTCGGGGGTGGGACCCTGATTCTAGCTGGCTTGAGTGAACCATGCGAATGCGTATGGTTATGCTGCGATGCCGCAAACGGATGCTGAGCCGGAAGGCGCCGTTCACGTCGTGCAGGCAGTAGTGAAGGTCGTCGGCATGTATCCTGTGCCGCTGTACGGGCGCCCCAGGTGCCCCTTGGATGAATTTCGATCAGGAGAACAGGTAGTGCCCACTTGGCTTGTCACCGGCGGCGCCGGATTCATTGGCGGTAACTTTGTTCTCGAAGCCGTCGCACGCGGCATCAAGGTCGTCAATCTTGATGCGCTCACTTACGCCGGCAACCTGAAGACCCTGTCCAGCCTGGAAGGCAATCCCAACCACGTGTTCGTGGAGGGCGACATTGGCGACAGTGCCCTGGTCGCTCGCCTGCTCGCCGGACATCAGCCGGACGCGGTGCTGAACTTTGCCGCCGAAAGCCACGTCGACCGCTCCATCGACGGCCCGGGCGCCTTCATCCAGACCAATGTGGTGGGTACCCTGGGCCTGCTGGAGGCCGTGCGTGACTACTGGAAGGCGCTGCCGGCCGGGCAGGGCGCGGCTTTCCGCTTCCTGCACGTATCCACCGACGAGGTGTACGGCACGCTGGGTGAGACAGGCAAGTTCAGCGAGACCACGCCGTATGCCCCGAATTCGCCGTACTCGGCGTCCAAGGCTGCCTCCGACCACCTGGTCCGCGCCTTCCACCACACCTACGGGCTGCCGGTGCTCACCACCAACTGCTCGAACAACTACGGTCCGTACCACTTCCCGGAGAAGCTGATCCCGCTGGTGATCGCCAAGGCGCTGGCCGGCGAGCCGCTGCCGGTGTACGGCGATGGCAAGCAGGTGCGCGATTGGCTGTTCGTATCCGACCACTGCGAGGCGATCCGCACGGTGTTGGCCAAGGGCCGGGTCGGCGAAACCTACAACGTCGGTGGCAATTCGGAAAAGCAGAACATCGAAGTGGTGCAGGCGATCTGCGCACTGCTGGACCAGCGCCGCCCGCGCGAGGACGGCAAGCCGCGCAGCAGCCAGATCACCTACGTTACCGATCGCCCCGGCCATGACCGCCGCTATGCGATCGATGCGTCCAAGCTGAAGAACGAGCTGGGCTGGGAACCGGCCTACACCTTCGAGCAGGGCATCGCCTTTACCGTCGACTGGTACCTGGACAACCAGGAGTGGGTCAACGGCGTGCTGGACGGCAGCTATCGCCTGCAGCGCATCGGCACCGCCGCCTGAACCCAGGAGATCACATGACCCAGCGCAAGGGCATCATCCTCGCCGGTGGCTCCGGCACCCGCCTGTACCCGATCACCAAGGGCGTCAGCAAGCAGCTGCTGCCGGTGTACGACAAGCCGATGATCTACTACCCGCTCAGCGTGCTGATGCTGGCGGGCATCCGCGAAGTACTCATCATCAATACGCCACACGAACAAGCGCTGTTCCAGCAACTGCTGGGCGATGGCTCGCAGTGGGGCATGGACATCCAGTACGCGGTGCAACCGAGCCCGGATGGCCTGGCCCAGGCCTACCTGATCGGTCGCGATTTCGTGGCTGGCAAGCCGAGCTGCCTGGTGCTGGGCGACAACATCTTCCACGGCCATGGCCTGCGCGACGTACTGCGCCGTGCGGATGCGCGTGACGACGGTGCGACCGTTTTCGGTTACTGGGTGAATGATCCGGAGCGGTACGGCGTGGCCGAGTTCAACCAGGACGGCAAGGTGGTCGGCCTGGAAGAGAAACCGGACGACCCACGCTCGAACTATGCGGTAACCGGCCTGTACTTCTATGACGGCAACGCCAGCGACTACGCTGCGGAACTGAAGCCTTCCCCGCGTGGGGAACTGGAGATCACTGATCTCAATCGCCGCTATCTGGCAGAGGGCAGCCTGCACCTGGAGCCGCTGGGCCGTGGCTACGCGTGGCTGGACACGGGTACCCACCAGTCGCTGCTGGAAGCGTCCAACTTCATCGAGACCATCCAGACCCGCCAGGGCCTGCAGGTCTGCTGCCCCGAGGAGATCGCATTCGGCAAGGGCTGGATCGATGCGGCGCAGCTTGAGGCGTTGGCAGCACCTCTCATCAAAAACGGGTACGGCCAGTACCTGCACAAACTTGCATTGCGTGGAGTCGTTCCGTGAAAGTAATTGAAACCAGGTTGCCGGGTTGCGTTGTGATCGAACCGGCGGTGTTTGGCGATGCCCGTGGCTATTTCTTCGAGACCTGGAATGCCGAGCGTTTCGCTGCCCAGGGCCTGCCGGATCGTTTCGTGCAGAGCAATGTGTCCACCTCCGCACAAGGCGTGCTGCGTGGCCTGCACTACCAGTGGCCACGCCCGCAGGGCAAGCTGGTCAGCGTGCTCGAAGGCGAGGTCTACGATGTAGCCGTCGACATCCGTCGTGGCTCACCGACGTTCGGCCAGTGGGAAGCGGTGGTGCTGAGCGCGGAAAACAAGAAGCAGTTCTGGATTCCGGAGGGTTTCGCCCATGGTTTCGCGGTGCTGTCCGAACGCGCTGTGTTCAGCTACCTGTGCACCGAGGTCTACCTCAAGGACTTCGATGCCGGCGTGCGCTGGAACGATGCTGGCATCGCGGTGGACTGGCCGATCAGTGCGCCGACGCTTTCGGCCAAGGACGAGAATGCGCCGTTCCTGAAGGACATTGCCGAAGACCGCCTGCCGGTGTACGTGCCATGACTGTGCTGGTATTCGGCGGCAACGGCCAGGTCGGCCAGGAACTGCTGCGCGCGCTGGCGCCGCTGGGCAAGGTGGTCGCAACCACCCGCAGCGGGCAGCTGCCCGACGGCAGTGACTGCGAAACGGCCGACTTCGGCCAGCCCGACAGCCTGCCGGCACTGCTGGATCGCTTGCAGCCATCCGTGGTGGTCAACGCGGCGGCCTACACGGCGGTGGATCGTGCTGAACAGGAGGTCGAGGCCGCCTTCGCGGCCAACGCGCTGGCACCGGGCGTGATCGCGCGCTGGTGTGCGGCGCAGGGCGTGCCGTTCGTGCATTACTCCACCGACTATGTGTTCGATGGCCAAGGCAGCACACCCTACCGGGAAGACGAACCGACCGCGCCGCTGGGTGTGTATGGCACCAGCAAGCGCGATGGCGAGGACGCGGTGCGTGCGGCCGGTGGTCGCCACCTGATCTTCCGTACCGCCTGGGTGTATGCCTCGCACGGTGCGAATTTCCTGCGCACGATGCTGCGCGTGGGTGCTGAGCGTGATCAGTTGCGGGTGGTGGCCGACCAGGTCGGTACGCCCACTCCGGCGGCGCTGATCGCTGATGTCACCGCGCAGGCGCTGCAGCATCCGGGCCAGTTGTCCGGTACCTGGCACCTGACTGCCCGTGGCCAGACCAGCTGGCATGGGTTCGCCGAGGCCATCTTCGCCGAAGCGTTGGCTGGCGGCGCGCTGAGCAAGGTGCCGACGGTCGAGGCCATTCCCAGTTCCGAGTATCCGACCCCGGCCAAGCGCCCGGCCTGGTCGGTACTCGACAACCGCAAGCTGCAGCAGGATTTCGGCATCGTGCTGCCGACCTGGCAGGATGGCCTGAAGCGGGTGATGGCGGAGATTGCCTGAGCCGGTAGGTGACGTGCCGACCAACGGTCGGCACCCACCCGACCAATGGCTGGCACCCACCCGACCAATGGCCGGCACCCACCCGACCAATGGCCGGCAGCCTCCAGCGGGCGCCGGGTCAACTGCGCCCGTAAGTGTCCTCGAAGCGCACGATGTCATCCTCGCCAAGGTAGCTGCCCGACTGCACTTCGATCAGTTCCAGCGGCAGCTTGCCCGGATTGCGCAGGCGATGGGTGACACCCAGCGGGATGTAAGTGCTCTGGTTCTCACTGAGCAGGATCACTTCGTCTCCGCGGGTGACTTCGGCGGTGCCGCTGACCACGATCCAGTGCTCGGCGCGGTGATGGTGCATCTGCAGGCTGAGCGTGCCGCCGGGCTTGACCGTGATGCGCTTGACCTGGAAACGCTCGCCATTGTCGATCGAATCGTAGGCGCCCCAAGGGCGATAGACCTTGCGGTGCCAGGTCGCTTCGCTGCGGCCTTCAGCCTTCAGCTGTGCGACCACGGCCTTGACCTCCTGCATGCGGTCGGCCCTGCCCACCAGCACCGCATCATCGGTCTCCACTACGATCACGTCGTCGAGGCCGACCAGGGCCACCAGGCGCTGGGCGTAGGCATAGGTGTTGCGGCAGTCGATGGCGATCACATCGCCCTGGTGGGCATTGCCATCGCCGTCCTGCTGCGACACATCGCGCAGCGCCGTCCAGGAGCCCACGTCATTCCAGCCCGCATCCAGCGGAATCACCACCGCGTCGGCGGTCTTCTCCATCACCGCATAGTCGATCGAGTCCGACGGCACGGCGGCGAAGGCATCCTTGGCGAGGCGGGTGAAATCGGCGTCGCGGCGGGCCTGCTGCCAGGCCGTGCGGCTGGCGGCCAGCATGGTGGGCTGGAGGCGCTCCAGTTCCTGCAGATAGCGCGACGCCTTGAACAGGAACATGCCGCTGTTCCAGTAGTACTGGCCGCTGCTGACGTAGCCGGTGGCCGTCTCCAGATCGGGCTTCTCGACGAAACGCTCGACCGCGCGCAGGCCTTGGCCATCGGCCGCCTTGATGTAGCCGTAGCCGGTTTCCGGGCCGGTCGGCACGATGCCGAAAGTGACCAGTTTGCCGGCCTCGGCCGCAGCGGCAGCAGCCTGCACAGCATTGCGGAACGCAGCCTCGTCGGTAATCACGTGGTCGGAGGGCAGTACCAGCAGCAGCGCATCCGCACCTTCGCGGGTAGCCTCCAGCGCCGCTACGGCGATGGCCGGTGCAGTATTGCGGCCCATGGGCTCGAGAATGATCGCGGCGGGCGCCGCCCCGATCTGTTGCAGCTGCTCGGCGGCCACGAAACGATGTTCTTCATTGGCGACCACGAGCGGGCCATGGGTAGCGATCGATTCGACCCGCTTCCAGGTGGCCTGCAGCATGGTCAGTTCACCTGCCAATGGCAGGAACTGCTTGGGATAGGCTTCCCGCGAGAGCGGCCACAGGCGGGTACCGGAGCCCCCGGAGAGAATGACTGGCTGAATAGTGCTCATGGTCGTCCTTGCTTACTGCTGGAGAAGGGCTGAGATTTCGTCGGTGCGCGCCTGCATCAGCGCCGCATCGCCGCGCGCCTCGACGTTCAGGCGCAGCAGCGGCTCGGTGTTGGAACTGCGCAGGTTGAAGCGCCAGTTGCCGAAGTCGGCGCTGATGCCGTCGGTGTGGTCCAACGCAGGTGCCTGGGCGGCGAAATGCGCCATCACGCGGGCCACAGCGGCCTTGGCGTCGGCCACCTTGAAGTTGATCTCGCCGCTGCAGGGATAGGCCGCCATGCGGTCTTCGACCCAGTCGGCCAGCGAGCGTCCGCTTTCGGAGACCAGTTGGGCGATCAGCAGCCACGGGATCATGCCGGAGTCGGCATAGGCGAATTCGCGGAAGTAGTGATGGGCGCTCATCTCGCCGCCATACACTGCATCCTCGGCGCGCATCTTTTCCTTGATGAAGGCGTGGCCGCTCTTGCACAGCACCGGCACGCCGCCGGCCGCTTGAACCATTTCCACGGTATTCCAGACCAGGCGTGGATCATGCACCACCTTGCCGCCCGGCTGACGGGCGAGGATCGCCTTGGCCAGCAGGCCGACCAGGTAGTAGCCCTCGATGAAACGGCCGGTGTGGTCGAAGAAGAAGCAGCGGTCGAAGTCGCCATCCCATGCGATGCCGAAGTCCGCACCATGGTCGCGCACTGCATCGGCGGTGGCCGCGCGGTTTTCCGGCAGGAGCGGGTTGGGAATGCCATTGGGGAAGTTGCCGTCCGGTTCGTGGCAGATGCGGATGAACTCGAACGGCAGGTGCGGCGCCAGCAGGTCGACGATGGCGCCCGCGCCGCCGTTGCCGGCGTTGACGACCAGCTTCAGTGGCTTGAGCTTGCGGGTGTCGATGTAGCTCAGCAGGTGCTGGATGTAGGCGCTCTTGTCATGCCGGGCCACCTGGCCGGCGCGCGGCGGCTCGGCCTCGGACGCATCGGCGGAGACCGCATCGGAGATCGCGAACAGGCCGGTATCGGAACTGATCGGCCGGGCGTTCTCCTTGACCAGCTTCATGCCGTTGTAGTCCATCGGGTTATGGCTGGCAGTGACCATCACGCCGCCCGCCGCTCCCAGGTGGTCGGTCTGGAAATAGACTTCCTCGGTACCGCACAGGCCGATGTCGATCACTTCGCGACCTGTGCCACGCAGGCCCGCAGCCAGCGCATCCTGCAGCGCCGGGCTGGTCAGGCGCACATCGTGGCCCAGCACCACAGGGCCGGGAGCGAGCTGTGCATCCAGGGCCGTGCCGATCCGGCGTGCCAGGTCTTCGTTCAGTTCTTCCGGCACGCGGCCGCGGATGTCATAGGCCTTGAAGGCGGGCAGGGGCATCGGTCAGATCCAATGTGAGCTCAGCCAGCGATTGTAGCCTCTGTCCTGTATGGGAATCGTTTCCATCCCGCAACGCCACATGACCGGCGGTTGGCGTCAGGCACGTGATGCCCGCCGTCCTCTTCGCCCGGTGCCTCGGACGGGCAGGCCCGGCAGCGGCGCCAACAGGGCCTGCAGGTCCTCCTCGCTGAAACGCGGCCCGGTACTGCCATTGCCCTCGAGAATCGATTCGGCCAGCGTAGCCTTGCGTTCCTGCAGCTCGGCGATCCGCTCTTCGATGCTGCCTGCGGCGATCAGCCGGTAGACGAACACCGGCTGTTGCTGGCCGATCCGGTGGGCGCGGTCACTGGCCTGGTTCTCGGCGGCGGGGTTCCACCAGGGATCGAAATGGATGACGGTGTCGGCGGCCGTCAGGTTCAGCCCTACGCCACCCGCCTTCAGGCTGATCAGGAACACCGGCACTTCACCCTGCATGAAGCGCTGCACGGGCGTGGCCCGGTCCTGGGTGTCGCCGGTCAGGGTCACATAGGCCAGGCCCAGATCATCCAGCGCCTGCGCGATCAACGCCAGCATGCCGGTGAACTGCGAGAACAACAGGATGCGCCGGCCCTCCTCGACCATCGACGGCAGCATCTCGCGCAGCAGGTCCAGCTTGGCTGAGCCCGCATTGCGCGCCGGGGCATCACCAGGCAGCAGGCGCGGATCGCAGCAGACCTGGCGCAACTTCAGGAGTGCATCCAGCACCACGATATGGCTGCGCGCCAGTCCGCTGCCACTGATCGCTTCGCGGACCTGCTTTTCCATTGCGGCACGCACGGTTTCGTACAGATCTCGCTGGCCCCCTTCCATCGCGACCGAGCGCGTGATGACGGTCTTGCGCGGCAGCTCCGAGGCCACCTGGTCCTTGCGCCGGCGCAGGATGAACGGGCGCAGGCGCTGTGCCAGCAGCTGTGCACGACGGCGGTCGTTGCCGCGTTCGATCGGGCGGCGCCAATGCTGGTTGAACTGCTTTTCGCTGCCGAGCAGTCCGGGCAGGAGGAAATCGAACTGCGTCCACAGTTCGCCCAGGTGGTTTTCCAGCGGCGTGCCGGTCAGGCACAACCGGTGCCGGGCCTGCAGTGTGCGCAGGGTGATGGCCGCACGCGCCCTTGGGTTCTTCACCTGCTGGGCTTCGTCGAGGATCAGCAGGTGATAGGCCTGTGCCTTCAGGGCTTCCTCGTCGCGCCAGAGCAGCGGATAGGTGGTGATCACCAGATCGTGCTCGGGAATGGCCGAAAATGATGCTTCGCGCGACGGCCCGTGCAGGGCCAGCACGCGCAGTCCTGGGGTGAAGCGCGCGGCTTCGCTCTGCCAGTTGTGCAGCAGCGAGGTCGGCACCACCAGCAGCGCCGGCCGATCCAGCCGGCCGCTTTCCTTCTCGATCAGCAGATGGGCCAAGGTCTGCAGTGTCTTGCCCAGCCCCATGTCATCGGCCAGCACCCCGCCAAGCCGCTGTTGCCGCAGGTACTGCAACCAGGACAGGCCGTCGCGCTGGTAGCCGCGCAGGGTCGCCTGCAATCCTTCAGGCGGCGCCACCTCTGCAGGGGCAGGTGCCTGCAGCAGCTGTTGCACCAGCGCTTCCGTGTCCTGGCGGGTGCGGAACTGCAGGCGCGCATCATCCTGGAGTGCCTGCAGGCGACCCCGGTCATGGGCGGGCAGTCGCAACGCCGCGCCGCGCTGGGTGAACAGGTCGGCCAGCAGCGCGATGATGGGCTTCAGTCGCGACGCCCGCAGTGCCAGGCGCGTGTTGCCATTGGCGGTGAGCAGGATGTTCTCGTCGTCGCCAATCGCGTCCAGCTGGCCGCGCGACCAGCGCGGATCGGCGTGCAGCACCTGCTGCAACAGCGGGACCATGGATACCGTGTGGCCATCCACCTGGACCTCCAGGCCCAGATTGAACCAGCCTGCATCGTCCGGATCGGCCTGGATGTCCAGATCGATCTCGTCCAGGCGCGTGACGCGATGTCGGAAATCGTCGTCTGCCTCCACCCTCCAGCCCAAGGCCTCCAGCCGCGGCACGTCGTCCAGCAGGAACGCAGTCCAGTCATGGGTACGCAGCTGGAACGGTGGGCCCGCGCCGTCCAGAGACGCCCGCGGGTCCCTGTCGAGATGCAGCCCCACCTCGCGCAGCTCCGCCTCGCGCCGTGATTCCTCAGCCAGGTCGCGTGGCGGCAGGGCGGGCTGCCCTTCCGGATCAGGCGCGAGCAGGGTGGGATCACCCGGGAACCACACGTGATCCTCGTATTCAAAGGCCACGGTCGCAATGTCGGCCCATTGCGAAGGATCGCGGCGGCCGAGCCAGGGTGGCCGGAACTCGACCGTATGCAGGCGCAACACGGGAGTCATTGTGCCGGTCTGCTGCAGCAGCTGCGCCGCCCGGGGTTCTCCACCAGGGAGCAGGGGCGGACGGGCGAGCAACGCGTCCGCGTCCTCCGGCCGGCGATCAGCATGTCATGGGGCCGATGCCTGTTGCGGGCACCCGGCAGGCAACGTTCGCTCTCTTCCAGCGTCCATTCGTCGATCCAGCGAAACAAATGTACTTCGGTGCAGGTCTGGGGCATCAGTGCGGGCGGGCCGGGCGCAGCGCCGGCCATCGGCGGGGGAATTCCCCATTCTACGGAACCCCAGGCAATGCCTCCGCAATGCTGCGGCGCATCCAGCCCTTTGCTTGCCTGCGGCTAGAATGCGTTCATCCTTAACGTTCAGGGCAGTAGCAATGCAGCAATCGACTTCCAGCGGCAAGCGCAGCAAGCGCTACGCCAGTGCAGCGGAGGCCTTGCAGGGCGTGGTCGCCGACGGCCAGACCCTGGCCGTCGGCGGCTTCGGCCTGTGCGGCATTCCCGAGGCATTGATCGCCGCCTTGCGCGACAGCGGGGCCAAGGGCCTGACCGTGATCTCCAACAACGCCGGCGTCGATGGCTTCGGCCTGGGCCAGCTGCTGGAAACCCGGCAGATCAAGAAGATGATCTCGTCCTACGTGGGCGAGAACAAGGAGTTCGAGCGGCAGTTCCTGGCCGGCGAACTGGAGCTGGAATTCAACCCGCAGGGTACCCTGGCCGAGCGCCTGCGGGCCGGAGGCGCGGGCATTCCGGCGTTCTTCACCGCCACCGGCTATGGCACGGTGGTGGCCGAGGGCAAGGAAACCCGGGAATTCGACGGCAAGCACTATGTGATGGAGACCGCGCTGCGCGCCGACGTCGCGCTGGTCAAGGCCTGGAAGGCCGACGAGGCCGGTAACCTGGTGTTCTGCAAGACGGCGCGCAACTTCAATCCTGCATGTGCGATGGCCGGAAAGGTCTGCGTCGCGGAAGTGGAGGAAGTAGTGCCGGTCGGCGCGATCGATCCGGACCAGGTGCATCTGCCGGGCATCTATGTGCACCGCATCGTGCACAACCCGCATCCTGAAAAGCGTATCGAACAGCGCACCATCCGCGCGGAGGGCAACTGACATGGCGTGGACCCGTGATGAAATGGCCGCGCGCGCGGCACGTGAGCTGACCGACGGCGCCTACGTGAACCTGGGCATCGGCCTGCCGACATTGGTCGCCAACCACATTCCCGACGGCGTGGACGTGTGGCTGCAATCGGAGAACGGCCTCCTCGGCATCGGCCCGTTCCCGACCGACGCCGAAGTCGACGCCGACCTGATCAATGCCGGCAAGCAGACCGTTACCGCACGCGCCGGTGCCAGTTACTTCGGCAGCCATGACAGCTTCGCGATGATCCGCGGTGGCCATGTCAACCTGGCCATCCTCGGCGCGATGCAGGTCACCGACAAGGGCGACCTGGCCAACTGGATGGTGCCCGGCAAGATGGTCAAGGGCATGGGCGGGGCGATGGACCTGGTGGCCGGCGTGCAGCGCGTGGTGGTGCTGATGGAGCACACCGCCAAGAACGGCGAGCACAAGATCCTGGCCGAATGCACGCTGCCGCTGACCGGCGTGGGCGTGGTCGATCGCATCATTACCGACCTGGCGGTATTCGATGTCACTGATGCTGGCCTGCAGCTGGTGGAAGCCGCGCCGGGTGTCAGCGATGACGAGTTGAAGGAAAAGACCGGCGTGGCGTTCCTGCGCGGCTGATCAACGTGCGGGTGGGGGCGTACCGCCCCCTTTGCGCTCAGCTGCGCCGGGCGTAGGCGTAAGGCGTGTCCTCTTGATGGGGGATGCCCAGCAGGTCCGCCGCATCTCGCTGGCGATACCCTGCGTAGCGCGCGACCAAGGTAAAGGTTCGTTCGATGGCATGGGCAAGCGTGCCATCAACCTGACCGGCCTCTTCATCGAACAGCGAAGGCTGCAGGTGCGCGTCGAACATTGGTCGCAACGCTTCAAGGCGAACCCAGAACATGCTGCCGGCGATGAAGGTGTCGTTGTCAGTATCGGCCTGCGGAAGCCCGAAACGGCTGAGCAGGCCTTGCACGTTGCGTTCGTTGGCACCCCAGAAGTAGTCCAGCCGCTGCACATGCCCTTCGGGGGGGACAAGGCCCAGGCCAGGATCTGCATCGAACGCTTCGACGATGAGTGCCGCGCGTTCGGGCGCCAGCAGGCGATCAACCAGTTCGTTGCGCCATTGGTCGCCGTCGTTGCGATGCGTGGAGCGCTTGGTATGCAGCTTCAGCACGATGTCCTCGCCGTCTTCCAGCAGCGCTTCGGCGAGCTGCAGGAACGGAAGGATGTCGCGGCCATGGTTGGCGAAGGAATGGATTTCGGCCTCGACCCCGCTGGCTGCCAGCACCTGCTGGATTTCCGCATGCCGCTCGTGGGGGGTGGTGACCACGACCCGCCACTGCAGGCCGGTGGCCTGCACCTTGCGGAGCAACTCAGCGAATACGTCCGGGTACCAGGCATGGATCACCACGCAGGGCCGGGCTGGGCGCTGCCGCGCCGGAGCCGGTACCAACGCGTCCCGCGTGGCCTGCAGCCAGGCGTGGCCGAGTCGCGCATCCGGTTCCAGGACCGCGCCTTCGGCCCATTCGTTCCAGGCGTTGATGAACACCATCCGCTGGCCCGTCGGCACGGCGGCGAGGCGCTCATGGATCGTGGCACGCAGCCAGTCGCGGTAGCCGCGTGGGGAGGCGTGCAGGTAAACGCGACCGCAGCCGGAACGACGTGCTTCGTTGTCCCATCCCGGGTTCACGCCCGGGTAAAGGGGATAGGCCGGCAGCGACCGGGTGGCGATCTCGGCTGCCAGTTCGCGCCAGTCGCGCACATCCCCGCTGAAGGCGGGATTGAGCAGCCACTGCTGCGCCGACAACGAGCGTGGATTGCTCATGTTCGGCGGGAATTCGACGGCGGCATCGAAGCCGATATCGCGGGGATCCGGCCGCTCGAAGCCCTGTACGTAGGCCAGGTGGATTTCGCCCACTCCGTTGTCGCGGCACCAGCGGCGCCAGCGCTCGGCGGTGGCGCGTGCATCGGGCAGCAGGTTCGGGCGGTAGACCAGCAGCATGGGCCGGCCATCGACCTTGAGCGCGCGGCGGTCACGCAGGTATGGCGCCACGTGAGCGATGAATGCCAGATCATCTTCCGCGCTGTGTTGCTGGCCGATCAGGATGTCGTCGTCGCGGCCGTCCCAGCGCCGTGCCCAGTTCTCATTCGCCCAGCACAGGCAGAACGGCAGCTCGATGCTGTCGTCGGCCAGCCACTGGCGCAGCGGGTCTTCCATCAGCGTGCGGCCGCTGAACCAGTAGAAGTAGAAGCAGAACGCGCCGATGCCGTGCTCGGCGGCAAGCTGCGCCTGGTCACGCATCACCTGCGGGTTGCGCAGGTCATAGAAACCCAGATCGGCCGGAAGCCGCGGCTGGATGTGGCCTTCGAACTGCGGCAGCGCACGGGTGACGTTGCGCCATTCGGTGAAGCCCTTGCCCCACCATGCGTCGTTTTCTGCAAAGGTGTGGAACTGTGGCAGGTAGAAAGCGACCAGCGTAGCGGGCATGGGGTCGGGCAGCGCGGCCTTCCGGTGCGGGCGGTAGCCGATCGCGGCCTCGTCGGCGCGCCAGCGCAGTTGCGCGCTGGCCCGTGACCCGCCCGTGTCCTGCTGTCCCTTCGGTGGCGGGGGCACCCAGTCGCCGTGCCGGGCCAGCCAGCGGGTGCGCAGGCGATCGCGCTGTGCCTGTGACAGCGGCAAGGCCCGGAACACGGCGCGCAGCAACGGGAACAACGACTGGCGCAGGCTCATCGGGCGTGGCCCCGATAAGTCAGGCAATCGGAGGATATCGGCATATGGGCAACGGTCATGGAGCCATTTTCAGTGCTGGCGGCCATGACGGCAAACGCAGCCGTGCTAGCGTGTGTCCATGCTGTTCCCACATGACCTGCCCGACGCCGACGTCCAGCACCTGCCGAGCTGGTTGGCTGTGGCCGATGCCGACCGGCTCCTGTCTGCGCTGCAGGCCGAAGTACCCTGGGAAATCCACCGCATCCGCATGTTCGGCAACTGGGTGGATTCACCGCGGTTGAGCTGCTGGATCGGCGACCCGCAGGCCCGTTACCGCTATTCGGGCGCCGAGTTTGTGCCGCACCCGTGGCCGCCTGTACTGGAGGCCATGCGCAGGCGCCTCCAGGCCGAGGGCCACGGCCGCTTCAACAGCGTGCTGCTGAACCGCTATCGCGGTGGCGGCGACTACATGGGCTGGCACAGCGACGACGAACCCGAGCTGGGTCCGGCACCGGTAATCGCCTCGGTCAGCCTGGGTGCCACGCGCCGCTTCCTGCTGCGCCGTCGGGACGACCCCGCGCGCAAGGCTGAATTCGTGCTGGGCCACGGTGACCTGCTGCTGATGGCCGGGAAGACCCAGCGCTTCTACCAGCATGCGCTGCCGAGGATGGCGCGGGCAGCGGGCGAGCGGATCAACCTGACGTTCCGCTGGATCACCCCGCGCGGGTAAGGGCGGGGTCAGAGCCCTTTCGCAGCGCGAAAGGGATCCGACCCCTGCGACGCTTCAGCGCCTGGCCGCCAGGCTGTCGTTCTGGCCGCTGGTCAACGTCCAGCCCACCACCTCGTACGCCAACTGCTGCAGGCCACGCTCGAATGCCGAGGCCACGGCCGGCACGTCGGTGCTGCCGACCGGCTGTGCCTGGCGGAAGGTGCGGTCGGCGACCACGCGCTGGTCGGTGGCGTGGATCAGCTTGGCGTTGACTTCGATCACCACGGTCGGCGTCGCCTGGCCCTGGTAATCCGACTCAAATCGACGCACGTCGGTGACCAGCTTGTAGTCGGCGCGGATGCCGGCGCTGCTGCGCGCCACGCCGTGGATGCGCCCGGAATCCTCGAAACCGCGCAGCAGGGTGTCCTCGATCATGTCGGTGGCCGGCTGCGCCCAGCTGGCGCCCTTGTAGATCTCCAGCTGCGACGGCGTCGGCCGCACGTTGATGCGCGGGCTGTCGACCAGGCGCGCGGCACTGGGCTTGGCCAGCACCAGCTGCCAGCTGGCCTGCGGCCATGAGGGGTCGGCCTTGACCTGCACGGCGGGCGAATACAGCGTCACCGCGGTCTTCTCGTTGCTGCCGAGGAGCGAGCAACCACCCAGCAGGGAGATCATCGCAGCGGCCAGCAGCAGGCGCGGAAGGGGGATCGGGTTCATTGGGGTTCGAACTCCTTCGGTGCGTCGCGGCCCAGCAGGTAGCGCGCGGGGTTGTTCTCAAGGCGGTCGCTGACCCGGCGCAGGTCGCGGATCAACCCGCGCAGTTCGGTCAGCGTCGGGCCCAGCTGGCCCAGGCCGTCATTGGCAAAGCTGTTGATCGCAGCGCGGTTCTCGCCAAGGATCGAATCGGCGTTGCCTGCGGCCGAATCAAGCTTGGCCAGGGTGGCGTCGAGCTTGTTGATGATACCGGGCAGCTGCTGCACCAGGTTCCTGTCCAGGCGCTCGATGGTGCCGTTGGTGGTCTTCAGCGTGGTATCCAGGCTGCGTGCGGCGTCGCGCGCGCTGAGCAGCAGCGCCTGGGTGCCCTGGTCGGGGTCGGCCAGGCCGCCGCTGATGGTTTCCAGGTTGGCCAGCGTCGCATTGATCGAGGCGACGTTGCGGTCGCTGAGGATCTGGTCCATGCGCTCGACGATGCGGTTGGCCACGTCGGTGATGTTCTGCAGGGCAGACGGCGTGGTGGGGATGATCGGAGCCGGGTCCTTGTTGACGGTGGTCAGCGCAGGTGCCTGCGGGGTGCCGCCGCTGAGCTGGATGATCGAAGGACCGGTCAGGCTGGTGATCGCCAGCTTGGCGCGGGTATCGGTCTTGACCGGCGTGGTCGAGTTCAGGCGGATGCGTGCCACGACCTGTCGCGGGTCGTCCGGTACCAGGTTCAGTTCGACGATCGAGCCGACCGCGATGCCGTTGTACTGCACCGGGCTGCCCACCGACAGGCCGGTCACCGCCTCGCGGAAGACCACGCGGTATTCCTGCCAGGTGCGGTCGGAGGAGTACTTGGCGGCCCATAGGCCGAAGGCCAGCAGGGCCAGGCCGGTGATCAGGGTGAAGGCACCGATCAGTACGTAGTTGGCTTTGGTTTCCATGGCTCAGGTGCTCTCGATCTGTTCGCCGCGCGCGGCGCGCGCGCGCGGTCCGTGGAAGTATTCCTGGATCCACGGATGATCCAGTTTCTCGATGTCTGGCAGCGGTGCGTTCGCGATCACCTTGTGGTCGGCCAGCACCGCGACGCGATCGCAGATGGCGTACAGGGTGTCCAGGTCGTGCGTGATCAGGAATACGGTCAGGCCCAGCGCTTCCTGCAGGGTCTTGATCAGGCGGTCGAATGCGGCCGCGCCGATCGGGTCCAGGCCGGCGGTGGGTTCATCCAGGAACAGCAGCGGCGGGTCCAGCGCCAGCGCGCGGGCCAGGCCGGCGCGCTTGCGCATGCCGCCGGACAGCTGTGACGGCAGCTTGCTGATCGCATCGGCGGGCAGGCCGGCCAGCTTGACCTTCAGCAGCGCCAGCTCGTAGTGCCAGCGCTCCGGCAGTTCGCGATGATGCTCCTTCAGTGGCACCTGCACGTTCTCGCCCACGGTCAGCGAGGAGAACAGGGCGCCATCCTGGAACAGTACGCCCGTATTGCGCTCGATGTGCAGGCGGCTTTCGGCGTCATCTGCGCGCGCGTCCCGGCCGAGCACGTCGATCTGCCCTGCATCGGGTGTGCGCAGGCCGAGGATCGAGCGCATCAGGACCGACTTGCCCGTGCCTGAACCACCAACCACCCCCAGGATCTCGCCGCGGCGCACGTCCAGATCCAGGTCTTCGTGCACGGTCTGGCTGCCGAAGCGATTGGCCAGCCCACGCACGCGGATGGCCAGCTCGTGGCCGTCGTCGTCGCGCATGTCGATTGCCCGGGGCGGAGAGTGTGCGCTCATGTCACCAGTCCATGTGCATGAACCACAACGCCGCGAAGGCGTCGATGATGATCACCAGCGAGATGGTCTGCACCACGCTGGAGGTGGTGCGTTCGCCGACCGATTGCGCGGTGCCGGTGACCTTCAGGCCCTCCAGGCAGCCGATCAGGCCGATCACCACGGCGAACACCGGGGCTTTGGACAGGCCGACCAGCAGGTGCCGCACTTCCATCGTCTCGTGCATGCGCGCGATGTACATCTGCGGCGGGATGTCCAGATCGAAAGCGCCGACGGTAATGCCACCGGCGAGGCCGGCGATCATGGCGATGAACGTCAACAGGGGCAGCGTAACCAGCAACGCGAACAGCCGGGGCAGCACCAGCAGATCGACCGGGTCCAGGCCCAGGGTCCGCATCGCATCGATCTCCTCGCGTGCCTTCATGGCACCGATCTGTGCGGTGAACGCGCTGGCGGTGCGGCCGGCCAGGACGATGGCCGTCAGCAGTACTGCGAACTCGCGCAGGAAGGCAATGTTGACCAGCTCGACCACGTAGATTTCCGCACCGAAGTCGCGCAGGATGGTCGAGCCGAGGAATGCAATCACCGCGCCGACCAGGTAGGACAGCAGGGCGACCAGCGGGACGGCATCGAGGCCGACCTGTTCCATCTGGTGCACGGTGGCGGTCAGCCGGAAGCGGCGGGGCTCCTTGAACAGCCGGATCGACTTGACGATGGCTTCGCCGAGGAAGCTGGCCAGCGCCACGATGTTGTGGCCGGTGCCATGCATGCTGATGCCGAGGCGCTCCAGTGCCGCCAGCACGCCGAAGTCGCGCTTGGGCCTGGGCCGGTCGTCGGCCACTTCCTCGATGGTGCAGACCAGCGCCTGGTGGTCCGGGCGGAACCGCAATGCATCCTCGCCCAGATCGGCGCGATGGGCCACGCGCAATACCTGCAGCACGCCGGCCGAATCCATCTGTTCGATGCCGGTGGCATCGATGCCGGTCAATGTGTCGGGAACACCGCGCAGGACCTCGGCCGCGGCCAGCGCGGTTTTCAGGGTCCAGATGCCGGACAGGTGGATCAGGCCCGGGTCATGGGCATCCTGTTCGAGCTGGGGGGCATGGTTCGGGGATACGTGGGCCATTCGGGTCGCAGCATAACCGTTCTGAATCGGGCGTCGCGTCGAACCCGGATGAATTTTTCCGGTGCGGCCCGGCGTAGGTAATACTACGGCGCATGTCTGCAGACGCTCACACGATCCCCACGCCCCAGGCCACCTACGCGCAGCGCGTGGCGTTTGTTTCCGAGATCGCCGGCCGCCTGCACAGCTACGGGACCACGGCCCAGCGCCTGGAAACGGCGGTGGTGGCACTGGCGCGCCAGCTCGATCTGGATTGTGAACCGTGGTCCAATCCCACCGGCATCATCCTCAGCTTCAGCGACCCGGCACAGGCGATCGGCTCCAGCGACATCACCCGCGTGATCCGCCTGGCTCCGGGCGAGAACGACCTGCACAAGCTCAGCGTGGCCGACCACATTGCCGAGGAAGTGGCCAACGGGCGGATGAGCATCGCCCAGGGTCACACCGCACTGCGCCAGCTGGACAAGGACCCGGGCCGGCGCGGCCAGCTCCGCACCATCCTTTCGTTCACATTGGGCGCGGCCGGCGTGGCCGGCATGTGGAAACTGCCGTGGCTGGACATCGCCACGGCGGGGGCCATCGGCCTGATGATCGGCCTGCTCGGCATGGTCACCGACCGCCGCCCGGCCACCCGCGAAGCGGCCGAGGCACTGGCCGCGCTGCTGGCCGGCATGGTTGCCACCCTGGTCGCGTCCTTCGTCGGCGCACTCAACCTCAACACAGTGATCATCGCCTCGCTGGTGGTGCTGTTGCCGGGCATGTCACTGACCAATGCCGTCAACGAACTGGCCAGCCAGCACTGGGTCTCGGGGACCGCGCGTTTTGCCGGTGCGTTGACCACCATCATGAAGCTCAGCGTCGGCGCGATGATCGCGGTGACGCTGGCCGACGTGCTCGGGCTGGATCCGGTGATCCGCGCGGCGCGGCCGCAGGGCCCGTGGGTGGAGTGGGGATCGCTGCTGACGGCGGCGTTTGCCTTTGCGATGTTGTTCAAGGCCAACCGCCGCGATTATCCCTGGGTGATCGCCGCCTCGGTGGCCGGCTACGCGATCTCCAAGTTCGGTGGCCATGCCTGGGGCGCGCCGGCCGGCATCTTCCTGTCGGCGATGCTGTTGACGGCCGGGGGCAATCTGTTCGGACGCCTGGTCGGACGACCGGGCGCGATCATCCGCCTGCCGGGCATCATCATGATGGTGCCCGGCAGCACCAGCCTGCGCGGCGTGCTGACCCTGGTCCAGCAACAGGATGTGGGCGCCGGCCAGAGCGTGTTCCTGACCGTGCTCAATGTCGTGATGGCATTGGTCGCCGGCCTGCTGTTCGGCAACCTGCTGATGCCGGCACGCAAGACCCTGTAATGGCCCTTGTGGGTATGGGCGGTTGGTCCACACACCTTGCCGAAGAATGAAAAACGCCGGCTTGCGCCGGCGTCTTTCATTGCCTCCAGATCCGGCCTCAGGCCTTCTTGATCAGGAAATCTTCCGGCTTCTTGTTGCCCTTGGCAGTCAGCTCGGCCATCCAGCGCGGCTGCTTGCCGCGGCCGGTCCAGGTTTCCTTGGGGTTGGCCGGATTGCGGTACTTCGGGGCAACCTTGCCCAGCTTGCGGCCGGCGGTCTTCGACGGTGCCTTGGCGGCCTTGGTGGCCTTGCGCGCACGCGGGGCTGGGGCGCCGCCGAACAGTTCTTCGATGGTGTAACCCTCGGTCCTGGCCAGCTTGGTCAGCTGGGCACGAACCTTGGTGATCGGCCGACGCTTGGCGACGAGGGTCTGCTGTTTCTTCGCGGTACGGATCAGGGCGCCCAGCTCGCGTGCCGACAGGCCGGTCAGGTCAATGCTCATTTGCGGTTACTCCGGAAACTAATATGTGGACGGGACGAGCCGGTCCATGGCGTCGGCGGACAGAATAGAGATGAATTAATCCGAGCACAAACACAGGCGGGAACGGATGCAGCGGTACGCCGGCCGGATTGCGTCGATTTTGGCCGGATTATGTCCGCCGCACTCCCATCACGCAGGCCGCAGCCAAAAGAAAACCGGGGCGTGCCCCGGTCTTTCTCCCATCAGCCCAGCAGGCGCTGCAGCAGGGCGGCCTTGTCCAGGCTTTCCGCCTCGCTGGCGCGGCGCGAGCGGTATTCGTAGGTGCCGGCGGCCAGGCCGCGTTCGCTGACCACCACGCGGTGCGGGATACCGATCAGTTCCATGTCGGCGAACATCGCGCCCGGACGCAGACCGCGGTCGTCGAGTGCCGCGTCCAGGCCGGCGTCGCGCAGCTCCTGCAGCAGGCCGGCAGCGGCGTCGGCCACGGCAGCATCACCCTTCGGGTTGATCACGCACACCACCACCTGCCACGGTGCCATCGCGTCCGGCCAGATGATGCCGGCATCATCATGGTTCTGTTCGATCGCGGCTGCGACCACGCGCGAGATACCGATGCCGTAGCAGCCCATCGCCATCACCGCCGCCTTGCCGTTTTCGTCCAGCACGGTGGCATCCAGCGCTTCGGCGTACTTGCGACCGAGCTGGAACACATGGCCGACTTCGATGCCGCGGGCAATCTTCAGTTCGCCACCGTCCAGTGCGCGGTCACCGGCGCGCACGTTGCGGACGTCGGCCACTTCCGGTTCCGGCAAATCACGGCCCCAGTTGACGCCGGCCAGATGGAAGCCGGCTTCGTTGGCGCCGACGACGAAGTCGGACATCGCGGCCACCTCGCGATCGGCGACCACACGGATGGGCTTGGCCGGGCCGACCGGGCCGAGGAACCCCGGCGCGCTGCCCAGGTACTCGGCGATCTCCGCCTCGCTGGCGAAGCGCTGCTCGGCCAGGCCGGCGACCTTGGCCAGCTTGATCTCGTTGACCTCGTGGTCGCCACGCACCAGCACCAGCACGAAGCCGTCATCGGTCATCAGCGCCACTGACTTCACCGTCCGCTGCAGATCGATGCCGAGCAGGGCCGCCACGTCCTCGCAGGTCTTCTGGGTAGGCGTGTCGACCTTGCGCATCGCTTCGGTGGCCGCGGCGCGCGGTGCCGGATCGGCAGCGACCGCCGCTTCCATGTTGGCCGCGTAATCCGAGCCGGTTGAGAACACGAGGGCGTCCTCGCCGGAATCGGCGATCACGTGGAACTCCTGCGAAGCGTCACCGCCGATCGCACCGGAGTCGGCCTGCACCATGCGGAAGTCCAGGCCGAGACGGGTGAAAATGCGGCTGTAGGCCGACTTCATGTTCTCGTATTCGCGCACCAGGCAGTCATCATGCAGGTGGAACGAATAGGCGTCCTTCATCAGGAACTCGCGCGCGCGCATCACGCCGAAACGCGGGCGGATTTCGTCGCGGAACTTGGTCTGGATCTGGTAGAAGTTCACCGGCAGCTGCTTGTAGCTGGACAGTTCGCTGCGCGCGAAGTCGCAGGCCGCTTCTTCGGCGGTCGGGCTGTAGCAGAACACCTGGTCCTTGCGATCCTTGATCTTCAGCAGCTGCGGGCCGAATTTCTGCCAGCGCCCGGTCTGCTCCCACAGTTCCTTCGGCTGGATGGTCGGAATCTGGAATTCCACCGCACCGGCGCGGTCCATCTCCTCGCGGACGATGCGCTCGACCTTGCGCAGCACGCGCAGGCCCAGCGGCGACCAGGTGTACAGGCCGGATGCGAGCTTGCGGATCATGCCCGCACGAAGCATCAGCCGATGGCTGGTCAGCTCGGCGTCGCTGGGAGTTTCCTTGGTGGTGTGCAGGTGGAACTGGGAGAGGCGCATCGTCGGCTTCGGTGAACGGCAGAGACCCCTATTCTGCCAGCCCGGCCGGGGTGGGGGTACTGGCAGGGCTGCGCCCTGCACCCGCCACAAGCAACGTCAACAGCAACAGCTACAGCAACAGCAACAGCGGGTTTCCCGTGGTAGGGCGGGTTGGGTCCGGTTGCGGGAGACGCCGTAAACCCGTCCATGGGGGCTTGGCCGCGGCATCCATGCCGCGGACACTCCCGCAACCGGACCCACCCCGCTTCGACAGTTTCCTGCGGTCTGTTGGTACGGTTCTTGGGGCCAGATCCGTTTTCCGCAGGAAAACGGATCCGACCCCGGATCAATTCGAGACCTGACAGATTTCATCCACGCATGGCGTGGATCTACCACCGTCACCAGGAACCTGTCGGGGGTGGGGCGGTGTGGGTTGGCAGGACCGTTGGCGCCATGGATGGCGCCATCGAGCCCCCAGGGATGGGTTTACGGCGTGTCCTGCCAGCCCACACCGCCCCGCCAAACCAGTAGAAAACCAGAGCCGCTTTGGCATTTGACGTTGCCGTTGCTTGAAGCAGGTGCAGGGCTGCAAGCCCTGCCGATAACCCTCACTCTGCCGGGCAGTAAGCCTTGATGGCCGCCTCGGCCAACCCCTTCTGCGCGGTGCGCTGCTCCGGCGTCAGCGCGGTATCGACCTTGCCGTCGCCATCGGTGTCCTGCATCACCTGGCCACCACCGTCGAGCAGGACCAGATTGGCGCGGGCCGTGCTGCACTGCTCGGGCACCGGCGCGGCCGGGGCTCCGGTACTGGCTGCGGCCTGCGGGGGGCGGGCCTGCTCGCGGGTCTCATACTTCTTGCCTGCCGGTGGGGTTTCCGAATACTGGGTCACGCCATTGGCGTCCTTCCATTTATAGACCGGGCCGGCCGCGGCATTGGCACTGGCCAACAGCAGCAGGCATCCAAGGAAGGTCAGGGCACGCATGGCAGGCTCCGCAGAATGGGCGTAGAACACCGATTGCAGCATTGGCGCCGAGCACTGGCAAGTCGATTAAACTGGATTCCATGGACCCGATCACACCGCCGCCGCGTTCGCGCACGATTTACCTGCTGCCCAACCTGTTCACCACCGCCGGCCTGTTCGCCGGCTTCTACGCGATCATCGCCGCGGCCAACGGGGATTTCGTCAACGCCGCCATCGCCGTGTTCGTGGCGGCCGTGATGGATGGCCTGGATGGACGCGTGGCCCGCCTGACCGGCACCAGCAGCGAGTTCGGCGTGCAGTACGACTCGCTGGCCGACCTGGTCAGCTTCGGCATGGCGCCGGCGCTGGTGATGTACCACTGGTCGCTGTCGTGGCTGAAGTTCGACGATCCGCTGCTCGGCCGTGTCGGCTGGGCCGTGGCCTTCCTGTATGCCGCCTGCGCGGCACTGCGCCTGGCCCGTTTCAATACCCAGGTGACGGTGGTCGACAAGCGCTGGTTCGTCGGCCTGGCCAGCCCGGCCGCGGCCGGCCTGATGATGTCCTTCGTCTGGGCCTTCGCCGATGGCAACCTGGGCTGGGATGGCAACCAGCTGCGCTACGTGGCGCTGGCGGTCACGATCATCGCGGCGCTGCTGATGGTCAGCCGCATCCGCTTCTGGAGCTTCAAGGGGGGCGCCGCCAAGGGCACCCGTTCCGACCGCGTGCCGTTCCTGGTGCTGGCGCTGGTGCCGGTGGCGATCGCCATCGCGGTCATCGACCTGCCGCGCGTGCTGTTCGCGGTGGGCATCCTGTATGCGCTTTCCGGCCCGGTGATGTGGGCCGCGCAGCGCCTGCGCAAGAAGCCCGAGGCGGCGTGAACCAGGACCTGCCCGTGCTGTGGTCTCCGGCCCAGCAGGCCTGGCTGCAGGCCATGGGCTACACCGTCTATCACGATGGCCAGCTGGCCGCAGGGCTGGATGCCGCCTTGCAGCTGAGCGTGGCCGACGCCGAGGCAGCGGCCGCACCTGGGGCGGAATCGCCCGCTGTGCGCGTGCGCCCGTCGTCGGAGCCCTCCGCGGCCGAGGCGGTGCCCCCGCTCCGCCAGGCGCCGGTCACGGCCCCGGAGGCCCTGGCGTCGTCCCGCCCGCTGCCTGCCGGCCAAGCCCGGCAGCCTGCGGTGCGCCTGCCGGACCGCCTGCAGATTGCACTGCTGCGCGCATCCGGCTGCGATCCCATGAACCCGGCCACGCAGGCACTGATGGACAGCTGGCCATTGGACCGGCTGCGTCGCGATCCGGCCGCCAAGCGCGCGCTGTGGCCGCAGCTGCGTGCCCTGCGCAAGCGGGGCATGCCGTGAGCGCTGTCAGCCAGCCCGGGCGGGTCACGCTTCGCGCGCTGCGTGAGAGCGACCTCAATGCGGTGATGGCGATCGAGATGCGCGGCTATCCGTTCCCCTGGACCCGCGGGATTTTCGTGGATTGCCTGCGTGCGGGTTACCCGGGGCTGGCGATGGAGCGCGACGGCCTGCTGGTCGGGTATGGCGTGCTCAGCATCGCGGCCGACGAAGCGCACGTGCTGAACATCTGCATCGATCCGCTGGCACAGTCGCGTGGGCTGGGGCGCCGGTTGCTGCGCTCACTGGTGCAGCTGGCCAGCGAGCGCGGTGCGCAGCGCGTGTTCCTCGAGGTGCGGCCTTCCAATGCGCCGGCGCTGGCGCTGTACCACAGCGAAGGCTTCAATGAGATCGGCCGGCGCCCGCGTTATTACCCCGCCGCACAGGGGCGCGAGGATGCAGTGGTGATGGCGATCGAGCTGGTCGACGGAGACCTGCAGGCGATGCCGCCGCTGTAGTTGCCGGCATCCCCGGCTTACGCCAGACGCAGCGCCAGCACGCCACCCACGATCAACGCCGCTGCCAGCCAGCGGACGTGCGGGATCCGCTCGCGCAACACGAACACCGAGATCAGCAGCGCGAACACGATCGAGGATTCGCGAAGTGCCGAGACCATCGCTACCGGCACCTGGGTCATCGCCCACAGGGCCATCGCGTAGGACGCCGTGGTGCCGATTCCGCCGGCCAGGCCCAGCGGCCAGTGCTGCCGCGCATAGTCCAGCACTGCGCCGGCGCGCGCGTGCCATGCCCACAGCGGCAGCGGAATGCCCGACAGCAGGAACAACCACAGCGTGTAGCTGAGCGCGCTTCCGGACCGGCGCGCACCCTGCGCATCGACCAGGGTGTAGGTAGCGATCATCGCCGCGGTCAGCAAAGGCAGGCGGAGCTGGCCGCCGCGCGCACCCAGCGCCATGCACAGGATGCCCGTGCTCACCAGCACTACGCCCAGCCACGCTGCGGGCGGCAGCGGCTCGCCCAGCAGGCTGGCCACCAGCGCCACCAGGATCGGTGCACTGCCACGCATCAATGGATAGGCAAGGCTCATGTCGACCTGCTGATAGCAACGTGCGACCAGCCCGTAATACGTCACCTGCAGCAGTACCGAAGCGCCCAGCCATGGCCAGCTGCGTGCGGCCGGCAATGGCAGGAAGGGCAGGGCCGCCGCAGAGATCAGCGCGGCGCTGCCGGTGACCAGTACGGTGCCGAGGAACTTGTCCGGCCCGCGCTTGACGATGGCGTTCCAGCTGGCATGCAGCGCGGCAGCGGCCAGGACCAGCAGGAAGATGGATGCAGGCATCCCGCGATGATGCCATGCGAGAGAAATGTAGAGTCGAGCCATGCGCGACTGCTGTCATGAGTCGAGCACGGCTCGACTCTACAGAAGGAAACGCCGGGCAGTGCCCGGCGTTTCCCTGCGCTTACAGCTTCGCGCGCTGCTCGCGCAGGCCGGCCAGCTGGGTATTCCAGTCGGCCAGGCGCACGCGTTCCTGCTCGACCACCGCCGGCGGTACCTTGTCGGTGAACCTGGCCAGCTTGGTCTCGCTCTTTTCCTTCTCGCCTTCCACGCGCTTGATCTCCTTGTCCAGGCGCGCACGCTCGGCGTCGAGATCGACCAGGCCTTCCAGCGGAACCAGCAGCTTCAGCTCGCCGACGATCGCAGCGGCAGCCGGAGGCGCGCTTCCGGCTTCGGCCAGCCACTGGATGCTGTCCAGCTTCAGCAGGAACGACAGCGAGGCACTGAAGCGCTCGATGCGCACGCGGTCCTGCTCCAGGCCCGCCTGCAGGCGCAGTGGCACCAGCTTGGACGGAGCGACGTTCAGTTCGCTGCGCACGCGACGCACTGCGCTGATCACCGCCTTCAGCCACTCCACATCCGCCTCGGCCTGCGCGAAGTCGCCTTCGAACTCGGCAGCGGTCGGGTACGGGCGCAGCGACAGCGTGGATTCGGCCACGCCCAGGCGCGGGGCCAGCTGCTGCCACAGCTGTTCGGTGATGAACGGCGTCAGCGGGTGCAGCAGGCGCAGCAGCGCCTCAAGCACGTAAAGCAGGGTGTGGCGGGTGCTTTCGGCGTCGGCGGCGTCGGCACCGTTCAGGGCCGGCTTGCTCAGTTCCAGGAACCAGTCGCAGAACTCGTTCCAGGCGAACTCGTACAGGCATTGTGCCAGCAGGTCGAAGCGGTAGGCGGCGAAATGGCCCTGCGCTTCGGCGGCGGTCGCGGCCAGGCGCGAGAGGATCCAGCGCTCGGCATCGGTGCGTGGCTTCGGCATGCCGGTGAAGGCGCTGCCTTCGGTGTTCATCAGCGCGAAGCGGCTGGCGTTCCACAGCTTGTTGCAGAAGTTCTTGTAGCCTTCGGCGCGGCTCATGTCGAACTTGATGTCGCGGCCGTGGGTGGCCAGCGCGGCGATGGTGAAGCGCAGCGCATCGGCGCCGTGCGCGGCGATGCCATCGGGGAATTCCTTGCGGGTTGCCTTCTCGATCTTCTCCACCATCTTCGGCTGCATCAGGCCGCCGGTGCGCTTGGCGACCAGGTCGTCGATGCTGATGCCGTCGATGATGTCCAGCGGATCAAGCACGTTGCCCTTGCTCTTGGACATCTTCTGGCCCTGGCCGTCGCGGATCAGGCCGGTGAAATAGACGTCCTTGAACGGGATCTTCCCGACCAGGTTGTCGGTGGCCATGATCATGCGCGCCACCCAGAAGAAGATGATGTCGAAGCCGGTGATCAACACCGACGACGGCAGGTAACGGTCAAAGCCCCGCTCGGCCATGGCCTGCTCGTTGGGCCAGCCCAGGGTGGAGAACGGCCACAGCTGCGAGGAGAACCAGGTCTCCAGCACGTCGCTTTCCTGGTTCAGCACCACGTCGCTGCCCAGGTTGTTCTTGGCGCGCACTTCCTCTTCGCTGCGACCGACATAGCAGCTGCCGGTGGCGGCATCGAACCACGCCGGGATCCGGTGGCCCCACCACAGCTGGCGGCTGATGCACCAGTCCTGGATGTTGTTCATCCAGTGGCGGTAGGTGTTGATCCAGTTCGGTGGCACGAAGGCAATCGAACCGTCCTCCACCAGTTCCAGGCCGCGCTTGGCCAGGCCGTCCATTTTCACGAACCACTGGTCGGTCAGGTACGGCTCGATCACCTGGCCGGTGCGGTCGCCGCGTGGCACCTGCAGCTTGTGCGCCTTGGTCTCGACCAGGATGCCCAGGTCTTCCAGCTCGGCCAGCACGGCCTTGCGCGCCTCGTAGCGGTCCAGGCCGCGGAAGCGTTCCGGCGCGTTCTCGTTCAACGCCGCCACCGGGGTGAACAGGTTGATCATCGGCAGGCTGTGGCGCACGCCGACGTCGTAGTCGTTGAAATCGTGCGCCGGGGTGACCTTGACCACGCCGGTGCCGAATGCACGGTCGACGTAATCGTCGGCGATCACCGGTACGCGGCGGCCGGTCAGCGGCAGCACCACGTGCTTGCCGATCAGGTGCGCATAACGCTCGTCTTCCGGGTGAACCATCACCGCGGTGTCGCCCAGCAGGGTCTCCGGACGGGTGGTGGCGACGACCAGGTAGTCGCGGGTTTCGCGCAGGGTTTCCACGCCATCGGCATCGCGCTCGACGTGCTCGTAGCTCAGGCCGTCATCGAGCTGATAGGCGATCGACCACAGGAAGCCGTCTTCCTCGGCGCTCTCCACTTCCAGGTCGGAGATGGCGGTCTTCAGCACCGGATCCCAGTTGACCAGGCGCTGGCCGCGGTAGATCAGGCCCTGTTCGTACCAGCGCACGAAGGCCTCGTTCACCGCCGCCGACGGCTGCGGATCCATGGTGAACGTGCTGCGCGACCAGTCGGCGGAGGTGCCGAGACGGCGCATCTGGCGCTCGATGGTGTCGCCGGACTGCTGCTTCCATTCCCAGACCTTGCTGATGAAGCCTTCGCGGCCCAGCGAATCGCGGGTCTCGCCCTTGCCTTCCAGCGCAAGGTTGCGGCTGACCACCATTTCGGTGGCGATGCCGGCGTGGTCGGTGCCGACCTGCCACAGCGTGTCGTAGCCGCGCATGCGGTGGTAGCGCACCAGCGCGTCCATCAGGGTCTGCTGGAACGCGTGGCCCATGTGCAAAGTGCCGGTCACGTTCGGTGGCGGCAGCAGGAGGGTGTACGGCTCGCCCCTGCCGGACGGCTTGAAGTGGCCGGCCTTCTCCCAGGCCTCGTAGAGGTCGGTCTCGAAGGACTTCGGGTCGTAGCTGGAGGCGAGTTGGGTCATGCGGGGGAACCAGGAGGTAATCGTTGAAGGATCAGGGCGCGGCGGCGGCCCATCAAGGGGGCCGGGGCGCGCTTACATGTCGTGCTTGTTCAGGTCGTAGCCGGCGGCCTTGTACTGGCGCCAGCGTTCGCGCAGCGGTTCGCGCGCGTCCGGATCGGCCGGGACCACTTCCAGCACGCGCTCGCACTGGCCCAGCCAGGGCTCGTCGCGCAGGTTGATCACCAGCGGGCGCGCCGGCGCTTCGGTGCCTGGCACCGCGATCAGCACCAGCGCCTCTTCCTCGTCCACATCCTCGCCTGCGATCTGGTGCGGGATGTAGGCGTCGTCGTCGAATGCCCACAGCAGTTCGTCCAGTTCCTCGGCCTGCGCCTGGTCGCGGGCCAGCACCAGGGTGAACAACCCGGCGTCATTGGCCTTGCGCGCCAGCTCGCAGACCAGGCGCAACGGCTCGGTCAGGAAGCGGGGCTTGGCGATCAGGTAGAAGTCGGCGCGGGGCATGGCGGGATCCAGGTGTGGCAGGGGCCCGGCGCTGCCGGGCAGGGCCCTGGCCGGCGGTGGCCGGCCAGGGTCGGGTGCGGCATCAGGCGCGGGCGACCTGGTCCAGCAGCCACTGGCTCAGCAGGCCGACCGGGCGGCCGGTGGCCATGCCACGCTTGCCTTCGTCGCTGGCCACGCCGGCGATGTCCAGATGGGCCCAGCGCTGGCCTTCGGTGAAGCGCGACAGGAAGCAACCGGCGGTGATCGCACCGGCCCAGCGGCCGCCGATGTTGTAGACGTCGGCGAAGGTCGAATCCAGCATCGGCTGGTACTCGTCCCACAGCGGCAGGCGCCAGGCGCGATCGAACACGTGCTCGCCGGCGGCGAGCAGTTCATTGGCCAGGTCGTCGTGCTTGCTCATCAGGCCGGCGGTCTGGTGGCCCAGGGCCACCATGCACGCACCGGTCAGGGTGGCGACGTCAACCAGCGCGGCCGGCTCGAAGCGCTGCGCGTAGGTGAGTGCATCGCACAGGATCAGGCGGCCTTCGGCGTCGGTGTTGCCGACTTCGATGGTCTTGCCCGACATCGAGGTGATCACGTCGGACGGACGGTAGGCATTGCCGTCGATGGCGTTCTCCACCGCCGGCACCACCACCACCAGGTTCAACGGCAGCCGGGCCTTGACGGCGGCGACGAAAGTGCCGATGACGTTGGCGCCACCGCACATGTCGTACTTCATTTCTTCGATGCCGCCCTGGGTCTTCAGGTTGACGCCACCGGTATCGAAGGTGATGCCCTTGCCGACCAGCACGTACGGCTTGGCGTCGCCACCGTTGTTCCACTTCAGCACGACCAGCCGCGGGCGGTTGGCCGAACCCCGGGCGACGGCGAGCAGCGAGCCCATGCCCAGCGCCTCCATCTGTGCTTCGTCGAGGATCTCGGCTTCGGCACCGTCATGCGCGGCGGCGAATTTCACGCCCACTTCGGCCAGATGGGCCGGGGTGCAGTAATTCGGCGGCAGGTTGCCCAGTTCGCGGGCGAATTCGACGCCGGCCGCAATGGCCTGGCCCTGGGCCAGGGCCTGTGCGTCGTCACCGGCGATGGACAGCTGGGCCAGGCCGGCATCGTCGGCCTTCTTCTTGCCCAGGGTGGCGGTATAGCGATAGGCCGCGTGATCGGCGGCAATGACCGCCTGGCGGATCGCCCAGGCGGCATCGCGGTCCTTCACTGCCAGCTCGGACAGGGTGAACAGCGCACTGCGGGCGGCGCCGGACTTCAGCGCGCGCACGGCATCGCCGACGGCCTTCAGATACTGCGGAACGCCGAAGCGGGCGGCGTCGCCGAGCCCGACCACCAGCACGCGCGGGGCGGCCACGCCCGGCACGTCATGCAGCAGGGTGGTGGCGCCGGTCTTGCCGGACAGGTCGCCACGCTGGGCCAGGGCGGCCAGGCGGCCGCCACTGGCCGCATCCAGTGCCTGCGCCGACGGGGTCAGCGAATGGTCGGCATAGGCACCTACCACCAGACAGTCGACAGTGGCAGCAGCGGGAGCGAGGTGGTTCAGGGTGAATTCGAGGGCCATTGAGCAGATTCCATTGGCAAGTCCGTACAATCGCGGACCGTTTACGCCCAGACAGTAGACTGGGCGGCACCGCGAACGAACCCAAGAGTTTAAACCACCGCCCCATGTTGAAGCTCGACCGCTACCTGCTGGGCGATTTCGTCCAGAGTTTCCTGGCTACCCTGATCGTCCTGTTGGTGGTCAGCGTGGGCGGCGTGCTGGTGGACATTCTGGGCAATATCGCCGACGGGCGCCTGCCGGCCAAGCTGCTGTTCTCGCAGCTGGGCCTGCAGTTCATCGCCTACCTGCCGCTGATCCTGCCGCTGGCGCTGATGCTGGGCCTGCTGCTGGCCGTGGCCCGGCTGTACCGCGATTCGGAAATGGCGGTGATCACCGCCATTGGTGTCGGCCCCCGGCGCCTGCTGCGGCCCCTGCTGATGCTGGTGGTGCCGGTGGTGCTGCTGGTCGGGGCCTGTTCGCTGTGGCTGGGCCCCTGGGCCGGCCGGGTCGCCGAGCAGATGATCATCGAGGCCAACCGCAGCGTGCTGATGGCAGGGCTGGAACCCGGCCGCTTCACTCCGCTCCCCAACGGCGGCGTGGTCTATGTTTCCTCGATCTCGCCCGATGGCAGCCGCCTGGGCAGGGTATTCCTGCAGCGGCAGAAGGATGATCGGCTTGAAGTTGTTTCGGCCGCCGGTGGCCGCATGTTCTTCGAAGGTGCCCGCCAGCGCTTCCTGGAGCTGGATGACGGCCACCAGCTGGAAGGCCCGGTGGCGGGGGGGCTGGACTATCGCCTGGCGACCTTCGCCCGCAACGACGTGGCGCTGCCGGACGGAGCGCAGACCCGCACCGGCGATGACCCGGAGCTGATGCCGACCACCCGGCTGTTCGGGGATCCCCGTCCGGAAGCGCAGGCGCAGCTGCATCGCCGCCTGGCGCCGCCGCTGATTGCGCTGGCCTTCGCCCTGCTGACCGTGCCCCTGGGCCGCAGTTCGCCGCGCCAGCAGCGCTACGGCCGCATGATGCTGGCGCTGTTGGCCTACATGGTGGGCACCAACCTGATGTTCATCGGCAGTGGCTGGATCGCCAACGGCAGGATCCCGCCGGCGGCGGGCCTGTGGTGGCTGACCTTGCCGCTGTTGGCGTTCGCGATCTGGATGTACGTGCGGGATGGCCGGCTGGGCCGCCCGAAGGGAGCCCGCGCATGAGGCTGCGCCCGATGCGTTTCGACCTGTACCTGGGCCGGTCGGTGTTCACCACGGTGCTGTTGACCTGGGCCGTGCTGGTGGGCCTGGACGTGGTGATGGCCTTCTCCGGCGAGTTCAAGGACATCGGCAAGAACGGGTATTCGCTGGGGCACGCCGCTGCGTGGGTGTTGTACACGGTGCCGCGCCGCGCCTACACGATGTTCCCGACCGCAGCCGTCATCGGTGCGTTGATGGGCCTGGGCCAGCTGGCGGCCACTTCGGAACTGACCGCGCTGCGTGCGCTGGGCCTGTCACGCAAGCGCCTGAGCGTATCGGTGGCGATCGCGCTGTCGCTGCTGACCGCGGTGATGGTGCTCAGCGCGGAAACGCTGGGCCCGTGGGGCCAGGATCGCGCCGATGCATTGAAGGCCAGCGCGAAGTGGGGCCGCGACATCGCCAGTGCGCGCTACTCCGGCTTGTGGGCGCGCGAAGGCGACACCTTCCTCAGCGCAGCCGGCGGCGAAGAGCAGCTGGTGGGTGACAAGGGTACGCGGCTGATCCTGCGCGACGTACGCCTGTACCGGATCGCCGAGGACGGGCGTATTGCCTCGCTGACCCACGCGGCCACCGCAGAGCACGACCGGGACGGCTGGGTACTCACCGGGGTGCGCCGCGATACCTTCGGCGAGCGCTCGGCAACCCGCCAGGAAGCCGCGCGCGAGCCGTGGAATTCGAAGCTGGATGCTGGCGCCCTGGCCAACGGCATCGCCAAGCCGCGCAACCTGAGTGTCGCCGAGTTGCGGACCAGCATCGAATACCGCGAACGCAATGGCCTGGACGCGCGTGATTACGAGGACGTGTACTGGAGCCGCTGGTTCTATCCGGTGAATGTACTGGCGCTGTGCCTGGCCGCGGTGCCGTTCGCGTTCGGTTCGCTGCGCAGCGGTGGCATGGGCAAGCGCCTGTTCCTGGGCATCCTGTTCGCGCTCGGTTTCTGGTTGCTGCAGCTGTTCTTCGGGCGCATGGCCGGCGCACTGAAGTTCGATTACCGCATTGCCTATGCGCTGCCGCCGATCGTGATGCTGGCAGTGTCCGGGTTGCTGTTCCGGCGAAAATCGGGCTGATCCTGATTGTTGCAGAGCCGAAGGTAGCGGCAGGAGCCGCTGCCAACGTCGCTGGCGACGGCCTGAAGGGTGCCGGCCAGGACGGCCGGCATAGCCCACGCTCGGCTGCTTTGCGCGCACCGCCCGCCAGCCGGGCATCGGCTCGGCTCTACACAAGCGCCGCGCAGGATCGGATTGAAAGGTGATGCGTCACCGCTTGGGCATGCGCACCAGGCGGGTGCCGCTGGCGCGGTCGTGCCAGGTCAGCCGTTGGCGGTCGATCCAGGCCCACCAGAATCCCAGTCCGCCCAGCAGCAGTGACAGCGTGCCTACCGCAAAGCGCAGCCACAGCTGGCCGCGCCGTACCGGCGTGCCATCGATTGATTGCACTTTCAGCCGCCACGGCCGCATGCCCAGTGTCTGCCCGCCGCGGCGCCAGCTGGCCGTGGCGTACCACCCGGTGATTACCCAGCACGCCGCCCACAGCAGCCACTGCCAGGCACTGAACGGCGCGATGTTCTCGCGCTGTGCGTGGCCGCTGAAGGTGTAGGCAAGGGTGAACAGCGTACCGGCCAGCATCCACAGCGCCAGCACCGGCAGCGCGTCGTAGACCATCGCCAGCACGCGCCAGGGCAGGAGTGCGCGCGGGCCGGGCATTTCGTTGGCGGCCGCAGGGGCCGTGTCGGTGGCGGGGCGGGACATGCGCCGAGCATACGCAAAGCTGGCCGTGCCCGCAGCGGCCCTCGTATCCTGCACGCATGGCCCTTGTTTCCACCCCCGCCGAGCGTCGCCAGCTGGTCCAGCAACTGCCCGAGCTGCGTGCCGACGACAGTGCACGTATCCAGCGCTTTCTCGACGCGATCTGGGCCGAGAACGGCCTGGCCCGTGCCACCCTGGACAGTTACCGGCGCGACCTGGAGGGGCTGGCGCGCTGGATGGATGGACGCGACGGTGGCCTGGCCGGCATCGAGCGCCCCGGGCTGTTCGACTATCTGGCCTGGCGCACCCGGCACGGCTGGTCGCCGCGCAGCAATGCGCGACTGCTGTCGGCACTGCGCGCGTTCTTTGCCGACAGCGTGCGCCGGGGCGAACGCAGTGAGGACCCCAGTGCGCTGCTGGATCCGCCGAAGCTGCCACGGCTGCTGCCCAAGGCTCTGGCGGAAAGCCAGATCGATGCACTGCTGGCGGCGCCGGACATCGACAGCCCGTTGGGGCTGCGTGATCGCGCCATGCTGGAGCTGATGTATGCCGCCGGCCTGCGCGTCAGCGAGCTGGTGCTGTTGCCAGCGACGGCGGTCAACCTGCGCCAGGGCGTGCTGCGCGTCACCGGCAAGGGCAGCAAGGAACGGCTGGTGCCGCTGGGCGAGGAATCGCAGCACTGGCTGGAGCGCTACCTGCAGCAGTCGCGCCCATTGCTGGTGGGCAAGCGCAAGGTCCAGGTACTGGCGGACGGGCAGGCCCCCCTGTTCGTCGAGCCGACGCTGCATGCACTGACCCGGCAGGCCTTCTGGCACCTGGTCAAGCGCCACGCGCAGGTGGCAGGCATCGATCCAGCGCGTATCAGCCCGCATGGCCTGCGCCACAGCTTCGCCACCCACCTGCTGAACCGGGGTGCCGACCTGCGCGCGCTGCAGATGCTGCTCGGCCACAGCTCGCTGTCGACCACCCAGATCTATACCCTGGTCGCCCGCGAGCACCTGCAGAAGCTGCACGCGCGTCATCATCCGCGCGGCTGAATCCGCGCGCGGTGCCCGACGCGGCTTGGGCCTGCGGCGGGTAGTGCTGTGTCAGAATCCGCAATCTCCTTCTGTCGCGGACCGTTCCATGCTCCGATTCGCCATCGCCGCCCTCTTCGGTGCGCTCAGCCTGACCGCCTGCGCCCAGCCAACGCCTCCGGCTGCCCAGGCACCCGCAGCCAAGCCGGCTCCTGCGGCCAACGGCCCCGCCGAACAAGCCGTACGCGCCGCGCTCAACGAGCTGAACCCGGGCTTCCATGTCGATTACATCGGCGCCGCGCCGTTTCCGGGGTTCCGTGAAGTAGTGGTCTCTGGCCAGCTGCTCTACGTTTCCGATGATGGGCGGTACCTGTTCCAGTCCCAGCCCTACGACACCCATGCCAAGAGCCCGGCCAACAGTGAAGGCCTGCTCGGCTATCGGCGGGGGCTGCTGGCCACGGCCAATCATGGCGATCGCATCGTGTTCGCCGCACCCAACGCCAAGTACACCATCAGCGTGTTCACCGACATCGAGTGCGGCTATTGCCGCAAGCTGCACCAGGACATCGCCGAGCTCAACCGCAATGGCATCACCGTGGAGTACCTGGCATTCCCGCGCATGGGCCTGGGCAGCAAGGACTACACTGACATGATTTCGGTCTGGTGCGCGGCCGATCGCCGCCAGGCGCTGACCACGGCCAAGCGTGGCGGCAGCGTGCCGGCCAAGACCTGCACCAATCCGGTGGCGATGCAGTACGCGCTGGGCCAGCAGCTGGGTGTGAACGGGACGCCGGCGATCTTCGCGCCGGATGGTACCCAGGTGGGGGGTTACCTGCCACCGGCGCAGCTGCGCGCGGCGCTGGACAAGTTGTCCGGGAAGCGCTGATCGCCGCCGACCTTTTCCTGTAGAGCCGAGCCCATGCTCGGCTGCGCAGCCATCAGCCGAGCATGGGCTCGGCTCTACAGGCACGAAGCCGGGGATGCGCGTTGCATCCCCGGCTTTTTCCTTATTTCAGGCCATCACTGACCGCCTTGGTCAGCGTGCCCTGCGCATCGTCACCACTGAATTCCCAGACGAACGCGCCGCCCAGGCCCTGGGTCTTCACGTAGCCCATCTTGCGGGTGATGTTGGCCGGCGTGTCGAAGCTCCACAGCGTGTTGCCGTTGTAGATCCAGGTGGCACCGGCGGTGTTGTCGGTGTAGCCCGGCCACGCCAGGTTCTTCAGCACCTTCCAGTCTTCGATGCCGGCCTCGTAGGTACCCGGTGCGGCGCCGGTGGCGGTCTGGTACAGGCCGTTGTTGGCGCTGCCCACGCCGGTCCAGCCACGCCCGTAGTAGCCGATGCCCAGGTTGAGCTTGGCAGCGGGCACGCCGCGGCTGATGAAGGCCTCGATGGCGTCGTTGCTGTTGTACAGCTTCTGGTCGCCGGTGGACGGATCATTCGGCGAATCGAACAGCGCCGACTGGTGATTGGTCTTCGCATCCCACGCGCCGTGGAAGTCGTAGGTCATCACGTTGATGTAGTCCAGGTAGGGGTGGTACGCGGCCGGATCGGTGACGCGGATCTTGTCGATGCCGGCACCCACCGCCACCGTCAGCAGCAGGCCCGGACGCACCGCATCGAGCTGGCGGCGGAACTCGGCCATCAGCGCGGTGAAGTTCGCGTTGTCTTCCGGCTTGCCGCATTCGATGCCGCAGGCCACCGGGTATTCCCAGTCGATGTCGATGCCGTCGAACACGCCCAGGGCGGCACCGGCGCCGCCGGCACCGTCGGTCACCGGCAGGTTGCCCTTGATGTAGGCATCGATGCACGAGGCGACGAAGGCCTGGCGGTTCTCCGGGCGCGCCGCGCTGGAGAAGCCGCGCGACCAGGTCCAGCCACCCAGCGAGATCAGCACCTTCAGGTTCGGGTACTTGGCCTTGAGCTGCTTGAGCTGGTTCCAGTTGCCGCGCAACGGCTGGTCCCACGTATCGGCGCTGCCGCTGACACTCTCGGCGGCACTGAAGGCCTTGGTGTAGTCGGCGAACGCGTCGCCACCGGCACCGGTGTTCGGATCCGACGGCTGGGTGATGCCCACTTCGCAGCGGTTGTTGCGCACGTTGCCGAACGCGTAGTTGATGTGGGTCAGGCGCGCGGCCGAACCGCTGCTGTCGATGTTCTTGACCCGGTAGTTGCGGCCGTAGATGCCCCACTGGGTGAAGTAACCGATGACCCGCTTGCCGGTGCCGCCCCCGTCCCCGGCCAGCGTAGTGGCGCTGATCTCGGTGCCCTGGGCCGATGCGTTGCCGGCGTTGTCGCGGGCACGCACGCGGTAGCGGTAAGTGGTCGACGCGGTCAGCCCGCCATCCACGTAGCTTGCGCTGGAGGGCGACCCGACCAGGCTGCCGTTGCGGTACACGTCATAGCCGGCCATGCCGCTGCCACCGGTGTTGTCGGTGGACGGGCTCCAGCTGAGCGCGATGCTGCTGGCGGTGCGGGTGCCGACCGCCAGCCCGCCCGGCACGCTCGGCGCGGTGGTGTCGCCGCTGGCGGCGTTGACGGTGATGATGATGGTCGCCGTGCTGGTGGTGGCGTTGTTGTTGTCGGTGGCCACCGCGCGCAGGGTGTGGCTGCCGGTGCTGGCATTGGCCCAACTGGCGCTGTAGGGCGCGCTGGTATCCACGCCGATCGAACTGCCATTGCGGAAGAACTCGACCTTGGTGACGCTGCCGTCGGGGTCGCTGGCATTGGCCGTCACGCTGATCGTGCTGCCGGCGGCAAACGTGGCGCCGTTGGCGGGTGACGTCAGGCTGACCACCGGCGGTTGGTTGGCGCCGCTGCCATCGCAGGCGCCGAGGTTGGTGTAGTAGGGCGCACCGGCCGGATGGTCCGGGGGCGCGTTCCAGATGTCCTGGTTCGCCCGGTAGAGGATGCCTCCCTTCTGGAGGGTGTCGCCGGCCCGGTAGATCTTCGCCTGGTCCCATTCGGCCACGCCGGCACAGCTGGCGGCCTGCGCCAGGCCGGGCAGGGCGGCACCGGCGGCCAGGACAAGCAGCCAGGCCAGGCGGCGGGGACGACAGCTTCGGGTCGAACGTTCGGCACTGCGCACAATCGGGTCGTACATGGGTAAGTCTCCGATCAAAGGGCGCGCGGGCCCCGATGGCGCCGCGCGTGACGCAGGTCCGGGCATCGCCGGGGAAGGCGACGGAGGGGCCGGACGGAGGCACCTGGGAGGCCGGGGAGAGAGTCCGGCGCCAGGTAGGGACAACGTTGTCATCAATCGCGTGGTCAATCCGTGAGCAAGCGCATGGTTCGGGGATTTGGGCGGAGGGCGGCGCTGGCGCGCGGTCGGCGGCCATCGGCGGAGCCCCTCGTGGCTGGTCGGGCGCGAATTCATGGGTTTGGCCGGGTGGGTGGGGGCAGGCGGGGACGCCGTGAACCCGTCCCTGGGGGCTTGGCCGCGGCATCCATGCCGCGGACACCCCGCCTGACCCCACCCACCCGGCCTCTGACAGGTTCCTGCGCAGCCAGCCACGAAAGACAGAACAAAAAATCAAAATCAAAAGCAGAAGCCGGTCGCTTCGCTCTCCAATCCTGATTCCTGAGATTTCCCTGGTTGCCGGCCAGCGGCCGGCACTACCGGGGAGCGTCCACGCATGGCGGCAGATCGCGGAAATCTGTCGGGGGCGGGGCGGTGGGGGCCAGCAGGACCGTTGGCGCCATGGATGGCGCCATCGAGCCCCCATGGGTGAGGGCGCTTTGTTTGCGAAGCACTGCTTCGCAAGCGCCCGAACGCCCAGCCGCCAGCGGCTGGGCCGGACCGCGGAGCGGGGTTTACGGCGTGTCCTGCTGGCCCCCACCACCCCGCCATCCCACGGGAACCCAGCTTTTGCTTGGGCCGTTGACGTTGCCGTTGCTTCGGCTGTTGCCTCGGCGGGTGCCGGGCGCCGCCCGGCCAGAGCCCTTCCCCCGCTTCCGGTACAATGTCGGGCCCGTTTCCCAACTACGGTTCCCCGGACATGATGGTCCTCGAGGGCGCGCCCGCCCTGTCGCCGTTCCGCCGCGAACGTCTTGAATCCCGCCTGCAGTCCATCGCTCCCTCCCTGCGCATCAGTGGTGCCTGGCACGTCTACTTCGTGCAGCCCGAAGGCAGTACCGCCCCCGACCTCACCACCCTGTGCCGCATCCTCGAGGCTGCGCCGCAGGCCGCGGCCGTGGCCGATGGCGCGGTCAGCCGTATCGTGGTGCCGCGCCTGGGCACGCTGTCACCGTGGTCGAGCAAGGCCACCGAACTGGTCCGCGGTGCCGGACAGCCGGTGAGCCGGGTCGAACGCGGCCTGCGCATCGACGCACTGGGCTGGCCGGCGGATGCGGAGGCGCAGCAGGCGCTGGTCAAGGCGCTGCACGACCCGATGACGCAGTCGGTGCTGGAAACCGTGGAGCAGGGCCAGGCGCTGTTCTCGGCGCCGGCGCGGGGTGAACTGGAACGCGTGCCGGTGGACCAGCTGGAGGCCGCCAACCAGCGCCTTGGCCTGGCGATGGCCCAGGACGAGATCGATTACCTGCGCGAACGCTTCACTGCGCTGGGCCGCTCGCCGTCCGACGTCGAGCTGATGATGTTCGCCCAGGCCAATTCCGAGCACTGCCGGCACAAGATCTTCAACGCCAGCTGGACCATTGACGGCCAGGAGCAGGACCGCTCGCTGTTCCGGATGATCAAGAACACCCACCAGCAGACCCCGCAGCACACGCTCAGCGCGTACAGCGACAATGCCGCGGTGATCGAAGGCCATCCGGCCTCGCGCTATCGTCCGGACCCGGCCAGTGGCGAGTATCGCCGTGAGCCGCAGGTGCCCAGCGCGTTCCAGATCAAAGTGGAAACGCACAACCATCCGACCGCGATCGCGCCGTTCCCGGGCGCCTCGACCGGCGCCGGTGGCGAGATCCGCGACGAAGGCGCGACCGGCCGTGGCGGCAAGCCGAAGGCCGGCCTGACCGGCTTCTCGGTCTCGCACCTGCGCATCCCCGAGCTGCCGCAGCCGTGGGAAGCGCCGCGCGCGCTGAACCCGCGCATGGCACCGGCACTGGAAATCATGACCGACGGTCCGCTCGGCGGGGCCGCGTTCAACAACGAATTCGGCCGCCCGAACCTGCTCGGCTACTTCCGCAGCTTCGAGCTGCCGGAAGGCGCCGATCTGGTGCGCGCGTACGACAAGCCGATCATGCTGGCTGGTGGCCTGGGTGCGATCGACCGCATCCAGGTCGACAAGATCCCGCTGCAGGCCGGTGATGCGGTGATCGTGCTCGGTGGCCCGGCGATGCTGATCGGCCTGGGCGGTGGCGCCGCCAGTTCGGTGGCCTCCGGCGAGAGCGCCGAGGACCTGGACTTCGCCAGCGTGCAGCGCGACAACCCGGAAATGGAGCGCCGCTGCCAGGAGGTCATCGACCGCTGCGTGGCGATGGGCGCCGACAATCCGATCAAGTTCTTCCACGATGTCGGCGCTGGTGGCCTGTCCAACGCGATCCCCGAACTGCTGCACGACTCCAATGTCGGCGGCGTGATCGACCTGGGCAAGGTGCCCAGCGATGATCCGTCGCTGTCGCCGATGCAGCTGTGGTGCAACGAATCGCAGGAGCGCTATGTGCTCGGCGTCGCCCAGGAGCGCTTGGCCGAGTTCGCCGCGCTGTGCGCCCGCGAGCGCTGCCCGTTTGCTGCGGTTGGCGTGGCCACCGCCGAGGAACACCTGGTGGTGGCCTATGGCGCCGCGCCGGGCCACACCCCGGCCGACGCGCCGATCGACCTGCCGATGGACGTGCTGTTCGGCAAGCCGCCGAAGATGCACCGCGATACCGCGCATCCGCCGGCGCCGCGCTGGCCGGCGCTGAAGACCGGTGGCCTGGACCTGCATGAGGCGGGCCTGCGCGTGCTCGCGCACCCGACCGTGGCTTCGAAGAACTTCCTGGTCACCATCGGTGACCGCAGCGTCGGCGGCCTGACCGCGCGCGAGCAGATGGTCGGCCCGTGGCAACTGCCGGTGGCCGACGTGGCAATCACCCTGGCCGACTTCGATGGCGTGGCCGGCGAGGCGATGTCGATCGGCGAGCGCACGCCGCTGGCGCTGCTCGACGCCGCAGCCTCTGCGCGCATGGCGGTGGGTGAAGCGCTGACCAACCTGTGCGCGGCCCCGGTCGATGCGCTGGATGAGATCAAGCTGTCGGCGAACTGGATGGCCGCGGCCGGCCATCCGGGCGAAGACGCACTGCTGTATGACGCGGTGAAGGCGGTGGGCATGGAACTGTGCCCGCAGCTGGACATCAGCATTCCGGTGGGCAAGGACTCGCTGTCGATGCAGGCGCAATGGCATGACCAAGGCGAAGCGCACAAGAGCGTGTCGCCGGTGTCGCTGGTGATCTCGGCATTCGCGCCGGTCGCCGACGCACGCCAGCAGTTGACCCCACTGCTCGACCGCGAGGTCGACAGCGAGCTGTGGCTGATCGGCCTGGGTGCCGGCAAGCAGCGCCTGGGCGGTTCGATCCTGGCCCAGGTACACGCCGACCACGGCGATCTTCCGGCCTTTGCCGGCGCCGCCCCGGACCTGGATGACCCGCAGCGCCTGCGTGGCTTCTTCGAGCTGATCCGCGATGCGCGCCAGGCCGGCCTGCTGTTGGCCTACCACGACCGCAGCGACGGCGGTGCCTTTGCCGCGTTGTGCGAAATGGCCTTCACCTCGCGCCTGGGCCTGGATATCGCCCTCGATGCCTGGGGCGATGATCCGTTCCGCAGCCTGTTCAATGAAGAGCTGGGGGCAGTGGTGCAGATCGCGCGCGAAGACCGTGCCGCCTTCGCCGACCTGGTCGAGCGCCATGCACTGACCGAATGCGCGCAGCGCATCGCCAGGCCGACCACCGCACCGGTGGTGCGGGTATCGCTGGGCGGCGAGAACCTGGCCGAATGGCGCTGGGAAGCGCTGTTCGACGCCTGGTGGTCGGTCACCCATGCGATGCAGAAGCGCCGCGACAACCCGGCCAGCGCCGACGCCGAGCGCGAGGTTGCCCGGGCCTTCAATGCCCCGGGCCTGAAGCCCAGGCTCAGTTTCGACCTCAACGAAGACGTGGCGGCGCCGTTCATCAGCACCGGTGCGCGTCCGCGCGTGGCCGTGCTGCGCGAGCAGGGCGTCAATGGCCAGATCGAAATGGCCAATGCCTTCGAACGTGCCGGCTTCCGCGCCTTCGACGTCCACATGAGCGACCTGATCGAAGGCCGCGTGGCCCTGCAGGACTTCACCGGCCTGGTGGCCTGTGGTGGCTTCAGCTATGGCGACGTGCTCGGTGCCGGCCGTGGCTGGGCAACGTCGATCCTGGAGCGCAGCGCGTTGCGTGATGCCTTCGCCGCGTTCTTCGCGCGCGAGGACAGTTTCGCGCTGGGCGTGTGCAACGGTTGCCAGATGATGAGCCAGCTGAAGAACATCATTCCTGGTGCCGAGCACTGGCCGCAGTTCCGCCGCAACGCCAGCGAGCAGTTCGAAGCCCGCACCGCGCTGCTGGAAGTGGTGGAATCGCCGTCGATCCTGCTGCGTGGCATGGCCGGCTCGCGGCTGCAGGTGGCCGTGGCGCACGGTGAAGGCCAGGCGGTGTTCGACAATGCCGTCGACCAGGCCGCCGCCCGCGTTTCGCTGCGCTACATCGATGGCAACGGCAACGTGGCCAGCCAGTACCCGCTGAACCCGAACGGTTCGCCGGACGGCATCACCGGCCTGACCAGCAGCGACGGTCGCGTCACCATCATGATGCCGCACCCGGAGCGCACCCCGCGCGCGCTCAACCTGAGCTGGGCGCCGGCCGAATGGCAGGGTGACTCGCCGTGGATGCGCATGTTCCGCAATGCGCGGGTGTGGTGCGGCTGACCGCATCGCGCCGCGCAGGTGTCAGTGCCATCGCGTATGGAAAACCCGCCGCTGCGTCGGCGGGTTTTTCTTTGCGCGAATGAAATGCGTGCCAGGCCCGCTAGTTACATCCATTTTCATGCGTCGGCACTTCGTCACGCATGCATAACAAAAATCCCTATTAAACAGGCGAAAGGGTGAACTGCTTCACGGCGCTGTCATTTGCCGCGTCAAAGTCTTGACGATCTGCAAAGTTGCCGTTAACACTTGGGGCCCGTTTCAGAAACATTCATTTCGCAGTAACCGGTTGACGCATGCGCTCGGTTGTCTGTCGCTGCGCGCCGCTCGGCATCACCCCGCAGTAAATCACGCGAACAAGCGCCCCCAGGGGACGCTGGGCTGGAAAGCCCAGCGGTGGCGTTGCTTTGCCTAAAACCAGTCCACTCAGGAGCCGTACCGATGAATCGGATTTATCGCAAGGTCTGGAACAAAGCATTGGGTCAGTTGGTGGTGGCCTCGGAACTGGCCTCCTCCGACAGCAGCAATGGTCCGGTCATCGACCAGCGCCGTGCTGGGACCCGGGTGACGCCCGCGACATTGGCGGTGGCACTGGGCTTCGCATTGGGATGGGGCATGGCCGGCAGCGCCGCCGCCCAGTCGGTGCAGATCGGCGGCAATGCCACCTGCCTGACACTCAGTGGGAAGTTGCTCGACAAGTGCCTGGTGGAAGGGACAGCCAGCGCAAAGGGCAGCAACGCAGTTGCGATCGGAGGCAACAGCAGCGCGAGCGCAGCCAACAGCGTGGCGCTCGGCGCCGGCTCGAAGGCGACGCGTGCCAACACGGTGTCTGTCGGTGATGCCGGCAAGGAACGGCAGATCACCCATGTCGCTGCCGGCACCCAGGCCACCGACGCGGTAAACAAGGCGCAGCTGGATGCGCAGGCGCGTGCGACACAGGCCGCGCTGGCCGACGTGGCCGCAGACGGCAGCCGCTATTTCAAGGCCGACGGGGCAGGTGACGACAGCGACGCGGCGAAGATTGACGGGCAGGGCGCCGTAGCCGCCGGCGCCGGCGCACAATCGTTGGCCAATGCCACGACCGCCATCGGTACGCAGGCCATTGCCGCAGGCCTCGGCGCCAGCGCGTTCGGCCAGGGCGCCTTGGCGATGGGCGATGCCAGCGTGGTGGTTGGCCAGAGCGCGGCAGCGTTTGGCCTCGGTGACACCGCCGTCGGCGCCAGCGCGTACGCCGCCAGCGAGAACGGCGCGGCCACCGCACTGGGCGCCTTGTCCGAAGCCTCGGCCGATGGCGCGACTGCGGTCGGCGGCGGTGCGGTCGCGATGGGCCCGGGCAGCACCGCGCTGGGCCGGGGGGCCATCGCCGCCAACGAAGCTTCGATCGCGGTCGGTGCGTTCAGCACCGCCGTGGGCGAGTACAGCGCCGCGCTGGGTTCGAACTCCGCAGCGGTTGCCACCGGCAGCGTCGCGCTGGGTGCCGGCTCACTGGCCGATCGTGTCGATACTGTCTCCGTCGGTGCCGCCGGATACGGCCTGACCCGGCAGGTCACCAGCGTCGCTGCCGGCACCGAAGACACGGATGCGGTCAACGTCGGCCAGTTGAAGGACGTCAAGGCCGTGGCCGACGCCACCGCCAAGCGTTTCCAGGCCAATGGCAGCAGTGATGATGCCGGCGCGCTGGCCGAAGGCGATGAGGCGCTGGCGGCGGGCGAGGCGGCCAATGCGATCGGCAACGGCGCAACCGCCGTGGGCGCCGGCGCCAATGCCGTTGCACAGAACGCCACCGCCGTAGGCAGCGACGCACTGGCATCGGGCCAGAACAGCGCGGCGTTCGGCCATAACGCGCAGGCCAATGGCCCGGGCAGTGTCGCCGTGGGCGGGGCCGCCGTGGACGCGGATGGCAATCCGCTGATCACCAGCGGCGGCGTGCCGGTGGAAACCGGCGCCACCAGTGCCGGTGTCGGCGGTACCGCGGTGGGCGCGAGCGCAGATGCCGGTGGCTTCGCTGCATCGGCCTATGGTGTCGGTGCCTATGCGGGCGGCGCGCAGTCGTCCGCGTTCGGTGCGGTGGCCAATGCGATCGGTGATTACTCCACCGCGCTGGGTACGCAGAGCAATGCCACCGGCACCAGCAGCGTGGCCATCGGCGGCCCGGCCGACCTGATCCCGGGCCTGGGCTTCTTCGTGCAGACCCAGGCCAGCGGCGAAGCGGCTACCGCCGTCGGCGCCGGCGCCATCGCCAGCGGTGACCGTGCGGTGGCCAACGGCAGCCTGACCGAAGCCTCCGGTGCAGAGGCCACCGCCGTCGGCTACTTCGCCTATGCCCCGGGCGAAAACGCCAGCGCGCTCGGCGCGCAGACCTGGGCCAGCGGCGCACAGAGCACTGCCGTGGGCTACTACGCCACCGCACGCGGGGCCAACAGCGTCGCGCTTGGCGCGAATTCCGAAGCGGTGCGCGCCAACAGCGTGGCCGTGGGCAGTGCCGGCAACGAACGGCAGATCACCAGTGTGGCCGCGGGCAGTGAAGCCACCGATGCGGTGAACAAGGCCCAGTTGGATGCAGTGGCCAGCACCGCTGACAGCACTGCGCGTTTCTTCCAGGCCCAGCCGGAAGCAGGCAGCGATGCCGGTGCACTGGCCGAGGGTGAGGGCGCCATCGCCGCCGGTTCGTCGAGCAATGCGATCGGCGCCGGCGCGGTTGCGCATGGCGCAGCGGCCTCGGCCATCGGCGATGACGCCGTGGCGGTGGGGCGCAACAGCAACGCCACCGGCAATGGCGGCGTCGCCGTCGGCGGCCTCGGCCAGGCCTACGACGAGTACAACCAGCCGATCATCGGTGCAGACGGCAAGGCACAGCAGGTGGGCACCACCGCCGTCGCCGATGCAACGGCGGTCGGCAGCGGTGCGCAGGCCACCGGTGCTGCCAGCAGCGCGCTCGGCAACGCGGCCAAGGCCAGCGGAGACAACAGCTTCGCTGCCGGCGGCAAGGCCCGCGCGACCGGCAGCTACGCGGTCGCAGTCGGTGACAGCGCTTTCGCCAGCAGCGACGACAGCACCGCCGTCGGTGGCTACAGCTGGGCCACCGCCAGTGGCGCCAGCGCGTTCGGTTCCGGTGCGTGGGCGACGGCCACCAACGCCTCGGCGTTCGGCAATGCGGCATGGGCCAGCGGCAGCGGCGCGACCTCCATCGGCTACAACAGCTGGGCCAACGGTGCCAGCTCCACTGCGGTCGGCCGGGGTGCCTTCGGTTATGGCGACAACAGCGTGGCGCTCGGCTTCCAGGCGCTGGGCAACAGCATCAACAGCATCGCCATCGGCACCAACACAGTGGCTGGCGGTGAGAGCGCGATCGCACTGGGCGCGGGCAGCGCTGCCAGCGGCAACAACGCCGTGGCGCTCGGCGCCGGTTCGGTGGCCAGCCGCGATCGCAGTGTGTCGGTCGGCAGCGCTGGCAACGAGCGCCAGGTGACTCATGTCGCCGCCGGTACCCAGGCCACCGATGCGGTGAACAAGGCGCAGCTGGATGCCGTGGCAAGCACGGCCGAAACCACCGGCCGCTTCTTCCAGGCCAGCGGTAACGGCGGGACCGAGGTCGGTGCACTGGTTGAAGGAGACAACGCGCTGGCCGCCGGTGACGCGGCCAACGCCGTCGGCAACGGTGCCACCGCACTGGGCAGCGGTGCCAACGCGCTGGCCGACAATGCGCAGGCGCTGGGCGTCAATGCCCTGGCCAGCGCCGCCAACGCCAGCGCGGTAGGCGCCAACGCGCAGGCGACCGGTGAATACGCCACCGCCCAGGGTGCGGAAAGCGAGGCCAGCGGCGAACAGAGTGCAGCGTTCGGTGCCGCCAGCATCGCCAGCGGTGCCGGCAGCACTGCCAGTGGTGTGCTGTCCGAAGCGTCCGGTGAAGAGGCCGTGGCAGTGGGCTACTTCAGTAACGCCAGTGGCAGCGCCGCCACTGCGGTCGGCAGCGAGAGCGTGGCCAGCGGTACCGCGTCGGCTGCCTTTGGCATCGGTGCCGAGGCGACCGGTGGCTACAGCACCGCCATCGGTGGCTATGCGCAGGCATCGGCCTTCAACGCTACCGCCTTCGGCAACTTCGCCAACGCTTCCGGGTCCAACAGCGTGGCGCTGGGCGGCGACTCCGAAGCGTCCGGTGCCTACAGCACGGCCACCGGCCAGGGCAGCCTGGCCACCGGCACCAACAGCGTTGCCGTCGGCGGTTCGCTGTTCGGCGTGCTGGCCACCGAAGCATCGGGCAACTACTCCACCGCCGTCGGTGGCGGCGCATGGTCCGGTGGCATCAACAGCACCGCACTGGGCAACGCGGCCGAATCGCGCGCTGCCAACAGCGTGGCGCTGGGCGCCGATTCGATCGCGGACCGTGACAACACCGTATCTGTGGGCGGGGGTGGCAACACCCGCCAGATCACCAACGTGGCCGATGGCACGCAGGGCAATGATGCGGTCAACAAGAACCAGCTCGATGCCGTAGCCGCAGCAGCGGAAAAGACCGGCAGGCAGTTCCAGGCCAGTGGCAATGCCGACGGTGAGACCGGTGCGCTGGTCGAGGGCGACAGTGCGCTGGCGGCAGGTGACGCCGCCAACGCGATCGGCAACGGTGCCACCGCACTCGGCAGCGGCGCCAATGCGCTGGCCGCCAATGCCACCGCCGTCGGCATCGATGCGGTGGCCACCGGCAGCAACGCGGCGGCACTGGGCAGCACGGCCCAGGCCACGGGCGAAGACAGCCTCGCGCTGGGAACCGGCGCCAGCGCCAGCGAACTGGGCGCGAGCGCCGTGGGGGCCCGTGCACAGGCCAGTGGTGCGTACAGCACCGCAACCGGCACCGAATCCAACGCCAGCGGCACGCAGGCATTGGCCAGCGGCTTCCGCAGTGCCGCTTCCGCCGATGGCACCACCGCCGTCGGTGGCTATGCCGAAGCCAGCGGTCGCCTCGGCACCGCATTGGGCTACGGCTCGGCAGCCAGTGGCGCCAACACCACCGCGGTCGGCTTCGGTGCCGCTGCCGCCGGTACCGGCGCGGTGGCGGTGGGCCAGTCCAGCGAGGCCAGCGGCGCCGAGAGCGTCGCCATCGGTGGCAGCACCTTCTTCGGCCTGATCCCGTCGCGCGCCAGCGGCACCGGCGCGGCGGCATTCGGTGCGGGTGCGTGGGCGACCGAGGACTACGCCACCGCGATCGGCTGGAATTCGTGGGCGGATGCAGCCGACGCCACCGCACTGGGTGCCAGTGCGACCGCCAGCGGGTTGAACAGCGTGGCGCTCGGCGCCGGCTCCAAGGCCGAGCGCGACAATACCGTGGCGGTGGGCACGACTGGCGCCGAGCGCCAGGTGACCCATGTGGCGGCGGGTACCGAGGCCACCGACGCAGTAAACAAGGGCCAGCTCGATGCCGTGGCCAGCGTCGCCGACCAGACCAGCCGGCAGTTCCAGGCCAGCGGCAACGGCGATGGCGAAGCCGGTGCGCTGGTGGACGGTGACAACGCGCTGGCGGCTGGCAACGCGGCCAACGCCATCGGCAACGGTGCCACCGCGCTGGGCAGTGGTGCCACCGTGGTGGCCGCCAACGCTACCGCAGTGGGCATCGACGCCCTGGCCAGCGGCGAACAGGGCGTGGCCATCGGCAGCGGGGCCAGCAGCACCGCAAGCGGCGCGGTCGCGCTGGGTGCCCAAAGCAGCAGCGAGGGGGGCGCCAGCGTTGCGATCGGCGCGCAGTCGCAGTCGCAGGGAATCGGAGCCACCGCAGTCGGCGGCATTGCCCAGGCCGCCGGCCTGGCGGCCACTGCGGTGGGTTATGGCGCGATCGCTGACGGTCGCGAGACCACGGCGGTCGGCAACTTCGCCCAGGCCAGTGGCTGGCGCGCGACCGCTTTCGGTGCAGGCGCCAGTGCCGGCTTCTTCGGCACCGCGCTGGGCAGCGCCGCGCAGGCCGCCGATGTCTCCACTGCCGTGGGCCAGGGCACCATCGCGCAGATCGCCGGTGCTGGTTTCGGTGTACAGGCCAAGGCCGGTGAGTACGGCACCGCGCTCGGCAACAATGCCGCCACCGGGTTGAACGGCGTGGCGGTCGGCTTCAATGCGCTGGCCGGCCAGGATGCAGCCAGCATCAGCGGCGGCCAGTTCACCACGGCCATCGGCAGCGAAGCGTGGGCGACCGAGGACGGGGCCACCGTGGTCGGCTACAACAGCTACGCCCAGGCCGCCAACGCAACGGTGGTGGGCAGCAACACCTGGACCACCAAGGACGCCAGCAACAGTGTTGCGCTGGGTGCAGGCACCCTGGCCGACCGCGCGAACACGGTATCGGTGGGTGCGGCCCAGGACTGGGTCGACGCGGCCGGCGTCACCCATCGCGCGATGGATCGGCAGATCACCAATGTGGCCGCGGGTACCGAGATCACCGATGCGGTGAACAAGGGCCAGCTGGATGCAGTGGCGGCCACCGCCGATGCGGTCGGGCAGCGCTTCAAGGCCAACGGCCCGGGTGCTGCCAGTGCCACAGGCACCGATGCCGTGGCGATGGGCGGCAATGCCAACGCCAGTGGCAGCCGCAGCAATGCACTGGGCAGTGGTGCCGTTGCCATCGGCAATGCCGCCGTGGCGCTGGGTGCCAACAGCGGCGCTACCGGCAACAACTCGGTGGCGCTGGGTGCGGGTTCGCGCGCACTGGAGGCCAACGTGGTCTCGGTGGGCGGCGGCAACGGCACGGCTGGTCCTGCCACGCGCCGTATCGTCAACGTGGCCGACGGCCGCATTGCGGCCGGCAGCACCGATGCGGTCACCGGGTCGCAGTTGAACGTCACCAACCAGCGCGTGGGGGCGGTGGAAACCCGCGTCGGTGACTTCGACTCGCGCATCGCCAGCGTGGAAACCACCACGGCCAGCGCGGTCGGCTATGACGATGCCAGCCGTGACCGGCTGACCCTCGCTGGCGTCCAGGGCACCACCATCGACAACGTGGGCGCGGGCAGTATTGCAGCCGGCAGCCGCCAGGCCATCAACGGCGGCCAGTTGTTCCAGACGCTCAGTGATGCCGCCAGCTTCCTCGGTGGCGGTGCCAGCGTCGGCATGCAGGGCGTGTTCGTGGCCCCGAACTATGTGATCCAGGGCGCGACGTACAGCAATGTGGGTGATGCACTCGGTGCACTGGACCGCAAGGTCAGCGAGATCGACCAGCGTACGGCGGGTGCATCCCGTTCCCGCACCGCCGGCCTGCGCGCGATGGCGGCATCGCCGGACGATAGCGGCGCCAGCCAGGCTGCTGCAATGGCCAGTGCCGATGCCGCACCCAGCCTGGCAGCCACCGGCGGCACGCAGGTGCAGGGAGTGCCGACCATCGCCGCGGCCAGCGGTGCGGGCATTCCAGTGGGCACGCCTGCGTCGGGTCTCAACGCGGTCGCCATGGGCGAAGGCGCGGTCGCCAGCGGTGCCTCGTCCACCGCCATTGGACAGGGCGCGACGGCCAGCGCTGCCAACGCCGTCGCGCTGGGCCAGGGCTCGGTTGCCGACCGGGCCAACACGGTATCGGTCGGCAGCGAAGGCAACGAACGCCAGGTCACCAACGTCGCCGCCGGCACCACTGCCACCGACGCCGTCAACAAGGGCCAGCTGGACCGTGGCGTGGCGACGGCGAACAGCTATACCGACAGTCGCGTGCAGGCCGTCGCCGACAGCTTCGACGTGTTCAAGGGGGAGATCGACGGGCGCCTGCGCCACATGGACCGTCGCATCGACCGCCAGGGCGCGATGAGCGCGGCCATGCTCAACATGGCCACCAGTGCCGCCGGCATCCGCACCCAGAACCGGGTCGGCGTCGGTATCGGTTTCCAGGGCGGTGAATCGGCGCTGTCGCTGGGCTACCAGCGTGCGATCAGCGATCGCGCCACGGTCACCTTCGGCGGCGCATTCAGCAGTGACGACAGTTCGGTCGGCGTCGGTGCCGGCTTCGGCTGGTAATCCGCTCGATCGCGCCGGCGGCCACCCACGCCGGCGCAGCACCTGCAACGAGGGCCTGGGGGGAGGTCACGGCAATCCCGGCTGGGCCGGCCGGGAGTCGTCAAGGAATGATGGCCGCAGTGTTGGTTCGATCCATGACCCAGATGAGGAATTCGACGTGATCAAGAAGCAGAACCTTCGCATCAATGTGCTTGCCGCCGCCGTGCTGTCACTGACCGCCGCCGGTGCTGTCCACGCCGCCGGGCTGCCAACCCATGAGCCGGTGCGCCAAGCCAGCACCGCAGAGCCGGGCACCCAGCGCATCATCGTCAAGTACCGTGCCGGTACCGCTGCCGCCGTGGACCGCTCGGCGAAGCTGTCCACCGTGCAGTCGGCGCTGACCCGCGCCAGCCTGTCCGGTGGCGCCAGCCGTGCCAGCACGCTCGGCCCGCAGGTCGTGCGCCGGCTTGGCGTCGGTGCCGACCTGATCCGCCTGCAGGGCCGTCTGGCGCCGGCCGAACTGCAGCGTGTGCTGAAGGAACTGAAGGCCGATCCGGCGGTGCAGTACGCCGAAGCGGACGTGAAGCTGCGGCGCACGGAACTGCGTGCGGGTGATGTGCAGCCGGCGCTGGCACCGAATGATCCGTACTACCAGCAGTACCAGTGGCACCTGCACAACGCCACCGGCGGCATCAACGCACCGGCGGCGTGGGACGTGTCGCAGGGCGAGGGCGTGGTGGTCGCGGTGCTCGATACCGGCGTCCTGCCGCAGCATCCGGACCTGGCCGGCAGCCTGCTGGAAGGCTACGACTTCATCAGCGATGCCGAGACCTCGCGCCGTGCCACCAACGATCGCGTGCCGGGCGCGCAGGACTATGGTGACTGGGTCGAGAATGACAACGAGTGCTACACCGGCTCGGTGGCCGAGGACAGTTCCTGGCACGGTACCCATGTGGCCGGCACCGTGGCCGAGCAGACCAACAACGGCGTCGGCATGGCCGGTGTCGCGCACAAGGCCAAGGTGCTGCCGGTCCGTGTGCTGGGCAAGTGCGGTGGCTACCTGTCCGATATCGCCGATGCCATTACCTGGGCGTCGGGCGGCACCGTGGCTGGCGTACCGACCAATGCCAATCCGGCCGAGATCATCAACATGAGCCTGGGTGGCAGCGGCAGCTGCGATGGTACTTACCAGGATGCGATCAACGGCGCGATCTCGCGCGGTACCACCGTCGTGGTGGCCGCCGGCAACGAGACCGACAATGCTTCCAAGTACCGTCCGGCGAGCTGCGATGGCGTGGTGACCGTGGGGGCCACCCGCATCACCGGTGGCATCACCTACTACTCCAACTATGGCACCCGCGTGGACCTGTCGGGTCCGGGCGGCGGCGGCAGCGTCGATGGCAACCCGGGCGGCTACATCTGGCAGACCGGTTCCGATGCCGCCACCACGCCGGCGTCGGGCAGCTACAGTTACATGGGCATGGGGGGCACCTCGATGGCCTCGCCGCACGTGGCTGCCGTCGCGGCACTGGTGCAGAGCGCGTTGATCGCCAAGGGCAAGGATCCGCTGGCCCCCGCCGCGATGCGCACCCTGCTGAAGGAAACCGCACGTCCGTTCCCGGTTGCGATTCCGACTGCCACCCCGATCGGCACCGGTATTGTCGATGCCAAGGCTGCGTTGGCCAAGGCGCTGGAAGAACCGTGCACGGAGAACTGCGGTCCGGTGGCCACGCCGCTGACCAACAAGGTCGCCGTGCCTGGCCTGTCGGGTGCTGCCGGCAGCACCCGCCTGTACAGCTTCGAGGCGGTGGCCGGCAAGCAGTTCAGCGTGATCACCTACGGCGGCACCGGCAATGTTTCGGTGTACGTGGCCGAGGGCCGCGAGCCCAGCGCGGGTGACAATGATGGCAAGTCGACCCGGCCGGGCACCTCGGAAACGGTCCGGGTGAACAAGCCGGCGGCGGCCACCTACTACATCAAGGTGGTGGGTGAAGCGGCCTACAGCGGCGTGAGCATCCTGGCCACGCAGTAAGCGCTCGGTGTCGTAGTTGAACGGCCGGAGCCCGTCACTGCGTGTGACGGGCTTCGTCTTTTTACGAAAGGTGGCGGCGGAGCGGCGGAAATGACGGCTTAACTGCTAAAGTCAGGCCGATTGACAGGAGAGTCATGTGAACGCGCGTGTTGCCACCGCTGCCGACGACGCCGAGCGTCGCATCCTGGATGCGCTGCTGGCACGCGGCCGCCTCAAGGAAGGGGATCTTGCGCGGGCCCGGCCGCTGCACGCGGAATCGGGTGGCAGCCTGCTGGGCCTGCTGGTGCGGCTGGGGCTGGTGTCCGAACGCGACCAGGCGCAGGCCAGCGCCGAGGTGCTGGGGCTTTCGTTGCTGGAAGGCAAGCAGGTGCCCGAAACCCCGCCGCAGGCATTGGCCGACGGCCTGCCCCTGTCGTTGCGGTTCCTCAAGCAGTTCCACGTGTGCCCGCTGGCCCTGGATGAACGGGGGGTACGGTTGTGGCTGGCCGATGCCCACGATCCGTATCCGCAGCAGGCCGTACAGTTGGCGCTGGGGGTACCGGTGACGCCGGTGCTGGGCATGCGCGCGGAGATCGATGACCTGGTCGAGCGCTGGTTCGGGCAGGGCCGCAGCGCGATGGGCGCGATCGTCGAGACCGCCGATGGCGAGGGTGGGGCGGTCGATGACATCGAGCATCTGCGTGACCTTGCGTCCGAGGCACCGGTGATCCGCCTGGTGAACCTGGTGATCCAGCGTGCGGTGGAGCTGCGCGCTTCGGATATCCATGTCGAACCGTTCGAGAGCCGGCTGAAAGTCCGTTACCGCGTCGACGGCGTGCTGGTGGAAGGCGAAAGCCCGCCGGCGAACCTGACCGCAGCGGTGATCAGCCGCATCAAGATCATGGCCCGGCTCAACATCGCCGAGCGCCGCCTGCCGCAGGACGGCCGCATCATGCTGCGCGTGCAAGGCAAGGAACTGGACCTGCGCGTGAGCACGGTACCGACCGCGCACGGCGAAAGCGTGGTGATGCGCCTGCTCGACCGCGAGACCGTGGTGTTCGATTTCCACCGGCTCGGCTTCACCGATGCGTTCCTGCCACAGTTCCGCAAGGTGCTGGAGCAGCCGCATGGCATCCTGCTGGTGACCGGCCCGACCGGTTCGGGCAAGACCACGACGCTGTATACCGCGCTGAGCCAGCTCAACACCGCCGACGTCAAGATCATCACCGTCGAGGATCCGGTCGAGTACCAGATCGAGGGCATCAACCAGATCCAGGCCAAGCCGCAGATCGGCCTGGACTTCGCCAATGCGCTGCGCAGCATCGTGCGCCAGGATCCGGACATCATCATGATCGGCGAAATGCGCGACCTGGAAACCGCGCGCATCGCCATCCAGTCGGCGCTGACCGGCCATCTGGTGCTGTCCACCCTGCATACCAACAATGCCGCCGGAGGCATCACACGCCTGCTGGACATGGGCGTGGAAGACTACCTGCTCACCTCCACCATCAACGGCATCCTGGCCCAGCGCCTGGTGCGCCGCCTGGAGCCGACCCACGCCGAGCGCTACGAAGCCTCGCCGGAGGAGATCGAGCGGTTCGAGCTGCGCCGCCTGCAGCCGGAAGGGCCGATCCACCTGTACCGTCCGAAGCCCTCGGCGCTGGCACCAACCGGTTACCTGGGCCGCACCACCATCATGGAATTCCTGGTGATGAACGATGCGCTGCGGCGTGCGGTGATGCGTCGCGACGGCATGGGCGAGATCGAACGCATCGCGCGCGAGGCCGGCATGCGCACCATGTACGAAGATGGGTTGGCCAAGGCCTTGAGCGGCCAGACCACGATCGGGGAAGTGCTGCGCGTGACCGAGGAAAGCTGATGCGCGCAGCAGGACGCCGGGGCTGACATGCCGACTTACCGTTACAAGGCGCTCAATCCGCACGGCGAGATCTTCGACGGGCAGATGGAAGCGGCCAGCGAGGCCGAGCTGGTCGCACGCCTGCAGGACCAGGGCCACCTGCCGATGGAAACGCAGTTGTCCGACGCCGGTGCGATGGGGGCGGGCAGCTGGCGCACGCTGCTGCGCCAGCGCCCGCTGCAGGGCGCTGCGCTGCTGCAGTTCACCCAGCAGCTGGCAACCCTGCTCGGTGCCGGCCAGCCACTGGACCGCGCGCTGTCGATCCTGCTCGGCCTGCCGGAAGACGAGCGATCACGGCGTGCGATCACCGACATCCGCGACGTGGTGCGCGGTGGTGCGCCGCTGTCCACCGCGCTGGAACGCCAGCACGGCCTGTTCTCGCGCCTGTATGTGAACATGGTGCGTGCCGGTGAAGCCGGCGGCAGCCTGCATGAAACCCTGCAGCGCCTGGCCGATTACCTCGAACGCAGCCGCGCGCTGCAGGGCAAGGTAATCAATGCACTGGTGTACCCGGCGATCCTGCTGGTGGTGGTGGGAGGTGCGCTGCTGTTCCTGCTCGGCTACGTGGTGCCGCAGTTCGCGCAGATGTACGAAAGCCTGGACGTGGCGTTGCCGTGGTTCACCAACGCAGTGCTGCAGCTGGGGTTGTTCGTACGCGACTGGTGGATCCTGCTGCTGGTGGTGCCGGCCTTGGTGGTGCTGTTCTTCGAACGCAAGGCGCGGCAGGCGGCGTTCCGGCTTGCGCTGGATGGATGGCTGCTGCAGCGGCGCGGCATCGGCCGCCTGCTCGGCGAACTGGAGACCGCACGGCTGGCGCGTACGCTGGGTACGCTGCTGCGCAACGGGGTACCACTGCTGGGTGCGCTGGGCATTGCCCGCAACGTGCTGGCCAACCACGCGCTTGCCGCCGACGTCGACGCCGCTGCCGATGAAGTCAAGAACGGCGCCGGCCTGTCGCTGGCGCTCTCGCGCGGCAAGCGCTTCCCACGCCTGGCATTGCAGATGATCCAGGTCGGCGAGGAATCGGGCGCACTCGACACCATGCTGCTGAAGGCTGCCGATACGTTCGAGCAGGACAGCGCCCGCCGCATCGACCGCCTGCTGGCGGCGATGGTGCCGGCGATCACCCTGGTGCTGGCCTCGGTGGTCGGTGCGGTGATCGTGGCCGTGCTGGTGCCGTTGTACGACCTGACCAATGCCATCGGATGACGATGGATCCCTACGCAACTCCGACACTCCGCAACCGAAAGGACCGACCATGATTGCTTCCCGTCGACCGATCCGCCTTTCCTTCACTGCCGCGCGCAACCAGTCGGGCATGAGCCTGCTGGAGATCATCATCGTCATCGTGTTGATCGGTGCCGTGCTGACGCTGGTGGCCAGCCGCGTGCTGGGCGGTGCCGACCGTGGCAAGGCCAACATCGCCAAGGCGCAGGTGCAGACCGTCGCGTCCAAGATCGACAACTACCAGATCGACACCGGCAAGCTGCCGGGCTCGCTCAACGACCTGGTGACCGCACCGGCCGGCGTCGGCGGCTGGCTGGGCCCGTACGCCAAGCCCGCCGACCTGAACGACCCGTGGGGCCACGCACTGGAGTACCGCGCGCCGGGCGAAGGCCAGCCGTACGAGCTGGTCAGCCTGGGCAAGGATGGCAAGGCCGGCGGTAGCAGCGTCGACGCTGACATCCGCTACCAGCCGTAATCCTGCATGAGGCATTTCCTGCCGCGCCGGCTGCCACGCCCGCGCCTGCACGGCAGGCGCGCACGGGGCCTGTCGTTGCTGGAAATGCTGCTGGTGATCGCGCTGATTGCCGCGATCGGGCTGATCACCGCTGCGGGCCTGTCGCGTGGCTTCGCCGGCATGCAGCTGCGCAGCGCCGGCAAGGACATTGCCAACCAGCTGCGCATGGTGCGTGCCCAGGCGATCACGCGCGGTGAAGCGCAACGCTTCGTGATCGAACCGGCGCGACGGCGCTGGGAAGGAGCCAACCAGCGCCACGGCGACGTACCGGCACAGTTGCAGGTACAGTTTGAAGGGGCCGCGCAGCTGGCCACCGCGCCCGGGCAGGGCGTGATCGAATTCCATCCCGACGGCGGTTCCAGTGGCGGCCGGATCCGGCTGCAGCGCGAGGGAGCCGAGTGGCGCATCGATGTGGGTTGGCTGACGGGCGAGGTCCGCTCAGGCCCCTGGCGGTCGCAATGAAGCGGCGCGCGCGCGGCTTTACCTTGCTGGAAGTGATCATCGCCTTCGCCCTCCTCGGGTTGGCGCTGACCCTGCTGCTGGGCAGCCTGTCCGGTGGCGCCAAGCAGGTGCGTGAGGCGGAGCTGCGCACGCGTGCGGTACTGCATGCACAGTCATTGCTGGCCGCAACAGGCATCGATGCACCACTGCAGGTGGGTAGCCAGCAGGGTGACTGGGAACAGGGGCGCTATCACTGGGAGCTGCAGGTCCAGCCGTGGGTGGAGCCGCGCGCAGGCAATGTCGCGCAGGCAACGTCACCGGGTACGCCCTGGCTGGCCGAACTGCAGCTGCAGGTGCGTTGGGGCGACGGCGAACGCGAACAGCTGCGCTGGCGCAGCCTGCGCCTGTTGCCACCGGACGTGGAGAACGCACGATGAACCGCCGCGCCGCAGGCTTCACCCTGGTCGAGGTGATGCTGGCCACCGTGCTGCTGGCCGGTGGCCTGGCGCTGGCGTTCGCCAGCGTGCGTTCGGCCATGGCGGTCAGCCAGCGTGGCGAGCAGATCGCCGCCGAGAGCGAACGCATGCGCGCGGTCGAGTCCTTGCTGCGCAGGCAGCTGGCGGGCGCACTGCGCACCCCGCTGGAGGTCCCGGACCCTACCCGCGAACCGGTGTTCTTCCAGGGGGAGGAACAACGCATGTTGTTCGCCGCCGACCTGCCCGGCTACCTCGGCCGTGGGGGGCCCTACCTGCATGCGCTGCAGGTGGACGGACGCGATGGGCAACAGCGCCTGCTGCTGGACCTGGTGCTGCTGCAGGAAGGCGAGCGCATCGCCGAGAATCCGCCACGCCCGCCGGAGGTACTGGTTGAGAACCTGAAGTCGGTGCAGCTGCGCTACCGCGGCATCGACGCCAGTACCGGCCAGGTGACCGACTGGACGACGCGCTGGGAGGACACCCGGCGATTGCCGATGCTGGTGGAGATCCGGATCGTACCGGCCAGGGGCGCTCCGTGGCCGCCGTTGGTGGTCGCCCCGCGCACGGGCGGCAGCGGAGGTGCCCGATGAACCGGCACCACGGCGCTGCACTGGTGCTGGTGCTCTGGCTGATCGCGCTGATGACCGCGCTGGTCGGTGCGTTCGCGCTGAACGCGCGGGTCGAGCATCTGCAGCAGCGGGTGCTGGACGATGACGCGCGTGGCCAGGAACGTGCGCGGGCCGGCCTGGAATATGCACTGGCGCGCCTGTCTGCCGACCCGCAGCGGGTGCCCTGGCGTGCCGATGGTCGAACCTACCGCTGGCAGTTCGATGACGCCAGCATCGAGATCAAGGTGCTGGACGAGAACGGCAAGATCAACCTGAACCTGGCCGATGCAGGCCTGCTCGCCGCCTTCCTCAAGGCACTGGGCGAGGATGAAGGTGCAGCGCAGCAGCTGGCGGGCGCAATCGTCGACTGGCGCGATGAGGACAGCCTGCTGCAGCCGGGCGGTGGTGCCGAAGCGCCGGACTATGCTGCGGCGGGGTTGCCCTATGGCCCGCGCAACCGGCGCTTCGAAACGCTGGGCGAGCTGCAGCGGGTGCTCGGCATGCGCGGGCCGCTGTACCAGGCGATGCTTCCCCACCTGACGCTGTACAGCCGCCAGGCGCGCCCCGACCCACAGTTCGCCAGCGCGTTGGTACTGACCGCACTGGGGCTGGATGCGGATGCCGTGCTGGCCCAGCGCGCCCAGCAGGAGCGTGACGCCGATTCCGCTGCCGGCGCGCCGGCGCTTGCCAGCAGCAGTGGCACCTATAGTATCGAGTCCCGTGCCATCGACGGCAGTGGACGCCGGTCGGTGTTGCGGGCAGTGGTACGCAATGGCTCGGGCGGGGTCCCCGGGCGGACCTATACAGTGCTTCGCTGGGAGCAGGGAATGGCAGCAAGATGACGGCTTGGCAGGACAGTCTGCGGCGGGTGCAGGGCCGGATCGGCCCCGGCGCCGGCCGCTTCCTGCGCTGGTGGCGGCAATCGCTGCTGGCGTGGGTGCCGGCACGCTGGCAATGGGCGCTGGGCTGGGCGCAGGCGCGCCTGCTGCTGCAGCGCGAGGAAGACCAGCTGCAGGTCTGGCGCGAGGTGGGCGAACGCCGCGAACCGGTGGTCCGGTTGCCGTGGCCGGTGTCACCGGCCGAACTGGACCGTGTGCTGGAACCGCGCGTGCGCAACTTGCCACGGGTGTGGCTGCTGCCGGCCGACGAGGTGCTGCGCCGCCCACTGCGCTTGCCGGCGGCTGCCGCTGACCGCCTGCGCGCCGTGGTCGGTTTCGAGATCGATCGGCAGACCCCCTTCGATGCGAGCCAGGTCAGCTATGACGTGCGTGAACTCGGCGTCGCTGGAGAGGGCCAACTGCAGGTCGAGCTGGTCGCCTGGCCGCTGCGCCAGCTGGATGCATGGCGTGGCGTCGTGGGCGAATGGAGCGGTGCACTGGCCGGTGTGGACGCCATCGCCGCGCAGGGCGACGTGCTGCAGGTGAATCTGCTGCCGCCCGCGCAGCGCCAGCGCCGCACCGATCCGATGCGGCGCTGGAACCTGCTGCTGGCCATCGCGACCCTGGTGATGCTGGTGCTGGCGGGCCTGCAACTGCTGGACAACCGTCGTGCCGCCGCCGACGAGCTGCGCGCGCAGGTCGAGCGCAGTGCACGCAGTGCCCGTGGCGTGGCCAGCGAGCGCGCGCAGCTGCAGGCGCTGATCGACGGCGCCGCATTCCTGGAAAAGGAGCGCAGCCGGCGCGCGGGCGTGGTAGAGATCTGGAACGAATTGACCCGGCGCCTGCCGGAAGGTACCTACCTGGAAAAGCTGGCCATCGAGAACAACAACCTGCAGCTGATCGGGCTCAGCCGCGAAGCCTCGCAACTGGTGCAGCTGCTGCAGGACGCGCCGCAGTGGCGCAAGGTCAACCTGACCGGCGTGCTGCAGGCCGATGGTGCCGCCAGTGGCCGCGACCGCTTCACCATGACCGCTGAGCTGCAACCGCTGCCGTCCGCGGCCCCGACCCGGGAGGCGGCCGATGCCAAGCGTACGCCGTGACCGCTGGCTGGCGCTGGGACTGCTGCTGGCCGTGCTGGCGTTGGCTTACCTGTTGCTGGTGCACCCTTGGTTCACCCAGCCGCTGCGCGCGATCGATGCCGATATCGCCGCCCTGCGCGAACGCGAATCGCGCGTGCAGGCGCAGCTGCAGCAACGGCCGCAGATCGAGCAGCGCCTGCGTGCTACCCGCGAAGCATTGCAGCAGCGGCCCGGCTTCCTGCGCGAAGCCACCGCCGAAGCCGCTGCCGCGGCACTCGGCGCGAAGCTGCAGGATGCGGTGGCGACGGCCAGCCCGGGCAATCGCAGCTGTACCATCAGCAACCGCACGCCGTTGACCGACAATCGCCGTGATGCCGAATTCGTGCGTGTCGCCATGCAGGTGCGCCTGCGTTGCGGCGTGGCCGAACTGGCCACCGTGCTGCACAACCTGGAAACCGGCAGCCCGCGCCTGTTCGTCGACAACCTCAACCTGATCGCGCAGCGCTTCCAGCAGTCGCCGAACGAATCCGGGCTGGGCCTGGATGTGTCCTTCGAACTGGCGGGCTACCTGTTGCCGGGTGCCGCTGCCGCCGGCGTTGCGCCGGCACCCGCGGCCGGGCCGCTCCCCGCGCAGGAACCGGCGCCTGCGCCGACGCCTGAGCCACCCGCACAGGGCGATGCGGAGGTGGCGGATGAAGCTTGAGCAGATCAGCCTGCGCACCGGCTTCCTGGTGGCGCTGGCCGGATGGGCGGCAGCGGTATGGCTGGCGACCGGCTTCGGTCTCGGCAGCCGGCTGCCCGGTGCCGACGGTGGCACCGATGCGGCGGCATCGCTACCGGCCCTGCCACCACTGGCCGCCGAGCGCATGGCCGACGCTGGCAGCTACAGCGCGATCGGCGAGCGCCCGCTGTTCGCCGAAGACCGCAGGCCGCGGCCCTATCTGCTCGGTGGTGGCGAACCGGCGGCCAGCGCGGCGCTGCGCCTGACCGGCGTCCTGCTGGCCGGCGATTTCGGCCTGGCGACGTTCAACACGGAACAGAACCGGTCGCTGCGCCTGCGGCTCAACGGCGAGGCGGTCGATGGCTGGCAGCTGGTGGCGCTGCAGCCCCGCCAGGCCACGGTGATCGGGCCCGGTGGCAGCCAGGTGCTGGAGCTGGCGGTGTTCAACGGCCAGGGCGGTGAACCACCGACCGCGCTGGGTAGCGTCACTGCAACGCCGCCCGCGGCGGGCGCAGGGGCGCCACCGCTGCCACCTGTGCCGGCGCAGCAGCCTGGCGCGGCCGTGCCGCGCCCGCCCGTCCAGGCCGCCCCGGCGACGGCAGCGGCGAACGTGCCACCCACCAACAGCAACGGTCCCAGCGAAGCGCAGATGCAGGCCATCCGCGAACGCATCCAGGCCCGTCGCCGCCAGCTGCAGCAACAACAACAGCAGCAACAACCGTCGCCGCCCCCGGGCGATGGCACCAACCGATAGAGTGAATGCATGAGCCTGCGCTTTCTTCCCTGGTCCTTTGCCCTGGCGCTGCTGGTCGGCTGCAGCACCGTGTCGCGCCGCATGTACAGCGCAACGGCAACCTGTCGCCCACTGCCGGCGCCGGGCAGGCTGCCGAGGCTGCCACCGACGCAGCGCAGGGCAGCCAGGGCGCTCCCCAGGCAGTGATCCGCCGCGGCACCGGCACCATGATCAATCGCGAAGCGGCACGCGCGCCCGTACCCGCACTGCACGGGGCCAGCACCGGCGAGGCGACCTTCAACTTCGAAGGAGAGTCGGTGCATGCGGTGGTCAAGGCCATCCTCGGCGACATGCTCGGCCAGAACTACGTGATCGCACCGGGGGTGCAGGGCACGGTTACCCTGGCCACGCCCAAGCCGGTCTCGCCGGCGCAGGCGTTGAACCTGCTGGAGATGGTGCTGGGCTGGAACAACGCGCGCATGGTCTACAGCGGTGGCCGTTACAACATCGTCGCTGCCGACCAGGCGCTGGCGGGCACGGTCGCGCCGAGCACGGCGCCCGCGGCCAGCGCGCGCGGCTTCGAGGTACGGGTGGTGCCGCTGCAGTTCATCTCCGCCACCGAGATGAAGAAGGTGCTGGAGCCGTATGCGCGGCCCAATGCCATCGTCAACGTCGACAGCGGGCGCAACGTGATCACCCTCGGTGGCACCCGCGCCGAACTGGAAAACTACATGCGCACCGTCGAGATCTTCGACGTCGACTGGCTGTCGGGCATGTCGGTGGGGGTGTTCCCGATCCAGTCGGGCAAGGCCGAGCAGGTCGCGGCCGACCTGGAGAAAGTATTTGGCGAGGAGAGCAAGACGCCCAGCGCCGGCATGTTCCGCTTCCTGCCGCTGGAAAACGCCAACGCGGTGCTGGTGATCACCCCGCAGGCGCGCTATCTGGACCAGATCCAGCAATGGTTGGATCGTATCGACACCGCCGGCGGCAGCGCACGGCTGTTCTCCTACGAGCTGCGCTACATCAAGGCGCGGGACCTGGCCGAGCGCCTCAGCGAAGCGTTTGCCAGCAGTGGCAACCGGAGCAGCTCCAGCCCGGCATCGCTGGCACCTGGAGCCATTCCGTCGCAGCTGGACAGCGAGGGCGACCGTGGCAGGGACAGCAGCACCAGCAACTTTGGTGCGGCGGCGGGCAGTACCTCGGCCGGCAGCGGCGGCAACGGCAGCATGAACCTGCCGCAGCGCCAGTCCGGCAATGTCAGCATCAGCCTGGAAGTGGAGGGTGACCGCGTCGGCGTATCGGCGGTGGAAGAAACCAATACGCTGCTCGTGCGCTCGACGCCGCAGGCCTGGCGTTCGATCCGTGAGGTGATCGAGAAGCTGGACGTGATGCCGCTGCAGGTGCATATCGAGGCGCAGGTCGCCGAAGTCGCGCTGACCGGCGACCTGAAGTACGGCGTCAACTGGTTCTTCGACAACGCGGTGGCGGGCCGCGCGCTGACCGGTGCGCTGGCGGGCCTGACCCTGCCGGCGGCCACGGGCGGTTCCTGGAATACCTTCGCTGGCGCGGCCACGGGTGCCGATGGGGCTGGCTGGGCATTCACCGGCCACAACGCCGCGGCCGTGGTCAGCGCACTGGACAAGGTGACCGACCTGCGCCTGCTGCAGACGCCTTCGGTGTTCGTTCGCAACAACGCCGAAGCCACGCTCAACGTGGGCGACAAGGTGCCGATCAATACCACGACGGTGAACACCGGGATCGGAACCGGTACCTACAGTTCAGTGCAGTACATCGACACCGGCGTCATCCTGAAGGTGCGCCCGCGCGTTACCCGCGACGGCACGGTGTTCCTGGACATCGTGCAGGAAGTGAGCAGCGCCTCGGACGTGCCGGAAAACTGCAACCCGACCGAGCGCAACTGCAACCCGCGCATCTCCACCAAGAAGCTGTCGACCGAAGCCGCGGTGCAGAGCGGCGACACCATCATGCTGGCGGGCCTGATCACCGACTCGGCGACAGACGGCAGCAGCGGGATTCCGGGGTTGAGCCGGATTCCCGTGATCGGCGCGTTGTTCGGGCAGAAGTCCCGCACCAGCCGCCGCTCGGAGGTGATCGTGCTGCTGACCCCGAGCATCGTCCGCAACGGGCAGGAGGCACGCAGCCTGACCGACGAGTACAGCCAGCGCTTCCGCGCGATGGAACCACTGAACCAGCCGCGCGCAAAGAAGTAAGGGGTTTGCGGCCGGGCTTCGGCCTCTGCGGGCGCCGGGTGCAACCCGACCGGTACCCACCCGGTGCTACGCTGTGGCCACCAACAACCACGGAGGCGGGATGGGGGCGATCGTGTTGCTGCCATTGTGCGTGGACGATGCTGCACTTGACCGTTGCCTGGCCGCGCTCGATGCCGGTACCGCGCCGGGCACAGCGGTGTGGCTGGCCGATGACGCACAGGCCGGGCCGCGCGCACAGGCCGTGGTCGAGCACTGGCTGGCACACACGCCGCTGCAGGCCGAGTACACCCGCCGCGCTCGGCCACTGGGCGAAGTCGCCCACCTTGATGAAATGCTGCGTGCCTGTGACGGCCTGGATGTGGCCGTGCTGGCGCCCGACAGCGTGCCGGCACCGGGCTGGCTGCAGCAGCTGCAGGATGCCTTTGCGCGCGACGCCGCCATCGCGACCGCCACCCCGTGGTGCAATGCCGGCGAAACTGCCGCCTGGCCGCGCCTGGGCGAGATCAATCCCGAACCGGGCGATCCGGTACTGCTGGCGCAGACCTGTGCGGCGCTGCCCACGCTGCACCCGGAACTGCCTTCGGCCGTCACGCACGCGGTGCTGGTGCGAGGCAATGCGCGCCGTCGTGCGGGTGGCCTCGACGTGGAAAGCTATGCCGGCTGGAATACAGCGTTGATCGATCTGAGCCTGCGCATGGCGGGACTGGGCTGGCGCAACGTCCTGTGCGAGACCGCCTTCGTCAGCCGGGCCAGGGAAGCGGCCAGCCTGGATGGCGACCTCGAAGCCCTGGCCGCGCGCTGGCCGGGCTGGGTACCGCGGTTGGCGGATTTCCTGATGCGCGATCCACTGCATGGGCTGCGCGCCGACCTGCAGCAACGCATGCGGCAGGTGATAATGCCGGGAGAGCAGGGCGACCTGTTCGTCCCGCCCGTGCCGGAGCCCACCGCTTGAATGTTGCCATTGCCGCCGTCGTCGTCACCTACCAGAGCGGCAGCACCATCGATGCCTGCCTTTCGCGCCTGCGCCAGGCACGCGATGTCGCCGAGATCCGGGTGATCGACAATGGTTCAGTGGATGGCACGCTGGAAATCGTGCAGCGCCATGCCAGCCACGATCCGCGTGTGCGCTTCATCGGCAATCCGGACAACCCCGGATTTGCGGCGGCCAACAACCAGGGCGCCGCCGCTTCGAGCAGCCCGTGGCTGGCCTTCATCAATCCGGACCTGATGGTCGAGCCGGACACCCTGGCGGAACTGCGCCGGCGTGCCGAAGCCATGGGCGAGTGCCTGCTGGGTGTCGAACAGGTGGACGAGCACGGCCATGCCGACGACGCGGTGCGCCGGCGTGATCCCGACTTCCTGTTGATGCTGCGCTCGCCCGGCCAGGGCTCGAAGCTGGCGGTTCCCCGCGATCCACACCAGGCATTGCAACGGGTGCCGGCACTGTCCGGTGCACTCTTGATGATGTCGCGCGCGCTGTTTGATCGCATCGGTGGTTGGGACGCAGGCTACCGCCTGCACGCGGAGGACCTGGACCTGTGCCGGCGCGTGCGCGATGCGGGCGCGGTGGTGGCGATCGCCAATGACCTGCAGGTTACCCATGTGCGGGGTGTCTCCAGCCGCTCGCGTCCGTTCTTCGTGGAATGGCACAAGCACCGGGGCCTGTGGCGCTATTTCCTGAAGTTCGAGGCCAGGCAACGTTCCTTGCCGGTACGCGCCGCGGTGTGGGCCGCGATCTGGGCACACGCGCTGATGCTGGTGCCACGGCTGCTGCGCAGGTCCCTGTAGGGCCGAAAGGGCATCCACGCATGGCGTGGATCCACCACCGCCGTTTCCGTAGAGCCGAGCCCGCGCTCGGCCCAGGCCAGGCAGCCGGGCGTGGCCGCGGACACCCCGGTTCACCCTGCCGGGCGCATAATCCGCCCCATGCCTATCATCCAGTCCCTGCTCGACACCGACCTCTACAAGTTCACCATGATGCAGGCGGTGCTGCATCAGTATCCCGGCGCCCAGGTGCAGTACCGGTTCAAATGCCGCAATCCCGGCATCGACCTGGCCCGCTACATCGACCAGATCGACGAAGAGATCGATCACCTGTGCAGCCTGCGTTTCAATGATGCGGAGCTGGACTACATGCGTGGCCTGCGCTTCGTGAAGCCCGATTTCGCCGACTTCCTCGGCCTGTTCCACCTCGACCGCAAGTACATCCAGCTGCGTGCATCGAAGGCGGTGCCGGGCGAGATCGAACTGGACATCACCGGTCCCTGGCTGCACACCATCCTGTTCGAAGTGCCGCTGCTGGCCATCATCAACGAGGTCTGGTTCCGCAACACCACCACCGCCGACTTCGCTGAAGGCGAACGCCGCCTGCAGGCCAAGGCCGCGCTGTTGCGCGATACGCCCGGGTTCGAGCAGTGCCGCATCGCCGACTACGGCAGTCGCCGCCGCTATTCGCGCGATTGGCATGCACGCCTGCTGCCCCTGCTCCGCGATGCGCTGGGCCCGCAACTGGTGGGCACCAGCAATGTCCACTTCGCCCGCCTGTATGGCATGACACCGCATGGCACCATGGCCCATGAGTACCTGCAGGCCTTCCAGGCCCTGGGGCCGCGCCTGCGTGATTCGCAGGTGGCGGCGCTGGAATCGTGGGCGCGCGAGTACCGTGGCGACCTCGGCATCGCGCTGTCCGACGTGGTCGGTCTGGACGCGTTCCTGCGCGACTTCGACATGTACTTCTGCAAGCTGTTCGATGGCGTGCGCCACGACTCCGGCGATCCGTTCGACTGGGGCGACCGCATGCTGGCGCATTTCCAGCAGCGCCGGGTCGATCCACGCAGCAAGGTGCTGGTGTTCAGCGATGGGCTCGACATCGCCAAGGTGATGCGCCTGTACGACTACTTCCGCGGCCGCTGCCAGGTCGCCTTCGGCGTCGGCACCCACCTGACCAATGACCTAGGTCCCACGCCGCTCAACATCGTCATCAAGATGGTCCGCTGCAATGGCCAGCCGGTGGCCAAGCTCAGCGATTCGCCGGGCAAGAGCATGTGCGACGACCCGGGCTACCTGGCCTATCTGCGCCAGGTTTTCGAACTGAAGCAGCCGGCGTAGCAACGCCGGCCTACAGGTACTCGACCACCACCAGGTCGTCGACACGCGGTGTGCCTATCACGGCATGGCGATGGCGTCAATAAACGGACGCCCTGAAATAAATGCGACACAAATCACATTTTTGAATATACTTGTGTCACGGTAAGACGCAAGGATGGGTCTTGTTTGGCACTGGCAGTGCTCCTTGCTTCCTCCTCTACTTCCATCTCCTCAGTAGGGCCAGGTAAAAGCGAATGCATAAGGTGAACGTCATGGCCGCGCTGGTGCTGGCCGGCAGCGCCGCCAGCGGCAACATTGCCTTCGATGGCAAAGTGACCGGCAGGACCCGCATTGTCCCGACCCCGGACGGCAGGGATTTCGCTGTTGCCCGGTCGGCTCTGTCCAGGAACACCCTGGACTCTTCGAGATCCGTCTGAATTGCCAGGTCAGCAACGTGGCCGCTTACCAGACCCGGATCGGCTTTGGCCGGATCATCATCGTCGGCACGCGAATGGGCGGGCGGCGTTCGCCAGCCAGCACCGATGGCGCGGGCAACGGCCGCCTCTTCGGACGCTGCTTCTCCGGCAGCGCAGGCAGCATTGACTGCGCCTTGATCCCGCAAGCGTGAAGATCAGAGCCATCATGGCCATACAGAAGTACGAGTGTGATATGCGTCATGAAATGGTGCATTCTTCGCGACAGTACCAGCGCCGGGCTCGTCGTCCGGTCCAGACCCGCTGAAAGGACCCGGCGTGACAGACCCTCGCCTTGCCATTGAAGGATTGCCTTCCGAACACGTCGAGATGCGCAGTGGCGGCCTGTACTGGGTCGTCGCTGCCGGCAGCGCGCCGGCCGACCTGCTGGGGGCGCGCGTATTGGCCAGCGCCGGTGGCCTGCAGGAGGCGGTGCTGGTCACCCTGGGGCGTGGTGTTGAACCGATGCTGTCGTTGCTGCCGGAGGAGCAGGGGCCGGTGCGGCTGCGCCTGTTCCAGCGCTCCCACCACGGCATGCAGCAGGCCCTGCGCGGTCTCGCCGCCGACCTGCCACGCACCGCGTCCGGGCAGACCCGCCTGAGCCTGGTGCAGTTCCCGGCGGCGGCGCTGGAAGGATGGGACGATGCCCGCCTGGCGCGCTGGTGCGGACAGCTGCAGGCATGGGCCGAGCAGGCACGGCAGGTGCTGCTGCTGTTGTGCCACGGCGAAGTGGCTGCCCTGGCGCCGCGCCTGCTGCCGTTGAACCGTGCCTGTGCCGGCGTGGCCCAGCTGCATCCGCATCGTGGCGCACTGCAGCTGCTGCTGCATTACTGGGCCAACAGCCACGGTGTGGTTGCGCAGCAATCGTTCGGCGTCGTGCAGGAGGGCAACGGGTTGCGCCACCAGCACGAGCCCGATGCCGCCGCAACGCCCGCCGATGGTGCCAGCGGAAGCGACCGCGACGTGTTCCTGGCGCAGTCCGACGTACTCGAAGGCGCACCGCCGCTGTCGGCGGCCTGGCGGTTGTATGACGGCTGGGACGACCTGCTTCCGGCAGCGCTGCGGGCCCGCGAGGCCACTGTGGTGCTGGCCATCGGCGAGAATGCCCACGTCGACGCATTGGCCAGGCTGTTGCATCGGCTGCGCCGCGAGCGTGGCCGCGCGCTGAAGCTGGTGGTGCGCGAACGGCAGCCGTGCCTGCGCTATGCCGATGAGCGCCTGCTGATGCAGTGCGGTGGCAGCCTGGTGGTTCCGGCCGATACGCCCCTGCCGCGCTTGCTGACCTTGCTGGAAACCGTCCAGCGGCAGCGCTGGCCGGGCCAGCTTGCAGAGGACCCGGAGCCGCTGATCCGCGCCCATCGGCCGCCTCCGCTCAGTGGCCTGGTCGATGCCGAACGCTTCCGCCGGATCGCCGGCGAGCGCATCGACCAGGATGGCAGCGCAGTGGAGAGTGCGGTGCTGGCGCTGCAACCGGTGGCCGGCCTGCGGGCCGAGCAGACCCTGCAGCAGCTGCGCATCCGCCGCCAGGGAGACCTGGCCTGCGTGTACCGCGGACAGGTACGCCTGTTCCTGTTCGGATGCCGGCGTGATGCGGTCGAGCAGGCGCTGGGCAATCTGTTCCGCCTGCCTTGGCGCGAACTCTTCGACGGTTACCACGTTTGGCCGAGTACGACATCGCATCCATGAACGCCCGCGGCAGCGACCCGGATGCCGAACTGCTGCCGCCCGCGCCATCGGCACTGCCCGTGGTGGCCCCGGCGGCGGAAGAGCCGCCATTCACCGCGCCAACGCCCCTGCGGCTGGGAGATCCTGCATGACCACCGACACGCAGCTGTGGACCCTGATCGTCGCCTGTGCGGTGCTGATGATTCCGTTCGGCATGATGCTGGGCAGCCTGTGGCGCGCGCTGCGCCGAAGCACGGGGCGATGGTTGCCGCCCCGCCACCTGCGCCGCGCCGGCGTGCGCCAGCGTGCGCCGCGAGGCACTGCATGAGTCAGCAGTCGCTTCCCGCATCGCCCTTCGCGTGGGCCGACCTGCGCGGCTGGAACCTGTACTTCCTGTCCAAGGTAGTGCTGGCCTGGATGGGCGCGCTCAATCTGAAGATCCTGCCCAACCTGGTGTTCCTGGGCGCGCTGCTGGTGCCGCTGCGCTGGCGCTGGGCGCGCATCGCGCGCACGGTGGTGGCGGTGCCGGTTGGCGTTGCCCTGTATTACCAGGACACCTGGTGGCCGCCGTTCCAGCGCCTGCTGGTGCAGCCCGGGGTGCTGGATTTCTCGGCAGAGTACTGGCTTGAACTGGCCCAGCGCTTCATCAACTGGCAGATGGTGGTGGTGCTGGCCCTGCTGCTGCTGGGCTATTTCCTGCTCAAGCCATGGCTGCGCATCACCACCCTGAGCGTGCTGGGCATGCTCGGCATGGCGATGGTAGCGCTGCCGTTGCCGTCGGGGCTGGTGCTCGGGCCGGGCACCGCCACCGCAGCCGCCAGCCCAGGTGGCGCAACCACCGGGGCCGGGCTGCCACCGGCCAGCAACGAGACCCTCAACACCTGGCTGGCAGGCTTCTACCAGCAGCAGGCGAGCCTGAAGACCACGTTCCCGGCGCCCGCCAGCGGCGCACCGTTCGACGTCATCATCCTCAACATCTGCTCACTGGCCTGGAGCGACCTGGACGAAGTCGGGTTGCGCCGCAACAACCTGCTCGACCACATGGACGTGGTATTCGACGAGTTCAATTCGGCCACCGCCTACAGTGGCCCGGCGGCGATCCGCCTGCTGCGTGCGAGCTGCGGCCAGACCTCGCACACCGCGCTGTTCGACCCGGTGCCGGCGGAGTGCCAGCTGTTCTCGAACCTGCAGCAGCTGGGCTTCCAGAGCGAGCTGGCCATGAATCATGACGGCCATTTCGACGACTTCATCGGTGAACTGCGCCAGTATGGCGGCCTGCAGGCGCGTCCCATGGACATCAGTGCCTTCCCCAAGGCCCTGGTGGCTTTCGACAAGTCGCCCCTGCGCCGCGATGGCGACGTGCTGGCTGCCTGGTGGAAGCAGCGGCAGGCCGGGGCCTCGCAGCAGGTGGCACTGTTCTACAACACGATCTCGCTGCACGACGGCAACCGGATCGTCGGCGCTGACGGCCGCTCCAATGCCGCCGATTACAAGGCGCGTGCGGAAATGGTGCTTGGCGACCTGGCGGGCTTTGTCGACGCCGTGGAAAAGAGCGGGCGCCGCGCGATGATCGTGGTCGTGCCCGAGCACGGTGCCGCGCTGCACGGTGATCGCATGCAGATCCCGGGCATGCGCGAGATTCCCAGCCCGTCGATCACGCACGTGCCGGTGGGCATCAAGCTGGTGGGCATGGGCGTGCCAGCCGCCGGCGGTCCCCGACACGTTCCCGAGCCCAGCAGCTACCTGGCGGTTTCCGAGCTGGTTGCACGCGTCTACGCGCTCAATGCGCAGTCGGCACCGAGCGAACGCAACTGGGATGCCCTGCTCAAGGGCCTGCCGCAGACGCCCTCGGTGTCGGAGAACGAGGGCGCCAAGGTCATCGATTACGGCGGCACGCCCTGGCTGCAGTTGCAGGGAAGCCAGGCGTGGAGCCCCTACCCGGAGGACGCGCGCTGATGCCAGCCGACATTCTTGCCGTGCCGAGCTCCCTGTCGTGGAGGAGGATGACATCGACCTGCTGCGGCGCAGCCTGGACATGCCTGCGTTCCCCTATGTTGATTTCTCGGCCGAGCACGAGCGCGCACAGGCACTGGCGCGCTGGCCACTGCTGGCCGAACTGGAGCTGCGCCGATGAGCGTCATGCTGTCGTTGCAGGGGGTCCACGGCGGTACCGGCGTAACCACGGTGCTGGCGGCGCTGGGCCAGGGACTGCATGCCCAAGGCCAACGCGTGCTGCTGGTCGAGTGCAGCCCTGACCAGATGCTGGGACTGCACCTGGGCCTGCCCGCCGACGTAGAGGGCGGCTGGGCGCGCGCATTGCTGGATGGCGGTGACTGGCGGGAAACCGCCTTCGCCTGCGCAACCGGACTGGCGGTGCTGCCCTACGGCCGCGTCGACGCCGAAGGCGCACTGCGGGTGGAGCAGTGGCTGCGTGAGCAGCCCGGTACCTGGGCCGAGCGCCTGCCGCTGCTGGCCACCCAGTTCGACTGGCTGCTGTTCGACCTGCCGCAGCGGCTGCCGGCCCATGTGGCGGCGGTCAACCAGCATGCGCCGTGCACGCTGCCCCTGCGCCTGGCCTGCGTCGATCCGGTCAGCCACGTGTTCCTGCAGCGCCAGGCCGATGATGGGCGGCTGCTGCTTGCCAATCGCTACGATCCGGCCATCACCGTGCAGCGCGATCTCATGCAGCTGTGGCTGCATGACCCCGCACGGCGCCTGGTTCCGCAGTCCCTGCATGAAGATGCCCAGGTGCCGGCGGCGCTGGCCAGCAAGCAGCCCCTCGGCCGTTACGCAGCCACCGCCCTGGCCGCGGCCGACGTCGATGGCCTGGTGCTGTGGTGCTTGGCCGAGGCCGCGCGGCGGCAGGCCGGTGCAGGGGCGCACGGATGAGCAGCCGCGTCTACTACCTGGGCTGGCGCCGGATGCGCGAGCGCGTGCATGCCGGTTGGCCGACGCGCAGTGCGCTGTGGCTGCTGCAGCTGCTGGGCTGGGCACTGCTGCGCCTGGAAGGGCCCGCCTGGCAGTCGCTGGCGCCACGCCTGCGCAGCGCGTTTCCGCAGATCCAGGGCGACCGCCGTTGGCGGCCGGGCGACCCGCTGCGGTTGCTGATCCAGGCAGCCTGGTGGTCAGTGGTGCGGCAAGCGCCGAAGGCCTCGAAGCGGCGGTTGCGCCTGGCCGAGGCGCACCGCCAACGCATTGCCGAACTGCGGGGGGCCGCCGGCCGGGGCCACCTGCGCTACCTGCGGGCGATGCAGGATGCACCCAGCAACGTCTGGAACAGCCGTGTCGCGAAGTGGTTCGGCGAGCACGCGCGTGCCCTGTCGCCGCGTTCGCGGCAGCTGCTTACGCTGTTGGCCGGGCTGGCCACGCTGGGACTGGCGGTGCTGTGCGTCACCCAGCCGTTCACTTATCTCGCCCAGTTCGTATTCGTGGTGCTGCTGTGGATCATCGCGCTGCTGGTGGGGCGCATGCAGGGCCGCTATGCCACGCTGGTGCTGGTGGTGCTGTCGATCACGGTGTCCTGCCGCTACCTGTGGTGGCGCTACACGGCCACGCTGAACTGGAACAGCACCTTCGACCTGGTCTGCGGCGTGGTGCTGCTGGCAGCCGAAACCTATTCGTGGCTGGTGCTGATGCTGGGCTACGTGCAGGTGGCCTGGCCCCTCCGTCGGCGTCCCGCGCCGCTGCCGGCCGATACCCGGCAATGGCCGACGGTGGACGTGCTCATCCCCACCTACAACGAAGACCTGTCGCTGGTGCGGCACACGGTATATGCCGCAATGGGCCTGGACTGGCCGGCCGACAAGCTGCGCATCCACATCCTGGATGACGGCCGGCGAGAGGCCTTCCGCGAGTTCGCCGCACAGACCGGGGTCAACTACATCACCCGCAGCGACAACCGTCACGCCAAGGCCGGCAACCTCAACCATGCGCTGACCCTGATCGATGGCGAGCTGGTGGCGATCTTCGACAGCGACCACCTGCCGGTGCGATCGTTCCTGCAGATCACCTGCGGCTGGTTCCTGCGCGACCGGAAGCTGGCCCTGGTACAGACCCCGCATCACTTCTTCTCGGCTGATCCGTTCGAGCGCAACCTGCAGGTGTTCCGCAGCGACCCGAACGAAGGCGAGCTGTTCTACGGGCTGGTCCAGGACGGCAACGACCTGTGGAATGCCGCGTTCTTCTGCGGATCGTGCGCGGTGCTGCGGCGCGAGGCGATCGATGCGATCGGCGGGTTTGCCACCGAGACCGTTACCGAGGACGCGCATACCGCGTTGCGCCTGCACCGTGGCGGCTGGAACTCGGCCTATCTGCGCATTCCGCAGGCGGCCGGCCTGGCCACCGACAGCCTCGGCGCGCACGTCAACCAGCGCATCCGCTGGGCGCGCGGCATGGTCCAGATCTTCCGCATCGACAACCCGCTGCTGGGCAAGGGGCTGAGCCTGTTCCAGCGTTTCTGCTACGCCAACGCGATGCTGCATTTCCTGGCCGCATCCCGCGGCTGGTGTTCCTGACCGCGCCGTTGGCATTCCTGCTGCTGCACGTCTACATCATCTATGCGCCGGCGCTGGCCATCGTGTTGTTCGTGGTGCCGCACATGGCCCATGCCAGCCTCACCAATGCGCGTATCCAGGGCAAGTACCGGCGCCCGTTCTGGGGCGAGGTCTACGAAACGGTACTGGCCTGGTATATCGCGCGGCCGACTACCGTGGCGTTGTTCAGCCCGGGCCGGGGCAAGTTCAACGTGACCGACAAGGGCGGCACCCAGGCCGGCGACCGCTTTGACTGGCGCGTGGCGCGACCGTATCTGGTGCTGGCGCTGCTGAACGTGCTGGGCCTGTGCTTCGCCGTGTGGCGCTTCATGCATGGGCCGGTCGACGAGCGTGGCACGGTGGTCGTCAGTTCGCTGTGGGTGCTGTACAACCTGCTCATCGTTGGCGGCGCGCTGGCCGTGGCCGCCGAGGTGCAGCAGGTGCGGCGCACCCACCGCGTGACCACGCGCCTGCCGATGGCACTGCAGGTTCCCGATGGCCGTCGCCTGCGCGGTGTCCTGCAGGATTACTCCAACGACGGTGTCGGCGTCGAGCTGGGCGAGAACGCCGCCCTGGCCGAGGGCCAGCGGGTGCAGGTGCTGCTCGGGCGTGGTCGCCGCGAATTCGCGTTCCCGGCGCGCGTGCAACGCACTGTCGGGCATCGTCTGGGCCTGCTGTTGCTGTTCGAGAACGAACGCCAGCGGGTGGAATTCGCCCAATGCACCTTCGCCCGTGCCGACGCCTGGCTGGACTGGCACGCCGGCTACCAGCCCAAGAGCCTGCCGCGCAGCCTGTGGAGCGTGCTGGTGCTGGGCTGGCGCGGTTACCGCCGGATGGGTGACTTCACGCCGTTCGATCTCGACCGTCCGGTGCACTGGAGCCGCCGCTTGCTGCGTTGGATGGCCAGTTTCGCCCCGCAACGTCCACTTCCTTCCTACCCGGCTGACCCAGCCGCTGACCCAGGGCTTCGTCCATGAGCATTCCGTCCTCCTTGCGCTGGTTGTTGCTGCCCTTGCTGGCACTGCCAGTGGCGTCCGGCAACAGCGCTCCTGCTCCGGTACCCGTACCGGTACCGGCGGCTGCCCCGCCGGCGGCATCGCCCGCGGGCGCCGCAGCGCCACAGGCTGCTGCGGCCGATCCGGCGCCAGCATTGGCCCAGACCTGGGCCGGAAGCGCGTGGCCCTGGCAGCGACAGAGCACGTTCGCTCAGTTGGGGCGGCGCCAGGACACCCTGCTGTCCGGCATCCGCAATGCCACTACCCTGGAGTTCCAGGTGCGCCGTGACCGCCTGGTGCGTGACGCCGAACTGGACCTCAGTTTCACCCCGTCGCCTTCGTTGCTGCCGACCCTGTCGCACCTGCGGGTCTATCTCAACGACGCAATGATGGGGGTGGTGCCGATCAGCAACGATCAGCTCGGGCGCCCGGTGCAGGCCAAGCTGCCGCTCGATGCGCGCCTGATCGCCGACTTCAACCAGGTCCGGTTGGAGTTCGTCGGTCACTACACCGACATCTGCGAGGAGCCGACCCACAGTTCGCTGTGGGTCAACCTGTCCAGCAACAGCACGTTGCGGCTGGGGGGCCAACCGCTGGCGGTGCAGGACGACCTGGCCAATTTCCCGCTGCCGTTCTTCGACCCGCGCGACACCGCACGACTGGAGCTGCCGGTGGTGTTTGCCGGTACACCCAGCCTGGCCCAGCAGCGCGCGGCGGCAGTGATGTCCTCCTATTTCGGCAGCCTGGCGGGCTGGTGGCGGCAGGCCCGTTTCCCGGTGAGTTTCGGCGCGCTGCCGGCCCAGGGCCATGCCGTGGTGCTGGCGGTCAACGGCCGCTTCCCGCCGGTGATCGCCAACCATGCCCCGGTCAAGGGCCCGGTGATCGAACTGATGGCGCTGCCGGAAGATCCACAGCGCAAGCTGCTGCTGGTGCTGGGTCGCAACGATGACGACCTGCAGAAGGCCGTGGCGGCGATGGCCGCGGGCAACGTGCTGTTCCGCGGCCGCCAGGTCAGCATCGACGAGATCAAGCCGCTGGCCCCGCGCAAACCGTATGACGCCCCCAACTGGGTGCGCACCGACCGCGCCGTGCGCTTCTCCGAACTGCTTGATTACCCGCAGCAGCTGCGGGCAAGTGGCGTCTCGCCGCAGCCGATCACCGTCAACCTCAACCTGCCGCCCGATCTGTTCATCTGGCGCAACCAGGGTATTCCGCTCAACCTGCGCTACCGCTACACGCCACCGTTCGCCAGCGACGAGTCGCGGCTGGGCGTGGCGATCAACGATCAGTTCATCTCCAGCTTCCCGCTGGTCCGGCACACCGGCAAGCAGGGCCTGGAAGAGATCCGTCTGCCGGTCCTGGCCGGTGATGCCGGCGCCGACGACGGGCGCCTGCTGATTCCGGCGCTGAAGCTCGGCGACCGCAACCAGCTGCGCTTCGACTTCAATTTCGCCAGCGTGATGGGCAGCGCCCAGCGCGACCACTGCCAGACCGTGCTGCCGCCGAACCTGCAGGCCGCGATCGAAGAAGATTCGACCATCGATTTCTCCGGGTTCCACCACTACATGGGCCTGCCGGACCTGTCGGCGTTCGCGCTCAGTGGCTTCCCCTTCACCCGCATGGCGGACCTGTCCGAGACCGTGGTGCTGGTTCCGCCCAAGGCCAACGAAGCCCAGGTCAGCCTGCTGCTGAACCTGATCGGTGGCCTGGGCCTGCAGAGTGGCTATCCAGCCTATGGCCTGCGCCTGTCCGACGACTGGAAGCAGGCCAGCGCGCTGGATGCGGACCTGCTGATGCTGGGCGCGCTGCCGGCAGAGCTGCGCGGCAGCCAGCAGCTTTCACTGCTGATCGATGACCAGCGGACGCGCCTGCTCAATGGCCAGTCGCCGTCGCCGCAGGCAGCGATGGAACAGGCGCGCCGCGGCAGCCGCGCCGGTGATCCGGCAGTTACCGAAGTGGCGGTCAGTGCGCAGGCACCGTTCGCGGCGATCATCGGCATGCAGTCGCCGCACCATGCGCAGCGCAGCATCGTTTCGCTGGCGGCCAGCACTGACGCCGACTACGGACTGCTTGATGATGCGCTCAGCGATACCGGCAAGCGCGAAGCGATTGCCGGTTCGGTGGCGATCCTGCGCAGTTCGGGCATCCACAGCCAGTTCGTCGGCGATCATTACTATGTCGGCGCACTGCCGTGGTGGCTGCTGCTGTGGTACCACCTGGCCGATCATCCGGCGCTGCTGGCCGTGCTGGCCACGCTGGTGGTACTGATGGTCGCCTTCCTGTTGTGGCGCACGCTGCGCTGGGTGGCCGCCAAGCGCCTGGACCAGGGCCGTTGATGACGCGCGTGCGACCTCCGCTGAAGGCAGTATCCGGCCTGGTCCTGCTCGGCTTGGCAGGTGCCGGTGCGTGCATGGCACAGGCATTGCCGGCAACGCCGGGGGGCACGGTGGCCGAGCAGCGCCAGTGGCTGCTGCAGCAGGTTCGTATCGGCGAGGCCACCGGCCGCCAGAGCCTGATCGAAGATGCGCTGGCGCGGCTGCGGATGCTCGCGCCGGACGATCGCAGCACCCTGGTGGCGATCCTGGAAGTGCAACTGTCGCAGCAGAAGCTGGACGATGCGCAGGCCACGCTGGAGCGCCTGCGCCGGATCGGCGCAGGCAGCCGCGAGCTGGCGGCCGGCGAGCGGCTGTGGCGAGCCTATCGGGGTGACCTCCAGCAGGACCTGCAGCAGGCGCGCCTGTTCGCGGCCGGTGGCCGCAGCGCAGAGGCGCTGGCGATCTACCGGCGGCTGTTCAACGATGATCCGCCGGGCCTGCAGCTGGGCCTGGAGTACTGGCGCCTTCGCGGCACCCAGGCCGACGGTCGCGCACTGGCCATCCGCGCATTGGCCGAACTGGATCGCCGCTACCCGGGCAACGTCACCCTGCTGCAGACGCTGTCGCAGCTACTGTTTGCTGCAGGGCGCGACAGCGAGGCGCTGGCGGCGCTGCAGCGCATGGGCCGCAATCCGGAAGCGCGCGGCATGGCGGCCGATGCCGAATGGGCCTACCTGAAGGAGCAGCCAGCCGACGAGCGCAACGTCCGTCGCCTGCAGGACTTCATTACCCGCAATCCCACGTTTTCCGACATCGCCCTCGTGCGCGAGCGCCATGCCGACCAGCACAGGCGGGTCAGCGATCCCGCCTGGCGCGCCGGCCTGCGTGGCGAGCAACTGCTGGCTGCGGGCCGCAACGAAGAAGCCGAGCGCGCCTTCGTGCAGGCGCTGCGCGGCTATCCCCGCGAAGCCAGCCTGCTGGGAGGGCTGGGCATGGCGTTGATGCGCCAGGGCCGCCGCGAGCAGGCAATCGATTACTTCCAGCGCGCGGTACAGGCGACCCCCGCAGGTGACAGCAACGACAAGTGGCGCGACCTGATCGCCAGCACCCGCTACTGGCTGCAGCTGGACCAGGCCGATGCAGCGCTCAAGGCCGGGCGGCTGGACGAGGCCCAGCGCCTCTATGCACAGGCACGCCGGCAGCAGCCGCGTGACGTCAATGCGGTGCTGGGCCTGGTCGACGTTGCCGTGGCACGGGGCGATGACGCCGCCGCCGAGCGCCAGTTGCAGGTGGCGCGAGGCATGGCGCCCAACGATGCGAACGTCATCCGCAAGCTGGTGCAGCTGTACGGCCGTACCGATCCGCACCGGCTGGAGGCCTTCATCACCGCGCTGCCCGCGGCGCAGCGGAAGCTGTACGCAGGCGACCTGCGCCGGCTGCAGCTGGCGCGCCTGCGGGAACGCCGCGAGCAGGCATTGGCAGCGGGCGATGCTGAATCGGCCATCGCGTTGGGGCAGCAGCTGCGCAGCGAATTGCCGGACGATGCATGGCTGGCGTACGCGCTCGGCAACGAGCTGCGTGCAGCGGGGCGGCAGGACGAAGCCGATGCGGTAGTAACTGACATGGCCACCCGCAATGGCAGTGCCGAGGCACGCTACGCGCAGGCGCTGTACCTGTCCGGATCCGATCGCCTGCCGCAGGCGCTGGCCGTGCTCGATGCACTGCCACGGGCACAATGGGATGATGACATCCGCGCATTGTCGGCGCGCCTGCAGCGGCAGCAGCTGATCGATCATCTCTGGGAGTTGCGCGCGCAAGGCCGGGAGACGGAAGCCCTTGCCCTTTTGCAGCAGCAACCGCCCAGCACCGAGAACGACCTGCTGATGGCCGAGTGGGCACGCCTGCGCGGCGACTCCGCGCAGGCCCTGCACTACTACCAGCGTGTGCTCGCCGCGCAACCCGGCAACGTGGACGCGCAGCTGGGCCGGGTGCAGGCCTGGATCGGCATCGGCGACCTGGCCAGTGCGCGCCGCCAGATGCAGGATGCGCCGCCGCAGGTGGCAGATGACGCGACCGGGCAGCAACGCCAGCTCGCCGCGATCTGGACCGACCTGGGCGAGGAGGCCAAGGCACTGTCGGTCCTGCGCGGAGTGCTGGCGCGCAGGAGCGGCCCCGACCCACAGTCCTGGCGCGACGCCGCAAGGCTGCTGCGCCGCGACGATCCGCAGCAGGCGCTGGACATGTACGCCCAGGCGATGTCCGACAACGGGCTGCTGTCGCCAGCGCAGGCCACACCGCGCGATGACCGCGCACTGACCCTGGCCAGCCGCGAGACGGAAGGTGACGACTGGCTGAGGCGCAGCCTGCGCAGCGATGTCGAAGCCCTCTACCAGCAGGAGAACCCGACGCTGACCGTGATGCAGGACACCGGCCGGCGCAGTGACGGTACGCCGGGCATCTCGCGCCTTGCACGTGACACGCGCATCGCTCACCTCGACGCGCCATTCGCAGGCGGGCTGGGCTGGGCGCGGATCGAGCAGGTGAGCTTCGATGCCGGGCGTTTCCAGACCGATGGTGATGGCACCTATGACGAAGACTTCGGCAGCTGCGATCTGGATCTGGTCCAGGCTGACGGCACGCGCCTGCGGGCGCCGGGCTGCACGCGGTTCGTGCATCAGCGGCGCAATTCGGGGGCCGGCTTCGCCGTGGGTTGGCGTACGCTGGACGATCGCTGGAACATCGATTTAGGCCACACCCCTTCCCACTACGTGGTCGGCAACTGGCTCGGCGGCGTGACTCTCAACGGTGACCTCGGCCGTTTCGGCTGGGGCGCCACAGTGTCGCGGCGACCCATGACCAACTCGCTGCTCTCGCAGGCCGGCGCATATGATCCGCGCAGCGGAATCGCCTGGGGCGGTGTCACCGCCAACGGCGTGACCTTCAGCCTGGGCTACGACCAGGGCGGGCGCAATGGTGTCTGGTCGAACTGGAGCTGGCATCGCCTGACCGGCCGCAACGTGGTGGACAACACCCGCGCGCGCGCGATGGCGGGCTGGTACCACAAGCTGATCCAGCATCCGGACATGCGCCTGGACGTGGGCACGACCGCCATGTACTGGCGTTACCAGAAGGACCTGGGGGGCTATTCGCTGGGCCAGGGCGGCTACTACAGCCCGCAGCGCTATGCCTCGCTGAGCCTGCCGGTGAGCTTCGCTTGGCGAAACGACAACTGGTCGGTGCGCCTGGACGGATCGGTCAGCGTATCCAGTGCGCGGACGTCCTCCATCAGCCGTTACCCCGATCAGGCGCTGATCGAGCGGGTGATCACCCAGCTTGAACCACAGTATGGCCCCTTGGCACTGGACGAGGCCGGGCTGTACACCGGCGACAGCAGCAGCACCGGTACCGGCTATCGGCTTTACGGCGCGGTGGAGCGCCGCCTCGGCGACCATTTCGTGCTTGGGGCTGCCGGCACCCTGCAGCGCAGTCGCGATTTCTCGCCGAACTCGTTCCAGCTCTACCTGCGCTATACCTTCAAGCCCTGGCAGGGCAACCTGCCGTTGCCCGTCTCTCCGCTGGTGCCCTATGGTGAATTCCGCTGACCCGCACCGGCGGCGCCTGCTGCAGGCGACCGCAGCACTGCCGCTGCTGGGTTGGGGGCGGTCGCGGGCGCGACCGGCACCGCGCTGGCCGGCGTGGCAGGTACTGGTCGACAGCAGCCTGAGCCGCGACGGCCGGATGATCGATCACAGCCACGCGGACCAGCGCAGCACCTCGGAAGGGCAGTCCTACGCACTGTTCTTCGCCCTGGTCGGCAACGACCAGGCCTTGTTTGACCGCATGCTCGGCTGGACCCAGGACAACCTTGCAGGCGGCGACATGCGCCAGAACCTGCCTGCCTGGCTATGGGGACGGGATGACAAGGGGGGCTGGAGGGTCCTGGACGGCAACCCCGCGCCGATTCCGATCTGTGGCTGGCCTATGTGCTGCTTGAGGGCGCGCGCCTGTGGCGGCGCCCGGCGCTGCAGGGATCGCCGAAGGCATGCTGCAGCAGGTGCGTGCCAGGGAGATCGTGCAGCTGGACTCCCTGGGCCCCATGCTGATGCCCGGGCCGCAGGGATTCATCAAGGATGACGCGACGCGGATCAATCCCAGCTACCTGCCGCTGCCCCTGCTGCGCCGGTTCGCGTCGGTTGATCGCACGGGGCCGTGGCAGGCATTGGCGGGCAACACGGTGCGCATGCTCCAGCAGAGCAGCCCGCACGGGTTCGCACCGGATTGGACGGCCTGGCAGGCGGGTCGCTTCGTGGCTGACCCGGTCAACGGTGCAGTCGGCAGTTACGATGCCATCCGCTGCTATGCCTGGGCAGGCATGACGGCACCGCGCGACCCGCTGTTCCGCCCGCAGCTGGTGGCACTGTCCGGCCCGCTGCAGCGCCTGCGCAGCGGTGCGACGATGTGGGAGAAGGTGGACACCCGCACCGGGCAGGGGCAGGGCGAAGGCAACTACGGATTCCGCGCAGCCCTGTTGCCGTACCTGCTGGCGCAGGGCGAGAAAGCGCTGGCGGCGACGCTGCTGGCCAGCCTGCCCAGTGCCGAGCAGCAGCGGGCCGATGAGCCGGCCTACTATTCGCAGATGCTGGCCTTGTTCGGCCGCGGCTGGGCCGAAGGCCGCTGGCGCTTCGCCGCCGACGGCCGCCTGCAGCCCGGGGGATGAGGATGGCTTCCGCCGGGCCAGGCCCGGCGCTACCAGGCGTGCCTACTCCAGCGCATAGCGCAGGGCGAACAGCACCGCCACCAGCCATACCGCCGGATGTACATCGCGCCAGCGACCGGTACCGGCTTTCAACGCCGCGTAAGCGATGAAACCGAATGCCAGGCCGTTGGCGATGGAGTAGGTGAACGGCATCGCCAGCGCGCACAACGCGGCCGGCACCGATTCGGTCAGGTCGCTCCAGTCCACCTCCACCAGCTCGCGCAGCATCAGGCCCGCCACGAACAGCGCGCCGGTGCGGTGGCGTAGCTGGGCACCATTGCTGCCAGCGGCGAGAACAGCAGCGCGGCCAGGAACAGTGCCGACACCACCAGCGCGGTCAGGCCGGTACGTCCACCCACCTGCACGCCGGACGCACTTTCGGCGAATGCCGTGGTACTGCTGGTGCCCAGCATCGAACCGGCCACGATGGCGGTACTGTCGGCCAGCAGCGCACGGCCGAAGCGCTTCTGCGCACCCGGCAGCTTCAGCAGGCCGGCGCGGCCGACCACGCCGTACAGGGTCCCGGTGGCATCGAACACTTCCACCAGCACGAACACCAGCACCACCTGCAGCAGCACCGCGACCGGCGCACCGCCGTCATGGTGCAGCAGGCCTGGCAGGTCCAGCTGCAGGAAGGTCGGCGCCAGGCTCGGTGGCAGCGAGACCAGTCCGCGGAACTGCACATCGCCCAAGGCCCAGCCCGCAGCGGTCACGGCCAGGATGCCGATCAGGATCGCGCCGCGGATCCGGCGTGCTTCCAGCACTGCGATCAACAGGAAACCGGCCAGCGCCAGCAGTGGCGGCGCCGTGTTCAAGGGGCCCAGCGCCACCAGCGTGTCTTCGTTGCCGATGATCACGCCGGACTTCTGCAGCGCGATGATCGCCAGGAACAGGCCGATGCCGGCCACGATGGCCGAACGCAGCGAGGCGGGTATGCCCGACACCAACCATGCACGCACGCCGGTCAGCGACAGCACCAGGAACACCAGGCCGGAGATGAACACCGCGCCCAGCGCCTGTTGCCAGTGCAGGCCAGTGGAACCGACCACGGTGAACGCAAAGAACGCGTTCAGGCCCATGCCCGGCGCCATGCCGACCGGGAAGTTGGCGGCCAGCGCCATCACGGCCGATCCCAGCGCGGCGGCCAGGCAGGTAGCGACGAATACCGCGCCTGCGTCCATGCCGGTGGTGCCGAGGATCTCGGGGTTCACGAAGACGATGTAGGACATCGTCAGGAAGGTGGTGGCACCGGCCAGCAGCTCGGTACGCACCGTGGTGCCGTGCTGCTGCAGCTGGAACAGGCGTTCGAACAGGGGCATGGGACTTCTCGCAACAATAAGGTGTCACGACCAACGGTCGTGACCTACCCGAATGAAGAACGTGGGTACCGACCGTTGGTCGGTACGCTTCAAAGCGTCACCACCAACGGTGGTGACCTACCGAAATGAGAAAGGCCGCGCGAGCGCGGCCTTTCCGGTTGCCTTATTTCAGCGCCTTGAAGCGCAGGCGCTTGGGTGCGGCGTCGTCGCCCATGCGGCGCTTCTTGTCTTCCTCGTACTCGCGGTAGTTGCCCTGGAAGAACTCCACATGCGAGTCGCCCTCGAAGGCGATGATGTGGGTGGCGATGCGGTCCAGGAACCAACGGTCGTGCGAGATCACGAAGGTATTGCCCGGGAATTCCAGCAGCGCGTCTTCCAGCGCACGCAGGGTTTCGATGTCCAGGTCGTTGGACGGTTCGTCGAGCAGCAGCACGTTGCCACCCTGCAGCAGGGTCTTGGCCATGTGCAGGCGGCCGCGTTCACCGCCGGACAGGGTGCCGACCATCTTCTGTGGTCCTGGCCCTTGAAGTTGAAGCGGCCGATGTAGGCGCGCGACTGGATCTCGATGCCGTTGATGTTGAGGATGTCCAGGCCACCGGCGATTCCTGGAAGACGTTGTGGTTGCCCTCCAGCTTGTCGCGGCTCTGGTCCACGTAGGACAGCTGCACCGTCGGGCCGATCACGATCTCGCCCGAATCCGGCTTCTCCTGGCCGGTGATCATCTTGAACAGGGTCGACTTGCCGGCGCCGTTCGGGCCGATGATGCCGACGATGGCGCCCGGCGGGATCAGCATCGACAGGTTGTCGATCAGCAGGCGGTCACCGAACTTCTTGGAGACGTTCTTGAACTCCATCACCATGTTGCCCAGGCGCTCGCCCGGCGGGATGAAGATCTCGTTGGTCTCGTTGCGCTTCTGGTAGTCCTGCGACTGCAGCTCTTCCAGGCGGGCCAGGCGGGCCTTGCCCTTGGAACGGCCGCCCTTGGCGTTCTGGCGCGACCACTCCAGTTCCTTCTGGATCGCCTTCTGGCGGGCCTTTTCCTGGTTCTCTTCCTGCTTCAGGCGCTCATCCTTCTGCACCAGCCACTCGGTGTAGTTGCCCTTCCACGGAATGCCGCGGCCGCGGTCCAGTTCCAGGATCCACTCGGCGGCATTGTCCAGGAAGTAGCGATCGTGGGTCACCGCCACCACGGTGCCGGTGTAGCGCGCCAGGAACTGCTCCAGCCATTCCACCGACTCGGCGTCGAGGTGGTTGGTCGGTTCGTCCAGCAGCAGCATGTCCGGCTTCTGCAGCAGCAGGCGGCACAGCGCCACGCGGCGCTTCTCACCGCCGGACAGGTTGGCGATCTTGGCGTCCCACGGCGGCAGGCGCAGCGCGTCGGCGGCCACGTCCAGCTGGTTTTCGAGGGTGTGCGCGTCGCCGGCGGCCAGGATTGCCTCCAGGCGTTCCTGTTCCTTGGCCAGCGCATCGAAGTCGGCGCCTTCCTCGGCGTAGGCGGCATACACCGCCTCCAGCGCAGCCTGCGCCTGCAGCACTTCGCCGACGCCTTCCTCGACCGATTCACGCACGGTCTTGTTCGGGTCCAGCTCCGGCTCCTGCGCCAGGTAGCCGACCTTGATGCCCGGCTGCGGACGGGCCTCGCCCTCGAAATCGGTGTCCACGCCGGCCATGATCTTCAGCACGGTGGACTTGCCGGCGCCGTTCAGGCCCAGCAGGCCGATCTTCGCACCCGGGAAGAAGGACAACGAGATGTCCTTGATGATCTGCCGCTTGGGCGGGACCACCTTGGACACGCGGTTCATGGTGTAAATGTATTGCGAGGACATGAGGTCTCCGTAGGCGCGACCCTGCACCCGGCCCGTCACGGGGCTTCCCGTTGCGGCAGCGGGCACAGACTGGAATGGAATACCGCCAATTATAGCCGGAACCGCTTCCGGGCCGTGCTCCTCTGCGTCGGCCGGCTGGCCACGGGCTGAACACTGCGTCACAGTCCTGCGGTGGGAAGCGTTTCCAGCTGGATACCATTCAGATCGGGTGCGCAATATGGGCTCACCACCACCCAAGCAGAGGTCTGACATGCGCATCAATCGAGTAATGGCCAGCGCCGTGGCCTCTGTGCTGGCGCTCGGCGCGGTTGCTCCGGCCTTCGCCGACGACGACCATCGCCGCGGCCATGACCGGCGCGAGTGGCGGGAGGACCGCCGCGAATGGCGGCAGGACCGCCGTGACTGGGAACGCGACCGCCGCGAGGCGCGGCGCGACTGGGAGCGCGACCGCCGCGACTGGCACCGCGACCATGACCGCTACTACCGTCCGGGACCGCCGCCGCGCGTGGTCTACCGTCCGGCCTATGGCCCGGGCTACGGCTGGAAGGTGGGCCACCGCTACCGCGATTACTACCGCGGCCCGATCTACGTGGTGAACGACTACCCACGCTACCACCTGCGCCGCCCGCCGTACGGGCACCACTGGATCCGCGACGACCGCGGCAACATGCTGCTGGTGGCCGTGGCAACCGGCATCATCGCCGACTACATCATCAACGGCCGCTGAGGATCGCGGCCGGGGTCGGATTCCTTTCCAACGGAAAGGGCTCTGACCCCACAACATCACTCGAAACCATACGGGGCCGGATTCCCTCGGGAATGCCGGCTCCGTCCGTTTCGGCCCCGGCGGGCCAGCGCGGGGCTACAATCACAGGCAGAGCCGTACCCCTTTCCCTGCCTGCTGGAGTACCCGATGTTCCCGCGTGACGTCCGCCTCGAAACCTACGATCCCGAACTGGCCAAGGCCATCGCCGCTGAGACCCAGCGCCAGGAAGACCATGTCGAGCTGATCGCCAGCGAGAACTACACCAGCCCGGCGGTGATGGAAGCCCAGGGCAGCCAGCTGACCAACAAGTACGCCGAGGGCTACCCGGGCAAGCGCTACTACGGTGGCTGCGAATACGTGGATATCGCCGAGCAGCTGGCGATCGACCGCCTCAAGCAGCTGTTCGGCGCCGACTACGCCAACGTGCAGCCGCACAGTGGCTCGCAGGCCAACCAGGCCGTGTACTTCGCCCTGTTGCAGCCGGGCGACACCATCCTTGGCATGAGCCTGGCCCATGGCGGCCACCTCACCCACGGCGCCAAGGTCAATGCCTCCGGGAAGCTGTTCAACGCCGTGCAGTACGGCGTCAACGACCAGGGCCTGATCGACTACGACGAAGTCGAGCGCCTGGCCCTGGAGCACAAGCCGAAGATGGTGGTGGCCGGCTTCTCGGCCTACTCGCAGGTGATCGATTGGGCGCGCTTCCGCGCCATCGCCGACAAGGTCGGTGCCTATCTGTTCGTCGACATGGCCCACGTCGCCGGCCTGGTCGCCGCCGGCGTCTACCCGAGCCCGCTGGACCATGCCCACGTGGTCACCTCCACCACCCACAAGACCCTGCGCGGCCCGCGCGGCGGCATCATCCTCGCCAAGGGCGCCGACGAGGACCTGGTCAAGAAGCTGCAGTCGATCGTGTTCCCGGGCATCCAGGGCGGTCCGCTGATGCACGTCATCGCCGGGAAGGCCGTGGCCTTCAAGGAAGCGCTGGAACCGGCCTTCAGGACCTACCAGCAGCAGGTGGTGAAGAACGCCCAGGCGATGGCGAAGACGCTGATCGCGCGCGGCTACAAGATCGTTTCCGGTGGCACTGAAAACCACCTGATGCTGGTCGACATGATCGGCAAGGACGTGTCCGGCAAGGATGCGGAAGCCGCGCTGGGCAAGGCCCACATCACCGTCAACAAGAACTCCGTGCCGAATGACCCGCGTTCGCCGTTCGTGACCTCGGGCCTGCGCCTGGGCACCCCGGCGGTGACCACCCGCGGCTACACCGAACAGGACTGCGTGGACCTGGCCAACTGGATCGCCGACGTGCTCGACGCACCGAACGATGACGCCGTCATCGCCCGCGTGCGCGACGCTGTCAGCGCGCAGTGCCGCAAGTACCCGGTCTACGGTTGATCGGGGTAGCGGTCAGAGCCCTTTCCTGAGGGAAAGGGATCCGACCCCACCACCTGGATCGAAGCAGGGGGCGGATCCCTTCCCGCAGGGAACGGCCCTGACCCCGCCAGCAGGAATCCCGCGCATGGACGAGCGCCATCTCAAGTACCTGTACACGGCGTTGGCGCTGCTGTTCGGCCTGCCCAGCCTGCTGGCCGGCGGGGCCGCGGCGCTGATGCTGTTGCTGACGGGGCTGGGCCAGTTCGGCCACGGCAGCCTGGCGTCGGTCACCGTGATGCCGCTGTGGGGCCTGGCGGGCATTGCCGGCTGCCTGGCCTGGTTGTGGCTCAGCGCCGGTTATCTGCTGCACGGGCGTGCGGGATTGCAGGTGCGTCCGGTCTGGTGGTGGATCCTGCTGGCCGGAGGCCTCGCCGCCCTGCCGCCGCTGGGGTTGGCGTTGTTGTGGGGCGCGACGGTCGGCCTCGAGGGCTTCAGCCTGCTGCTGCTGGGACCGTCGATGCTGGTGCCGGCAGGCATGCTGGTGAGGCTCAAAGGCCGCCCCTGAAGCCGCCCCCGGGTTGCCCGCAGGCACATCCATGCTGCGGGTATTTGCTGCTTTGCCCCTTCTCAGGTACCGTTGCGACGCTGCCATGACGATGGTGGTCGGTTTTCTCCTGAGCCAGGCGTCCCATGTACTGCCCCTTCTGCCAACACGCCGATACCCGGGTCATCGACTCGCGCGTCTCCGAAGACGGCGCGACGATCCGCCGTCGGCGTGAGTGCGAGGCCTGCGGCGAGCGCTTCAGCACCCTGGAAACCGTTGAACTGAAGCTGCCGGCGATCATCAAGAGCGATGGCACCCGCGAGGCCTTCGATCAGCGCAAGGTGCGCGCCGGTTTCGACCGCGCGCTGCAGAAGCGTGCGGTGGCCGAAGACAAGATCGAAGCGGCGGTGCGTGCGGTGGTGCACCAGCTGCGCATCAGCGGCGAGCGTGAAGTGCCCTCGATCAAGGTCGGCGAGTTCGTGATGAACGAACTGCGCAAGCTCGACCATGTCGGCTACGTGCGCTTCGCCTCGGTGTATCGCAGCTTCGAGGACGTGGCCGATTTCCGCGAGGAAATCGAGAAGCTCGAACGCGAACTGCCTGCCAGCACCGAACAGCTGCAGCTGCTGGGCGATGTGATTGCCCTGACCAAGAAGAAGAAGGGCTGACGGCCTCTGCCTTGGGGGTGCCAACTTTGGTTGGCACCGGTGGCCGCATTCACTGGTGGGTGCCAACCGTTGGTTGGCACTGACGGCGTGGATCAACACCGGCGGCGTTACCATGGCCGCATGAGCACCCCGTTCTCCGTCCTCGACCACCTGCACATGGCCAACGCACTGCGCCTGGCCGAGCGTGCGGCCTATACCACCCGTCCCAATCCAATGGTCGGCTGCGTGATCGCCCACGGCGAACGCGTGGTTGGACAGGGCTGGCACCTGCGCGCCGGTGGCCCGCATGCTGAAGTGTTCGCGCTGCGCGAAGCCGGCAGCGAAGCACGCGGTGCCACCGCCTACGTCACCCTGGAACCGTGCGCGCACCACGGGCGCACGCCACCGTGTGCGCTGGCGCTGATCGAAGCGGGCGTGTCGCGCGTGGTCGCCGCGATGCGCGACCCGTTCCCGCAGGTCGATGGCGGAGGCTTCGATCTGTTGCGCAATGCCGGCATCGAGGTTGCCGAGGGGCTGATGGCGACGCAGGCGCGCGAGCTCAACAAGGGATTCCTGTCGCGCGTGGAACGCAACCGCCCGTGGCTGCGCGTGAAGCTGGCCGCCAGCCTCGACGGCCGCACCGCGATGGCCGACGGCAGCTCCAAGTGGATCACCGGCCCGGCTGCACGCGCGGACGTGCAGCACTGGCGTGCACGTGCGGGTGCGATCCTGACCGGTGCCGGCACGGTGCTGGCCGACGACCCGATGCTGACCGTGCGCCTGGCCGATACCGAGGTAGCGCCACCGCTGCGCGTGGTACTCGACTCGCGCCTGCGTTCGCTGGAATGCGGGGGTGTACGCGAGGGTGGGGCACCGACGTTGTACCTGCATGATGCGGCGACAAGCGCACCGGATGCGGCCGATGCCGAGTTCCGCAGCGTGCGCTGCGTTGATGGCCAGTTGGATCTCGGTGCAGTGCTGGCGCTGCTGGCCGGGCGCGGCATCAACGAGGTGCACACAGAAGCCGGCGCCACGCTGGCTGGTGCGCTGCTGCGCGGCGGCTGGGTGGACGAACTGCTGCTCTACCAGGCGCCCACCTTGCTCGGTGACCGTGGACGCCCGCTGCTGGCGGGTCTCGGCATTGACGCGATGGACCAGCAGCGCCGCCTGCGGGTGGTCGATCAGCGCCAGGTCGGCGATGACATCAGGCTGCTGTTGCGCCCGTGAGGGAGTGAGCCGGCAGGGCTGCTCCAGCGGCCTCAGGCGCCTTCGTCGTCGTCTTCGCCAACCGGGCATTGGCCTTTCCATTGCTGCTTCCACAGCACATGCAGGTCGCGGCAGTACGCGCCCAGTGCCTCGCCCGGCAGTTGTCTGGCCCTCAATCGCAGCTGGTGGCGGGTGAAACCGTCGTCGTACTGATCCGGCAGGACCAGCACGGCACACTGATCGTGGTACATCAGGAAGTCGCGGCAGTGATCATCCTCACTCATCCACGCATCCAGGTGCCTGTCGCTCAGCTGCGTTGACTCGAAGGCGACCGAGGGTTGGACGACGATAATCTTCGTGGCTTTGAATCTGGACGCCTCGGCCTGCCAGCACACCATCAGCGCCAGCAGCGTGAGCATGATCGATGTCATACGGTGTTTCATGCAGTTGCCCCGGTGGAAGAGGGCAACAGCATTGACCATGCGGGCCGCGCAGGGCCATGCAACGGTTCTGAAAGTGTGGGTGCTTTCGTCGTCCGCGGCCGGGAGCCGAGCATGGGCTCGGCTCTACAGCGCGCTTACGCGCATTCGTCGGTCCACATCATCTCGGCGATCGGGCGCAGCGCTTTGCACTCCTGGGTCATTTCCTCGGCCGACTTCACCTTGGCCTTGGCCTTGAGTTCTTCTGCCATCGCGTCCACGCCGCTGATCTGGTCCGGTGCGATCTTCGACACGCAGCTGCGGTGCTGCTGCAGCAGCAGGTCACAACCCGGCACGCCGGTCACCTTGGGTGCGCTGGCCGCTTCAGCGTCCTGCATCCAGTCTTCGAACGGTGCCAGCGCACCGACCACCGTGCCGACCAGGTCGTCGAAATTGCCGCTGTACCAGTAGCCGTTGTCCTTGGCCGGGTACAGCGTGAAGGTGCCGGTGACGCTCTGTCGTGGGCCACCCTGCAGCGCCTGGTGTACGCCTCGGTGAACTGCCTGCGCGTGGCCGGGCTGGCATCGTCGGCAAGGCTCGCCGCGAACAGTGGACGCACCTTGCCAAGGTCCGGCACCTGGCAGGCGAAGGTGATCCGTGCCAGCTTTTCATCGTCCACGTATTCGTTGTCTTCGATCACGCTCTTGCTCGTGCGGCACTTCGTGTCGAGCAGGGCCTTGGCGTACATGGCTTCGACCGCAGCGACGTCGACCTGGCTGCCACTGGCGGCGAGCATCGCGTGCCAGGGTTCGGCCAGTCCCTTGGCGAGCGCCCCGCGCTCGGGCGTCAGCGAGTCCTGGCCTTCGAACGCGGGCTTCAGAGCATCGTTGAGCGTGCGGGTGGCACTGGTGTCGTCTTCCAGCAGCGCACGTGCATACAGGTCGAAGGTCTGCTCGGGGGTAAGCGTGGCAGGCGCAGCGCCGGCCAACAGCGGCGCGCACAGCAGGGTGCTGGCCAGCAGGGTACGGATCGGGGTCTTCATGGGGAGTTCCTGTTCCAGGGGTGGGGAAGACTAACGCATTGGCGCGAATGCGCGATGGCACGCGGAGGCGTGTGAAGTGCTCCAAACGAAAACGGGCCCCATGCGGGGCCCGCCGATTACACGACGAGGATCGGGCAATCAGAAGCTGGCACGGACACCGGCAGAGAACTGGGTAACATCCTCGATCACCTGCACCTCGCCCACCAGGCCCCAGGTCGGAGTGAACTTGACCTGGCCACCTACGACACCCACCCAGCTGCCGTCCATGTCGCTGCCATCAAGGTAGCCACCCTTCAACCAGACTTCGGTATTCGAGGTCGGCATCGCGCGCAGGCCCAGCGTCGCGCGCCCGGCGTTGAAATGGTCCTTCTCGCGGACGTCGTCGAAGCCTCGCTGCTTCAGGCGGGCTTCGGCGTTCTGCCGCACCCAGGCAATATCGGCGGTGAAGTCGACGCGGTCGGACATCGGCAGGCGGTAGCCAATGCCCAGTTCCGGCTGGTCCAGCTCCAGCTTCAGGCTGCCATCCTGCAGGCCATAGGACTTGGACACCTTCGACCAGGCACCGAACACATAGGCCTGCAGCCCGATCGCGTAGGAGCCGCGGATGTACCCGCCGTCCAGTTTCGGGTCGTCGAGCAGGTCATCGTTGACCTGGACCTGGGTCCAGCCGGCCTCGACATAGGTGTAGCTCGGTGCCTTCGGCGCCGCCACGGCCGTCAGGGGCGAAAGGGCGAGCAGGGCAGTGACAAGCAGGGTCTTGCGCATATCGTGTCCTTCTTGGAAGTGCGATCCATGGCGGGCGGCCAGCAAGGCGGCCCGGTGTGGCGTCATGCCACGTATTGCGGGGCAGCAGAACCGCCCGTCAAAAAAACTGCGAGGGCGTCATGCCACCGGGGCCGCCGGGACGCCCTGGCTGGCGTGAGGCGGCCGGGCAGCCGCTTGGGACAGCGCCAGCGGTTTCACCTCGGCGCGTTCGAGCAGCCGCTTGGTGAAGTAGCGATCCTTGTAGTAGCGGATCTTGCTGCACAGCACCGGGTTCGGCAGGCCCTCGTAGAGCACGATTTCCTTTTCCGGACCCATCGCCTTGAGCTCCTGCGGGAGCATCAGCGCGCGCTTCTCCAGCACTTCGTTGTCCGACACCGAGGTGGCGCTGCCGCGTGAGTGGGTGCGCGAGCGACGGCGCACGGTGGTGTAGCCCAGCATCTCCGAGTAGTCGTTGGCGTCCTGCTGCTCGCGCGGTGCATAGATGATCTGCAGCGCGTGGTTGGTGATGATGGTGCGCGAGAGCTCCTTGCCATACACCGCATCGAGCTGCGCCATCGACTGGATGATCGGCAGCAGCCGCAGGTTGTAACCGGCCATGTAGGCCACGGCCTTGGAGATGATGTCGACGCGGCCGATCGAGGTGAATTCGTCCATCAGCAGCAGGCACTGGTGCTTCAGCGACTTGTCGTTCTGCGGCAGGGTGCGGGTATTGACGTTGATCAGCTGGCTGAAGAACAGGTTCACGATCAGCCGGCTCTCGGCCAGCTTGTTCGGCTGGATGCCGACGTAGATGGTCATGCGCTTGCGGCGCACGTCGTCCAGGCGGAAGTCATCGCCACTGGTCGCGGCATCGAGCACCGGGTTCAACCACGGATTGAGCGGTTCGCGGAACGAGCCGATGATCGATGCGAACGTCACGTCAGCCTGCGACAGCAGGCCGGAAAAGGCCGCACGTGCCTGCTCGCTGAGGAACTCTGACTCGGCCAGCTTCTGCAGGTAGGGCTTGAGCTCGGTGCCATCGCCGGAAGACAGCCGCAGGATCGCGCCCAGCGTCGGATAGGGCGTGTCGGGCAATGCGTCCCGCATCTCGAACTGGTACAGGGTGAAAGCGAGGAACGCATTGCGCGCCTGGCTGGTCCAGAACTTGTCCTTGTCGTCGCCGTCGGGGTAGAGCATGGCGCTGATCGCCTGCAGGTCCGACACGCGGAAGGCCGGGTCGCTGGACACGTAGGTCAGCGGGTTCCACCGATGCGTGCGGCGATCCTCGGCGAAGGGATTGAACAGGTAGATCTCGTGGCCGATCGACTTGCGCCAGCCGGAGGTGAGATCGAAGTTCTCCTGCTTGATGTCCAGGACGACCGCCGATTCGCGGTAGTCAAGCAGATTGGGGATGACTACGCCCACGCCCTTGCCGGAGCGGGTGGGCGCGGCAAGGATGACGAACTGCTGCCCGGAAAGGCGCAGCAGCTTGCCGTTCATCTGGCCCAGCACGATGCCGTCGTCCGGAGACTTGAAGAACCCCTTGCCCGCCAGGTCCAGCATGGTGGCGAAACGCGCCTGGCCGTGGATGTTGCTGTGGCTGCGCAGCTTGAACATCAGGATCGTCACCGCCGCCCACAGCAGGAACATCAGGCCGAATGCAGCGACGCCCGCAGCCTTGATCCGCCACGCATAAGGCTGCACGCGCGGGTGATCGATGTTGCGCATGTAGTCGAAGAAGGTGCCGAAGCTGCTGACACGGGTGTCCAGGCCGAGGAACAGCACGGAGAAATAGCTGGCCAGGTAGATCGCGGCGATCGACAGCAGCAGGGCCAGCACGGCAGAGATGACAAGGCGGTTGGTGTTCAAGGCAGTTCCTTCGACCCGGACGATTGTTGCGTGCGCCGCACTAGCCGTGCATGGCGCCTTCTGGTTGAGGGCTCATTTCCCGTGGGCAGGGGGGCGGGCGCGGGCATCGACCAGGACGTACTCGTCATTCTTCTGCCAACGCTGCAGGCCGTCTTCCAGCTTGATGCAGGGATGCCCGTCACAGGACGTGATCGAGACCTGCTGCAGTGCTTCCAGTACCTGGGCTTCGACCTTGGCCTGCTGTGCGCGCTGCACGTTGCTCCAGGCGAAGTAGGCGGTGCCGCCAACGATGGCGGCCGAGCCGGCAACCAGCGCAGCAAGCGCCTTCCAGGTGAGCATGCGCAGGCGCCCGGCCATCGCGGCCTGCTCGCGTGAGAGTTGTTCTGCCAGCGCAGCCAACCGGTCGCCGGAATCGCCGATGGCCTCGACCGCCGCCGGAATCTCCTGCGACAGCGCCTCGCGGACGGCGGCGCGCGCACTCTGCGCCAGTTCCGCGCGACCGGCCGCCACGCCCTGGCCGACTTCGGCGGCAGCACGCTGCAACTGCGCCGAGGAGGCTTCCTGCGCGGCCGCAGCTTTCTCGCACTGCTGCGTCAGGTGGCCGGCAAGCAGCGCGGCGTTGGTAATGAACTCTTCCATCCTTGAGTGATCCACTTCGCACCTGCTGAGTCATCAGCCCTCGGTCGGGGGAGGGAATGTTGCCAGATTTGTCGGGAACATGCTGACTGTAAATTTTTCGTCGAATCCAGTAGACAGAGCGCCGAAATTCACTGCAATATGATTAGGAATTCTCATATTTGAGAATTTCGTCTCATTTACGTTTGTGAAATTACGGGATCCAGTTCACAACACGGGAACAATTCGGTGGATATCCTTCGCGTCGTACGAAGATCACCATCCGGGTCGGTACTGGGGAGTCACCGGTACCCGAGTGGGGATCGTCCGGATTGACAAGGGATTGAGTAGGAGAAATGGAACTTTCATGTTTGCATGCATAGATGTTGGGGACGCGCCGCAGGCCTGACCTGCGAACGTGGACGCATTGCGCACGTTCTTGGTGCCAGATTCCGTGCCGGTAGTGGGACCTGCTGCGCACAACCAGTTCTCTCAACAGACTTCGATGCCCTTGTTGTGGCGTCGCGTTGTCTGTTGGCACAGATTCGTAACCCGTGAATGGTGATTTCGTGAGCCGCAGGATGCCTAGCCGGAATGTGTTTTTTGTTGCTGCTGTCTTGATGACGGTTCTCCTGGCCGGTTGCGTAACGCCGCCTGCGCCCGAGCCGCGTGGCAAGTGGAGGCCGGTGAACCGCATGGCCGACGTCACTCATGCCATCCCCCTGCAGCAGGCCTACGTCTATCAGTCCTCGCCTGTGGACAGCACGCTCAAGGGCCTGCTGACACGCTGGGCCAACGACGGCGGCATGACGCTGTCCTATCTGCACCCCAACGATTACACCCTGTACGCGCCGGTGGGTGACATCCGCACCACCAGCATCGTGGAGGCCGCCGCTGCGCTTTCGCGTGCCTACGCCGCCCAGGGCGTGATGGTCTCGGTGGAACAGTCGCGCATCATCGTGAGCGTCGCCGGCGGGGCCACCGAAGCCGATCCGCTGCCCGCCGCCGGCATCGCGCCGACGTCGCCGGCGCGCTGAGGACCCATCATGTTTGGAAAGAAGAAGACAGCGACGCCGGCCGTGGAAAACGCGGTGTCGCAGGGCGTCAGCTACGAGATCACGCTGGCCGAGCGTTCGCGCAGGAGCGAGCGCCGCGCATGGACCGTGGCCTGGTGCGCAGTCCTGATGTCGGTCCTGCTGGCTGCCGGCTACCTGCTGTTCCTGCCGCTGAAAGAGCGCGTGCCCTATCTGGTCATGGCTGATCCCTACACCGGCTCGGCCACCGTGGCGCGCCTGCGCGGCAACTTCGGCGATCGCGACGTCACCGCCGAGGAGGCCATCAACAAGAGCAACGTGGCGCAGTTCGTACTCGCGCGCGAGTCCTATGACTCCGGCCTGATCGGCCAGCGCAACTGGCGCACCACGTTGTCGATGGCTGGCCCGGCCGTGGCTCCGGACTACACCAACCTGCATGCCGAAGCGAACCCGGTCCGCCCGTTCCGGATCTATGGCGCGTCGCGTGCGCTGCATGTGCGCATCACCAGCATCGTGCTGATCGGGGGTGGCCAGGGCCGCCGTCCGACCGGCGCGACCGTGCGTTTCCAGCGCAGCGTGTTCGACAAGAGCAACGGCCGTTCCGAACCGCTGGACAACAAGATCGCCACGCTGGAGTTCACCTATGACCCGGAACTGCGCCTGGCCGATGAAGATCGCCTGCTCAATCCGCTGGGCTTCCGCGTCATGAACTATCGCGTCGACAACGATTTCGCGCCCGCACCGGCTGCCCCGGCCGCCGTGCCCTACAGCACGGCGCCCCAGGCGCCGGCGGCTGCGCCGGTGCCCGGCCAGGCGATGGACCCGGCCTACCCGGGGACCGTTCCGAATCCGCCCGCGCAGGCCCTGCCGCCGGGCGCACCACAAACCGGCGCATTGCCGCCGCAACCGGCCGAGCAGACCGGCTACGTGCCCGCACAAGGGGGAGTTGAACGATGAGTAGTACGTTGCAGTCTTTGCTGCGCGCGGGCCTGGCACTGATGTTGTGCATCGGCGCTTCCGCACCGGTGGCGGCGAAGGTCATCGAGGACTATGAGTACGCACCGGATCGCATCTACCAGGTGCGCACCGGCCTGGGCATCACCACCCAGATCGAGCTGAGCCCGCACGAGCAGATCCTGGACTACAGCAGTGGCTTCGGCGGAGGCTGGGAAATCAGCCGCCGTGAGAACGTGTTCTACCTCAAGCCGAAGAACGTCGATGTGGACACCAACCTGCTGGTGCGCACCGCGGCCCACTCCTACATCTTCGAACTGAAGGTGGTGGCCACCAGTTGGCGCGCGCTCGAGGATGCCAAGGCATCGGGCGTGCAGTACAAGGTCCGCATGGTGTATCCGGCCGATACCGAGTTCACCGCGAAGAAGGAAAAGGACGCGGACGCACCGGTGTCGGCGCTCGACACCCGGCTCGTCCCGGGCCGCGACTACTACTACGGCTACGACTACACCTACAAGAAGCGTCAGCCGAGCTGGCTGGTTCCGGCTTCCGTGTATGACGATCGCAGCTTCACCTACATCCGCATGGGTGACCGCAGCCGGTTCCCGAGCGGCAACTTCCCGGCAGTGTTCGCGCGCGACAGCGAGTCCGGCGATGAGTTCATCGTCAACTCGACCGTGGAAGGAGACACGATTGTCGTCCATGGCACCTATGCCTACCTCGTCGTGCGCCACGGCGACAACGCGATTGCCCTGCGCAGGAGACCGGAGCAGTGAACCAGATTCCACCGAATGAACATGTCGATCCGGCGCCGGAGCCGCGTCCGCTCGACCACAATCCGTACACCCGGCGCGCTGCTGCCGAGCCGGAGCTGGATGCCGAGGGTCCCTACCTGCGGGCCGACGACGTCCAGCGCCTGAACCGCAAGGCGCTGATGTTCCTCGGCATCATCGTGCTGGTGCTGGCGGCGCTGGCTGCCTGGATCTTCTCCGGCGGGCTGTCGTCGCCGGACAAGCCGGCGGAGAAGGCCCCGCGCCAGGAAGTGGTGATCCCGGCCGCGCCGCGCGACCTGCCCGCACTGCCGCCGGAACGCACCGCACAGGCCGCTCCGCCGATGGAAGAGCTGCCGCCGTTGCCGGTGGTGGATGATCGCCAGCAGGCCGGCGCCGGCCCCGGGTTTTCGATGAACGGCATGGGCCAGCAGGGGGAGCGTGGCCCCAGCCTGATCGAGCGTCGCATGGGCGATGCCAACGGCGGGGAACGCGGCGACGCGGATGCCGGTGGTGCGCCGGGCGGTGGGCTCGCGGGAGCGCTGGGTGGGCAGGGCCCGGCGTCGCGTGGCGTGGTCGACGGTCCGACCAGCGCCCAGCCGCTGTACAAGCCCAACACGCTGCTGCTGCGCGGTACCTACATCCGCTGCGTGCTGCAGGCCCGTGTCATCTCCGATTTCCCCGGCTACACCTCGTGCGTGGTCACCGAGCCGGTGTACTCGGTCGACGGCCAGCGCCTGCTGCTGCCGCGTGGCTCGAAGGTACAGGGGTCGTACGGTGCTGACGGCATCATCGGCAACCGCGTGGCCATCGTCTGGGACCGCATCACCACGCCGACCGGCCTGGACATCAACATGAGCAGCCCGGGCGTGGACATGCTGGGTTCGGCGGGTGCGCCGGGTTACTACAACGCGCACTGGGGCCAGCGTATCGCCTCGTCGCTGCTGATCAGCATCCTGGCCGATGGTTTCAAGTACGCTGCGGCCGAGAACGGTCCGCAGAGCTCGACCGTGGTCAATGGCGCCGTCGTGCAGAACCCCTACGAAAGCGCCACCGCGCGCACCATGGAGCGCATGGCGAACATGGCCATGGAACGCAACATGACCCGCCCGCCGACCGTGACCATCAACCAGGGCACGATCGTCAATGTCTATGTCGCGCGCGACGTCGACTTCTCGGCCGTGATCCGTTGAGCACCGAAACGACCCTGCAATGAACGCCGACTCCGCCACCGCCCGGGTATCCAATGCTTTCCTGGATTACCAGTACGAGATCCTCGGGATCGGCGAGCACATGCATTCGTCCGACGTGACGGAAATCTGCATCAACCGGCCGGGTGAGCTGTATCTGGAAACCCGGTCCGGTTGGCAGCGGGTGGAGGTGCCGTCACTGACGTTCGAACGTGCGCGGCAGTTCTGCACGGCCGTGGTCAACGAAAGCAATACCGGGCAGCGCATCACCGACGCCGATCCGATGGTGTCGCTGACCTTCCCGACCGGGCAGCGCGCGCAGTTCGTCATTCCTCCTGCCTGCGATGCCGGTCGCGTCTCGATCACCATCCGCCTGCCCGCCCGCTTCGGCAAGTCGCTGGAGCAGTATGAGGAAGATGGCTTCTTCAATGAGATCCTGGAGCAGGCACCCACTATCAGCGACCATGACAGGGAGCTGTTGGAACTGCGCGCGGAGCGCGATTACGCCAACTTCTTCAAGAAGGCGGTCCAGTACCACAAGAACATCGTGGTATCCGGCGCCACCGGCAGCGGCAAGACCACCTTCATGAAGTCGCTGGTGAACCACATCTCGCACAACGAGCGCCTGGTCACCATCGAAGATGCCCGCGAGCTGTTCCTGCAGCAGCCGAACGTGGTGCACCTGCTGTACTCCAAGGGTGGCCAGAGCACCAGCAATACCAGCGCCAAGTCGTGCATGGAGGCGTGCCTGCGCATGAAGCCGGACCGGATCATCCTGGCTGAGCTGCGTGGCGACGAGTCGTTCTACTTCATCCGCAACTGTGCCTCCGGCCACCCGGGGTCGATCACCAGCTGCCATGCCGGCAGCACGGCCCAGACCTGGGACCAGCTGGCGTTGATGGTGAAGGCGTCGGCCGAGGGCTCGGGGCTGGAGTTCGAAGTCATCAAGCGCCTGCTCAAGCTCACCATCGACGTGGTCGTGCACATCAAGGCGCATGCCGGGCGCCGCTTCATCACCGGCATCGACTTCGATCCGGCGCGGGGGCTGGCGGCATGAACCCGAACGTACTGCCCCGGTTGTTGACGAACCTGGCTGATGGCGGTCGCCTGGCCCGCCACGCCACTGGCCAAAGGAGGACACCATGCTGCCTGGACTGGAAATGATGGCCTGCACCGATCTGGCGGTGCCCGCCGAGATCATGCGCCACGTGGTGAACGTCGAGTCGTCGTTCAACCCCTACGCGATCGGTGTCGTTGGTGGCCGCCTGGCGCGCCAGCCGAAGAACCTGGCCGAAGCCGTGTCCACCAGCCGCATGCTCGAACGCGAGGGCTACAATTTCTCGCTCGGCATCGCGCAGGTGAACCGCTACAACCTCAGCCGGCACGGCCTGGACAGCTACGAGAAGGCCTTCAATGTGTGCCCGAACCTGCAGGCTGGCTCGCGCATCCTTGCTGAGTGCTATGCACGCTCCGGCCAAGACTGGGGCAAGGCCTTCAGCTGCTACTACTCGGGCAACTTCACCACCGGCTTCCGCCATGGCTACGTCGACAAGGTGATGACCTCCTGGCGCAGCGCCGGCAATACGGCCGTGGCCAGCAATGCGATCCCGGTCATCCGCAACGGCGTGCCCACCGGGACCACCACCACATACCGGCGCGCCGTGCGCGATGACGCTGCCGAGCGCTTGGCTCGACGGGTCGAGGAAGCCGCGCTTTCGCGCCTGCTGCCGATGCCGGCCAACTCGACGGCCAATAGCCCGCAGCCGGCGCCGGTCGCCGCGCCGATGCCGGCGCCTGCCGCTGCCGATCCGCGCCTTGCTGGCCTGCTGCCGGCCAGCGATGCACCGGTGCGCGTGCAGCCGATGGGCGGCGCTCCCAACGTATGGCCGGGCGCGGGCCAGCCGGTACAGCCGGGCACCGCACCTGGCACAGGTTCCGCCGGCGGGGCAGGGGGCTCAGCCCCTGCCATGCCGGCAACCGCAGCGCCGCCGCGCGACGCTGCGCTGGTGTTCTAGCACCACCCACGGCTGCCCCCGCAGCCAGGCAACAACGCTGTATCCCTTTCCATCCAAGAGAAGAGACCTGCCATGAAGCACGATGCCAACATCAAGAACGCCCGTCGCACCCTCGCCGCCATCGCCATGGCCAGCCTGTGCATGCTGCCGCTGGTTGCCAGCGCCCAGGACGTGTCCGGCGCACAGAACAGCGTGACCAGCTTCTTCACCAACCTCAACTCGCTGCTGAACATCGCCTCGATCGCGGTGGTCACCATCGCCGTGATCTTCGCCGGCTACCAGATCGCCTTCAACCACAAGCGCATCAGCGACGTGGCGCCGGTCCTGATCGGTGGCTTCCTGATCGGCGCCGCTGCGCAGATCGCCAACATGCTGCTGCCGGACAACGTGGGCAACATCGGCAGCTCGGGCAACAGCGCGATCATCGTGGTGAGCCAGCTGCTGCAGTATGCGTAAAGACGCGTTGTTCCGCGGTTGCACGCGACCGGCGATGTTCCTCGGGGTGCCGTACCTGCCCTTTGCGATCGCCGCCGGCGCGTGCCTGCTGCTGACCTTCTATTTCAACATGTACTTCCTGCTGCTGCTGCCGGTGGTCATCATGGTCATGCGGCAGATGGCACGGCAGGACGAGATGATCTTCCGCATGCTCGGCCTGCGTTGGACCTTCCGTACCCGGGTACGCAACATCAAGCATCACAACGGCATGTGGGTGTTCACTCCGAACAGCTACCGGCCCACTCTCCAAGACACGAAAACGGATTAGTCCCATGCAGGCGCCAGACACTTCCATCGCCGATTTCATCCCGTTGTCTTCCCACGTGTCTCCGCACGTGGTGAAGACCACGGGCGGCGATTTCCTGATTGTCTGGCGCCTGGATGGGCTGCCTTTCGTGGGTCGTGAGGAATGGGAGCTGGAGCACAAGCACAACACCTTCAACCGCATGCTGCAGACCCTGCGGGCGCCGGATTTCGTCAACGTGGCATTCTGGGTGCACGATATCCGCCGCCGTGGCCGCGTGGACATCCGCAGCAAGTACGACCAGGTGTTCAACCAGCAGATGTCCGACGAGTACTACGATCGCCTCTCGTCGCAGAAGATCATGCAGAACGAGCTGTACCTGACCATGATCTATCGCCCGATCATGGTCGGCAAGAAGTTCGTCGAGCGCTCCAGTGACCTGGGGCGCCTGCAGGCCGAGCAGGACCAGGCCATCAACAAGGTGATGGAGCTTGCCGGCAACGTGGAAGCGGTGCTGAAGGATTACGCCCCGCATCGGCTGAGCATGTACGAAGCGGACAACGGCGTGGTGTTCTCCGAAGTGCTGACGTTCTTCGGCTACCTGCTCAACCGCATCGATGAGCCGGTGCCGGTGCTGCGTGCATCGGTGAACGAGTACCTGCCGGTCTCGCGGCACATGTTCTCGGCCAAGTCCGGCGACTACGTCATCAATACGCCGACCGGGCGCAATCACTACGGTGCCATCCTCAACATCAAGGAATACACCGACGCTACCTATCCGGGCATCCTCAATGGACTGAAGTACCTGGACTTCGAGTACGTCATCACCCATTCGTTCAGCCCGATGGGGCGCCAGGATGCGCTGAAGGTGCTCGAGCGTACCAAGGGCATGATGATCTCCTCCGGCGACAAGGCGGTCAGCCAGATTGCGGAAATGGACCACGCGATGGACCAGGTTGCTTCGGGCAACTTCGTCCTGGGTGAGTACCACTTCATCATTGCGCTGTACGCCGAAGACCAGAAGACGCTGTCGCAGAACCTGGCCACCACCCGCGCCGAACTGTCCAATGCCGGCTTCGTCTCGGCCAAGGAAGACCTGGCCGTGTGCTCCTCGTTCTACTCGCAGCTGCCGGCCAACTGGAAGTACCGCACGCGGCTGGCCAACGTCAGCTCGCTGAATTTCCTCGGCCTGTCACCGCTGCACAATTTCGCTACTGGCAAGCGCGACAACAATCCCTGGGGCGAATGCCTCACGGTGCTGCAGACCACCAATGGCCAGCCTTATTACTTCAACTTCCACGCCACTCATCCGGCGGAGAATTCGCTGGGCGAGAAGGCCATCGGCAACACCATGGTCATCGGCAAGTCGGGCACCGGCAAGACCGCGCTGATCAACTTCCTGCTCAGCCAGGTGCAGAAGTACGAGCCGGCGCCGACCATCTTCTTCTTCGACAAGGACCGCGGCGCGGAGATCTTCGTGCGCGCCTGTGGCGGCAACTACCTGGCACTGGACAACGGCAAGCCGACCGGCTTCAACCCGTTCCAGTGCGAGCGCACCGATGCCAATGTGCAGTTCCTCGGCGACCTGATCAAGGTGCTGGCCGGCAAGGGCAGCTACACCGCGCGCGAGGAAGAAGACATCTTCCGCGCGGTGGAGAGCATGCTGGACATGCCGATGCACCTGCGCTCGATGTCCAACTTCCAGAAGAGCCTGCCCAACATGGGCGACGATGGCCTGTATGCCCGCCTGCGCAAGTGGACGGCCGGCAACACGCTGGGTTGGGTGTTTGACAATCCGACCGACGTCATCGACCTGCAGCGGGCCAACATCATCGGCTTCGACTACACTGATGTCATCGACAACGCCGAAGTGCGCGTGCCGGTCATCAATTACCTGCTGCACCGCCTCGAAGAGCTGATCGATGGCCGCCCGCTCATCTACGTGATGGACGAGTTCTGGAAGATTCTCGACGGCGGTGGCGCGCTGAAGGAATTCGCCAAGAACAAGCAGAAGACCATCCGTAAGCAGAACGGCCTGGGCATCTTCGCCACGCAGAGCCCGGAGGACGCGCTGGCCAGCGATATTTCCGCCGCGCTGATCGAGCAGACGGCCACGCTGATCCTGCTGCCCAATCCCAGCGCTTCGCGCGAGGACTATATGGAAGGCCTGAAGCTGACCGAGGCGGAGTTCGAGGTCGTGGTCAGCCTTGACGAACGCTCGCGCAGCTTCCTGGTCAAGCAGGGTCATGGCTCCACCGTGTGCCAGTTGAACCTGCGTGGCATGGACGATGCGCTGGCCGTGATCAGCGCCAGTACCGACAACATCGAGATTCTCGACCGCGTCCTCAATGAACAGTCCCAGCGCCTGGAAGTGGACCGCGACGAGTTGACACCGGAAGAATGGCTGCAGGCGTTCTACGACAACCGGAAGGGATCCGGTCGTGGCGGCGCCCGCAGCAACGACACCCCGGGCCGCCGCACCGCCGTGCGCTGAGCCCCTCCTCCCCGAACCAGACGAAGTGAAGAACAGCAGAGGTGAACCATGAACTCGCAAGGACATCGCCGTAACGATCGCCAGCACAGCTTCGGCCAGGCATGGAAGCAGACGTTTGGTGCTTCCCTGTCCATGCCGCGCGCCAACAAATGGGTCATCCTCTCGCTGGCCGTCGTCTCGTTGCTGGGGACCGGCGCCGCCATGGCGGCATGGCAGGTCAGTGATTCGAGCACTCACAGCCGGCTGGACCAGATCAACCGCAACATTGGCAACAATGGCACCGTCACAGGCCGACTTACCGAAGTCCGCGACCGGATTGGCAACAACGGTACGGTGACCGGGCAGCTTAATGACGTCAACCGCAAGCTGCGGGTGACGCCGCGCAACAGTACCACCACACCGGAAATGATCGCCACGCCAACCGGGGAGGAGGCATTGAATGCGACGCAGCCCACTGCGCTGAACATCGCCATGGATCAGCTTTGCACTGCGGGCGCGAGCACCACGCTCGGCCAGCAGCAACAGCAGTTGTGCATGGCGGCCGCCCAGACCGAGCTGGCGCAGTATCGCTTTTCGATGCGCATGTTCGAACGGGCGCAGCAGAACTATGACCGGCTGAAGCAGCTGGAGGATCGCCGCCGTACCCTGACGGCCGACGACTATGCCAACGTGCAGTACAACACCAATGAACTGCTGGCATTGACGGCGCTGATGGATAACGATCGTGATCGCTATCGCACCTACATGTCCGCCTACGAGGCGCGTGTTGCTCACATCAACAACGCCCGCGCTGCGCTTACGCGTAATGCACTGAAGGGCAGCGGCAGCGTCAATGTGCCAACCGGCCTCAGTATCCCAGGCCTCTAAGGATCAGGAGTAGTTTGATGGACGGCATCGATCTGGGCCAATTCACTCAGTGGGCTTTCTTTGAAATCCTGCTCAATTTCATCAATGGGCGTATTGACAGTTTCCAGGCAGGACTCCTGACCCGGACGATGGGGTGGGTCAGCGGTATTGCCTTGACTCTGCTTACCCTGTGGGTACTGATGCAGGGGTTCCTGATCGTCACTGGCCGGAGCCGTGAGTCGCTCATGGGGCTGGTGGTGGGGTCGCTGCGCGCGTTCCTCATCGTTATCGCCGCCTCGTCGATGTCGTTCGCTGGCGTCAACTTGACCAACTTCCTCACCCGTACCCTTCCGAACGAGATTCATCAGGTTGTCGCCAACGATAGTGGCAATGTCGAAGACTCAATTGACAACAACCTGCGAACGATGGGGTTGATTTTCGCGATGGTCGATGCACTGCCTGTTGAGAGCAGCAGCTCAAACGCCGACGAGCAGAAGATGGTGACCAACCTGACGGGCATTGGCATCGCCGGGCCTTCGGTGATTGGTGGCGCCATGCTGCTGCTCTACAAGATTGCCCTGGTGTTGTTCGTAGGTTTTGGTCCCCTCTTCATCTTGTGCCTGCTCTTCGACCAGACCAAGGAGCTGTTCAAACGCTGGCTCTTGTATGGAATCGGCACCATGTTCTCAATGGCGGTGCTTTCCTTCATGGTATCGGTGGCTACTGCGCTGGTCGCCCGTACCGCGATCGCCATGGTGACGGCCTACCTGCTGTCCGGCACGGAGCTTCTGGGAGGATCGATCGGCTTTGGTGGTGGTTTGAAGTCTGCTGCCGTTCAGCAGGGTGGTGTTGGACTGCTCATGTCCGTCCTGATGGTCATGGCACCGCCGATCGCGGCCATGTTCTTCAACGGTACGTTGGGCCAGTTCGTGGCAAATTCGAGCTTCGGCAACGTGGGTCGCAACAGCACCGGCCAGAAGTCGGACTTTCAGCAGGATTGGGTGGATAAGGAGAAAAAGCTATGAGGTATTTCGGACCGGGGCTGGCTTTAATGGCGTACTTCATGGTGTCAACGTCCTTTGCGCAACAGCCTGGTACCCCCCAATATAATTCGGTCTTCCTGCCCGCCCACGGAGCCGGAGACACCAGGCAGCCCGCCAGGAAATGGGGAGCGGTTGCAAGAGGAGAAGATCTCCAGCTTGGTTGGGCAGTCAACGGAGACTCGGAACAACAGGCGGGCAATCTTGCGGTCCAGGATTGCTTGGCACGTGGGTCGAGCAACTGTCAGGTCGTAGACACGTTCTTCAATTCTTGTGCGGTGGTAGTGGTGGGTCCCTCGGAACGTCGCTTCGTATCGCAACAGAACCGTACCCTGGACCGTGTGCGAAAGGCTGCACTCAAGAAGTGCGGCCCTGAATGCAGCGTGGTGTTCGAAGGGTGTGCTCTGCCTTGAGCTTGAGCTTCTGGCAGAGCTGACGAGGACGAGTGCACGTCGGTGGTCAGCTGGTTTTCCGGAAGGTGACGAAGAAAATGCTGTGCTCGCCTCCGATGGGCGCACCTATCAGCGCCAGGGCGATGGGGAATGGCTGCATGATGGCTGGATCTACGACTCGCTGGCCAAGGGCAACGTCCGCGATGAGTTGAATGGAACCCTTGTCCAGATCCAGGCCCTGCAGTTGCAGGATGCATCCGCTCCGCACAGGGCGGAGCAGGGCACAGGCGGCGAGCTGCCAGGGCTGGAGGGTGGGCTTCCCGTGGTACCGCGTGCCGATCCGTCCTCATCCATTGCCCCGGTCCTGGCGGACAACCCCGCGCATGCTGATTTCCAGACTTATCAACGGATCCACGCCTGGGTGGCGGGCACGGGCAACTGGGACGACGAAGGGAGTCGGAATGTATCGGCGGCGTTGTATCGCCGGCAGGTCGAAGATCCGCTGGTCAAGCGGGTTGACGCGGTGACGGGTCAGTTGGGGAAGGACGGGGAAGAAAACGTCTTCGCCGTGTACAAGCCATTCGGTGAGCAGGCGCCATTCTTTGCCTCCTGCGTGGATGGTCGCCAAGCACGCCACCAACCGGCCGAACAGAGCCTCCTGCAGGCCGAGATGTTGCTGCAGGCCGGGGCGCAGTCGGCTGCGCAGGAACTGAACCTGCGGCAGGGCGCGCACCCTGATCCGGCGCGGCAACCCTCCTTGTAGGCGCGACGCCGTCGTTTCAGCCCCTCACCGCTCGCGTCATTTGGTTAGCGTCGCGTGAAGGTTGTGGCGCCAGATCCCTGCCAGGTGACTGAAAAAATGTGATGTGACGCACTTTCGCAACTTTTTTTTGACGCATATGGCCTCCTCGGCCTGCTAAAGTTGCCAAGCAAGTGCGCCGGACTGGCGCGTGGAGAGGGCACATGGTTGTGTATTCCTGGGATGGATGTAATGAATGAACATGTTCGCTGAAGCCGGTGGGGTAGACCCGATGGTGGGCATGTCGACGTGCGTCCCGCGTTCCGTGGGGCTGCCATGAGCGTTTTCCCCTGGTCGGCCGCCGGCCCGAAGGCGACGCGTACCCGTTCTGCATCCCATGCGCGCGGTGCCCGCCGGGCGATATCGCTGCTTGCCTGCGCCTTCATCCTGCCTCTGGCCGCCTGTGGCGGCCCGTACCGAGCTGATACCCCTATGAATGCCACTGCCGCGGACACCCGCGCCACCCCGCCGCTGCGCACGCTGAATCCGAACCCGCGGCGCGCCTATGAAATCCGCGTGACCCTGGCCAATGCACCGGGCCCGTTCGAGGTGGTCGAAGGAACCGCCCAGTTCGACGTCATCAACGCGGCACAGTGCGGCAAGATCCAGCCGCTCTCCGGGGCGGTACCGACCATCGCCAGCCACGAACCTTTCGCCTTGTCGCGGGTGTCGGATACGGAGTACGTAGGCACCATCCATACCGATGCCATCCTGGACCAGGACTACTACGGCCGCGGTGTCTGCCGCTGGGCCCTGACCGAGGCGCGGGTCAGGCTGCGCGCGCATGCCGGCCAGGCCGGCACCCGCTTCGTGGCGGGCCTGCCGGCGCAGCAGATCATCGCCGCCGGCAGCAAGACCCGCTATTTCTGGAAGGGCTACTACCCGAGCTACGAGCAGAGGGAATTCGGAGATTTCGGTAGCGAGCACCTGCAGGCGGTGTCCGCTGACAAGCGCGACGAGTTCTTCACCATCACGCTGACCGCCCGTGAGACGACGCCATGACCGTCACCACGCGGGACTACGCCAACCTCGCCAACCATGTCTATGAAGACAGGTCCGTTGGCCGGCCGACCGGCGAGGATGCGAATGTATCCATCAACGGCACCATCTACCGTGTCGTCGAACATGTCGAGAACCCGCGAACCGGCTACCAGGGCACGATCTACGAGAAGCTTGATGGCGGCGACCTGATCGTCTCCCATCGCGGCACCGAGGAGATCTGGAAAGACGCGGTCATCGCCGACGGTGCCATGGTGCTGGGGCGGACCAATCCGCAGGCCGAAGATGCCATTGCGCTGACCCGCAAGGCGCTTGAAGAGGCGCAGACGATAGGTGCGCAGCCGGGCAAGTCCGCGCCGGAAGTCAGCGTCACCGGCCACTCGCTGGGTGGCACGCTGGCGCAGGTGTCGGCGCATCATTTCGATCTGCGTGGCGAGACGTTCAATGCCTATGGGGCAGCCAGCCTGGACCGCGGTATCGGTGCCGGCCCCAACGACCGCGTACGCAACCACGTGCTGGCGACCGACGTGGTCAGTGCGGCCAGCCCGCAGTATGGCGAGGTGATCACCTACGCCAAGGAAAAGGAGATCGACGTCCTGCATCAGTCCGGGTACTTCGAGAACCGGTTTGCGGACCTGCTGGTACCCGATGTGCCGGTCGCGGCGGCGGCCCGCTCGTTCGGGGCGCACAAGATGAGCAACTTCATGCCGACCGACTCGGACGGCACTCCGCACCTGTCGGTACTGGACGACCCGCAGGCACGAACCCGTGCCGAGGAACACTCGCGGATGATTGCCGACTATCGCGGTGACGTGATGGACATCCGTCGCGGCGTGACCTTCGTGGCGGGCGGTCCGGCGGGCTGGGTGCGCGACGGGGTCGACCTGTTCCGCGATCCGGTGCCGGCCGGCGAACCGGCGGCGCGAGAGGCGCGTGAGGCTGCAGCTGCGGCAGGCAAGGCGCCGGATGCAACCACCCGCCAGGATCCTTATGTCACCCAGTTGCTGGACGCGGCGCGCGCCGGTGATCCGGACGGCGTGAAGGTGGCGACCCAGGATCTGTATGCCTCGCCGATGGGACGTATGTGGCAGCAGCAGGTGGACCAGCAGGTACAGCACCTCAACCAGCGCGACGCGGCGCAGCAGCAGGCCCCGGCGCAGCGCCAACCGACGCCGGAGCCGATGGAGATGGCCCGTGGTGGTTGATCGCTTTCCGGCCAGGATTTCCGGCGCCCCTGGCGCGGCCCTGCGCAGCCAAGAACAGGAGGATGCATGAACATCAATCACACGGCCTTGGTGGCGCTGCTGGCGCTTGCGCTGTCGGCCTGCGGAGGCAATGCTCCCGACAAGGGCGCACAAGGAACAGCGGCGGCCCCTGCAGCCGGGCCGGCCGCCGCCGAACATGACAAGGACTCAGCAATGACTGCACTCAAACCCCCTTCCGCGGACAGCGTGCTGTACGTGATCTACCAGCGTGACGGCGATGGCGCGGTCAGCTACAAGGTCGATGGCGGTGCCATCGTCAGCTACTGGTACGGCCAGGCGTTCGATCTGAAGGGCAAGCACTATTTCACTGGTTTCACCAGCAGGACCGAAGGCGAGGAAGGCCCCGATGCCGAAGCCGGCATGATGGAGCCGGGCAACGTGGCGATCGGCCAGGCGACCTTCGTGCAGGGCGGTACCGCCGATGCGCCGGCCTGGGTGCAGCTGGACACCGACGGCTATGTCGGCGAGTTCGGCCGCAACGACCAGCCGGAGCCGCTGGATACCGCGCGCAAGGCCCAGACCCATGCGCTGGAAGACGGCCGCATGCTGCTGGCCGTGCCCACCCGTGATTTCAACGAGGGCGTGGCCATGTTCGGCTATGCCATCTTCCTGTTCGACCCGGACAACGTGGACCAGCTGTCGTTCCGCCGCTGGGGCTACCTGGGCAGCATCCATGCCGGCGACGACAATTCGGCCTCCTGTGAGGACGGCGCCGTGACGCCTTGTGCCGTCAGTACCGGTACACTCGCCTTCGGCGCTGTCTCCGGTGGCCTGCCGACGCTCACGGTGAGCCTGTCGGGCAAGACCATCGACGGCCCGGGCAAGCTGCGTGACCTTGGCCCGGCCGACACCCTGACCTACACCTTCAATGCGGACAAAGAGCGCTACGCGCCCTGAGTCCGTCTTACCGGTTGACCGCCCTGTACATGACTCAAGGATTGAGTCCGGTTGACGTCCAGTGGCCCGCCCGGGCCGCACTTCACCTGAGGAGCCAATGATGGCCAGTACCCACGATCGCAAAGAAGTTCTCGACATCATCGAAAAGCAGGCAGGGCGCAGCGGGATTCCCCGCGAGGATTTCCTGCGATTCGCCTATATCGAGACCGGCGGCACCTTCAACCCGGATGCCAACAATACCAAGAGCGGTGCCAAGGGCCTGTTCCAGTTCGTGCCCACCACGGCCAAGGAATTCGGGCTGACCGGCCACGAATTCGACCCGGTGGCCAACACCCGCGCTGCGGCCGACCTGTACGAGCGCAACCGCGACCAGATTGTCAACCGTTCGGAGAAGACCGGCCGTCCGTTCCTGTCCGGTGCCGCTGAACCCAACGGCATGGACATGTACCTGGCGCACCAGCAGGGCGGCGGCGGTTACGCGTCCATCCAGAGCGCCATTGCCACCGGCGAGTTCTCCCGCGATGACACCCGCAAGAACCTGGTGAACAACATCAGTTCGCGTGATTTCGAGCGTTGACCGGCAAGCCGTACGAGACCCTCGCAGGCATGAACGACCGCGAACTGGCGACCTCGTTCACCCAGTACTGGCAGGGCAAGTACTCGGCCATCGAGATTGCCGACCGTGGCATCACCGCCAGCGCGCCGCTGCCCGGCGCGCAGCCGCGGCCGTCGGCACTGGCCGATGGCGTGCTGCAGCGTGGCGAGCGGGGCGACGAGGTACGTTCCCTGCAGGAATCGCTGAACCAGCTGGGGGCGCGCGACGCGCAGGGCAATACGCTGGAAACCAACAGCGGTATTTACGGCAAGAACACCCAGGACGCAGTGCGCAGCTTCCAGCAGGCCAATGCCCTGGAGCCGACCGGACGTGCCGACGAGGCCACCCGCGAAGCAATCAAGGCGCAGCTGGCGCTGCCGCAGAACGAGCGCAATGCCATCGAGCGTCCGGCACCGCCGGCGCGCGGCGAGGGCGCGACCTGGCCGGCGCCGGGCAACGACCGCATCAACGCCGCCGACAAGGCTGGTGAGGGCCGCGGCGAATTCGGTACGCACCGCAGCGGCGGACGCAAGCATGGTGGCGTGGACATCCAGGGTGATGTCGGTGACCCGATCGTGGCCTTCGCAGGCGGGCGTGTCACCGTGACGCCGAACAATGGGGCGGCCGGCAACACCGTGCGCATCACCCACGACGACGGCTCGATGACCAAGTACTTCCACCTGGACGAGATCTCGGTGCGCAACAACCAGCGCATCGAGGCCGGCCAGCCGATCGGGACCATGGGCCGCACCGGCAACACGCCGAAGCACGGCGATACCCATCTGCATTTCGAACTGTGGCGCGACGGCCGCAAGGTCGACCCGCTGCCCGAACTGCGCGCTGCCGGCCATGGCGCCACCGAGCATTCGGGCGGCAAGTCGAATGATGAGCAGACCCTGCGTGCCGGCGCCCGCGGTCCGGCCGTGGCCGAACTGCAGGAACAGCTCAGCCGCCTCGGGTACAAGGACGCGCAGGGTCACCCGCTGGCGCGGGACGGCGTGTTCGGCGATGCTACGCGCCATGCGCTGGAGGACATGCAGCGGGCCCAGGGGCTGAAGGTGGACGGCGTGTTCGGCCCGCAGTCGCGCGCCGCGCTGCAGTCGCATGCACCGGCCCATGCCGATGAGGCGCATGCCAAGCCGGCCGCGCAGGACTCGGGCAGCTTCGTTGATCGCATGTTGAATGCCGCGCGCAATGGGGACGGTGCCTCGGTGCAGAAGGCGATCAGCGATTTCACTTCCACGCTGAGCCAGCCCTGGGCGAAGCAGGCGCAGGAGCCGGTCGCGCAGGCGCAGCAGGCGCAGGACGCGGCCCGCAATGCCAGTGACCCGCAACGCTGAGCCGTGATTGACGGTTGAAGGGAAGAACGTGCGGGGCCGCGATTGCGGCCCCGCACGCAGACAACGAATGATTCACCATCCCCGCTGGCGGACGCGGCGGGCCTTGAGGACAACCGATGAAAACCTCGCTGAAGATCTGCCTGGGCGCGTTGGTGCTGCTGACCTTCAAATTCAACGCACAAGCGGATGGTTATTATTCGCCGCTCAATTACCGCAAGAATGACCCGTTCCTGTTCTGCACCAAGGGCCAGGATCCGATGAAGAACCCGACCCCATGCTGGCGGCCGATCGCGCCGTACACTGGGGAGTGGCTACCGACCGGGTATTGTCGTCCGGAGAACCCGTATGGCAAGAATTGGACCAATGACGACTATGCGTCACTGGCTCAGTATGAAACGACATGCCCCAGTGCGGAGGAATCTGGCCCTTGGGAAGGCGGCGGAATTCCCGAGACCAGCCCCAGCGGCTGGCACTGACCGGCATCGCCAACCGCCACCTGAAGCGCCTTTCCAGCCGCCGCGCCTGATGCTGCTACACTAGCCGGGCCGGCTCGCCGGTATACAAACGTCTTCAGGGCGGGGTGCAACTCCCCACCGGCGGTAGGTGCCCCAGGGCACGAGCCCGCGAGCGCCCCGGCCCACGGCCGGGGGTCAGCAGATCCGGTCCGATGCCGGAGCCGACGGTATAGTCCGGATGAAAGAAGACGGTGCCACAGGGCTCATGTCCTGCGTGCGCCTGTTTGCCTTGCGGCGTTTTTCGCTCACTTTCCGCGGAGAACGTTACGTGTTTACGGGAATCATCGAGGGCGTCGGCCGCCTGGCCGCACGCGAATCCATCGGCGGCGATGTCCGCTTCACCTTCAATGTCGGCAATCTGCCGTTCGACAACGTGCAGATGGGCGAGAGCATCGCCATCAACGGCGTCTGCCTCACCGTCATCGCTTTCGACGCCAGCAGCTTCCAGGCCGACGCTTCCACCGAGACCCTGGGCCTGACCACGCTGGGCCAGCTGCAGGAAGGGGCGGTCATCAACCTGGAGCGCGCCATGCGCCCGACCGATCGCCTGGGCGGCCACCTGGTCAGTGGCCATGTCGACGGCCTCGGCCAGGTGCTGTCGATCCGCGAAGACGCACGGGCCAGCGCTGGCGTTTCGCCGCGCCGGCCGCGCTGCGCCGCTACATCGCCAGGAAGGGCTCGATCTGCGTGGATGGCGTCAGCCTTACCGTCAACGAGGTGGATGGCGAAGGCTTCGAAGTGGCCCTGATCCCGCACACCGTGGCCAACACCGCCTTCTCCGCCACCGGCGTGGGCAGCGCGGTCAATCTGGAAATCGATCTGGTCGCCCGTTATGTCGAGCGGCTGATCAGTGTGCCGACCAACGGTCAGCACCCACAGGGAGACGCAGCATGAATTTCGCCCCGATTCCGGAGATCCTGGAAGACATCCGCCAGGGCCGCATGGTGGTCATTGTCGATGACGAAGACCGTGAGAACGAAGGTGACCTGATCATGGCCGCCGAGCTGGTCAAGCCGTCGGACATCAACTTCATGGTCACCCACGGCCGTGGCCTGGTGTGCCTGCCACTGACCCGCACCCGCGCCGCCGACCTCGGCCTGGCGCCGATGGTGCAGGCCAATACCGCGCAGTTCCAGACCAACTTCACGGTCAGCATCGAGGCCGCCGAAGGCGTCACCACCGGTATCTCGGCGCACGACCGCGCGCACACCATCCGCACTGCCGTGAAGCCCAACGCCAAGCCGTCGGACCTGCACCAGCCCGGCCACATCTTCCCGCTGATCGCCCAGCCGGGCGGCGTGCTGACCCGTGCTGGCCATACCGAGGCCGGCGTGGACCTGGCCATGCTGGCCGGGCTGGAGCCGGCCGGCGTGCTGGTGGAGATCCTGAACCCGGATGGCAGCATGGCGCGCCGCCCGGAGCTGGAAGTGTTCGCGCGCGAGCACGGCCTGAAGATGGGTTCTATCGCCGATCTGATCGCCTACCGCCTGGCCACCGAAAAGACCGTTGAACGCGTGGACGAGCGCGAGATCGACACCGAATTCGGCCCGTTCAAGCTGGTGACCTACCGCGACCGCATCGCCCACGACCTGCATTTCGCGCTGGTCCGAGGTACCCCGGATGCGGAGACCCCGACTTTGGTGCGCGTGCAGGTGGAAAACCCGCTGGCCGACCTGCTGCATTGGCGCCGCGACGACTTCGGCGTGGCCGCCACCGATGCCCTGCGTGCGATCGATGCCCAGGGCACGGGCGTGATGGTGGTGCTGTCGGCCCCGCGCGATGGCGAAACCTGCTGGCCCGCCTGCGCCAGCAGCCGGCGCCGGTGGTGCCGGGCAAGGACAAGGACGTGGGCCAGTGGCGCCGCAACGGTGCCGGCGCGCAGATCCTGTCCGACCTGGGCCTGGGCAAGCTGCGCGTGCTGGGCACCCCGCGCCGCCAGGTCGGCCTGGCCGGTTACGGCCTGGAAGTGGTGGAGACGGTCACCCTGTAAGCCGCTTGGCGTGCCGACCAACGGTCGGCACCCACCGTCTGCCCTCTGGTGGGTGCCGACCATGCCCTACCTCGGGTGGGTGCCGACCGTTGGTCGGCACACCCTGCGGGCCCCCACCAGCCACGGCCGGGGCCCATCCACGCTAGAATTACCCCCTTATCGAGTTCCCCAAGCCGCATATGAGCCACTACGAAGGCGATCTTCGCACTCCCGAATCGGCGCGCTTCGCCATCCTGGCCAGCCGCTGGAACGCCCGCATCACCGATACGCTGGTCGCTGGCGCCCGCCAGAGCCTGGCCGGCAACGGCATCACCGAAGCCAACATCGACGTGATCCGCGTGCCGGGTGCCTGGGAACTGCCGCTGGTGGCCGCGCGCCTGGCGGCCGCCCATGAACACGCCGCCATCCTCACCCTGGGCTGCGTGATCCGGGGTGATACCCGCCACTACGAACACGTGGCCGACCGCTGCGCCGAAGGCCTGATGCGCGTGCAGCTGGACTTCGGCGTGCCGGTGCTGAACGGCGTGCTGGCGGTGGAACGCGTGGAAGACGCCGAGGCCCGCGCAGGCGGCAGCCACGGCAACAAGGGCGAGGAAGTCGCACTCGCCGCATTGGAAATGGTCAATCTTCTGGAGCAGCTGCCATGAACAAGAACACCCAGGGCAAGCCCTCCGGTAAACCCGTCCGCCGCGATGGCGTCGATCCGGTGCTGCGCTCGCGCGCGCGCCGTCGTGCCGTGCAGGCCATCTACGCCTGGCAGATCTCCGGCGGCAACGCGCAGTCGCTGATCGCCCAGTTCGCCCACGAGCAGGCCCGCGAAATCGCCGACCTGGCGTATTTCGAAGCGCTGGTTCACGGCGTGCTCGACCATCGTCGCGACATCGACGAAGCGCTCGGCCCGTACCTGGACCGTGGCATCGAAGAAGTCGATGCGATCGAGCGTGCGGTGCTGCGCCTGGCCGCCTACGAGTTGCGGCATCGCCTGGACGTGCCGTACCGCGTGGTGATCAACGAAGCCATCGAATCGGCCAAGCGTTTCGGTTCCGAGCACGGCCACACCTACGTCAACGGCGTGCTGGATCGTGCCGCCGTGGAATGGCGCAAGGTCGAATCGGGTCACTGACCTGGTTTCTGTAGAGCCGAGCGATGCTCGGCTCACCGTGCAGCGCACGGTTGCGTCCGGCAGTGCGGCGCGTGATCGAACTGCAGCCGAGCATGGCCCGGCTCTACAAGAAAGCAGAACGCCCCATGTCCCTGGCCGAATTCACCCTCATCGACCGCATCCGCGCCCGCACCCTCGAGCGCGACGACATCCTGCTCGGCATCGGTGACGACGCCGCGCTGCTGCAGCCGCGTGCCAATGAGCAACTGGTGGTCACCGCCGATACGCTCAACAGTGGCGTGCACTTCCCGGTGGAAACCCCGGCCTTTGATATCGGCTGGAAGACCCTGGCGGTCAACCTGTCGGACCTGGCCGCGATGGGCGCGCGCCCGGCGTGGTGCACGCTGGCACTGTCGCTGCCGGAAGCATCTGAAGACTGGATCGAGGCCTTTGCCGATGGCTTCTTCGCCCTGGCCGACCAGCACGACATCGCGCTGGTCGGTGGCGACACCACGCGCGGTCCGCTGTCGCTGTCGGTGACCGCGATGGGCCAGGTCGGGCGCGGCCAGGCGCTGCGCCGCGATCGCGCACAGGTGGGCGATGACATATGGGTGAGCGGCACGCTGGGCGATGCCGCCGGCGCGCTGCGCCTATGGCAGCAGGGCGCGCTGAGCGTGACCACCGCTACCCTGCTGGCCGACTACGAAAGCCTGCGCCTGCGCCTGCTGCGGCCGACGCCGCGCGTGACCCTCGGCCTGCGCCTGCGTGCCTTCGCGCATGCGGCGGTGGATGTCTCCGACGGCCTGCTGGCCGATCTGGGCCACATCGCCACGCGCAGCAACGTGGCCGCGCATGTCGAGGCTGATTCGCTGCCGATCTCGCACGCGCTGCGTGAGCTGCTCGGCCGCGAAACTGCGCGCGAGTGCGCTCTGCGCGGGGGCGACGACTACGAGCTGTGTTTCACCGCGGCTGCCGACCAGCGCGATGCGCTGCACTACCTGGCCGAATCGCTGGACGTGCCGCTCACCCGCATCGGCCGCATCGCCGAAGGGCAGGGCGTGCACGTGGACGGCGAAGCCGCCGACGGCGGATACCAGCACTTCGCGTAGCCGCAGCGGTACTGCACTGGTGGGTGCCGAGCTTCGGGGGGTCAGATCCCTTTGCGCCGCAAAGGGATCTGACCCCAAGTGAAATACATCGATGTTGCTCTGGTAGGTACCAACCTTGGTTGGCACGGATGTGTCAGTCGCCCTTGGCAACACCGTGTCGACCAAGGCCGACACCTACCAACGCGGGCTGGTTACACGTGCGGAACCGCTGCATCGAAGCGGTTGTTGCCCGGCGTGCCGGGTAGCAGCAGGAACACCAGCACCACCAGGCCCACAATCGGCACCAGCATCAGCAGGTACCACCAGCCGGAACGGTCGGTGTCATGCAGCCGGCGCACGGTCACTGCAATCATCGGCACGATGATCGCCAGCCACACCAATGCGCCCACGCCCGTCGATATCAGTGCCAGCGTGCTTGAACCGGTGTAGCCAGCAATGAAGCCCAGCACATTCGACGGTATCAGCACGATCACGACGAACAACTGGAACCACCAGAATTCACTGCGACTGGCGCGCCCGCTGAACTGTGCGTAGCGGGTAAGCGGAATCATCATCTTGTGCATCTGGGCACTCCCTGAAAAGAAGTGCGCACTATTGGTGCTCCTGTGATGAGGAGCCATCGGAATCGTTGCAATTGCGCGCAGTGCGCGACTGAACTGAGCGCTACCCCGCAGTTCTCCTTGTTGGATGCTTACACTGCCCGCAACTGCACATCCACATACTCGGCCAGTCCACGGCAGGCCAGCAGCAGGCCCTCGCGCGCGCCATCGCCTATCTGCTGATCAATATCCCCGTCCACGCGGACGCGTTCGGTGGCGTGCAGCAGCTCCAGCAGGAAACTCAGCCCCGCATTGGCGCGGTCGATGCGCGCCAACGCCAGGCGCTGGCCGGGTGAACGGTTGTTGCCGGGCCACGGCTGGCCATCGGCGGCATCGCCCTGGCGGATGTACTGCAGGCAGGCCTGCAGGGTGATGGCCCCAGCGCTGTTACCGGTCTGCAGCGCAACGAAGGTGTCTTCCAGCGTGCGGGCCAGGTCATCGGGCAGGCGCGTGGCGGCCTCGCCCAGGGTGGCGAACAGGTGCGGGTAAGGGGAAGCGGTCATGGCGGCGTCCTTGTGCAAGCGGCAAGGGGCCACCCTGCTTAACAGCGAGGGTGGCGGACGGTGCGTGGTTCCAATACCGGTGGCTAACGTCGTCAAACGCCGGCGGGCACGAGGCCCCCACGCACCGCCCGCCATAGGTGCGCGGACAGAATGCCTGCCGACGCCACCCAACAAGGAAAGGGCGACGCCGGCAGGCAAGCGAAACGACATTAACCGAACGGGATTGGAAGCCCGTGCCACCCGTTGTCGGTGGCGCTACATCATTTGCGGGAAGCGCCAGCACTGCCAATGAGAAAGATTTGAAAATTCAAAGAAGGTGCAGACGCGTGGCGCGCGCCTCGGCATGGCAATCGCGACATTCCTGTAGAGCCCACGCTCGGATCATCGCGATCTGATCGAAAAGCGGCCGAGCATGGCTCGGCCCTACAGTGGCCATCGGCTGCATCGGGCCTAAACACACGCCTGCGCTGTCGCGACTGTCCATTGAATGACTGCGCCATCGATGGCGATGCTGCCGGATCACTTGCTGCTGGTCACCTGCATGTCGTCTCCCGAACGTTCCCACAACGCTGCCATTGATGGCCTGCGTGCACTGGCGGTGCTGGCCGTCGTCCTCTTCCACACCAACGCGACGTGGCTGCCCGGCGGCTTCACCGGGGTGGACCTGTTCTTCGTGGTCTCCGGCTTCGTGATCAGCCAGTCGCTGGCGTCGCGTGCCAACGCATCACTCGGCGCACTGCTGCTCGACTTCTACCGGCGCCGCGTGCTGCGCCTGTTGCCTGCGCTGCTGGTGATGTTGATGGCCACCTTCGTGCTGTCGGCGCTGTTCATTCCCCGCGCGTGGCGCAACGAGCAGTTCGACCAGACCGGCTGGGCCGCCCTGGTCGGCTTCAGCAACATCGTGCTGGCGGGTCAGCAGGACGACTATTTCTCGCCCGGCGCTGAACTCAATCCGTTCCTGCATACGTGGACGCTGGGTGTGGAGGAGCAGTTCTACCTGGTCTTCCCGCTGCTGTTCTTCGTCTGGCTGCGCGGGCGCGCGCGCTGGCCGTGGTCACGTTGGCTGCTGCCGGTGCTCACCGTGCTGTCGCTGGCGTGGGCCGCGTGGCAGGCGGAGGCAGTACCGGCGGCAGCGTTCTATCTGCTGCCTGCGCGGTTCTGGGAGCTGGCTGCGGGCGCGCTGCTGTATCAGTGGATGCATAAACGTACGCCACGCCAGGGCAGCGACGCGGCTGCCGTGGCGGGCCTGGCGCTGCTGGCCGCGGGTGTGCTGATCGCCCCGCAGTTGGCGATGCCGGTGCCGGGCGTGCTGGCCACCGTGGCCGGTACCCTGCTGCTGTTGGCGAGCGTGTCGACAGCGGGGACATCGCGCATCGCCCGTGCGCTGGGCTGCACACCGCTGGCCTACCTGGGCCGGCTGTCCTATTCGCTGTACCTGTGGCATTGGCCTCTGCTGGTGCTGCTGCGCTGGACGTATGGCCTGCACGGTGCTGCGCTGTGGCTGTATCCCGTGCTGCTGCTGGCGGTGTCGGCCGCGTCCTACCACTTCATCGAGCGCCCACTGCGCAGTGCGGCGCCGCTGCTGCGGCTGGCACCGGCCAAGGTACTGGCGATGGCGTTGCCGCTGGGGGCGCTGTGCGGTGCCGGCGCCTGGGCCACGGTGGAATACCACGAACAGGTCTCGCTCAGCGTCACCCGCGACGGCTACGCATGGCAGGCGCGCCGCTACCCCGCGTGGCGCCCGCTGGAGCCGGTGAGTGCGCCGGCGCTTGAAGGGCGGCGCCTGTTCGTGGCCGGTGATTCGCATGCGGCGGCGTATCGCACCATGACCAGCATGGTCGCGCGGCAGACCGGCATGGAGGTGCGCCAGCAGGATCGCGGCGGCTGCAGCTTCGTCAATCTGCTGCGGGCCAGCCCCACCGACTGCCAGGCCTTCATTGAAGGCGCGTTGTCCACCATCGAGCGCGAGGCGCGCCCCGGTGACTTCGTGCTGCTGGCGGCCCTGCGCATGCCGGAGCTGCGCGGGTTCGACTGGCAGCGGCAGGATGCACAGCAGATCTATCGCCGCTTGCTGGATGAGCGCACGCCTGCGAACGCACGGGCCGCGCGTGATGAGGCCGATCGGGTTCTGGGGCGTCTGCAGAAGCTGGGCGTGCACGTGGTCATCGACGCGCCGCTGCCGTTGTTCAAGGCTGGGGCCTACCGGTGCTCGGACTGGTTCAACCGCCACAACCCGGCATGCGCGGGAGGTCTGAGTATGTCGCGCGCGGATCTGGAGAGGCTGCGCGCGCCGCAGATGGCATTGCTGGGTGAACTGGCCGCGCGCTATCCAGCGCTGGCCGTCTGGGACCCGCTACCGCTGCTGTGCGGGCCGCAGACCTGTTCGGCGGTGGAAGAGGGTGAACCGTTGTTCTTCGACAACGATCATCTGAGCGGGCACGGCAATCGCGTGCTGCTGCCCGGCTTCCGGCAGACCCTGATCGATATTGCGAACGACGCGCCGTTGTAGAGCCGAGCCCACGCTCGGCCTTCGCGCGCAGCGCGGGAATTTCGCGAACGGAATGGAGAGCAGCCGAGCATGGCTCGGCTCTACAGGAGCGCGAAGGTGAACGACACGTTGTAGAGCCGAGCCCACGCTCGGCCTTCGCGCGCAGCGCGGGAATTTCGCGAACGGAATGGAGAGCAGCCGAGCACCGGCTCGGCTCTACGGGAGCGCGGAGGTGAACGACACGCCGTTGTAGAGCCGAGCCCACGCTCGGCCTTCGCGCGAAGCGCGGGAGTTGCGCAAACGGAATGGAGAGCAGCCGAGCATGGCTCGGCTCTACAGGAGCGCGAAGGTGAACGACACGTTGTAGAGCCGAGCCCACGCTCGGCTTTCGCGCGCAGCGCGGGCGTCATCGCGATGTGGTCGAGGAGCAGCCGAGCATGGCTCGGCTCTACAGGAGCGCGCGCGGCCTACGCCGGTGGCAGCACCTTGCCCGGATTTAGGATGCCGTCCGGGTCCAGCGCGGCCTTGATCGCGCGCATCGTCGCCAGCGTTTCCGGGGTAAAGGCCTGCGCCATGAAATCGCGCTTGGCCAGGCCGATGCCGTGTTCGCCCGACAACGTGCCACCCAGCGCCAGCGCCAGCTCGAAGATCCTTGGCAGCGCGGCATGCGCGCGCGTGTTCTCGTCGGCATCCTCCGGGTGGTAGAGGATGTTGACGTGCAGGTTGCCGTTGCCGGCATGGCCGAAGGTGACGATGGTCAGCGTGTAGTCGCGCGCCAATGCCTGCACCCCGGCCACCAGCTCCGGGATGCGCGACACCGGCACCACCACATCTTCGTTGATCTTGCCCGGGGCGACGCTGCGCAAGGCCGGTGACAACGCCTTGCGCGCTGCCCACAGTTGGTCGCGCGCGCGTCCTTCCATCGCCACATCCAGTTCGATCATGCCGTCGCCCTCGGCAGCGCTGGCCAGCGCCTGCAGCAGGTAGGGCAGGGTGTCGTGGTCACCATCGGCCTCGACCAGCAGCATTGCGCCGGCCTCCGGCACGTCGGCACCATTGAGCCGCAGCAGCTCCAGGCTGCGCGCATCCATGAACTCCAGCCGGGTCGGCACCACCGGCTGTGACATCAACCGGGAAACCGCGGCGGCGGCGGCATCGGCGTCGCGGTACAGCACGCGCAGCCCGGCCTGGCTGACCGGCAACGGGGTGAGCTTCAACGTGGCTTCCACGATCAGTGCCAGCGTGCCTTCGCTGCCCACCAGTAGATGGGTGAGGTCGTAGCCGGTGGCGTCCTTGGTGTAGGCGCCGCCGCAGCGGACCACTTCGCCGGTGCCGGTCACCGCCACCAGGCCCAGTACATTGTCGCGGCTGGTGCCGTACTTCACCGCGCGCGGGCCACCGGCATTGCAGGCGAGGTTGCCGCCGATGCTGCAGATGTCGGCGCTGGAAGGATCCGGTGCCCAGAACAGGCCATGCGGGGCCAGGGCCTGCTGCAGGGTTCCATTGAGCACACCCGGCTGCACGACCGCGCAACGATCACCGGCGCGGATCTCGACAATGCGGTCCATGCGGGTGAACGACAGCACGATGCTGCCCGGTTGCGGCACCGCTGCGCCGGTCGTGCCCGTACCCGCGCCGCGTGCGACAAGGGCCACCTTATGGGCGCGGCAGGCGCGCACCAGCGCCTGCACCTGGTCCACATCGCTCGGCAGCGCGACTGCGGCGGGGCGCTGGCGGCGCCATGAGTTGTCCTGCGCGTTCGCCTCCAGCGCGCTGTCATCCGTGCGCCAACCGGCTGCGCCCAGCAGCGCGGACAGTTCGGCAACCAGGGCAGCAGGCAAGGCAGTACTCATGACGGATCTCGTGGGGCCGCAGACGCGGGTTGGATCAGTTTCCAGGCGACAACGCCGGTGGCGAGCGGCAGCCATACCCAGCGCAGTTCAGACAGCAGGGTGGCCAGCCCGCGCGCGCTGAAGAACTGCGGAGCGAACGGTGAGACGCGGATCGGCCGCCACGGTGCGAAGAAGCGTTGCTCGCTCCATGGCCAGGCCAGTGCGACGCCGAGCCCCCCGGAGGTCATCGCATCCAGCAGTGGATGGCTGGCGGCGCAGACGAAGATGAACGCTGCTGCTTGCAAGGCAGGAGCCAACCTTGGTTGGCAGAGAACCGCCGACCCAGGTCGTCGGCTACCGGAGCTGTGGGGTGCCGACCAAGCTCGGCGACTGCCAAGGAACGCCAACACTGCGGCCAATGCCGCCAGCACGCCGGCAAACAGCAATGAATGGCTGGCACCGCGATGGCCGAATGCATCGGCATACGGGATGTGCAGAGCGAAGGCGAGCACGTCGGCGTCGGGCAGCATGGCCGCAACCACGCCCGCAGCCAGCAGGCCCAGCGGAATGCGGTCGCGGTCGGCCGCGCACCACAGAGCGAGCGGTACGGCGGCATGGGTGATGATCGAAGGCATCAGTCACGGTCCATGGTAGTGCCGGCCGCTGGCCGGCAAAGGGTACCCATCAGCAATCATCCAGCCGGAACGCATCACGCAGCCAGTGCAGCTGCGGTGGTTCGCCGGTTGCCTCGACCACATCGAAGCGACAGGGGGCGTTGGCCAGCGCAGGGGTGTCCTGCAGGTAAAGCTGCGCGGCATGCGCCAGGCGCCGGCATTTGCGCGCATCCACCGAAGCGGCACCGCCACCGAAGTCGGACCGCGCCCGATAGCGCACTTCCACGAACACCACCGTGCCGGCATCGTCCATCACCAGGTCCAGCTCGCCTCCGCGATACCGCACGTTGCGTGCAAGCGGCCGCAGCCCGGCCTGTTGCAGGTACTGCTCGGCGGCGGCTTCCACCGCCGAGCCACGCTGGCTGCGCTCAGCGACCACCGGCGATCGGCATCGGCCGGCCGCCATTGAAGGTCGACCAGGCGGGCTGGCGCAGGATGTTGCCGTTGCTGTCCAGGAACAGGGTGCCGGTGGCGCCGTCCAGGCCGCCTTCATTGGCCAGCTTGTCCAGGTAGGCGGTGATCTTCCAGGCATCGGCGCCGAATGCGAACAGGCGGCCGGCCGCGCCGCGGGCGCTGGGCAGGGTGCCGGCCACCTGGCTGGCCGATGGCACGCCGGATACGCTGCGCACGTTCCAGGCTTCGTTCGGGTAGACGATGCCGTCCAGCGCCACGTCCTCCTCCGACTTGCCGCTGCCAACGGTCAGCTGGGAGGTGCCGACGCGGGTTGCGCCACCGGCGCCGGCCAGTGCCAGCTGCGGCGCCAGCAGGCGGGCCTGCGGCGCACGCACGGCGAGGAAGACCGCGTCGACCTGGCCGGCATTGCGCACCTGCGCGCCAACATCGCCGACGGCATCGCCGACGTTGAACGTGGCCGCCACCTGGCCGCCTCGCTGGGTGAAGCGCTGGGCAAAGGCGGCGGCCGCGCGGCGACCGGTGTCGTCGTTGCTGCTGATCACCAGCGCACGGTTGCGCTCGCGTCCACGCAGGTACTCGGCAGCGACGATGCCGTCGTCTTCCGGCGCCAGCGAAAAGCCGGCACTGCCGGCCGGGGGGGCTCCCTTGCCACGGTTCAGGGCCAGCACCGGAACCTGCAACTGCTGGCGGCCGTATACGGCGTCCACTTCGTCACGGCCCAGCGGGCCCACCACGAAGTCGGCGCCGGAGGCGACGGCCTTGTCGTAGGCTGCGAGGGCACCGGCCGGGGTACCGGCGGTATCGAAGAAATGGATGTCCGGGCGGCGGCGGCTCTCACCGTAGTAGGCGCTGAGCAGGCCATCACGCACCGGCTGCGAGGCGGTGGCCAGGCGGCCGCTGAGCGGCAGCAGCACGGCCAGCCTGGAGGGGGGCCGATAGCCGTCGCTCATCGCCGGCGGGCGCTTGCTGGTATCGAACTGGGCTGCGCCGTCACGATCGAATGGGCGCGGCAGCGGCAGGCCGCGCGCGATCAGCGCCCGGCCCGCGAAGTTGTACAGCGGGTCGTTGGCCGGCAGGGCCGCCGCGCGGCTGCGAAGGGTGGCGTCATCGAGGGTGCCGAGCAGTCCGGCAATGGCTGCCTGGTTCTCATTGCGCGCGCTGCCAGCCAGTCCGGCATGCGCGCGGGCGCGCTCGCTGGCGGCAGCGAAGGCATCGCCGGTGCCTTGCAGGGCCTGGGCGCGGGCCAGCAGCCAGCGCGTGCGCAGGCCGACCGCGACGCTGTCGGCCGGGGTCTTCAACAGGGCCAGCGCCTGTGCCGGTTGCTTGTCGGCCAGGGCCAGCTCGGCGCTGGCCAGCTCGTAGCGCTGCTGGCTTGCGCCGGACAGCTGGCGGGCACTGAGCTGTCCCAGCAGGCTGCGTGCGCGGGCGCTGTCACCGGCCAGATGCCAGGCCCAGGCCGCGTCGGCCAGGGCATTGCTGCGCGCGCCGCCGCGCAGGGTGGCCGCCAGGCCTTCCAATTGCAGCGCGGCGTCGCGCGGCTTGCCCTGTTCGATCAGCGCCAGCGCCTGGCTCTGGGCCGGCGAATCAGGCGTGCTGGTCAGGCTGGTGGTGGCACAGCCGGCCAGCAGCATCAGCGACAACGACAGGGCGGAGATCCGTGCGGCGGGCTTGTTCATGATCGGGTCCATGCGATGAGGGCAGCGGCCTTGGCCAGGTACACGCTACGATTCTACCCTTGCCCCGTGAGTACCGCTGAAATGAGTGTTGCAACCCTGTATGTCGTCGCCACCCCGATCGGCAACCTGGCCGATCTGAGCCCGCGCGCGCAGGAGGTGCTGCGTTCGGTGGCGGCCATCTGTGCCGAAGACACCCGCCGCAGCGGCCAGTTGCTGTCCCATTTCGGCATCCAGCAGCCCCTGGTTGCCCTGCACGAACATAACGAGGACGCGCTGGCCCAGCGCCTGGTTGCGCGCCTGCAGGCCGGCGAATCCCTTGCGCTGGTCAGCGACGCTGGCACGCCGCTGGTCAGCGATCCGGGCTTCCGCCTCGTCCGCGCCGCGCGTGCGGCCGGCGTCCGGGTCAGTCCGGTTCCCGGTGCCTGTGCCGCCATCGCTGCGCTGAGTGTGGCTGGCCTGCCCAGTGACCGCTTCAGTTTCGAGGGATTCCTGCCGGCCAAGGCCAGTGGCCGGCGCGACCGCCTGCAGGCGCTGGCGGGAGAGGTGCGCACCATGGTGTTCTACGAGTCCTCGCACCGCATCGCCGAATCACTGGCCGACATGGCGGCGATCTTCGGCGGCGAGCGCCCGGCGGTACTGGCACGCGAGCTGACCAAACTGTTCGAGACCGTGCTTGATGGCGATCTGGCCGGCTTGCTGGCCAGGGTCGAGGCCGACGAGAACCAGCGCAAGGGCGAGTTCGTGGTGATGGTGCAGGGCGCCGGCGACGACGAGGAGGCGCAGCTGGCGCACGGGCGCCAGGTATACGCGAAGCTGAGCGAGCATCTGCCGCCGTCGACCGCCGCCAGGCTGGCTGCCGAGTTGACCGGCGCGCCGCGCAAGGCGTTGTACGGCAGTTGATGGATCGTGCGGACCCAGGTCCGCACCCACCAAAGCGGAATCCGCCCCACCAGAGCAGCGGAATCGGTAGATCCGTGCGATGCGTGGATGGATGAACCGGACGCCGCGATCAGCACGGCAGGAAGGACCTGCGTACGCTAGAATATGCGCTGGCGGAGCCGGCCAGACAGTCGCGTCATCCCTTCGGGGGTGCCGAGGAAAGTCCGGGCTCCACAGGGCAAGGTGCCAGGTAACGCCTGGGCGGCGCAAGCCGACGGAAAGTGCAACAGAAAGATCCGCCTACGTCTTCTTCGGAAGGCCGGCAAGGGTGAAATGGTGCGGTAAGAGCGCACCGCGAGTCTGGCAACAGACCGGCACGGCAAACCCCACCTGGAGCAAGACCAAATAGGGATCCTTTGGCGCGGCCCGCGTTGGATCCGGGTAGGTTGCTTGAGCGTTGCGGTGACGTAACGCCTAGAGGAATGACTGTCCACGACAGAACCCGGCTTATCGGCCGGCTCCGCCTCTTTTTCCGGTAAGCCGAGCATGGCTCGGCTCTACAGTAGAGCCGAGCCAAGCTCGGCTGCTCTCCGTCCAGACGCTCGGGAGGTTGTTCAGCCCGGCGTACGGTACTGCCCTGCGGAAATGAACTGCGAGAAGCGCTCGCACCACACTACAACGGTGGTGTAGTCGTCCACGTCGACGTTCGCTGGCACGTCTACCAGGAAGCGGTTGAAGGTCTTCACCTCGCCGATGCGCTGGGCCTGGGCCTTGATCTTCAGGAAGTCGGCCTTGTTGTCGACGAAATCGCGGACCAGGTACACCTTGTAATCCGGCCCCGGCCCCATCCTGCCGTCGAAGGCGACCTGGGTGGCGCTGACGCTGATCTTGCCTTCGGCCCAGTGCACTGCGTCGCTGCCCTTGAGGTCGCGGCGGAAGGTGGTGCGGTAGGCCGCATCTTTCATGGCGGCCTGCACCTGGGCGACCGGCGGATCATCGGGGGCGATCAGGATCGGCAGGAGGTAGACGCCCAGGCCGAAGCCGAGGCCGAGGGTGAGCAGGTGGGTGGCAAGCAGGATGAGGATGCGGCGCATGGGGTCTCCTTGTGGTTGCGATGGAGTGCGCGGCGCGGTGCCGGGCGCGACCACCCTGGGAGGTCGCAGGCGACATTTATAGACACAGTGCCGAATGAGAAAAGGGCACAGTGGGCGGGCTGCGATGCCGGGACCCCTGTGGCACGGGCGGATCGCGGTCGCGGCTGGAAGCTGAATGACGTTTCAGGCCCGTTGCGATGACGGCTGCCGTCGCGTGGATCGCGACAATGTGTCGCCGGCACTACCCCGCGGGCAAGGGCATCCGGCCAGCGCCCGGCATGATCGGGTCAGAAACTGACGCGGCTTTGTCCGCTGGGAAGGCCCTGCGGGCCGAAGCGGCGTTCGTGGATCTCGCCGTGGCCGTTGGCGTCGATCAGCAGCACGGTACTGGCGCGGGTGCCGTAGTCGTCGCCGCGGATGAAGGCCGAGCTGAGCCAGCGCTCGCGTTCCAGGCCGATGCGGGTATCGGGCAGGTCGCCGTCGGCCGGGCGGTGTTCGTCGGCGAGCGCCTGCCAGAGTGGGGTCAGGTCCGGGGTCAGATCTCTTTCGCCCTGCGAAAGGGATCTGACCCCACCTTCTTCCAGCCAGGCCGACAGGGCTGCCATCAGCCGGCGGGTCTTCGGCCAGGGCGCGTCCAGCGCGCCATTGGACATGCCATGCACGCCCGGGCCGAGGGTCTGCCGCTCGGCTGGATGATTGCCCAGGTACTCCAGCGTGTCGCCATCGGCCAGCAGGAGGTTGAACGGGGCATAGGCGGAGGCCACCGTCGCCAACCGCTCGATATGCACCGCAGCGGGCTCGCGGCCGCGGAGGAAATCCGCCACCAGAGCGCCCCGCGAGGGGCCGGCCTGAGTGGCCAACGGGTCGCGGACATTGGTGACCACGGCCATCCGGCCGCCGGTGTCCACGCCGGCCCAGCCGCCGCCGGAGCGCAGGTCGCGCCCGCCGATGATGGTGGCCTCTTCCTGCCAGGGGGCCAGTGCCGCTGTCGGGCGGGCGTGGAACTCATCGCGATTGCCGGCCATCACCAGCCGCCAGCGCGGATGGTGCATCCAGCCAAGAGCAAGCAGGCACATGGTGACATTGTGCACGGTTTGCGCAATCCAGTGCTCTTTTCGACCGGTTCCGTATGAATGCGCGCGTGACGTTTCACGCCCCGTCCACGCCCCTGAACTTCTGTTCAATCTCAAAAATTGAGACGGATCAGCAACTTGTGGATAAGCCTTGAACAATTCTCTAAAGGTTGTTGCAAGCCATTGATGCGGCTGGCGATTTCCCTGCTGAAAAGTTGTTGACAACCCTCCGCCCGCTGCTAAGGTGGGCATCAGAGGGAAATCCGGGTGTTTTGTGGGTTTTCGTGGTTCAATGTTTCACCGAGCGAAGGACAAGGTGCAGGCGTCGTGTTCCAGGGCGAGACGGCCATCACAGTTGACGACAAAGGGCGCATGGCGGTTCCTACCGCGTACCGCGACCTCGTCGCGCGTGCCAGCAACAACCGTCTCGTACTGACCTACAACCCGTTCGAAGCCGGCTGCCTGTGGCTGTACGCCGAGTCGGAATGGGAACGGGTCCGCGACGATGTGATGTCCAAGCCCAACACCCAGCGCGTCGTGCGCCTGTTGCAGCAGAAGCTGGTCGGCTCGGCCGCCCACCTGGAGCTGGACGGCAACGGTCGCATCAGCATCCCCGCCAGCCACCGCGGTGCGGTGGGCATTGAGAAGAAGGCGGTATTGCTCGGTATGGGCGACAAGTTCGAATTGTGGAGCGAGCAGGCGCATCGGGCCCTGATCCAGCAGACGCTGTCTGACGAGGATCTGGGTGATGGGTTGCTCGACCTGAAGTTGTGAGCCGGGGTGCCCGGATGCGCCCAGAAGCGCAGGCCGGTCACCTTCCGGTGTCGCAGTCGCCGGCGGTGCATCTGCCGGTCCTGTACACCCAGGTCCTTGAAGGCCTGAGGGTGATCGAAAACGGACGTTATCTGGATGGCACGTTCGGTCGTGGCGGTCATGCCCGTGGCGTGCTCACCCAGCTTGGTCCCGAGGGGCGCCTGCTGGTCATGGACAAGGATCCGGAAGCCATTGCCGTTGCCGAGCGCGATTTCGCGCCGGACCCGCGCGTGTCCATCTTCCGCGGCAGCTTCGCCCAGCTGCTGCAATGGGACGCGACGGCAGAGGGCCTGGATGGCGTGCTGTTCGACCTTGGCGTGTCGTCGCCGCAGCTGGACGTGGCCGAGCGTGGCTTCAGCTTCGGCAAGGACGGCCCGCTGGACATGCGCATGGACCCGGACAGTGGTGAAAGCGCCGCGCAGTGGCTCAACCGCGCCGAAGAGCGCGAGATCGCCGACGTGCTGTGGACCTACGGCGAAGAGCGCCAGAGCCGGCGCATCGCCCGCGCCATCGTGGCCCGCCGCGAGAAGCAGCCGTTCTCCCGCACCGCCGAACTGGCCGAGCTGATTGCCTCGGTAATGCCGCGTGGGAAAGACAAGATCCACCCGGCCACGCGCAGCTTCCAGGCCATCCGCATCCACATCAACCGCGAGCTGGCCGATCTGGAGGCCGGGCTCGATGCGGCAGTGGAACGGCTCAAGCCGGGCGGCCGCCTGGCAGTAATCAGCTTCCATTCGCTGGAAGACCGCATCGTCAAGCAGTACATGAACCGCCTGGCCAAGGCACCGCCGGCCAACCGGCGCCTGCCCGAGGCGGGTGCGTTCGTGCCGACGCTGCAGCTGATCGGCGGTGCCATCAAGGCCACCGACGAGGAGCTGGCGGCCAATCCGCGTGCCCGCAGCGCCGTACTGCGCGTAGCGCAGAAGCGGGAGGCCGACGCATGAGCCGGCTGCTGCTGATCATCCTGCTGGCTGCCACCGTGGCCTCGGCGATCGGTGTCGTGTTCGTGCGTCACCGCCATCGCCAGACGTTCATCGAGCTGTCGCGCGCCGAGCGCAAGCGCGATGACATCAACCTTGAGTTCGGCCGCCTGCAGCTGGAGCAGGCCACCCTGGCCGAAGCCAACCGCGTCGATCGCATCGCCCGCGAGAAGCTGGGCATGAAGTTCCCCGAAGCCGCCGACATCGTGGTGGTGCGCCCATGAGCAAGGCCGGCCGCAACCGCCCGCGCAACGCCTTCAACCTGCGCCAGCGCCTGCGCTGGGTGGCGCTGGCGCTCGGCCTGTGCTCGGTGTCGCTGGTCGGCCGTGCGGCCTACGTGCAGATCATCAACAGCGATTTCTACCAGCGGCAGGGCGAGGCCCGCTACCTGCGCGAGCTGCCGATCAAGACCTCGCGCGGCATGATCACCGATCGCAACGGCGAGCCGCTGGCGGTGTCGACGCCGGTCGCTTCGATCTGGGTCAATCCGCAGGATCTGCTGCGTGCCCCCGAGCGCATTCCCGAGTTGGCCCAGGCGGTCGGCATGTCGGTGGATGAGCTCAGCAGCCGCCTGTCGCAGAAGTCGGACAAGGAGTTCATGTACCTGCGTCGCCGGATCAATCCGGACGAAGCGGAGCGGGTGGTCGCGCTGAAGATTCCGGGCGTGGCCGCGCAGCGCGAGTTCCGCCGCTTCTACCCGCAGGGCGAGGCGATGGCGCACGTGCTGGGCTTCACCAACATCGATGACCGGGGCCAGGAAGGCCTGGAGCTCGCGTTCGACGAATGGCTGCGCGGCAAGCCGGGTGCCAAGCGGGTGATCCGCAACCGCAAGGGCGAGACCGTCGAGAGCGACCTGCTGCGCGCCGCCGAGCCGGGCAAGGACCTGACCCTCAGCATCGACCGCCGCATCCAGTACCTGGCCTTCAAGGAGCTGCGCAACGCGCTGGTGGCCAACAAGGCGGCCGGCGGCTCGATGGTGATCATGGACGTGACCACCGGCGAGATCCTGGCCATGGTCAACCTGCCGACCTACAACCCGAATTCGCTGACCGGCGCGTTGCCCGACGCGCGCCGCAACCGTGCAGTGACCGACCTGGTCGAGCCGGGTTCGACGATGAAGCCGTTGACCATCGCCACCGCGCTGCAGGCTGGCGTGGTGACCAAGGACACCATCATCGACACCAACCCGGGCTACATGTCGGTGGCCCGCTTCACCATCCGCGACGTGCCGCGCAACAACGGCGTGCTGAACGTGACCGGGGTGATCACCCGCAGTTCCAACATCGGCGCGGCCAAGATCGCCGCCAGGATGCCGGACCAGGTGTTCTACGACGGCGTGCGCCGTTTTGGCTACGGCTCGGTGCCGCACAGCGGTTTCCCGGGTGAATCCGGCGGCGTGGTGCGGCGTCCGGCCAACTGGGACGGTGCCACCAAGACCACCATGTCCTACGGTTATGGCCTGAACGTAACGCCGCTGCAGATCGCGACCGCCTATTCGGCATTGGCCAATGGCGGCAAGTTGATCGCGCCGACCTTCGTCAAGGGCCAGCGCAACGAGGCGCATCAGGTCATCGACGAGAACGTCGCCAGGCAGGTGGTGGCGATGATGGAAACGGTGGTTACCCAGGGCGGTGCCAAGCAGGCGGCGGTGCTGGGCTACCGCGTGGCCGGCAAGACCGGTACCGCGCGCAAGACCGGCCCCGGTGGTTACGAGCGCGGCCACTACAATGCGCTGTTCGCCGGTGTGGTGCCCGCCACCAATCCGCGTTTCGCCACCGTCATCGTCATCAACGACCCGCAGGCCGGCAAGTTCTACGGCGGCCTGGTATCGGCGCCGGTCTACCACAACGTGATGGAAGGCACGCTGCGCCTGATGGACGTACCGCTGGACGACCTGCAGTCGTGGCTGGCCGCGCAGCAGTCCGGCAAGGTCGGCCATTCGGCCTCGATCCTGCCGGCGCCGCCGGCCGAGGCTGCCCTGCCGGTCGATGCCGCCGCTGAATTCGATGCCGCGCTGCCCAGCGCGCACGCACAGACGCCGCCCGCTACGGGAGGCACGCAATGAGTCCTTCGATGTTGCTTTCGCAGTTGCTTCCGGACGTTGCTCTCGCAGGGCACGACCCCGTCCTGACCGGTCTGGTGCTGGACAGCCGCGCCGTGCGTCCTGGCAATGCCTTTGTCGCCATCGCCGGGTTTGGTGCGCATGGCCTGGGCTTCGTTGAACAGGCCCGTGCGGCGGGTGCCAGCGCCATCCTGTTCGAGCCGCCGGCCCCGGCCGATCTTCCGGCCCCGGCCGATGCGATCGCCGTGCCGGGCCTGCGCGCGCGCATGGGCGCGATGGCCGACCAGTTCCATGGCGCGCCGTCGCGGGCGATGGCGATGGTCGGCGTGACCGGCACCAACGGCAAGACCTCCACCGTACAGCTGCTGGTCCAGGCCTGGCACCTGCTCGGCACGTCCAGTGGCAGTATCGGCACGCTGGGCGCCGGGCTTTACGGTGCGGTCGAGCCGACCGGATTCACCACGCCGCTGGTGCTGCAGATGCATGCCCTGCTGGCGCAGCTGCGGGATGCCGGTGCGCGCGCGGTGGCGATGGAGGTCAGCTCGCATGCCCTGGACCAGGGGCGCGTGGATGCCGTGCATTACGACGTGGCGGTGTTCACCAACCTCACCCGCGATCACCTCGATTACCACGGTGACATGGCCAGCTACGGTGCGGCCAAGGCGCGGCTGTTCCATCGCCCCGGCCTGAAGGCGGCGGTGATCAATCTCGATGACGCCTTCGGCCGCCAGCTGTTCGCGGGCCTGCCGGCGGGCGTGCAGCCGATTGGCCTGAGCTCACGCGGTGCCGCCGGGGCCAGCGTGCGTGCCGAAGCACTGCAGCTGGATGGCCGCGGCATCGCGTTCGAACTGGTCATCGACGGCCAGCGCGCGGTGGTGCAGTCGCCGCTGCTGGGCCGCTTCAACGTGGACAACCTGCTGGCCGTGGCCGGCACCCTGCACGCGCAGGGCCAGCCGCTGCCGCGTATTGCCGAGGTGCTGTCGGCGCTGCAGCCGATCCGTGGCCGCATGAACCGCCTTGGCGGCGAAGGCGGCCTGCCGACGGTGGTGGTCGATTACGCGCATACCCCGGACGCGCTGGAGCAGGCGCTGGACAGCCTGCACGGTCATCTGCAGGGCACGCTGTTCTGCGTGTTCGGCTGCGGCGGCGAGCGTGACACCGGCAAGCGCCCGCAGATGGCGGCCATCGCCGAACGCCTGGCAAACCAGGTCATCGTTACCGACGACAACCCGCGTGGCGAAGATGGCGACGTGATCGTGGCCGACATCCTGGCCGGTTTCCAGAATGCCGAGGCCGTGACCGTGCAGCGCAACCGCGCGCGTGCGATCGGCCTGGCGGTGAAGCGCGCCGGTGCGGGCGACATCATCCTGATCGCCGGCAAGGGCCACGAGCCCTACCAGGAGGTCAACGGCGTGCGCCATGACTTCGACGACACCGAAGTGGCCGCTGCGGCACTGGCTGCCAAGGCCGGCGTACAGCGTGCGCAGGCCGGGGAGGGCACCGCATGAAGCGCACCCTGCTTTCGCTGATCGCGCACTGGGCCGGCGGCGAGATCCACGGCGACGACGTGGCCATCGATGCGGTCAGCAACGACACCCGCAGCCTCGGCCCGGGCAGCCTCTACGTGGCGCTGCGCGGCGAGCGCTTCGACGGCCATGATTTTGCAGCCGATGCACAGGCGCGCGGCGCCAGCGCGCTGCTGGTCGAGCGCCTGCTGCCGATCGAACTGCCGCAGGTGCTGGTGGCCGACAGCGAACTGGCGCTGGCGAAGATTGCCACCGGCATGCAGCGCGACCGCAGTACCGAGGTGTTCGCGATCACCGGCAGCAACGGCAAGACCAGCGTGAAGAGCCTGCTGCTGTCGATCCTGCAGCAGGTGTCGCAGCACGCGCACCGGGTGGTCTATGCCAACCCGGGCAATCGCAACAACGAAATCGGCCTGCCGCTGGCGGTGATCGACGCCCCCGAAGACGCCGACTACGCGGTCTACGAGATGGGCGCCGGCAAGCCGGGCGATATCGCCTACCTGACCGATATCGCCCGCCCGCGCTATGCGCTGGTCAACAACATCGCCCCCGCCCACCTCGAGCGGATGGGCAGCCTGCTCGGCGTGGCGGTCACCAAGGGCGCGATCTATGCCGCGCTGCCGGCCGACGGCGTGGCAGTGATCAACGCCGACGAGGCCTACGGCCGCTGGTTCGAACAGCACTTCGTCGGCACCCCGGCGCGTTGCCGCGTGCTGCGTTACGGCCTGGAACATACGGCCGAAGTGACCGCGCGCGATATCCGCGCCGGTGCGCAGGGCAGCCAGTTCACCCTGGTCGCCCCGACCGGCGAGGCCCGCGTGGTGCTGGGCCTGCCGGGCCGGCACAACGTCAGCAACGCGCTCGCCGCTGCCAGCCTGGCGCTGGCCGCCGGCATCGACCTGGTACTCATCGCGGCCGGCCTGGCTGATGCGCAGCCGGTGCCGGGCCGCCAGATCGCCCATCAGCTGCGCAACGGCGCGGTGCTGGTGGACGACAGCTACAACGCCAATCCTGGTTCGCTGGCTGCCGCCATTGAGGCCCTGGCCGCTGCACCGGAAGAGGGCTGGCTGGTACTGGGTGACATGCGCGAGCTGGGCCCGGATGCCGAGGCACTGCATGCGCAGGCTGGCATCCGTGCACGCGCCGCCGGGCTGAAGCGCCTGTATGCGCTGGGTCCGCTCAGCGCCGCCGCCGCCGCCGCCTTCGGCGAAGGCGGCCGTCATTTCGCCACCCATGACGCGCTGTCGCAGGCGCTGAAGGGCGAGCTGCACGCCGGCGTGCGCTGCCTGGTCAAGGGTTCCCGTGGCAGCGCCATGGACATGATTGTCAAAGCGCTGCTGGCGCAAGGAGAGGAATCCCCGCATGTTGTATGAACTGGCTCGATGGTTGCAGCAGTTGGAGAGCCTGTTCGGGCTGTTCAACTACCAGACGTTCCGCGCCATCCTTGCCGCGTTGACGGCCCTGTTCCTGTCGCTGTGGCTCGGCCCGGCGGTGATCCGCAAGCTTGCCCAGTTCAAGGGCGGCCAGCCGATCCGGAAGGATGGCCCGCAGACGCATTTCTCCAAGGCCGGTACGCCGACCATGGGCGGCTCGCTGATCCTGCTCACCGTCACCCTGTCGGTGCTGATGTGGGCGGACCTGCGCAACCGCTACGTGTGGCTGGTGCTGGCCGTGATGCTGTGCTTCGGCGCCATCGGCTGGTACGACGACTGGATCAAGATCGTCCGTCGCGACCCGAACGGCCTGAAGTCGCGCTGGAAGTACCTGCTGCAGTCGATCTTCGGCCTGGCCGCGGGCCTGTTCCTGTTCTACACCGCCGACGTGCCGGCCGCGCTGACTTCTACATCCCGATGTTCAAGTCGGTAGCGCTGCCGCTGGCCGGCGTCGGCTTCGTGGCCATCGCCTACTTCTGGATCGTCGGCTTCTCCAACGCGGTGAACCTGACCGACGGCCTGGATGGCCTGGCCATCATGCCGACCGTGCTGGTGGCCTGCGCGCTGGGTGTGTTCGCCTATGCCTCCGGCAACGTGGTGTTCGCCAACTACCTGCAGATCCCGCAGATTCCGGGCGCCGGCGAACTGGTCATCATCTGCGCGGCGATCGCCGGCGCGGGCCTGGGCTTCCTGTGGTTCAACACCTATCCGGCCATGGTCTTCATGGGCGATATCGGCGCGCTGGCGCTGGGCGCGGTGCTGGGCACCATCGCGGTGATCACCCGCCAGGAGCTGGTGCTGGTGATCATGGGCGGCGTGTTCGTGATCGAAACCCTGTCGGTGATGATCCAGGTGGCTTCGTTCAAGCTGACCGGCAAGCGCGTGTTCCGCATGGCGCCGATCCACCATCACTTCGAACTGAAGGGCTGGCCCGAGCCGCGCGTGATCGTGCGCTTCTGGATCATCTCCGTCGTGCTCGTGCTGATCGGCCTGGCCACGTTGAAGGTGCGCTGAGATGAACGACCTGTCCCGCCAGGCAACACGCCTTGAAGCCATCGAAGGCAGCTACGACAAGTGGCTGCTGGGCGCGATCATCGCGCTCACCGGCATTGGCGTGGTGATGGTGGCGTCCAGCTCGATCGCCTTGATGAGCAGCCCGTTCTACTACCTCAACCGCCACCTGGTCTTCCTGGCGGTGGGCATCGTGCTGGCGTTCTTCGCTGCCCGCACCGAGCTGAAGTCCATCGAGCAGTACAACCAGATGCTGCTGCTGGGGTGCTTCGTGCTGCTGCTGGCGGTGTTCATGCCGGGCCTGGGCAGCACGGTCAACGGCGCGCGCCGCTGGATCAACCTGGGCATCTCCAAGTTCCAGACGGTCGAAGCGGTGAAGGTGCTGTATATCGTCTGGCTGTCCAGCTACCTGGTGCGCTTCCGCGACGAGGTCAACGCCACCTGGCCGGCGATGCTCAAGCCGCTGGGCGTAGCCGGTGCGCTGGTGCTGCTGCTGCTGCTGCAGCCGGACTTCGGTTCGTCGACCCTGCTGCTGGCGATCACCGCCGGCATGCTGGTGCTGGGCGGGGTGAACATGCCGCGCATGTCGATGCCGGTGATCATCGGCCTGGTCGGCATGAGCGCGCTGGCGATCATCGAGCCGTACCGCATGCGCCGCATCACCTCCTTCCTGGACCCGTGGGCCGACCAGCAGGGCGACGGCTACCAGTTGTCGAACGCGCTGATGGCGGTGGGCCGTGGTGAATGGACCGGGGTCGGCCTGGGCAATTCGGTGCAGAAGCTCTACTACCTGCCCGAAGCGCACACCGACTTCATCTTCTCGGTCACCGCCGAGGAGTTCGGCTTCCTGGGCACCTGCGTGATCGTGGCCCTGTACGCGCTGCTGGTCGGCCGTACTTTCTGGCTGGGCATGCGCTGCGTCGAGATGAAGCGCCACTTCTCCGGCTACATCGCCTTCGGCATCGGCCTGTGGATCAGCATGCAGACCTTCGTTTCGATCGGCGTGAACCTGGGCATCCTGCCGACCAAGGGCCTGACCCTGCCGCTGATCTCCTCCGGCGGCTCCTCGGTGCTGATGACCTGCGTTGCGATGGGGCTGCTGCTGCGCGTGTCCTATGAGCTCAAGCGTGCCGAGCGCCGCCAGGCCGTGCGCATCGGTGGCGGTGAAGAGGCCGTCGCTGCGGCGGCCGTGCACGAACCGGTGGCGCCGGCCACGGCCAGTGGGCCGATGCGCGCCGAGCCCGTGGCAGTAGCGCCCGCCGCACGGGGGACCAGCCGGCTGCAGTCGCGCGTTGAACCCACTTTCGGGAGGCTGTCATGAGCGCCGCTCCGAACGCCGCTGCCAGCCCCCGCCCCGTGATGATCCTGGCCGGTGGCACCGGCGGGCACATCTTCCCAGGTCTGGCCGTGGCCCGCGTGCTGCGTGAGCGAGGCGTTCCGGTCACCTGGATGGGTGCCGAGGGCGCGATGGAGACCCGCCTGGTCCCGCAGCACGACATTCCGATCGACACCCTGGCCATCACCGGCCTGCGCGGCAAGGGCAAGCTGGCCCTGCTGGCGGCACCGTGGCGGCTGATGCGCGCGCTGCGCGCCGCAGGCATGATCATCCGCCAGCGCCAGCCACGTGCGGTGGTGGCTTTCGGTGGCTTCGCGTCCGGCCCCGGCGGGATGGCCACGCGCCTGCATGGGCTGCCACTGGTCGTGCATGAGCAGAACCGTGCGCCGGGCCTGACCAACCGCATCCTGTCGCGCTATGCCCGTCGCCTGCTCACGGGTTTCCCGGATACCTTCGCCGCGCGCGAGGAGTTCGTCGGCAACCCCGTGCGTGCCGAGATCGCCGCCATCGCGCCGCCGGAACAGCGCTTCGCCGACCGCCAGGGCCCGCTGCGCGTACTGGTGGTCGGTGGCAGCCAGGGCGCGCGTGCGCTGAACACCGGCGTGCCACAGGCGGTCGCCGCGCTGGGCACGGGTGTTCCGGTGCAGGTGCGCCACCAGAGTGGCGAGAAGATGCATGCAGAAGCCGTCGAGGCGTATGCCAAGGCCGGCGTGCAGGCTGAAATCACACCGTTCATCGCCGACATGGCCGAAGCCGTTGCCTGGGCGGACCTGGTGGTCTGCCGTGCCGGCGCATCGACCCTGGCCGAGCTGTGCGCGGCTGGTGTCGGCAGCGTGCTGGTGCCGTTCCCCGCTGCCGTCGACGATCACCAGACCCGCAATGCGGAGTACCTGGCCGAGCGCGGCGCGGCGGTGTTGCTGAAGCAGGACGGAACGCTGGCCGACGGCATTGCCGCACTGCTGCGCGATCTGTCCGAAAATCCCGCCCGCCGCATGCAGATGGCGCAAGCCGCGCGTGCCCTGGCCAAGGTCGATGCCGCCGAGCGCATCGCCGATATCATTCTCGAGGAAGCTGTATGAAGAAGGCATGCCACCGCGCCTGCCCTGCGCGAGGCCGCGCATGATCCGCCGCCTGCACGACACCAACGACCTGGTGCGCGCGTTCCCGCGCGTGCATTTCGTCGGCATCGGCGGCACCGGCATGAGCGGTATCGCCGAAGTGATGCTGACGCTGGGCTATGAAGTGTCCGGCTCGGACAACGCCGACAACGTGGCGACCCGCCGCCTGGCCAGCCTCGGCGCGCGCATCATGCGTGGCCACTCGGCGGCCAACGTGCTGGGCACCGACTGCGTGGTGGTTTCCAGTGCTATCCGTGAGGACAACCCGGAACTGATGGAGGCACGCAGCCAGCGCATCCCGATCATGCCGCGGGCAGCGATGCTGGCCGAGCTGATGCGCTTCCGCCGCGGCATCGCGGTGGCCGGTACCCACGGCAAGACCACCACCACCAGCCTGACCGCTGCGGTGCTGAGCGAAGGCGGCCTGGATCCGACCTTCGTGATCGGTGGCCAGCTGCTCGCCGCCGGTGCCAACGCCAAGCTGGGCGGTGGGCAGTGGCTGGTGGCCGAGGCCGATGAAAGCGATGGCAGCTTCCTGCGCCTGAATCCGCTGATGTCGATCATCACCAACATCGATGCCGACCACCTGGAAAACTACGGCAACGACTTCGCCCGCGTGCAGGCGGCGTTCGCCGAGTTCCTGCAGCGCCTGCCGTTCTACGGCCTGGCGGTGCTGTGCATCGATGATCCGGAAGTGGCGCACTGGCCGCCAGGACCCCGCGCCACGTGATGAGCTACGGCATGAGCCCGCAGGCGGACGTGCGTGCCGAGAACGTGGTGCAGGACGGTGCGCGCATGCGCTTCACCCTGCGCCTGCCGCAGGGCACCAGCCAGGAGGTGGTGCTGGCACTGCCGGGCCGGCACAACGTGCTCAATGCACTGGCTGCCGCTGCGGTGGGTTGGCAGCTGGGCGTGGCGCCCGACGCGATCGCGCGCGCGCTGGAAGGGTTCGCCGGCGTTGGCCGTCGCTTCAACGACCTGGGTGAGGTGACCACCGCCAGCGGTGCCCGGGTGCGCATCATCGACGACTACGGCCACCATCCGAGCGAGCTGGAGGCAGTGTTCGCCGCCGCGCGTGGCGGTTGGGCCGACAAGCGCCTGGTGGTGGCCTTCCAGCCGCACCGGTACAGCCGCACCCGCGACCAGTTCGACAAGTTCGCCGCCGTGCTTTCCAGCGTCGATGCACTGGTGCTGAGCGAGGTCTACCCGGCCGGTGAGGAGCCGATCGCTGGTGCCGACTCGCATGCGCTGGCCCGCGCCATCCGTGCGCGCGGCCGCAGCGAGCCGGTGGTGGTGGGCAAGGCCGCCGAGCTTGCCAGCGTGCTGCCGGACGTGCTGCAGGATGGTGACCTGCTGCTGATGATGGGGGCGGGTGATATCGGCGCCGTCGCCACCCACATCGCGGTGGAAGGCTTCAAGGCGGAGGGCCAGGCGTGAGCGCACTGACCTTCCCGCCGCTGCGCGTGACCGATCCGGCCGTGTTCGGCCGTGTTGCGGTGCTGCTCGGCGGCAGCTCCAGCGAACGCGAGGTGTCGCTCGACTCCGGCCGCAACGTGCTTGAAGCCCTGCAGTCGCGTGGCGTCGACGCCTTCGCCGTGGATGGCATTCCAGCACTGGCGGGGGCGCTCGCTGCCGGCGGCATCGACCGCGTGTTCAACATCCTGCATGGGCACAACGGTGGCGGTGAGGATGGCATCGTGCAGGGGCTGATGGAGGCCTTCGGCGTGCCGTACACCGGCTCGGGCGTGCTGGGCTCGGCGCTGAGCATGGACAAGATCCGCACCAAGCAGGTGTGGCTGTCGTTGGGCCTGCCGACCCCGCAGTACAGGAAGGTGGACGCATCGAACGTGCATGCGCTGGCCGCCGAACTGGGCCTGCCGGTGGTGGTGAAGCCGGCCAACGAAGGATCCAGCGTGGGCATCAGCCGGGTCACCGACGAAACCGGGCTGGACGACGCCGTGGCCCTGGCTGCGCGCTACGACGGCCAGCTGCTGATGGAGCAGATGGTGGTCGGGGACGAACTGACCGTGGCCATCCTGGGTGACATCGCACTGCCGTCGATCCGTATCGTGCCCAAGGGCCAGTGGTACGACTACAACGCCAAGTACATCGCCGAAGACACCCAGTACTTGTGCCCGGGGCTGGAAGGTGAGGCCGAGGACGAGATCCGCCGCATCGCGCTGGCCGCGTTCCAGGCTGCTGGCTGCCGCGGCTGGGGCCGCGTGGATGTGATGCGCGACCGCAGCAGTGGCCGCTTCTTCCTGCTGGAAGTGAACACCGCGCCGGGCATGACCAGCCACTCGCTGGTGCCCAAGGCGGCGCGCGAGGCCGGCGTCGGCTTCGAGGAACTGGTGTGGCGCGTGCTGGAGCAGACCCTGGAGGCCTCGCACGCATGAACGCGGTGCTGCGCATCTTCGTCTGGCTGTTGGCGCTGTCGGTGGTTGCACTGCCGATCGTGGCGGTGGTCAACGGCTGGGTCGGCGCCGAGCGCTGGCCGCTGGCGAAGCTGCGCGTGCACGCCGAGTTCAAGCGGGTGCCGGCTGAACAGTTGCAGCAGGTGCTGCTGCCGTATGCACGTGCCGGCTTCTTCGCCGTCAAGCTGCAGGATGCCCAGGATGCGCTGGAAAAGCTGCCGTGGGTGGAAAGCGCGCAGGTGCGCAAGCAGTGGCCGGACGTGCTGGAGGTGACGCTGGTCGAGCACAAGCCATTCGCGCGCTGGGGCAACGATCGCCTGCTGTCGGAGCAGGGCAAGCTGTTTCCCACGCCGAAAAAGCTGGCCGACCTGGCCCTGCCCGAACTGGATGGCCCGGACAGCCAGACCGGAGAGGTGATGAAGTTGTACAGCGATTCGCGTGCCTTGTTCGCACCGGCCGGCGTGGACGTGCGCGGGGTGACGATGGATGCGCGGGGCAGCTGGTCGCTGGTGCTGAGCAATGGCACCGAAGTGGTGGTTGGCCGTGACGACGCGCGCTCGCGCCTGCAGCGCTTCGTCAAGGTGCTGCCGCAGCTCAACCGCCAGGACGCGCCCATCGAGCGCGCCGACCTCCGTTATACCAATGGTTTCACGCTGAGCTGGGGTACCCCGGCCACGCCGGCGAAAACGCCGGCGACCCCGGCCAGAAGCACGCAGGAAAGGACATGAATCGCAAGGGTGACAAATCGCTGATCGTTGGCCTGGACATCGGCACCTCCAAGGTGGTGGCGCTGGTGGGCGAGTATTCGCCGGGCAATCCGATCGAAGTGATCGGCATCGGCTCGCATGAATCGCGCGGCCTGAAGCGCGGCGTGGTGGTGGACATCGAATCGACCGTGCAGTCGATCCAGCGCGCGGTGGAGGAAGCCGAGCTGATGGCCGGCTGCGAGATCCGCTCGGTCTACGCCTCGATCTCCGGCAACCATGTGCAGTGCAAGAACTCGCCGGGCATCGTGCCGATCCGCGACGGCGAAGTGACCTGGGGCGACCTGGACCGCGTGCTTGACGCGGCCAAGGCGGTGGCGATCCCGGCCGACCAGAAGATCCTGCACGCGATCCCGCGCGAATACGTGCTGGACGATTCGCAGGAAGGTATCCGCAATCCGGTCGGCATGACCGGCGTGCGCCTGGAAGTGCACGCGCACCTGGTGGTGTGCGCGCAGTCGGCGGCGGCCAACATCAGCAAGTGCGTGCAGCGCTGTGGCCTGCAGGTGGACGACCTGGTGCTGTCCTCGCTGGCCTCCAGCGTGGCGGTACTGACCGCCGACGAGCGCGAGCTCGGCGTGGTGCTGGTCGATATGGGCGCCGGTACCACCGATATCGCGGTGTTCGTGCAGGGCGCGATCTGCCACACCGCGTCGCTGCCGATCGCCGGCGACCACGTGACCAATGACATCGCGCACATGCTGCGCACGCCGACGCCGGAAGCCGAGCAGATCAAGGTGCGCTACGCCTGCGCACTGGCCCAGTTGGCAACCGCCGAAGAAAGCATCCAGGTGCCGTCGGTGGGTGACCGCCCGCCGCGCCGCATGCCACGCCACTCGCTGGCGCAGGCGGTGCAGGGCCGCTACGAGGAGATCTTCGAGATGGTGCAGGCCGAACTGCGCCGTTCCGGTTTCGAGGAACTGGTACGCGCCGGCATGGTGCTGACCGGTGGCGCCTCGAAGATGGAGGGCGTGGTCGAACTGGCCGAGGAAATGCTGCAGATGCCGGTGCGCGTGGGGATCCCCCAGCACGTCACCGGCCTCGGCGAAGTGGTCGGCAACCCGGTGCATGCCACCGGCGTGGGCCTGCTGCTGATGGGCAGCCAGATCGAACACCCGCGGCGGCCGACACTGCCGACCGGGCGCGCTGGAAGCATGTTCAAGAAGCTCAAGACCTGGTTCCGCGGCGAGTTCTGACGCGGCACCGGCAAGACCGGGCATTGCCCGGGCGCAACACCCGCAGTACCTGCATCACAACGCAACACTGGCAACACACAACCCACACAGCCGCAACGTCGGCATGCAGCAGGACGGCAGGATGCCCGAATGCCCATGCCAGCCAAAGCGGATACAACGAGGACACGGACATGGCGCATTTTGAACTGATCGAAAAGATGGCACCCAATGCGGTGATCAAGGTGGTTGGCGTGGGCGGCGGCGGCGGCAACGCCGTGGCGCACATGGTCAACTCGGCGGTGGACGGCGTGGAATTCATCACCGCCAACACCGACTCGCAGGCCATCAAGAATTGTGGCGCCAAGCTGCAGCTGCAGCTGGGCACCAACGTGACCAAGGGCCTGGGCGCTGGTGCGAACCCGGAAGTCGGCCGCCAGGCCGCGCTGGAGGACCGTGAGCGCATCATGGATGCCCTGCAGGGGGCGGACATGGTGTTCATCACCGCCGGCATGGGCGGTGGCACCGGTACCGGCGCCGCGCCGGTGGTGGCGCAGCTGGCCAAGGAAATGGGCATCCTGACCGTGGCCGTGGTCACCAAGCCGTTCCCGTTCGAAGGCCGTCGCCGCATGCAGGTGGCACTGAAGGGCATCGAGGAGCTGAGCCAGCACTGCGACTCGCTGATCACCATCCCGAACGAGAAGCTGATCACCGTGCTGGGCCGCAACGCGACCATGATCCAGGCCTTCCGTGCCGCCAACGACGTGCTGCAGGGCGCCGTGCAGGGCATTGCCGACCTGATCGTGCGCCCGGGCCTGATCAACGTCGACTTCGCCGACGTGCGCACCGTCATGTCCGAAATGGGCCTGGCGATGATGGGTACCGGCACCGCCCGCGGCGATGACCGTGCCCAGGCCGCTGCCGAGGCTGCGATCCAGAATCCGCTGCTGGACGACGTGAACCTGGCCGGTGCCAACGGCATCCTGGTCAACATCACCGCCGGCGCCGACTTCACCATGGCCGAGTTCGACGAAATCGGTCGCACCATTGATGGATTCGCCTCCGAGGACGCCACGGTCGTGGTCGGCACCGTTCTGGATCCGGACATGCAGGACGAGGTGCGCGTGACGGTGGTCGCCACCGGCCTGAACCGCGTGGCAAGCAGCAAGAGCCAGCGTCCGGGCGAGCGCGCACCGATCAAGCTGGTGCGCAACGCCACCACCGGCCAGCCGGAGTTCGGCGATTTCGACAACGGCGGTGACGCCGTGTCCAAGGCCGTTGGAGGCGTGGGCCTGGGCCTGCGGCGTGCCAGCAGCGATACCGCCGCCGCCTCCGCATCGTCGGTGGGTGCCTCTTCGGCACCGGCGGCAGCGGAACTGCCGAACGATTACCTGGACATCCCGGCCTTCCTGCGCCGCCAGGCGGACTGAGCGGGGCCGCCCGGGGCTTGTCCTCTCCGGGTCGCACCACCATGTCCTGAATACGCGGACGCCGGGCCAGGATGGGCCCGGCGCCCCGCTTGAGCGCGCGTTCCACCCGCGTGCCGGCATGCCCTGCCGGCGGCGGTCACTGGCGTTTCAGCCAGTGTAGGGGGAGGCGCGTGTTAATCTGATGTGTCACTTCCGGTCCATCCCCATGATCCAGCAACGCACCCTCAAGAACACGATCCGCGCCACCGGCGTTGGCCTGCACAGTGGCGACAAGGTCTACATGACCCTGCGCCCGGCACCGGTCAATCATGGCATCGTGTTCCGCCGCGTGGACCTGGACCCGGTGGTGGAAGTGCCGGCCAAGGCCGAGCTGGTCACTGAAGTGACGCTGTGCACCGGCCTGACCTGCAACGACGCCAAGATCCAGACCGTCGAACACCTGATGTCGGCGCTGGCCGGCCTCGGCGTGGACAACATCATCGTCGAACTGTCTTCGGCCGAGCTGCCGATCATGGACGGTTCGGCCGGCCCGTTCGTGTTCCTGCTGCAGTCGGCCGGCATCGTGGAACAGGAGGCGCCCAAGCGCTTCATCCGCGTGCTGAAGACCGTGGAGGTCACCGAGGGCGACAAGGTGGCCCGCTTCACCCCGTACGAGGGCTACAAGCTGGGCTTCACCATCCAGTTCGATCATCCGATGATTCCGGCCAAGCAGTCCCGCCAGGAAATCGAGTTCTCGACGCTGGCCTACACCAAGGAAATCTCCCGCGCGCGCACTTTCGGTTTCATGCGCGACCTGGAATACATGCGCGAGCGCAACCTGGGCCTGGGCGGTTCGATGGACAACGCCATCGTGCTTGACGAATTCCGGGTGCTCAACGAAGACGGCCTGCGCTACGCCGACGAGTTCGTCCGGCACAAGATCCTCGACGCGATCGGTGACCTCTATCTGGCCGGTGGCCAGGTGCTGGGTGCCTACGAGGGTTTCAAGTCCGGCCACGCACTCAACAACAAGCTGGTGCGCGCGCTGATGGCCGATGCGACCGCCTGGGAATGGGTCAGCTTCGATTCGCCTGCCACGCCGGCGCCGGTCGAGTACGGCGCGCCTGCCTACGCCTGAGCGGTGCAGGTTATTGAATTGAAAGACAAAAGCGCCGCCTTCGAGGGCGGCGTTGTTGTTTCGCATGCCATCAACGTATTCAGCGTACTTGAGGATCCGCAAGTCCGGTTCGAAGTCACGGTTTTGTGAATCCGACGAATCTGAAGCCTGAATTTAACGTTATATTAACTTCAATCTAACGACAGGCCCCCGGTTGGTCGCTAGGATGCGACCCGGCCCCCGAAATGTTTCACGCCGTGGAGACACGCGCGACGGGGAGCGGAGCCGGATGCTCCGCTGTCGTCAGGACCGTTTTTTCGGTTTCGAAGGAACGTCCTGCAGGCAAGCCAAGGCGTCGCGTAGCCCTTTGTGCGTGGCGGCTGAAACTGCGTGGGGGCCATTCCGGTTGTCGACCGCTGGGGAGCGGGGGGGAGTGGATGACGCAGTCTTGATGGTCACCTTGGTGGCCTTCAGCCCGATGGAACGGGCCGCGTCGATCACCTGGGCCTCGGCAAGCCGCAGCTTGGCATGCCAGACGGGGGATTCGACGAGAAAAACGAGGTGTTCCCCGTCCACATTGGCCAGCCGGCAACGGCTGCGCAGAGCGGGCGGCAACTGGGGGCGCAACTGACGGTCCAGCGCGTCGAGCCACAGGGCACGCCGCAGCGGGTTTCCGCTTTTGTCCGCCATCACCGCATCCAGTGCCGGCTTCGGCACTGACGCGGGGCGAACGCTGGATTTCGGCTCAGACATGAAAACTCACTGATGGCATTCAAAAAGATCGTAATCAAAACGCGTGAAGGGCAGGGCAGGTCGTCGCCGATCACGCGTTTGCGGTTCTATTTCGAGGACCGCCCCCGCGCCCTGCTGGGCAGCGTGCTCGGGGTAGGCTGCATTATCGGCCTTGCCGGTGGCATTGGCGCCAGCGCGCTGAATGATTCGCGCCTGCAGGCCAAGGTCGAGCGCCAGGAAGCGGAGCTGGCCAAGGTCAGGCGCGACGCGCAGACCCAGGTCAACGCCCTGGCCGCGCGCCTCGGCGAACTGCAGGCCCAGGCCACCCGGCTGAACGCGCTTGGCGAACGGCTGACCCAGATGGGCAAGCTGGAAGATGGCGAGTTCGACTTCAACGAGACCCCGGGCCTCGGTGATGGCGACGCCGGCGGCACGACCGAAGACATTCCGGTCAAGGACGTCAACGCCGACTTACAGGTGCTGGAGCAGCGTTTCGCTGCTTCGGGCCGCCAGCTGTCGGTAATGGAGTCGCTGATGTTCGACCACCAGCTGCAGCAGAACGCCGTGCCGTCGCGCATGCCGATCCGCAACAGCTATGTGACTTCGGGTTCGGCACCCGTGCCGACCCGTTCGGCCGCGGTGCCGCTACCCACAAGGGCATGGACTTCCATGCACGTGTCGGTGACCCGGTGATGGCGGTGGCTGACGGTGTGGTCAGCTTCGCCGGCGTGAAGGGCGGTTACGGCAACGTGGTCGACGTCGATCATGGCAATGGCTATGTCACCCGCTATGCGCACAATTCGCGCCTGGTGGTGAAGGCCGGCGACCTGGTCCGTGCCGGCCAGGAAGTGGCCAAGGCCGGTTCCACCGGCCGCTCGACCGGTGCCCACGTGCACTTCGAGGTCTGGGAAAACGGCAACGTGGTCAATCCGCGCAAGTTCCTCGGCGACGGCGGCAATACGCCGGTCGGCCGCGTCAGCCGCGGCTGAACGCTGGTCGGGTGTCAGAGCCCGTTCGCCATGGCGAATGGGATCCGACCCCGATCCGACCCATCGCCGAAGGGTTGAAACCTCAGCCGGCCGTCCCAAGCTACAATGGGTGTTGCCATCGACAGGGCGCCAGGCGCCCTGTTTCGTTTGCGGCGGACGGATCCCCAGGGGGAGGCCGGGCGTCGTGTCCATCCAACCCGGTTCCTTCAATGATCAACAGCCTGCTTACCCGCGTCTTTGGCAGTCGTAATGAACGACAGCTGCGCCAGCTCAACCGCATCGTCGCCAAGATCAATGCGCTGGAGCCGGAGATCGAGAAGCTTTCCGACGAGCAGCTTCAGGCCAAGACGCCGGAGTTCAAGCAGCGCATCGCCGCCGGCGAAGCCCTGGACAAGGTGCTGCCGGAAGCCTTCGCGGTCTGCCGCGAAGCAGGCCGCCGCGTGCTGGGCATGCGCCACTACGACGTGCAGCTGATCGGCGGCATGGTGCTTCACCTGGGCAAGATCGCGGAAATGCGCACCGGTGAAGGCAAGACCCTGGTGGCGACCCTGCCGGTGTACCTCAATGCACTGGAAGGCAAGGGCGTGCACGTGGTCACCGTGAACGATTACCTGGCCCGCCGCGACGCTGCGCAGATGGGCAAGCTGTACAACTGGCTGGGCCTGAGCGTGGGCGTGGTGTACCCGGGCATGCCGCACAGCGACAAGCGCGAAGCCTATGCCGCAGACATCACTTACGGCACCAACAACGAATTCGGCTTCGACTACCTGCGCGACAACATGGCGCTGTCCAAGGCCGACCGCTACCAGCGCGGCCTGCATTACGCCATCGTCGACGAAGTCGACTCGATCCTGATCGACGAAGCGCGTACCCCGCTGATCATTTCCGGTCCAGCCGACGACTCCCCGGAGCTGTACATCCGCGTCAACCGTGTCGTGCCGCACCTGGTCAAGCAGGAGAGCGAGGACGGCGAAGGCGATTTCTGGGTCGATGAGAAGGGCAAGCAGGTGCACCTGTCCGAAGCGGGCATGGAGCACGCTGAGCAACTGCTGGTGGAAGCCGGCATCCTCAATGCAGAGACCGAAGGCCTGTACGCGGCGCAGAACCTGACCGTGGTCCACCATCTCAACGCCGCATTGCGCGCGCACGCGATCTACCAGCGCGACGTGGATTACATCGTGCGCGACGGCGAAGTGGTCATCGTCGACGAATTCACCGGCCGCACCCTGGCCGGTCGCCGCTGGTCCGACGGCCTGCACCAGGCGGTGGAAGCAAAGGAAGGCGTGCCGGTGCAGCGCGAGAACCAGACGCTGGCCAGCATCACCTTCCAGAACCTGTTCCGCATGTACAGGAAGCTGTCCGGCATGACCGGTACGGCAGATACCGAAGCGTTCGAGTTCCAGAGCATCTATGGCCTGGAAGTGGTGGTGATTCCGACCAACCGCCCGACCATCCGCAAGGACAGCCCGGACCAGGTGTTCCTCAACCGCAAGGGCAAGTTCAATGCGGTGCTGGCCGACATCGAAGAGTGCGCCAAGCGCGGCCAGCCGGTGCTGGTCGGTACCACCTCGATCGAAACCTCGGAGATGCTGTCCGAGCACCTGCGCAAGGCCGGCGTGAAGCACGAAGTGCTCAATGCCAAGCAGCACGACCGCGAAGCGACCATCGTCGCCAACGCCGGCCGCCCGGGTGCGGTGACCATCGCCACCAACATGGCCGGCCGTGGTACCGACATCGTGCTGGGGGGCTCGCTGGAAGCGGAGATCCACGCGCTGGGCGAGGACGCGACCGACGAGCAGAAGGCTGCGGTCAAGGCCGACTGGCAGAAGCGCCACGAGGCCGTGAAGGCCGCCGGCGGCCTGCACATCGTCGGCACCGAGCGCCATGAGTCGCGCCGTATCGACAACCAGCTGCGTGGCCGTTCGGGTCGCCAGGGAGATCCGGGCTCGTCCCGCTTCTACCTGTCGCTGGAAGACAACCTGATGCGCATCTTCGCCTCCGACTGGGTGCAGAAGGCCATGCGCATGATGGGCATGAAGGAAGACGACGTCATCGAAGACCGCCTGGTCAGCCGCCAGATCGAAAAGGCGCAGCGCAAGGTCGAGGCCCACAACTTCGACATCCGCAAGAACCTGCTGGACTTCGACGACGTCAACAACGACCAGCGCAAGGTGATCTACGCCCAGCGCGACGAACTGCTGGATGCCGAATCGGTGAAGGACAACGTCGATGGCATCCGCGACGACGTGATCTTCGACGTGGTTGCCCGCTTCGTGCCGCCGAACTCGATCGACGAGCAGTGGGACCTGCGTGGCCTGGAGGCGACCCTGGAGTCCGACTTCGGCCTGCAGATGTCGCTGACCGACCTGGTCAAGGAGCACGAGGAGCTGGATGCCGAGGCCATTGCCGCCAAGGTCCAGGAGCGCGTCAACCAGCATTTCGCCGAGAAGGAGGCCGGTATCGGCGAGGAAACCATGCGCGCGCTGGAGAAGCACGTCATGTTGACCGTGCTGGACCAGAGCTGGAAGGAGCACCTGGCGCGCATGGATTACCTGCGCCAGGGCATCTACCTGCGCGGTTACGCGCAGAAGCAGCCGAAGCAGGAATACAAGAAGGAAGCGTTCGAGCTGTTCTCGGACATGCTGGAGAACGTCAAGCGCGAAGTGGTGACCCTGCTGTCGCGCGTGCGCATCCGCAGCGACGAGGAAGTGCAGGCATTGGAAGCGGCCGAGCGCCAGCAGGCCGAAGCGCGCCTGCGCCAGTCTCAGTTCCAGCACCAGGACGCGGGCGGTTACAGCGCCGACGAGGAGGCCGCACAGGTGCAGGCTGCCCAGCAGGGCGTTGCGCAGCTGCAGCGCGACGAGCCGAAGATCGGCCGCAATGATCCGTGCCCGTGTGGCAGTGGCAAGAAGTACAAGCACTGCCACGGCCAGCTGAGCTGACCTCCGGAGAGCCCCGCGGAAGCGGGGCTTTTCTTTGGCCAGGATGGTCCGGCCTGGATCCGAGATTGCGCGGGTCGACCGGATCTGGGCATTCTTCCTCCATGGCTTCTCCCACCCGATCAATCCACGTCGTGGCCGCCGTCATCACCGACGCCCGTGGCCGCGTGCTGCTCAACCGCCGTACCGGGAACCGCGACATGGCCGGCCTGTGGGAGTTCCCCGGCGGCAAGCGCGAATCCGGCGAGACCTCCGAGCAGGCGCTGGTGCGCGAGCTGCGCGAGGAGCTGGGCATCGACGCCGATGTCGGCGAGTGGCTGATGGACGTACCGCAGCGCTACCCCGACAAGCACCTGACCCTGGAAGTACGCCACGTGCGCAGCTGGAAGGGCGCCCCGCGCGGCCGCGAGGGCCAGGCCATCACCTGGGTGGCGCCGGACAAGCTGGGCCGCTACTCGATGCCGCCGGCAGATCTGCCGGTGGTGGCTGCCCTGCGCCAGCCGGACAGTTACCTGATCACCCCGGCGCCGGCTGACGAAGGCAGCGGCATAGGACACTGGCACGAGCAGTTGCAGCGCGCGGTGGCTGCGGGCCAGCAGCGCATCCAGCTGCGGCTGCCGCCGGCACATGCGCAGCGGCAGGCGATGGTCGAGCAGGCCGTGCGCACGCACCGCCGCAGTGGAGTGCAGTGGCTGCTCAACCGTGACATCGAGCTGGCGCGGGCACTGGGCGTGGGTGTGCATCTGGGCAGCGAGCAGCTGCTGCAGTTGTCACAGCGCCCGCTGCCCGAGGGCCAGCTGGTGGCCGCGTCCTGCCACGATCTGCCGCAGCTGCAGGCCGCACAAAAGCTGGGCTGTGACTTCGCCGTGCTGGGGCCGGTGCAGGCCACTGCCAGTCATCCGGGCGCCACGCCGCTGGGTTGGGACGCCTTTGCCGAGCTTCGCGCCCAGGTCTCGCTGCCGATCTATGCCCTGGGCGGCATGGGCCGGGGTGACATCGCCGAAGCGCGCCGCCACGGCGGGCAGGGTATCGCCGCCATCCGCGGCCTGTGGCCGCAGTGAGGCCGCGCGCGGGGTCGGATCCCTGCGCAGCAGGGCGCTGACCCCATCGCCGCCCCCTCCCGGAAGCAATGGATCAATGCCAGGCGTGGATGCCTGCCTGCGATCACAAGGTGATCCAGAAACATCCGTACTGCCGCCGCAGCCCCAGCACCGTCGAGGCGCGCGACACGCTGCCGGGCAGCGTCTGCTCCAGGCGCAGGCCGACCGGATGCCGTGTTACAGAGGGCTCAGGGTCGGATCCCTGCGCAGCAGGGGCCTGGCCCTCATCCTCCGACGACGGCAGCGCCTGTGACGGATACACCGGAACCACGTCCACCAGCGGCCGCCGTACCAGCGATTCCAATTGACCGAGGATGCGCTGTGCACCCGCGTCGGACACCGCGCCCCACAGGTACAGCGACGACAGGCGGTTCACGTCGTTGCTGACGATGCCGGTGCGCAGCGCGTCCACCAGCTCACTCAGCCGCCGTGGGCAGCGCGCCCCGAGTGTGTCGCGCGGCAAGGTGTTGCCGGTGGCAGCGGGCGGTGGCAGCCGCGATTGCGCACCGACGCTGTCACAGGGCCGGTCGGTATACACGCTCTGGCCCTGCGGATCCGTGCAGCGGTTCAGGCGCGTCGATTGCGCATGGGCAACGCCCGCGACCAGGTACAGCAGGAGCAGCAACAACAGCAGGTGGGAAAGCCGGTTCATCGGCGCAGGGTAGCGCCGATTGCGACGGCATGGTGTGCTTTCAGCCCTGCAGCAGCTTCAACACCGACAGGGTCGGCTTCGCCAGGTTCAGGGTATAGAAGTGCAGGCCAGGGGCACCGCCTTCGATCAGGCGTTGGCAGAGCCTGGCCACCACCTCAGCGCCGAACGCACGTACCGACGCGGCATCATCGCCATAGGCCAGCATCTTGCGGCCGATCCAGCGCGGGATCTCGGCGCCGCACTGCTCGGAGAAGCGGCGCAGCTGGCTGAAGTTGGAGATCGGCATGATCCCCGGGGTGATCGGCACCTGCACCCCCAGCCGGCGCACTTCGTCGACGAAGTGGAAATAGGCATCCGGGTTGAAGAAATACTGGGTGATCGCCGCGTCGGCACCGGCATCGATCTTGGCCTTGAAGTGCTTCAGGTCGGACAGGGCATCGGCGGCCTGCGGATGGGTTTCCGGGTAGGCCCCGACCTCGATGCGGAAGGCGTCGCCGTGCTCGGCACGGATGAAGTCGATCAGTTCCGCGGCGTAGCGCATGTCGCCGGGGAAGCCCATTCCCGACGGAAGGTCGCCGCGCAGCGCGACCAGGCGGCGGCAGCCGATGGCGCGGTACAGCTTGAGCAGCTCGCGGATTTCCTGGCGGGTGCCGCCGACGCAGGACAGGTGCGGCGCAGCCTCGAAGCCATGGTGCTGGTTCAGATGGCGCACGGTCTCGGAGGTGTAGCTCAGGGTCGAGCCACCGGCGCCGAAGGTACAGGATACGTACTCGGGGCCGTAGTCCTTCAGCCGGGTGGCGGCGCGGTCGAGCTGGCTGCGCTGCTCGTCGGTCTTGGGTGGATAGAACTCGAAGCTGATGGCAGTCATGGCACGGGCGGCAGCGGCGGGTGCGGGTGAGTATATCGCTTCATCAAGATGGATGTGCGATTGCCGTGTGAGGGCAGGCCGTCCGTGGCACGCGACCGTTCACCCGGGTGACCGGCCGCTGCTCCGAAATCGCAACCGGCTTGCCTCGTCCAGGCCCACGCTGCTCCCGTCCCGGCAACACCCACCCGATGAAGGAGCTGACGATGAAGATCTTCCTGGCACTCTGGTACGCAATGAAGGCCCTGGTCCGGCTGGCGATGACCGGCATGGCGATGGCCGTGCTCGGTACCGGCCCGGCGCATGCCGCCACTGACTCGACCGCCGGCAAAGTGCAGGTCGAGGTGGTCGGCAAGGGGCGCCCGCTGCTGATGATCCCTGGCCTGAACAGCAGCGCCGAGGTCTGGCGTGAAACCTGCCTGGCATTGAAGGATGCGCAGTGCCACCTGGTGCAGCTGCCGGGCTTTGCGGGCGCTGCGCCGGCAGACCCGCGCCCGGCGGAGTTCCTGCCGGCGATGCGTCGGCAGCTGCTGGCCTACCTGCATGACGGGCACCTGGGGCCGGTGGTGGTGATTGGCCACAGCCTTGGCGGCCTGCTGGGCCTGCAGATGGCGCAGGCCGAGCCGAAGGCGGTCAGTGCGCTGGTAGTGGTCGACGCACTGCCATTCCTGCCGGCAGCGCGTGACCCGAACGCCACGGTGGAACGCGCACGCCCGATGGCCGACGAGCTGCGCAAGGGCATGCTGGCCACCGACGCCGTGCAATGGCAGGCACAGCTGAAGGCGGGCCTGGCGGGCATGACCCGCGATCCGCAGCGCCGGCCGAATTGGTGCGCTGGGGGGAAACCAGCGATCGCCAGACAACCGCCGATGCCATGCATGCGGTGATGACCACCGACCTGCGCGCCAGCATCGCCTCGATCAGCGCGCCGACGCTGGTGCTGGGAAGCTGGGCCGGCTACCAGCCGATGGGCGCGACCGAGGAAAGCACCCGCGCCGTCTTCCGGACCCAGTACGCGGAACTGCAGGGTGTGCAGATTGCGATGAGCGCGCAGGGTTTTCATTTCCTGATGTGGGATGATCCGCGCTGGCTGCAGGGGCAGGGCAGGCCTTCCTCGACCATCACCGCTGAGTTTCAATTCGCCTCGGAATGGACATGCCGGACTCCTCCTCATCGCTACGCTTCTGGCTGCTCAACGGGCTGGCATGGGCGCTTTATGGCCTTGCGGGAATCGGCCTGCGCCAGGCCTATCTCGACGATGCCGGAAGCGCTGGCGCGTTGATCACGCTGGGCCTGGCATTGGCCCTGTTCGGGTGCAGCGGCGCCATCCGTGCGCGGGCGCTGCGCGCCGACTGGTGGGCGCGCGGTACGGCCGGGCTGTTGCTGCGGCTGGCGCTGTCGGTGGCATTGGGCGCGGCAGTGGCGCAGGTTCTGGTGATCATGGCGCTGCACTCGGCGCTGGCCTGGAACTGGGTGGGCCCGGGGCGGCAGGCGGCCGACTTCAGCCCCAAGGCGCTGCTGCTCTACTGGTACACCACGGCGGTGATACTGGCCCTGTGGGCCGCACTATGGGCAAGCCTGCACAGCCTGCGCCGGATACGTGGTGCGGAACTGGCAAGGCTGCGCGCCGAAGCGGAGCGCAGTGCGCTGGAGCGAGATGCGCTGCGTGCCCGGCTCAACCCGCACTTCATGTTCAATGCGCTGAACAACCTGCGCGCGCTGATCCTGGAAGATCCTGAGCGTGCGCGCGACATGGTCACCCGCCTGTCGCGCACGCTGCGCCAGGCGCTGGCGCACAACCGCAGCGAGCAGGTCACGCTGGCAGAGGAACTGGCGGTGGTGGAGGACTACCTGGCCATCGAGACGATCCACTTCGAACAGCGCCTGCAGGTAAGCCGGCACATCGATGCCGGTGCCCTGCAGGCGCTGTTGCCGGCGATGGCGCTGCAGCTGCTGGTGGAAAACGCGATCAGGCACGGCATCGCCAGCCGCCCGGGGGGCGGTGAAGTGCAGATCCGGGCCACGCTGGACAATGACCTGCTGCGTCTGCAGGTAGACAACCCGCTGGGCACGGGCGATGAACCCAGCCATGGCCATGGCCATGGCGTCGGCCTGGCCTATCTGCGCACGCAGCTGGGCAGGCGCGGCAGTTTCACGCTGCAGCCGGTTGGCAACCACATGCAGGCGCTGCTGGAGATCCCGCAGTGAATGGTGTCCTGCGCGTACTGATTGTCGATGATGCGCGCCTGGCCCGGCAGGAGCTGCGCACCCTGTTGTCGGCACTACCATGGGTGCGGTGCGTGGGCGAAGCCGACGATGTGCCCGCCGCACGCGAGGCGATCGCCACTTTGGCGCCGGAGCTTGTGTTGCTGGATGTGCAGATGCCCTCCGGCAGTGGCTTCGATGTGCTGGACGGGCTGGAGACGGTGCCGGCGGTGATCTTCGTTACTGCCTACGACACCTACGCGGTGCGCGCGTTCCAGGCCAACGCGCTGGACTATCTGGTGAAGCCTGTCGAGGCACCGCGCTTGCTGGAAGCGCTGGAGCGGGCGCGCCAGCGCAGCGTGGTGACGAGCGAAACGCCGGAGCCGCGCAGCACGCTGGCTGCACAGGACCAGGTGTTCGTGCGCGAAGGCGATCGCTGCTGGTTCGTCGCGGTGTCCGAGATCCGCCGGCTGGTGGTGGATGGCAACTACACGCGGCTGTGGTTCCGCGACCAGGACGCCTTGCTGACCCGCAGCCTGAGCGCCCTGGAAGCTCGCCTGCCGCAGGATCTGTTCTTCCGTGCCAACCGCAATACCCTGGTCAACCTGCGCAGGATTCGCGGGGTAACACCCAGCATTGCCGACGGCTACGGCTTGACGCTGGACGATGGCAGTGAAGTGGAAGTGTCGCGGCGGCAGGCGCGCGAGCTGCGCGAGCGGATGGCATTGTAGCTGCCGTTACAGTTCGGCACTGACCGGGCTGGTGATGAAGCCCCACAACAGCCGCGCCATCACTGCTGGCGAACGTGCCTGCCTGCGCGCATAGGCCAGCAACGCATCCAGCCGCTGGCGGTCATAGAGATGGCCGGCCAGCAGCACCGCATGCACGCGGCGGGTATTGGCAATGTCGTGCAGCGGATTGCCATCAAGCAACACCAGGTCGGCGGCTTTGCCGACCTCGACACTGCCATGTGATGCGTGCAGCTGCAGATGGCGCGCAGGCTGCAGCGTGGCTGCACGCAGTACGTCGGCCTGGCTCAGGCCGGCTTGCCGCAGCCACTGCAGTTCATCGTGGTAGCGCAAGCCGCCCAACCCGGTATCGGTGCCGACCAGCACGGTGACGCCGGCACGATGCGAAGCGCCGGTCAGCGCCAACCCGTGCTCAAAGTAGGCCTTCAGTGCGGTTTCGCCGCGCGGGCCGGGGTGGCGCGCCACGATGGCCTGCAAGTCATCACGCCACGCCCAGCGTGAAAGCGGATCCATATAGGCCAGGCGCGGATCGTCGACGAAGGCGGGGTCGCGTGCACGCGCATCCTCTTCGCGGGTGACATGGGTGGGCACGAACGCGGCACCGCTGGCCTGCATCAGATCGAATGCTTCGTCGCAGACCGCGGACTGGTATCCAGTGACCGTTCGTTCGGCCAGTACGGTTGGGTCTTCGCCGTCGAGCGTGCCACTGCGCCACGCCGCCGCGTTGTCCGAGCAGTGGCGCACGAAGAGATGGGCGTGTTCGAAGCTGCGCTGGCCCGCCTGCAAGGCATCCTGCAGCGGCACGGCCCTGGGCAGATGGCCTACCAGCGGATGGCGCAGTTGCTGCGCCTCGGTGGCCAGCCGCTGGTAGGTGTCGGCACGCAGCCGGTTGTAGACCTTCAACGCGTCGATACCTCGCGCGCTGTACGCGCGTGCACGCGCAGCGCCGGCCTCCGGCGCGAGTGACGGATCTTCGAAATAGAAGCTGGCGATCTGCACGAAGCGCGGCGCAACCTGCTGCCCGGCAATGGCCTGTGCGGTCCAGCGGCGCTTGTCGGCCACGCAGGCGATCAGCGGATCGGTGGCCTGCGGGCAATCCATCATGTCGCGGGTGCCGGTGATTCCGTTGGCCAGCATCAACGGGAACTGGAGCTGCGGCGACAACTGCAGTGCATGGGTGTGCATGTCCCAGAAACCGGGCAGCAGCCAACGGCCGCCTGCGTCGAGCACCGGCAACGTGGTATCCCGTGGGGCTTCGCCAACGGCAGTGATCGTGCCGTTGCGCACCGTCACTGTGGTGGGTTCGCTGACCTGGCCGCGCGCGACGTCCACCACTCGCGCGTTGACGATCACGCGGCTGTCGCCCGGCTCGGGCAAGGGCGGTGCCGACAGCGGCCAGAGCAGGGCCGCGCTGAACAGCACCGGCGGCACCAGCATGAGGGCGACCAGCACTTTCAGCCATCGGCGGGGACGGGCGGAGCGGGATAACGCGCGTGCTGCTTCCATGAGCTGGCGATCCTGACGGTGGGTCGCCCGCAGGGTGCGGCAAGACGGAGGCGGATGCCAGTGACCATCGGCATCCGGCCCTGCCTGCCTTCGGGCCGGTTACCCTGTGCAGCAGCACTCCTGATCACACCTGCGCCATGTCCATCGTCCTCACCGATTTCGCCCGTCCCCGCCTGTTCCCGCGCGTGCCGCGCGGCAACACCATCCAAGACTGCACTGCCGAGCAGTTCGAGGCACATCTCAATGCGCATGCGCCACTGAAGGTGCTCGACGGCTACGCTCCGTTCTGCAAACTGTTCGTCTACGAGAACTGGACCAGCACGCGCTGCCTGACGGTGCCGATCACCGAGGCCAACCGCCACCTGCTGCGCAGCGGCTACGAAGCGCGCAACCGCGATGAGCTGCCGGTGCTGGTGCGCTGGTTCGAGGGCGTGGAGTCCCCGCGCGCGAACTATCTGGTGGTCATCCTGTACAGCGCCGAGCAGCTGGCGAAGGAAGGTTCGCCGATCGAGGCCGACTGGGGCATCGTCGGCTGCATCTACACCGCCGAGCCGGAAGAAGTACCGATGGCGCCGATCACGATGATGCGCAATGCGCTGGGCGTGGAGGAGGGCGGTTCCGGCGTGCCGCTGGACCGCGAGGCCTACCGGCGCGCGGTGGCGTTCTGGGAGAACAACGCCAACTGGCGACCCTGAGTCCATCCGCGCATCGCGTGGCCCTCACTCCGCGATCCATTCCCACCACGGGTAGTGGTACTCGCGGTCGATGGCCTGCCAGTGCTGCCCGCACTGGGTACAGGAGACAGCGTGGCAGTCGCCCCAGCCGTCCTTGGCCTCTTCCAGCGAGAGCAGCTGCATCTGGCCTTGCTCGATCAGCCGGCGGGGATCGAAGAACGGGTAGCCGCGATTGAGCGCGCACAGGCAACCTGCCCGCGCCTGCCAATAGCGCAGTCGTTGCAGCGCTGCCCCCAGGTGCGCCTGGTTGCTGACCAGCATGCCGCCCAGCCTGATGCCCTGGCAGCGTTGTTCGATCAGATCGGCATGTGGCGCCAGTCCTTCCAGCGTGGCAGCGGCGAACAGCCGCGCGACCGTGCGTGCGGCATCGGTGATGCGCGTGCCGTCGCGCGACAAGAGGTCCTGCAGCAACCCATCGGCCTGTGCATCTTCGAGCCGGGGTATTGGCGATGCAGGCCACGGCCAGCGCATCAGCGTGCCTTGCCGATGACGGCGAAGTGGCCGGCGGTGAGGCGCAGCAGGTCGGCCGGTGCCAGTTCCACTTCCAGTCCGCGGCGACCGGCGCTGACATGCAGGCGGGGCAGCGCCTGCGCGCTGGCGTCCAGGAAGGTGCGCAGGCGCTTCTTCTGCCCGAGCGGGCTGATGCCACCGACCAGGTAGCCGGTGGCGCGTTGTGCCACATCCGCGGCGGCCATCTCGCACTTCCTGCAGCCGGCTGCTTCGGCCAGGGCCTTCAGGTCGAGCTGGCCGGCTACGGGCACGATCGCGACCAGCAGTTCGTGCGTTTCGGTGCTGGCCAGCAGGGTCTTGAACACCTGGGCCGGATCGAGGCCGAGCTTGTCGACAGCTTCGCTGCCATACGATCCGGCGTGGGCGTCGTGCACGTAGCTGCGCACGGTGTGGGCGATCTTCTCGCGCTTGAGGAGGTTGATGGCCGGAGTCATGGGGGCATCGTAGCGTGGGGCAGGGGCGCTGCCTTGACCGAGGCTATTGTCCCACGCCATGCGTAGATGCATGCGATGCGGGGGGGCACCCCAACGCAGAACGGGCGCCCGAAGGCGCCCGTTCTTTCCGCTTCCATGGCGGGGGTAGTGCCGGCCGCTGGCCGGCACCGCGCAGGCATCAGTAGCGGTAGTGGTCCGGCTTGAACGGACCTTCCACCGGCACGCCGATGTAGTCGGCCTGTTCCTGGGTCAGGGTGGTCAGCTTCACGCCGATCTTCTCCAGGTGCAGGCGCGCCACTTCCTCGTCCAGCTTCTTCGGCAGCAGGTAGACCTTCTTCTCGTAGCTGTCCTTGTTCGCCCACAGGTCGATCTGGGCCAGGGTCTGGTTGGCGAAGCTGTTGGACATCACGAAGCTGGGGTGGCCGGTGGCGCAGCCCAGGTTCACCAGGCGGCCTTCGGCCAGCAGGAAGATCGCATTGCCGTTCGGGAAGATGTACTTGTCCACCTGCGGCTTGATGTTGACGTGCTTGATGCCCGGGTAGGACACCAGCGCATCGACCTGGATCTCGTTGTCGAAGTGGCCGATGTTGCAGACGATGGCCTGGTCCTTCATCGCGCTCAGGTGCTCGATGCGGATGATGTCGCGGTTGCCGGTGGTGGTGACGTACAGGTCGGCACGGCCCAGGGTCGACTCGATGGTGTTGACTTCATAGCCTTCCATCGCCGCCTGCAGCGCGCAGATCGGGTCGATCTCGGTGACGATCACGCGCGCGCCGTAGGCACGCAGCGAGGCCGCGCAGCCCTTGCCGACGTCGCCGTAGCCGCAGACCACGGCCACCTTGCCGGCCAGCATCACGTCCATCGCGCGCTTCAGGCCGTCGGCCAGCGACTCGCGGCAGCCGTACAGGTTGTCGAACTTGCTCTTGGTGACCGAGTCGTTGACGTTGATCGCCGGGATCAGCAGGGTGCCGGCCTGGGCCAGCTGGTACAGGCGGTGCACGCCGGTGGTGGTCTCCTCGGAGACGCCCTTCCAGTCCTTGACCACGCGGCCCCAGTAACCCGGACGCTCCTTGGCCACGCGCTTGAGCAGGTTCTTGATCACCTGTTCTTCGTGCGAGGACGAGGCGGTGTTGACCCAGTCGCTGCCGTTTTCCAGCTCGTAGCCCTTGTGGATCAGCAGGGTCACGTCACCGCCGTCGTCGACCACCAGCTCCGGGCCGGTCAGGGTGCCGTCGGGCAGGGTGAAGGTCAGCGCGTCCAGGGTGCAGTCCCAGTACTCTTCCAGGGTCTCGCCCTTCCAGGCGAACACCGGGGTGCCGGTGGCGGCGATGGCCGCCGCAGCGTGGTCCTGGGTCGAGAAAATGTTGCACGAGGCCCAGCGCACGTCGGCGCCGATGTCCTTCAGGGTCTCGATCAGCACTGCGGTCTGGATGGTCATGTGCAGCGAACCGGTCACGCGCACGCCCTTCAGCGGCAGCTCGGCCTGGTACTTGCGGCGGATCGACATCAGCCCCGGCATTTCGTGCTCGGCGATGTCCAGTTCCTTGCGGCCCCAGTCGGCCAGGGTGATATCGCGGATCTTGTAATCACCTTCGGTGGAGAAGGTCTTGGCAACAGCGTTCATTCGTGTGCTCCGGTTGTGGGCGAGCGGGTGCTCGCATCTAGCCGGGCGCCGTTGTTACAAAGCCACCTTACCGAGCCTGGCCGGGCCTCGTGGGAACCGGTCGCAGCGCCCCTCGGCAGGGGAGAACCGCCATTATATCGCGACCCTGGCATGACATCGGGATGACCCAACCATCGGCAGGTGGGGCGGCGTGCACGGCCTGTTAAGGTCGGTGTTTTCACGCATCACGCAGGTGGAACGATGAGCATGCATGCGCGCCGTACGCGGCGCTGGACCGGCCTGGTCCTGTCGATGGGACTGTTGGCGGTGGCCCCGCTGGCCTGGGCGGCAGCACCGCAGCCCGTTGCCGCGCAGGCCCAGGGCGTCAACGGCTACGAACTTCCCTCGGCCGCGCTGCAGGCCGTGGTTGATGCGCCGCGCGCGCCTTCGCTGTTCCTGTCACCGCGCCGCGACATCGCCGCGATGATGCAGATGCCGTCGCTGCCGTCGATCCAGGTGGTGGCGCAACCGGAACTGAAGCTGGCCGGCCTGCGCATCAACCCGCGCACATTCTCCGAGAGCCGCTTCAGCTTCGGCGAGAAGGTGTGGTTGATGAATGTGGCCGACGGCAAGGCGCGGCAGATCAGTGGCCTGCCGGACAGGTTGTCGATCGCCAGCCTGATGTGGTCGCCGGACCAGAAGTGGCTGGCCTTCAACCAGGTCGACGCTGCCAGCGGCGCCAATGAACTGTGGCTGGTGGACGTGGCGGCTGGCCACGCCCGCCGCCTGGTGGCGGGCCTGAACACGGTGATGGGCAGCGGCTACCAGTGGCTGCCGGACAGCCGTGGACTTGTGGTGTTCACCCGCCCGGCCAACCTCGGTGCGGTCCCGGCCACCGACGGCATCCCGAGCGGCCCGGCCGTGCAGCAGACCCGCCAGGGCAGCGGCGTGGTGTCGATCCGCACCTACCAGGACCTGCTGAAGAACGAGGCCGATGCGCGCCAGTTCGACTACTACGCCACCACCCAGCCGGTGGAAGTCGGCCTGGATGGCAGCACCCGCGCGATCGGCGCCGCCGGCATCTTCATGGGATTCTCGGTCTCGCCGGATGGCCGCTTCGTGCTGCGCCAGCAGGTGCAGCGCCCGTACTCCTACCTGGTGCCGGTGAGCAGTTTCCCTCGCCGCATCGAAGTGATCGAGCGTGCCAGCGGCAGGCTGGTGCACACCGTGGCGGTGCGCCCGCTGGTGGAAGGCCTGCCGACCGGCAACGATGCCGAAGTGACTGGCGTGCGCGACATCAGCTGGCGTGGGGATGCTGACGCCACCCTGGTCTGGGCCGAAGCACAGGACGGCGGTGACCCGAACAAGGAGGCCAAGGTGCGCGATGCGGTGCTGATGCAGGCGGCGCCCTTTGACAGGCCGCCGGTGACCCTGGCCCAGCTTGGCAGCCGCTTCGCCGGTATCAACTGGGGCCGCGGTGACCTGCCCTGCTCACCGAATCGTGGTGGAAGACCCGCAGGACCAGGACCTGGCTGATCGCCCCGGACGATGCCGGTGCCGAGCCGCGCCTGCTGTGGGATCGCGACGCACAGGACCGCTATGCCGACCCGGGCCGGCCGTTGCTGCACAGCGACGAACGCGGGCGTTCGCTGCTGCAGACCAGCGCCGATGGCAGCAGCCTGTACCTGGCTGGTGCCGGTGCGTCGCCGGAAGGCGACAGGCCGTTCGTGGACCGCTTCGACATCGCCACCGGCACGGCGACGCGCCTGTTCCACTCGCAGGCGCCGAGCTATGCATCGCCGGTGGCACTGCTGGACGATCAGGCCAGCTCGCTGCTGCTGAGCCGCGAGAGCCCGGACGAGCCGGCCAACTTCTACGTGCAGTCGCTGGCCGATGCGACCACCGCGCCGCGCGCGCTGACCCATTTCGCGCATCCGCTGCCGCAGTTGAAGGGCGTGCAGAAGGAGCAGATCCGCTACAAGCGCAAGGACGGCGTCGACCTGACCGCGACCCTGCTGTTGCCGCCGGGCTACGACCCGGAACGCGACGGCCCGCGTCCGCTGCTGATGTGGGCCTACCCGGGCGAGTTCAAGAGCGCGGCCGCGGCCAGCCAGGTGACCGATTCGCCGTACCGCTTCAACGCGGTCAGCTACTGGGGCCCGCAGGCGTTCCTGGCCAAGGGCTATGTGGTGCTGGCCAGCCCGTCGATGCCGATCATCGGCGAGGGTGACAAGGAGCCGAACGACACCTACATCGAACAGCTGGTGGCCAACGCGCAGGCGGCGGTGGATGAAGTGGTACGCCGTGGCGTGACCGATCGCGACCATATCGCCATCGGTGGCCATTCCTACGGTGCGTTCATGACCGCCAACCTGCTGGCGCACACCCGCCTGTTCAAGGCCGGCATCGCGCGCAGTGGCGCCTACAACCGCACGCTTACCCCGTTTGGGTTCCAGGCCGAAGAGCGCAACTACTGGCAGGCGCAGGACCTGTACCAGAAGATGTCACCGTTCAACTACGCCGGTGATATCAAGGATCCGATCCTGTTCGTGCACGGCGCCGACGACAACAACTCCGGCACGTTCCCGATGCAGAGCGAGCGCATGTTCGCCGCGGTCAAGGGCCTGGGGGGTACCGCGCGCCTGGTGATGCTGCCGAATGAATCGCATGCCTACCGCGCCCGCGAATCGATCATGACCATGCTGGCCGAAAGCGAGCGCTGGCTGGAGCAGACCATCGGCACGGCCGGGCAGGGCACGGCGAAGAAGAAGCGCTGATTCGCGCGCAATGATGGCGGCCCCTGCAACGGGGGCCGCCTGTGCGGCTGCGCCGCCGTCCGAGCATGGGCTCGGGCGCTACACGGTGTCACGCGGCATGATGGTTGTAGAGCCGAGCCCATGCTCGGCTGCATCTGCCGTGGATACGTGCAGATGAAACCATTTTTGCATCGCAGCACGACGCCCGATCTGGGATAGGCTTGGGGCCAGGATCCGTTGACCGAGGCCCGTGCGTCGCCGATGAACGAGTACCGCAGCAGCATCGAATTCGCTTCTCCCGATCTTCCGCTTCGCGATGACGTGCGCCGGCTCGGCGCACTGGTCGGCGACCTGCTGGTCGAGCAGGTCTCGACGGCGTTCCTCGACGATGTCGAGGATGTCCGCACCCGCGCCATTGCCCGACGCGAGAACCAGGCGCCATTGTCGGAGCTGGCCGCAGGCCTGGCCGGGCGCACGCCGCAGCAGGCCGAGACCATGGTGCGGGCCTTCAGCACCTACTTCCAGGTGGTCAACATCGCCGAGCGCGTGCACCGCATCCGCCGCCGCCGCGACTACCAGCGCGCCGGCACCGCTGCGCCACAGCCCGATGGCCTGCAGGATGCGCTGCAGCACCTGAAGGCGCAGGGCGTGACGCTGGACGAGCTGGCGCAGTGGCTGCCGCGTATCGACATCGAACCGGTGTTCACCGCGCATCCGACCGAGGCGGTGCGCCGGGCATTGCTTGAGAAAGAGCAGCTGATGGTGGCCAGCCTGGTCGACAACCTCGATGGCCAGCGCACGCCGGGGGAGGCCGCCGCCGATGCCGCGCGGTTCCGCATGGCGCTGACCGCTTCGTGGCAGACCACCGATTCCTCGCCGGTGCGGCCCACCGTCGATGACGAGCGCGAACACGTGGGCTTCTATCTGGTGCAGGTGCTGTACCGGGTGATCCCGGTGCTGTACGAATCGCTGCAGCAGGCGCTGCGCGATACCTATGGCGAAGAGCTCCCGCTGCCGCGCCTGCTGCGCTTCGGTACGTGGGTTGGCGGCGACATGGACGGCAATCCCAACGTGGATGCCCATACCCTCCGCAACACGCTGGATGCGCAGCGGCGGGCGGTACTTGCGCGCTACCAGAAGGAACTGCTGCAGCTGGCCAGCCTGCTCAGCCAGTCCACCGAGCGGGTGAGCGTGAGCGATGCGCTGCAGGCGCGCGTGGTGCATTACCAGCAGCTGCTGCCGCAGGTGCAGTCGCGCCCGCGACATGCCGACATGCCCTACCGCCTGCTCAACGACCGCATGCGCGCACGCCTGCAGGCCACGCTGGATGATGGCGAAGGCGCTTACGCCGGGCCGGACGAACTGATCGACGACCTGCAGCTGATCCTCGACAGCCTGCGCGCGAACCGCGGCGAACATGCTGGTGGCTTCGCCGTGCAGCGCCTGCTATGGCGCGTGAAGACCTTCGGCTTTCATCTGGCGCGGCTGGACGTGCGGCAGGAATCGAGCGTGCATGCGCGGGCGCTGGCTGCAGTGCTGGGTGGGGAAAGCGCATGGGAAACGCTGGACGCACCGGGCCGCGCGCGCCTGCTGGGCCCGCATGCCAGTGGCGAGGTACCGTTGCCGAAGGGCGACGACGAAGGCAACCAGCGGCTGGATGCGGTGTTCGCCGCATTGGCCGATGCGCGCGCGCGCCATGGGGGCGACGCGCTGGGCAGCTACATCATTTCGATGGCGCATGACCGCAGTGACGTGCTGGCGGTGCTGGCGCTGGCGCGCCGCGGCGGCCTGGTGGAAGGGGCGGTCCGGTACCGCTGGACATTGCTCCCCTGTTTGAAACCGTGGACGACCTCAAGCGCGGCACCGCCACCCTGCGCGACCTGCTGGCCGACCCGGTGTACCGCGCCCATCTGCGTGCGCGTGACAATGTGCAGATGGTGATGCTGGGCTATTCGGACAGCAGCAAGGATGGCGGCATCGCGGCCTCGCGCTGGGGGCTGCAGCGCGCGCAGGTGGAACTGCTGGAGGTGGCGGACGAGGCCGGCATCCGCCTGACCTTCTTCCATGGCCGCGGTGGCTCGATCAGCCGTGGTGGCGGCAAGACCACGCACGCGGTCGATGCCTCGCCGCGCGGCAGCATCGACGGCCGCCTGCGGGTAACCGAGCAGGGCGAGGTGATCCATCGCAAGTACGGCATCCGCGCGCTGGCCTTGCGCTCGCTGGAACAGGCCACCGGCGCGGTACTGCGCGCCAGCCTGCGCCCGCGTGCCGCCGAGCCGCGCGAAGACGACTGGCGCCCGGTGATGGACCTGGTGGCCGCTGCCAGCAGCGAGGTCTATCGTGCCTTCGTCGGCCAGGCCGGTTTCATGGACTACTTCCGCACCGCCACGCCGATCGACGTGATCGAGCGGATGACGCTGGGCTCGCGTCCTTCGCGCCGGCTCGGCCAGGACGCGGCGCTGGGCAACCTGCGCGCAATTCCGTGGGTGTTCGCCTGGAGCCAGGCGCGCGCGGTCATCCCGGGCTGGTACGGCGTGGGCAGTGGCCTGCAGGCGGCGGTCGACGCCGGCCACGAGGGCACGCTGCGCGCGATGGCGCGTGACTGGCCGTTCTTCCGCACCTTCCTAGACGACATCGCGATGGTGCTGTCCAAGGGCGATATCACCATTGCCGAGCAGTTCTCGCGGTTGTCGGGCGAGCTGCACGAGCACTTCTTCCCGCAGGTTGAACGCGAGCTGGCCCTGACCCGGCACTGGCTGCTGGCGTTGATGGGCCAGCAGACGCTGCTGGAGCATGATGCACGGCTGGAACTGTCGATCCGCCTGCGCAACCCCTACGTGGACCCGATCAGCGTGCTGCAGGTGGACCTGCTGCAGCGCTGGCGGGCCAGCGGGCGGGAAGACGACGATCTGCTGCGCGCGCTGGTGGCCTGCGTGAACGGTGTTTCGCAGGGTGTTCAGAACACCGGGTGATCCGCATCCGCCGGGCATGGCCCGGCGCTACCTGCCTCGATGGGTGCGGGGCTGGCCCCGCACGCCCTCATTCCTCCGGCGACGGCGGATTCGACGCCAGCAGTTCCAGGTGCCGCTGTTCCATTTCCTGGCGCAGCTGGCGGCGGATCTGCGCGGCGGCCTGGCGGCGCTTCTCGTCGGAGGTGGCTGGTTGCAGCGGTGGCACCGGGGTGGGCCTGCCGTTTTCATCCACCGCCACCATGGTGAAGAAGCAGCTGTTGGCGTGGCGCACGCTGCGCTTGAGGATGTCTTCGGCCACCACCTTGATGCCGATCTCCATCGACGACGTGCCGGTATGGTTCACCGAGGCCAGGAAGGTGACCAGCTCGCCCACCGCGATGGGCTGGCGGAACATCACCTGGTCCACCGACAGGGTGACCACGTAGCTGCCGGCGTAGCGGCTGGCGCAGGCATAGGCGACCTGGTCGAGCAGGCGCAGGATCGCCCCACCATGGACCTTGCCGGAGAAATTGGCCATCTCCGGCGACATCAGCACGGTCATGGACAGCTGGTGGGTTTTCAGTTCGGTCGACATGCGGCGGATTGTATCGGGCCAAGCGGGCCCCTGTAGAGCCGGGCCCATGCCCGGCTGCTCCTGGCGCAGGCAAAAAGAAAGCCGAGCATGGCTCGGCTCTACACAAAGAGAAGGGCCGCTTGCGCGGCCCTTCGTCTGTCTTACTTCAGCTTCGCGTCGGCGCGCAGGGCGGCGGCGCGGTCGGTCTTCTCCCAGGAGAAGGCCGTGGCATTGACGGTCTCGCCTTCGCCGTTGAGGTAGCTGAACTCCTTCGGCTTGCGGCCGAAGTGGCCGTAGGCTGCGGTCTGCTGGTACATCGGGTGGATCAGGTCCAGCATCTTGATGATGCCGTACGGGCGCAGGTCGAAGTGCTTGCGGATCAGCTTCTCGATCTTGTCATCGCTGATCTTGCCGGTGCCGAAGGTGGTGACCGAGATCGAGGTCGGCTCAGCCACGCCGATGGCGTAGGAGACCTGCACTTCGCAGCGGTCGGCCAGGCCGGCGGCAACCACGTTCTTGGCGACGTAGCGGGCGGCGTAAGCTGCCGAGCGGTCGACCTTGGACGGGTCCTTGCCGGAGAAGGCGCCACCACCGTGACGGGCCCAGCCGCCGTAGGTGTCGACGATGATCTTGCGGCCGGTCAGGCCGCAGTCGCCCACCGGGCCGCCGATCTCGAACTTGCCGGTCGGGTTGATGTGGAACTTGGTGCCCTTGTGCAGCCACTTGGCCGGCAGCACCGGCTTGATGATCTCTTCGCGGACGGCCTCGATGAGGTCCTTCTGCTTGATGCCCGGGGCGTGCTGGGTCGACAGGACCACGGCGTCGATGGCCGAGACCACGCCGTTTTCATAGCGCAGGGTGACCTGGCTCTTGGCGTCCGGGCGCAGCCACGACAGCGGCGAGTTCTTCTTCTTGCGGATCTTGGCCTGCTGCTCGACCAGGCGGTGCGACAGGTGGATCGCGGCCGGCATGTAGCTGTCGGTTTCGTTGGTGGCATAGCCGAACATCAGGCCCTGGTCGCCAGCGCCCATTTCTTCCGGCTTCTTGCGGTCCACGCCCTGGGCGATGTGCGGCGACTGCTTGCCGATCAGGTTCAGCACGCCGCAGGTGGCGCCGTCGAAGCCGACCTCGGAGCTGTCGTAGCCGATGTCCGTGATGACCTTGCGGGTCAGCGCTTCCAGGTCGATCCAGGCGCTGGTGGTGATTTCACCGGCCACGATGGCGACACCGGTCTTGACCATGGTCTCGCAGGCCACGCGGGCGCGCTGGTCCTGGGTCAGGATCGCGTCCAGCACCGCATCGGAGATCTGGTCGGCAACCTTGTCCGGATGGCCTTCGGAGACCGACTCGGAGGTGAAGAGATAGCTGGACATCAGGCGTAATATCCCTTGATTCGGATGGAAAGATGGGCGCGCATGATACACGGGGTGCGCCGCCTGTGCATTGTGAACCGGTACCGGTTGCCGGTGGTTAAGCCCGCGTCGGCCCGCAGGGCCCGCCACAGCGCCATTGGCCCGTGGACCCGGGGCCCAGTGTTCCACCTGCGCGACGACGGAACGGGCCACCGCGCGCCCCGTCCGCGCAGCCTGCGGCCCGGGGCCGGCTGACCGTCATCGTTCTGCCCCGGAACCGCCATCTCGCTGCCGTCTGCCGGGTGCAGGCTGTCGGCCAATCCGGCCGCCGGGCATGAGGGATCCAACCATGCAGGAACTTGAACAGCGTCTTGAACAACGCTTTCCCGGATGGTTCCACGGCCGCCGTGGCCAACTGGCGCGGCCACTGCTGCGCCGGGTTGGGCGCTGGTCGCGCCTGGATCAGATCGAAGCCTTCCTGCAGCGCAGCGCGGGCCTGCAGGGGTTCAACTTCGTGGCCGCCGGCCTGGAGTTCGTCGGCGGCCAGTACCGGGTCGATCCGGCGGCGCTGGCGAAGATCCCGGCCAGCGGCCGCCTGCTGATCGTTGCCAACCATCCGTCCGGGGCGCTGGACGCGCTGGCCCTGCTCGACGCGGTCGGTCGCATCCGCAGCGACGTACGGATCGTCGCCAACGACCTGCTGGGAGCAATCGCGCCCCTGCAGGAGCTGTTGCTGCCGGTCCGCATCCTTGGCGGCCGGGCCCAGCGCGGCAGCCTGCACGCTGTCGAGCAGGCGCTGGCGGCCGAGCAGTGCGTGATCGTGTTTCCGGCCGGCGAGGTCTCGCGGTTGTCGTTGCGTGGCATCCGCGATGGCCGCTGGCAGCGCGGGTTCGTCCGCTTCGCCCGCGCTGCCGGCGCACCGGTGCTGCCGGTGCGGGTGGAGGCGCGCAACTCGGCGCTGTTCTACGGGGCTTCGACCCTGTTCAAGCCGGCCGGGACCGCCTTGCTGGCACGCGAGATGTTCGCCCGCCGCGGCCGCCCGCTGCGGTTGAGCATTGGCCAGCCGATGTCGCTGGCAGAGGACGGCGATCCTGGCGCGCAACTGCTGGCGGTACGCCGCGCGCTGTACGCGCTGGGGCGCCGCGGCGCCACCGCTGATGCCAGCCCCGGCGAGGGGCCGGAGCCGTTGGCGGCGACAATGTCACCGGCGCAGGTCGCCGCGGCCATCGCCGCCACCGTCCAACTTGGGCAGACCGCCGACGGCAAGCAGATCCTGCTGGCGACCTGCACGGCCGATTCGCCGCTGCTGCTGGAGCTGGGCCGGCTGCGTGAGTTGACCTTCCGCAAGGTGGGCGAGGGCACCGGGCGCAGCCGCGACCTGGACCACTACGACCTGCAGTACGAGCACATCGTGATCTGGGACGCGGCCGCGCAGCGCATCGCCGGGGCCTACCGGATCATGCGCGGCGCGCAGGCACTGGCCCGGCACGGCCTGTCCGGACTCTACAGCGCGTCGCTGTTCCGCTACTCCGACGATGCCATCACCCACATCGCCGAGGGCCTGGAACTGGGCCGCAGCTTCGTGGTACCCGACTACTGGGGCAGCCGCAGCCTGGACTACCTGTGGCAGGGCATCGGTGCCTACCTGCAGTGCCGGCCCGGCATCCGCTACCTGTTCGGGGCGGTATCGATCAGCGCGGCACTGCCACGCGACGCGCGCGAACAACTGGTGGCGTATTACCAGCGCTACTACGGCGGCACCGCTGGGTGGGCGGAATCGAACCGGCCGTTCCAGTACTTCGCTGCGCCGCCGAGCTTCGGCGAACTGGATGCGGGCGCTGCGTTCGATGTACTGAAGGCCAACCTGGCAGCGCTCGGCACCGGTGTGCCGACGCTGTACCGCCAGTACACCGATCTGTGCGAACCCGGTGGTGCCCGCTTCCTCGCTTTCGGCGTCGATCCGGACTTCAGCGACTCGATCGACGGCCTGATCGAAGTGGACCTGGGAGCGCTCCGGCCAAACAAGCGCAGGCGCTACCTGCGCGACGCGGGGACGCCGGCATGAGCACGCTGGCGAACCTGTCGCCGCAGCGGCGCGCAGTGTTCGTCTCCGACGTGCACCTGGGCTCACGCCACTGCCATGCCACCGAGCTGGCCGGCTTCCTCTCGCAGTTGCGCTGCGAACGGTGTACCTGGTCGGCGACATCATCGACCTGTGGTGGATGGCCCATCGCCGGGCCAACTGGCGGCAGTCGCACAGCGAAGTCATCCAGGCACTGCACGCGCTGCGCCGCGCCGGTACCGAGATCATCTACATCCCCGGCAACCATGACGCTTCGCTGCGCCACGTATGCGGGCTGATGCTGCCGGCGATGCAGGTGCGCCGCCGCGCCATCCATGTGACGGCCAATGGCCGGCGGCTGCTGGTCGTGCACGGCGATGACTACGATGGCGTGACCCACTTCGGCGGCCTGCAGGAAAAATTCGGCGACTGGCTGTATTACCGCATCCTCACCGGCAACCAGGCATTGAATGCGGTGCGGCGCCGGCTGGGCATGCGCTACTGGTCGCTGTCCGAGTTCCTGAAGAAGCGCAGCGGGGCCGCCGAGCGCTACATCGAGCGCTTCGTGCAGGCCGGGCTGGACGACGTGCGTCGGCGCGGCCTGGATGGCATCGTCTGCGGCCACATCCATCGCGCGGCACTGGTCGAGCGCGATGGCCTGGTCTACGCCAATGACGGCGACTGGGTGGAGAGCCTGACCGCGCTGGCCGAGGACCATGATGGCGCGCTGCGGCTGCTCGACCAGAACGGCCAGACCCTGGCGGAGCTGCCCGGCGCGCGGATGTCACAGGCTGCATAATCTGTGCCTGTCCCCTTGTAGAGCCGAGCCCATGCTCGGCTGCCGTTACGCGCAACGAAGAGCAGCCGAGCATGGGCTCGGCCCTACATGCACCGCCCGCAAGCCGCTAGCATCGACCCATGGATTCATTGACCCAGATCGTGCTTGGTGGCGCCGTCGCGGCTGCCATGGCCCCGCCCGGACACCGCCGTGCGGCCCTGCTGGCCGGTGCCGCGCTGGGGACCCTGCCGGACCTCGACGCACTGTGGCTCGGCTTCACCGCCGCCGATCCGGTGGCAAACATGATCGAGCACCGCAGCTTCAGCCATTCGCTGCTGGTGCTGCCCTGGGTGGCGGCGCTGATCTGGTGGCTGTTCAAGCGCTTTGGCAGTGGCCGGGTCGCGCAGTCGCCGACACGTTGGTTCTGGGCGATCCAGCTGGCGCTGGTCACCCACCCCGTGCTCGATGCGTTCACCGTCTACGGCACCCAGCTGTGGTGGCCGTTGCGGCCACACCCGACCATGGGCTCCAGCGTCTTCATCATCGACCCGGCATATACGGTGTGGCTGATGCTGGGCTGCGTGCTGGCCTGGTTCGGCCGCGCCCGGCCCTGGGCAGGCAAGGTGCTGGGCGTTGCCCTGCTGCTCAGCAGTGGCTACCTGGGCTGGGGCCTGATCGCCAAGGCCCAGGTCGACCGGGCCGCGCAGCAGAGCCTGGCCGCCATGGGCCTGGGCGATGCGCCGCGTTTCTCGGTGCCGATGCCGTTCAACACCCTGCTGTGGCGGGTGGTGGCGATGGCGCCCAATGGCTACGTGGTGGGTGACTACTCGCTGGTGGCCGACCACGGGCCGATGCGGTTCGAGGGCCATCCCTCCAACGTGCAGGCATTGCGCGAAGCACGGGCGATTCCAGCGGTGCAGCAGCTGCAATGGTTCAACCGCGGTTTCATGCGTGCACAGGTGATGGACGGCCGGCTGCTGCTGAGCGACCTGCGCATGGGCCTGGAGCCTGACTACACCTTCAGTTTCGTCGTGGCCGAGCAGGTCGATGGGCGGTGGCGGGCGATCGTTCCCGAGCAGGTCCGGGTAGATTACAGCCGTCCCGCCGCGCGTGCAGATGCCGGTCGCCGCCTGGCGGCGATGTGGCAGCGGATCTGGCAGGAACCGGCAGCGCCACCAGGTACGGCCGACCAGGCGGCCGTGCATTGAACCCATCCACGCCGGCGTGGAGGGCGTGCCGCCTCAATACACCGTCGCGCGGCCCTGCACGAACGAGTAGAAGAACACTGCGTTCGGATCGTTCTGCACCAGGCGGAACTCGCGGCGCATGCCTTCGACGGTTTCCTCGTCCACCGAGCCGGCCTGCAGCAGCTGGTCGGCGGCCGACAGCAGCAGCTGTTCCCAGAACGCGATCATGGTCTTGCGCCGTGCCGGTTCGCGGTTGTCCAGGTGGATGGTCTTGATCTCGGTGTGCACGTCGCGGAAGCCGCCCGCCAGCAGCAGGTTGCCCAGCTTGGCGCCAACGAACGGGTCGCCACCGTGGTCGTACTGGAAATCGTTGAACGCCATCCAGTAGCGCCAGATGTGTGGCGAATAGGGGTCGAGCAGGAACGATGCGTTCATCACCTCGGTGATGTACACCGGCGAACCCGGAGCCAGCACGCGGCGGACTTCGCTCAGCACGCGGGCCGGCGACGGCACATGCTCCAGCACCCAGCACAGGAACGCCGAATCGAAGCTGCGCGCCTCGAACGGCAACTCGCCGGCGTCGGCCTGCTGCAGGGTGTAGCGGTCGCTGCACCACGGCGTGCGCGCCAGGTTCTCGCGCGCGGCCGCCAGCTGGGTTTCGCTCAGGTCCACACCGGTCACGTGCAGCTCGGGAAAACGGCGCAACAGGATTTCGGTCTGGCGCCGACACCGCTGCCGATCTCCAGCAGGCGGCGCGCACCACCGTAGTCGATCTGGCCGAAGATGCTTGATTCCAGCAGCCGGGCCTGGGTCATCAGGCGCTGCTGCTCGGTGCCGGAAAAGCCGTGCAGGTAGGTCGGGGAGGAGATCGGCGGGGTCATGGTCGTGGTATCAGGCGGCGGAGGACAGCGCCGGTTCCCCGGCAATCAGGCGGTCGAAGTATTCGCCGGTCAACGCGACCTGGCTTTGCGGGTCCTCTGCGCGGTTGACCACTGCGCGGAAGGCGGCGTTTTCCGGCCGGTCCCTGGCATACCAGCCCAGGTGCTTGCGTGCGATGCGCACGCCCTGCGGCTCGCCGTAGAACCCATGCAGCGCATGCAGGTGGCCGAGCAGGATGTCGCGCACTTCGGCCAGCGACGGTGGCGGCAGTTCCTCGCCGGTAGCCAGATAGTGGGCCACCTCGCGGAAGATCCATGGCCGGCCCTGCGCGGCGCGGCCGATCATCACCGCGTCCACGCCGGTCTGCTGCAGCACATGGGCGGCCTTTTGCGGCGAATCGATATCGCCGTTGACGATCACCGGAATGCGTAATGCCGCCTTGATCTCGCCGATGGTGCCGTACTCGGCCTGGCCGGTGTAGTGCTGGTCGCGGGTGCGGCCATGCACGGCCAGTGCGGCGATGCCGCTGTCCTCGGCGATGCGCGCGATCACCGGCCCATTGCGGTGGTCGCAGTCCCAGCCGGTGCGGATCTTCAGGGTTACCGGCACATTCACCGCATTGACCACCGCCTCGAGGATGCGCGCCACCAGCAGCTCGTCCCGCATCAGTGCCGAACCGGCCCAGGCGTTGCACACTTTCTTGGCCGGGCAGCCCATGTTGATATCGATGATCTGTGCGCCGTGGTCCACGTTGTAGCGCGCCGCATCAGCCAGCTGCCGCGGCTCGGTGCCGGCGATCTGCACGCTGATCGGGGCCGGCTCGCCTTCATGATCCATGCGATGGATCGACTTGCGCGTGTTCCAGAAACGCGGGTCGCTGATGGTCATTTCCGAGGCGGCAAGTCCCGCGCCCAGCCGTTTGCACAGCAGGCGGAACGGTTTGTCGGTAACGCCGGCCATGGGCGCCAGCACGACGTTGGGAGCAATGGTGTACGGGCCGATCTGCATGTGCCCATTGTAGGGCGTGGATGGTCACCGGGCCGTGCCGGCGGCACCCCGGTTCAGGCCGATCGGCACCGACCTCATGCGGTACCGGCATCAGCAGATGCTTGACGATTGCTTCCGCCGTCCCCAGTGGCGGGCCATGCTGGGCGGCTGCGCATTCCAGCTGGCCCGACGCTCCCGGTCGCCGGCTATCCCAGGCTGTTCCATGCCTGGTGGGTCCCCAGTGCAAAGGCCAGGCCCAGGCCCAGGCAGGTCAGCGAACTGATCACCAGAAACGGGCGCCGTTGTAGCCGGGCCGGAACAGTGCCAGGCCGAAACCCATCGCCGCGCGCAGCAGCAGCAGTGCGGCGATGCCTGGGAGGATCAGGCGGCTGGCCGGCAGCGGCGAGTGCCGGCCAGCGGCCAGGGCGTACAGCGTCCAGGCCACCAGCACTACGGTGATGCAGGCGGTCACCAGCGGTGGCCACCAGTGCCCGGCCCTGGCCAGCTGGACCATGCGCCGGCCGGCACCGAAGCGCTGGTACCAGGGGGCACCGAAAGCGATGCAGCCGATGTGCAGCAGGGCCACGAGGGCACTGCCAGCGGCTGCAGCCAGCAGCCAGGGGAATCCGTCCATGTCCTGCCCGAGCAAAGCGAAGTGCGGATGGTGCGCGGAGCCACCGTTGAGGGCAATGCGACAGTCGGTCGCAGGGGGCTTGCCGTGGACCTGCGCGATGGCGGGAACCAGGACCCGGGAGCGCAGACTCCCGGGGCGGATCATCCACGCCTGGATGGGTTTACCGGGGGTCGGCGTCGGCCGGGGTGAAGTGCGGCATGGCCGCGGCAGCCCCTTCCTTCTCGGTCGAGCGACCGGCGAACTGATTGGCAAAGCGCACGTGGCGGGCGAACGGGACGTCGGCGACCTGTGCCATCGAGGCCGCCAGGGCGCCGTTGAAGGCGTCGCCGGCACCGGTGGTGTCGATGGCCTGCACCTGTTCGGCCCCCACGCGATAGTACGGCAGGGTATCGCCACGCAGGTTCTCGTCCGCATGCGAGACGAATACACCCACTGAACCCAGCGTCACCACCACGGTACCGTTGCCGACCAGCTTGCGGCACAGCGCGTGCAGGCTGGCGCCGTCCAGCGCGGCGACATCATTGGCATCCACGCGCTCACCGACATGGCGGCCAAGCAGCGCGGCGAATTCGGTCTCGTTCGGAGTGATCACATCGGCCAGCTTGAGCAGGCCGATGGTCGAAGGTGCGTCGGCCGGAGCAGTATTGAGCACCGTCGTGGCGCCGGCCTCGCGGGCTGCGGCCAGTGCCGCTTCAATGGTCTGCACCGGCGATTCCAGCTGCGCCAGCACGACCTTGGCCCCGGCCAGCAGCGCCTGCTGCGCCTGCACGAAGCCGGTGCTGAGAGCAGCGTTCGCCCCCGGGCCGATCACGATGGTGTTACGGCCCCGGGCATCGACATAGATGCCTGCAGTGCCGGTCGGCTCGCTGCTGGCTTCGGCGATCAGCGCGAAGCCATCCTGGGCGGCCAGCTCGCGCGCGGTGGCGCCACCGGCGTCATCGCCCAGCGCGCACACGAAGCGGGTGTCGGCACCGGCGCGGCGGGCGGCCACCGCCTGGTTGAAGCCCTTGCCACCCGGGCCGGTGCTGTAGCGGCCGGCAATGGTCGCACCCGGTGCCGGCAGCGACTCGCACCGCCACACGTGTCGACATTGAAGGAACCGACGACAACGACACTGCTGCTCATAGGGAATCTTTTCTCAACCAAGGGTTCAACTGAAGTGCGTCAGCACGCCGGCGATGGTGGCCGTCATGAAGGTGGCAATGGTACCGCCCAGCACCGCGCGCAGGCCGAACCTGGCCAGGTCATGGCGGCGTTCCGGGGCCAGGCCACCAATGCCGCCGATCTGGATCGCGATCGAGCTGAAGTTGGCGAAGCCGCACAGTGCATAGGTCGCGATCAGGCGGCCTTCGCTGGACAGGGTCACGCCCGGCACCTGGCCGTTCACGATCTGCGACAGCTCGGTGTAGGCGACGAATTCGTTGATCACGACTTTCTGCCCGATCAGCGAACCGACCGTGGTGGCATCGGCCCACGGGGTGCCGATCACCCAGGCGATCGGCGCCAGCACGTAGCCGAAGATGGTGGACAGGTTGGTCGGCTTGCCGATCTGCGCGGCCAGGCCGGTCACTTCACCGAACCAGGTCAGCGGCGCGTTCAGCAGCGCGATCAGGGCAATGAAGGCCAGCAGCATCGCACCGATGTTCAGTGCCAGCTTGAGGCCGTCGCCGGCGCCAGCCGCGGCCGCGTCGATGATGTTGCTGGAGGTCTTCTCCACTTCCATCTTCACCGTGCCCCGGGTCAGCGGCGTGCCGGTTTCCGGAATCAGCAGCTTGGCCACGACCAGGGTGGCCGGCGCGGCCATGATGCTCGCCGCGAGCAGGTGCTTGGCGTAGAACGCCTGCTGCACCGGGTCGCCGCCGCCGAGCATGCCCACGTAGGCGGCCAGCACGCCGCCAGCGATGTGCGCCATGCCGCCGATCATCATGGTCAGCAGTTCGGACTGGGTCATCTTCGGGATGTACGGGCGCACGGTCAGCGGCGCCTCGGTCTGGCCGATGAAGACGCTGGCGCAGACGCTGGTGGTTTCCGCGCCCGATACACGCATCACCTTGGTGATTGCCCATGCCATCACGCGCACGATCGCCTGCATGACGTTGAGGTGGTACATCACGCCCATCAGCGCCGAGAAGAAGATGATGGTGGGCAGCACCTGGAAGGCGAAGATGAAGCCGTAGTTCTTGGTGTCCATCAACGAGCCGAAGATGAAGCCCGAGCCTTCGTTGACATAGCTCAGCACCTTGACGAAGCCCTTGCCCAGCGCATCGAACACATCGCGCCCGCCGGGTACCAGGATCACCAGCGCGGCGAACGCGACCTGCAGGGTGATGCCGGTGGCGACCAGCTTCCAGTCGACCGCGCGCTTGTTGTTGGAAAACAGCCAGGTGATGCCGACCAGCACCGCCAACCCGAACAGGCCGAAGCCGATCCTGCCCAAACCTTCGACCATGTGAGTGACTCCCCTGGGGCGTCGCGAAAAACGGGAAGCCTAGTGCAGGCCCGGGGCCGGAGCAAGGAAAAGCCGCGTGCGCGCGGCCATCGGCACCGATCAGGCCAGCAACGGCAAGGGGTTGCGCCCGCCACGCCAGCTAGAATGGGGGCCCCGACCCCGGCCCCATGCGGGCCCGCAGCAGGAGATTTGCATGCAATACCGCCGCCTGGGCTCCACCGGCCTGCCGATTTCCGCCCTGTCCTTCGGCGCCTGGGTGACCTTCGGTGACCAGATCCCGCGCGACGAGGCCCGCAACCTGGTGGCCGCCGCCTGGGACCATGGCGTCAACTTCTTCGATAATGCCGAAGGCTATGCCAACGGCCGCGCCGAACAGGTGATGGGCGATGTGATCGCCGACCTGCGCCTGCCGCGCGATGGATTCTGCGTCTCCAGCAAGGTGTTCTTCGGCAGCGCCCGGGACCCGCGTCCGACCCAGCGCGGCCTGTCGCGCAAGCATGTGACCGATGCCTGCCATGCTGCGCTCACGCGCCTGCGGGTGGATTACCTGGACCTTTATTATTGCCACCGTCCGGATCCGGATGCGCCGATTGCCGAGACCGTGCATGCGATGGACACGCTGGTGCGCCAGGGCAAGATCCTCTACTGGGGCACCTCGGAATGGTCGGCGGCGCAGATCCAGCAGGCGCTGGACATCGCCGCAGCGCGCAACCTGCAGGGCCCCTCGATGGAGCAGCCGCAGTACAACCTGCTGCACCGCGAGCGGGTCGAAGTCGAGTACGCGCCGCTGTATGCCCGTGCCGGCCTGGGCACCACCATCTTCTCGCCGCTGGCCTCGGGCCTGCTGACCGGCAAGTACGACCATGGCATCCCGGCCGATGCGCGGCTGGGCCGCGAGGGCATGGAATGGTTGCAGGCGCTGGTGCTGGGGGAGGACACCGAGGCCCGCCTGGCCCAGGTGCGCCGTTTCAGCGACGTGGCGCGCGCACTGGGTCACGCCCCGGCCACTCTGGCCATCGCCTGGTGCCTGCGCAACCCGAACGTCTCCAGCGTGATCCTTGGCGCCAGCCGGGTCAGCCAACTGCTGCAGAACCTGCAGGCGCTGGAGGTGCTGGAGCAGGTCGGCGCGGCTGGCTGGGCGGAGGTCGAAGCCGTCTTCGGCTGACAGCCCTTTGTAGAGTCGAGCCCTGCTCGACTCCGCGCGCAGCGCGGTTTCACCTGGCTGGGATCGAAGAGCAGTCGAGCATGGCTCGACTCTACAGAAGCGGATTCCCCCATCAGGCAATAGATAAAATCTATCGAATTTCAGAATTTGATCATTAATCCCATCAATCAAATTGAGAATGGTTGTTGATTGTCAACTGAGAATCATTATCATTTAACTCGTCCCTCGCACGAGTCCAGATGCTCATGAACGCTCAACCTGTACTGCTGCGCCCCGAAACGCTGACCCTCCGCGATCGCCCGGTTCGTGTCGTTCCGCCGGAAGAGGTCATCGACAGCGAAGCTCTGCTCAAGGGCCGTCGTGAAATCCTGATCCAGCACGGCGACCGCTTCTACCGCCTGCGGCACACCAGCAACGACAAGCTGATCCTGACCAAGTAATCGCGGCCTGGTCGCCCGCCTCCCTCCCTCCTGCCGGCCGCGCCGGCAGGGTGGGCGACCCGGTCCGCTCCCGCTCTCTCCCCCTCGGTCTACCGCGCGCACCTTCCGGGTGCGCCGGTTGCCGGGGGTTCCCTTGCCCGACAGAACGAACCGATGACCCGCCCTACCGCCCTTTGCATTGCCGTCTGGATGGCCCTGCCGCTGTCCGCCCATGCTGCTGCCGCGGCCACCGCCGCGCCCGATGCGCGCGACTTCGACCGCGTGCAGGTCACCGCCACCCGCACCGAGCGGGCGGTGAGTGATGTGGCGGCCACCGTCGATGTGATCGACCGCGAGCAGATGGACCGGCATCTGGTGCACGACATCAAGGACCTGCTGCGCTACGAGCCGGGCCTGTCGGTCAGCCGCAGCGCCGCGCGCTTCGGCCTCGGCAGCATCCGCATCCGCGGACTGGACGGCAACCGCGTGCGCGTGCAGACCGATGGCATCGCCATGCCCACCAGCTTCAACATCGGCTCGTTCTCCAACGCCAACCGCAATTTCACTGACCTGGACACGCTCAAGCGCGTGGAAATCGTGCGCGGCCCGGCCAGTTCGCTGTACGGGTCCGATGCGCTCGGCGGCGTGGTCGCCTTCGTCACCAAGGATCCAGCCGATTACCTGAAGGATGGCAAGGACGGCTACGTCGGCCTGAAGTTCGGCTACGACGGTGAGTGGAAGGGCCTGCTCGGCGGCGTGACCAGCGCGTTCGGCGGCGAACACTGGAGCGGCATGGTCAACCTCAACCATCGCCAGGGCCAGGAAACCGGCAACAGGGGTGATGTGCGCAGCCTCGACAACACCCGCACCGCGGCCAACCCGCAGGACCGGGACGGTCGCAGCGGCCTGGCCAAGCTGGTCTATGCCCCCAGCGGGGACCAACGCTTCCGCCTGACCGTGGAAGGCAACGAAGACAACACCGATACCAACGTGCTGTCGTCGATCGACCGCACCACCACCACCGGCATGAAGGCACGCGATACGCAGAACCGCACCCGCGTGTCGTTCGCCCATGAAATGGATGCGCTGGACAAGGGCTTTGCCGACAGCCTGCATTGGCAGCTGTATACCCAGCACAGCGAGACCACCCAGATCACCGACGAGGACCGCGCCAACCGCAGCCGCCGCCACCGCGAGTTCAACTTCGACCAGCGCGTGCATGGCCTGCAGGCACAGTTCAACAAGGCGTTCCGCACCGGCCGTATCGAACATGCGCTGACCTACGGCTTCGAGGGGGCGCGCACCGAGATCCGCCAGAAGCGCGATGGTTTCCAGGTCCTGGCCAACGGCCAGGCCAGCACCACGATCCTGCCCGATGCGTTCCCGGTACGCGATTTCCCGATCAGCAGGACCACCGAGCTGGGCCTGTACGCGCAGGATGAAATGCGCATGGCCGACGGCAAGCTGTCGCTGGTGCCGGGCGTGCGCGTGGACCGCTACGAACTGAAGCCGGAGGTGGACAGCATCTTCGCCGAAGACAATCCCGGCGTTGCCGTGTCCAGGCTGACCAAGACCAGCGTCTCGCCCAAGCTGGGCATGGTCTATCGCTTCACCGACGAATGGTCGCTGTTTGCCGGCTATTCGCGTGGCTTCCGCTCGCCGCCGTACAACGACGTCAACCTCGGCTTCACCAACTTCGCCTTCGGTTACACCGCCATTCCCAATCCGGACCTGAAGCCGGAGACCAGCGACGGCATGGAGCTGGGCCTGCGCTTCCTGTCGCCGGCGGCCTACGCCAGCCTCAGCGGCTACTACAACGAGTACAAGGACTTCATCGAGTCGCAGTCGCTGGTCGGCACCAACGCACAGGGGCTGATGGTGTTCCAGTCGCGCAACATCGCCGATGCGCGCATCTACGGCGCGGAACTGAAGGCTGGCGTCGACTTCGGCCAGATCAGTCCGGCCCTGCAGGGCTGGGCGCTGCGCAGTGCGGTGGCCTGGTCGCGCGGCGACAACAAGACCGAAGACACGCCGCTGGATTCGGTCGACCCCCTGCGCGGCACCGTCGGCCTGATGTACGACACCGACACCTGGGGCGTCGAACTGGCCGGTACCTTCGTCAAGCGCAAGGACCGGGTCACTGCGGCCACGGTGTACCGCCCGGCCGGCTACGGCGTGGCCGACCTGATGGCGCACTGGAACTTCGCCCCGGGCGCGACCTTCAACGTCGGCGTATTCAACCTGGGCGACAAGCGCTACATCGATTGGTCCAACGTGGGTTCGACGCTCACGCCGGCCAGCCGCGTGCTGGATCGCTATACCAGCCCGGGCCGCACCCTCTCCGCCAGCCTTGCCGTTTCCTGGTGATCCCATGAGCCGAGCCTTGTCCGCACGCAGGAATGACGCCATCGCCGCGCAGGGAAGCGCGGCGTGGCCGACGCCGGCACAGCTGGCCACGCTCGGCACCGTGTTGTGCCTGTACCGCGCCGACGGAAACGAACTCGGTGGCTGGCGCCAGGCGGTCCGCGTGCACGCCTGCCAGGGCGTGGACAGCGAGGGCGTGCGCGAAAGCCTGTGTTTCCTCGATGCCCGCGGCCGCTGCGTGTGGCGCCTGTACCTGCTGCCCGACAGCGATTTCCTGGCCTGGGACCGGCTGGTCGCGGCGTTGCCGCCGGGCCCCGAGCACGTCAGCAACGGCAGTGTCGGCGAACGCCTTTGGCGGCGCCTGGCCGGGCATCTCGGTGGCCAGCGCTGGCGCCTGTGCACGCTGCGCCTGCATGCCGCCGACGATGGCAGCACCCTCGCTGCAAGCCTGTCGACGTTGTCCTCGCTGGGCGCATCCACCGCGCGTCGCATCGCGCGGTTGGAAGGTGCTGAAGGCGAGCTGGCAATCGACGATTGCTGCTGCGCCGACGCCGCACGCCGGCCGGCACCGCGGGTTCCCGGCGACCTGCCGCTGATCCGGCTGTGACCCTTTCCTGATGGAACGCCTGTCGGCCACGGACGGCCTCTCACTACACCTGCAACCCCGAAGGAAGACCCCGATGAAGTTCCAGACAGCCAGCGTCATGCTGCTGCTCGCTGCCAGCGGCGTGGCCAGCGCGCAGCCCTCCGACATCGCCCGCGACCACGACAGCATCCTCGCCATGCAGGGCGAGTACACCGTCGATTTCGCGTTCGACGAGACCGTGCTGCTGAAGCCCGGCTACGAACGCGCGCCGGCAATGCGCAGTGGCGGCAGCGAAGTGGTCATCGTGGTCGAGGACACACCGCAGCGCATCGTTCTGCAGCACCTGTTGCTGGACGAGAAGAGCGGCCACGTCACCAAGCACTGGCGCCAGGACTGGGTCTATGAAGCGCCCAACCGCTTCGAGTTCAGCGCCGACCAGACCTGGCAGGTACGCCGCATCCCGACCGAAGTGAACCAGGGCGCCTGGACCCAGTGCGTGTACGAAGTGAGCGACGCGCCGCGCTACTGCGGCACCGGTAAATGGACGTACACCAACAACGTGCCGAGCTGGACCAGCGACCTGAGCTGGCGCCCATTGCCGCGTCGCGAGTACACAAGCGCAGCGACTACAACGCGCTGGCCGTGGTCAACCGCCACACGCTGACGCCCAATGGCTGGACCCACGAGCAGTTCAACACCAAGGTGCAGCGCAACGCCGACGGCAGCCAGGTGGAGATCGCCCGCGAGTTCGGCTTCAACGATTACGTGAAAACCACCGAGATCGACTTCAGCCCGGCGCGCAACTACTGGAAGGCCACCGCCGGCTACTGGGCCAAGGTGCGCCAGCGCTGGGACCGCTTCCTCGGCCAGGCCCCGGGCGTGCACCTGAAGACCAAGCTGGACGGCATGGCGATGATCATCCCGCTGTTCACCCAGGCCGAAGAGATCCAGGCCGGCAAGAAGGTGAAGGACGCGCAGATCGACGAAGTCTTCGCCAGGTACGTTGAAAAGGCCCAATAGAGTCGAGCCATGCTCGACTCCACAAGCGGATCCACGCATGGCCTGGATCTACCGGCCTCTGCTTCTGGTGGGTGCCGAGCTTGCTCGGCACGCCGTCCGGGGGCGCAACTGCTTCAGGCCTCCCGCAGTGCCAGTGCCGGTGGCGTATGCAGGATCGCCCGCGTGCCCCACCAGCCTGCCAGCAGGCTCAACCCGATGCCGACCACGCCACCGATCAGCAGCCCCGGCCACGGCGGCAGCAACGGCAGCTCGAACACCTTCTGCGAGACCGCCACACCGATGGCAGCGGCCGCGGCCACGGCCAGCAACGCGGCCAGCGTGCCCAGCGCGCCGAACTCCACCAGCACCGCGCCGCGCAGCTGGCGCCGGGTCGCGCCCAGCGTGCGCAGCACCGCGCTGTCGTAGCGACGCTCGCCCGCCGTGGCCTGCAGTGCGGCCAGCAGCACCAGCACGCCGGCCAGCAGGCTGAACACCATCACCAGCTGCACCGCCTGCGCCACACGCTCCATCACATCGCGCACCTGCGAGATCACCGCGTCCACGTCCAGCAGCGACAGGTTCGGCTGCGCGCGCACCAGTTCGCCCAGCCCGGCCGCGTTGCCGGCCGGCAGATGGAACGCCGACAGCAGGTTGTGCGGCGTATCGCCCACCGCGTTCGGGTTCAACAGCACGAAGAAGTTCGGCCGGAAAGTATTCCAGTCGGCCTTGCGGATGCTGGTGACGGTGAACTCGCGCTGCTGTTCGCCCACGGCAATCGTAATCCGATCCCCCAGGTGCGCGCCGTAGCGACGTGCCCAGCCGGTTTCCACCGACGCTTCCGCTGCGGTGCTGCCGGTTTGCCAGAAGCGGCCTCCCAGCAGCGCATTGGCGGGCGGGAAGGTGCTGCGCCAACTGAAGTTCAGCGGGCGGTTCTCGTCGTCGTCTTCGCGCTGGCCGTTGTTCGCGCCGCTCCCTTCGGCCGCTGCCTGGTCCACGCGCAGCGGCGGCTTGCCATTGATGGCGATCAGGCGGCCGGTGGCCATCGGCTCGATGCTGGCGTCGCCGGCGCCCAGTCCGCGCAGTGCGGCCAGCACGCTCTCGCGTTGCTCGGGCTGGATGTTGATCAGGAAGTAGTTCGGGGTATCCGCGGGCAGGCGTTCGCGCCACTGCTGCAGCAGGCCGGGGCCGGTCACCGCCAGCAGCAGCAGCGCGCACAGCGACAGCGACAGCCCGACCAGCTGCATCACCGCCAGCATCCGGCGCCGGGTCAGCGCGGCCAGGCCCAGCCGCCAGTTGCCGTGCAGGCGGTGCTGCAGGCCGCGCAGCAACTGCAGCAGCACGAAGCCGGCCCCACCGGCCGCGACCGCCAACGCAGCCAGGCCGCCGAGCACCCACAGTGCCAGCTTCAGATCGCCGGTGACCTGCACCGCCAACAGCAGGCTGGCTACCAGCGCAGCCACATAGGCCAGCAGCGAGGCCGGCGGCAACGCGGCGAAGGAGCGGTTGAGCACCCGCATCGGCGGTACCCCGCGCAGGCGCAGCAGCGGCGGCAGGCCAAAGCCGAACAGCAGCAGCAAGCCGATACCGGCGCCGGTCAGCGCGGGCATCGCCTCCGGCAGCGGAAGGCGTTGCGGTACCAGGCTGCCCAGTACCTGCACCAGGCCTTCCTGCGCGGCCATGCCCAGGCCGATGCCGAGTGCGCAGGCCGGTATCGCCAGCATCAGCAGCTGCAGCGCCAGGCCCAGCAGGATGTCGCGCTGGCGCGCTCCCAGGCAGCGCAGGATCGCCACCTGGTCGATGCGGCGCAGGGCAAAGCGGTTGGCCGCCAGCGCGGTGGCCACGCCGGCCAGCAGCACCGCCAGCAGCGCGCTCAGGCCAAGGAAGCGGCCGGCCAGGTCGAACGCCTGGCGCACGCCGCGCTGGGTGTCATCCACGCTCAGCAGGCGCAGGCCCTTGACCTGCGGCAGCAGCCACTGGCGCAGGGCGGCAACCTGATCGGCCGGCCCGGCGAACATCAGCCGGTAATTGATGCGGCTGCCAGGGCCGAGCAGCCCGGTGCCCTCCACATCGGCGCGGTTGACCAGCAGGGTGGGGGACAGCGTGAGCAGGTCACCCCCGCTATCCGGCTCGGCCTCGATGATGCCGGCGATGCGCAGCGTGCCGGCGCCGAACTCGAGCTCGTCGCCGGCCTTCAGCCCCAGCCCCTGCAGCAGCCGTGGGTCGGCATAGGCCTGGCCCTTCGGCGGCATGCCGGCGTCGGCGATCAGCGGCCCGCCGGGCGTGGCCCGTACCCGCAGCGTGCCGCGCAGCGGGTAGCCGGCCTGTACGGCCTTGATGCTGGCCATCTGGCTGGCATCGCCGTTGAACAGCACGCTGCCGAAGCCGGCGATGCGGGTATGCGCCAGGCCACGCCGTTGCGCCTCCTCGGCGAATGCCTGCGGCGGATCATCGCGCCCGGCGATGCCGAGGTCGCCGCCGAGCATTTCCGCCGCGCTGCCGGCCAGCGCCAGGTTGACCCGGTTCACCAGCGTGCCGACCGCGGTCATCACCGCCACGCCCAGCACCAGCGCGGCAAACACGGTCAGCAGGTCGCCGGCCAGGGCCTCGCGGCGCAGCGCACGCCACGCGTGCCGCAGCAGGTTCATGCCTGTGCCCCACGCTCGACCGGCAGCAGGCGGCCGCTGTCGATGCGGTGGACGTACTGGCAGCGCTGGGCCAGGCGCAGGTCGTGGGTGACCAGCACCAGCGTAGTGCCGCTGCCGGCATTGAGCTCGAACAGCAGGTCGCTGATGTGCTGGCCGGTGGCGTGATCCAGCGAGCCGGTGGGTTCGTCGGCGAACAGGATGCGTGGGCGGGTGACGAAGGCGCGGGCCAGCGCCACGCGCTGCTGTTCGCCGCCGGACAGCTGGCGCGGGTAGTGGCGGGCGCGATGGGCCAGGCCGACCTGCGCCAGCACCTGGTCCACCCGTGCGCGGTCCTCGCGTCCGGCCAGTTCCAGTGGCAGCGCGACGTTCTCGGCAGCGGTCAATGCCGGCAGCAGGTGGAAGCTCTGGAACACGAAGCCGACGTCGCGCGCGCGCAGCTGCGCACGGGCTTCTTCATCCAGCGTTCCCAGGTCCTGCCCGGCCAGGCCGATGCGCCCCCGGCTTGGCAGGTCCAGCCCGGCCAGCAGGCCGAGCAGGGTGGTCTTGCCGGAGCCGGAGGCGCCGACGATGGCCACGCTGGTGCCTTCATGGACGGTGAGGGTGATGTTGTCCAGTATGTGGACTTCACCCTCCGGGCCCTGTACGGACTTGCCGACCTGGTCGACGGCGATGGCGACAGGCGCGCTGCGGGGGGACAGGCTGTCGATGAGGAGACTCCAATGCGCAAGATGGATGGACGCCGGCGCGCCGGCGCGTTGCTGGTGCTGCTGCTAGGGTTCCTGCTGCTGCCCGGGCTGGCCTGTGCCAAAGGTACGGCCGGCACCGTGCTGGTACTGGGCGACAGCCTCAGTGCTGCCCACAATATCCCTGCCGACGCTGGCTGGGTCAGCCTGCTGCAGCAGCGGGTCAGGCTGCAGTCGAAATCGCCGCCGCGCATCGTCAACGCCAGCATGAGCGGGGAGACCACGGCGGGTGCGCTGACCCGCCTGCCGGGCCTGTTGGCCCGAGAGCGCCCGACCGTGGTGGTGATCGCGCTGGGGGGCAACGATGCCCTGCGCGGACTGACCCCGGCGCAGGTCCAGGGCAACCTGGGGAAGATGGTGCAGGCCAGCCAGAAGGCCGGTGCCAAGGTGCTGCTGCTGGGCATCGACGTGCCTCCCAACTATGGCCCGGCCTATCGGCAGCGGCTGGCCGCAGCCTACAAGGCGCTGGCCACGCAGTACCGGGTGCCGCTGCTGCCGTTCCTGCTGGAAGGCGTCGCCCTGCAGCCGGGCATGATGCAGGCCGACGGGCTGCACCCGACCGCGCAGGCGCAACCCAGGGTGCTGGACAATGTCTGGCCGCTGCTCAGGCCGCTGCTATGAACGGTTTGATTTCCTCTTGACGGAACTTCACATCACGTCCACCGTCGATCCGGCATGTTTCACAAAGCTGAAGTAAGAGGGAATCACATGCGTCAGACGAAGGAGACTTCCGGCTTGGTGCTGGTGGTCGAAGACAACCGCAACATCTCCGAGATGATCGGGGAGTACCTGGAAGGCCGCGGCTTCGAAGTCGACTATGCACAGGACGGCCTGGATGGCTACCGCCTGGCGGCGGAGAACAGCTATGACGTCGTGGTGCTCGACCTGATGCTGCCGCGCCTGGACGGCATCGAGGTATGCCGCCGCCTGCGCAACGATGCGCGCAAATCCACCCCGGTGCTGATGCTTACGGCACGCGATACCCTGGACGACAAGCTCACCGGCCTCGGGTTCGGCGCCGATGACTACCTGACCAAGCCGTTCGCGATCCAGGAGCTGGAAGCCCGCCTGCGCGCGCTGATCCGCCGCGAACGCCGCCAGGTCGGGTCGGAAGTGCTCAAGGTGGCCGACCTCGTGCTCGATCCGGTCAGCATGCGCGCCACCCGCGCCGGCACCGAACTGCAGCTTTCGCCGATCGGCCTGCGCCTGCTGACCATCCTGATGCGCGAATCACCGCGGGTGGTGACCCGCCAGGAGATCGAGCGCGAGATCTGGGGCAATGGCCTGCCGGATTCGGATACCCTGCGCAGCCATCTGTACAACCTGCGCAAGATCATCGACAAGCCGTTCGACCGCCCGCTGCTGCACACCGTGCAGAGCGCGGGTTACCGCATTGCCGACATCGCGCAGCCGATGGCCTGAACAAGGCCCGCGCGGGTGCAACCGGCCAGAGCCGGGCTGCTGCCTCGCGCGGGCGCTGGAGATGGCGGCCCGGCAGTGCCGCCGGTCATCATTCCTGCACGACGACGGCGTGGTGCGCTGCCTATAATCGCAGCGCTCTGACCGGGACCCCGCAATGCCGCACGGCCTGCCGCGCAAGATCCGTATCGCCTTCATCCTGCAGGCAGTGCTGGCCAGCCTGGGTATCCTGCTCGGTGCCTGGCTGGTATCGCTGGTGATCAAGCACAGCCTGGTCGGTGCCGCCCTGCGCGAGGAAGCGGCCTATTTCTGGACACTGCATGAAGCGTCGGCGGTGCAGCCGCCGCCCAATACCCAGAACATCCGCGGCTACCTGCTGGAAAACGGGCAGTCGGCGCTGTCGCTCCCACCGAACCTGCGTGACCTCGAGCCCGGGTTCCACGAACTGCCCAAGGACGATCAGCTGGTGCTGGTCGACGTGCGTCCGGAGGGTCGCCTGTACCTGGTGTTCCTGCGTTCGCGCGCGGAAATGCTGGCGTTCTGGTTCGGCATCGTGCCGGTACTGCTGACGCTGCTTGCGGTGTATGGCGCCACCTGGGTGACCTATCGCGCATCCAAACGCCTGGTATCGCCGGTGAACTGGCTGGCGCGGCGGGTGTCGCGCTGGGACCCCGGGCACCCGGAGGCCGCCGACCTGGAACCGGACAAGCTGCCGGCGGACATGCAGGGAGAAACCCGGCAGCTGGCGGCGGCATTGCATTCATTGGCCAACCGGGTCAGTGCGCATGTGGCCCGCGAGCGCAATTTCACCCGCGATGCCAGCCATGAGCTGCGCACGCCGTTGACCGTCATCCGGGTGGCCAGCGACATGGCGCTGGGCGATGACACCCTGCAACCGCGTCTTCGTCGCAGCCTGCAGCGGATCCAGCGCGCCGGGCGCGACATGGAAGCGGTGATCGACGCGTTCCTGATCCTGGCCCGGGAAGCGGACGTCGAGCCGCAGATCGAACTGTTCGACGTCAACGACATCGTCCGCTATGAGGTGGACAGCGCCAACGAGCTGCTGGGCACCCGGCCCGTGTCGGTGCACCTGCACAGCGACGGCCCGGTGCAGCTGCATGCACCGCCGCGGGTACTGCAGGTCGTGGTCAGCAACCTGGTGCGCAACGCCTGCAGCTATACCGACGAAGGCCGTATCGACGTGCATGTGCATGACGATCGGGTCGTGGTGCGCGACACCGGCATCGGCATGTCCGCCGACGCGCTGTCCAGGGCCTTCGAGCCGTTCTACCGCGCCGAGCCGAGCCGCCCGCAGGGTACCGGCCTGGGCCTGTCGATCGTGCGCCGCCTGTGCGACCGCTTCGGCTGGAAGGTCGGCCTGGCCAGCGAGCCGGGGCAGGGTACCGAGGCCACGGTCATCTTCCGCTGACCCGCCGCCCTGCCGGGGCCGGATCCCGTTGCCGCGCAACGGGCTCTGACCCCATTGCCGCTGGGATGCAGGTGGACACCTTCATGCCAACCCGGGTTGGCATCCATCGGAGCGCGTGCGCGTGGCGCCGGCACCTGCCTCCCTCAGTTGCAGTTGACCTTCGGCGCCAGTGCCTTGGTCCAGATCGCGTAGCCGGCCGGGGTCATGTGCAGCATGTCTTCGCGGAACAGCGACCGATCTGGCTGGCCGTCGGCGCCGAGCATCGGCGTGTAGACGTCGGTGAACCCGGTGTTGGGCAGTTTGGCCAGGGCGGCCCGGATCAGCGTGTTGGCTTCCTTGATCGCTGGCAGCAGATGCGCGCGCGATGGGCTTGGCTTGATCGACAGGTATTCCACCCGGGTGTCCGGCAGGTCGCGATGCACGCGCTGCACGAAGGCGACTACGTCATCGCGCACCTGCACGGCGCTGCGGCCACTGTTGAGGTCGTTGTCGCCGGCGTAGAAGAACACCTTGCACGGCGCGTAGGGCACCACGATGCGGTCGGCATACCAGGTGCTGTCACGCACCTCCGAACCGCCGAAACCGCGGTTGAACACCGGTTGGCCGGGAAAGTCGGCGGCCAGGCCCTCCCACATGCGGATCGAGGAACTGCCGATGAATTCGATGCCGCCGTGCGGGGGCGGGTTCGTCTGGTCGGCATGGGCGAACTGGGCCATGTCGCCGGCCCAGGCCACGTTGGAGACCTGTTCGGGCACCTGCGGCGGCTTGGCTGGGTCCAGGGCGTGGGCAAGCGGTGCGATGGTCAGCAGGCCCAGCATCAGCAGGCAGGTACGGCGACGGGACATCAGGCGCTCCAGCAGGCAAGGGGCCTCCATCATAGGAGTACCGCCGGGTCCGGTGCTTGCCCCGGGCAGGCGGTTTGCTGCCAGGGGCGGGCGTGCCGCTGGCGGCCTTGTGGCAAAATGGCGGCCCTCTGCCTATTCCTGTGCACCCATGATTGCCTGCCGTGCGTCTGAGCGGTCGCTGCGCCGCGCCCCTGTTGCTGGATGCTCCACCCGTGGCTGATCAGTTCGGTCACCTGCCCCGCGGCCCGCGCCGCATCTTCCAGGCCGCCCGCTGGTCCTGGCAGGGCCTGCGCGCGGCCTGGCTGCATGAGTCCTCGTTCCGGCTGGAGGTCTACCTGCTGATTCTGCTGACCCCGCTCGCGATCTGGTTGGGGCAGACCCCGGTCGAACGCGCGCTGCTGATCGGCTCGATGCTGCTGGTGCTGGCGATGGAGCTGGCCAACTCGGCCATCGAGGCGGTGATCGAACGTTACGGCAGCGAGATCCACGAACTGGCCGGCCGCGCCAAGGACATGGGGTCGGCGGCGGTGTTCGTGCTGATGATGAACGTGCTGCTGTGCTGGGCGCTGGTCGTGGTTCCGCACGCGCTGGCCGGCAACTACGGCTGAAACCCCATTCCCCCACTGTCTTGAAGAGTTTCCATGTCCTTTGAGTTTCTCGCCGACCCCAATGCCTGGGTGACCCTGTTCACGCTCAGTGCGCTGGAAATCGTGCTCGGCATCGACAATCTCGTGTTCATTTCCATTGCGGTCAGCAAGCTGCCGGAAGAACGCCGGCCCTTCGCCCGCAAGCTCGGCATCGCAGTGGCCTGCATTACCCGCATCGCACTGCTGGTGTCGCTGGCCTACCTGGCGCACATGTCCGCCAATCTCTTCACCGTGGCCGGCATGGGCATCTCCATCCGCGACCTGGTACTGATCATTGGTGGCCTGTTCCTGATCATCAAGGGCTACCTGGAGATCAGGGAACTGATCACGGGTGGCGAGGATGAGGACCCCGCCACCAGCAAGGCTTCGGGCGTGTTCGGCATGGTCATCCTGCAGATCGCGATCATCGACATCGTGTTCTCGCTGGATTCGGTGATCACGGCAGTCGGCATCGCCGACCACATTCCGGTGATGGTGGCTGCGATCCTGTTGTCGGTGATGGTGATGCTGCTGGCCGCCAATCCACTGGGCCGTTTCATCGACGCCAATCCGACGGTGAAGATGCTGGCCCTGGCGTTCATCCTGTTGATCGGCGCGGTGCTGATCCTGGACGGCCTGGACGTGCACGTGCCCAAGCCCTACATCTACGCCGCGATGGGCTTCTCGGTGCTGGTGGAGTGGCTGAACCTGCTGATGCGCCGCCGCGCACGCGAGCACCACGTGCCGGGTGCCGGCGAGTGGTAAGCGTCTGACCCCGCCCCCCGGCGCGGCCGGGGGGCTTGCCTTGTAGAGCCGGGCCCACCTCGGCCTGCATTCAACCGAGCATGGGCTCGGCCCTGCAGGGACGGTTTCCGCACCTGTGGTGGAGTTCGGGCCTCCACCTGTGAATCAGGGTCAACAGTGTTTTCCCGGGGCGAGGCTTAATCCCGTGCGGCAGAGCGCGCAGTCTACGCGCCTGCCTGTTTTTCCCCGGGAATTGTCCGTGAACTCCAGAGCCGCTCTACTGGCCCTTGCCGTCGGCGCCTTCGCCATCGGCACCACTGAATTCGCCCCGATGGGCCTGCTGCCGGTGATTGCCAAAGGAGTCGGCGTGGGCATCCCCACCGCCGGCATGCTGATCACCGCCTATGCGATGGGCGTGATGCTCGGCGCACCGGTGATGACCCTGCTGATGGGACGCTTCGGCAAACGCACCGCGTTGATGCTGCTGATGTCGATCTTCGTGGCCGGCAACCTGTTGTCGGCCATTGCCCCGAACTATGGCCTGCTGATGCTGTCGCGCCTGGTCACCAGCCTCAACCATGGCGCCTTCTTCGGCATCGGAGCGGTCGTCGCCGCCAGCCTGGTGCCGAAGGAAAAGCAGGCCGCCGCCGTGGCCACGATGTTCATGGGCCTGACCATCGCCAACATCGGCGGCGTGCCACTGGCCACCTGGGTGGGCCAGCAACTGGGCTGGCGCCTGTCCTTCGCCGGTACAGCGGTGCTGGGCGTGGTGGCGATCACCGCGCTGGGCCTGGCGCTGCCGGCCTCGGCACCGGGCCCGCGCCCGGACGTGCGCCGCGAACTGAAGGCGATCCTGCAGCCGCAGGTGCTGCTGGCGATGGCCACCACCGTGCTCGGAGCCGGTGCAATGTTCACGCTCTACACCTACGTCGCGCCGGTGCTGGCCGAGCTGACCGGTGCCTCCAATGCGTTCATTGCGATGTCGTTGGCATTGATCGGTATCGGCTTCACTTTCGGCAACGGTATCGGTGGGCGCATGGCCGACTGGTCGCTGGATGGCGCCACCCGCATCCTGCTGGCGGTCCTTGCGGTGCTGATGTTCGTGCTGCCGCTGGCCTTCATGAGTCACGCCACTGCGGCGCTGGGCGTACTGCTGTTCGGCGCGGCGACCTTCGCCCTCGTGCCGCCGCTGCAGATCCGGGTGATGGCGGCAGCGTCCGAGGCGCCGGGTCTGGCGTCGTCGATCAACGTGGGTGCGTTCAACCTGGGCAATGCCGTGGGTGCGGCGCTGGGTGGTGCGGTGATCAGCTCGGGGCTGGGATACGCGGCGGTGCCGGTGGCCGGTGGTCTGCTGGCGGCATCGGGTTTGGTGCTGGCCTGGCTGGGGCGTCCGCGCACTGTGGTGGCGGAGGCCTGCTGAGGGGTGTTGGATTCCGGCAGGGCTTGCAGCCCTGCACCCGCTGAAGGCCAAGGCAACCGCCGAAGCAACATCAACCGCAACAGCCGGCGCTGGTTTTCTGAGGGTTGGGCGGGGCGGTGTGGGTTGGCAGGACACGCCGTGAACCCATCCATGGGGGCTCGATGGCGCCATCCATGGCGCCAACGGTCCTGCCAACCCACACCGCCCCACCTCCGACAGATTGCCGCGATCGGCCGGAACGGCGTCCCGCTCCGGTAGGTGTCGACCTTGGTCGACACGAATGCCTGAAGAACCGGCTTTTGCTTTTGATTTTTCTTTTGATCTTCCCGCGGTGCGCAGGAAATTGTCCGTGGCCGGGAGGGTGGGTTGGCTGGGGGCGTGAGCGCCATGGATGGCGCGACCGAGCCTACAGGGACGTATTCACGGCGTCCCCCAGCCAACCCACCCTCCCGGCCAACCCCGATATCCAGCAAACACAACCCACCGCGGAGGGGGCCGGCGCCCGATGGCCGATCTTTCACCCCAACCGTGGCATGCTCGGCGCCAAGCCCACCCGGAACCTCCGCCATGCGCCTGTTCACCCGTATCCTGCCCCTGATGCTGCTGGCCTCCCTGCTGTCCGGCTGCGGCTACAACGCCATCCAGCAGAAGGACGAGGCGGTCAAGGCCAGCTGGTCGGAAGTGCTCAACCAGTACAAGCGCCGCGCCGATCTGGTGCCCAACCTGGTACAGACCGTGAAGGGCTTCGCCAGCCAGGAGGAGCGCGTGCTGACCGAAGTCACCAATGCCCGCTCGCGCGTCGGCCAGATCAACGTCAATGCCGATGACGAAGCCTCGCTGAAGCAGTTCCAGCAGGCCCAGGGCGAACTCGGCAGCGCGCTGTCGCGGCTGCTGGTGGTCACCGAGAACTACCCAGTGCTGAAGTCGGACCAGAATTTCCGCGACCTGCAGGCACAGCTGGAAGGCACCGAAAACCGCATCACGGTTGCCCGCGGCCGCTACATCCAGCAGGTGCAGGACTACAACACCTACATCCGTTCGTTCCCGCAGGTGATCACCGCCAAGATCTTCGGCTACAAGACCAAGCCCAACTTCACCGTGGAAAACGAGGCGCAGATTTCCAGCGCGCCCGCGGTCGACTTCGGCAACGCTCCGCAACAGCAGCCGGCACCGCAGCCGGGGCACTGATCGATGCGCCTGGCCACCGCGCTGCTGGCCCTGCTGCTGTGGCTGCCCCTGGCGTCGCATGGGCAGCAGTTGGCCCCGGTTCCAGCGCTGGATTCGCCGGTGGTCGACACCACCGGCACGCTGGACGCCGCGCAGAAGCAGGCGCTGGTGCAGCAGGCGCTGGATCTGCAGCAGCGCAAGGGCAGCCAGCTGCAGGTGCTGGTGGTGCCCACGACGCAGCCGGAGGACATCGCGCAGTACACCACGCGGGTCTTCGAGCAGTGGCAGATCGGCCGCAAGGGCGTCGATGATGGCGTGCTGCTGGTGGTGGCCAAGGATGACCGGCGCGTGCGCATCGAGCCTGGCTACGGCCTGGAAGGCGCCATCCCCGATGCCATCGCCAACCGTGTGATCCAGGAGTACCTGGTGCCGCGTTTCCGCAGCGGTGACTACGCCGGTGGCATCACCGACGCCACGGCGGTGCTGGTCAGGCTGATCGACGGCGAAGACCTGCCGGCGCCGGTCAGCGGCCAGCAGGTTCGCGAGCCCGGCGGAGGCGGTGATACCTGGTTCCTGGCACTGTTCACCGGCGTCTTCGCCGGCAGCCTCCTGCGTGGGGTGTTCTCGCGCGCGCCGCGCCCGCTGCGTGGCCTGCTTGGCGGTGCCGGTGCGGCGCTGGCGGCGTTCCTGTTCACCTCCACGCTGCTGGCCAGCGGCCTGGCCGGCATCGTCGGCTTGATCGTCGCCATGCTCTCCGGCCACCCGGGCCGTTTCGCCGGCGGTGGGGGCTGGGGCGGTGGCAGCTGGGGTGGTGGCAGCTGGGGCGGGGGAGGCGGCTTCGGCGGTGGCGGTTGGGGCGGCGGCGGTGGCCGCTCCGGCGGTGGC
>NZ_LYVJ01000006.1 GCF_001676385.1 Stenotrophomonas maltophilia | reverse complement strand
GGCCGAGCATTGCGCGATCGCAGTTTCCGATTCGGCGCGGCGGCTGTTGCCACGCACGGTCGGCCTGTTGATGGGACAGGAAATGCTGACGGTGCCGGACATGGCCAGCAAGTTGAAACTGCAGTGCGAGGGCGTGGGCTTCGGCTTCCTGCCCGAACCGTGCGCACGCGCTGCGGTGGCGCGCGGCCAACTGGTGATCCGCGAAGTGGAAGAGCACAAGCCGGAAGAGTCATTCTGGCTGGCCTGGCGCACCGGTGAGGAAGGTGCGGCCTTGCGCTGGTGGCGCGAGCGCCTGCGCAGGCCGGAGCTGCTTTCGCAGTGGTGGCAGGCGATGGCCAGCGAGTAGGGGTTTGGCGGGGCTGCGCCCTGCACCCGCTACGATCCAGAGCAACAGCAACAGCAACAGCAACAGCAGAAGCGGGTTTCCTGATGGATGGCGGGGTGGGTCCGGTTGCGGGGGCGTGAGCCGCATGGATGCGGCGACCGAGCTTACATGGACGTACTTGCAGCGGCCCCCGCAACCGGACCCACCCCGCCTTCGACAGTTTTCCGCGATCTGATGGATCCACGCCATGCGTGGATGAATCTCCATCGAGTTCGAACATTTCGACAATTGATCGAAGAGCATCCACGCATGGCGTGGATCTACCGTGTCGACCAAGGTCGACACCTACCAGAGCAGTTACGTCGTTCCGACAGATCGCGGAAATCTGTCAGAGGTGGGGCGGTGTCGGATTGCGGGGTGTCCGCGGCATGGATGCCGCGGCCAAGCCCCCAAGGACGGGTTCACGGCGTCCCCGCAATCCGACACCGCCCCGCCACCCCACGGAATGCGTGCTGTTGCTGTTGCTCCGGCTGTGGCCTCTGCAGGTGCAGGGTGCAACCCTGCCGAAAAACCCGCATAAAAAAAACAGCAGGCCGTGGCCTGCTGTTTCGGTGTAATGGTGCGCCCGGAGAGATTCGAACTCCCGACCGCCTGGTTCGTAGCCAGGTACTCTATCCAACTGAGCTACGGGCGCCAATTACATGAACCTGTTGTATTGATCGTGCGTGGTGCGCCCGGAGAGATTCGAACTCCCGACCGCCTGGTTCGTAGCCAGGTACTCTATCCAACTGAGCTACGGGCGCGCGGTACACGATCAGATTTTACTTCATTCCCAGCGGCGGATGCTGGAAGCCTGTCGAGTGGTGCGCCCGGAGAGATTCGAACTCCCGACCGCCTGGTTCGTAGCCAGGTACTCTATCCAACTGAGCTACGGGCGCCCTGCGACAGGAGCGGAATTATGCGGATGCCAGCGCGGACCGTCAACAGTTTTCGTGAAGATTTTCATCCAACTGAATGAAAAAGCTGGTCGCCACCGCTTCCGGGGCCTTCAGCCAGGCGAAGTGGTCGGCGCGCGTGCCCAGTTCCTGCGCCGACAGCACGCGCAGCTGCACGGCCACGTGCGGCAGCTTCGCCAACAACATCCGCATCGACCCTGCGGGTGCCAGCCAGTCGTCTTCCATCAGTACGGCCTGCACGCGGCCCCGCACGCGCATCAGCTGTGCGTCCAGGTCCTCGTCCATGCCGGCGGCGGCGTAATGGTTGCTGAGCCCCACGCGTGCCCAGTCGGCGATCAGCCCACGTGCTTCGGTACCGCCGAAACCGAGGCGACGGCCATGCAGAACGCCTTGGCGTCGCGCGATCCACGGCAGGAACCGATAGGCCAGGGGCAGCAGCCAGCCGCGTGGTGGCGGGAAGCCACGCCAGAATGGCGAGCCGCTGGCGACCAGCCACAACCGCTGGAAGCGCTGCGGGTTGCGGCCTGCCTGCACGCAGGCCAGCTGCCCACCGAGGCTGTGGCCGCCGATGATCCAGGGAAGGGGGCCAGCCTCGCTGTCGGCTGCGGCGAGCACGGCCTGGCTGGCGGGAAGATCCTGTTGGAGCAGTTCGCGATAGCCCCAGTCCCGGGCGCGCGAGGGGCGAAGCGAACTACTGCCGTTGCCGCGCCACTCATGCAGGTAAACCGCCACGCCTTTCGCGGCCAGCGCCAGTGCCAGCGGCAGGTAGTGCCGCGCGGCCACGCCCAGCGCCGGCAACCAGAGCAGGCGCACGGTAGGCCGTGCGGGCACGCAGGCGATCACTTCGTAGTGATGGCCATCGCCCGACTGCACGGAGAGGGCGCGAGGGTCCAGGCTCATGCGTGCGGTGCCGCGCCGAAATGGTCGAGTACCCGCACCTCGCTGCGGCCGGGCGTGTATCCCTGCTGCAGTGCACGTGCCACGTAAGCGATGCCGGCTTCGCAGGCGTTGGCCAGGCTGAGGCCATTGCACAGTTGCGCGGCAATGGCCGAAGCCAGCGTGCAGCCGGTACCGTGCGCGTCCAGCGGCAGGCGCGCATGGATGAACTCTTCGCTGCTGACACCATCGAAGTAGCGGTCGATCACCCGGGCGCCTTCGTGCAGATGGCCGCCCTTGAGCAGCACTGCGCCGGCGCCCAGATCGAGCAGCCGGGCGGCGGCCTGTTCGGCGTCGTCGCCGCTGCCGATGCGCCTGCCCACCAGCAGTTCCGCCTCGGGCATGTTCGGGGTGATCAGTGTGGCCAGTGGGATCAGCCGCTCGCGCATCGCCTTCAGGGCGCTGTCCTCCAGCAGGCGTGCGCCGCTGGTGGCGACCATGACCGGGTCCAGGACCACATGGGGCGGCCGATGGCGCTCCAGTGCATCGGCGACGGCATCGATGACGCCTGCGTTGGCGAGCATGCCGAGCTTCACTGCATGGATGTCGAAGTCATCGAAGCATGCTTCGAGCTGCGCACGCAGGAAGTCGATCGGTGGCACATGAACCGCAGTGACGCCGCGGGTGTTCTGTGCGGTCAGCGCGGCAATCACCGACAGGCCATGCACGCGGTGTGCGGCGAACGCTTTCAGGTCAGCCTGGATACCGGCGCCACCACCGGGGTCGGAGCCAGCGATGGTCAACGCCGAAGCGGGAGTGGTCGGACTCATCCGGCAATTGTGCCGTGGTCACCGCAAAGGCGGTAGCATCGACCTGAGGCGCGCCCCTCAATGCCGCCAACGCGTCCACTGCCGGTACAGCACATAGCCCAGCCCGGTCATCCCGGTCAGCAGGGCAGGGGCGAGCAGGGCGTCATATTGCCAGCGCATGAACAGCCAGGCGCCAAGGGTGCCGCCGGCAAGGAAACCGCCAATGATCAGGCCACTGAGGGTCAGGCGTCGCACCTGCAGTGGCAGGCCGCGCAGCAGGTGGCCGAGGCCGATGCCGAGGTCGGTGAACATGCCGCTGAGGTGGGTGGTGCGCACAACGGCACCGCTGAACGTGGTGGCCATCGCGTTCTGCAGGCCGCAGGCCATTGCCGCAGCCAGCGCACCCCAGATCTGGTGCTGTTCGAACAGGGGAATCGCCGCCAGCAGCAGCACCGATTCCAGCGCCAGGGCCACGCCATAGCGGCGGCCCAGTTGCAGGGTGCTGTCCTGGATCAGCAGGCCGCTGAGCATGGCGCCCAGGGAGAATGCGATCAGCAGCCCCCACAGGTGGCCGACCGCGCGCCAGTCACCCTGGGCCAGCGCCATGCCGAGCTGGCTGGTACTGCCGGTCATGTGGCTGACAGCCTGGTGTTCGAAGCCGAGAAAGCCGACCACGTTGACCATGCCGGCCACGCACGAAAGCGCGACCGCGCCGATCCAGACCCAGGTGGGCAGGCGTATTCCCATCGGCAGGCCCTCAGGGCCCGCCGAAGCCGCCGTTGAACTGCAGCTCGCTGAAGGTGTTGCTGGCCGGGTCGAACACAGCGCCCCAGAACTGCGCTCCACCATCACAGGCGCGGATCGCTTCCCGTGCCGGGTTGATGCCGCTGTCGTCGGGCAGGTGGAAGGCATTGATGTAGATCAGCCGCCTGCCAGCGCTTTCGATGCCGACGTATTGGCGGTCGAAGTCCAATACCTTCGGCACCTGTGCCTCCAGCGAGGGCAGCCTGGCTTCGAGCTGGTCCACCTGTTGCCGGCTGGGTGCCCAGTAGCCGCTCACCCGCCCGGCCTCGCGGCCGGGACTGGGGCGCGAACAGGTATCAAGTACCTGCGCGGCGATGACCGGCCGTGTGACCACCCAGGACTGGCCGGTGCGTTCGGCGGTCGGTACGCTGGCCGGGCCGCGCAGGGTCGTGCACGCCCCGAGCACGGTCGCAAGGGTGGCCACCGCCGTCGGCAGCAGCAGGCGCGTGCAGCGGTTCACAGTACCTCCGATGCGTAGTCGGCCAGCCGCGAGCGTTCGCCACGGCGCAGGGTGATATGCGCACTATGCGGCCAGTTCTTGAAGCGGTCCACCGCATAGGTCAGGCCCGAGGTGGTCTCGGTCAGGTATGGGGTGTCGATCTGCTCGACGTTGCCCAGGCAGACGATCTTGGTGCCCGGGCCGGCACGGGTGATCAGGGTCTTCATCTGCTTCGGCGTGAGGTTCTGCGCCTCGTCCAGGATCAGGTAGCGCGACAGGAAGGTGCGGCCGCGCATGAAGTTCATCGAGCGGATCTTGATGCGGCTGGCAAGCAGGTCGTTGGTGGCCTGGCGGCCCCAGGCCCCCCCTTCCTGGTTGTGCGTGAGCACTTCCAGGTTGTCGGTCAGTGCTCCCATCCACGGGGTCATCTTCTCTTCTTCGGTGCCGGGCAGGAAGCCGATGTCCTCGCCTACGCTGACCGTGGCACGGGTCATGATGATCTCGCGGTAACGCTGCTGGTCCATTGTCTGCGCCAGGCCGGCGGCCAGTGCCAGCAGGGTCTTGCCGGTGCCTGCGGTGCCAAGCAGGGTCACGAAGTCGATTTCCGGATCCATCAGGGCGTTGAGCGCGAAGTTCTGTTCGCGGTTGCGTGCACTGATGCCCCAGACGGCATGGCTGCCGTGGCGGAAATCATCCACCAGCGACAGCACGACCTTGCCATCGCCGACCACGCGGCTGACGCGCAGCTCGACTTCGTCTTCCCCAGGCAGGTAAACGAACTGGTTCGGATACCACTCCTCACCCTCCTGTGCCTGGATTTCGTAATGGGTGCGGCCCTTGTCACTCCAGCTGCGCAGGTCGTCGCCATGGCGCTTCCAGAAATCCTCCGGCAGCTCGGTAGCGCCGGTGTAAAGCAGGCTGAAGTCATCCAGCGCACGGTCGTTTTCGTAGTCCTCGGACACGATGCCGGCGATCGCGGCCTTGATCCGCAGGTTGATGTCCTTGGAAACAAACACCACCGGCAGGTCGGGGATCTCTTCCTTGAGGGCCAGGATCGCGCCAAGAATGGCGTTATCGGGGATCACCTGGCCGAAACTCTTGCCGGCGTCGAAATGGCTGGTCTGGAAGCGCAGCTTGCCGGCGCTGAGCTTGCCACGCAGCTGCAGGCCCTGCGGTCGCTGCAGCGGTATCCCGTCGGCCAGGTTGTCCAGGCCCGAGGCTTCCACCAGTTCGTTGAGGAAGCGGCTCACCTGGCGGGCGTTGCGGCTCGCTTCGGAGGTGCCTTTCTTGCCGTTGTCCAGCTCCTCGATCACCTGCATGGGCAGGTAGATGTCGTGCTCTTCGAATTTGAACAGCGCGGTGGGATCGTGCATCAGCACGTTGGTATCCAGCACGTAGATGCGCTTGCCTCGGGTCATCGTCGGTTCCTGGTTACGGACAGGGAAAAACCACCACGGCCTGCAGGGCAGGGTGGTGGCGGGCAAAGTGGGCGATGGGACTCACTTGGATTGGGCGGCCTTCAGTTCGGCAAGCACCGCGTCGGCATGACCGGCGACCTTGACCTTGCGCCAGGAATGCACGATGCGGCTGTCGGGGGAAATCAGGAAGGTGCTGCGTTCGATGCCACGTACCTGCTTGCCGTACATGTTCTTCATCTTGATCACATCGAAGGCAGTGCACAGGGCTTCGTCGCTGTCGCTGACCAGCGGGAAGCTGAAACCCTGCCTGGCACAGAAATTGTCGTGTGACTTCACCGAGTCCCGCGAGACACCGAGCACGACCGCACCGGCCCTCCTGAACTTCGGCAGCAGCGCGTTGAAGTCAATGCCTTCGGTGGTGCAGCCCGGGGTGCTGTCCTTGGGATAGAAGTACAGCACCAGCCACTGGCCGGCGTAGTCGCCGAGGGTCGCCTGGTTGCCACCGGACAGCGCCAGTGGCAGGGAAAGGGTGGTGCTGTCCAGGGTATCGCCGTTGTTCATGAGGTCCTTCTGTCGAGCCTGGGTTCTTGCCATTACAACTACATGAAACGCCACGTCCCCGTGAGAGACATGCGAAGAGTCGGCCCAATGATCAGAACTTCATCGGATCCATGATCGCGTCCAGGTTCAGGTGGTCGCAGAATTCCAGGAAATCGTCGCGCAGCGCGGCGATGTGCATGTTGGCCGGCACGCCGATGGTCACCTGCGCGCTGAACATTTCCGCCCCCGTCTGCATGGCGCGGTAGCGCGTGCTCTGCAGGTTCTCGATGGTGATGCCCTGGCGGTCGAAGAAATCGGCCAGCTGGAACAGGATGCCCGGCTTGTCGGCGGCGATCACCTCAACGACGTAGGGCAGCAGATTGGACTGTGCCTGCTTGGCCGCAGTGCGGTACCAGACCAGCTTGAGGCCTTCCTCACGCTCCAGCCGGGTCAGCATCGCCTCCAGCTTGGCGACCGAGTCCCAGGAGCCGGTCGCCAGCGCCGTGACCGACACATCGCGGCCGACCGTGGCCAGGCGCGCGTCCACCAGATTGCAGCCACTGTCGGCAATGCGGCGGGTGACGGGCAGCAGGGGGGACTCCGGATGCGTCGTGTAGGCGTTGATCAGGAGATGGTTTTCGCTCGGCGCGGGGCGCGGGGTGGTGTCGGTCAAGGCGATTCCGGGTAATGCATGCGTGAGTCTGAATGCCCGCCGGAGGCGGGGATCCACCGGTGTCCAGCATACTTGCCCGTGCTTTCGCGCCGCAAGTAACATTCAGGGCGCCCCCGGCCTTTCGTGGCGGGCGTTTTCCCTTCCCAGCCAAGAGCAGCACGTCCTTGTCCCTTTCCGGCCTCATCACCGCGCTGGCGACCCCGTTCCGGGCCGACGGCGCCCTCGACCCCGACGGTTGGCAGCGCCTGCTGCACCTGCAACTGGAAGGTGGTGTCCATGGCGTTGTCGTCGCCGGCTCGACCGGCGAAGCGGCGACCCTGACCGACGCCGAGTACGACCAGCTGCTGGCCAGCGCGGTCGAGCGCATCGGCGGCCGCATTCCGGTCATGGCCGGTACCGGCCTGTCCGGTACCGCCAAAACCATCGAACAGACCCGGCGCGCCGCCGCGCTCGGCGCCAGCCACGCGCTGGTGGTCACCCCACCGTATGTGCGGCCGACCCAGGCTGGCCTGATCGCGCACTACCGGGCCGTTGCCGACCAGGGCGGGCTGCCGGTCGTGCTGTACAACGTGCCGGGTCGTACCGGTTGCGACATGCAGCCGGAGACCGTGGCCGAGCTCGCCAGCCATCCCAACATCGTCGGCATCAAGGAGGCGGTGGGCGAGGTCGGCCGCGTGCAGGCACTGCTGGCGTTGCGTGGCCCGCAGTTTGCCGTCCTCAGCGGCGACGACGGCACAGCGGCCCGCTCGATCCAGGCCGGGGCCGACGGCTTGATCTCGGTCGGGTCCAACGTTCTCCCCGGTGCCTACCGACGCATGTGCGAGCTGGCTGCCGCGCACGACCACGAAGCCGCTGCGTCGTGGGATGCACGCCTGCAGCCATTCCATGATTTCTGCGGTGTCGAACCGAACCCGATTCCGGTCAAGGCGCTGCTGCGCCGCATCGGCATCGGTCACGATCTGCGCCTGCCGCTGCTGCCCTTGTCGGCGCCGCACCATGCGGCGGCTGACCATCTCGTCGGCGGCATCGCTGCCCTCGAAGCCCTTTCCAGCCACTGACCTTCCGTCTTGGTCTGACCCAGGAGATTCACATGCGTCAATCCGTTTCCACCGTCCGCGTGCTGTCCTACGCCCTGCTTGCTGTGGCTGTCGCCGCCGGCACCACCGGCTGCTTCAAGCGGGGCGTCAAGGGCGACTACGCCCTGGCTCCGGAAATGCGCCCGCTGGAAGTCCCGCCGGACCTGAACCTGCCGGCCACCACGGGTGACAACACGGTACCGCCCCTGGCTTCGGCGACCAAGCCGGCAGCGCCGGCTGCAACGGCTGCCCCCGCCGCCGGCAACACCGGTTTCACGCTCGCGGGAAGCAAGGACGAGGCCTTCGCCAAGGTCGGCACTGCGCTGGAAGGCGTGGAAGGCGTCACCATCGCCAGCCGCGCGCAGCTGCTGGGCTCGTACGACGTGGCCTACGAAGGCAGCAACTTCCTGGTCCGCGTGGTCGCCGTCGATGCCGGCGCCTACATCTCCGCGGTCGACCCGCGTGGCCTGCCGGCCACCGCCGAAGCCCCGGTGAAGCTGATCGCGGCGCTGAAGGCGAAGCTGGCGCAGTAACGGCCGGCCAGGTGGGCGCGGGCCCGGGTCCGCACCTGCCCGGGTAGAGGCCGAGCTTGGTCGGCATTTCTGTGCCAACCAAGGTTGGCACCTACCGGATCGTGCGGTTGGCTCCTGCCGAGAAAAGGAAAAGGGCGCCATCGGCGCCCTTTTCTTTGCCACTGCGTAACGCTTCTCAGCGCTCCAGCAGCTTCAGCTTGTCCGGTTTGCCATCCCATTCGCCGGCGTCGGCCGGTGGGTCCTTGCGCACGGTCAGCACTGGCCACTCCTTCGCCAGTTCGGCGTTGAGGGCGACGAAGCCTTCCTGCCCGGCAGGCACATCGTCCTCCGGGAAGATCGCATTGACCGGGCACTCCGGCTCGCACAGAGTGCAGTCGATGCACTCGTCCGGGTCGATCACCAGGAAGTTCGGGCCTTCGTGGAAACAGTCCACGGGGCACACTTCCACGCAATCGGTGTGTTTGCACTTGATGCAGTTTTCGGTGACGACAAAGGGCATGGCTGGGGTGGATCGATTCCTGAACCTGGCAATTCTAGAACAGGTTGGCCGCCGGTGTCGGCGCGGCACCGAAATGGGTGCCAGCCAATCCAACCCCCCGTGATGCGAGCCCGGGAAACAGAAAAGCCCGCGCGAGGCGGGCTTTTTCGGCTCCTGCTGCGGCGACTGGCGCTCCCTAGGGGACTCGAACCCCTGTTTTAGCCTTGAGAGGGCCACGTCCTAACCACTAGACGAAGGGAGCGTAACGGTGTCGCTGCCGAGGCAGGAGCGCTAGTATATGCACCTCGATGCCATTGGGCAATCCCGAAACTTCAACCGGAAGCGCCAACATCATTTCCCCTGCTACATCACCGTTCAGCCTGCGCGTCATCCCGCGCGACCAGCACACGATCTCCCGCAAGGACATCAGCCCGAACGCCCTGCGCGTGCTTTATCGCCTGCGCGATGCGGGCTTCGGCGCCTACCTTGTCGGCGGCGCGGTGCGCGACCTGCTGGTCAATGGCCAACCCAAGGATTTCGACGTGGCCACCGACGCCACGCCCGAACAGGTCAAGCAGCTGTTCCGCAACTGCCGCCTGATCGGCCGCCGTTTCCGCCTGGCCCACGTTGTGTTCGGCCGCGAGATCATCGAAGTCGCCACTTTCCGTGCCAACAGTGACGACGGCAGTGGCGACCGCGAGATGGAAAACGGGATGCTGGTGCGTGACAACGTGTACGGCACCATCGAAGACGATGCGGTCCGCCGCGATTTCACCTGCAATGCCCTGTATTACGCGATCGAGGACTTCTCGGTGCGCGACTATGTGGGCGGCTTCGAGGACGTGCAGTCCCGCCTGATGAAGCTGATCGGCGACCCCGAGCAGCGTTACCGCGAAGATCCGGTGCGCATGCTGCGTGCGGTGCGCCTGGCAGCCAAGCTCGGTTTCCAGATTGAAGAGGGCACCGCCGCACCCATTCCGCATCTGGCCGGCCTGCTCAACGAAGCCGCGCCGGCGCGCCTGTTCGAGGAAGTGCTCAAGCTGTTCCTGTCCGGCCATGGCGTGGCCAGCTTCGAAGGTCTGGAGCGCTACGGGCTGCTTGACGTGCTGTTCCCGGAAAGCGCCAAGGCATTGAGGGCGAACCGGACCGGCGCGTTGCGCCGCATGCTGGTCGAAGGGCTGGCCAACACCGATGCCCGCGTCGCCAACGATGAGCCGGTTTCGCCGGCATTCCTGTTTGCACTGCTGCTGTGGCCGGCGTTCTGCCGCGCGCAGGCGACCCTGCTCAAGCAGGGCGTGGCTCCGGAAGAGGCGCAGCGGCGTGCCGCCGACCGCGTCACCGTCCAGCAGCTGGGCACCATTGCGCTGCCGCGCCGTTTCTCGCTGCCGATGCAGGAAATCTGGCTGCTGCAGTCGCGCTTTGGTTCGCGCCAGCGCAAGCGGGTGTTCCGCACCCTGACCCATCCGCGCTTCCGTGCGGCGTTCGACTTCCTCAGCCTGCGCCAGGTGGCCTCGGCCGAGCATGCAGCCGACGTTGCATTCTGGCGCGAGGCACAGGCGCAGTCCGGTCATGAGCTGGAGTCATCGCTGGACGCGATGCACAGCGATGGCAACGATGATGAGGCAGGGGCGCCGCGCAAGCGCCGTCGTCGCCGTCGTCGTCCGGGCGTCGCTGCCGGTGCGGCTGGCGAGTAAGCGATGACCCTTGCCTGGATCGGCCTCGGCGCCAACCTCGGCGACGCGGTCGCGACCGTCGGCGCGGCGATTGCCGCGCTTGACGACCTGCCCGGGACCCGCCTGCGCCAGGCCTCGAGACTGTACGCCACGCCGGCCTGGGGCAATGAAGACCAGCCGCCCTTTGTCAACGCGGTGGCTGCGGTCGAAACCACGTTGCCGGCCGAGGGGCTGCTGCAGGCGATGCTGGCACTGGAACAGCGTTTCGGCCGCGTGCGTGACCCTGCGGTGCATTGGGGGCCGCGCGCGCTGGACCTGGACCTGTTGCTCTACGGCGCACAGGTTCTCGATCAACCCGGCCTGCAGGTGCCGCACCCTTACCTGCACGAGCGCGCCTTCGTATTGGTGCCGCTGGCCGAAATCGCGCCGGATCTGGCCATTCCCGGCCATGGCCGCGTGCGGGATGCAGTGATGCGGGTGGATGCCTGCGGGATCGCGCCGATAGGGTGATAATGCCCGGGTTATCTCCCCCGGTTATCAGCACATGAGCACCCACGCAGACAGCAAGCCCTGGACCATTCCCGCCCTGGCCGAGGCCAAGCGCAATGGCCAGAAGCTGGTCATGTTGACCGCCTACGACGCCGGCTTCGCCCGGACCTTCGATGCCAATGGCGTCGACCTGATCCTGATCGGCGATTCGCTGGGCATGGTCGTGCAGGGCCATGATTCGACCCTGCCGGTGACCGTCGCGGACATGGTCTATCACACCCGCGCCGTGGCCCGCGTGCTGCAGCGTGCGCTGTTGGTGGCCGACCTGCCGTTCGGCGCCGATGCCACCCCGGAGCGCGCGCTGGACGCCTCGCTGCAGCTGCTGCAGGCCGGTGCCGAGATGGTCAAGATCGAAGGCGCGGGCTTCAAGGTCGACATCATCCGCTACCTGGTCGAGCGCGAGATTCCGGTCTGCTCGCACCTGGGCCTGACCCCGCAGTCGGTGCTGCGCCTGGGCGGCTTCAAGATCCAGGGCCGCGGCGATGCCGCGCGCCAACTGGTGGAGGACGCGCGGGCAGTGGCCGCCGCCGGTGCCAGCCTGATCGTGCTGGAGTGCATGCCCAGCCCGGTCGCGGCCGAAGTCACTGCCGCGGTGGCCGTGCCGACCATCGGTATCGGCGCCGGCCCGCAGTGCGACGGCCAGGTGCTCGTGCTGCATGATTTCCTGGGCCTGGACAGCGGCCACCGCCGGCCCAAGTTCGTCAAGGACTTCCTTGCCGAAGGCGGTTCGGTGGCCGGTGCCACCCGCGCATTCGCCGACGCTGTGCGCGACGGCAGCTTCCCTGACGAACAGCACGCCTACGCCCAATGATCCAGACCTTCAGCGAGCTCGGCGCACTGCGCGCACAGATCGCCCAGTGGAAGCGCGAGGGCCTGCGCGTGGCGCTGGTGCCGACCATGGGCAACCTGCACGGGGGCCACCATTCACTGGTGAGGCTGGCCCGCCAGTACGCCGACAAGGTGGTGGCGAGCATCTTCGTCAACCCGACCCAGTTCGGTCCGAACGAGGATTTCAGCCGCTACCCGCGAACGCCCGAGGCCGACGTTGCCGGGCTGGAGCAGGCCGGCTGCGATGCCGTGTGGCTGCCCAGTGTCGAGGTCATGTACCCATTGGGCCTGGACAAGACCACGCGCATGCACGCGCCGGGTGTCAGTGAAGTGCTGGAAGGCGCAAGCCGCCCGGGTCACTTCGATGGCGTCTGCACGGTGGTGGCGCGCCTGTTCCTGCAGGTGCAGCCGGACGTGGCAGTATTCGGCCGCAAGGACTACCAGCAGCTGGCCGTGATCCGGCAGATGGTGGCTGAGCTTTCCTTCCCGATCCAGATCGTCGGCGCCGACATCGTGCGTGAAGAGGATGGGTTGGCCAAGAGTTCCCGTAACCAATATCTCAGCGCCGAACAACGTCCGGTCGCGAGTGCCCTTCACCGCACCCTGCTGGGCATGCGCGAGGGCTATGTGGCCGGCAAACCGCGTGAGCGCATCGAGGCTGAGGCTGCCGCTGCCCTGCAGGCGGTGGGTTTCCAGGTCGACTACGCGGTGCTGCGCACCCCGGAGCTGGCCGAACCAACCTCCGACGCGGGAGGGCGGGTGGCGCTGGTCGCCGCGCGCCTGGGCACGACCCGGCTGATCGACAATCTGGAATTCTGAGTTCCGGCGGCGCCGCGCGATGCATGGGGGTCAGATCCCTTTTCCAAGGGAAAGGGGGTCTGACCCCGGTTTCACCGCCTGCCTGAACAGGTTGCCGGCCGTGATGCCGCCCGGCCCCCGGGTGCTAGAATCCGCCCTTTCCTTTGCCGTTGCAGCGCCCCCATGCACCTGTCCCTGCTCAAGACCAAGATCCACCGCGCCACCGTCACCCATTCCGAGCTGAACTATGAAGGCTCGATCGCCATCGATGACAACCTGCTGGCTGCTACCGGTATCCGCGAGTTCGAGCAGGTGCACATCTGGGACGTGACCAATGGCGCGCGCTTCTCGACCTATGCCATCCGTGCCGAAGCCGGCAGCGGCGTGGTCTCGCTCAATGGTGGCGCCGCGCGCCACGTGCAGGTCGGTGACATCATCATCATTGCCGCGTTCGCCAGCATGACCGAGCAGGAAGCTGACAGCTTCAAGCCGAAGCTGGTGTACGTTGATGGCAAGAACCAGATCACCCACACCAACGACACGATCCCGACCCAGGCCGCATGACCACGAACAACGGATTCGACTCGCTGCATTCCCACGCCCAGCGCCTGAAGGGCGCAAGCATTCCCAGCCTGCTCACCGCCGAACCCGGCCGGGTGCAGGATCTGGCGCTGCGGGTCGGTCCGTTGTACGTCAACTTCGCGCGGCAGAAATACGATGCCGCGGCGCTGCAGGCGTTGCTGGCGCTGGCGGCCGACCGTGATGTCGGTGGTGCCATCACCCGCCTGTTCCGTGGCGAGCAGGTCAACCTGACCGAAGGCCGCGCGGCGCTGCACACGGCCCTTCGTGGCGACGTGGTCGACGCGCCGGTGGCGGCCGAGGCCTATGCCACCGCGCGCGGAATCCGCCAGCGCATGGGCATGCTGGTGCGCGCGCTGGAAGGCAGCGGCGTGACCGATGTGGTCAGTGTCGGTATCGGTGGTTCCGACCTTGGCCCGCGCCTGGTCGCCGATGCGCTGCGCCCGGTCACCGGTGCGCGCCTGCGCGTGCATTTCGTGTCGAACGTGGACGGCGCCGCCATGCAGCGCACGCTGGCCACGCTGGATCCGGCGAGGACCGCGGGCATCCTGATTTCCAAGACCTTCGGCACCCAGGAAACCCTGCTCAACGGGCAGATCCTGCACGACTGGCTGGGCGGCAGCGACCGCCTGTACGCGGTCAGCGCCAACCCCGAGCGTGCGGCCAAGGCGTTTGCCATTGCCGCCGATCGCGTGCTGCCCATGTGGGACTGGGTGGGCGGTCGTTATTCGCTGTGGTCGGCGGTCGGTTTCCCGATCGCGCTGGCGATCGGCTTCGAGCGTTTCGAACAGCTGCTGGACGGTGCCGCGCAGATGGATGCGCATGCCCTGGACGCGCCGCTGGAGCGCAACCTGCCGGTGCTGCACGGCCTGACCGACATCTGGAACCGCAACGTACTGGGTCATGCCACCCACGCGGTGATGACCTATGACCAGCGCTTGGCGCTGCTGCCGGCTTACCTGCAGCAGTTGGTGATGGAAAGCCTGGGCAAGCGCGTGCAGCGTGACGGGCAGCCGGTCACCACCGACACCGTGCCGGTGTGGTGGGGCGGGGCGGGCACCGACGTGCAGCACAGTTTCTTCCAGGCACTGCACCAGGGCACCAGCATTGTTCCGGCCGATTTCATCGGCTGCGTGCACAACGATGATCCATACACGATCAACCACCAGGCGCTGCTGGCCAATCTGCTGGCGCAGACCGAGGCGCTGGCCAATGGCCAGGGCAGCGACGACCCGCACCGCGATTACCCCGGTGGCCGCCCGAGCACGCTGATCCTGCTCGACGCGCTGACCCCGCAGGCACTGGGTGCACTGATCGCCATGTACGAACATGCTGTGTACGTGCAGTCGGTGATCTGGAACATCAACGCCTTCGACCAGTTCGGCGTCGAACTGGGCAAGCAACTGGCCAGCGGCCTGCTGCCGGCACTGCAGGGCGAGGACGTGACGATTGCCGATCCAGTGACCCGCGAGATCCTGTCACAGCTGAAGGGCTGAGGCTCCGGTAGTGCCGGCCGCTGGCCGGCATGCAGGCGATCCTGCATTCTGTAGCCGGGCCATGCCCGGCTCTGGTGTACGCGGAGTCGAGCCTGGCTCGACTCTACAATTCAACGGCTCGGGTCGCGTTCCGGGCTCGGCCGCTTGGCCAGCTTGCGCTGCAGTGAACGCCGGTGCATGCCAAGCAGGCGGGCGGCGGCCGACACATTGCCGCCGGTCTCGTGCATCGCCTGCTGGATGTGTTCCCACTGCAGGCGGCTGATCGGCGTCATTGCATCGGGTACTTCCATTTCGCCATCGTCGGCCGGGCCGTCGTCTTCCTCGCCGAGGGCACGCAGGATCATCGGCACGGTGGCCGGTTTCGGCAGGTAGTCGTCGGCGCCGAGCTTGATCGCCTCCACCGCGGTGGCGATGCTGGCATACCCGGTCACCAGCAGGATCCGCATGTCTGCGCGCAGGGCACGCAGCGGCTGGATCAGTGCCAGTCCCGAGTCGCTGCCGAGCTTCAGGTCGATCAGTGCGAATGCCGGAGGGTGCTGGCGGGCCAGCGCCAGCGCGCTGGCAGCATCCTGCGCGGTCTGGGTTTCAAGCCCCTTGCGGGCCAGGCTGCGCTGCAGGGTACGCAGGTAGAGCTCGTCGTCGTCGACCAGCAGGCCCTGGGAAGAGAGGTGAAGGCTCATGGGGTGTCCTCGCGTGGGGCCAGCGGCAGGCGGAAGCCGACGCGGCTGCCGGCCCCCTGGGCCGGGCGCATCCACATCTCGCCGTCGAGGCGTTCAATGGTGGCATGGGACAGGGCCAGGCCGACGCCCATGCCCTCGCTCTTGCTGCTGCCGAACAGCGTACCCGGCAGCACGGCGGCACGGGCGTCGAAGCCGTGGCCGTAGTCGCGTACTTCGCCGATCAGGTCGTCGCCTTCGATGCGCAGGTCCAGGTCGACGCGCGGCCGGCCGGCCTGTTCGCCGGCATCAGCGGCATTGTTGAGCAGGACCATCAACAGGTGGCCGACGCCGGGGTCCAGCGGCAGCCGCAGCGGCGCGTCGTCGTTGCGGTGCAGGTCGATCGTTGGCCGCACCAGGCGCCATTGCTCCAGGACCTGCTGGGCACTGGAGTGATTGCGCCCCGGCGCATCGGCCGAGGCCGGCGCAGCCAGCGCCAGCACGCGTTCACGGCACTGCACCAGCAACTCGCGCAGGGTTTCCATGTCCTCGCGTACTTCAGGCTCTTCACTGCGCTCGGCGACGTCGTCGGCCAGCAGGGTCATGGTCGCCAGCGGCGTGTTCAGTTCGTGGGCGACCGAAGCGGCATGGGTGGCCAGGGCGACGATGCCTTCGTTGCGGGCGAAGCGTTCGCGCAGGGCCGACAGTTCCAGTTCGCGCTGGCGCAGGGCCAATGCCAAGCGGGTGGAGAAGGCCAGCACCACGGCGGCGGAAATCAGGAAATTGGCCACCACGCCCCAGCGGTTGAGGTCCTGCGCGCGGAAGTAGCCGTCCGGCAGCGGCTGACCGAAGATGCCGCTGGAGGCGTAGCCGATCAGGCAGGCCAGCGCGACTGCCAGCGCCCAGCGCAGGGGCAGGGCGAACGCGGCCAGCGCGATCAGGATCAGGAACAGCGAGCTGAACGGGTTGGCCATGCCGCCGCTCCAGCCGACCATCCACGTCAGGATGATCACATCCACCAGGATGTGGCCAAATGCTGTCAGCGGCGCCATGTCCGCCGACTCCGGGCGCATCTGGGTATAGATGTTGAACAGCGCCAGCACTGCCACACCGGACCATAGTGGCAGCTGCGGCAGCGGCAGGCCCAGCACCCAGGTGGCAACCAGGATGGTCGCGGCCTGGCCACCTACGGCAAGCCAGCGCAGGCTGCACAGGGTGCGGAGAAAGGGAGCGTCTGGGCCGGTCATTCGCGCCCATCGTATGCGTTCACGGGCAGTCGTGCCTGCGACAATCGGCCGCAGCCGTGCCGCTGGCTGAATGCGACTCACCCGGAAGGTGGGGCCCAGCGGTAGAATGCGTCCATGCACGACGCCGTCACTCGCCCGACTCCGCCTTCCGATGCCACTGCCTGGCCGCGCCGCCAGACCCAAGCCGTCCAGATCGGCGGGGTCACCGTCGGCGGCGGCAGGCCGGTCGTGGTGCAGTCGATGACCAACACCGATACCTCCGACGTCGCCTCCAGCGTGAAGCAGGTGGCCGAGCTGTGGCGCGCCGGTTCGGAGATGGTGCGGTTGACCGTCAATACCGTCGAAGCGGCCGCCGCCATCCCACGCATCGTCGACAAGCTGGCGATGATGGGCATCGAGGTGCCGCTGATCGGCGATTTCCATTACAACGGCCACCAGTTGTTGACCGCCGAGCCGGCGTGCGCCGAGGCGCTGGCCAAGTACCGCATCAACCCAGGCAACGTCGGCTTCGGCAAGAAGAAGGACCTGCAGTTCGCGCAGTTGATCGAGTTCGCGATCCGCTACAACAAGCCGGTGCGCATCGGCGCCAACTGGGGCTCGCTGGACCAGGCCCTGGCCGCGAAGCTGATGGACGAGAACAGCCACCGCGAGCAGCCGTGGGATGCCGGCCGTGTACTGCGCGAGGCGCTGATCCGCTCGGCGCTGGATTCGGCCGAACAGGCGGTGCAGATCGGCCTGCCGCGTGATCGCATCGTGCTGTCGGCCAAGGTCAGTGGCGTGCAGGAACTGATCGCGGTGTATCGCGACCTGGCCCAACGCTCCGACTTCGCCCTGCACCTGGGCCTGACCGAGGCCGGTATCGGCAGCAAGGGCATCGTGGCGTCGGCAGCGGCATTGGGCGTGTTGCTGCAGGAAGGCATCGGCGACACCATCCGCATTTCGCTGACCCCGGAACCGGGCCAGTCGCGTACGCAGGAGGTGATCGTTGCCCAGGAGCTGCTGCAGACCACCGGGCAACGGGCCTTCACGCCGCTGGTCACGGCCTGCCCCGGCTGCGGCCGTACCACGTCCGAGTTCTTCCAGGAGCTGGCCGGGGTGGTACAGAACCACGTGCGCGAGAAGATGCCCCTGTGGAAGATCCATCACCCGGGCGCGGAAAACATGACCCTGGCGGTGATGGGCTGCGTGGTCAACGGCCCCGGCGAATCACGGCATGCCAACATCGGCATCTCGCTGCCCGGGACCGGCGAGGCGCCGTCGGCACCGGTATTCGTCGACGGCGAGAAGAAGGTGACCCTGCGCGGCGAGAACATCGCCCAGGAGTTCGTTGCCCTGATCGACGATTACGTCGAACGTACCTATGTCCGAAGCGCCGGATAAGCCCGCAATCCTCGCTGCGCCGGAGTCCGCCTCCGGTTTCCGCCACTGGCTGGCGCGTAACGCCTGGCGCCTGGTCCTTCTGTTCGGTGGCGTGCTTCTGCCGTTGGCCGGGTTCGTCACGCTGGCCGACGAAGTGCACGAATTTGAATCGTTCCATTTCGACGCGCCCCTGCTGTGGCATATGCACGGACTGCATTCGCCGCTGCTGGACCGCTTCTTCGTGCTGATCTCGAAACTGGGCTACGAATGGTTCCTGATCCCGGCCGACGTGCTGATCATCGGCCTGCTGCTGGGCTACCGGCGCTGGCGCGAGGCCACCTTCGTGGCGGTGAGCTTTGTCGGCTCTGCGCTGCTGAACATCGGCAGCAAGCACGTCTTCCAGCGCGAGCGCCCGAGCCTGTGGGATTCGATCGCGCCGGAATCGACGTTCAGTTTCCCCAGTGGCCATGCGATGGGGTCGATGACCCTTGCGGCCACCCTGGTCCTGCTGGCCTGGAATACCCGCTGGCGCTGGCCGGTCCTGCTGCTGGCGCCGGCGTTCAGCCTGCTGGTCAGTGTGTCCCGGGTCTACCTGGGGGTGCATTACCCGTCCGATATCCTGGCCGGGTGGTGTGCCGCGCTGGTTTGGGTGGTAGGGTGTTATCTGGTCATGTTCAGTCGCCGCCACCCATGGCGGCATCGTGGTTCGCCGCCAGCGACGGCCATCGAAGCATCAATGCGGGGGGATTGACGTGGATGGCCCTTCCGGGACGTCCATGGGATAGATCGGTTGTTTCGTTGCAGCAGATTCTGCAAGACAGGGGGCAAGCACAGCGCGCGTTACTGTGATGGGCAAGGCAGATTGCCGCGGCCGCATTTCGAACGCGCTTGCAGGGGTATCGGCACCCTGTCAGCTTGACTGCAAAGGCCGCATTCGAAGAGGTACGTGAATGACGATTCGAGTCTACCTGGTTGATGACCACGCGCTGGTCCGTACCGGGATGAAGATGATCCTGTCGGGGCAAACCGACATCGAGGTGGTGGGCGAAGCCGAGACCGGCGAGGATGCGCTGCGCGAAGTGCGGCAGCTGCTGCCTGATGTGGTGCTGTGCGACCTGCACCTGCCGGGGGTGAGCGGCATGGAAGTGACCGAGCGCATCGTCCGCAGCCACCGCAATATCCGTGTCGTGATCGTGTCGGTACTGGAAGACGGGCCGCTGCCAAAGCGGTTGTTGGAGGCCGGCGCGGCCGGCTACATCGGGAAAGGCTGCGATGCGCAGGAGCTGTTGCGCGCGGTGCGTGACGTGGCGGCCGGCCGGCGCTACCTGGGGACCAGCATCGCGCAGAATCTGGCCCTTTCGACGGTCGAGGGCAATGGCTCGCCGTTCGACAGCCTGTCGCCCCGTGAGCTGGAGGTCGCGCTGTTGCTGACCCAAGGCCTGCGCCAGGAAGACATCGCCCGCCGGTTGAGCCTGAGCGCCAAGACCGTGAACACCCACAAGGCGCGGTTGTTCGAGAAGATGGGAATCCACGACAACATCGCGCTGGCGCGCATGGCCAGCCAATACGGGCTGGTGGATCCAGCGCGGCCGTTGTAAGGCCTTTCAGCCAACGGCGCAGCCCCTGGCGGTGGTGGTGCGGTTGGATTTCCGGAGATTGGCCGGGCGGATCGGCTGTGCAGGGGACGATGCAAGTACGCCGCTGTAAGCTCGGTCGCCGCATCCATGCGGCTCACGCCCCTGCACAGCCCATCCGCCCGGCCACGGACAATTTCCGTGCGCCGCCACCGCGGAATGAAGAAGGAAGAGCAGGAGCGGGTCGCGCGCTGCGCGCGCTCGGGATGCTGGTTCTGTAGAGCCGAGCCGATGCTCGGCTGCTTTCCGTTCCGCTGGCGCGGAGCCGAGCGTGGGCTCGGTTCTACAGCTGCGTCGGGCTCAGTGGCCGCGCACGCGCCTGACGATGGCGGTGGCCTGGGTGGCACTGGCGCGCACCTTGTCCCATTCGCCGTCGGCGATCCAGTTGCCCGGCACCATCCACGAACCTCCGATGCAGACCACGTTCTTCTGCTCGAGGTACTCGGCGGCGGTGTTTTCGGTGATGCCACCGGTCGGGCACAGCTTCAGGTCCGCGACCGGGCCGGCCAGTCCCTTGATCATTGCCAGGCCGCCCACGGCCGTGGCCGGGAACAGCTTGCACACGCGGAAGCCCCTTGCGTAGAGCGACAGCAGTTCGGTCGGCGTGGCTGCACCGGGAACCACCGGCAGCGGCGCAGCGGCCAGTGCATCAGCCAGCGCCGGCGGCGTACCCGGGGTCACCAGGAAGTCCGCGCCTGCATCGATGGACTGCTGCATCTGCTCCACGGTCAGCACCGTACCCGCGCCCACCACCACGCCCGGCAGCTCCCGCTTGAGCATCGCCAGCGCGTCCATCGCCACCGGCGTGCGCAGCGTCAGCTCGATCGCTGGCAGTCCACCTTCCAGCAGCGCCGCACTGACCGCGCGCGCCTGATCCAGCGTATGAACCGTCACCACCGGCAGGATGCCCGCCGCATGCAACAGCTCCGCCGCCTTCAACTGATGTTGCTCGATACCCATGCTTTTGCCCTTGCCTTTGCTCTTCTTGATTCAGTGGCCGCAGCGCAAATGACGCGCCGGGAATTGTCCAAGGGCAGTAGAGCGCCCTGGCCGGGACCGTGAGCGGCATGGATGCCGCGATCGAGCCCCCATGGATGGGTTTACGGCGTGTCCCGGCCAGGGCGCTCTACTGCCCAAGCCGGGAAGCCTGCCGCGGCTTTTCGCTTCAGGCGTCCTTCGCCTCATGCGGCGGCGCCGCCGCCGCGGCATCGTGTCCCAGCTCATACTCCGCGTCGTATTCCCACGGCCCACCATCGGCCGCCGCCGGCCCGCATGAGATCGAAATCGCACCCTGATCGGCCGGGCCGACCACGCGGCGGTTGATCGCGAACAGGTTGCGGCCCAGGTCATGCGCGGCCGGAGCAGTGTTAGGCGCCAACGGACGGGCCGCCCACTCCGCCGCGTCCACCAGTACCTCAAGGGTGCCAGCCTCGCCGTCCAGGCGGATCATGTCGCCCTCGCGGACCTTGGCCAGTGGACCGCCGCGCGCCGCTTCCGGCGTCACATGGATTGCGGCCGGAATCTTGCCCGAGGCGCCGGACAGGCGGCCGTCGGTGACCAGTGCCACGCGCCGGCCCTGGTTCTGCAGCAGGCCCAGCAATGGCGCCAGCGAATGCAGCTCCGGCATGCCGTTGGCACGCGGGCCCTGGTAGCGCACTACCGCCACGAAGTCCTGAGGCAGCAGGCCGCCGGCATGCAGCTTGTTCAGCACCTGTGGCGCATCGACCACCACCGCCGGTGCTTCGATCGTGCGGTACTGCGGCTTCACCGCCGACAGCTTGATCAGCGATTTGCCCAGGTTGCCGCGCAGCAGGCGCAGGCCGCCCTGGTGCTCGAACGGCGTGTCGACGCCACGCACCACCTCTTCGTCGGCGCTGTGTTGCAGCCCCGGCAGATAGACCAGCCGGCCATCGCGCAGCTGCGGCTCGCGTGCATAGTCGGCCATCCCGCCGCGTGCCACAGTGACCAGGTCACCGTGCATCAGGCCGGCCCTGATCAGTTCACCGAACACGAACGCCGGGCCACCTGCCGCAGCAAAGCGGTTTACGTCGGCCTCGCCGTTCGGATATACGCGGGCCAGCAGCGGGACCAGCTGCGACAGCTCGTCGAAGTCGTCCCAGGTCAGCACGATGCCGGCCGCACGCGCCACCGCGATCCAGTGGATGGTGTGGTTGGTCGAACCGCCGGTGGCCATCAATGCGATGACCGCATTGATGATGGCGCGCTCATCGATGATCCGGCCCAGTGGACGGAAGTCGTCACCCAGCGCGGTGATGTCCAGTGCGCGTTCGGTGGCTTCGCGGGTGAGTGCGTCGCGCAACGGCGTGCCCGGGTTGACGAACGATGCGCCCGGCAGCTGCACGCCCATCGCTTCCAGCAGCACCTGGTTGGAATTGGCAGTGCCGTAGAAGGTGCAGGTACCGGCGCCATGGTAGGAGGCGGACTCGGCTTCCAGCAGTTCTTCACGGGTGGCTTCGCCGGCGGCGTAGCGCTCGCGCACTTCCGCCTTCTGCTTGTTGGGAATGCCCGGGGTCATCGGGCCAGCTGGCACGAATACCGCCGGCAGGTGGCCGAACGCCAGCGCACCGATCAGCAGTCCGGGCACGATCTTGTCGCACACACCGAGGTAGACCGTGGTGTCGAACATGTCGTGGCTGAGGCCGATCGCGGTCGCCTGCGCGATCACGTCGCGCGAGAACAGCGACAGTTCCATGCCACCGCGGCCCTGGGTAACGCCGTCACACATCGCCGGCACGCCGCCGGCAACCTGCGCGGTGGCGCCCAGCTCGCGCGCGATCCTGCGGATATGTTCGGGATAGGTCTCAAACGGCTGGTGTGCCGACAGCATGTCGTTGTAGGCGGTGATGATGCCGAGGTTCGGCGTCACCCCGCCGCGCAGGCGGCCCTTGTCGGTGCTGCCACAGGCAGCGAAACCGTGGGCGAGGTTGCCGCAGCTCAGGCGGCTGCGGAACGGGCCGTCACGCAGGGAGGCATCGATCGCGGCCAGGTAGGCGGCGCGCGAGGCGGCGCTGCGGCGGATGACGCGCTCGGTGATGGCGTGCAGTTGCGGATGGAGGCTCATTGGCTACCGGCGTTCGTGGTGGCGGGAGGCAAGCGGTGGCGGGTTGCCGCCGCCGTTGTCAATCGGCCCAGTGGACGCGCAGGCGCGCGCCTTCCAGGTTGATGGCGTTGAGGATCGGATACTGCTGGGCATTGTTGCTGTCCAGCGCCTGGCGCAGGACCTGCAGCTTCTGCTTGCCGCGCAGCAGCAGCAGGCGCTGGCGGCACTGGCGCAGGCCATGGGGGGTGAGGGTGATGCGCAGCGGCCACTGGTTGGCGCCCGGGCAACCGGTAGCGTCCAGCGCCGCGTAGGGCAGGGCGCTGTCCAGTGCCCGGGTGAGGTCCTTCGAACCCGGGAACAGGGACGCGGTGTGCCCGTCATTGCCCATGCCCAGCGCAACCAGGCTCGGCGGCTGGCTGTGTTGCGCCTGGAGATTGGCGGTATACACGCACTCCGGCAACGGCTTGCCGACTCGCACCAGCGGGTCGAAATGCGCGCCCTCGGCACGCTTGAGCAGGTGCTCGCGCACCAGCCAGGCGTTACTGTCGCGATCCTGTGGCGACAGCCAGCGCTCGTCGGCCAGGCTTACTTCCACCCGGTCCCAGTGCACGTCCAGCTCGGCCAGCGCCTGGTAGACAGGGGCGGGCGTAGTGCCGCCGGACAGCAGGATACGGGCGCGGCCGATCTCGTTGATGTCGCGGTTGATGGACTGCGCCATCTCCGCGGCCACCGCCTCGATCCAGCCGTCGGCATCGCCATGGCTGATGAATTCGACGCGCTCATCGTGGAAGACGGGATTCATGCGGCAACTCCTGGTGCGTCGCGTTCGGCATCGGCCGCATAGGCGGCGGCGCCCAGCAGCCCCGGGCAGGGGTGCAGGATCGCCAGCGACGGCACCCGTGCCATGATCGAGGAAAACCGGCCCTTGTGCTCGAAGCGCTGGCGGAAACCGGAGTGCTGCAGCGAATCGAGCATCTTCGGCACCAGCCCACCGGTCAGGAACACGCCATCCCAGGCACCCTGGATCAGCACCAGGTCGCCAGCGATGGCGCCGAACACCGCGCAGAACACATCGACGGTGCGCATCGCCTGCGGATCGCCCAACGCGGCGCGCGCGGTCACGTCGGCCGGTTGCAGCTGGCCCGGATCGACGCCGGCGATCTCGCAGACCGCACGGTGGATGTTGACCAGCCCCGGACCGCAGATCAGGCGCTCGTTGGAGACGCGGCCGAACTGCTCGGACAGGATCTCCAGGATGCGGATTTCCTCAGGCGTGCCCGGTGGGAAGCTGACGTGGCCGCCTTCGGTTTCCAGCGGATAGCTTCGGCCATGGCGTACGACCAGGCCACCGACGCCGAGGCCGGTGCCCGGACCGATCACGCCGTAGTTGCGCGGCTCGCCAGGCCTGGCCGGCGCCCAGTGCGCGCCACCGATCTGCACGACGTCATCCGGCTGCAACAGCGCCACGGCCATCGCCTGCGCGGCGAAATCGTTGATCAGGTGCAGCTCGTCGAAGCCGAGCATCGCGGCGGTGCGGCTGCGCGAGATGACCCACGGATGGTTGGTGATGCGCGCTTCGTCGCCATCGACGCGGCCGGCCACCGCGAACACGCCGCGGCGCGCGGTGGCGTTGGCCTGTTCCAGGTAATGGCGGGCGGCATCGCCCAGCGAGGGAAATTCCGCCACCGCGTACTCGCGGATGCTGTCATTGAGCAGCGGTGTGTCCTGCGAGGTATCGGCAAGGGCGAAGCGGGCATTGGTACCCCCGATGTCAGCGACCAGCACTGGCTGGGAAGCGCTCATGCCGAGGCCTCGTTGTCTGCTGCGTCCACGCCCTGCGGCAGGAACCCGGTTGCGTTGGCCGGGCCCCACTGGCCGGCCGGGTAAGGTTCCAGCGGCAGTTTGGCCGCCTTCCAGGCGTCGGCCACGCTGTCGATCCAGGCCCAGGCGGCGCGCACCTCGTCATCGCGCACGAACAGCGCGTGATTGCCGTTGAAGGCATCCAGGAACAGGCGCTCGTAGGCGATGCGGCGGTGCAGGCCGGTCGGTACCGACAGTTCCAGTTCCAGCGGGTGCAGTTCCAGCGCGCCCCACTCCGGGCCGGCCAGGCTGCTCATCAGTCCCAGTTCGATGTTCTCCTGTGGCTGCAGCTGGAACACCAGGCGGTTCGGTGCGGCCTGCGCGCGCTGCGGGCGCTCGAACAGCCAGTGCGTGACGGGCTTGAGGGTCACCACCACGCGGGTGGTGCGCTCGGGCAGGCGCTTGCCAGTGACCAGGTGGAACGGCACGCCGCTCCAGCGCCAGTTGTCGATGTGCGCAGTGACGCCTGCGAAAGTCTCCACATCGCTGCCTTCCGGTGGCTGGTAGGCCTGCGCGGGCTGGCCGTTGATGGTGCCGGCAGTGTAGCGGCCGCGGATGCTGTCACGTGCAGCATGCTTCGCGTCGAGCGGACGCAGCGCACGCAGGACCTTGACCTTCTCATCGCGGATGCGGTCGGCTTCCAGTGACGCCGGTGGCTCCATCGCGACCAGGCACAGCAACTGCAGGATATGGCTCTGCACCATGTCGCGCAGCGCGCCGGAACGGGCGTAGTAGGCGTCACGGCCGTCCACGCCTTCGCTTTCGGCGACCAGGATATGCACCGATTCGATGTAATTGCGGTTCCACACCGCTTCCAGCAGCGTATTGCCGAAGCGCAGCGCAATAAGGTTCTGCACCGCCGCCTTGCCCAGGTAGTGGTCGAGGCGGAACACGCGATCCTCGTCGATCCACTGGCCGATGGTGCTGATGATTGCCTCGGCACTTTCGCTGTCGCTGCCGATGGGCTTTTCCAGCATCAGGCGCGCCGGCGCAGCGAGTGCGCCGCCCCTGGCCAGTCCTTCGCAGGTGGAGATGTACAGCCCCGGTGGAATGGCCAGGTAGCTGACGCACCGGCGGTGCACCAGATCGGCGACCGCGGCAGCGACCGAGTCGGCATCGCGCAGGTCGACCGAGCGGTAATCGATGCGGCGCAGCAGCGCGTTGATGTCCTCCTGCGTGGCCGTTGGCATGGCCTGCTGCAGCCGTGGCCGCAGGATGTCATGGAAGGCTTCGGTGTCATGACCGGACAGGGCCAGCGCGCGGACGCGGAAGTCCTCCGGCAGCAGGCCGTCGCCGAGCAGGCGGAGCAGCGAGGGGAACAGGTAGCGCTGGGCCAGATCACCTGTGGCACCGAACAGGAAAAGGGTGTCGTGCATCGCTCGAGTTTCAGATCCGGGTGACATCGTTGTCAATCGCTTCATGGCTGGGTTCGGGGGACATCCGCGCAACTGCCTGTCCGAGGCTCGTCAGGGCCGGTTTCCGCAGTTCCGGAAGACCGTTCCATTCGAAACCGCTGCCTCGGCGGGAGCTTCGTTCCACCGCCGACGCAGATCGGTGCGCACCGATCATCGGATAGTGCCACGTGAAAACGTTTACATGGCAGAATGGGCAACTGTATTCGATTGCAGTGCCCGCCGTCATGCGGCAGGTGCGCAATCATCACTGCCATCGGGAGGGCCGAGGCAGTCCCAAAAGACAGCCCGGCTTCGGGCGGACCGGATTAGGTGATATGGCAAAAGTGCAGTTGCAGGGTGTGCGCAAGGTCTACGACAACGGCCAGGTTGCGGTGAAGGACGCCAGCTTCGAGGTTGCCGATGGCGAGCTGATGGTGCTGGTCGGCCCGTCCGGCTGCGGCAAGTCAACCCTGTTGCGGATGGTGGCCGGCCTGGAGGAGATCAGCGGCGGTACGCTGACCATCGGCGATCGGGTGGTCAACGACGTGGCGCCGAAGGACCGTGACATCGCGATGGTGTTCCAGAGCTACGCGCTGTATCCGCACATGACCGTGGCCGAGAACCTGGCCTTCGGCCTGAAGCTGCGCGGGCATGACAAGGCGACCATCGACAGGCGCATCGCCGAGGCGGCGCAGACGCTGGGACTGACCGAGATGATGGACAAGCTGCCCAAGGCGATGTCCGGTGGTCAGCGCCAGCGTGTTGCGCTGGGACGCGCGCTGGTGCGCGAGCCGGCGGTGTTCCTGCTTGATGAGCCGCTGTCCAACCTTGACGCCAAGCTGCGCCACAGCGTGCGCACCGAGATCGCGCAGCTGCATCGCAAGCTGGGCACCACCATGATCTATGTGACCCATGACCAGGTTGAAGCGATGACCCTGGGCCAGCGCATCGTGGTGCTCAAGGACGGCATCATCCAGCAGATCGATACGCCGATGGCGCTGTACGACCGTCCCGCCAACCTGTTCGTTGCCGGCTTCCTCGGCAGCCCGGCGATGAACGTGCTGCGTGGCACGCTGCAGGGCGACGCCGGCGGCGTGACCGTGGTCGATGGCGAATGGCGTGCGCCGCTGGGCCAGGCCACGATCGATCCGGCGTGGTTGCAGAAGCCGATCGCGGTGGGCGTGCGACCGGAGCACCTGCAGCCGGCGACTGCCGATGATGCGCATGCGTTCACCGCGCGCATTGAAGGCATCGAACCGGTCGGCAACGAGATCTTCGTCAACCTGAGCAGTGGCCAGCACGCACTGACCATGCGCGTGGCGCCGCAATCGCTGCCATCGGTGGGCGACGACATCCGCGTAGCGATCCACCCGCAGGGCCTGCATTTCTTCAACCCGGAAACCGGCGAGCGCCTGTAAGGCGTAGTGCCGGCCGCTGGCCGGCAATCTCGACCGTGCTTGGTTGCCGGCCAGCGGCCGGCACTACCATTTCAGGCGTGCGGACCAACGGTCCGCACCCACCGGGTCGGTCAGCAGATCCACGCCATGCGTGGATGAGAGCCCTCCAGATTCAGCGCGCCAGGCCGTCCAGCAGCGGCAGGCGCTGCGCGATCGCTCCGCCCACCTGCAGTGCGGCGGAGCCGGCCTCCAGGGGCAGCACCGCCAGCGCCAGGTCGCCGGCCACGCTGGCGATCGTGCCCAGTGCCGCGCCGTCCTGCTGCACGCCATCGCCGGCCAGCGCCGGTGCTGCGGTATGCAGCAACTGCACCGCGCGCTTGGCCTTGCCCAGGAAATGGGTACGGGCAACGATTTCCTGGCCGGGATAGCAGCCTTTCTTCACGCTGTAGCCGTTCAGGCGGTCCAGGCCCAGTTGCTGTGGGGTCCATACGTCACGCTGGCTTTCTTCCAGCCGCGGCAATCCATAGCGCAGGTCGGCCTGGCGCCAGGCCCGTGCGAAAGCTGACTCATCGGCGTCGCTGCCAGCGGCGAAGGCGTCGGCAGCGCCGATGCGCAGGGTCCGCGGCAGGGCATCGCTGCCCAGGTCCAGTTCCCAGCTGTCACCTCCGGTGTGTGCGATGGCCGCGCCGCTGGCGGCCTCGGGCGCGGTGAAGGCGCCGGCCACGGCCAGATCACTGCGTGGCAGCACCTTGACCTTGCGACGGAACACGAATCGCTGCAGTTGCGACGCAATCGCATCCGCGTCGCCGTCGGCCAGCACCAGCATTACGTGGTCTTCTGCCAGCCGCAGCAGCTGGAACACCGCCAGCGTGCGGCCCTTGGCGCTGAGCCAGGCACTCCACTGCCAGTGCAGCGAGGGCAGGGCGGTGACATCACTGCTGAACTGGGCATGGGCGAAGACGGCCGCATCCGGCCCCAGCAGGCTCAGCAGCTGGTGGCCGGGCAGGCGTGGATATCCGACGAAAGCAGGGGGCAGGTTGTCAGGCACGTGAACGAGGTCTAAAATTTGTGCGTTGCGAGACCACCCATGATAGGCCAAACAACCCCCACTCCCGACGACGAAACTGAAGCCCCGCTGGTCCCCGCGGCACCCGTGCCGGTGGAACAGGAAAAGGTGGAGGAATTCGGCGGCCGCGGCGGACTCGATCCGGTGCGGTATGGCGACTGGGAGAAAAACGGACGCTGCATCGATTTCTGATCAGCATTGAGCCAACGCGGCCGCGTGCCGCCCAGCCGAGACAACGAGCCCAGCGAATGGCGACCAGACAACGCCCACTTTCCCCGCACCTTCAGGTGTATCGCTGGCAGATTCAGATGGCCACCTCGATCCTGCATCGAGCCACCGGCATCTTTCTGTCTGTTGGTGCCCTCATCATCGCCGCTGGCCTGCTGGCCCTGATGATGGGGCCCGAGTCCTGGAACTGCTTCACCGGCCATGCCGGGGCCTGGTATGGCCGCGTGTTCCTGTTCGCGTGGACATGGTCGTTCGCCTATCACCTGTGCAATGGCATCCGCCATGTGGTGCAGGATTTCGCCATCGGCTTCAGCATCCCCGCCTTCATCCGCAGCAGTTGGCTGTCGGTCACCGGAAGCCTGGTGATCACCCTGCTGGTGTGGGCCTATGTGATGTTCGGAGGTGCCGCATGAGCAAGTTCCGTACCCCGCTGAAGAACGTGCGCGGCCTTGGCTCGGCCAAGACCGGCACCGAGCACTTCGTGCACCAGCGCCTGACCGCCGCCGCGCTGGTGGTGCTGGGCATCTGGTTCCTGGTCTTCGTGCTGGGCCTGCTGGGCTCGGATTACGCGACCGCCGCCGCCGCCGTGGCCAAGCCGTGGAACGCAGTGCCGCTGATCGGCCTGCTGATCGCCATGTTCTGGCACGCGCAGCTCGGCATGCAGGTCGTGCTGGAAGACTACATCCACGAATCGCTGCTGGCCCTGGTGCTGCAGACCGCGGTGAAGTTCGTCGCCGTGCTCGGCATGATCGTCAGTGTGTTTGCGGTGGGCCGCATCGCCCTCGGCGTTGCCTGAGCCCAGGCACCAACACAGGAATCCAGATTAGATGTCCGCTTACAAGATCACCGAACACAAGTACGACATGGTCGTGGTGGGCGCCGGCGGCGCCGGCCTGCGTGCCACGTTCGGCCTGGCCGCCAAGGGCCTGCAGACCGTGTGCCTGACCAAGGTCTTCCCGACCCGTTCGCACACCGTTGCCGCCCAGGGCGGCATCTCGGCCGCACTCGGCAACATGGGCGAGGACGACTGGCGCTACCACTTCTTCGACACCATCAAGGGTTCGGACTGGCTGGGCGACCAGGACGCCATCGAGTACATGTGCCGCGAAGCCATTCCGGCCATCATCGAACTCGAGCACTACGGCGTGCCGTTCTCGCGTACCGCCGAGGGCAAGATCTACCAGCGTCCGTTCGGTGGCATGACCACCAAGTACGGCGAAGGCCCGGCGGCGCAGCGTACCTGCGCGGCGGCCGACCGTACCGGCCACGCGATGCTGCACACCCTGTACCAGCAGTCGCTGAAGCACGACGCGCGCTTCATGATCGAGTACTTCGCGCTCGACCTGATCTTCGACGAGGAAGGCGCCTGCCGCGGCGTGCTGGCCCTGGACATGTCCGATGGCACGCTGCACCTGTTCCGCGCCCAGGGCGTGGTGCTGGCCACCGGCGGCTACGGCCGTGCCTACTTCAGCGCCACGTCGGCGCATACCTGCACCGGCGACGGTGGCGGCCTGGCCATGCGTGCCGGCATCGCCATGCAGGACATGGAGTTCGTGCAGTTCCACCCGACCGGCATCTACGGCGCCGGCTGCCTGATCACCGAGGGTGTCCGCGGTGAAGGCGGCATCCTGCGCAACAGCAGTGGCGAGCGCTTCATGGAGCGCTACGCACCGCACTACAAGGACCTGGCCTCGCGCGACGTGGTCAGCCGTTCGATGACCATCGAGATCCGCGAAGGCCGTGGCGTCGGCGAGCACAAGGACCACATCCTGCTCGACCTGACCCACCTCGGCCCGGGCGTGATCGACGAGAAGCTGCCGGGCATCGCCGAAAGCGCCCGCATCTTCGCCGGCGTCGACGTGCACAAGCAGCCGATCCCGGTGATCCCGACCGTGCACTACAACATGGGTGGCATCCCGACCAACTACCACGGTGAAGTGGTGCAGAAGGTCGGCGACAACGACAACGCGGTCGTGCCGGGCCTGTATGCCATCGGCGAAGCGGCCTGCGTGTCGGTGCACGGCGCCAACCGCCTGGGCTCGAACTCGCTGCTGGACCTGGTGGTGTTCGGTCGTGCGGTGGCCAACCGCTGCGCCGAGACGATCAAGCCGGGCGCGTCGCACAAGCCGTTGCCGGCCGATGCCTGCGACAAGGCCCTGGGCCTGCTGGACAAGCTGCGCCACGCCAACGGCGATACCCCGACCTCGGTCATCCGCGATCGCATGCAGCGCACCATGCAGGCCGACGCGGCGGTCTTCCGCACCAGCCAGACGTTGAAGGAAGGCTGCGAGAAGATGGACAAGATCTTCGACTCGTTCCAGGACGTGAAGGTCTCCGACCGTTCGCTGGTCTGGAACTCGGACCTGATCGAGACCTACGAGCTGAACAACCTGCTGCTCAATGCGGTGGCGACGATCAACTCGGCCGAACAGCGCAAGGAAAGCCGCGGCGCGCATGCGCACGAGGACTTTCCGGACCGCGACGACGTCAACTGGCAGAAGCACACCCTGGTCAGCGTCGACGAGAAGGGCAAGTGCAGCTTCGACTACCGTCCGGTGCACATGTACACGTTGACCGACGACGTGTCCGTGGTGCCGCCGAAGCCGCGCGTGTACTGATCCGACCCCGCCTACCATGCAATCCGCGCCCACGGGCGCGGGCCGCCTGAGCCAACGAGAGCAGCCATGGCCGAGTTTTCACTCCCCAAGAATTCCAAGATCACGAAGGGCAAGCACTTCCCCGCCAAGAGCGGCGGCAAGAACGTGCGCACCTTCAAGATCTACCGCTGGAGTCCGGACGACGACAGCAACCCGCGCACCGACACCTATGAAATCGATCTGGACACCTGTGGCCCGATGGTCCTGGACGCCCTGATCAAGATCAAGAACGAGATCGACCCGACCCTGACCTTCCGCCGCTCGTGCCGCGAAGGCATCTGTGGTTCGTGCGCGATGAACATCGACGGCACCAACACCCTGGCCTGCACCCGGGCCATCTCGGACTGCGGCAGGAAGGAAGTCCCGATCTACCCGCTGCCGCACATGAACGTGGTCAAGGATCTGGTTCCGGACCTGACCCACTTCTACGCGCAGTATGCTTCGATCAAGCCGTGGATCCGCACCCAGACCCCGGCGCCGCCGGACCGTGAGCGCCTGCAGTCGCCGGAAGACCGCAAGAAGCTGGACGGCCTGTACGAGTGCATCCTGTGCGCCTGCTGCTCGACCAGCTGCCCGAGCTACTGGTGGAACGGCGAGCGTTACCTGGGCCCGGCGATCCTGCTGCAGGCCTACCGCTGGATCATCGACTCGCGCGATGAGGACACCGGTGCGCGCCTGGACGATCTGGAAGACCCGTTCAAGCTGTACCGCTGCCACACCATCATGAACTGCGCCCGGACCTGCCCGAAGGGCCTGAACCCGGCGCTGGCGATCGCCGAGATCAAGAAGCTGATGATGGAACGCCGCGCCTGACAAGGGCCGGCAGTATCGGTAGCGCCACGCCATGCGTGGCGGCACCATCCAGCAGAGCCACGCGATGCGTGGCTTTGCTGTATCTGGAGAACCCACGATGGATGAAGAGACCCTGCTGAAGAAGCTGCGTTGGCGCTGTCGCCGCGGAATGCGTGAGCTGGACCAGCTGTTCGAGCGCTACCTGGACCGTGAATGGAGCAGTGCGCCGACCGAAGAGCGGGAGGTTTTCCTGTTCCTGCTCGAATGCGAGGACGATAAGTTGTGGCGCTGGTTCATGGGCTACGAGGCCTGCCCGCATGTGCATGCGATCCCCCTCATGCAGAAGATCCTCGCCCTCAAGCCTTGAGTGGCGCCCCTCGCGGCTGCAGGCCGCCGCCCAACTGGCGGTGCTGCTGGCCGCGCCCTGGCTGTTGCGCGCATCGGAGTTGCCGCCGCCGCTGCTGCCGCCCGCCATCATGCTGGCCTGGGTCGCGGGCATGGGCGAACTGGTCTGGCGCCTGCGCCGGCCGCATGCGCAGGTGCTCCTGCCTGCGCCCCCGGAGCCACTGCAGGTGGCCGGGCAGGAGATCGACGCACCGCACCTGGTGGTGCGCGGTCCCTGGCTGGCGCTGCACTGGCGTGAAGGCCGCCGTCGGCGGCGCCTGCTGTTCTGGCCCGACGTGCTCGATTCCCGGCAGCGACGTGAACTGCGACTGGCCGTCGCGGCTCGTGCCGTTTCCCGCCGGCCCCGGTCGATGGCACCATAGGCTGAATTGACCGGCGTACCTGCATGTTCAAACCCATTCCCGTGGCCATCGGCCTGCGCTATCTGCGCGCCAAGCGCCGCAACGGCTTCATCTCCTTCATTTCGATGGCATCGATCCTGGGCATCGCGCTCGGCGTCACGGTGCTGATTACCACGCTGGCGGTGATGAGCGGTTTCCAGAAGGAGATCCGCAGCCGGCTGCTGCAGATGACCGCGCATACCACCATCAGCCGTGACGGCGAGCCGATGCCGGATTGGATGCGCGTGGTGGAGGTGGCCAACAAGGATCCGCGCGTGGCCGGCGCTGCGCCGTACATCGAGATCCAGTCGATGATCAGTGGTCCGCGCGTGCAGGGCGCCATCATCCAGGGGATCGACCCGGCGCTGGAACCGAAGGTATCGGTGATCGACAGGAAGGTCACCAAAGGCAGCTACGACAGTCTCAAGCCGGGCAGCTTCAACCTGCTGCTGGGCAAGGAGCTGGCGATCTGGCTCGGCGTGGACGTCGGCGACCAGGTACTGGTGACCTTCGCCGAAGTGCAGGGCACGCCCGCCGGCGCGGTGCCACGGATGAAACGCTTCACGGTCAGCGGCATCTTCGAGGCCGGCTACAACGAGGTCGATCGTGGCGTCGGCTTCGCCAACATGCAGGACCTGGAGCGCGTGCTGCGTTCTGATGGTGCCACCGGCGTGCGACTGAAGCTGCACGACATGGACCGCTCGCTGGAAGTGGGCGTCGACCTGGCGCAGAACCTCGGCGGCGCTTACCGCGTAAGTGATTGGACCCAGCAGAACGCCAATCTCTACCACTCGCTGCGCATGGAGAAAGTGGTGATGGGCATCCTGCTGTCGCTGATCATCGCGATGGGCGCGTTCAACCTGGTGTCCTCGCAGGTGATGCTGGTGACCGACAAGCAGGCCGACATCGCCATCCTGCGTACCCTCGGCCTGACTCCCGGTGGCGTGATGCAGGTCTTCATGGTGCAGGGCTCGCTGATCGGCATCTTCGGTACCCTGGCCGGCCTGATCGGCGGGATCACGCTGACCCTCAACCTGGAACGCATCCTCGGCGCCATCGAGAGCGTGTTCAACGTCAAGCTGCTGCCGGAAGACGTGTACTACATCACCGGCCTGCCGACCGACATGCAGACCGGCGACGTGGTGGCGATCACCGTGGTCGCGCTGCTGATGAGCTTCCTGGCCACCCTGTATCCCGCCTGGCGGGCAGCACGCACCCAGCCGGCGGAGGCCCTGCGCTATGAATAAGGTCTTCAACCGCGGCGATGAAGTGATCCGCGCCGAAGCGCTGGGCAAGACCTACGCCGAAGGGCGCATGCAGACCCCGGTGTTCGATGGCCTGGACCTGACCGTGACCGCCGGCGAGACGGTGGCGATCATCGGCGCGTCCGGTGCCGGCAAGAGCACGCTGCTGCACCTGCTGGGTGGGTTGGACGTGCCCACCGCCGGGGAGGTCTACGTCACCGGCCAGCGCATGTCCGCACTGTCGGACACGGCGCGTGGCCTGCTGCGCAACCAGGCGCTGGGCTTCGTGTACCAGTTCCATCACCTGTTGCCGGAATTCACCGCGCTGGAAAACGTGATGATGCCGGTGCTGTTGGCCGGTACTGCCGTGGCCGAAGCGAGCAGCCGAGCGACCACCCTGCTGGAGGCCGTCGGCCTCGGCCATCGCCTGGACCACAAGCCCGGCGAGCTGTCCGGCGGCGAGCGCCAGCGGGCGGCGGTGGCGCGTGCGCTGGTCAATCATCCGGCCTGCGTGCTCGGTGACGAGCCGACCGGCAACCTGGACGATCGCACGGCCGGGACCGTGTTCGAACTGATGCTGGAACTCAACCGCGCCCGTCACACCAGCCTGGTGCTGGTGACCCATGACCGCAGCCTGGCGCGCCGACTGGACCGGGTGCTGGAACTGCGTGAAGGCCGCCTGCACGCGCTGGCCCACGCCGACGTCTGAGCGGGGTGGACCGCCTCTGCGGAAGCCGACCTTGATCGGCTGCTCTTGCAGGGCAAGCGCCAACCAGGGGGGCGTCTACCAGGTTCCAGTCGAGGCCCGCATCGCTAGGGGTCGACCGCCGACCGCCGACCGGCGGCTGAATGGCCCCCCGGTCGTCGCGCCGGTGCTGCCTGGGCAGGCGCATCATGGCGGCGATCCCCATGGAGATCCGTCATGAAGACCCCGCTCCTGTTGGCCGGCCTCTGCCTGGTCCTGGCCGCCTGCGCGACCACCGGCCGGCTCAGCAGTGCCGAGAAGCTCGACCTTTACCGCGCCCACGCTGGCGCGCCACAAAGTGACATGCAGTTCTTCGGCAGCCTCAACGGCTGGACCGAACTGGGTGACAGCGCGCTGGCCGTATGGACCCGCCCCAGTGAAGCGTATCTGCTGGAGTTGAATGGCCCCTGCCAGGACCTGTCGTATGCCACGGCCATCGGCCTGACCAGCCGGATGAACCGGGTGTCGGCGCGCTTCGACAAAGTGCTGGTGCGCGACCCCACGGGGGGCCCACGCGTGCCGTGCTTCATCAACAGCATCCGCAAGCTGGACGTGAAAGCGCTGCGTGCGTCCGAGCAGGAACTGCGCCAGGCGCAGCTGCAGGAACGCGAGGAGCCGGCGAAATAGGCCGGTCGCGCCGGGCCATGCCCGCGCGACCTGTGGATCATGCTTCCGGAACGAAGCCAGCCGGCTTTTCCGCGTCTTTCTCGAACAGGAACTTGACCAGTTCGCCTTCGAGGAAAGCGCGGTGCTTCGGGTCGCGGGGGGACAGCCGGTTCTCGTTGATCAACATGGTCTGGTGCGCCAGCCACGCGGCCCAGGCCTGCTTGCCGATGTGGTTGAAGATGCGCTGGCCCAGCTCACCGGGGTAAGGCACGAAGTCCAGGCCTTCGGCATCGCGTTGTTCGTACTGGCAGAAGACGGTTCGGGACATGGCACTCACTCGTGGTTGCGGGGTTTCATGGACTTTCGTTTCGGCTTCCTGGTGGTGGCGCCGTCGAGCAGTTTGCGGATCGGCGCGGGCAGGCCCAACGCGGGCAGTTCATCGTAGGCGACCCAGCGCAGCGTGGGCTCTTCCACGCGCAGGCCGTGTACCTGCCGCGACAGGACCTGCAGATGCAGCCTGTAGTGGCTGAAGGTGTGCTGGAGCACCGGCAGCTCCTCGGCGTCTTCCAGCGTGCCTTCAACGTGCGCGTCGAACCAGTCCTGCAGCGCGCTGCCGGCGTCGGCCTGCGGCAGCGTCCACAGCTGCGCCCAGATGCCGGTGTCCGGCCGCTTCTGCAACAGTACACGCTGCTGGGCATCGCGCAGCAGCAGGGCCACTGCGCCGCGCTCCGGCAGGGTTTTGCCCGGCTTGGGCGTGGGCAGCTCGGCGGTGCGGCCTTCGCGGCGTGCCGCGCAGTCGTCCTGCAGCGGGCAGATCACGCAGGCCGGCTTGGCGCGGCTGCACACGGTCGCGCCCAGGTCCATCTGTGCCTGGGTGTAATCGGCCATTCGCCCGGCTGGCACCTCTGCCACGTGCGCCGCGGCGATGGCCCACAGCTGCTTCTCGATGGCCGGCAGGCCGGGGAACCCTTCGATGCCGTGGTAGCGGCTGAGCACGCGCTTGACGTTGCCGTCGAGGATCGCGAACGGATCATTCCAGGCCTGGCTGAGGATCGCGCCGGCGGTGCTGCGGCCGATGCCGGGCAGCGCCTGCAGCGCATCGAAATCACGCGGCAGGTCGCCGTCGTGCAGTTCCACGCAGCGCCTGGCGGCAGCGTGCAGGTTGCGCGCGCGGGCGTAATAGCCGAGCCCGGCCCACTGCGCCATCACCGCGTCGTTGCTGGCAGCGGCGAGGTCGGGCAGGGTCGGGAAGTGTTGCAGGAACCGCCGGAAATACGGGATGACCGTGGCCACCTGGGTCTGCTGCAGCATGATCTCCGACAACCAGACCCGGTACGGGCTGCGCGGATGCTGCCAGGGCAGATCGTGGCGGCCGTGGTCGTCGAACCAGTGCAGCAGGCGGGCGACGAAGCCGCCGCCCGGCGTGGTGCGGGCAGGCTCAGGCACTGCCAAGCGCTTCGGGCAGCAGCGCGTCGACGAAGGCTTCCGGATCGAACACGCGCAGGTCTTCCGGGCGCTCGCCGATGCCGGCAAAGCGGATCGGGATGCCGAACTCGCGGGCCAGCGCGAACACCACGCCTCCCTTGGCGGTGCCGTCCAGCTTGGTCACCACCAGCCCGGTCACGTTCACTGCGGCATTGAACTGGCGCAGCTGCGACAGCGCATTCTGGCCGGTGGTGCCATCGATCACCATCAGGACTTCATGCGGCGCGGTGGGATCGATCTTGCCGAGTACGCGGCGGATCTTGCCCAGTTCATTCATCAGGCCGGACTGGGTATGCAGGCGACCGGCGGTATCGGCGATCAGTACCGAGGTGCCACGTGCCTTGCCGGCCTGCAGCGCGTCGAACGCCACCGAGGCAGCATCGGCATTCTGTCCCTGGGCGACCACGGCCACGCCGTTGCGCTCGCCCCAGGCCTGCAACTGCGCTACGGCGGCCGCACGGAAGGTATCGCCCGCAGCCAGCATCAGGCTGTGGCCATCGTCCTTGAAGCGCTTGGCCAGCTTGCCGATGGTAGTGGTCTTGCCGACGCCGTTGACGCCGACGGTGAGCACCACGAAGGGCTTGGCATTGCGATCGATCACCAGCGGCCTGGCGACCGGCTGCAGGATCGCGATCAGTTCTGCGCGCAGTGCGGCCAGCAGTGCATTGGCGTCGGCGAACTCGCGCGACTTCATGCGCTTGCGCAGGCCCTCGACCAGGTCGGTGGTGGCGCCGACGCCGACGTCGGCGGTGATCAATGCAGTTTCCAGCTCGTCCAGCAGGTCGTCGTCGAGCTTGGGATTGCGCGAGAACAGGCCGCCGAAGCTGCGCGCGATGACGCTGTTGCGCAGACGTTCGCGCCAACCCGGCTTGCCGGCCGGAGCCGGCGCGGCGTCGACCGAGGTGGCCGCGGGCAGCTCGTCGGCACCCGCAGGCGCAGTCGAAGTCGGTGCGGGCGTGAATTCCGGCACGGGAGGCACCGGCGCCGGTTCGATGGCCGGTATCGCGACGGGCGCAACGTCGATCCGGGCGACAGGTTCCGGTGAGCCTGGGGCCGGAACGACCGGAGCCGGCACTACCGGCGTGGATTCGATGGCAATCGGCGCCGGTTCCCCGCCCTCGGCCGGCGTGGCCGGCGGGAACGCCGCCGCCAGCTCTTCAGCCGAGTAGTGCTGGGTCTTGGCTGCCTCCGCTGCGGGGGCATCCTGGGGCTTCTTGCGGCGGAAAAAACTGAGCATTGGCAAAAGGCGCTGAAATCAGGTGGATATGCTACCACTCGAGCCAGTCCGGCCGATGTGGGCTCAAGGTGGCGGCCCGCAGGCCGTTAACCGGTCGGGAGGGCTGCGCAGGGCGGCCCGGGGACCGCCATGGACAACGTGATGGGAATCGCCCTCAGCGGGATGCGCGCGGCCCGGCAGGGCGTGCAGGTGGCCGCGCACAACGTGGCCATCCTTGCGACCCCCGATGCCCCGCGCCTGCAGCTGCAGCGTAGTGCGGTGGAGCAGGGCGGGGTGCAGGCTGTGGTGACACCCGCCGGCATCGATGCCGCCGCGCCGCTGGGCGATCTGCTTGCCGCGAAAGCGGAGGTGGTGGCCTTCGCTGCCAATGCCGCGCTGATCCGTCGACAGGACCAGATGCTGGGCTCGCTGCTGGATCGCGAAGCCTGAGCTCCCTTGGCAGGTGCCAACCGCCGCCTATGGTGGGTGCCAACTTGGTGGGCACCTACCAGGGCATCGCCGGGCGATGCCCGGCGACCGCCCTTTCGGTCAGGCCGACAGCTCCAGCAGCAGCTTGTTCAGGCGTGCGACGTAGGCGCCTGGGTCCTTCAGGCTGTCACCGGCGGCCAATGCGGCCTGGTCGAACAACACGCGGCCGAGGTCGTCGAAGCGCGCGCCATCGGCTTCCGCATCGAGCTTGGCGATCAGCGGATGGCCCGGGTTGATTTCCAGTACGGGCTTGCTGTCCGGCACCTTCTGGCCGCTGGCCTCCAGGATCTGGCGCATCTGCAGGCCAAGGTCCTGTTCGCCGATGGCCAGCACCGCCGGTGAATCGGTCAGGCGGTGCGAAACGCGCACTTCGGCCACGTCATCGCCGAGCACCGTCTTCAGGCGTTCGACCAGGCCCTGCTTGTCCTTCGCAGCGGCTTCCTGCTCCTGCTTGTCCGCCTCGGTTTCCAGTGCGCCAAGGTCGAGGTCGCCACGGGCGATGTCGACGAAGTTCTTGCCGTCGAAATCGGTCAGGTAGCCCATCAGCCACTCATCGATGCGATCGGTCAGCAGCAGGACTTCCACGCCCTTCTTGCGGAACACTTCCAGGTGCGGGCTGTTGCGCACCTGGCTGTAGCTCTCGCCGGTGAGGTAATAGATCTTGTCCTGGCCTTCCACCATGCGGCCCAGGTAATCGGCCAGCGACACGGTCTGGACATCGCCGTCACCGCGCGTGGATGCGAAGCGCAGCAGGCCGGCCACCTTCTCGCGGTTGATGTAGTCTTCGGCCGGGCCTTCCTTCAGTACCTGGCCGAATTCCTTCCAGAACGTGGCGTACTGCTCGGGCTTGTCGGCGGCCAGCTTCTCCAGCATGTCCAGCGAGCGCTTGGTCAGCGCCGATTTCATCGAATCGATGACCGGGCCGGACTGCAGGATCTCGCGCGAAACGTTCAGCGACAGATCGTTGGAATCGACCACGCCCTTGATGAAGCGCAGGTACAGCGGCAGGAACTGCTCGGCCTGGTCCATCACGAACACGCGCTGCACGTACAGCTTCAGGCCCTTGGGCGCATCACGGTGATACAGATCGAACGGCGCGCGGCCTGGCACGTACAGCAGCGAGGTGTACTCCAGCTTGCCTTCGACCTTGTTGTGGCTCCACGCCAGCGGGTCGCTGTGGTCGTGCGCCACGTGCTTGTAGAACTCGGTGTATTCGGCATCGCCGATCTCGGTGCGCGGCCGGGTCCACAGCGCGCTGGCTCGGTTGACCGTCTCCCATTCGGCGGCGGCGCCTTCGTCGCCACCTTCCTTCGGCATCTGGATCGGCAGGCCAATGTGATCGGAGTATTTCTTGAGGATGCTGCGCAGCCGCCAGCCATCGGCGAAGCCATGCTCGCCATCCTTCAGGTGCAGCACGATGCGGGTACCGCGCTCGGCCTTGTCGATGGTGGCCACCTCGAAGTCGCCCTCGCCACGCGATGTCCAGCGCACGCCTTCACCTGCTGGCAGGCCGGCGCGGCGGGAGGTTACTTCCACTTCGTCGGCGACGATGAAGGCGCTGTAGAAGCCGACGCCGAACTGGCCGATCAGCTGCGAATCCTTCTTCTGGTCGCCGGACAGCTGGCGCAGGAAGTCGCCAGTGCCGGATTTGGCGATCGTGCCCAGGTGGGCGATGGCCTCGGCGCGGCTCATGCCGATGCCGTTGTCGTCGATGGTGATGGTGTGGGCCACCGGGTCGAAGCTGACGCGCACGCGCAGTTCGCTGTCACCTTCCAGCAGGCCGGGCTGGGTCAGGGCCTCGAAGCGCAGCTTGTCGGCGGCGTCGGCGGCGTTGGAAACCAGTTCGCGCAGGAAGATTTCCTTGTTGGAGTACAGCGAGTGGATCATCAGCTGCAGCAGCTGCTTGACTTCGGTCTGGAATCCAAGGGTTTCGGTCTGGGTCGTCTCGGTCATCGGTAAGGCTCCATGTGCAATGCCGCGCCAGCGCGTGCGGCCTCGCCAAGGGGTAGGGGTGATTGTCCCGAAATCAAGGGGTTGGTCGGCCGGGCTGCGCCCGGCACCCGCCCAGTGCAACTGCAACTGCCAAAGCCAGAGCCAGAGCGGCGTTCCGTGGGATGGCGGGGCACTGTGGGTACGCGGGGACGGCGCAAGTACGTCCATGTAGCCTTGGTCGCCGCATCCATGCGGCTCACACCCCGCGAACCCACACCGCCCCGCCTTTGACAGGTTCACGCGGCTGTTGGTAGGTGTCGACCTTGGTCGACACATCTGTCAGATATCGATACATCCAATGGGGTCAGATCCGTTTTCCTGAGGAAAACGGATCTGACCCCGCCTGTATGTCGAGCATCGGATCGCGTCTGGGGTAGAGCCCCCTGAGTCAGGGGGCGGGGGTATGGAAGCTGGTAAGTGGGGCCCGCGTTTCGCGCAGCGAAGCGTGGGAGCGACAGCGCGCATGCGTTGGCGCGTCCCCGGGCGCCGCCCGGCCGAACTACAATCCCGCTCATGCTGAAATTCTCGAATACCTCCCGCCGGGGGCGCCGATGAGCGGCCGCGGGGGCAATGACGGCCAGGTCCGCATCATCGGCGGGCGTTGGCGCAATACCCGCCTGCCAGTGCCCACCCTACCGGGCCTCCGGCCCAGCAGTGACCGCGTGCGCGAGACCCTGTTCAACTGGCTGATGCCCAAGGTCGGGGGAGCGCGCGTTCTGGACCTGTTCGCGGGTAGCGGCGCACTGGGCCTGGAGGCCGTGTCGCGCGGCGCCGCCCACGCCACCCTGGTCGAGCGCGACCCACAGTTGGCGCGCAACCTGTCGGCGGCCGTCACCAGGCTGCAGGCCGCCGACCAGGTCATGGTCGTGCAGGCCGATGCCCTGCGCTGGCTGCAGGGCGCGGCAGCTCAGCAGGCCGATCTGGTCTTCATCGACCCGCCATTCGCCGATGGCCTGTGGCAGGACGTGCTCGCGCAGCTGCCGCGCCACCTGGCCGCCGATGCCTGGCTGTACCTGGAATCGCCGGCCGGCCACGTGCCGGTGCTGCCGCCGGACTGGCTCCTGCACCGCGAGGGCGGCACCCGCGAGGTGCGCTTTGCCCTGTACCGCCACGCCACTGTTACACTTTGACCTCATCTGAACATCTGCGACCGCCCATGACCGTGGCCAACCGCCGCATCGCCGTTTACCCCGGCACGTTCGACCCCATCACCAACGGTCATATCGACCTGGTGAGCCGGGCCGCGCCGTTGTTCGAGAAGGTCGTGGTCGGCGTGGCGCAAAGCCCGTCCAAGGGCCCGGCGCTGCCGCTGGAGCAGCGCGTGCAGCTGGCACGTGGCGCGCTGGCCCACCACGGCAATGTCGAGGTCATCGGTTTCGATACCCTGCTGGCGCATTTCGTACGTTCGGTCCAGGGGGGAGTGCTGCTGCGCGGCCTTCGCGCGGTCTCCGACTTCGAGTACGAGTTCCAGATGGCGAGCATGAACCGCCACCTGATCCCCGAGGTCGAGACGCTGTTCCTGACGCCGGCCGAGCAGCACAGCTTCATCTCGTCTTCGCTGGTCCGCGAGATCGCACGCTTGGGTGGGGACGTGTCCGGCTTCGTGCCGGCCGCAGTACTCGAAGCCCTGCGCAAGGTCCGTGAAGCGAAGGCGGCACAGTCGTAAGCCCGCTGTATCCCTGCACCCCATGACATTCAACACCACGCACCATTCCGGGAGGAACCCCATGAACACCACCATGCGCGCGATGCTGATCGCTTCGTTGGCCCTGGCTTTCACCGCCTGCAAGAAGGAAGAGGCCGCTGCTCCGGCCGAGGAAGCCAAGCAGGCTCTGGTCGCTCCGGCCAAGGATGACGATGCAGGCTGGAAGAAGTACCTGCAGGAAGTGGCCATCCAGAACATGGGCAACATCAGCAACAGCCCGTTCCTGTACTACCTCTCGCCGGAATCGGACCCGGACTTCCAGGCCAAGTACGAGCGCCAGACCGAGAGCGCGACCCAGGCCGTGGCCCGTGGCGTGCAGCCGGGCAACATGCTGGCCTTCGGTTCGTCGGCCTCGGGCAAGATGGCTGACATGATCCAGGCCGTCTTCAAGGACGTGTCGCCGGATTCGATGAAGGGCGTGCGCGTCGTCTTCATCGGCCAGTCGGCTGACAACGCCCGCGTGCAGGCGGCAGTCCAGCCGACCGGTGCCGAGTACATTTTCGTCGAAGCCAAGTAAGACCGAGCCGTGGCGGCCATGCTTCGGCATGGCCCGGGCGATGCCCTGCCGGGTGCCGCCGATGACCTGACCGGCCCGCGCGCCCGCGCTGGCCGGTCCTTTGTCCCAAGGCGCGGGCGAGGAGTATCGCCATGTCGCTGAAAATCAACGAGCTCTGCGTCAACTGCGACGTCTGCGAGCCGGCCTGCCCGAACCAGGCCATTTCGATGGGTGAAACCATCTATGTGATCGATCCTGCCCGCTGCACCGAGTGCGTGGGTCATTTCGACGAACCACAGTGCGTGGTCGTCTGCCCGGTCGAATGCATCGACCCGGATCCGGAGATCGTGGAAACGGAAGACCAACTGCTGGCCAAGCTGCGCCGGCTGCAGCACGATCACCCCGAACTCTATGCGGAGCCCCCATCCGAATGAAGACGCTGATCGTCCGCCCCCTGCTGCTGCTCGGCCTGCTGCTGAGCCCGATCGCCTGGGCCGACAGCCCGGCCCGTGCCGAACGCCCTGATGGCGCGGCCATCGCCAGCGGCCATGCGCTGGCTACCCAGGCCGGCATCGACATCCTGGCGCAGGGCGGCAACGCTTTCGACGCTGCGGTGGCGGTGTCGTCCACGCTGGCGGTAGTCGAGCCGATCAGCTCCGGGCTGGGCGGCGGTGGTTTCTTCCTGCTGCATGATGCGGCCACCGGCAAGGACGTGATGCTGGATGCGCGCGAGACTGCACCGGCCGCCGCCACGCCGCAGGCTTTCCTCGACAAGCAGGGCAACCTGGACCGGGACCGCTCGGTCAACGGTGCCTGGTCGGCCGGTATTCCCGGCCTGCCCGCAGCGCTGGTCGAGCTGTCGTCCAAGCATGGCAGGCTGCCATTGTCGGCCTCGCTGCAGCCGGCGATCCGTATCGCCCGCGAGGGCTTTCCGGTGTACGACCGCATGGCCAAGGGCTATGCCTCGCGCCGTGAGGTGATGGAGCGCTATCCCGGCACCCGCGAGGTGTACCTGCGCGACGGCAAACCGATCGCCACCGGTGATCTGTTCAAGCAGCCTGAGCTGGCACGGACGCTGGAACGCCTGGCGGCCGGTGGATTCGATGGCTTCTACAAGGGCCAGACCGGCCAGCTGTTGCTGGCCGGCGTGAAGCAGGCCGGTGGCAAATGGACGGCCGAGGAGCTGGCCGGCTACCGCGTGAAGCAGCGTGAACCGATTGTCTTCAGTTACAACGGCTGGAAGATCACTACCGCGCCGCCGCCGTCTTCCGGTGGCATCGCGCTGGCCAGCATGCTGCAGATCCTGGAAGGTTGGGACATCAAGCAGATGGACCCGGCGCACCGCACCCACCTGGTGGTGGAGTCCATGCGCCGCGCCTACCGCGACCGCACGTTCTTCCTCGGCGACCCGGACTTCGTGCAGATCCCACAGAAGGTGCTGACCAGCAAGGACTACGCACAGGGCCTGCGTGCCACCATCCATCCGGAAAAGGCCACGCCCAGCGATCTGCTGTCGGGCAACCCCACGCCGCTGGAAGACGACGAAACCACCCACTTCTCGATCATCGACCGCGACGGCAATCGCGTCGGCGCTACCCAGACCGTCAACCTGCTGTACGGCTCGGGCCTGATTCCGAAGGGCACCGGCGTGCTGCTCAACAACGAGATGGACGACTTCGCGCTGAAGCCGGGTACCCCCAATGCCTTCGGGGTGATGGGCTACGAGGCGAACGCGCCGAAGGCGGGCAAGCGCATGCTCAGCTCGATGACGCCGACCTTCATGGAGAACGCGGACAAGGTGGTGGTGCTCGGTACCCCGGGCGGCAGCCGCATCATCACCATGGTGCTGCTGGGCATCCTGGGCTATGACGCCGGCCTGGACGCACAGCAGGTTGCTGCGCTGCCACGCTACCACCACCAGTGGTTGCCCGACCTGATCGAAGCCGAAAGCGATGCGTTCGACGCGGCGACGGTGCAGCAGCTGCAGGCGATGGGCCACAGGATCGATCTGCCCGGCAACGTCGCCGCCGGCGGCCGCGGGTCCAGCCACGTGTGGGGCAACCTGCAGACCGTGGAATGGGACCGCAAGGCAAACAGGCTGTTCGGCGGCAGCGACCCGCGCAACCCCGTGGGTAGTGCCCAGGTCGTGCCGGCGCGCTGATGCAGCCGCCGGCCTCCGGCCCTGCCCGGCGCGCCCTTTGAACCCCGCCCATGGCGGCGGGGTTTATTCCGTTTGCTTTCTAGCGATTATTTAACGGCCCGCCGCCGATAATCAGACCATGAAACTCTGGTCGATTCGTGGAAACTCGCAACGCCTCGATGGTGGTGCGATGTTCGGCAACGCGCCGCGCGCGTTGTGGGAAAAATGGGCGGCTCCGGATGAGCTCAATCGCATCGAGCTGGCCTGCCGTGCGCTGCTTGCCAGCCCGCTGGAAGGCAAGACCGTGCTGTTCGAAACCGGTATCGGCGCGTTCTTTGATCCACGCATGCGCGAGCGTTATGGCGTGCAGGAAAGCCAGCACGTGCTGATCGATTCGTTGCGCGAGGCCGGCTTCGAGCACGAGGACATCGACGTGGTCGTGCTCAGTCACCTGCACTTCGACCACGCCGGCGGCCTGCTGGCGGCCTGGAGCGAAGGGCGCGAGCCGGAACTGCTGTTCCCCAACGCAACCTACCTGGTGGGTGCCCGGCATTGGCAGCGTGCCCTGCAGCCGCATCCGCGCGATCGGGCCAGCTTCATTCCGGAACTGCCGGGCCTGCTGCAGGCCAGTGGCCGCCTGGAAGTGGTGGACGGGGAATACTCGAAGGCGCTGGGGCGCAGCGTGCGCTTCAGCTACAGCGACGGCCATACGCCGGGGCTGATGCTGGCCGAGATCGTCGGCGGTGCACGTGCGGACGAGGTCGCGCATGGGGGCGTGGTGTTCTGCGCGGACCTGATTCCGGGCCGCTCGTGGGTGCACGTGCCGATCACCATGGGTTACGACCGCAATGCCGAGCTGCTGATCGATGAGAAGCGCCAGTTCCTCGAAGACAAGCTGGCGCGCAACGTGCATCTGTTCTTCACCCACGACCCGCAGGTGGCACTGGCGCAGCTGGGCCGCGATGACAAGGGGCGTTTCGTGACCCTGCACGAGCAGGGCGAACTGAAGGCGCGCGCGCTGGCGTGATGCGTGGCCGGGCGCATACCCGGCCCATGCTTCCGCACGGGGCATGACCACCGGCGGAACAGCCGAGCCTGTGCACGGCTCTCTACATCACCGCATGGCGCCCCGTGCCTTCGCGGCCGCGGAGGCAGATCCAGCGGGATCCGCCCATGCCCCGAGCGCGCCGGTCAGCCAACGCGGGTACCGAAGATCCGGTCACCGGCATCGCCCAAGCCTGGCAGGATGTAGCCTTTGTCGTTGAGCTGGGCGTCGATGGCGGCCGTGTAGATCTCCACGTCGGGATGCGCGGCCTTTACGGCCTCGATGCCTTCCGGCGCGGCAACCAGGAAGATGCCCTTGATGCGGCGGGCACCGGCGCGCTTGAGCATGTCGATGGTGGCGATCAGGGTACCGCCGGTGGCCAGCATCGGATCCAGGATCAGGGCATCACGTTCTTCCAGGCGGCCGGTGAGGCGCTCGAAGTAGGGTACCGGCTGCAGGGTTTCTTCATCGCGCTGCAATCCGACCACGCTGACGCGGGCGGCCGGGATCAGCGACAGCACGCCGCTGAGCATGCCGAGCCCGGCGCGCAGGATCGGCACCAGGGTGATCTTGGCACCGGCGATCCGCTGCACGGTGACCGGACCGGCCCAGCCGGGCAGGGTGTGCGGCTCGGTGTCCAGGTCCGCGGTGGCCTCGTAGGCCAGCAGGGTGCCCAGCTCGTTGGCCAGTTCGCGGAAATCCTTGGTGCTGAGCGCTGCATTGCGCATCAGGCCGATCTTGTGCTGCACCAGCGGGTGGCGCACTTCGACGATCTTCATGGTCGGGAAGGGGAGAAGGAGAGAGCACCCATTCTGCCGGAACGCGGGGCGAACCCCAAACCGGCATGGGCCGTCCCGAACCTGCCGCGCCAGTGCATGTCATGGCCATGCAACCTTGCGGACATACCGTGCAGACCCATTCTTAACAGGAATGGGGCTTCCCAGTGCATATCAAGACTCCGTTGGCCGTTGCCATCACTCTGACGCTGGCGATGTCGGCCGCAGCGCCGCTGCAGGCGGCCGGGCAGCAGGCAGTCGCCGCCACCGGTACGGTGGCCGCCGATGCGGTCGACCTGGACCGCATCGAAGTGCGTGCCCAGCTCGAATCGCAGGTCCGTGCGGTCGATCTCAAGCGTGGCAGTGATGCGATCGAAGATGCCGTATCCTCCGATGCGCTGGGCCAGTACCCGGACAAGAACGTGGCCGAGTCGCTGCAGCGCCTGCCGGGCGTCAGCGTGACCCGCGACCAGGGCGAGGGGCGCTTCGTGGTCATCCGTGGCCTGGATGCCAACCTCAACAGCGTGAGTGTGGATGGCATTGCCGTCGGTACTCCGGAAGATTCCAGCCGCGCCGCACCGCTGGACGTGATCCCGTCCGATTCCACCGAACGCCTGCGCGTGGTCAAGTCGCCGACCCCGGACATGCCCGGTGATGCGATCGGCGGTGCCGTGCTCGTGGAATCGGCCTCGGCCTTCGATCGCGAAGGCCGCAGCCTGCGCGGCAAGATCGAGGGCAGCCACCAGCAGCTGTCCGGCGAGACCAGTCCCAAGGCCGCCTTCAACTACAGCGACGTGTTCAACGACACCTTCGGCGTGGCGCTGGGCGTGAACTACCAGAAGCGCAGGTTCGAGTCGGACAACACCGAAGTGGAGTACGACGGCGAGGACGATGCCGCCCCCGGCGATGTCACTGCGATCAACCTGCAGCACCGCAAGTACGAGATCGAACGCAAGCGCATCGGCGCCAATCTCAACTTTGACTGGCGCCCCGATGAAGACAGCAGGTACTACCTGCGCACCCTGTACAGCCAGTTCGACGATGCGGAGACCCGCCAGCGCGTGATCTTCAACTTCGACGACGCGAAGATGGTCAGGACCGGCGCCGACCAGTATCGCCTGGACGGCATGCCGAAGGACTCCATCGACAAGCGCATGCGCTACCGGACCAAGAAGGAGAACACCTTCGCAGCCAGCCTCGGTGGCGAGAACACATTGACCAATGCCGTGGTCGACTACCGGATCGGCTACACCCGTACCGAAGAGCGGGTGAACGACGAGATGGAGGCCCGCTTCAAGCTCAATGGCAAGGCATTCAATGGCACCCTGGACCAGCGCAGCCGCCTGCCCAGCTACAGCTTCGACAATCCGCAGTGGCTGGACAACAGCAGCTACGCGTTCGACCGTTTCGTGATTTCGCCCAAGCAGGTGAACGACAAGGAGCACAGCGCGCAGGTCAACGTGCGCTTCGACGGCGACAGCAGCAGCCTCAAGTTCGGCCTGCTGGGGCGCTGGCGCGACCGCGATGTGAACGTGGACGAGCGCGAACTGCGGGTCGGCCCGAAGGTGGCGCTGTCGAACTGGACCACTTCCTCGCCGGAACATCGCCACGGCAACGTCGGCGATGGCATGGATTCGGACGCGATGCGTGCCTTCTGGGCGGCCAATGGCGGCCAGTACAGCGCCCGGCCGCAGGACGCCGGCGGCAACGCGATGACGTCGCTGGAAGAGGACTACGTGGCCAGCGAGGACATCTTCGCCAGCTATGCCATGGGCACCTGGGACGTGGGCGCGCTGCGCATCATCGGCGGTGTTCGCGTGGAGAACACCCGCTTCAAGGCCGCCGGCAACCAGGTGGATGTGGCCGCCAACGGCCGCAGCTTCACCGTCACCCCGCGCGTGGCCACCAGCAGCTACACCAACGTGCTGCCGGGCCTGCACCTGCGTTACGACGCGGCCAATGATTGGGTGCTGCGCGGCTCGGCCAACAAGACCGTATCGCGCCCGTCGTTCGGCGATGTCTCGCCGCGCGTGGGTTACAGCCGGGGTGATGAGGAAGTGCGCCTGGGCAACCCGGAACTGGACCCGTACGAGTCCAGGAACATCGACCTGTCGGTGGAAAAGTACATCGGCAGCACTGGCATCGTCTCGCTGGGCCTGTTCCACAAGTCGATCGATGGCTACATCGTGGAGACCGTGCGCACCAATGATCCGGCCTACGGCGGATTCGACGTGACCCAGCCGATCAATGGCCGCAAGGCCACCGTGCGTGGCGCGGAATTCAACTGGCAGCAGCAGCTGGATTTCCTGCCGCACGGCCTGGATGGCCTGCTGGTGGGGGCCAGCGGCACCTGGCTGGATACCACGTTCGATGCCGGAATCAACGACCGTGCGGGCGAGGATTTCACCCTGCCGCGTGCCTCCAAGCATGTCTACAGCGCGCACATCGGCTATGAGAAGTACGGCATAAGCACGCGCCTGGCGGCGGTATACCGCAGCGAGTACCTGGACAGCATCGGCAAGGGCCGCGCGTTCGACATCTACGTAGCACCCAATACCCAGCTCGATTTCTCGCTGGACTACAAGTTCACCCCGCGCGTGAGCGTCTACTTCGAAGCGCAGAACCTGCTGGACAAGCCGCTGGAACTCTACCAGGGCGATCGCTCGCGCACCCTGCAGATGGAAGAGTATGGCCGGACCTATGCGCTGGGCCTGAAGGTGGCGCTGTGATGGCGCGCGGCATCACCGTCCTGGCCACTGCGCTGGCGGTAGCACTGGGTGCCGGCTGCGCGCCGGCCACCGGCAAGGACCCTGCCATGGCCGGGGAGGCAGCGAAGGCCAGCGGCGCGCGCGCGGTCGCCACCATCGCCGAAGCCTTCCTCACGCCAATGACCCCGGCCGACAACATCGACTCGCCGGCGGCCTGGCGCACGCCCGGCGGCGGGCTGTGGCTGATCGCCACGGCCAAGGCCACCGACAAGCTGGTGGTCTACGACGGCAACAGCGGCCAGCACCTGCGTGACGTGGGCAGCAGTGGCACTGCGCCGGGGCAGTTCGACCGCCCGAACGGCATCGCGGTGACCGACGACCTGCTGTGGATCGTGGAGCGCGACAACCATCGCGTGCAGGTGCTGGGCCTGCCGGATTTCACGCCGCTGGCAACGTTCGCTGCGGATGACCTGCGCAAGCCGTACGGGCTGTGGGTCGACCGCCGTGCCGATGGCTACAGCGTCTATGTCACCGACTCGTGGGACAACGGCGAGGATGCGCAGGGGCGTGACATCCTGCCGCCGCTGGCCGAGCTGGACAAGCGCGTGCGCCAGTATCACGTGACCCGTGATGGCGCGAAGGTCGACGCGACGCTTGTCGCCAGTATCGGTGACACCACCGAGGCCGGTGCGCTGCGCGTGGTCGAGTCGATCTGGGGCGACCCGGACAACGATCGCCTGCTCATCGCCGAAGAGGACGAGAGTTACGCCAGCGAGTTCAAGGTCTACACCCTGGCCGGCCGCTTCACCGGCACCACGTTCGGCCGCGATGTGTTCAAGGCACAGGCCGAGGGCGTGGCCCTGCGCACCTGCGGCAAGGATGGCTGGTGGATCACCACCGAACAGGGCAAGCAGCGCAGCGTTTTCCACCTGTTCGACCGGCATACGCTGAAGCCGGTCGGCGCGTTCCAGGGCAATACCGTGGCCAATACCGATGGCATCTGGATGATGCAGCAACCCAGTGCGCGCTTCCCGCACGGTGCGCTGTATGCCGTGCACGACGACCAGGGCGTGGTGGCATTCGATTGGGAGAGCATCGCCAGGCAGCTGGCACTGCCACTGGAGTGTGGTGCATGAGCCGGCGCAGCGTGATGCGCGCGCTGGCGCTGGGCCTGTGGCTGGGGCTGCCACAGCTGTCGTTCGCTGCCGTCGAGCCGAACACCCAGGTGCCGGCAGGCAGCCACCACTACGCGGCGTCGACGGTGCCGGACCGCATCGTCGCCTCGCCGGCAGCCGATCCCAGCCATGGCTTTGCGGTGGCGTGGCGCACCGATGGCAGTGTGCAGGCACCGCTGCTGGAGATCGCCGTGGCCGGCGACTCGCCGGCCATCGAGGGCATCCGCCAGGTGCGTGCGGCAACCCGGGCACTGCGGACCGAGAACGGACTGTCGCACCATCACCGTGCCGACATCGACGGCCTGCGACCGGATACCCAGTACGTCTACCGCGTGCAGGGCAATGGCAGCTGGAGTGCGTGGAACCAGCTGCGCACGCTGGCAGCGCCGGAGCAGCCGCTGACCCTGCTGTATTTCGGTGACACGCAGAACAAGAACGTCAGCCATGTCAGCCGCGTGGTACGTGCCGCACAGAAGGCCGCACCACAGGCGCGCCTGAGCCTGTTCGCGGGTGACCTGGTCAGCGGTGGCGACAACATGGACGACAGCGAGTGGGGCGAATGGTTTGCCGCCACCGGCTGGCTGGCGCAGGAAACGCTGGTGGCTCCGGCGATCGGCAACCACGAGTACTTCGAAGAGTTCGAGGACACCCCGCAGGAGCGGCGCGTGCTGGGCCGCCACTGGCCGGTGACGTTCGCGCTGCCGGGCAACGGTGCCACCGCTGCACAGCAGACCACCTACTGGTTCGATGCGCAGAGCGTGCGCGTGGCCGTGGTCGATGGCACTTCCGCACTCGACCTCGGCACCGCGAAAGCACAGGCACAGTGGCTGGACAAGGTACTGACCGGCAATCCGCAGCCGTGGACCATCGTGCTGCTGCACCAGCCGTTCTACTCGCCGCGCGAAGGCCGCGAGAACGCTGCGCTGCGTGACGTGCTGCTGCCGGTGGTACGCCGCCACAATGTTGATCTGGTGCTGCAGGGGCATGATCACACCTATGGCCGTCGTGGCGAAGGACTGGCCGCGACGCCGCAGTACGTGGTGACCGTGGCCGGTCCGAAGCAGTACCGTCTTTCCGGCGAGGCCCGCAGGACGATGGACCCGATGGCCGAGGACACCCAGCTTTTCCAGGTGTTGAGCATCGACCCGCAGCACCTGCGCTATGAAGCGCGCACGGTGACCGGACGGCTCTACGATGCGTTCGAACTGCGCCGCGACGCCATGGGCGGCAAGCAACGCACGGAACTGACCGAGGGCCGCATCGCACCGCGCGACTGCCCGCGCGCGCAGACCGCCAAGGGTCGCGCCGACCGCTGCTGGGAATGAGGATGCACCGATGACCACACCTCGTCGCATCGTTCCGCTGGCTGCCATCGGCGCGTCCCTGCTGTTGCTGGCAAGTGCGGTGACCGCCGCCGATGCCGTGCTGCATCCATTCCTGGTCACCCAGCCGAAGCAGGCCCCGCAGGAGGCGAACCTGGCGGTGGAGATCCCGGCCGGCAGCTTCACCAAATACGAGATCAAGGAGGACGGCCTGCTGCACGTGGATCGCTTCCAGTCGATGCCGGTCGCCTATCCGGCCAACTACGGTTCGATGCCGCGCACGCTGGCCGGTGACAATGACCCGCTGGATGCCCTGGTGCTGACCCGCGAGCCACTGCACCCGGGCGTGATCGTGCGCTTCCGGCCGATCGGTTACCTGAAGATGGTCGATGGCGGCCAGCACGACGAGAAGATCATCGGCGTGCCGGCGGACAAGGTCGATCCGACCTACGCCGGCATCCGTGACCTGGCCGATCTGCCAGAGATCGAGCGGCAACGGATCGAGGCCTTCTTTCGCATCTACAAGGACCTGCCAACGGGCCGCAACCCGGTGCAACTCAATGGCTGGGGCAATGCGGCCGAAGCGCGCGCGCTGATCAGTGAAGCGATGCAGCGCTTCGAAAAGTAGACCCGCGGCCTGCGGATAGGACGGCGCGTGCATCACCTTCACCGCCGCTGGCTATCATGTCCGCCTTCCACAACGAAGGCGGTGCAGGTGTCGGTAGCGTTGGTATGGTTCCGCCGTGATCTGCGGCTGCAGGACAATCCGGCCCTGCAGGCCGCGCTGGACGCAGGTCACGACGTTGTGCCGGTCTATATCCACGCGCCGCACGAGGAAGGCGAATGGGTGCCTGGCGCGGCTTCGGATACCTGGCTGCATCGCTCGCTCGCTGCACTGGATGCCGAGCTGCGCGCGCGCGGCTCTTCACTGGTCCTTCGCCGTGGCGACAGCCTGCCGATGCTGCAGTCATTGGTGGCGCAGGCCGGTGCCGGGGCCGTGTACTGGAACCGCAAGTACGAGCCTGCCACCCAGCCACGTGACGCCACCATCAAGCGCAGTCTGCGCGAGCAGGGCATCGACGTGCAGAGCGGCAACGGCAGCCTGCTGTTCGAGCCGTGGGACATCGCCACCCAGCAGGGACAGCCGTACAGGGTATTCACCCCCTACTGGCGCAACGTGCTCAGCCACTGGCGCCTGCCTCCATTGCAGGCCGCACCAGAGAAGCTGCCGCCGCACACGGTCGACAGCCTGCCGCTGGGCGAGCTGGAGTTGGCGCCCCCGCTGGATTGGGATGCCGGGTTCTGGGAGCACTGGCAGCCGGGTGAGGCGGGCGCGCTGGAGGCATTGTCCGTGTTCGAGGACGGCGCGTTGCGTGGCTATTGCGAGCAGCGCGACCTGCCGGACCGGGTGGGGACCTCGCGCCTGTCGCCGCACCTGCACTTCGGCGAGATCGCGCCGTGGCGCATTGCCCATGTGCTGGAGAGGCTGCGCAGTGCTGGCACCGATGCCAACATCGACGGCTACCTGCGCCAGCTGGGCTGGCGTGATTTCGCCTACCACCTGCTGCACCACTTCCCGGGCACGCCCACCGGCAACCTCAATCCGCGCTTTGATCGCTTCCCGTGGGCCACGCCCAGCGCGGCGCAATTGCATGACTGGCAGCGCGGCAACACCGGTGTGCCGATCGTCGACGCCGGCCTGCGCGAGCTGTGGTACACCGGCTACATGCACAACCGGGTGCGGATGATCGTGGCCAGTTACCTGTGCAAGCACCTGCGCGCGCACTGGCTGCATGGCGCGCGCTGGTTCTGGGACACGCTGGTTGATGCCGACCTGGCCAACAACACGATGGGCTGGCAGTGGGTAGCCGGCACCGGCGCCGATGCCGCGCCGTATTTCCGCGTGTTCAACCCGGTCACCCAGGCCGAGAAATTCGACCCGCAGGCCCGCTACATCAGCCGCTGGGTGCCCGAGCTCGCTGCGCTGCCGGTGAAGGCACGCTTCGCGCCCTGGCAGTATCCGCAGCTGCTGGCGGCGCATGCGCCCGGCTATCCACGCACCCCGCTGGTGGATCTTGCTGCGGGGCGCGAAGCCGCACTGGCCGCCTACCGCCAGTCCGGGATCGGGTAAAGCAGGCCCGCAGGATTCAGTCAGTTAGCTGAACGCGGCCCTGTCGGCTCGCCGGATCATCATCCCGACATCGCATCGGGCTGTTTATTCTCTCTGCGCCCGCAAGCCGCCGGCCCGACCGGCAACCAAGGAGAACCCCATGATCCGCAACACCACCCGCAACGTCGCACTGGCCCTGATGAGTGCGGCCGTCCTGTCGGCCTGCGCCACCGGCGGCTCCTACGTGCAGAGTGACCAGTATGGCAACCCGACCCAGCAGCAGAACCGCACCGGGCGCAATGCGCTGATCGGCACCGCCATCGGCGTGGCCGCCGGTCTGCTGACCGGTGACAGTGCCACCGAGCGCCGCCAGCATGCCCTGATCGGTGCAGGTATCGGCGCACTCAGCGGCGCGGCCGTCGGCCAGTACCAGGACCGCCAGGAGCGCGCATTGCGCGAGCGTACCGCCAACACCGGTATCGACGTGCAGCGCCAAGGCGACAACATCTCGCTGAACCTGCCGGACGGTATCACCTTCGATTTCGGCAAGGCCACCCTGAAGCCGCAGTTCTACGGCTCGCTCAATGGCGTGGCCGGTACGCTGCGCGAGTACAACCAGACCATGATCGAAGTGGTTGGCCACACCGACAGCATCGGCAGCGACGCGGTCAACAACCGCCTGTCCAAGGAACGTGCCGACTCGGTCGCACAGTATCTGATCGGCCAGGGCGTGCAGAGCGTGCGCATCGAAACGCTGGGCGCAGGCAAGTCGTACCCGATTGCCGACAACAGCACCGATGCCGGCCGCGCCAAGAACCGCCGCGTTGAGATCCGGGTGATTCCGCTGAAGCAATAACGCGTAGCGTTACTGCTTGAGCCGGTCCGGCCATCGGCCGGAACGAAAATGCCGCCCTTGCAGGCGGCATTTTTGTGGGTGCCGAGCGTTGCTCGGCACGCCGACAGCGCATGTAGAGTCGAGCCGCGCTCGACTCCCTCTGTAAGCCATGCCGACCAACGTCGGCATCTACCAGGAGATGGATAGGTGCTCTTGTTGCAGGTTACGCCGCCGAAGCCGCCACCTTCTCCAGGATCCGCTTGCCGCTGTTTTCCAGCGCCGCATCTTCCTGCGCCTTCTGCTGCTGCGCCAGCTTTGCGCCCGGGCATTGCGCCAGCATGTAGTTGGCGTCGAAGTTGAGCTTCTCGACCAGGAAATCGACGAAGGCACGCACCTTCGGCGAGACCAGGCGACCGCCGGCGAACACGGCATTGAAGTCCACTTCCGGACCGGTCCAGCCGGCCAGTACGCGGCGCACCATGCCCGATTCAACGAATGGCTTGGCCATCACGTCGCCGGTCAGCAGCAGGCCTTCGCCGCACACCAATGCGCCATTGAGCGCGGACATGTCGTTGGCCGTCATCAGCGGGGTGACCGGGAAGTCGCGCAGTTCCCCCCCGTTCTCACCCAACTGCCAGGTGAAGCGGGGCGAATTGCCGGTGTGGTAAGGCTTGCGCATCGCCAGGATGCGGTGGAACTGCAGCTCTTCCGGATGCAGGGGCTCGCCATAGCGCTCGATGTAGGCCGGGCTGGCGAACACCTGCGTGCGCAGGCTGCCGAGCTTGCGCGCGACCAGATTGGAGTCGGGCAGGGCGCCGACGCGCAGCGCCAGATCGGCCTCACCGGCGATCAGGTCCAGCTTCTCGTTGCCCATGTGCATGTCCAGGCGGATCTCCGGGTACTGCGCATGGAACTGGCCCAGCAGCGGGGCGATCCAGGTAATGCCGATCGAATAGGGCACGGTGAAGCGCAGCCAGCCGCGCGGGCCGGACTGCAGCTGGCTCACTGCGCTCTCGGCTTCTTCCAGCTCGCGTGCGATGCGTTGGCAGTGCTCGTGGTAGATCGAGCCGGCCTCGGTCAGGCCGAGGCGGCGCGTGGTCCGGTGCAGCAGGCGCGCACCCAGGCGCGTCTCCAGTTCCTGCACCTTGCGGCTGACGGTGGTCTTGGGCAGGCCGAGTGCTTTGGCAGCGGCGATGAAGCTGCCTTGCTCAACCACTTTGACGAAGATCAGAGTCTCGTTGAGATCGTGGGACATGGTCGGGATCCTGGACGTCGGGGATGGGGCAATCGTGACAGAACGATTGGACCGGGGACGGGATGATTATTCCCCTTAATCAGGACTAATCAAGTAAAGGTTTGGGGTCTATCGTGGCGCCATTCGTTATTTGGAGCCCGTCCGCCATGAGCCTGCGCAACATTCTTGCCCGTCTCCGGAACGCCGGCCAGAACACCCTGGACCTGGCGATGACCGTTGAAGCCCGCCCGAGTTCCTTGGTACACAAGGACTTTCGTGAGTTTACCGCGCCCATGCGACAGCAGCGTGGCGGCACCATCCGTCTTGCTCCGAACAGGGGCGACCGGCTGCATCGAATTGGGACTATCCCGGATTTGGGAGGAAATGTCCCGTGAATGGGATGCTGACGCCCGAAGTCCTGGTCCTTGGCGGCACCGGTGCCGTCGGCCAGGGTGTAGTGGGTGCACTGCTGGAAGCCGGAAGCCCGGTGCTGGTGGTCGGGCGCGATCCGGGCCGGTTGGCGGCGCTGCAGGAGCAGTTCGCCGACGAGCCTGGCCTGGAGACGATGCTGGGTTCGCTCAGTGACGATGGTTCGGCCCGCACACTGGCTGAGCGCATCGCGCAGCGGCCGCGCCCGCTTGCGGCGGTGATCGCCGCGATGGGCGGCCCCTACCGCCGCGGCCGCGTGATCGACCGCAACGGCGACGAACTGCTGGGCGCGCTGCAGGCCGACCTGATGCCACACGTGCATGCCGTGCGCCACCTGCTGCCCCTGCTGCAGGACAACGTGCATGCGCGCCGTTACGTCATGATCGGCAGCCCGGCCAGTGCCAAGCCATGGGCCGGCTACGGCGAAACGTCGATCACCACCGCTGCGCTGCGCATGTATGCGCAGGTCGTGCACCAGGAAGCACAGGCGCTCGGTGTCCGTGCGCAGATGCTGGAGGTCTGCAGCCCGGTATGCACCCCTGCCAATGCGGCCAATGCCTGCATCGAGTGGCCGAGCTCTCTGCTGGTCGGCCGCCGCGTGGTCTCGCTGTTGGATGGCTGCCGCGACAACCGCGCCGTGGTCCGCTGCGACAGCAGTGATGCCGAGCTGCCCCGCGGCCTGCTGCACCTCGAAATTCCCCCTTTGTGGCGCGACACCGCCGGCGTCGCTTGACCTCGACCATGGTTGAGGTTGCAGGATGCGCCGCCTGTTTCCGCAATACGTTCTCATCTAGCTGTACCACCCCTCCGTACGGATGCATGCCATGACTTCCCCCAACACTTCCCCACATCGTTTCGGCCATCGCATCGCGATGATCGGCGTGTCGATTCTTGCCGCTGCGGTGCTGGCGGCCTGCAGCGGTGGCCATGCCGAAGAAGCCGGCGCACCACCACCGCCACAGGTCAGCGCCGCACCGGTACTGGTCAAGCAGGTCAGCCAATGGGACGAGTTCAGCGGCCGCGTCGAAGCGGTACAGAGCGTTGAACTGCGTCCGCGCGTGTCCGGCTACATCGACAAGGTCAATTACGTGGAAGGCGATGAAGTGAAGAAGGGCCAGGTCCTGTTCACCATCGACGCTCGCAGCTACCAGGCCGAATATGACCGTGCTGCAGCCGAACTGGCCCGCGCGCGCACGCAGGCGACGCTGGCCCGGAGCGAGTCCGAGCGTGCCAAGCGGCTTTCCGAGCAGCAGGCAATCTCCACCGAGACCGCCGAGCAGCGCCGCGCGGCGGCCGACCAGGCCGGCGCCGCCGTGCAGGCGGCGCAGGCGGCACTGGATGCTGCCCGCCTCAACCTGGAGTTCACCAAGGTGCGCGCCCCGATCGATGGCCGTGCCGGCCGTGCGATGGTCACTGCCGGCAATCTGGTCACCGCCGGCGACAGCGCCAGCGTGCTGACCACGCTGGTCTCGCTGGACACCGTGTTCGTTTACTTCGATGCCGACGAAAGCACCTTCCTGCGCTATGCGCAGATGGCTCGCAAGGGCGAGCGTCCGAGCGAGCGCGACAGCGAACTGCCGGTGAAGGTGGGCTTGTCGGGTGAAGACGGATATCCGCACGCGGGCAAGGTCGACTTCCTCGACAACCAGGTGACCCGCAGCACTGGCACCATCCGCGTGCGTGCGCTGCTGGACAACGCCGACCGCCAGTTCACGCCGGGCCTGTTCGCCCGCGTGCAGCTGCTCGGCAGCGGCCAGTTCCAGGCCCTGCTGATCGATGACAAGGCCGTGCTGACCGACCAGGACCGCAAGTACGTGTACGTGGTCGACAAGGATGGCAAGGCTCAGCGCCGTGACATCCGCCTTGGCCGGACCGCAGAGGGCCTTCGCATCGTCGAACAGGGCCTGGCAGCCGGTGACAAGGTGATCATCGACGGCGTGCAGAAGGTCTTCATGCCCGGCATGCCGGTGCAGGCCAAGGCCGTGGCGATGCAGCCGCAGCCCGCGCCGGGCCCTGGCCGTGACGCCACCGCTGCACTGAACCACTGATCCGCGTCCCCGCTTAGCTGCCGGCGCCAGCAGCAGCCTTCCCTGCCTTCGTCATCACGGCGAGGGGCAGGGCGGTTGTTGCCCGCCGGAGGCCTTTCCCAGGAATTCCTCAATGGACTTTTCCCGTTTCTTCATCGACAGGCCGATCTTCGCGGCGGTGCTGTCGATCGTGATCTTCGCCGCAGGCCTGATCACGATTCCGATCCTGCCGATCAGCGAGTACCCGGAAGTGGTGCCGCCGTCGGTGGTCGTGCGTACCGTGTACCCGGGCGCCAACCCGAAGGTCATTGCCGAGACTGTTGCCACGCCCCTCGAGGAGGCGATCAACGGCGTCGAAGGCATGATGTACCTGAAGTCGGTGGCCGGTTCGGACGGCGTGCTGCAGATGACCGTCACCTTCCGCCCGGGCACCGACCCGGATGCGGCGGCGGTGAAGGTACAGAACCGCGTGGCGCAGGCCCAGGCGCGCCTGCCGGAGGACGTGCGCCGGCAGGGCGTGACGACGCAGAAGCAGTCGCCGACGTTCCTGATGGTGGTGCACCTGACGTCGCCGCAAGGCAAGTACGACACCCTGTACCTGCGCAACTACGCGCGCCTGCACGTCAAGGATGCGCTGGCACGCATCCCGGGCGTGGGTGACGCGCAGATCTTCGGCGGTGGCGACTACGCCATGCGCGCCTGGCTGGACCCTGACAAAGTGGCCTCGCGCGGCCTGACCGCCAGCGACGTGGTGCGCGCCATGCGCGAGCAGAACGTGCAGGTGTCGGCCGGCCAGCTCGGTGCCGAACCGCTGCCGAACAGCCAGTTCCTGACCCTCATCAATGCCCAGGGCCGCTTGAAGACCGAAAAGGAGTTCGGCGACATCGTGCTCAAGAGCGGCACCGATGGCGAGATCGTGCGCCTGGCTGATGTGGCCCGCCTGGAGCTGGGTGCCGGCGACTACACCCTGCGCTCGCAGCTGGACGGCAAGAACGCAGTGGGCATCGGCATCTTCCAGTCGCCCGGCGCCAACGCGCTGGAGATCCGCGACAAGGTCATCGCCACGATGGACGAGATGCAGAAGACCATGCCGGCCGATGTGAAGTACGAAGCCGTGTATGACACCACCATCTTCGTCCGTGATTCGATCAAGGCCGTGGTCTCGACGCTGCTGGAAGCCATCGCGCTGGTGGTGCTGGTGGTGATCCTGTTCCTGCAGACCTGGCGTGCCTCGATCATTCCGCTGATCGCGGTGCCGGTGTCGGTAGTGGGTACATTCGCGGCGCTCTACCTGCTGGGCTTCTCGATCAATACGCTGAGCCTGTTCGGCCTGGTGCTGGCGATCGGCATCGTGGTGGACGACGCGATCGTGGTAGTCGAGAACGTCGAGCGCAACATCGAGGAAGGCCTGTCGCCCACGGCGGCCGCCCACCAGGCGATGCGCGAGGTGTCCGGCCCGATCATCGCGATCGCGCTGGTGTTGTGCGCCGTGTTCGTGCCGATGGCATTCCTGTCCGGCGTCACCGGCCAGTTCTACAAGCAGTTCGCAGTCACCATCGCCATCTCCACGGTGATCTCGGCGATCAACTCGCTGACCCTGTCGCCGGCACTGGCCGCACGCCTGCTGAAGGCCCACGGTGCACCGAAGGATGGCCCGAGCCGCCTGATCGAGCGCCTGTTCGGCTGGGTGTTCCGCCCGTTCAACCGCTTCTTCAAGTCCAGCTCGGAGAAATACGAGCGTGGCGTTGCCCGCATCCTGGGCCGCCGCGGCGCGGTGTTCGTGGTCTATGCGATCCTGCTGGTCGGTACCGGCGTGATCTTCAAGCTGGTGCCGCCGGGCTTCATCCCGACCCAGGACAAGCTGTACCTGATCGCCGGCGTGAAACTGCCGGAGGGCTCGTCGATCGCGCGGACCGATGAAATGCTGCGCAAGGTCGCCAAGATCGCCCAGGAAACGGATGGCGTGGCCCACACCATCTCGTTCCCGGGCCTGAACGCGCTGCAGTTCACCAACACGCCGAATACCGGTGTGGCGTTCATCCCGCTCAAGCCATTCGCCGAGCGCCATGGCCGCACCGCCGCGCAGATCAACGCCGAGATCAACCAGAAGATCGCCGGCCTGCAGGAAGGCTTCGCATTTGCGATGATGCCGCCGCCGATCCTTGGCCTGGGCAACGGCAACGGCTACCAGATGTTCATCGAAGACCGCGGCAACCTGGGCTACGGCGCGCTGCAGAACGCCGTGCAGGCAATGCAGGGCACGGTCGCGCAGACTCCTGGCATGGCCTTCCCGATCAGCAGCTACCAGGCGAACGTGCCGCAGCTGGATGCCGAGGTCGACCGGGTCAAGGCCAAGGCACAGGGCGTGCAGCTCACCGAGCTGTTCGATACCCTGCAGACCTACCTCGGCTCGGCCTACGTCAACGACTTCAACCAGTTCGGCCGTACCTGGCAGGTGATCGCGCAGGCTGACGGCCCGTTCCGCGAGAGCGTCGAGGATATCGGCAAGCTGCGCACCCGCAACGATCGCGGCGAGATGGTGCCGATCGGTTCGATGGTCACCATCAAGCAGACCTTCGGCCCGGACCCGGTGCTGCGCTTCAATGGCTACCCGGCGGCCGACCTCGCCGGCGAGGCCGACCCGCGCCTGCTGTCCTCGGCCGAGGCGATGAACAAGCTGACCGAGATCGCCGGCAAAGTGCTGCCGGTGGGCATGACCACTGAATGGACCGACCTGAGCTACCAGCAGGCGACCCAGGGCAAGGCAGCCTTCATCGTGTTCCCGGTGGCGATCATGCTGGCCTTCCTGGTGCTGGCCGCGCTGTACGAGAGCTGGTCGCTGCCACTGGCGGTGATCCTGATCGTGCCGATGACCCTGCTGTCCGCGCTGTTCGGCGTGTGGCTGACCGGTGGCGACAACAACGTGTTCGTGCAGGTCGGCCTGGTGGTGCTGATGGGCCTGGCGTGCAAGAACGCGATCCTGATCGTCGAATTCGCCCGCGAGCTGGAGATGGGCGGCAAGGGCATCGTTGAAGCCGCGTTGGAGGCCTGCCGCCTGCGTTTGCGTCCGATCGTGATGACCTCCATCGCGTTCATCGCCGGCACCGTGCCGCTGGTGCTGTCGCACGGTGCAGGCGCCGAGGTGCGCTCGGTGACCGGTATCACCGTGTTCGCCGGCATGCTGGGCGTGACCCTGTTCGGCCTGTTCCTCACGCCGGTGTTCTACGTCGCCCTGCGCAAGCTCGTCACCCGCAAGGGCGGTGGCCAGCTCGTGCGCCATGGCGAACCCACCCTCCATCACTGACCTGCAGTTGCGGCGTCGCCGGCCATCGGCCGGCGAACGCCTCCCCCCAGAAGGCATGAATCCATGAACAATCATCAGAACAAGATCGCCCTGGTCACCGGCGCCACCCGTGGCATCGGCCTGGAAACCGTGCGCCAACTGGCCCAGGCCGGCGTGCATACGCTGTTGGCCGGGCGCAAGCGGGAAACGGCAGTGGAACTCGCGCTGAAACTGCAGGCCGAAGGGCTGCCGGTGGAGGCCATCCAGCTGGACGTGACCGACGCGGCCAGCATTGCCGAGGCCGCCGAGCAGGTCCGCCAGCGCCACGGCCGCCTCGATATCCTGGTCAACAACGCCGGCATCATGATCGAAAACCCGGCGCTGGCGCCGTCGGAACAATCGCTGGAGACCTGGAAGCGCACCTTCGACACCAACGTGTACGCGCTGGTGGCAGTGACCCAGGCCTTCCTGCCCCTGGTCAAGCAGGCCAAATCGGGCCGCATCGTCAATGTGTCCAGCATGCTCGGTTCGCAGACCCTGCACGCGGATCCGAGCTCGGGCATCTACGATTTCAAGATCCCGGCCTACAACGCATCCAAGGCAGCGGTGAACAGCTGGACGCTCAGCCTGGCCCATGAGCTGCGCAATACCCCGATCAAGGTCAACACCGTGCATCCGGGCTACGTGAAGACCGACATGAACGGTGGCAACGGCGAGATCGAAATCAGCGAGGGTGCGCGTTCCAGCGTCGAAATGGCGCTGATCGGTGACGCCGGCGCCAGCGGCAGCTTCACCTACCTGGGCGAGGTGCTGCCATGGTGATCCGCACGTTGGCGATGGCCGTCTCCAGCCTCGTGCTGGCTGGCTGTGTCAGCGTCGGCCCGAACTACAAGGCACCGGTGCAGGAACCGGTCGTGCTGCAGGGCGCGCAGCAGCCGGTGTTCAGCACCGCCTCGCCGGTAGCCAGCTGGTGGGCGCAGTTCGATGATCCGGTGCTGGAGGAACTGGTGCACGGCGCACTGTCGGACAACCTGGACCTGCGCGTGGCCGTTGCCCGGGTCAGCCAGGCCCGGGCGGTATTCGTCGAAAGCCGCTTCGACCAGGCGCCGCACATCACCGCCGGCGGCAGCTACGACCGTCGCAAGCAACCCGATCCGCAGCAGGGTGGGCAGCGGGTGTTCAGTGAAAGCTACCAACTCGGTTTCGACGCCGGCTGGGAACTGGATCTGTTCGGTCGCAAGCGCCGTGCTGCGGAGGCAGCGCGCGCCGACCTGGACGCCGAACAGGCCAACCTGGCCGATGCACAGGTACTGGTGGCCGCCGAAGTTGCGCGCAACTACTTCGAGCTGCGCGGCACGCAGAAGCGCATCGCCGTCGCCCAGCGCACCCTGGTGAACCTGCGCGACACGCAGAAGCTGACCGAAGCACGCTGGGAGCTGGGTGCCGGCAGCGAGCTGGATGTGCAGAGCAGCCGTGCCCGCCTGAAGGCGATCGAGGCCGACATCCCCTTGCTGGAAGTCGCCGAGACGCAGTCGCGTAACCGCCTGGCGGTGCTGCTGGGCCAACGTCCGGAGGTCCTGGCCGACATGCTCGCGCCGCATGAGGTGCCAGCGTTCGCCAAGCCGTTGCCGCTGGGCGACACCCGCGAACTGCTGCGCCAGCGCGCCGACGTGCGCGTGGCCGAGCGGCGCCTGGCTGCTGCCACCGCGCGCGTGGGCGTGGCCACCGCGGACCTGTTCCCGCGGTTGTCGCTGTCCGGTTTTGTCGGTTTCCTCGGCGGCGATGCCAGTGGCCTCGTCAACGGCAACAACAAGGCCTGGTCGCTGACCCCATCGCTGAGCTGGGCGGCATTCGACTTCGGCACCGTGCGTGCACGCCTGCGTGCCAGCAAGGCTGAAGCCGAAGGCGTGGCCGCGCAGTACGAGCAGGCGGTACTGCTGGCCCTGGAGGACACCGAGAACGCGCTGACCCGTTATTCAAAGCAGCAGGCGCGGTTGGCGATCGTGGTCGAGCAGGCGCAGGCGGCACGGCGTGCCGAATCGCTGGCGCAGATCCGATATCGCGAGGGCTCGGAGGACTTCCTCACCCTGCTTGATGCGCAGCGCACCCAGTTGGCGGCCGATGATGCACTGGCTGCGGCCGAAGCTGAAGTCAATGTCAGCGTCGTGGGGGTGTACAAGGCGCTGGGTGGGTGGGGGCAGTCGCCACAGCCCCCAAGCGTGGCCCAGGTGCAATGACCTCGAGGGGACGGACGCGGTGGCGGCCCGTCCCCTTTTCTCTCCCGGTCCTGCGCTGCCGTGTCGCGGCGGTAGAGGATCACCCCGTCTGGCCGGCACAGCGAGCCATGCCCTTTCCACCGTCGGTTGATGAAGATGGAATGGCGCGACGCAGGCCGTGGGCTTCGTCACAGTGGTGACGTTTCTGCCTCTGCCGCAACCCGTGCCCGCCGTGTAACTAGTGGGGCAGGCTCTTGGGAGGACAGGTGATGAGCGACCGCAGGCGGGATACCCAACGCATGGTGTTCGGCGATCCGGGGTTGCCCGGCGCCGGCTTGTCGGTGTCGGTCGTAGTGCTGCTGGTGCTGGCGACGATGGCCGCTGCCATCGGTTTTCTGCGGTTGCCGGATTCGATGCTCGGGCTGGGACTGATCGGGGTCGCGGTGTTCCTTGCGGTCGGTGCCCGCATCTGCCAGGCACGCGACCAGCATCAGGCGCTGTACCGCATGCTGTCGCGGCAGCCGCCGCCGTAGCGACGGCCGCCGTGCCCGTTCAGGGCGTCGGCCAGTCCAGCTCGACCACCAGCGGGAAATGATCCGACGGCAGCACGCCGTCAATGCGGCGGTCATCGGTGAGGAAGCTGCGCGCATGGAAGCCGCGCACCAGTACCCAGTCCAGCTGCGCGGTGGCCGTGCCGGTGAAATCGTGGAAGGTCAGGCGCGGTCCCTGCGGCGCCTTGACCTGGGTGCGGGCGTCCTGCAGCACGCGGGTGAACGCTTCATAGGTGTCACCGCCCGGCTCGCTGTTGAAGTCGCCGGTCAACACCACAGGCAGGCCGGCCGGCAGCCCGGCCACGCGCCTGCCGATCAGTTCAGCCCCCTTCACCCGCCGCGGTTCGTCCTCGTCGCGGTAGGGCAGGTGGGTATCCATGAAGTAGAAGCGGCGCCCGTCATCGAGGCGCCGGAACAGGGCCCAGGTGACCATTCGCGGGTACAGGTTGCCCCAGGTGATGCTGCCGGGCACGTCGGGTGTATCGGACAGCCAGAAGTTGCCGGATTCCTCCACCGCCAGCACCTTGCTGTCATAGAACACGCCCATGTGCTCGTCGCCGCTGCCGCCACGGCGGCCCTCGCCGAACCAGCGGTAACCGGGCAGGTGCCGGGACAGGTAATCGGCCTGTTCCTTCACCAGCTCCTGGGTGCCGATCACCGCGGGGTGCGCTTCGAGGATGACCTTGACCATCGCATCGCGACGATCGGGCCAGCGCTTGCCGGGCTCGGTATCGGCCGGCGTGCGCACGTTGAAAGACATCACCTTCAGCGGCGCCGGCGCGGTGGCCCATGCGGCGGCAGGCAGGGCGAGCATCAGCAGCGCGGTCAGCGCGCGGTGGCGGAAACGCAGCAGCATCGTGGAATCCCTCCATTCCATGAAAACGGTTTCATGCAGCATGCCACGGCGGGCATGGCCGGGGCTATGCCGGGATGGGCGATTCGCGTGCGGCAGCCAGCCAACAGCCTTCGAGCCGGCCACGACAGCGGGCGGCGTGTACCGGTAGCACCTGCATCAACCGTCCTCCGGATCAGCGCGCGGCCAGGGCGTCGAGCAGGGTACGCGCGGCCAGCTGGCCCAGCGCGTTGGCGGCCAGCGGGCTGTCGCCAGTGAGCAGCAGGCGATCCTGCAGCACGCTGCCATCGATGCCGTTGTTGACGACCTGCACGCCCTGCTGCGCCAGCCGTTCGCCGAAGAACCAGCGCAACTGCCCGGGCATGTAGCCGATGCCCGGTGTCTGCCGGTCCATCGCGTCGGGGAAGGCACAGATGCGGTAGCCGCGGAAGAGCGACCCGCCGTCGGCCTCGTCCACGCCTGCGGCCAGCAGCGCGGCCGGCCCGTGGCAGAGCGTGATGATGTGGCGCTGCTCGGCCATCGCCCACCGCAGCGCCGCCTTCACTGCCCGGCTCTGTGGCAGGCCGATCAGCGCGCCGTGGCCACCGGGGATGAATACCGCCGCGTAATCCGAATCAGGGCCGAGCGTCGCGACCACCTCGTCCAGGCGCAGAGGCTGGCGGAAGCGCGCCGCGTAGCGTTCGTACAATCCGCCGATTTCCCTGTCCTCGCGCGGAAACGCCCACCACTCGAACTTGGCCGCATTGCCGGACAGCGTCGCGATGTCGATGTCGAAGCCGGCCTTGTCCAGGTGGTACATCGGCAGCAGGGTTTCCACCGGATGGTTGCCGGTGGAAAACAGAGGGCCGTCGGCAGTGGGCAGGTAGCGCTCGTCGGCGGCGATCATCAGTACCTTCCAACGGCCATCGCGGCGTGCGTCGGGATAGTCGGCACCGGACAGGTTGCTCTTCGCCGATGTGAACTGCGACAGCGAGTAGGGCGACGGGAAGAAGGCGTCGCGCTCAGCCGGGTCGGGGCTGGGCTGGCGGCTGGGTTCCTGCGTGTTCATGCGGATCTCCTGTGGCGTGTGGGGCCAGCATAGGAGGGTGGGTGCGCACGTGCGATGAGGGGCCGTTCAATGGGCCTGGCGTGGCCCCGGCCGGTGCTGCTGCATGTCCTCGTGCAGGATGCGGCGCAGTTCGACGATGGCCGGGGTGGCTTCCTGCACGCTGTGGCCGGACACGATCACCTTTTCCGAGACGGCATGTGGCAGGTGCGAGCTCCAGTATGGCACCAGCCCGTCATCGGTTGTTTCCAGTGTGCCATCGGCTCTGGCGCGGGCGATGATCGAGTGGTAGCGCACCTTCGGCGACATCGGCAGGTCGGCTACGGCGCGGACGAACGGGTCATCCTTGTCCAGGTTCTGGATGCTGTTCATCGGGTAGCCGTGCTTGCCGTCGTTGCGATCGATCTGGCCGTCGCTGGCGAGGGTGGTCACGTCCTCCAGCACGGTCAGGGGCAGCCGCACCAGTCGGCCCAGCCACCGGCCGAGGCGGGTGCCGGCCACATCGGTGCCGCGGTGCGGCGTGGCGATGAACACCACGCGGGTCACCTCCGGTTCCGGCAGGAAGGTCAGCACCGGCGCCCCCTTGGTGCGCAGCAGTTCGCGCTGGGCGGGCGTCATCTGCGCGGTGGCCAGCAGCGTCTCGACCAGGTGGTCGCCTGAGGAGGAGACCATCAGGCGCGCGATCACCCCGCCCATGCTGTGCCCGACCAGCACCATGTCATGCGAGGCCCGCGCCGTGCCGGTGGGGTCGAAGTGCCTGAACACCGCGGCCATCGTATGGCGCATGGCATCATGGCTCATCGCGATGGGCATGTTGGTCGGGTAGTAGAACTGCCAGATCTGGAAATCCCGGCGGATCTCATCGTCGCGCATCAGCTCGTTGGCCACGTTGACCCAGGCTTCCGGGCTGCTGGCCAGGCCGTGGATCATCAGCAGCACGCGGCGGTCCGGATCGTAAGGCTGCATCATGAACAGATGCGGCGTGTCGATGCCGCCCTTGCCCCCGAACAGCGAGCGCAGCGACTGGCGGCTGAAATTGGAACGGGCCAGCCACAACGCATAGCCAGCGGTGAAGTTGGCCGCCAATGGCACCTGCTGGCCGTGCAGGGTGACTTCCGTGACTTGGTAGGGATCGTGGATCTCCAGTTCCGGTGCATCGTCGTGAAGCACTTCCCACAGGTTGCTTCCGGAAAAGTGCAGCAGCACCGAGATCGACGGCGAGGGCATTTCGCTCCAACCCTGCGTGGTGGGTGCGTTGGCCTGCTCTCCCGCGTTCGTTGAAGTTGCGGCGGCGGTGATCGTGCCTGCCGGATCCTCCATCACCGCCACCAGTTCCGCACCGAAGCCATCGCGGCGATGCACGCTGCGCAACGTGCCGGTGAACGACAACGACGCCGCCGGCACCAGTTCGGTGGGGGTACCGGCCGCCAAGGGCGAGCCATCGCCGCCGGGCGCCAGCGCGAAGGTCCAGCGGCCCAACCGGAAATGACCATCGACCTCGCGCACGCGCCCGATGGCGTACGCGTCGTACAGCTGCACCGAAGCCTCCTGCACGGCCAGGTTGTAGTAGTCGCGCACCTGCGTCTGGCGGTCTTCGAAGCCGCGCTGGTTCGCGGTGCGCTCGGTGAAGAACAGGTAGGCGTAGGACTGGCGCGCCACCTGCATCCACGCGTCGAGGCGAGGCTCGAAGCCGGCATCCAGTTCGGTGACCGCGGTCTTGGCCCGGCCAGACGCAGAGTACTCGCGCGTTGGCGCAGGCAGGGTCATCGCATGCTGCAACCACAGCTCGGCCAGGGCCGAACGCTTGTCCTCCTCGCGTACCACGATGCTGGCTTCCATCGCCTCGATGCAGGGCAGTCCCGGCCTGGCGCAGGCCGCTTCGTCGAGGCCGGCCACGCGCAGGGTTTCCGTGGTGGCCGCACTGAGCTTGCCGGTGGTGAGGATATCGCCACGCTTGAGTGCGATGTACTGGCCGGGCGTGACCGAGGCGACCTGCACCGACGGGCCGAACTGGCGCAGTGTCGCGCAGCCGCCCAGGGCGAGCAGCGCGGTGATGATGAGGGTCGTGCGGCCGATGAAGCCCAAGCCTGGGGTAGCCATGCGATCCTCCTGCGCGGTGGCGCCACTCTAGCGGTCGGTCTGTCAAAGCGGAAGATTTCGGGCTGCCCGAAGTGAAAGAGCCTGAGCGGGTGCACGCGGCTGTCGATGCGTGCCGGGACGGTGAACATGCGGGCCACCTGCGGGGGGCGCCGGATGGCACGCGCAAAAATGCCGGAACCCCAATCGTGGTGCTGACGCTCACTGGATCACAAATTTCGTGGAAATCTGCTGCTAGCATCTAGTGGCTCTAGTGTTAGGTCAGTGCGTTTTGAAGTTTCATCGAGATCGTAGTTGGGTGGTTAAGTGCTAGGAATGATTTGGATGAGAATTTGAGGTATATGACGAGACAAGGAGGTGTTCTTTGAGTGGGTGGAAAGTATTAATTGCTCTGGTGGGATTTGGGGTCTGCTCCGTTGGTGTCGCAGTGGAGTTGGAGCAAAAACTGCCGCAATTTGATCCAAGCAAGCATCAACTTGAAATAGGCGATTATTCGCGAACAACCGGGGCGCCTGCGGATGTGGCAGCGATTGAGATGAGTCGCCAGATTCTCGCGCAAGAAGGTATTGATGATCTGCGTGAGGAATTTAAAGGTCGTCTTGCCGCGCTCTATTGGGAAGACTATCCCAACCAAGCAATCCATGTGCGCCTAACCGGAGCAGCTGCGGTCGCGCCGCGAAAGATACAGACAAGTGCTGGGCCGGTTCCGGTTGTGTTCGAACTGGGTGCGGTGATGACGCTGGATGAGCAGAATAAGAAACTTCGGGCATCGTGGCCATCTTTGAAGAAGATGCTTCCAGGCCTCATTGGGGCTGGCGTGAATGAGCGTTTTGGTTACGTGGCTATCGACATCAGATCAGAAAGTGGGGACGCACGGCCCTATGCTGATGAAAAAGCGAGCGTTGAGAGGCTTCTTGGGATGCCGGTCAAGTTCACGTTTGTGCCGGAGGAACCTCGCCCGGCTCCTCCGGCGGTTTTGAGAAGTGGTGCGAAATCCTCAGTCGGCCCTGCAGCAGTGATACCGGGCGTCTTGCCTGGCGGTTGGATGCTGAACGCAGGGTCTCAGTACTGCACGGGTGGCTTTACTGTTCGCGATCCAGTCTCTGGCAAACGGGGGGTGTTAACTGCAGGGCACTGCCCCAATTCTGCAGTTTATATGAATTATGCCGTCCCTCCAAACCCACTTCCGACGGTGGCACTTCCTACCACGATGGAGGCAGAGCACTGGGGCGGGACGACGGATTTTCAGTGGCACAGCTTCGCTGAGGGGGTGACAGTCAACGATGTGTACTGCACTAGCTTCACTAGCTGCGGTGGTGTCATTATATTGAAGGTGTCGGCTCCATCAATCGGAACCCGTATGTGCCACATGGGGGCAACCACCGGAGCGTCGTGCGGCACACTGACCATGAATAATTTCATCTACAACGACGTAGCCCATCCCTGCGAGAACCAAGATCCACTGACTTGCCCCACGGGGACTTGGCTGAGGGTTGAAGGTAGTTCATTGGCTTGTGCAGGCGGGGATAGTGGTGGCCCGGTTTATGCCAACTCAGTTGCCTATGGATTGGCGAAGGCCGCGATTTCGACGGGAACGGCGCCCGGCCAATGCCCGGCGCTTATAGTTATGCCTATAAACAGGGTTGCCGATAAAGGGCTCATTCTGCTTTAGGGTGGCAAATAGCCATGGATCACTGGGCGGCCGCGCTTGGATACTATTCACTACGGTCCTATTTATGTGGCGTGGCTCGCCTACTATCTCGATTTCGCCAGAGAATTCCAGCGTCGTGAACGATGCTTCATCGTCGGATGGATCGTCGGCGGGCCGCCTCATCGCGGGTGAGGGACACTTGCTGTTTCAGATTTTTTCCAAAGCTGCCCGATACCTGAGTCACCAACCTAGCCACCCTGTATCGGATCTTTGACGACAAGTGGCACCCATTCTACGAGCATAGGCTTGCCGCATAGGGGCCGTCACGCTGCCGGGTTACAAATTGCAGCGGATTGCTCCGCAGGAGCCTTAGTGACGTGCGATTGTTGCAGCAGCATGAAGATGACGATGGTGGCCTAGAATTGGCGCGCTTTCTTCTTTGACATGGCTGTTGGGCCGTTGGAGTTGGGGTAAGAGTAGAACTGACGCGCCGATGTGCAATCCCCTCCGCTCGAGCCCGAATTTGCAGGGCGTGGTCGAGAGTGTTTCCGCATGATCAGCCGTGAAAATGCGGGACTTCGCGTGAAGAATCGGGCGCTCCAAATTGACTTGAGTGACTGGATTTCATTCAGCGCTGGTTATCGGAATTACTTCTTACAGCAGGCTGCCTGAGGGCGAACTGCGCAAAATGGCGCGCGCAAAGTTAGGAAATGGGCATCTACGGGGACTTGAAGGAAGGAACGCCCGATTGCGCGATCCGGCGCGGAGATGTAATCCAGACAGTTCCGGACCTGGGCCGCAGGCAGCTCAACCCGGGGCGCCTGAGCAACGCCGCGCAGGCACAGAGCCGAGCCAGGCTCGACCCTCGGATTCGGGCAAATTGACGATTTCGTCAAACTGCCGATGCAGGGCTTAACAATTGGTGGGACACCGAAGAGCTGAGCCCAGGCTCGGCTCTGCCCGAACGATTAAGGAAGGTGGCCAGCTCGTTCGCAGGATCTGCGAACACCGGCCGTATCGTTCCGGCCATGCTTCCGTCGCACGGCTACCAAGGCATCCGCACCGCCACGATCCCGCAGGGTGGGTCAAGATGGAGTACGGCTGGGTGCTTTGGTGGAGCGGCCGGCAGATCGCCAAGGTGTCGCCGGCCAGGGACTGCGGCGCGCACCTGCACCTGGACGCCCGGAAGGTGTGGCAGACCAAGGAAGTCCGGGCGGCGAGCATCGCCCAGGGCAAGCAGTATGCCGAACGCTGGTGCGCGGCCAGGCTCTACCCGGAGCTGCCGCTGCGCGCGGCGGTGGCTCGCCTCACCGACAACACCCCGATCCCGCTGCCGCCCGAGCCGCTCGGCCTGCCGCCGAAGCGATATTTTCAGCGCCAGCTCTTGGCACCGGCAACGGTGACGTAGAGGTACAGGCCGCCAGCGTCGGAGAGCTTCTGAGGCTTGTCGGCTGGCTTCGCTGGCGGATCGCGAGGTCGGTCAGGGGCATGGGGGTATCGGCTTTTCGTGGGCGGTGCGATACCCCTAGATATACCCCCACCGTCTCATGGCCTGCAACGGAACGGCATGGACAAGGGTGGAAAACGAAAAAGCCGGAACCCCTTATCTGACGAGGGATTCCGGCTTTTCGTGGACCCTTGCGGGCCCGGTATTGGTGGGTGGGCTCTACAGAAAATGGAGCGCAAGTGGCTGATTTGCGCAGAACTTTGAAGGGCAGGCTTCCGTTGTTACCGCCAAAGTTACCGCCAACGGATGCCGACTAGGCGCGCTTGGCGATGACCTCGGCGACCCATTGGTCAACCTCGGTGGACACCCAGCGGGTTGTCCGCTCCGACAGCTTGACCGGCTTTGGGAACGTGCCTGCGCGGGTACGTTCCCATATGGTGCTCTCGCCTAGTCCGACGATCTGGCAGACCTCGGCAATGGGCAAGAGGCGAACGGGATTGGCGGCGTTGGTGTTTTGGTCGTGCATGGCTTCTCCAAACGACAAAGCCCGCGCAGCGGGGCGACCGCTGGCGGGCTGTGGTGGTGGTTGATGGTGGAGGTGGCGCGCGCTTCTCCCGCGCCTTGGCGGTACGGAGGGGCAGGCTTGCAAGCACCGTGGGGTGGGGGTGGCTGCTGGCCTCAGCGTGCCGCTAATAGGCGGAGGGGCCGCCGGGGGGTGATAGCGAGGTTCCGAGTAGTTAGATACCGTCTCGAAAATTTGCGGCGAACGTTTCGACTCGACCCACGGGCGGTCTAGCCCTACGGACCGCTCTCGTCTGCATCGGTCCCGTCCGGTCGGTCCGGTAGCTCCCGGAGTGCCGCATCGGCGATGTTGCGTACACCGGTCATGTTGTTGAACCACCAGATGCGCCAGAGGTCCCGCGCCTGCCGTTCGGTGACGTGTTGGTCAGGGTCGAGGAGCGCCCCAGCGATCCGACCGCTCCCGTAGACCTTGTTCAGGAGGTCGATGGACGGGATGCCCATGACGCCGTTCTCCAGGCCGGTCGAGCGGTTACCGCTGAACACGGGGGCGTTGCCCAGCGTGTCGGCCCATACCATATCCGTCACGGCCGGTACGATGTTCGACCAACTGGATTGCGCAACGGCGTTCCGGGCAAAGTTCTCAGGGGTGAGCTGCTTCTTCCTCTGCTCCTCGTTGCCGATGGTGTTGATGTACGTCCGCGCTGCCCATCCCATGCCAGCAGCGGCGGCGGACAGGGTGACCATCGCGTAGGTGCGCCAGTCGTCGTAGTGGTGGACGGAGTTCAGGAAGTGGCGGGTGTAGCTGTTGACCATGAAACTGCGGAACTGCGTGACGATGCGGCCGGTGGTGGAGTGCATCAGCTCGATGCTGTCCGAGGCGTCGCCTTCGAGAACCTGGTGTCGCGTCACGCGGAACAGGAACGCCGCCATGCGCTCGCGCGTCTGGAACGGCAGCTTGTCCGGGTCGATCTGCTCGATCTGCCGCTTGCCTTTGAGGTAGCCGAACACGTCGGCCTGGGCCTTCTCGTCGAGACCCCAGGTGCGCAGGCGCGCCAGTTCGGCGTCCGACAGCTTCTTGGCGTTCGCCATGTCCAGCAGCCGCAGCAGCGTGGCGCGACCGGCGATGCGTTGGAGCATCGTGTTGATCGGGGCCATGCCGGATGCGACCGAGGTGACGTGCGTCGCCATGCTCATCGCGTTGTCGATCTTCTCGCCGTGCTTGACGTTGAACGTCTGCGGCACGAGCGCGTCCTCGTCCAGGCGCAGGAACGGCGGGTTGCGCAGCCAGTCGGTGCCGGGTGCGAACAGTCGCTCCATCACGCGCGCCTCTTGCGAGGACAGCTTGCCGTCAGCGCCGCGCTTTAGGAAGGACTTCACGGCAAACCCAGACCGGACAAAGTTGCGGACGCCGCCATGAGCTACGGCCGGGCCTAGCTCTGCAAAGAGCGAGAATCCCACCTGGTTCATTACGCGGGCGAAGTTGTAGTTGCGCAGGAACCTGGCATATCTAGCTCCACTGCTGGCAGGGTCAAGCTCCGTGCTGCGGCCGAAGGTGGACTTGATGCCGATGTCGATGATTCGCTCGATGCCCTTCACGTCGTCCCCGGACTTGCGGGCATCCATGGTGAGCTTCGACACGAAGCGGTCCAGCTGTGCTCGGTTCTTGATGCCAGCCTTCGACGACAGCGCCGACCAGCCGGTGATCTCACGCATGTAGCGGGTCATCACCGAGTCCACGTCGTTGTCGAACAGGTCGGTCATCGAGACCTGCACGTCCTCCCCAGCCTCGTTGCGGATGGTGGTGGAGTAGGTCTCGTCGAGGTCGATGCGCTTCTTCGCACGGTCGAGCTTGCCCGACTCGTAGGTCTTGCGCGCCAGCTTGGACAGCAGCTCTTGCGACCGCACGGGCGAGACGCCCGCCTCGGTCAGCATATTGCTGATCTCCTCGACCGAATCGCTGTCCAGCGGGCGGACCAGCAGGTCCATCCCGTCGCCCTCGAAGTTCGCTTGGGCGCGCTTGAGATAGGAGCGTGCAACCGCCCCGAGCAGCTCGTCGTCGATCTCGCCGCCTTGGTCGGCAGCGGCCTCCCAGGCACGTCGCATGGCGGGCTTGATGAGCTGCTCGATCACGTCGTCCTGGTGAAGCTGCATTTCGCCGAAAAGGCGCTTGAAGCCCTTGCCGCTCCAATAGCGCGGTAGGTAGTTGCCGTTCTGCGCCAGCTCCGCAAAGCCGTCAAGACCACTCTCCTTCGCCAGTCGCAGCGCGTCTTGCATAGCCTTGGCAACGGCCGCTGCGGCGGTCCTCGCTTCATCAGACACGTCAGGCGCACCGCGCACGGCACGGCCAACCTCCTCGTTGAACTTGGCGCGCTCGGAGAAGTTCCACCAATGGGTGCCCGTCCGTTGCTTGTAGGCGTCCCATGCGGCGTTCACTCCGCTCCGCCATTCCGTCTCCATGACGGCCAGGTGGCGCTTGGCGAACTCGGTGGTGGACTCCTGGACCGCGACGGAGCGATCGGTGTAGCCGACGCCATCGCGGAACAGCAGACGGCCCGCCTCGCGCACCAGCGGCGACTTGGCGCTACCCATGCGGGCGGCAAGGTCGCGGCGGACGGTGGCGAAGTGGGGCGTGATGTGCGCGTTGACCAGAGCCTTGTCGGTGAACTCCTGCTCGAATGCGCTCTCGTTGCGCAGCGGGTGGACGCCTGGCGTGGGGTCGTTGGCGGCGGTGCCTGCCACGCGGGCGGCGGACAGCGAGTCGTCACCGGCCAGCCGCTTCACCACGTCAGGCTTCACCTCGCCGTCGAACAGGGCACCCCGGCGAGCGCCGAGGGCACCACCGAACGCGAACGACAGGGCGGCGCTCTGCACGCCATCCGCGAGCGTCTGCTCGGGGTCGTAGGTGGAGGTTGCGGCCGACATCAGCGCGGAGGTGCCCGCAGCCTGTAGACCGGAGCGCACCGCGTTGGCGAGGCGTCCGGCCTTGGCTGCGTACCCCAGGCCGCCCGTGGCGAGATCGAGGCCGGTTGCCACCGGGTCGGTGAAGCCGAGAGCGATCTGTCCGCCCAAGCCAAACTGCGCCAGGTCGTCGTCCGCCATCTGATTCATAAAGGCCACGGATTCCAGATAGGAGAGGTGCTCGTCGGACGTGGCCCGGCCGAACAGCTCCCACTGCTCCGGGCGCAGGCCCATCGACTCCCAGCGCTTGCGCGCGTCTGCGGGAATGCGATAGCCCTGCTGCGGCTCGTAGCCCAGCTCGGTGATGAAGCGGTCGATGAAGCCGATGCCGCCCTTTGCCTGGGCAGCGCCCCATCCGTCCCATACGGTCGTCTGATCCTTCCGGCGCTGCGCGGCCTCTCGCTGCTCCTTGCGCTCGCGCACAGCTTGCACGATGGGCTGCTGGGTTGCGGGCCTGACGGTGTTCTCGTCGGCACCTGGGAGGTTCTCAAACAAGTTCAGCTCCTTCAAAAAAGATTCGGCCACGGCAAAGCCGCCGAGACCTCCCGGTCGCGGCGCATTTGACGTGAAGAGTGGGGTACGACCGACTATCGCTGCTCCACTGATGGCAGCAGCGTCTAGTTGTGAGCGACGCGCTCAGAGAGAGGGCACGCACCAGCAACTGCGGGCGCGCATGCGAGTAGGCTGTAGACGCCGCACGGAGCGCGCTGGGGTGCGCCAGAAGCCTCGTACAAGGGGGTGCCCGATACAGCCCTAGCGGCGGGGATGCGGTCGAGCTTCTATCGCGTTCTGGCGGCTCGGGGAATTACCGCCGCAGAGGCACCCAAGGAGGACAGAGGAACACCCCAGGAGTGCATAGGAGGACTGTAGTTCTACTTGGTGGTGAATACCAATAAATAGAACTCTACAGTCCCACTATAGTAATACTTAGGTCTTACTATGATAACACTCTTGTCAAGAGGCAGAGGGACGGCCTACACGCCGGATAGACACTGACCAGTCGATAGTGTTGCGTCATCCCACCCCAGGCTCAACCCGTGGAACTCGAAGTCGCTGTACGAAGAATGGTGGTCTTGCTGGTTGAGGATGAACCCTTAGTGGCAGGTCCTTTCAAGGACGCGCTTACCGACCTGGGATACGAAGTCATATGGGCTGACTCCGTGGAGGTCGGTTTGGGGGTCTTGGCAGAGCAGCGGGTGGATGTGGCTGTCCTGGACGTGCAGTTGGGAGCTGACTACTCCTACCCGATAGCCGACGTGCTCCATCGCGCTGGGATTCCCTTCATGTTCGTCTCGGGGGTGTCCAGGGGTAGCGTCCCCCCCGAGCATCAGACTCGGCCGTTTCTACCTAAGCCATTCCGGATCATGGAGGTCCACCGCAGCCTGTGCGCGTTGGCGGGCTAGTGCTTCCATGCGCCACTTTCTCACTTGCTACGCGGTCGAAGGAACTTGCGCCGCTTGATGTCGTAGATCTGCACCGGAGGGCCGCTGTAGAGATCCGTCGATAGATGAACTTGATCGATGGCGGCGTCGATGTTGGATAGAGGCTCATGCAGGCCCCGTTCTAGAGCACTCGGCATCCTGTCGGGCATTGGCGAGGTGCAGTGCTAATGCCTCAGCGGCAGTGCGTTCATCCGCCCACGGTGCGACCAGTTGGAAGTTCTCTGGCAGCAGATTGAGGGAATTTCCATCCACATAGCACACGCGGTAGCCGCTCGGTCGGCCCAGCAGAAGGCGTGCCAGCGGGGTGTGCGAACCGCTCCCGGGGATGGTCGCCACGACGTAGCGGTGACCCTGGCCGTCGCTGCTCATGTAGACGCTTCCGGTAAGGCCGTAGCGGCGCTTGGCGTTGTCCCATACGACCGCCTCGGTGATTGCTGGGGTGTCGCTGCCGTGGACATGCAACTGGACCAAGTGGCGGCCGTCATGATCCGTGAAGTAGTACGGGGGTGGTGTCTGCTTCTTCATAGTCTGCTTCTTCGGTCCCTGGCGAAAGCGCACGGCAAAGCCGCCGAGGCCCGAAGGCCCAGCACTCGCAGGGTTGGCTTGGTGGTGGTGAGGTGGTCTGAGGATGGACCTACGGGGAACGGCGGAGATCAGCGACGCGCTGATTCCCCCTACTACGACTAGTAAATCCGGAACCGTCCGGGAGCGTGCCGGACGACCGTCGCGGCCCTTCCCCCACAGATGACTACTATGTTCCGCGCGCACCTGCTACCGGTGCCGGAATCCAGTCTCTTTCCTTCGGATTCAGTCCGTTACAGCGTGCGGGTGACGTAACAGGTGACAGGCCAGCAGCATCCGCAATTCGCCCAAGTGACTACTAATCCGGGATCGCCTATGGAGGGCTGAGGCGGGACGTCGCGGTATTCCTCCGATGATGTCCATTATACCCGTGTCGCACGCGCTGCCCTACTCGGAAGTCCGACCGCAGAAAGAGCACAGCGCGCAGGCGCCCGCCCACGGGCTGATCCTGGGGGGCTGCCCAAGGAGTGGCACCGGCTGGTCGTTTGAGCGCGTTGGCAAGCGTCCGTGGGGAGGGGCGACGTGGCGCTCCCTACCAGCCGCCGCAGGCTCAGCTGATCGCCTAAGTCGCCGTTGGAGCCCTTCCTGGATCACTCAAAATGTAAGGGGCGTCACGGAAGTTGCATACCGATAGTCAAGGGGCAACAGGTCCGCGTCCGAACACGGCAAGCAAGTGTGTTGTAAGCTGCTCGCGAAGGTCGGCCTCATCAGTCCAAACTATATGGCGAAACTGGCGCGTGTCGAAATGTAGTTTGGGGAGGTCGTCCTGCCGGACAGTCCACACCACGGGGCGACCCAAGCCGAGAGCGAATCCGGCCTCAAAATACGCACCGGCATTCTGCGTCGTAACATCAACGATCACTCCGTACGAACCACGGATGCCCGCGATGATGCGGTCATCAATCTTGTCGTTGTGGTCTACGCTGTCTACCCGTCTTGCGTTGTATCCCGCTGCTTCAGCCCCGGGCTTGATGCCATTCTCGTAGGCGTCGCGAAGTGCGGGGCTAAACGACATAGCTACAAAGAAGTCTGAGCGGTTTCCTCCTACGGGAAACCTCAGTCGTTCCAGATACTCCCAGCCAGCGGGAGTTATCGTGTATGTCATGTTTGCGCCGCTTAATAGACCCCGTTCCGTAAGAGAGCGGATGTGATAGCGTAGTTCGGTGATGTTACTGGCGTCTATGGCATGTATATCGTTTAGGCCCCTCATAACACCGGCACCGGGGTGCTTGCTATCAGCCGCAATGTCCACCAGAAGAGCGTTCTGCTTGCTCGGGACGGTGTTCAGCTCGGGGCCATCGATCTCGTCGAGGAGGGTGCTGTCAATTACGTAATGCCTGTGCGTGCTCGCCCAATGTCGTCGAGCGCGACCAGACAGCCAGCCTTTCTTATCGCTGGACCAGTTCTTGATGATGGCTTCGGCAGTTCCGCTGACCCGGAATAACCGGCATGCCGGGCAATTCACATTGGTGGCACCCCCATTGGGGGTATGGATCGCCCCCTCGGTCTCGCAGATCGGGCACGGTGCGGGAAATTGGCTCATGTGCTCTCCTCAGTCCCGCAATACTAACTGCTCACGGCTGGCTCCGTGCACTCCGGTCACGCTGCTGGCAGTCTCTGGCTATCGCACCGCGTCCGGCTAGAGCGCCGGGGAAGTGGTGAAGGTGGGTGTACCCTGCGCTGTTTGCCTAAGCGCAACTAATAAATGCTCTTGGCTGACGCCCTAGTCGCGCCCGTCTGGTGCTTCCCGGATGCTGCCTTGCTTCCTGCCCGCGTTGATGAAAAACGCCGCCAGTGCGCCCAAGCCCCATAGGGCCGACAGCGGCAGTGCCCAAGCATGCCCGCGACCGTATGCCCACAGCCCGAGAAGCGGGTTGATGGGGGTAACTCCTGCCACGAGAAAGGCAATTAGCAGATTCGCCCTCATGGCTCATGCCGCCAACAGATGCGCCCTAGCGTACCAACCTTGCTCGTAGTCATGGTTTCCGTGTGTCTCCTTACAGAGCGGACTTGGTGACCATAGCCGTCGCCCACACCAGCGCGAAGGCCACCGCGATGGGATACCAGCGGGTGCGCACCATCAGTTGCTCGTGGAAGTGGAGGATGCGACGAAAAGGCTTCGGGGCCTGCATGGGTGTCCCTGGCTGCTTCACTCGTTGGCAATTCGTCCCGCTTACGCAGTTGATCCCGCAAGTGGGATTAAGTTGTTTCGTGTCAGTAAGTTAAGTCTAGCGGAGGGGGTTGCTACAAGCCATCCCTGTGGTGCCATCCTCCCATCGCGGGCCAGCGAAAAAGACAGATAGAGCCGCCCGTAGACATAAACATTAGGAGCCGACATCGTGGATATTCTGTATAGCGTGGACTTTCGCCTTCCTTTTACTCCTTGGACTTTGGCACTCCTCCCGCCTGGGCCGGGGGAGGGTGGCTTCTGGATAGCCCGACGGTCCGACCGCTGCACAGTGGTCGGCCTTGGTCGTGTACTGCTCTACATCGAACGTCGCGGCAGGACGCCGCTTCTGCGCTACTGCGGGTAGTGGTTCACCGGGGCCGGACAGCTCGGGGTTCGCCACTGGCTGCCTGGGCTGTTGGCTCTGCTACAGCTTCGCGCGTTGGCGGTCCGCCGCGACTGCCGACGCCGTCCGCCAACCGGCTTGGCCGGTCATTGGTGCGGATAGGTCACGCAGCGCGGCCCTGGGGATAGGGCTTCTAAGCGGCCTTCGGCTTGAACGGGACGACTACATTTCCCATGTCAGCGCGCAGGGCGTCCAGATAGTCCGCCCACGCCTGCATCATCTTTCGGCGCTCGGGAAGGTGGCTTGTCCGATTGTAGGCGCGCCCATTCGGATCGCGGACGGCGTGGGCCAGCTGATGCTCGATCAAGTCCGGCCGCCACCCCAACACTTCGTCCAACAGCGTGCGCGCAGTGGCACGGAAGCCGTGGGCCGTCATGGTTTCCTTGTCGAAACCCATGCGACGCAACGCGGCGGTGAGCGCGTTATCGCTCAACGGTCGCTTGGGCGAGCGGCCACCGGGGAACACGTATTGGCGATGGCCCGTCAGCGGTTGTAGGTCACGGATGATCGCCACAGCCTGCGACGACAGGGGGACAAGGTGCGGCTGACGCATCTTCATTTTGTGCGCGGGGATGCTCCACTCGCCTGCATCCAAGTCGATCTCCGACCACTCGGCATGACGTAGTTCGCCGGGGCGCACGAACACCAGAGGCGCGAGTCTAAGGGCGGCGCGGGTGGTTACGTCGCCAGTGTAAGCGTCGATGGCGCGCAGCAGCCCGCCGAGTTCTCGGGGGTCGGTGATGGCCGCATGGTGGCGTTCCACAGGAGGTGCCAGCGCGCCCCTTAGGTCGGCAACGGGATTCCGTTCGGCCCGTCCGGTCGCAATCGCATACCGCATGATCTGTCCGCAATTCTGCATGATGCGATGGGCAGACTCGACCGCGCCGCGCTCCTCCACGCGCCGGATCACACGGAGGAAGTCCTGAGCGGAAATGTCAGCGATTGGGCGCGCCCCGAGCCAGGGGTAGATGTCGTTTGTCATCCAAGCAGCGACCTTCACCTGGTATGTCTCTTTCCAAGTCTGCTTGCCCAGCCATTCACGGGCGACCACCTCGAAGCTGTTGGCGGCCTTTTCCACTCCGGCGACCTTGGCGGCCTTCCGGTGTTCGCCTGGGTCGATGCCTGCCGCCAGCAACCGGCGGGCCTCGGCTTGGCGGCCGCGTGCATCGGCCAGCGAGACCTCAGGGTAGGTGCCCAGGCTGAGGGTGTTGCGCTTCCCGGTCACTGGGCGGCGGTAGTCCCACCGCCACCAACGCGAACCATCCGGGTTGAGCTGTACGTACAAGCCGCCGCCGTCCCGAAGCTTGGTCGGCTTGGGGCCGGGCTTGGCCTTGCGGATGGCGGTATCGGTGAGAGGGGCGACTGTACGCGGCATGGCGGTAACTGATTTGGCGGCAGGCGTGTTACCGCCATTCTTACCGCCACCGGCAGCCACATTTCAAGGGACCAACCTGGACCGCACGGGACGTAAAAAAGGCCGGGAGCCTTGTGTTGCAAGGGATTCCCGGCCTTTCATGGCCCTTCTCGGACCTTCGTATGGTGGAGGTGGGCGGAATTGAACCGCCGTCCGAAGGCACTCCATCCCCAGCACTACATGCTTAGCTCACCGTTGGATCTCGTCCCCGAACAGCACGGTGCGCAAAGCGCATCCGGGAACCAGCCTGTTGTGTTCTAGTGCCAGGCTGACAGGCAGCCGCCCAGCGCGATTCCATGATAGTGACTCTACGCCGCGAGCATGGACACAAGCGGTTTCGAGGCTTAGGCCTTAAGCGGCCAGAGCGTAGTTGTCGTCGTTGGCAACTAGAGTTTTGCAGCTGGATTTACGAGGAAAGCTACCCCCTCGGCATGCGCCAGGCGACTTCACAACCCCCGTCGAAACCAATGCACCCCCGGCTTCTTCAAGTATTGCAAGGCTTTCAGGCCCTTGGTTGACCAAATGTTGACCAAGAACCCGCCTAACGATGCGAATGTTACGGCAATCTTCCTGAACAGTCACGCCCGCCCAGGGCTGAGGCGATAACCGTTCAGTCCCCGCTGCCGTCTAGCAGGAGGCTGCGGGCAGGGGGGGGGCCGTGAGCGGGTCCCAGACCGCTGCAGCCTTGGCGCCGGCATCGGGGACCATCGATGGGATCCACCGGCCGTACTTCTTGGCAGTGATCGTCCAGTCACGATGCCCCATCTGGCGCGCCACCCACATGACGTTCTCGCCCGCGCTGAGCGCCTAGGAAGCAAAGGTGTGGCGCATCTATACGGGTACCTGCCAGGGCCGCCTGCAGTGATCATCAGGTCGGCTGTGTCCGCCTGATGGGCAGCCTGGAAGTGGGTAGCCATCCTGGCCGGCCTGCTGAGCCTGTCGCTCTGGCTCAAGGTCAGGCAGTACGGCGATCGCCGTGAGGCTGCAGCTGCAGCGCGGGCCGCCACCCTCGAAGACACGCTCGAGGTGACGGCCGGAATTGCGCGCCAGGCCCAGTGCGACAGTGACCTGCTGCTGCAGCGCCTGGAGGCCATCGCCGCGCGAGGTGAGCGGACCCGAACCGTCTATCGAGCAGCAGCTGCCGCGCAGCCGCTGCCAGCCGACTGCGCCCCGGGTCAGGCCCGGGGCGACGCCATCAACCAGGCCCTCGGGCCTACCAGCAGGACCGCGAAGTGACCCAGAAGGCCTTGATCGGGCGGATCGTCCACTACATCCTGAGTGATACCGACGCGCTCCGCATCAATGCGCGCCGCACCGATGGCCCGGCCATCCAGGAGCGCCTGCTCGACAACACCTGGCCGGTGGGTGCCCAGGCGCGCGTCGGCAACAGGGCGGCCGCCGGCGACGTGCTGCCCGCCCTGGTCGTGGCGGTCCAGCCGAACGGCCAGGTCAACGCCTAGGTGTTCCTGGATGGCAACGACGTGCTGTGGGTCACCAGCCGCGACGCTGCCTGCGAGGAATCCGGCATGGCCCTGCGCAACGGCAACGCCAGCGATCGGGCTTCGGTCCTCAGCAAGATCGGCGCCTTCAACAAGGCCAACCCCGAGTTGGCCATCACCTCCAGCGGTCTGCAGCAGTCGATCAAAAACCGGGCCCGCTACAGCGCCAGGGCGGAGGCCGGCATCGTGCTCAACCCGACGCTGGAGGCGCGGCTGAACAAAGCCGTGACGGAGTGATTGTTGGAGCGTAGTGGCCCAATCGGATCAGTCGGGATGAAAGCAATGTGACGGCGCCGGCGCCGGCGCTGGTGCCGGCGTTACCGATACAGGGGGCAGTAACCGATGGACAAGAAGGACTCGCAGGTAGTGGCCATTGGAGAAGGAAAGCGGGAGAACGGCCAGCCCATGAACAGTGGCGCTGGTTTTCTTTCCTCTGCAACAGGCTTGGAGGTAGGGCCCAAGGCATCCAGAGGGCGGCACTCCCGCCGCCAGATGCTGGAGAAGGGCATGGAAGATGAGCGCCTTAAGGCTCAGGTGGTCTCGATGGAGGTCTTCAAGGCTGGTCGAGTGGGGCAGGTGCCTCCGGAGCTGGTGCAGATGTACGACCAACTGACGCGCGATCAGCAAGCACTGGCGCGCTCGACGACGGTGCTCCTGACTACAGTGCGTCGAGCGTTGGGTCTGCCGGATTTGTAAGGTCCGGGGGCTACTTTGGCGGCCCCTTCAGGGAAAGGCGGCGCTCATGGCGGCATAATGCAAACGAACTCATTCAATGAGCAGCTTATGCCGGGTGTAGCGAAGTCCGAACGTCTCAGGCGCTTGCGGATGTGGCTTGCTGCGGCGGCCTTCATCGTTTTTGCGTGGTACTGCTTCCACTGTTTGGCATGGCTGGCGCGAAGAGTCGGGATAGTTCCGATTGTCGACTACAACCCGGCTGTGACCCAGTGGCTGCTGATCGGCGAGAGCTGGCAGAAGGTGCGGGTCAGCCAAGACTTCACGCTCGCTGGCTACTCGCTGGTGTTCCTGACTGCTGTGTTGGCCTACTACATCGGACGATTGGTGTACCACCTCGATTTCGCCATGGTGTTCCAACGTCGTGATCGGTGGTTGCTCGCCGGCTGGCTCATCGGCACGCCGATCATCGCGGCAGAAGGGCATCTTCTGTTGATGCTGCTGTCGCAACTTCCACTCGCACAGTGTTGGCCGACAATTTCCGGCATTGCCGTTTGGGCTATTTTCATCGTCTCCGCGAACCTGTTCGGTGGTTTCTGGGGATGGGTAATGCGGAAACGTCGGGTATCCCGCGAGATTTCATGCTGTTGACGGCGGTGATTGGGATTCCACCCATTTCCTGCGCGAGATGGCGGTCGGGGTAGCCTGGAGAAATTCTGGGCGCCGGCATTCGGCCACACCCACCGGCTGATGGTGGTGGAGACGTTCTACGAGAACGTGGAAGGTCCGGACGGCAACAACCAGGCGGTGCAGTTCACGTCGCGCACGGGCGAACCGATGCTGGTGGCCTGCCTGTGGTCGCACTGGACGGACCCTGCAGGGAAAGAGCCCGACCTGCTGTTCTTTGCCGCGATTACCGACGACCCCGAGCCCGAAGTCGCCGCGGCCGGCCATGATCGGACGATCATCAATACCAAGCCCGAGCACGTCGATGCCTAGCTCAATCCGGACCCGGCTGACCTGGCCGCGATGTATCGGATCTTCGACGACAAACGGAACCGGCTCTACGAGCACCAGCTCGCTGCATAAGAGGGGAGCGAGCGCGGCGTGGCAACAGAGTGCTCACAATCGCAACTGCTGCGACCGCCATTCGTATCCTGCCGGCCATGCCGCTTCCCGACTCCTTCTACTGGACCACACGCTCTGCCGGCTGGCCAGGCGACCCGCTGACTGTGATCGCCTGCCAGGGGGTCTGGGTCGTCCCCATGACCCAGCGTGTCGATGACGGGATCTGGGTGGCACACCTTGATCGACATAGGAATGGTCCGGGCGGACCGTCGCGGCGCTGCAGCAGCTACGAACAGGGGCGCGCGGGTGCCGAGCTATGGGTGGCCAAGCACGAGGCCACTTAATGATCGGTCAAGTTGAGGCGGCTTGGGTGGAGCGACCCGGACAGAAAAAGCTGTGCCTCCAACCTGGGCCATCTCAGGTGGAAGCACGCTTTCCGTGAAGCAGCTACCTTTGGATTCGTCGTATAGAGCACTTCGATGACGTGCAGACAATCTCGGTTACGTAACTGCCAACTCCAACATTCTCCACAGGGACGCCGAGCTTAATCAGGTGATCTACCATTGGTGCCAGATTCTCCACGCTGCCGTTCCATGCTCCCTGGATGTTCGATTGGCTTGCTGGAATCAATTGGCCCGTTGACGTACGTGCAGACTCTTCTTTAGCGTCAGCAGTCGTATCCTCAATTTGCAGGGCGTAGTCCATGTACGTGCCGTCAGACATGACTACACGGAACAGGAGGAAGCTCTTTTCCTTGAGTCCAAGTACGTTTGTTGCGTTCTGGGCAATGTCAATCATTGACGACAGAATGTCGGCATTGACAATGGAGTTGAGCGTATTGGTATCACCAAGAGATGATTCAATCTGGGCTTTTAGATTGTTGTCGAGCAGTACATCATAGGTCGACTTTCCGTTGGTGGCGGGGATGGAGAGGTGCTCAATGGGAACGTTGTAAATGGGTCGTAGGCTATTGCCGCCAATTACGTAGAGTTTGTGAGCCTTGTCTACTTCGACTCTCACATGACTCTCAACTGGCGATTGTGAGGATGTGCTCGAGGCTGATGAAGCCATTCTGGGTCTCCCGCCACCACTACCTCCGTCGCCTCCGCTGGCAGCGCCATTGACCCACCATTTCTGGACGACGTTCGCGCCGAGGTTGTAAACGTAGAAGAAGCCACTTCCGTTCCCATTCAGAGCTTGCAGGTCGCGAGCTCGTGCGGCGAACTGTGCATCGGTAACACATGTTTCGCACTGTATGGAATATTCATATGCATACGCATCAGTGGACAAAGTAGCTCCCAGAAGAACGGAAGCCAAGGCAATCATGTTTCGCATTTAGATCCTCCTTGAGCTCCTTGATCATAGCATTCACTGGATTTGCGGTGCTTTGGTGTCCGAGTGCTTGGTCAGAAAACGGCTCAGAAAAACTGCTCGATGCGTCATGATCTCCGCGCCATGGTGTGCGTGTGGAGTGTCAGGCAGTCCTCAGCAGTTCGCGAATCCAACGTTAATTGCCCGATGTCGTTTCACTTCCTTCGGCGTAGTACGGTCGTCACGATTGCAACTGCGATACCAAGCGGTATGAGGATGATCGCCAGGAGAATGATCCAATGCCATATGCTGAAACCACCCATGTACTGTTCCTCTGATTGACGATGTGGACATGATAGTGCTGCTCGAGCATGGGCCGAATATTTCGCCCCAGTGCATCTTGCCTATTCCAAGCGAGTGCGCCGCAACCACTGCCGCGCCCGCACCAATTCCGAGCTGTTCAGTTGGGACGCCGCGGCACTCACAGCATCTGCGACGTCTGGACGTATTCTCTCGACAATGCCTCTTCCCGCCGATTTCCATTGGGTGATCCGGTTGTCCTGCCACCCGAACGTCCCGACAGTGATCGTTTGCAGTGGGGTGGGGGGGGCACTTTCGTATGCCTATACGGGATCTGGATTTCTGCGCTGGGCCGGTAGAGGCTGGACCAGGTGGGCCAGTCCGACAATGCACGAGCCATGAGCAGGATCGGGCCAGCGCTGAGCTGTGGGGCAGGCGCGAGGCGGGGCTGCCTTCCTGAACAGTCACGTGCAGTGCGGGCAAGCCCCGAAACCGTTCAGTCGCCGCTTCCGCCCCGCACAAGGCTCCGGGCAGCAGCGGCCAGCGGGTTGCGGCCGGTCGCCGCCCGGGCACCGGCATCGGGGACCCTGGTGGGGAGCAAGTCCTTCGCCGACGACGAAGGCGTATCTCAGCTGGGCTCTTCTGCAAAGGGACACCGTCGCGCTTTCATCCGCAGGACTGCTCGTGCGTAAGCCGAGCAGTTCGGCCACGGCCGGCTGTGCAACTGCCCGTCACGCGAAACCGCTCCTTGCCTGTAGCATCGGTCGTTTACAGGCGTAGAACAGGATGTACGCATGCAGCTCCAGATCACTGTGACCGATTCCCCCAGCCAGGAGTCGCTGGACCTGATTGCCGACGGCCTTGATGACTTCAACCAGCAGGCCACCGGGTGCGGCGACCGGCGCACCCTGGCGGTACTGGTCACCGATCCGGTCACCGGCAGGGTGGTGGGCGGGCTCTGTGGCCGGACGTCCCTGGGCCTGCTGTTCGTTGACCTGTTCTATCTGCCACCGGCCCAACGGGGCAGTGGCCTGGGCGCCCGGATTCTTGCCGCCGCCGAGGATGAAGCGCGCAAGCGCGGTTGCCGATCCGGCGTGCTGTACACGATCAGCTTCCAGGCGCCGGACTTCTACCTGAAGCAGGGCTGGACCGTGTTCGGTGAAGTGCCCTGTCATCCGCCCGGCACGTCCCGGATATTCCTGAGCAAGGACCTCTGCGCGCTCGCCCCGGATGCGTTGGTTCGTCCGCAGAGCGATCGCGCGTCATAGCGGATTGCTAACGTCATTGGCACGAATTTGCGACACACTGTCGAAGACCATCCGAGGCAAGCCGAGACACGGAGACTGTGAGTGACCGACGCTGGGCAACAACGCAGCCTGCGGCAGCTGGTCGGGCCGGTCGGCGCCGACTACCGGCGGCGAGCATTGCCGCCGCGCTGGGTCTGCGCCGTACTGGTGCTGCTGCTGGCGGCGACCGGACTGACCGAACTGCCGGCCACCGCCGCTGTGGCGCTGGTGGCCAGTGCGGTCGTGGTGCACTGGCCACGGCGCGGACGTCTCCACTGGCTGGGATGGCGCCTGCCGGCGCTGGCGGTACTGGCGGCTCTGCTGTGGGGGCCGGATGTGCTTGCGCAGTGGTTCGAGCATGGCCTGGCCTTGGCCCTGATGTCATTGGCCAGCCTCAGCATGGGGGCGCATGTATGGCAGTCGCGGCAGTTGGCCCGCCAGCTGCAGGGTGCAGCCGAGGCCCTGGACGATACCCAGCTGCTGGCGTTGCTGCCCGCCGACGCCGCCCGGCTGGCCCGGCAGTGGCAGGCGGGTGACGACCGCCATGCGCCGGAACTGGCGGTAGTGATGCACCTGGCGGTGATGCACGCGGCGCTGGCACCGCGCATGCGCGGGCAGGGCGTGCTGGCAGGTTGACCCGCCTTTTGTAGAGTCGAGCCATGCTCGACTGCTGCTTTGCCGAAGCCGAGCATGGGCTCGGCTCTACCGAAGGCCAGGCAGCCGAGCACGGGCTCGGCTCTACATCCCGGACAGGCCTTTACGCGTCGCGGTTGCCGCGACGCATCACGCGCTGCTTCTCGATCGCCCAGTCGCGGTCCTTGGCGGCATCGCGCTTGTCGTGGTTCTGCTTGCCCTTGGCCAGTGCGATCTCGAGCTTGATCTTGTTCTTGCTCCAGTACATCGCCGTGGGCACGATGGTGTAGCCATCGCGCTCGACCTTGCCGATCAGCTTGTCGATCTCGTTCCGATGCAGCAGCAGCTTGCGCTCGCGGCGGTCCTCGGCCACCACGTGGGTGGAGGCCTGGATCAACGGGGTGATCTGTGCGCCGATCAGGTAGATCTCGCCGCGCTTCACGTAGGCGTAGGCGTCGATGATGTTGCCGCGGCCTGCGCGGATCGACTTCACCTCCCAGCCCTGCAGGGCCAGCCCGGCCTCGAACCGCTCTTCGATGTGGTACTCGTGACGGGCACGCTTGTTCAGCGCGATGGTCTTGTTGGCCGTCGCGCTCTTTGCTTTATCCTTGCCGCTGTTCTTGCTCATTTCCGTATTGTCTCCGATTCGGGCCCGCCCGGTCGATTGCCGAAGCGCCCTGTATTCATGCCTACTATCCGCCGCAGCGCCCTGGTCGAACATTCGGCCGCGCGCATGTTCGACCTGGTCAACGATGTCCGCGCCTATCCTCGCCGCTTCCGCTGGTGTTCCAACGCCCGCGTGCTGGAAGAGGGCGAGGACCGCCTGGTGGCGCGCCTGGATCTGGGACTGGGCTCGTTCAGTACCTGGTTCCAGACCGAAAACACCCTGCAACGACCGCACAGCATCGACATGCAGCTGAAGGACGGTCCGTTCAAGCAGTTGCACGGCCGCTGGGAGTTCCATGCGCTGGCCGAGGACGCCTGCAAGGTCACGCTGACCCTGGAGTTCGAACCCAGCTCGCGGTTGCTGGGTCCAGCGCTGGCGATCGGCTTCCAGGGGCTGGCGGATCGCATGGTCAACGATTTCGTCCGCGTCGCCGACGAGGCCTGAGCCATGATCGAGGTCGAGGTGGTGCTGGCCTGGCCGCAGCGGGTGGTATCGCGCCGGTTGCAGTTGCAGGAGGGGGCGACGGTGGCCGAGGCGGTTGCTGCGGCGGCATTGGAAGGCAGTGCCGGCTGCCCGGCCGTGGCCGTGCATGGCGTGCTGGCCCGCCCGCAGCAGGCGTTGCTGGATGGCGACCGCGTCGAGCTGCTGCGCCCGTTGCGCGCCGATCCCAAGGACAACCGCCGGCGCCGGGCGCTCGGCGGTTGAGTCCTGCGACCCGTCCGCAGGACGGGCAGGGGGCTCAGCGCCCCTTCTTCTTCTTGTCCTTGGGCAGGTTGCGGCCGAACTGGCGTACGGTCTGCTGGGCCAGGGCCTTGTCGTTGCCCGGGAAGTAGTCGCCCTCCCAGCGGGTCACGGTGTCGTTCTCGAAGAACACAGTGAAGTTCTTCACCTCGGTACGGCCCAGTCGGTCCACGCGCTGGCTGGCGGTGTAGTCCCAGCGCTGGGCATGGAACGGGTCCGGAACGGACGGGGTACCCAGCAGCGCGGTGACCTGCTGCTTGCTCTGCCCGACCTGCAGCTTGGCCACGGCATCTTCCCGGATCAGGTTGCCCTGATAGATGGGTTGCTTGTAGATGATGCCGCACCCGGTGGTGGACAGGGCGACGGCGGCGACCAGCAGGAGATTGCGCATCGGGAATGGCGGTTGGGGAAATCGAACCGATGATACACTCCCGGCGTGCCACCGCGACCCAATCCGAGGCAGCTGGCGCTAAATCGCCAATGAACGGAGACCTATGGAAACCCACGACCTGCGAAAAGTCGGCCTGAAGGTGACCCATCCACGGATGCGGATCCTGGCGCTGCTTGAACAGCGCACGCCCCAGCATCACATGACCGCCGAAGACATCTACCGCCAGCTGCTGGAGCATGGCGACGAGATCGGCCTGGCGACCGTCTACCGCGTGTTGACCCAGTTCGAAGCTGCCGGCCTCGTGCTCAAGCACAATTTCGAAGGCGGCCAGGCCGTCTATGAGCTGGACCGCGGCGGCCATCACGACCACATGGTCGACGTGGACAGCGGCAAGATCATCGAATTTGAAAGCACCGAGATCGAAGAGCTGCAGCGCAGGATCGCCGCCGATCACGGCTACGAGCTGGAAGAGCACTCGCTGGTGCTGTACGTGCGCAAGAAGCGCAAGTAGGCGATTCCACCCAGCCGCATGCGACAAGACCCCGGGTCCCGCCCCGGGGTTTTTCGTTGATGGGGTCAGAGCCCTTTCCCTGCGGGAGAGGGATCCGCCCCCGTGCGCCCCGTGGGGGCGGATCCCTTTGCGCCAGCAAAGGGCTCTGACCCCTTGCTACCCAGCAGAACCTCCAGATCCACCGCCTCGGCCATCGCCCGGTTGCCCGCATCGCCGGGATGCAGGTGATCGCCGGAGTCGTAGGCGGGGGCCATCCGTGAGGGATCGGCCGGGTCGCGCAGGGCGGCGTCCAGATCGATCACCGCGTCGAACGGACCGTCCGTGCGCAGCCAGGCATTGAGCCGCCGGCGCAGGGCGTCCTTGTCCGGGTGGTAATAGTCGTCCAGCGGAGTGCCGGGCAATGCCCCGGCGAACGGCGGCAGGGTGGCGCCGAGGATGCGCAGGCCGCGGCGGTGCGCCTGTCCGGCCAGCGCGCGGTAGCCGGCCTGCAGCTCGGCCAGGCGGGGCCGGGGCTGGTCGCGGGCGAAAGCCGTACCGGGCCAGCTGATGTCGTTGATGCCGATCAGTACGATCACGCTGGCCACGCCGGGCTGATCCAGCGCGTCGCGCTGGAAACGGGCCAGGGCGGACTCACCCATGCCATCGCTCAGCAGCCGATTGCCGGAAATACCAGCGTTGACCACCGCCACTCCACGCGGGGCGAGGCGCGCGGCCAGGTGGTCGGTCCAGCGCTGGTCCTGGTCAAGGCTGGCCGTGGCGCCATCGGTGATCGAATCGCCGATCACCACCACGCTGCGCGCGCTGGCGTCGGCCTCGACCTCGATGCCGGCCAGGAACAGGCGGGCGGTGGTGGCGCTGGCGCCATGCAGGTCGCTGTCCCGGGTCTGGTCGCCATCGGCGATCCAACTGGTCTGGCGACCTTCCCAATGGAAGGTCCGCAGCTCTGCAGGCCCTGGCACAAAGACGCTGACCTGCAGCGCCTGCCGGTCAACGGTGGCCAGTGCCAGCGGGTCGCTCAGGCGCTCGTGGCCGGGGCCGATGAGCACGCCGGGCCGGCCATCGAAGCTGAGCGGTTGCGGCATGGCACCCGTGTGTGGTGCGACGCTGGCGGCGCCGATCTGCAACGGCTGCGTGCCATGGGCATTGCTCAAGCGTACCCGCAGCTGCGGTCCGCCCAGGCTGATGCGAGCCGTCTGGCGGAAGGTCTGATCCCGCAGTGTGAGCGGAACCAGCGTCGGGAAGAGAAACCCGGCGTCCCACACCGGTTGCGGGCTGGCCTGCCAGCTGGCCACCCAGTGCGGGGCGGGTGCGGCGCTGGCGGCGCCGGACAGGGCGATCAGGGCGGCGGCGGAGAGCTGGCTGAGGCGATTCATCGATCGATCCCGGCAGGAGGGACGGCCATGGTGATTCCCTGCCGATCTGTGAACTAGACTGCGCGTGGACAATCATCTGTGAACTGGATTCATTGGCATGGCACGACCCGACATCAACCGTTCCGGTGAGCTGGAAGTGTTCGCACGCGTGATCGAGACCGGCGGTTTCTCCGCGGCCGCCCGTACGCTGGACATGACGCCCTCGGCGGTCAGCAAGCTGGTGGCGCGATTGGAGCAGCGATTGGGCACGCGCCTGCTGCAGCGGTCCACCCGCCAATTGCAATTGACCCCGGAAGGCTGCGCATTCTACGAGCGCGGCCTGCGCATACTGGCCGACCTCGACGAGGCCGAGCGCTGTGCCAGCGCCCATGCCGAGCCGCGAGGGCGGCTTCGGGTCAACTCGAACGTACCGTTCGGCCAGCACTTCCTGTTGCCGCTGTTGCCGGAATTCCTTGAGCGTCATCCGCAGGTGGGCGTGGACCTGACACTCAACGACGAGGTCATCGACCTGCTCGAGCAGCGCACCGATGTGGCGGTACGCGCCGGTCCGCTGAAAAGCTCCAGCCTGGTGGCGCGGCGGCTGGGTGCGACGCGGATGGTGATCGTGGCTGCACCGGCCTATGCGCAGCGGCATGGCCTGCCGCGCACCGTCGAGGAACTGCAGTCGCACAACCGGCTGGACATCGGCCATGCGCGCGCGATGCAGGGCTGGCCGCTGCTGCAGGATGGCCGGGAATCGGTGGTGCCGCCCAGTGGCAACGCCCGTGCCAGCAATGGAGATGCGCTGCGCAGGCTGGTGCTGGGCGGGCTGGGCATGGCCAGGCTGGCGGCGTTCCAGGTGCAGGCTGACATGGCCGCCGGGCGCCTGCTGCCAGTGCTGGAAGAGGCCAACCCCGGCGACCTGGAAGAAGTGCACGCGTTGTTCCTGGGGCAGGGGGGCTACCTGCCGCTGCGGGTGCGTGCGTTCCTCGATTTCCTGGTGGAGAAGGTGGATCTGGCGCGGCCGCTGGAGTGAGCTGTGCCGCGCTGGTGCGCGGAAGCCGAGCATGGGCTCGGCTCTATACGTCGGTTTCGTTCGGGAACACCTGTAGAGCCCAGCCCACGCTCGGCTCCGCCGGCCTCACGCCTGCAGCAGCTTGCGCGCGGCGGCGCGCGCTTCCCTGCTTACTTCCACACCGCCCAGCATGCGCGCCAGTTCTTCCTCGCGGGCCTTGCTGTCCAGCTTTTCCACCGCGCTCTGGGTCATGCCTTCCACCGGGGCCTTGCTGACCCGGTAATGGGCGTGGCCCTTGGAGGCGACCTGCGGCAGGTGGGTCACGCACAGCACCTGGCGCTTCTCGCCGAGGGCGCGCAGTTTCTGGCCCACGATATCGGCGACCGCGCCGCCGATGCCGGAGTCGACCTCGTCGAACACCATGGTCGGCACCGCGTCCAGGTCCAGCGCGGCCACCTCGATGGCCAGCGAGATGCGCGACAGCTCGCCGCCGGAGGCGACCTTGCGCAGGGCGCGTGGCGGCTGGCCGGCATTGGCTGCAACCAGGAATTCCACGCGCTCGGCACCCTGCGGGTCGGGCTTGCCGGTGTCCTGTGGTTCCAACTCGATCAGGAACTGGCCGCCGCCCATGCCCAGCTCGGCGATGATGCTGGTGGTGGTGGCCGACAGCTCGGCAGCGGCCTTGCGACGGCTGGCGGTCAGCGCCTCGGCCTGGGCGCGCCAGGCAGCAGCGGCCTTGTCGATTTCCCCGGCCAGGCGCTGCAGGCGCTCATCGGCGCCGCGCAGTTGTTCCACTTCGGCGTGCATGCGCTCGCGCTGCGCGCCCAGCTCGTCCATCGGCACGCGGTGCTTACGGGCCAGATCATGCAGGCGGCCGAGGCGGCGCTCGTTCTCCTCGAACTGTTCCGGATCTGCGTCGAGGTCATCGTGCACCCGGTCCAGCAGCGACAAGGCCTCGTGCAGCTGGATCGAGGCGTTCTCGATCAGGGCATCCACTTCGCCCAGGCGTGGATCATGTTCGACCAGGCGCGACAGCTCATGGCGCACCTGCTGCAGCAGGTCCAGCGCGGAACTGCCGTCATCGCCGTTGAGCTGGTTGCTGGCGGCCTGGCAGGCGCTGAGCAGGGCGCTGGCATGGGCCTGGCGGCGATGGCTGGCCCCGAGGGCGGCGATCGATTCAGGTTCCAGGTCTTCACGGTCGAGCTCGCGCAGCTGGTGCTCGAGGAAGCCGATCCGGTCGCTGACGTCACCCTGTTGCGACAGCGCCAGCGATTCATCGACCAGCGCCTGCCAGGCTGCGGCGGCGCGGCGCACCTGGTGGCGCTCGTGTTCGTTGCCGGCGTAGGCATCGAGCAGGGCCAGCTGCGACGGGCGCGCCAGCAGCGCCTGCTGTTCGTGCTGGCCGTGGATCTCCACCAGCAGCGCGGCCAGCTCGGCCAGCTGCGCCAGGGTGACCGGGCGGCCATTGATCCAGGCCCGCGAACCGCCATCGGCGCGGATCACCCGGCGCAGCTGGCACTGGTCCTCATCGTCCAGTTCGTTGTCGGCCAGCCACTGACGCGCGGCCTGCAGCTGGCCCAGCGCGAACTCGGCCGACAGTTCGGCCCGCGCCGCGCCGTGGCGGACCACGCCACTGTCCGCGCGCAGGCCGGACAGGAAGCCCAGCGCGTCGACCATCAGCGACTTGCCGGCGCCGGTCTCGCCTGAAACCACGGTCATGCCTGGCCCGAACTCCAGTTCGGTGGCGCGGACGACGGCGAAATCCTTGATCGAAAGATGTCTGAGCATGGGTAAAGGGGTATCAGCAGCCGCGCAACGCTAGCACGCGGGCGAGGGAGGTCCAATGACTTGCCAAGGTGGTGCGCCGCCATTATCTAGTGTCCGTGTCTCACAGGTGGATCCCATGCACGGTTCTCCCGACCAGCTTGCCCCGCGTGCGCGTCATCTGCTGCGCACGCTGATCGCGCGCTACATCCAGGACGGCGAGCCGGTCGGCTCGCAGACGCTGGCGCGCGTGGCTGGCCTGGAGGTCAGCCCGGCCACCATCCGCAATATCCTGGGCGACCTGGAAGACCTGGGGTTGCTGGCCTCGCCGCATACCTCCGCCGGCCGCGTGCCGACTGCGCATGGTTACCGGGTGTTCGTCGACAGCCTGCTGCAGATGCAGCCACCGGGCGAGGGCGAGCTGGCCCGGCTGCGCCAGGAGCTGGCCGGTGGCGGCAGCACCCAGGCCCTGCTCGGCAGCGCCTCGGAACTGCTGTCGGCGATGAGCCATTTCGTCGGCGTGGTGAGCGCGCCGCGCCGCGAGCAGTTCGCCTTCCGCCAGATCGATTTCGTGGCGCTGGATGGGCGGCGCGTGCTGGCGATCCTGGTCTTCGCCGACAACGAGGTACAGAACCGGGTCATCGAGACCCGCCAGGACTTCGCGCCCGGCCAGCTGGAGCAGGTGGCCAACTACCTCAACACGCATTTTGCCGGCCTGCCGCTGGCCGAGATCCGCACCCGCCTGCTGCTGGAGCTGCGCGACGCCCGTTCCGAGCTGGAGCAGCTGCTGGCGCGCAGCATCGAGCTGGCCGAGCAGGCCCTGCAGCCCCCGGCCGACGACATGCTGGTGGCCGGGCAGACCCGGCTGATGGGAGTGCAGGACCTGTCCGACCTGGAGCGCCTGCGCGAACTTTTCGAGCTGTTCTCCAGCAAGCGCGAGATCCTGCAGCTGCTCGAGCGGACCATCCAGGCCCCGGGCGTGCGCATCTTCATCGGCGAGGAGACCGGGATGATGCCGTTGCAGGGGGTCTCGCTGGTCACCGCCCCGTACACCGCCAACGGCCAGGTGCTGGGGGTGCTGGGCGTAATCGGCCCCAAGCGGATGGCCTACGACCGCATGATCCCCCTGGTCCAGGCGACGGCCGACGTGCTCGGCGCGGCGTTTGCGCCGGCCGGACGCGCCCCGGGGTCATCCGACGCTTGAAACGCAGCATCCCGCCCACACTAGGGTGGGTGGAGGCGGGGAGTGACCGCCAGGGACCCAGACATGAACCACGAGCATCCAGATATCGAAACCCAGCAGAGTGCCGCCGACGCGGCCGCCGTCGACGGCGTCAACGACGAAGTGGAGCGCCTGCGCGCCGAGGTCGAGCAGGTGAAGGCCGATGCGCTGCGTGAGCGCGCCGACCTGGAGAACCAGCGCAAGCGGGTCGCCCGTGACATCGAGCAGGCGCGCAAGTTCGCCAACGAGAAGCTGCTGGGCGAACTGCTGCCGGTGTTCGACAGCCTGGATGCCGGCCTGAAGGCTGCTGGCGACGACCCGCACCCGCTGCGCGAGGGCCTGGAGCTGACCTACAAGCAGCTGCTGAAGGTTGCTGCCGACAACGGCCTGGTCCTGCTGGATCCGATCGGCCAGCCGTTCAATCCGGAACACCACCAGGCCATCAGCCAGGCCCCGACCCCGGGCGCCGCCCCTGGCAGCGTGGTGACCGTGTTCCAGAAGGGCTACCTGCTCAACGAGCGCCTGCTGCGGCCGGCGCTGGTGGTGGTGGCCGCGGACTGATCCCGAGGCGCGGGAGGCGGGCAGGATCCGCCACCCGACCCGACGCTGAACGTGCCGGAGGACCGGAAACACAGCGTTCGGAGGATGGCTTGAATGTTCCACGAGCCTCCCCCACATCGTATTCATCCACCGGCCGAATGGCCGGACTGACCCCAACTAGCATCCTCAGGAGTCTCCCCCATGGGCAAGATCATTGGTATCGACCTCGGCACCACCAACTCGTGCGTGGCGATCATGGACGGCGGCAAGGCCCGCGTCATCGAGAATTCGGAAGGCGATCGCACCACCCCGTCGATCGTCGCCTACACCAAGGACGGCGAAGTCCTGGTCGGTGCCTCGGCCAAGCGCCAGGCCGTGACCAACCCGAAGAACACCTTCTACGCGGTGAAGCGCCTGATCGGCCGCAAGTTCACCGATGGCGAGGTGCAGAAGGACATCGCCCACGTCCCGTACAGCATCCTGGCCCATGACAATGGCGACGCCTGGGTGGCCACCAGCGACGGCAAGAAGATGGCGCCGCAGGAAATCTCGGCCAAGGTGCTGGAAAAGATGAAGAAGACCGCCGAGGACTTCCTCGGTGAGAAGGTCACCGAAGCGGTCATCACCGTGCCGGCCTACTTCAACGACAGCCAGCGCCAGGCGACCAAGGACGCCGGCCGCATCGCCGGCCTGGACGTCAAGCGCATCATCAACGAGCCGACCGCAGCCGCGCTGGCCTATGGCCTGGACAAGGGCGACAACAAGGATCGCAAGATCGTGGTGTACGACCTGGGCGGCGGCACCTTCGACGTCTCGGTGATCGAGATCGCCAACGTCGACGGCGAGAAGCAGTTCGAAGTGCTGGCCACCAACGGCGACACCTTCCTGGGCGGCGAAGACTTCGACAACCGTGTCATCGAGTACCTGGTTGAAGAGTTCAACAAGGACCAGGGCATCGACCTGCGCAAGGATCCGCTGGCCCTGCAGCGCCTGAAGGATGCTGCCGAGCGCGCCAAGATCGAGCTGTCCAGCGCCCAGCAGACCGAAGTGAACCTGCCGTACGTCACCGCTGACGCGTCGGGTCCGAAGCACCTGAACATCAAGCTGACCCGCGCCAAGCTGGAAGCGCTGGTGGACGACCTGATCAGGAAGTCGATCGAGCCGTGCCGCGTCGCCCTGAACGATGCCGGCCTGCGTTCGAGCGACATCAGCGAAGTGATCCTGGTCGGCGGCCAGACCCGCATGCCGAAGGTGCAGCAGGCGGTGACCGAGTTCTTCGGCAAGGAACCGCGCAAGGACGTCAATCCGGACGAAGCCGTGGCACTGGGTGCGGCGATCCAGGGCGGCGTGCTCGGCGGCGACGTCAAGGACGTGCTGCTGCTGGACGTGACCCCGCTGTCGCTGGGCATCGAGACCATGGGCGGTGTGTTCACCAAGATCATCGAGAAGAACACCACCATCCCGACCAAGGCCTCGCAGGTGTTCTCCACCGCCGAGGACAACCAGTCGGCGGTGACCGTGCACGTGCTGCAGGGTGAGCGCGAACAGGCCCGCTTCAACAAGTCGCTGGCCAAGTTCGACCTGTCCGGTATCGAGCCGGCCCCGCGTGGCCTGCCGCAGGTGGAAGTGTCCTTCGACATCGACGCCAACGGCATCCTGCACGTGTCGGCCAAGGACAAGAAGACCAACAAGGAGCAGAAGGTCGAGATCAAGGCCGGTTCGGGCCTGTCCGAGGAAGAGATCGCGCGCATGGTCGCCGACGCGGAAGCCAACCGCGAGGAAGACAAGAAGTTCCAGGAGCTGGTACAGGCCCGCAACCAGGCCGACGCCCTGATCCACGGCACCCGCAGCGCCATCACCGAGCACGGCAGCAAGGTCGGCGGCGATGTCATCGGCAAGGTCGAGGCGGCCCTGGCCGACCTGGAGACTGCGATGAAGGGTGACGACAAGGCGCAGATCGAAGCCAAGTCGAAGGCGCTGGAAGAAGCCGGCCAGTCGCTGTTCGCCGCCGCTTCGGCCGACCAGGGCGGTGCTCCGGGAGCCGACGCCGGCAACGCCGGCAAGGGCAACGACGACGTGGTGGACGCCGAGTTCACCGAAGTCAAGGACGACAAGAAGTCCTGATCCGGACCGACGCGGGACGCTGGCCACCGGCGTCCCGTTGTCGCATCAGGGTCCTGACCGCCCACCGGCGTGTCGGGGCGCCCGACGCAAGAGCGGACCTGGTTCCGCTCTTCCGCTTTGACGAATCCCGACTTTCCGGAATGCGATCCACGATATGAGCAAGCGCGATTACTACGAAGTGCTGGGCGTTGCCCGCACCGCTACCGACGACGAGCTGAAGAAGGCCTACCGTCGTTGTGCGATGAAGTTCCACCCGGACCGCAACCCGGGCGATGCGGCGGCCGAAGCCTCCTTCAAGGAGTGCAAGGAAGCCTACGAGGTGCTGTCCGACGGCAACAAGCGCCGCATGTACGACAGCCACGGCCACGCCGCGTTCGAGCACGGCATGGGCGGCGGCGGTCCGGGTGGCCCGGACATGAACGATATCTTCGGCGATATCTTCGGCAACATCTTTGGCGGTGGCGGCGGTGGTCCGCGCCAGGCCCGTCGCGGTGCCGACATCGGCTATGTGATGGAGCTGGACCTGGAAGAAGCCGTGCGCGGCGTCGAACGCCGGATCGAGATTCCGACCCTGGCCGAATGCGGCGATTGTGACGGCAGCGGCTCCGAGGACGGCAAGGTCGAAACCTGCAACGTGTGCCATGGCCGCGGCCAGGTGCGCATCCAGCGTGGCATCTTCGCCATGCAGCAGGCCTGCCACAACTGCGGCGGCCGTGGCCAGATCATTGCCAAGCCCTGCAAGACCTGTCACGGCAACGGCCGCGTCGAGGAAGACAAGGTGCTGTCAGTGAAGGTGCCGGCAGGCGTCGATACCGGCGACCGCATCCGCCTGGCGGGTGAAGGCGAGGCCGGTCCGGTCGGTACGCCGCCGGGCGACCTGTACGTGGAAGTGCGCGTGCGCGAGCATGCGATCTTCCAGCGTGATGGCGACGACCTGCACTGCGAAGTGCCGATCCGCATCTCGCAGGCGGCACTGGGCGACACCGTGCGCGTTGCCACCCTGGGTGGTGAAGCGGAGATCCGTATTCCGGCCGAGACCCAGACCGGCAAGCTGTTCCGCCTGCGCGGCAAGGGCGTGCGTTCGGTGCGCAGCCGCAGCGAAGGCGACCTGTACTGCCGCGTGGTGGTGGAGACCCCGGTCAACCTCACTACCGAACAGCGCAAATTGCTTGAGCAGTTCGAGGCAACCTTCGTCGGCGAGGAAGCGCGCAAGCATTCGCCGAAGTCGGCCACCTTCATGGATGGCGTGAAGGGCTTCTGGGACCGGATGACGTCCTGATCCCGCAGCGGAAGCCGCTCAACGACAGCGCCGGGCATTGCCCGGCGTTTTCGTTTGTGGGTGTTCCATCGAATCCGCCGGACGTTGCCCGGCGTTACCCGTGATGCCGCGCGGGTGGACCCCGCGCCGTGCGTGGATGCCGTTCAACGAATCAACGGAAAAACGCCGCAGGCGTCTGCCCCAGTTGTCGCTTGAACATGCTGGTGAACGCGCTGGGGCTGTCGTAACCCATCGCCAGCGCAACATCGATGACTTTGTCGCCGATCGCCAGCCGCTCCATCGCCGCCAGCAGCCGCGCCTGCTGCCGCCACTGGCCGAAGGTCATGCCCAGCTCGCTGGCAAAATGGCGCTGGATGGTTTTCACGTCCACCTGCAGCGCCTGCGCCCAGTCCTGCAGCGTGGCGTCGTCGCCGGGGTGTTTCTGGATGTGGTGGCAGATCCGCTGCAGGCGTGGGTCGGTGGGCGAGGGCAGATGCAGCGGCAGCACGTCCATGCGGTGCAGTTCGTCCAGCAGCAGGCGCACCACGCGGCCATCGCGGCTGTCGTCCTCGTGCGTGCCCTCGATCAGGCTGGCCGCCTGCAGCAGTTCACGCAGCAGTGGTGCCACCTGCACCGCGAACGCCTCGGCAGGCAGGTGCGGTGCGAAGTCCGGCTCCACGTACAGGCTGCGCATGTGCACCTCGGCGATGCAGTCCACCGCATGCGCCATGCCGGCAGGCACCCAGATCGCACGGGTGGATGGCACCACCCACCGGCCAGCTTCCGAGCGCACCACCATCGAGCCGGACAGGGCATAGACCAGCTGATGACGCCGATGCCGATGCGGCGCGATGTGGGTGCCGGCGCGATAGTGGCGAGCGCGGCCCGTCACCGGGCGCTGCATGGGCACCTCCTTCCACGGCGCCGTTTCGCGGATCGGGCAGGAGATGTCCTTTTTGCGATAGGTCATGACCAGAACGCGGTAGAAGGGAGCAGAGGGCCACCGTAGCATGCGTGGCTCGCCCCCAACCTGACTGCGTCCATGTCGACCCTGGCTTCTCCCGCAACGACCTCGCGCCCGGTAGCCCCGGGCGTGCTGGCCGCCATCTCCACCTCGCATGTCGTCAACGACATGATGCAGTCCCTGATCCTGGCCATCTATCCGGTGATCAAGGGGGGCTTCAACCTCAGCTTCACCCAGATCGGCCTGATCACGCTGACCTATCAGCTCACCGCCTCGATCTTCCAGCCGTTGATCGGCATGGCCACCGATCGCCGCCCGGCACCGTACTCGCTGCCGATCGGCATGGCCTCGACCCTGTGCGGCATGCTGCTGCTCGGTTTCGCGCCGAACTACGCGATGGTGCTGATGGCTGCGGCAATGGTCGGCATCGGCTCGGCGATCTTCCACCCGGAGGCTTCGCGCATCGCGCGGCTGGCATCCGGCGGCCGTCATGGTTTCGCACAGTCGGTGTTCCAGGTCGGTGGCAATTTCGGCACGGCGCTGGGCCCGCTGATCGCCGCCGCAGTGATCGTGCCGTATGGCCAGCACGCCGCATCGTGGTTTGCCGGTGCCGCCCTGATCGGCATCGGCCTGCTGACCTACGTCGGTCGCTGGTACGCATTGCACCTGGGCACGCCACGCCCGGCCAGCACGGCTGCGCTGGCACCGCGGCACCCGCCGCGTACCGTGGCGAGGGTGCTGGCGATCCTGCTGGTGCTGATCTTCAGCAAGTACTTCTACATGGCCAGCATCGGCAGCTATTTCACCTTCTACCTGATCCACCATTTCGGCATTCCGGTGGCGCAGGCGCAGTTGCATCTGTTTGCGTTCCTGGTGGCGTCCGCCGCTGGCGGCTTCCTCGGTGGCCCGCTGGGTGACCGTATTGGCCGCAAGCCGATCATCTGGGCATCGATCTTGGGCGTGGCCCCGTTCGCCTTGATGCTGCCGCATGCCGATCTGCTGTGGACCACGGTGCTGGCGGTGCTGATCGGCTTCGTGCTGTCTTCGGCGTTCTCGGCGATCGTGGTCTATGCGCAGGAGATGATGCCGCACCGCATCGGCATGGTGTCCGGCCTGTTCTTCGGGTTCGCGTTCGGCATGGGCGGACTGGGCGCAGCCGTGCTGGGCCTGTTGGCGGACAGGACCAGCATCGAATACGTCTACCAGCTGACCGCGTTCCTGCCATTGCTCGGCATCGTGGCGGCGTGGCTGCCGCCGTCGCGGCCTGCTGCTCACTGAGGGGGCGGGTTGCAGGGCTTGCAGCCCTGCACCTGCCGAAGCAACGTCAACAGCAGAAGCTGGCTATCCGTGGGTTGGCGGGGTGGGTACGGTTACGGGGGGCCAGATCACACGCCCCCGCAACCGGACCCACCCTGCCTTCGACAGTTTTCCGCGATCTGTCGGAACAGCTCGTGGGGTCAGATCCGTTTTCCGAAGGAAAACGGATCTGACCCCGATTTATTTCGATACCTGACAGATTTCATCCACGCATGGCGTGGATCTACCAACCGTCATCGGAAGTCTGTCAGGGGTGGGGTGGTGTGGGATGGCAGGACCGTTGGCGCCATGGATGGCGCCATCGAGCCCCCACGGATGGGTTTACGGCGTGTCCTGCCATCCCATACCGCCCCGCCAAGCACAGAGACAACCCAGAGCCGGCTGTTGCCTTTGACGTTGATCTGGCTTGTGAGCAGGTGCAGGGCGCAGCCCTGCCGAAAACCCCCTTGGGCGTAGAATGCGGCCATGAGCGAATCCCTTGATAACCACTTGGTCCACGGCCGCCGCCAGCGGCCGGATGGGCCGTCGCCGATCGATGTCATCTCGGTCCAGTCGCAACTCGTCTATGGCCATGCCGGCAACAGCGCGGCGATCCCGCCGATGCGTGCGCTGGGCGTTCGCGTGGCCAACATTCCGACGGTGCTGCTGAGCAATGCGCCGTTCTATGAAACCACCCGTGGTCGCGTGCTGCCCGCCGACTGGTTCGCCGACCTGCTCCTCGGCACCCATGAGCGTGGCTTGCCGCAGAGGGCGAAGATGCTGGTCTCGGGCTACTTCGGCAGTACCGCCAACGGCGCCGCGTTCGCCGACTGGCTGGATGGCATCCTGCCGGCCTGCCCGCAGTTGCGCTACTGCCTGGACCCGGTGATCGGAGACACCCACACCGGGCCCTACGTGGAACCCGGCCTGGAGGCGATCTTTGCCGAACGCCTGCTACCACACGCCTGGCTGGTGACGCCGAACGCCTTCGAGCTCAACCGCCTGACCGGCATGCCGGCGCTGGCCGAGGCCGATGCCAGCGCTGCGGCGCGCGTGCTGCTGGATCGCGGCCCGCACTGGGTGATCGCGCACAGCGTCGGTGGCAAGCCGGATGAACTGGTGACCCTGGCGGTCGGTCGCGAGGAAACCTGGCGCTGGACGTCGCCGCTGCTGCCGGTGGATGTCGCAGGCACCGGCGATGTGCTGATGTCGCTGGTGGTGTCGTTCCTGCTGCGCGGTGAATCAATGCAGCAGGCGATCTCGCGCGCGATTGCCGGTACTCACGCTGCGTTGGAAGCTACCTTGGCCAACGGCTTCGAGGAGTTCGACGTGATTGCTGCCGCACCCGCTGCGCTGGCCGGGCAGGCGCGCTTCCGCGCCGAACGCGTGGCATGAGCGGCCTGGCCCCGCGTACGCCGCGCACGGTCGGCATCGTTGGCAGTGCCGGCGCCTACGGGCGTTGGTTGAGCCGCTTCTTCCAGCAGCACATGCAGCTGCAGGTGATCGGCCATGATCCGGCCGATCCCGGATCGCATGCGCCGGAGCAGCTGCTGGAGCTGGCGGACGTGCTGGTGTTCTCGGCACCGATCCGGAGCACGCCGGCATTGATCGACAGCTACGTACAGCAGTCGGCCGGCCGCGAGCAGGGCCGCCTGTGGCTGGACGTGACCTCGGTGAAGGACGCGCCGGTGCGGGCCATGCTGGCCTCGCAGGCTGAAGTGGCCGGCCTGCACCCGATGACAGCACCGCCGAAGGCACCCACGCTGAAAGGGCGGGTGATGGTGGTCTGCGAGGCGAGGCTGCAGCACTGGCAACCGTGGATCGATTCGCTGTGTGCCGCCCTGCAGGCCGAGTGCGTGCGCGCCACCCCGCAGCACCACGACCAGATGATGGCGCTGGTGCAGGCCATGGTACATGCCACCCACCTGGCCCAGGCCGGCGTGCTGCGCCAGTACCAGCCGCAGTTGGGCAGCCTCGCGGCGATGATGCCGTATCGTTCGGCCTCGTTTGAACTGGATACTGCGATCATCTCGCGGATCCTCTCGCTGAACCCGGCGATCTACGAGGACATCCAGTTCGGCAACCCCTACGTGGCACCGATGCTTGCGCGGTTGGTGGAGCAGCTGCAGGCGTTGCAGGCGCAGGTCGGGCAGGGCGACGATGCCGCGCGTGCGGCATTCCGTGCCCAGCTGTTGGCAGCCAACCGCAGCGCTTTCGGCGAGCAGGCGCTGACCGATGGCAATTACACCTTCGAAAGAGTGGGTTACCTGTTGGCTGATCTGACCGAGCGCAATGCACTCTCGGTGCATCTGCCGGAGGATCGGCCCGGCTCGCTGCGAGAACTGCTGAACGTGTTCGAGCAGCACCGCATCAGCCTGGCCTCGATCCATTCCTCGCGCACCCCGGGCGGCGAAGTGCATTTCCGCATCGGGTTCGTGGCGGGCAGTGATCCGGCGGCGATCGCCCTGGCCGCCGCCGAGGTTGACGCCAGTGGCATCGGGCGGATCCTGGGCTAGGTGCAGTCATCCACAGGCGATGTGGATGGCTTCTGGGCAAACGTGTGGATAACCGTGCGGGGCCCTTGGCAGGCAAGGCTGTCAAGATGATTGATCAAAATTTGATCACGCCTTTCTGTCGAGTCGAGCCACGCTCGACTGCTCTTCGCAGGCGCGCCCGTCAGGCGCAGCGAGAAAGCCAGTGCCCACCAAGGTGGGCGCCCACCAGGCAGCGCGGGAGCGCTAGATCGTCAGCCGCAGTTCGCCGCCGCTGGTGGTGAACTCACGGCCATTGCGCACCAATTGCCGCCCATCATCCAGCTCGTAGCGCGGCGTGGCTTCGGAGTTGTGCCCGCTGCCGTTCGCTTCGGGCTTGAACTCGATGATGATGTGGCTTTCACCATTGCTGTCAACGGCGGGGAACTGGCGGAACGACATCGTGACCTCCTCGCAGCGGTTCTTGCTGGCGCGGTGACAGCTTGGACTGGCGCGTGTTAGCCGCCTGTCATCAATCGATGAACTGCAGCCGTGCCAGTTCAGCGTAAAGGCCGCCTTCAGCCAGCAGCTGTGCGTGCGTGCCCTCGGCCACGATGCGGCCCTGGTCCATCACCACGATGCGGTCGGCCCTGAGCACGGTGGCCAGGCGGTGGGCGATGACCAGCGTGGTGCGGCCAGCCATCAATCGCTCCAGTGCCTGCTGCACGCCATGCTCGCTCTGGGCATCCAGTGCGCTGGTGGCTTCATCCAACAGCAGGATCGGTGCGTCCTTCAACAGCGCGCGCGCAATGGCCACGCGCTGCTGCTGGCCTCCGGACAGGCGCGCACCACGCTCGCCCAGCTCGCTGTCGTAGCCTTGCGGCAACGCGCGCAGGAAGGCATCGGCCTCTGCCGCACGCGCGGCGTCCTCGACCTCGGCATCGCTGGCCTGCAGGCGGCCGTAGCGGATGTTGTCGCGTGCACTGGCCGCGAACAGCGTCGGCTGCTGCGGTACCAGCGCCAGCTGCGCGCGCAGTTCAGCCGGATCCACCTGGCGCACATCGATGCCATCCACGCAGATGCGGCCGCTGGCCGGATCGTGGAAACGCAGCAGCATCGACAGCACCGTGCTCTTGCCCGCGCCCGACGGGCCGACCAGGGCCACGGTTTCGCCCGGACGAACGTGCAGGTTGAAGTGGTCCAGCGCGGCCTCGTCCGGGCGCTGCGGATAGTGGAACACCACGTCGTCGAACTGGATTTCGCCGCGCAGCGGTTGCGGCAGTGCGTGCGGCTGCGCCGGCGCACGGATCTCGATGTCTTCCTGCAGCAGTTCGCCGATGCGGCCCATGCCGCCAGCGGCGCGCTGCAGCTCGTTCCAGACTTCGGCCAGCGCGCCGACCGAACCGCCGCCAATCAGCGCGTAGAGCACGAACTGGCCGAGCGTGCCGGCGCTGAGGCGGCCGTCGATGACGTCGTGCGCACCCAGCCACAGCACGCCGACGATGGCGCCGAAGATGAGCAGGATGGCGCTGGCGGTGACCAACGACTGCGCACCGATGCGGCGCCGCGCGGCACCGATGGCATCCGCCAGGGCGCTGTCGAAGCGACCGCGCTCGTAAGGCTCGCGCGCATGCGCCTGCACCGTACGCACCGCGCCGAGGGTCTCGCTGGCCAGGCTGTTGGCATCGGCGATGCGGTCCTGGCTGCTGCGCGCGACCGTGCGCAGCTTGCGTGCACCGATGATGATCGGCAGGACCGCGAGCGGAATGCCCAGCAGCGACCACGCCGCCAGCCGCGGGCTGGTGACGAACAGCATCGCCAGGCTGCCGACCACGGTGACGCTGCTGCGCAGGGCCACCGACATGGTGGAGCCGACCACGCTGCGCAGCAGTTCGCTGTCGGCGGTCAGTCGGGAGACAAGCTCGCCGCTGCGGCTGCGGTCATGGAAGCCGGCGCCGAGCTGGATCAGGTGCGCATACAGGCGGCTGCGCAGGTCGGCGACGACCTTCTCCCCCAGCAGGGACACGAAGTAGAAGCGTGCGGCGGTGGCGAGAGCCAGCACCACCGCTACCAGCATCAGCAGGGCAAAGGCGCGATTGATCTGGCCACCGCTGCTGAAGCCGTGGTCGATCATCTGCTTCACTGCCGGCGGCAGGCTCAGCGTCGCTGCGGAGGACACCGCCAGGGCCAGCAGCCATGCAATGAACAGGCCACTGTGGCGGCGCACGAATGGCCACAGCGTTCGCAGGCTGCCGAGGCGGCGCAGCGGCGGGGTCACGGCGGGAGCGTCGTCCTTGTCAGTCATCCTGGTCGCCTTGTATGCGGGTACGGTCACGAGTGGCGTCGCGCAGGCGGATTTTCAATGCATCGACCTGGCCAGCCGGCAATTCGACCCGCAGGCGGACCCCATGGGTGTCGAACTGTTCATCGCGTTTCTCGGCGCCGAAGGCGGCCAGAGCGGCATGCAGGGTGCCCAGGTCCTCGAATGCGACCACCAGCTGCAGTCGGGCCATCGCCACCAGGGGCAGCCGTGGCGCGGTGCGCAGGCACCCGGCAGCGGCGCCACCGTAGGCGCGCACCAGCCCGCCGGCGCCGAGCTTGATGCCGCCGAACCAGCGCGTCACCACTACCATTACGCGGTCGAAGCCCTGGCCATCGATGGCGGCCAGGATCGGCCGCCCAGCCGTGCCAGCAGGCTCGCCATCATCGCTGGAGCGATAGTCCTGGCCGAGCCGGTAGGCCCAGCAGTTGTGCGTGGCATCGGCCACCGCCACCTGCTGCAGGAACGCCAGCGCTTCCGTGGCGCCGTCGATCGGCGTGGCGTGGGTGATGAAGCGGCTGTGTTTGACTTCCAGCGTGTGGCTGACCGGCTGGGCGAGGGTATCGGGCATTCCCGTCATTCTACGGCGTAGCCCCGGTCTCCGTGGACTCAATCGTCCAGCAGCGGGCGCAGGTCGCGCGGCAGGCGCGCTTCCGGATACTGCTGCATGTAGCGTTCCAAGCTGGCGCGGGCCAGGTCACGCTGGCCTTCGTCACGCCTTGCGCGGATCTTCTGCAGCCATTGCCGGCGCGGCAGCTGTGCGTCGGCGTCCACTTCCGCCTGCACTGACGGCGCGCCCGGGCCTGCACCGCTGCCGCGGCGCATGATGCCCGCTGCGGAGCGGTTCGATGTCTCGCGGCTCGCCGAGGTGATCTCCACCCGATCCAGTGCCGGGGCCTGTTCGGCCTCTGCGGGAGAGGGAATGGGGGGCGCGGCGCTGCGCGCCGCCTCCAGCGCACCGGCCGGAGCCGGTGCCGGTGCGGAGGCCGGTGCAGGTGCCGGAGGCAGGACCGGCGCGGGACGAACGGGTGGTGCGGCTGCAGGCGCCGGCGGCATCGCGGCAAAGGACGCATCAGCAGCCGCGGGTGCAGCCGTCGCGCGCGCCCTTCGTGCCGGGGGTGCGGCGGCTTCAGACGGTGCCGGCTCGCGTGTGGGCGCGATGGCCGGTGCTGGCGCGGGGACGACCGGCGCTGGCGCAGCCGCCGGTGCGGCCTTGAGCGCAGCCGGCGCAGCGGCGGATTCTGCGGACGGCACTGTATTGTCCGCACGCGCGCCAGCAGCGGTCTGCCCGGCGGCAGTCGCGTCGGCGGCAGCAGGTGCTGCTGTAACGTCGGCCTGGCCCACGGCCACAGGCGGCGCTTCCGGCCGCAACTGCCAGGCAATGCCGATGGCGAATACCATCGACGCGGCAATGCCGAACACGGCGGGCCAGCGTGGGCGCGTGCGGTGCCTGCGTGGCGCCAGGGGTGAGGCAACGGCGTCGGCAACCGGGGCCTCCACGGCAGTGCGGGCCGCGTCCAGGATGGCGGCGTCCAGCGCGGCGGGCGGCGCCTGTTCCACGCGGCGGCCGAGCAGGCGGATCAGCTCGCGTTCTTCCGGCGTCAGTGGTTCGTCTCGGTTCATGCGTTCAGTCCCGCACGCAGCTTGTCCATCGCATAGCGCAGCCGCGATTTCACGGTTTCCCGGCCGACGCCGGTGATCTGGCCGATCTCCTCCAGGCTCAGTTCCTGATCCAGCCGCAACTGCAACACTTCGCGCTGCTCAGGCGGCAGTTGCTCCATCGCCATCTGGACACGGCGACGCTGTTCGAATTCGGATAGTTCGGCTTCCGGCGTCTGCCCATCCTCGATCGCGGCCAGGCGCAGGTCCGCGTCGGCCGGCGCCGCCGGGCGATGGCGGGCCGCGCGCCAGTGGTCGTTCAGCCGGTTGTGGGCAATGCGGAACAGCCACGTGCTGAATGCCGCATCGGGCTGCCAGCCGGCACGGGCGCTGATCACCCGCTGCCAGACATCCTGGAAGATCTCCTCCGCCAGCGCGTTGTCGCGCAGTTGCCGCAGCAGGAACCCGAACAAGCGCTTGCGATGGCGCGCGTACAGACTTTCAAACGCACGCAGGTCGCCACCGGCCCAGGCCAGCATCAAGGCTTCATCGGTTGGCAGTGCGCTGGCTTCCACGGCGCACAGGGTAAGGCCTGCAGGCGTTGGCGCATAGCCGGTGGCGGCAGTGGATGGGGCGGGATTCATGGCTCGAAAGCAGCGGCAGGCAACGGGAACAACGCCCGGGCGCACGATTCGGGGTTGGCGGGCTTCCATTGCCCCCGGGGTGGCGCGCTATGCTCGGCGGCTCAGGGGAGGCGACGCACAGGCGGCGCCAAGAGAGTGTCATTTGTCCACGCATGCTGAACCGGCAGAAAAGCCACCACATGAGGCCGTGCTGAGCACGGCGCTGGTGCGCGCGTTGCATGCGCTGTTACCGGAAAACGCCGTGGTGCGGGTCGGTTGGGACGACCCGCAACTGGGTTCCGGCCAAGGGAGCTGGCCGACGGCGGCTGCCAGGGACACAAGCGGGGTGCCGGGCGCCAGCGACGGGCACCACGGTTGGGAATACGATGGTGCGCGGCTGCTGCTGTCGGTGGAGGGCGCGGTGCCGTCACCGGCCTGGTGGGGAGTGGCCCGGCAGGCAATGGAGCTGGCCCTGCAGCGTGGTCGCCAGGCCGGGCAGATCAAGGCGCTGGAACAGGCCGAGCGACTGCAGCAGGCGTTGTTCCAGATCGCCGACCTGGCCGGTGCCGATCTGGAGATGGGCGAAATGCTGCGCCACGTGCATGGCGTGCTGGGCACGCTGATGTATGCCGAGAACTGCTACATCGTCGAGTACGACGATGTCCGGGAGCAGATCCGCTTCCTGTACTTCGCCGATCAGGTCGATGACTTCGTCGCCGATCCTTCGCAGAGCCACGACGTCGACGGGATGCCGCGCAGCCTGACCGTGGCGCTGCTGCGCCATGGCAGGCCGCTCAGCGGTCCTTCGCGCGAGTTGTTGGCGCGGGTGGCGGGGCAGGAGCACGATCCGCAGGGCGGGCCAGAGAGCCTGGACTGGCTGGGCGTGCCGATGCTGCGCGATGGTCGAGTGTGCGGCGCCATCGTGGTGCAGAGCTATGAGCAGGCGGGCCTGTATGGCGAGGCCGAGCGCGCGCTGCTGGGGTTTGTGGCCCAGCATGTGCAGACGGCGATGGACCGGCGCCAGGCGCAGGTGCGGCTTGAGCAGCAGGTCGCGCACCGGACGCAGGAATTGCAGCGCGCCAACCGCAGCCTGCAGGATGAGGTCGCCGAGCGCCGTCGCGCCGAGCAGTTGCAGACCGCCTTGTACAACATCGCTGAAATGGCGATGTCGGCCGACAGCCTGGCGCAGTTCTATGGACAGGTGCATGGCGTGGTCGGGCGCCTGCTCGATGCGCGCAACTTCTACATCGCGCTGGTCAACCCTGCGGGCAACGGCCTGGACTTCGTGTACTCGGTGGACGAGCACAATGCCAGCCGGGCGCCCCGGCCGTTCAGCCGCGGCCTGACCGAGTACGTGGTGCGCAACCGGCGGCCGCTGCTGGCTTCGCGTGCACAGATCGATGCGCTGCTGGCCAGCGGCGAGGTGCGCGAATCCGGTGCCCGCTCGCAGTGCTGGCTGGGCGTGCCACTCCTGCGCGACGACGAGGTGGTCGGCGCGATCGTGGTGCAGAGCTACAGCGAGAACAGCACGTTCGGCATGCACGATCAGCGCCTGCTGACGTTCGTCGCGCAGAACATCGGCACGGGCCTGGCCCGCCAGCGCGACCAGCAGCGGCTGCGCTCGGCGCATGCAGAGCTGGAAAAGCGGGTGGAGGAGCGCACCCGTGAGCTGGCCGAAGTCAACGAGCGATTGCTTGGCCAGATCGGTGAGCGCCTGCGCGCCGAGCAGCGCCTGACCCACCAGGCCATGCACGATGCACTGACCGGCCTGCCCAACCGCCTGCACCTGCTGGACCGCCTGCAGGATGCGCTGGCGCTGGCCAGGCGCGAGGGCGGACCGGTGTTTGCCGTGCTGTTCCTCGACCTGGACCGCTTCAAGCTGGTCAATGACAGCATCGGCCACGCTGCGGGTGACCGCATGCTGGTGGAAGTGGCCAAGCGCATCGTCTCGATGAGTGGCGCCGGGGACGTCGTGGCACGCCTGGGAGGGGATGAATTCGCAGTGCTGCTGCAGTGCCCGGAAGGGCTGGCGCAGGCGCTGGATTTCGGCCAGCGCGTGCTGCTGGCATTGCAGGAATCGTTGTGGATCGCCGGGCGCGAGTTGTTCCCTTCCGGCAGCCTCGGCATCGCGCTGTGGAATCCACGTTACCGCACCGGTGAGGAGCTGCTGCGCGACGCCGACGCCGCGATGTACCGGGCCAAGGCGCAGGGCCATGACCGCTGCGCGATCTTTGACGAAGACATGCGCGAGCAGGCGGTGCGCAGCCTCGACCTCGAGGCCGACCTGAGGCGGGCGATCAACAACCGCGATTTCCTGCCGTTCTACCAACCGATCGTGCGCCTGTCCGATGGCGAGGTGGTCGGTCATGAGGCGTTGCTGCGCTGGCAGCACGAGCGCAGCGGCCTGCTGCTTCCGGGTGCATTCCTGGAACTGGGGGAGGAAAGCGGCCTGATCGAACAGGTCGATTGGTTGATCTATGAACAGGTGATCGCCGGACTGGCCGACGGCGGCCAGGGCTATGTCTCGGTGAACGTATCGCCACGTCATTTCCGTTCGGCAGAGTTCAGTGATCGCCTGTTCGGGCTTTTCGACGCGTGCGGTGCCGATCCGCGCCGGTTGCGCCTGGAAATCACCGAGGTGGCGCTGCTCGATGACGGTCCGCATACCCTGCGTATCCTGCAGGGGCTGCGTGACCGCGGCATCCTGGTGCAGCTGGACGATTTCGGTACCGGCTTCTCGGCGTTGTCCTACCTGCACCGGTTCCCGATCAAGACGCTGAAGATCGACCAGAGCTTCATCGCCGGCCTGCACGGGCCGGAGGTGCAGAGCACGCGCGCGCTGGTTGAAGGCGTGCTGTCGCTGGCCCGCACGCTGGATATCGAGACCATCGGCGAAGGCATCGAGACCGAGGCGCAGTGGCAGACGCTGCGCGAACTGGGCTGCGACTACGGCCAGGGTTACCTGCTGGGACGGCCGGCCCCGCGGGAGCGCCCGGCCTGAGCCAGCGCAGGCGAGGGCGTCAGCGCAGGGCGGCGCGGCGCTTCTCGTCGATCCACTTCGAAGCCTGGGCCGGCTGGTAGTTCTGCATCCAGGCCAGCATCGCTTCGATGTCCGAGCCGTACCACAGGTCCTGGCGCTGGTCCGGGTGCAGGAAGCGTTCTTCCACCATGCGGTCGATCATGCCGATCAGCGGTGCGTAGAAGCCTTCGACGTCGAGGAAGGCGCACGGCTTGTTGCCGATGCCCAGCTGGCGCCAGGTCAGCATCTCGAAGATCTCTTCCATCGTGCCGAAGCCGCCGGGCAGGGCGACGAAGCCATCGGCGAGATCGAACATGCGCGACTTGCGCTCATGCATCGAGCCGACGATCTCCAGCTCGGTCAGGCCGCGATGGGCCACTTCCCAGTCGGCCAACTGGCGCGGGATTACACCGGTCACTTCACCACCGGCGGCGAGCACGGCATTGGCCACGGTTCCCATCAACCCGACGTTGCCGCCGCCGTAGACCAGGCGCAGGCCATCACGGGCGATGCGGTCGCCCAGGGCAATGGCGCGTTCGGTATACGCCGGCTTGCTGCCCGCGTTGGAACCACAGTAGACGCAGATCGACTTCATTGGGGGCTGTCTCTTGGTGCGGAAACGAAAACGCCCCGCCGGCAACCGGGTCAGCGGTTACGGGCGGGGTGCGGGTGGATTATCGCCCCTTCCGTAGAGCCGAGCCATGCTCGGCTGCTCTTCGTCCAGATAGCGGCACAGGCCAGCCGAGCATGGGCTATGCCGGTCGTCCTGACCGGCACCCTTCGGGCCGTCGCCAGCGACGTTGGCAGCGGCTCCTGCCGCTGCCTTCGGCTCTACGTAAGCGGGCGCTTACGCCGCCGCAGCCTGCTCGCGGCGCGGGCCTTCGCGCAGGGCGCGGCCGACCATGCCCACCAGCAGGTCCAGCTCTTCGCTGTCCATGCCGAAGTGCGGGGTGAAGCGCAGCGAGTTCTCCCCGCCATGGATCACGTTGATGCCATGGCGGCGCAGCCATTCCTCGGTGGAATTGGCGCCGTAGCACTTGAACTGCGGAGCCAGCTCGCAGGAGAACAGCAGGCCGGTGCCCTGCACCTTGGTGATCAGGCCGCCGAGTTCGCCCTTGAGCTGCTCCAGCTTGCGTACGGCCTCGGCGCCGCGCTCGGCGATGTTGGCACGCACCTGCGGCGTCAGCTGCGCCAGGGTGGCACAGGCCACATCCAGCGCACGCGGATTGCTGGTCATGGTGTTGCCGTAGATGCCCTTGCGGTACAGCTGCGCGGCATGCTCGGTCACCGCCAGCACCGATAGCGGGAACTGCGCCGCGTTGAGCGCCTTGGAATAGGTCTCCATGTCCGGCGGGTCCAGGCCTTCGAAGCCCGGGTAGTCGACCACCGACAGCACGCCATGCGCACGCAGGCCTGCCTGGATCGAATCAAGCAGCAGCAGGCTGCCGTGCGCGCGGGTCAGCTCGCGGGCCACCGCGTAGAACGCCGGCGGCACTGAACGACCCGGGTCGCCTTCGCCCATCACCGGCTCCAGGAACACCGCCTCGATGAACCACTGGTTGCGCGCGGCATCCTCGAACACCTTGCGCAGGCCGGCCTCGTCGTACGGCGCCACGGTGATCACCGAGTCCTCGCCGCGGTAGCTGGCCAGGTGCTGCAGGTAAGTCTTGCGGCTGGAATCGGAGTACAGCGCCGGTCGGTCGGTGCGGCCGTGGAAACTGCCCTTGACCACCACGCGCTTGATCGCAGCACCGGCATGGCGCGCGCCTGGATCGGTCTGCAGCTTGGCGTTGACGTCGGCAATGCGGGCGGCCAGGCCGACCGCTTCGGAGCCGGAGTTCAGGCACATGAAACGCGCGAACGGGCAGCCACCACGGCGGTGGCCGATCTCGGCGCGCAGGGCGGCGATGAAGCGCTGCTGCGACAAGCTCGGGGTCATGATGTTGGCCATCACCTGCGGCCGGGCCATCGCCTCGAGCACCGCTTCGGGCGTATGCCCGAAGCCGAGCATGCCGTAGCCGCCGGCGTCGTACAGCACGGCGCCCTTCAGGGTGACCACCCACGGGCCGCGGGCGGCCAGTGCCACGTACGGGGTCACCGCATCATCTGCATAGAAATTGACGAAACCGTCCTGCATTGCATCGATCTGGGCCTGTTCGTCCTGTGCCAGCAGGGGCCCCAGCCCGGCCTGCACGCGCGCGAATTCCTCGGCGGCGGCGTCCACCGCGGCGACCAGCTGCGGATGGTTGGCGGACAGGGCGGTCAGGGTGGCGTCGTCCAGGCCGGTGGTGACACGGGAGCCGGGCTGGTTGCGCAGGGGGGCGAGGCGTTCGATGAAGCTCATTGCAGATCTCCTGAAACGTTGGGTCGCACGGGCCTTCAAAAGCAAAACGCGCGTCATCACGCGCGCTTGGGGCCGGCTCGTGCAGCGGACTTCCATCTCGATGCTAGCACTTGTTTTTTTGCGCGATAACCCCGCAGAAACCTGCTGCATAGCAGCATATTGCACGACGTTCGCCATGAAGGGCGCCGCCTCGCAGACGCTGGACGTACAATGCGCGCCATTGTCGACCCGTTTCCGCCCCTCGCCTTGAAGAAGTCCGATTTCCATTACGACCTGCCGGCCGAACTGATCGCGCAGGCACCCCTGGCCGAACGCTCCGCCAGCCGCCTGATGCTGGTGCCGCCGGCGCCGGCCGCGTTCACCGATCTGCAGGTGCGCGATCTGCCGTCACTGCTGCAGCCCGGCGACCTGCTGGTGTTCAACGATACGCGGGTGATCCCGGCGCGCCTGTTCGGGCAGAAGGCCAGCGGCGGCCGCGTGGAGATCCTGATCGAACGCCTGCTCGGCGGCCAGCAGGCCCGCGCCCAGGTCGGTGCCAGCAAGTCGCCGAAGGCCGGCAGCCGCATTGCGCTGGATGCCGGCGGTGAAGCCGAGGTGCTGGGGCGCGACGGGGAGTTCTACGTGCTGCACTTCCACGTGCCCGAGCCGCTGGAACAGTGGTTGCTGCATGCCGGCCGCCTGCCGCTGCCGCCCTACATCCAACGCGAGCCGGGCCTGGACGACCGTGAGCGCTACCAGACCGTGTTCGCGCGTGAGGTGGGCGCGGTGGCGGCGCCGACCGCAGGACTTCACTTCGACGAGCCGCTGCTGGCCGCGCTGAAGGACAAGGGCGTGGAGTTCGGCCATGTCACCCTGCACGTGGGGGCGGGCACCTTCCAGCCGGTGCGCGCCGATGACCTGAAGGACCACGTGATGCACCGCGAGTGGCTGAACGTGGGCGCCGGGCTGGTGCAACAGGTGCGGCGCACGCGTGCGGCCGGCGGCCGGGTGATCGGCGTCGGCACCACTGTGGTGCGCGCGCTGGAAAGCGCAATGCGCGATGGCGAACTGCTGCCGTTCGCCGGCGAGACCCAGATCTTCATCACCCCGGGTTATCGCATCCGCAGCGTCGACGCGATGGTGACCAATTTCCACCTGCCGGAAAGCACGCTGCTGATGATGATCTCCGCGTTCGCCGGCAAGGAGCGCGTGTTCGAGGCCTACCGGCATGCGATCGAGCAGCGCTACCGCTTCTTCAGCTACGGCGACGCGATGCTGCTGTTCCCGCAGGCGGGGTAGGGGAGGCGCCGGGCCATGCCTGGCGGACACGCGAGCCTGTGGTGGGTGCGCGTGGGTAGTGGTGCGCACCGCTGGTGCGCGGCCCGTTCAGGCCTGAATGGGCGACCGGCCCGGTTTTGGGAGACAATAGGCGACTATTTGCCTGAACGACCCGCTCCATGTCCCGACTGCAGTTCCAGCTCAAGACCCGCGACGGCCGTGCCCGCCGTGGCCGCCTGACCTTCCCGCGTGGCACGGTGGAAACGCCGGCCTTCATGCCGGTGGGGACCTATGGCTCGGTCAAAGGCATCCTGCCGGACCAGGTGCGGGCGCTGGGCGCCGAGATCATCCTCGGCAACACCTTCCACCTGTACCTGCGCCCGGGACTGGACATCATCGCCGACCACGGCGGCCTGCATGGCTTCTGCCGCTGGGACGGCCCGATCCTGACCGACTCCGGCGGATTCCAGGTCTTCTCGCTGGCCCACCGTCGCAGGATCACCGAGCAGGGCGTGACCTTCGCCTCGCCGACCGACGGCGCCCGCGTCTTCCTGGGGCCCGAAGAGAGCATGAAGATCCAGAAGGTGTTCGATTCGGACATCGTGATGATCTTCGACGAGTGCACTCCATACCCGGCCACCGAGGACGTTGCCCGCCGTTCGATGGAACTGAGCCTGCGCTGGGCCCAGCGCAGCCGCAACGCGCATGACGAGCTCGGCAACGACGCGGCCTTGTTCGGCATTGTGCAGGGCGGCGTGCACACTGGCCTGCGCAGCCGCTCGGCCGAGGCCCTGCAGGCCATCGGCTTCGACGGCTATGCCATCGGCGGCCTGGCCGTCGGCGAGCCGGAGCACGAGCGCAACGCCATGCTCGACCACCTGGACCCGGAACTGCCGGGCGACCGCCCGCGCTACCTGATGGGCGTGGGCCGGCCGGAAGACCTGGTCGAGGGTGTCGCACGCGGCGTGGACATGTTCGACTGCGTGATGCCGACCCGCAACGCCCGCAACGGCCACTATTTCACCTCGTTCGGCACCGTCCGCATCCGTAATTCCCAGTACGCGCGCGACATGGACCCGATCGAGCCGGGCTGCGGCTGCGTGGCCTGCACCGGCGGCTACACCCGCTCGTACCTGCGCCATCTGGACCGCTGCAACGAGATGCTGGCGCCGATGCTGGGCACCCTGCACAACCTGTTCTATTACGAAAAGCTCATGGCGGACGTCCGAGCGGCGATCGAGGCGGGAACCTTCCTGGCGTTCCGCGAGTCTTTCTACGCGGCACGCGGGGCGGTGCCGCCGCCCCTGTAACCCGTGTACCCCCTGCCAAACGGCCCAAGGACGAACGCCCGGGGCCGTGGCATACTTCAAGGCTGACCCAGATCCGCGGTCGACACCTCGTGCCCGTGAAACGGCCGAAGCGCCGCCCAACCAAAGGACCAACGATGAACCTGCTTGCCTTCCTGATTCCCGCCGCCCACGCCCAGGCCGCCGGCGGCCAACCGCAGGGCATGGGCCTGACCACGCTGCTGTTCCCGATCATCCTGATCGCCATCATGTACTTCCTGATGATCCGCCCGCAGATGAAGCGGCAGAAGGAGCACAAGGCCATGCTGGAGAAGATCAAGCGTGGCGACGAAGTGCTGACCAATGGTGGCATCGCCGGCAAGGTCACCGACATCGGCGACCACTTCATCACCGTCGAAGTGGCCGACAACGTGCGCATCCGCGTGCAGAAGGGCGCTGTCGGCAGCGTGCTGCCGACCGGTACCCTGGATTCGGCCAAGTAAGCCACTCCCTTTCCGAAGCACAACCGCGGCGCCGGGGATGGCGCCGCGCGGGACCCAAGCAATGCTCGAATTTCCACGCTGGAAGTACGTCGTCATCCTGATCGTACTGGCGCTCAGCGCGCTGTACGCGCTGCCCAACCTCTACCAGAAGGACCCGGCCATCCAGATCACCGCCAACCGCGGCGGGCAGATCGACGATGCGCTGCGCGACCGCGTGCTGGCCGACCTGAAGACGGCCGGTGTCGACACCATCGGTGCCGAGAAGGAAGGCGAAAGCCTGATCGTCCGCCTGTCGGACCTGAAGTCGCAGACCGCGGCCAGCGACGTCCTGCGTGACAGCGTCGGCGAGAAGTACACCGTGGCCCTGAACCTGGCCTCGACGGTGCCGGACTGGCTGGCCAGGCTGGGCGGCCGCCCGATGGTGCTGGGCCTGGACCTGCAGGGTGGCGTGCATTTCGTGCTGCAGGTCGACCAGAAGGCGGCCCTCGACAAGCGCCTGGACGCCTACACCGAGGACGTGCGCAGCACCCTGCGTGATGCGCGCATTGCGTACCAGTCGGTGGAACGCCGTGCCGACAACACGATCGTGGCCAACCTGAGCCCGTCGGCCGGGGACGACGCCGCACAGCGCGCCCGCACCGCCCTGGTCAAGGCGCAGCCGACCCTTGGCTATGACGTCAGCGGCAGCCGCATCACGGTGACCGTGCCGGAAACCGAGATCGCGCAGATCGCCAACGGCGCCATCGAGCAGAACATCAACACCCTGCGCAACCGCGTCAACCAGCTGGGCGTGGCCGAACCGATCATCCAGCGCCAGGGTGCCGACCGGGTGGTCGTGCAGCTGCCCGGCGTGCAGGACACCGCCGAAGCCAAGCGCATGATCGGTGCTACCGCGACCCTGGAATACCGCGCGGTGGTCGAAGGCAATGCCCAGGACGCGATCAATGCCGGCCGCATCCCGCCGGAAGCGAAGGTCTACCAGCAGCGTGACGGCCGTGGCCCGATCCTGCTGAACAAGCGCGTGATCGTCACTGGCGACCAGATGGTGGGTGCGCAGGCGGTGACCGATACGAACAGCGGTGCTCCGGCCGTCAGCGTGACGCTGAACAACGTCGGCGGCCAGCGCATGTTCGATTTCACCAGTGCCAACGTGAACAAGCCGATGGCGGTGGTGTACACCGAGCGCGTGCCGACCGTGACCATCGTCGATGGGCAGGAAGTACGTGGCTTCAAGGTCAACGAGGAAGTGATCTCGGTGGCCAACATCAACGGCGTGTTCGGCAAGAACTTCCAGACCACCGGCCTGCAGAAGAAGGAGGCCGAGGACCTGGCCAAGCTGCTCAAGTCCGGTTCGCTGGCCGCGCCGATGGACTTCGTCGAAGAGCGCGTGGTCGGCCCGAGCCTGGGCGCCGAGAACGTGGAGAACGGCATGCGCGCGGTCGTGTTCGCATTCCTGTTCACCCTGGTGTTCTTCAGCATCTACTACCGCGTGTTCGGCGTGATCACCTCGGCAGCGATGCTGTTCAACCTGCTGATCGTGGTGGCGGTGATGTCGCTGTTCGGTGCGACCATGACGCTGCCGGGTTTTGCCGGCCTGGCGCTGTCGGTCGGCCTGTCAGTGGACGCCAATGTGCTGATCAACGAGCGTATCCGTGAAGAGCTGCGAGCCGGCGTGCCGGGCAAGACCGCGATCGTGACCGGTTACGAACGTGCTTCGGGCACCATTCTTGACGCCAACCTGACCGGCCTGATCGTCGGCGTGGCGCTGTTCGCATTCGGTACCGGTCCCCTGAAGGGCTTCGCACTGACCATGATCATCGGTATTTTCGCCTCCATGTTCACCGCGATCACCGTATCGCGCGCGCTGGCGACGCTGATCTACGGCGGCCGGAAGAAGCTCCAGAACGTGGCCATCTGACGGGACGACACGCACAATGAAACTGTTTCCGCTGCACATCCTCCCGAACGACACCAAGATCGACTTCATGCGCTGGCGCCATGTCGCCATGGTGGTCACCGTTGTCGTGTTCCTCGCCTCGATCGCCATCATCGGCATCAAGGGTTTCAACTACGCACTGGACTTCACCGGCGGCACCCTGATCGAAACGCGCTTCGAACGCCCGGTCGATGTCGAACAGGTCCGCAACAAGCTGGAGCAGGGTGGCTTCGATGGTGCGCAGGTGCAGAGCGTGGGTGGCAACACCGACCTGCTGATCCGCCTGGCCCCGCACGGTGAGCATGCCCCGGGTACCGGGGATGCCGCCGCCGAGGACAAGGCCACCGCCGCCGCCGTGGTGAAGGCGCTGTCCAGCGCCGACAACAAGGCCACGGTGATGAGTACCGCGTTCGTCGGCCCGCAGATCGGCAAGGACCTTGCGATGAATGGCCTGTACGCCACCATCTTCATGCTGGCCGGCTTCCTGATCTACATCGCGGTTCGCTTCGAGTGGAAGTTCGCGGTCACCGCGAGCATCGTGGCGATGTTCGACCTGATCGTGACGGTGGCTTACGTGTCGCTGCTGGGCCGTGAGTTCGACCTGACCGTGTTGGCCGGCCTGCTGTCGGTGATGGGCTTTGCGATCAACGACATCATCGTGGTGTTCGATCGCGTCCGCGAGAACTTCCGCAGCCTGCGCGTGGATTCGATGGAAGTGCTGAACCGTTCGATCAACCAGACGCTGTCGCGTACGGTGATCACTGCGGTGATGTTCTTCCTGTCGGCGCTTGCCCTGTACCTGTACGGTGGCAGTTCGATGGAAGGCCTGGCCGAGACGCACATGATTGGCGCGGTGATTGTGGTGCTGTCCTCGATCCTGGTGGCGGTGCCGATGCTGACGATCGGTTTCCTGCGCGTGAGCAAGCAGGACCTGCTGCCGAAGGCGAAGGACGTCGAGGCCCTGGCCCGTCGCCCGTAAGCGTTCGCGCTGCACGCAACACACAGGGAACCCCGCGCAAGCGGGGTTTTTTGTGTGCAGGGCTTGCAGCCCTGCACCCACGGTAGTGCCGGCCGCTGGCCGGCAACAGCAACAGCAACAGCAACAGCAACAGCAACAGCAACAGCAACAGCAACAGCAACAGCAACAGAGTGCATTCCGTGGTTGGGCGGGACGGTGTCGGAGTGCGGGGACGCCGCAAGTACGTCCGTGTAGGCTTGGCAGCCGCATCCATGCGGCTGACACCCCGCACTCCGACACCGCCCCGCCTCTGACAGATTCCTGCGGCTGTTGGTAGGTGTCGACCTTGGTCGACACATCTATCAGATATCGATAATCAAACTGGAATCAGATCTACCGTGTCGACCAAGGTCGACACCCACCAGAGAAGAATGCTGTCCCGACAGGTCGCGGAAATCTGTCGAAGGCGGGGTGGGTCCGGTTGCGGGGGCGTGAGCCGCATGGGCCCGAGGCATGCCTCGGGCGGGTTGGGCACGACGCCCAACCCCGGTCTTGCCGTGTGCGCAGGAAAGCGCACACGAGCAAGCGGCGACCGAGCTTACATGGACGTACTTGCAGCGCCCCCCGCAACCGGATCCACCCCGCCAACCCACAGGAACCCAGCTTTTGACGCTGACGTTGCTCTGGCTTCCAGCGGGTGCAGGGTGCAACCCTGCAAAACAAACCTCACCCTACGCCAGCGTCGGTTGTGCAATCCTCCCCCGCGCACTACGATCCTGCGGTTCGCGCGCGTGCGCGCCCGTATTCCTGCTGAGCGCCCCGTGCGCCGCATCTGCCAACCCGAGGTATCCATGGTCATCAAACCGCGCGTTCGCGGCTTCATCTGCGTCACCACCCATCCGACCGGCTGCGACGCTGCGGTCAAGCAGCAGATCGACTATATCCGCGCCCGCCCGCCGATCCAGAACGGTCCCAAGCGCGTGCTGGTGATCGGTGCCTCCACCGGCTACGGCCTGGCCGCACGCATCACGGCCGCGTTCGGCAGTGGCGCCGCCACGCTGGGCATCTTCTTCGAACGGCCGGGCAGCGAAACCAAGCCGGGTACCGCGGGCTGGTACAACTCGGCGGCGTTCCACAAGTACGCCGACCAAGCCGGCCTGTACGCCAAGAGCATCAATGGCGATGCCTTCTCCGATGAAGTGAAGGCGAAGACCATCGAAATGATCAAGGCCGACCTCGGCCAGGTCGACCAGGTCGTTTACAGCCTGGCCGCACCGCGCCGCAAGCACCCCAAGACCGGCGAGATCATCAGTTCGACGCTGAAGCCGATCGGCGAGCCGATCACCCTGCGTGGGCTGGACACCGACAAGGAAGTGATCACCGAGACCACGCTGCAGCCGGCCACGCCGGAGGAAATCGCCGGCACCGTCGCAGTAATGGGTGGCGAGGACTGGCAGATGTGGATCGACGCGTTGGCCGATGCCGGCGTGCTGGCCAACGGCTGCACCACCACCGCCTTCACCTACGTGGGTGAAGAAATCACCCAGGCCATCTACTGGAACGGCTCGATCGGTGCCGCCAAGAAGGATCTGGACAACAAGGTGCTGGGCCTGCGCGAGAAGCTCGCGAAAATTGGTGGCGACGCGCGCGTGTCGGTGCTGAAGGCAGTGGTCACCCAGGCCAGCTCGGCCATCCCGACCATGCCGCTGTACCTGTCGCTGCTGTTCAAGGTGATGAAGGAAAAGGGCACGCACGAAGGTTGCATCGAGCAGCTCGACGTGCTGTACGACATCCTCTACGGCGGCAAGGCCGATGGCGTGGCGGTCGATCGCCTGCGCCACGATCTGGTCGATGGCGAGGGCCGCACCGTCGCACTGATCGATGAGGAAGGCCGCCTGCGTGCGGACTACAAGGAAATGGCTGCGGACGTGCAGGGGAAGGTGGTCGCGCTGTGGCCGCAGGTGACCAACGAGAACCTGTACGAGATCAGCGACCTGGCGGGCTACAAGGCCGACTTCCTGCGCCTGTTCGGTTTCGGCGTGGATGGCGTCGATTACGAAGCCGACGTCAACCCGGATGTGAAGATCGGGAATCTGGTCGACATGACCTGATCAACAGAAAGGCCGGCGAACGCCGGCCTTTCTGTTCTTGCAGGGCCGAGCCATGCTCGGCTGCTCTTCGCTTGAGTCCCGCAGCCGAGCATGGCTCGGCTCCGCAGGTAGGAATCACCCGAACTCGAACCCCATCTCGGGCAACGCAGGTCCGACGAAGTCGCCCTGCACGTAGTCCACGCCGGCACTGAACAGCAGGGTCATCGAATTGGCGTCGCTGACGAACTCGGCGATGGTACGGATACCGGCTTCCTGGGCGCGCGCGGTGATCTGGCTGATGCGATCGATGTTCTCGCGCGTGGCGGCCAGGTCGCTGGTGAAGCCGCGGTCCAGCTTGAGGAACTGCGGCTGGAAATGGGCCAGCAACTGGAACGAATCCAGGCCCGAACCGAACTGCTCCAGGCCGATGCGGCACCCCAGCGGTGCCACTTCGGCAAGGAACTGCTGGGCACTGCGCAGATGGGTGAACACCTTCGCTTCCGGTGCGTGCAGCCACAGGCGTTCGCCGGGCACGCCCTGTGCCTGCAGCTCGCGGCGCAGGGTGGCGATCATCTGCGGGTCGTCGAATGATTCCGGCGTCACCTTCACCAGCATCTGGGTCGGATGGCCGCCGCGTGCGCGCTGGCCGAGCACCGAAAGCGCCTGCGAGACCACCCAACGGTTGATATCGGCCAGCAGGCCGTATTCCTCGGCAATGCCCAGGAACGCGGTCGGGCTCAACAGCTCGCCGTTGTGCTCCAGGCGCAGGTAGGCCTCGTACAGTTCCAGCGGCTCGCCCTGCAGGTTCAACACAGGCTGGTAGTGGAGCTGGAAGCCGTCGCCGGCCAGTGCCTCGCGGATGCGCGCGACCCAGCGTTGCACGCGCTCCTCCTCGACTCGATCGACGGCCGCCGGGTCGAAGATGCGGCAGGTGTTGCCGAGCTCAGCGGCCGCCTGCGTGCATTCGCTGGCACGTGCCAGTACCTGGCCGACACTTGCGATCTTCTCGCCGATCTGCACGCCACCGATGCTCACGGTCACCGTGGCCGAGCGCGAGCCGATGCTGAAGACATGCGCAGCATGGGCTTCACGGATGCGTTCGGCCAGCGCCACGGTCTGTGCATAGGGGCCGGCCTGCAGTACAGCAAAACTGTGTTCGCCGAAGCGCGCCAGCTGCGCGTCCTCGCCGGCCACCTCGGCCAGCAGCGCGGCGAGGGCACCGACCAGGGCGTCGGCCGAGGCCAGGCCGATGTCCGGCAGCAGGCGCGCGTAATGGTCCGGTTCGATCAGCAGCAGGCCGAACTGGCCCTCGCTGCGCCCGGCCTGGGCCACCGCGGTTTCCAGCTGCAGCATGAAGGTTGGGCGGTTGAGCAGGCCGGTGACCTGGTCGCGCTGGCGCAGGTCCTCTACCTCGCGCGCCAGCTCCGGATCGAACTCCATCCGGCGGCGCAGGACCACCTGCAGGCAGGATTCGCCCTCGTAGGTCGCTGCGGTGAACTCCATCGTCGCAGGGAACGTGCTGCCGTCCTCATGGCGCGCATCGAGCTGGTACTGCGGCGGCGGTGCCTCGCCACGGCTCAGGCCCTTCAGCAGCTGCTTGAAGCCCTCCACGTGAGGAGCAGCGACCATGTCCAGCAGCGAAATGCCCTCGATGTCGTCGAAGTGCGTGTAGCCGAACATTTCCAGGTAGGCGTCGTTGGCGCGGATGTGCATTCCCTCGTGCACATAGGCGATGGGATCACGCGAGGAGGCGATCAGCGCATCGCAGCGGCGCTCGGTTTCGCGCATCTGCGCTTCGATGCGGCGCAGGCCACGGCGGGCCTGCAGATCCACCCACTGGTCGCGGACCACGGCGAGCAGGTGTTCGGGGCGCTGGCGCAGTGCGAGGGCGCGGATGCCATGGCTGCTGGCCTGCACCAGCTCGTCCTCGTCGATGCGCTCGGCGAGCAGCACCAGCGGGATGTCCTTGCCTCCGGCCGCGATGTGCTGGGTGATCAAGGGCAAGGGAATGCCCTGCGTCGGCGAGGCCAGCACCAGGTCGATGGCCTGGCTGGACAGCACCTGGGCCAGCTCGGCCGCATCCTGCGGGCGCCATGGGCGCACTGCGATGCCGCTGTTGCGCAGGGTGCTGACGATGGCTTCGGCATTCTCGCCGCTATCATCGACGATCAGCAGGCGGATGGTGATGTCGTTCGCGTTCTGCATTCACTGCTCCCCAATCTGCGACTCTAGATACACGATGCGCGGCGAACCGTCCATGTGCGGCCCGCTTGCGCGCATCGAACGGCGATGTGGTTCACACCGCGCCGCCGGCGGCGTGCCCGCTGGCCCAGGCCCACTGGAAGTTGTACCCCCCCAGCCAGCCAGTCACGTCCAGCACCTCGCCGACGAAGTGCAGGCCAGGCACGCGCTTGGACTCCAGAGTCGAGGATGACACTTCGGCGGTATCCACGCCGCCCAGGGTGACCTCGGCGGTGCGGTAGCCTTCAGTGCCGCTGGCCACCAGCGGGAACGCGCCCAGCAGCTGTGCGGCCTGGCGCAGCACAGGGTCGTCCAGCTGCCGCACCGGGCGGTCGGGCAGCCAGTGCTCGCACAGGCGCTGCGCCAGCCGCTTGGGCAGCACGTCGCCCAGCACCGTGCGCAGCTCGGCGGCGGGCCGTTCGCGCTTCATCCGGCGCAGCCATTCGCCGGCATCCTGGCCGGGCAGCAGGTCCAGCTCCAGCGCATCGCCGGGTTGCCAGAACGAAGAAATCTGCAGGATGGCCGGGCCGCTCACGCCGCGATGGGTCAGCAGCATGAAGTTCTGGAAGCTCTTTCCGTTGCAGCGTGCATCGACCGGCAGGGCGACACCGCTGAGATCGGCCAGCCGCTCCTGGTGCTTGCCGCTGAGCGTCAGCGGGACCAGGCCGGCACGGGTCGGCAGCACCTGGTGGCCGAACTGGCGCGCGATCTCATAGCCGAAACCGGTGGCACCGAGGCTGGGAATCGACAGGCCGCCGGTGGCAACCACCAGCGAGGCGCAGTGGAACAGGCCTTGCGTGGTATGCACGCGGAAGCCGTCGCCGCCGTGCTCGATGCGCTCGACACTGCAATGGGTACGGATCTGCGCAGCGGCCGCCTGGCATTCGTCCACCAGCATCTTCACGATCTGCTTGGACGAAACATCGCAGAACAGCTGTCCCAGTTCCTTTTCGTGATAGGCGATGCCGTGTTTGTGCACCAGTTCGATGAAGTGCCAGGGCGTATAGCGCGCCAGTGCCGACTTGCAGAAGTGCGGATTGGCCGAGAGGAAGTTGGCCGGCGTGGTGCCGGTGTTGGTGAAGTTGCAGCGTCCACCGCCGGACATCAGGATCTTCTTGCCGACCTTGTTGGCGTGGTCGATCACCTGCACCTGGCGACCGCGCTGGCCGGCGGTGATCGCGGTCATCAGGCCGGCCGCGCCGGCACCGATAACCACCACATCGCAACGGATCGTGCTCATGCCTTGGCGCGCTTGCGCCAGTCCGGGATCACGTCGAGCTGGATCTGGTCGTTGAGCAGCTGCACCTCGCCATCCTGGATCAGCACGCTCCAGCGCATCGCACGCTGGACCTGCTGCCCCCAGCGCTCGACGAACTCACCGTCCAGGTCAATCACGGAGAGGTTGTCGAAACGCGCCAGGCCCTTGCCCTGCTTGCCCCACCAGATCTCCGAGGCGTTGCCACCGTAGTTGATCACCTGCACGTGTCGGCTGCGGTTGCTGGCCTTGCGGATACGCGATTCGTCCGGATGGCCCAGATCGATCCACTGCAGGATGTCGCCGGTGTAGTCGTGCTCCCACAGGTCGGGTTCATCATCGGTACTCAGGCCGCGGCCGAATTCCAGGCGGTCGCTGGCGTTCAGTGCGAAGGCGAGCAGGCGCACCATCAGGCGCTCGTCGGTCTCGGACGGATGCTGGGCCAGTGTCAGGTTGTGGGTCGCGTAATAGCCGCGATCCATGTCGCTGATCTGCAGTTCGGCCTTGCGGATGGTGGCGGTCAGGGCCATGGGAGATCCGTGGACTAAAGAGGACAATGATAGAGGTTTGCTTCAGGGGTGTCCGTGGTGGGGTTGTCTGCCGGGCGTCAACGATGGGACGCTTGCAGTCTTTCCGTGGCCGGAGCGGACGCCATGACCCTGCCCAGCCGGCTGCAGCTGCCGCCCGGCCACTGGCCCAGCCTGCTTGACGGCCTGTGCGCGCGTTTCCCGCGCATCGACTGTGCGCAGTGGCAGGATCGCTTCGCCCGTGGCCGCGTGCAGGACGCGCAGGGCAGGGCGCTGGCGCCGGACATGGCCTGGCAGGCCGGGCTTGAGATCCGGTATTTCCGCGAGGTGGCGGGCGAGCCGGTGATTCCCTTCAGCGAAACCATCGTCCATCTGGATGCACACCTGCTGGTAGCCGACAAGCCGCATTTCCTGCCGGTGACACCGGCGGGCCGCCATGCGCGTGAAACCCTGCTGGCGCGCCTGGTTGCGCGTACCGGCAACACCGAACTGGTGCCCATGCACCGGCTGGACCGGCTGACCGCCGGGCTGGTGCTGTTCTCGACCCAGGCGGCGTCGCGCGATGCCTATCAGCGGCTGTTCCGGGAGCGACGTATCGAGAAGATCTACCAGGCGCTGGCGCCCGCCCTGCCCGGAGTGACGTTCCCGCAGCAACGGCACAGCCGGCTGGTGCCGGGCGAGCCGTTCTTCCGCATGGCCGAAGTGCCCGGTGAGCCCAATGCGCACACCCGGATCGAGCTGATGGAGGCCGAGGGACCGGTATGGCGCTACCGGCTGCGGCCGGAGACCGGCCGCAAGCACCAGTTGCGCGTGCACATGGCGATGCTGGGTGCGCCCATCGTGGGGGATGACCTGTATCCACAGCTGGGGCCGCACCAGGAAGGTGCGGCCGAGGCACCACTGCAACTGCTCGCCGAGGAGCTGGCGTTCACTGATCCGTTGAGCGGGGCGCTGCGGCGGTTCCGCAGCGAGCGCGGCCTGCGCCTGCCCGGCCAGAGCGGGTAGGGACACTCACTGGGGCGGACGCCGGGCCAGCCAGCGGTCCAGCTCTGCGGCAAACAGCTGCCGGTCGCGCGGGCCGAGCGGTGGTGGGCCTCCGGTCTGCACACCGGCGCCGCGCAGTTCTTCCATGAAATTGCGCATCGACAGCCGCTCGGCCATGTTGTCGGGGGTGTACAGCTGCCCGCGCGGGTTCAGAGCGACTGCTTTTTTCTGCAGCACCAGTGCGGCCAGCGGGATGTCCTGGGTGACCACCAGATCGCCGGCGGTTACCCGCGCGACGATGGCACTGTCGGCCACGTCCAGGCCCTGCGGCACTTGGATCGAGCGCAGCCAGCGCGAAGGCGGGGTGCGGATCCACTGGTTGGCGACCAGGGTCAGCTCGATCCCGACCCGTTCAGCGGCTCGGAACAGGATGTCGCGAATGACGGTGGGGCAGGCATCCGCGTCTACCCAGATACGGGGGAGGGCGGGTTCAGCGTGGGTTTCAGCTTCAGTCATTCACCCAGTCTAGGGTAGGAAAAACCTGAATGGGGGCTCGGGGTTAGCCCCAACCTGCTGCCAGCCCTTGTCCCGCCTAGCGGGCGGGGCGTGTCCATGAACGTCCGGGCTATCGCTTTTTGCCGAAAACCCGCGTATCGTGCGAGCCACTGTGTTTGCTAGGGTCACCGTGAATCGTGGCCTGGTGCAGTTGATCTCACGATCCGCTCATCGATCCGCTTTACCAACGCCTGCAACTCAGTCTCGGCCCCGATACCCGGTGGCTGCGATTTTTTTCAACATGTGTTTCAGGAGTTAGTAAAATGTCTGATCGTCAGACCGGCACCGTCAAGTGGTTCAACGACGCCAAGGGCTTCGGCTTCATCACCCCGGAAAGCGGCCCGGACCTGTTTGTGCACTTCCGTGCCATCCAGGGCACCGGCTTCAAGACCCTGCAGGAAGGCCAGAAGGTCACCTTCATCGCCGTCCAGGGCCAGAAGGGTATGCAGGCTGACCAGGTGCAGGCGGTCTGATCCGTCTGCTACCGCTGGGTAGCCAGAACGCCGGAAGCGAAAGCTTCCGGCGTTTTTTGTTGCCCGCTGTTTTTTGTAGAGTCGAGGCACGCTCGACTGTTCTCAAAGCCAGTCGAGCATGGCTCGACTCTACAAAGGGCATGCACTGCGCGCGGTACGATGTGGGCCTTCCCAAGGATCACCCTCATGCGCATCGTCCATCACCTGGAAAACTCCCGTTCGCTGCGCGTGCTGTGGATGCTGGAGGAGCTGGGGTTGGACTACGAGCTTCGCCGCTATCCGCGCGACCCGAAGACGCTGCTGGCACCCGCCGCGCTCCGCAGCGTGCATCCGCTGGGCAAATCGCCGGTACTGCAGGATGGCGACCTGGTGCTGGCCGAGTCCGGTGCGATCCTTGACTACCTTGCGGACCGCTATGACAGCCAGCGCCAGCTGTCCCCGCCACCAATGCCCGCCGATGGTGCCGAGCGCATCGCCTACCGGTACTGGCTGCACTATGCCGAAGGTTCGGCGATGCCTCCGCTGCTGCTGACCTTGGTAATGGGCCGCATCCGCAATGCGCCGATGCCATTGTTCGCCCGTCCGATCGCGCGCCGCATCGCTGACAAGGCCGAGCAGGGTTTCATCGGGCCGCAGCGACGCCTGCACCTGGAATGGATGGAGCGCCGCCTGTCCGAGAGCCCTTGGTTCGCGGGCGAGCGCTTCAGTGCCGCCGACATCCAGATGAGCTTTCCGATCCAGGCGGCCGCTGCGCGGGGCGGTGGCCTCGACGACAAGCCTGCACTGCGCCGATTCCTTGTGCGCATTGGTGAGCGCCCGGCCTTCCAGCGCGCCGAAGCCCACGGCGGCCACCTGCAGGCGCTCAGCGGCAATTGAGGCCGGTGGCGGTCGCCCCCATCTTCCACGGCATGGATACCGACAGCCCCCGATTCGACAACCGCTTGCTGCGCGCCTTGCCGGGTGACCACGAATCCGGCCCGCGCCGCCGTGAAGTACTGGGTGCCGCCTGGTCATCGGTGATGCCGACGCCGGTAGCGGCGCCGAGCCTGCTGGCCTGGTCGCCGGAGATGGCCGCGATGCTTGGCTTCGACAAGGCCGAGGTCGAGAGCGAAGCCTTCGCCCGTGTGTTCGGCGGCAATGCGCTCTACGCCGGCATGCAGCCATGGGCGGCCAACTACGGTGGCCATCAGTTTGGCCACTGGGCCGGCCAGCTCGGCGATGGTCGTGCGATTTCGCTGGGCGAGCTGGTCGCGCCGGATGGCCGCCACTGGGAGCTGCAGCTGAAGGGAGCAGGCCCGACGCCGTACTCGCGTGGCGCCGATGGCCGCGCGGTGCTGCGTTCGTCGATTCGCGAATTCCTGTGCAGCGAAGCGATGCACCACCTCGGGGTACCGACCACGCGCGCACTGTCGCTGGTCGGCACCGGCGAGGACGTGGTGCGCGACATGTTCTACGACGGCCATCCCCGCGCCGAGCCTGGCGCCATCGTGTGCCGGGTCTCGCCGTCGTTCCTGCGTTTCGGTTCCTTCGAGCTGCCCGCGTCGCGCGGCGAAACCGCGTTGCTGCAGCAACTGGTCGACGCCTGCGTCGCCCGCGATTTCCCCGAGCTGGAGGGGCAGGGCGAGGCGCTGTACGGCGACTGGTTCGCGCGGATCGCGGTGCGCACCGCCGAAATGATCGCGCACTGGATGCGCGTCGGCTTCGTGCACGGCGTGATGAACACCGACAACCTGTCCGTGCTGGGCCTCACATTGGACTACGGGCCCTATGGCTGGATCGAGGACTTCGATCCGGACTGGACACCGAACACCACCGACGCGCAGGGGCGCCGCTACCGCTTCGGCACCCAGCCGCAGGTCGCGTACTGGAACCTGGGCCGGCTGGCGCAGGCGCTGTCGCCACTGTTCGCCGATGCCACCGCGCTGCGGGCAGGGCTGGCTGCGTACCAGGCCACCTTCACGGCCTGCACGCGCCGCGATGCAGCGGCCAAGCTCGGCCTGGCCGCCGCCGACGATGACGACCTGCGGCTCTACCAGCGCTGGCAGCAGCTGATGCAGGACGGAGCGATGGACATGACGCTGGCCTGGCGCGCGCTGATGCGGGTTGATCCCGTGGCGCCCGACGTGGGCGTGCTGGACGCGGTGTACTACGACGAGGGCCGCCGGCAGGCAGTGCAGGCCCCGTTGCAGCAGTGGCTGCAGGACTACGCCGCCCGCGTGCATGCCGATCCGCTTTCGGCCAGCGAACGCGTGAGGAAGATGGCTGCGGCCAACCCGCTGTACGTGCTGCGCAACTGGCTGGCCCAGGAGGCCATTGACCGCGCGGAGCAGGGCGACCTCGGCGGTGTTCACGCCCTGCAGGACGTACTGCGCGACCCGTATACCGAGCGTGCCGGGCTGGAGCACTACGCTGGCAAGCGGCCCGCCTGGGCCGACAACCGTGCTGGCTGCTCGATGCTGTCCTGCAGTTCGTGAGGGTCGGTTCCGGCAGGGCTGCGCCCTGCACCTGCAGAGGCCAGATCAAAAACCAGAGCAAAAGCGGATTCCGTGGTTTGGCGGGGCGGTGTCGGAGTGCGGGGACGCCGCAAGTACGTCCGTGTAGGCTTGGCAGCCGCATCCATGCGGCTGACACCCCGCACTCCGACACCGCCCCACCTCTGACAGATTCCGGTGGCTGTCGGTAGGTGTCGGCCTTGGTCGACACGGTAGATCCACGCCATGCGTGGATGAAATCTGTCAGATATCGATACACAAAAAAGGGGTCAGATCCGTTTTCCTTCGGAAAACGGATCTGACCCCAAGAGCTGCCCGACAGATCGCAGGAAACTGTCGAAGGCGGGGTGGGTCCGGTTGCGGGAGTGTCCGCGGCATGGATGCCGCGGCCAAGCCCCCACGGACGGGTTTACGGCGTCTCCCGCAACCGGGCCCACCCCGCCATCCCACAGGAAACCCGCTGTTGCCGTTGCTGTTGCCTTGGCCTGAAGCCTCTGCAGGTGCCGGGCGCTGCCCGGCCGTACCCCCAACAGGCAGGCGGCGCCCGGAACAGGTACCCTATGCCGCCATCAGACAGCCAATGTGACATGACCGACGCCATCGTCGCTCCGCAGTGGGCCTCGCGCCTGCGCGACATCGCCGACTTCCCCAAGCCCGGCATCCTGTTCAAGGACATCATGCCGCTGCTCGCCGACGGCGAGGACTTCCGCGGTGCCATCACCGCAATGGCCGATCGCTGGCGCGACCAGAAGCTGGACGCCGTGGTCGGCATCGAGTCGCGTGGTTTCATCCTCGGCGCCGCCATGGCGCTGGAGCTGGGCGTGGGCTTCGTGCCGGTGCGCAAGCCGGGCAAGCTGCCGGGCCAGGTGCTGCGCGAGGAGTACACGCTGGAATACCGCAGTGATTGCATCGAGGTTCATGCCGATGCACTGCCGGCCGGCGCCCGCGTGGCGATCATCGACGATGTGCTGGCCACCGGCGGCACCCTGGTCGCCGCACTGTCGCTGGTGCGCCGCCTGGGCGTTGAAGTGGTCGGTGCCGGTGTACTGGTCGAACTGGTTGGCCTGGGTGGCCGCAGCCGCTGGGGGGCGGACCTGCCGCTGCACGCCGAACTGGTGTACTGATCCTGTCGCCGGGCAGGGCCGGGCGCCGCACGCGCCATGCAGGTAGCGCCGGGCCATGCCCGGCGGCCACCTTGGCCCTTACATCATCCGCACACGGAAACGGCGGCCCTTGATCTTGCCGGCTTCCAGCTTTGCCACGGCCTTGCCCGCCTGCTCCCGGGCGATGGCCACGTACGAGCGGGTCGGGAAAATCGCGATCCTGCCGATGAACTTCCCCGACAGGCCGGCGTCGCCGGTCAGTGCCCCGAGGATGTCACCCGGGCGCAGCTTGTCGGTCTTGCCGCCGTCGATACGCAGGGTGCGCATTGCCGCCTGCGGCAACTCGGCCGGACGCGCGGTCGCCAGCGGTGTCTTCTGCCAGTCCAGCGGTTCGCCGCGTTGGGCTTCGATGGCCTCGGCGCGGATCTTCTCGCGTCCGGCCACCAGGCTGATCGCCAGGCCGCTGGCACCGGCACGGCCGGTACGGCCCACGCGGTGCTGGTAGCTCTCCACGTCGGTGGGCAGTTCGTAGTTGATCACCGCTGCCAGCGCTTCCACGTCCAGGCCGCGCGCGGCGACGTCGCTGGCCACCAGCACGTTGCAACTGCGGTTGGCCAGGCGCAGCAGCACTTCCTCGCGGTCGCGCTGCTCCATATCGCCGTGCAGGGCCAGGGCCGAGAAGCCGAACTGTTGCAGCGAGTTGGCCACCTCGTCCACATCCTTGCGGGTGTTGCAGAACACCACCGCCGATTCAGGGGTGTATTTCAGCAGCAGGCCGGCCAGCGCCTTCTGGCGATGGGCGGGCTCAACCTCGCAGAACAGGTGGCGGATGGATGGCGCCTGGTCGGCGCCTTCCACGGTGACTTCCACGGCCTCGCGCAGCAGGTCGCGCGCCATGGCACGGATGCTGTCGGGGAAGGTGGCCGAGAACAACAGGCTCTGGCGATCCTTGTGGGTGCGGCCTGCGATCTCGCGGATCGGTTCCTCGAAGCCCATGTCGAGCATGCGGTCGGCTTCGTCCAGGACCAGCGTTCGCACCGCGCCCAGGTTCAGCGCACGCTTGCGCGCCAGTTCCTGCACGCGGCCGGGCGTGCCGACCACCACATGCGGGTCATGGCCCTCCAGCGAGGCCAGCTGCGGACCGAGCGCTACGCCGCCGGTCAGCACCAGCAGCTTCAGGTTGGGAATGCCGGTGGCCAGCTTGCGGATCTGCTTGCCGACCTGGTCGGCAAGCTCACGGGTCGGGCACAGTACCAGCGCCTGCACGCGGATCAGGCTGGGGTCGATGGACTGCAGCAGGCCCAGGCCGAAAGCGGCGGTCTTGCCGCTGCCGGTCGGCGCCTGCGCGATCACGTCGCGGCCATCGAGGATGGCCGGCAGGCTCTGTGCCTGCACGGGAGTGAGGGTGGTATAGCCGAGGGCGTCCAGGCCGGGCTGCAGGGCCGGGCTCAGCGGCAGGGTTGAAAAGTCGGTCATGGCGCATTGTACCTGCGCGCGCCGTCGGTCCCGCCGTCGTTCACGATTCCGGTCGGTTGCCGCGGGCATTGCCAGCCTGGGACGGCCCCGGGACTTCGCTTCTTCAGCCCAGCCCGATGGCAACCAACCGCGCGGCCATCGCCTGCAACTGCTCCGGGCTGGCCGGCCGTGCCCCGGCTTTCGGCTCCAGCAGCAGCCGATGGAACCACGGGTTGGCGTGCCGCGTGTCGAAAGCGAAAGAGCAGGTCGCCTCCGCGCCCATCACGGCCTGCACGATGCCGATCAGGACGTCCTCGGCTTCATCCGCGTTGCCCGGCCCGTAGCGATCATCCAGCAGGCGCAACGGGATCGGCAGGAGGACAGGGACGTCAGGCATGCGGGCAGTGTAGAGGAAGGTGGGCGGACCGCGCCCGGCGGCGGTTTCCGCCGCTGCCTCAGCCCAGCGCCGCCAGCACACCCTGGTGGATCGCCAGGCCACCGAACAGCAGCCAGGCGAACAGGATCAAGGCCAGCAGCAGCGGCTTCAGGCCCGCCTGGCGCAGCGCCGAGACATGGGTGGTCAGGCCCAGCGCGGCCATCGCCATCGCCAGCAGCACGGTATCCAGCTGCACCAGCCCCGCCTGCAGGCCGGCCGGCAGCAGATGCAGCGAGTTGAACCCGGCCACCGCCACGAAACCGAACGCGAACCACGGCACCACGATGCGCGCACGACTGCCGTCCGCGCGGGCCTCGCCGCCGCGCGCCAGCCACAGCGACAGCGCGACCAGGAACGGTGCCAGCAGCATCACCCGCACCATCTTGGTGATCACTGCAGTATCGGCCGCTGCTTCGTTGACCGCGCGGCCCGCGGCCACCACCTGCGCCACTTCGTGCACCGTCGCGCCGGTGAACAGGCCATACTGCCGTGCGTCCATCGCCAGCCAGCCATGCGACTGCGCCAGCGCATACAGCGCCGGGTACAGGAACATCGCCAGCGTGCCGAACACCACCACCGTCGACACCGCCACGGTGACCTGCGCGGTGCGGCCACGCACCACCGGTTCGGCGGCCATCACGGCGGCGGCACCGCAGATCGCGCTGCCGGCGCCGATCAGCATCGCCGCTTCGCGTTCCATTCTGAACACGCGCACCCCCAGCCAGCAGGCCAGGCCGAACGTGCTGGCCACCACCAGAACGTCCATCAGTATGCCGCTGACGCCGACGTGGCCGATGTCCTGGAAGGTCAGGCGCAAGCCGTACAGCACGATGCCGGCGCGCAGCAGCCAGTGCTTGGAGAACCCGACACCTGCCGCGCTGCGCGGCGCCAGCCGCGGGTAGAGGGTGTTGCCGACCACGATGCCGGCGACGATGGCCAGGGTCAGCGCGCTAAGGCCGTGCGCCTGCAGCCAGGGAAGCTCGGCCAGGTAGAGTGATGCCGCCGCGATCAGGCCGACCAGCAGGAGGCCGGGCAGGCGCGGCTGCCAGCGTTGGCGCAGGGCGGGCAGGGACCAGGAGGAGAGAGCGGGGGCGTTCATGGCAGGGCTGTGCTGGAGTGACAGGACAAGCGTGCGCTCGGACCAATGACCTGTAAAACGAATAATATGGGTGAAACCTACCCATCCAGAAGGTAAGCGTCATGCGCCTGACCTTGCGCCAGCTGCAGGTGTTCGTCGCCATCGCCGATCACGGGAGTACCACCGCCGCCGGCCAGGCCATCGCGCTCTCGCAGTCGGCCAGCAGTGCAGCGCTGCAGGAGCTGGAGGCCCATTTCGGCACACCACTGTTCGACCGCATCGGCCGCCGCCTGGTCCTGAACGGGCACGGCCGTGCGCTGCTGGAGCCGGCGCGCGCACTGCTGGTCAACGCCACCGATCTGGAGCGGCAGCTCGCCGCCGGCGGCGATCCGGCGCAGGGCGCGCCGCTGCGGCTGGCACTCGCGGCCAGTACCACCATCGGCAACTACCTGCTGCCGGCACGCATCGCTGAACTGCTGCGCCAGGCGCCGCAGGCCGAAGTCGACCTGCGCATCGACAACAGCGCAGGCGTGGTCGCTGCGGTACAGCGCCTGGAAGTCGACGCCGGGCTGATCGAAGGCCCGTGCCATGAGCGCGGCCTGCAGGTGACCGCCTGGCAGCAGGACCCGTTGGTGATCGTGGCCGCCACCGACGCGCCGGCGCGCTGGTCGCTGGATCAACTGCGGGGCGCACGCTGGCTGCTGCGCGAGCCGGGCTCTGGCACCCGCGAAGCAGTTGAACAGGCCCTGCTGCCGCACTTGAGCGGCTTTGCCCAGGCCCTGCAGTTGGGCAACACCGAAGCGATCAAGCAGGCCGCCATCGCCGGTCTCGGGCTGGCCTGCCTTTCCCGCCACGCCCTGGAAGAGCCATTGGCGCTCGGACGCCTGCGCGTGCTCGAAACCCCGCTGCCTGGCCTGCAGCGCACCCTGTGGCTGGTCCGCCACCCGGGCAAGCAATGGCTGCCGGGGTTGCAGGCGTTGCTGGGGGAGCTGGGGTAGCCATCAGATTTCCAGTCGATTCCATCCATCGGCCCTTCTTGTAGCGCTCATCCACGCATGGCGTGGATCTACCGTGTCGACCAAGGTCGACACCCACCAGAGCAGAATGTAGTTCCGACAGATTGCGAGAAACTGTCAGAGGTGGGGCGGTGTGGGGCTGCAGGACCGTTGGCGCCATGGGCCCGAGGCATGCCTCGGGCGGGTTGGGCAGGACGCCCAACCCCGGTCTTGCCGTGTGCGCAGGACTGCGCACACGAGCAAGGCGCCATCGAGCCCCCATGGGTGAGGGCGCTTTGCTTGCGAAGCACTGCTTCGCAAGCGCCCGAACGCACAGCCGCCAGCGGCTGGGCCGGACCGCGGAGCGGGGTTCACGGCGTGTCCTGCAGCCCCACACCGACCTGCCTGCCACCGTAAGCCGCTTTGGCTGTTGCTTCGGCCGTTGCCTCTGCGGGTGCCGGGTGCAACCCGGCCGATGCCCCCAACCCGTACAATATCCGGATGCCTCTGATTACTCTGCAGAACGTCGACTTCAGCGTCGGCGGCCCGTTGTTGCTGGAAAAGGCCGAACTGTCGATCGAGCCGGGCGAACGCATCGCCCTGATCGGCCGCAACGGCGCCGGCAAATCCACCCTGCTCAAACTGCTGTCCGGCGACCACAAGCCCGATGACGGCGAAGTGCGCGTGCAGCAGGGCGTGCGCGTCACCCGCCTGGAGCAGGAAGTGCCACACGGCGCGGCTGGCTCGGTGTTCGACGTGGTGGCCGATGGCCTCGGCGAACTGGGCCAGTGGCTGGCCGAGTTCCACCACCTCAGCCATGCCGATGTATTCGATGGTGAGGCCCTCGGCAACGTGCAGGCCAAGATCGATGCCGCCAACGGCTGGGGCCTGGACCAGCGCGTCAGTGAAACGCTGACCAAGCTCGACCTGGACGGTGAAGCCGAATTCGGCCGCCTGTCCGGTGGCATGAAGCGCCGCGTCCTGCTCGCACGCGCGCTGGTGTCCGGCCCGGACGTGCTGCTGCTGGACGAACCGACCAACCACCTCGATATCGAAGCCATCGACTGGCTGGAAGCGTTCCTGAAGGGCTGGAGTGGCAGCGTGGTGTTCGTCACCCATGACCGCCGCTTCCTGCGTGCGCTGGCCACCCGCATTGTCGAGATCGATCGCGGCCAGGTCACCAGCTGGCCCGGCGACTGGGCCAACTACGAGCGCCGCCGCGAGGAGCGCCTCAACGCGCAGGCGCAGGAAAACGCACGGTTCGACAAGCTGCTGGCGCAGGAAGAAGTCTGGATCCGCCAGGGCATCAAGGCCCGCCGCACCCGCGATGAAGGCCGCGTGCGACGCTTGAAGGCGATGCGCGTGGAGCGCTCGCAGCGCCGCGAGCTCAGCGGCAACGTCAAGATGGAAGCGGCGCAAGGCGTCAGTTCCGGCAAGAAGGTCATCGACGTCAAGGGCATTTCGTTCGCGTTCGGCGAGCGCACCATGGTCCGCGACTTCACCACCACCATCATGCGCGGCGACCGCATTGGCCTGATCGGCCCCAACGGCAGTGGCAAGACCACGCTGCTGAAGCTGCTGCTGGGCGAACTGCAGCCGGCCAAGGGTGAAGTCAACGCAGGCACCAACCTGCAGGTCGCCTACTTCGACCAGTACCGTGCGGTGCTGCGCGAGGACTGGAGCGCAATCGAGAACGTGGCCGAGGGCCGCGACTTCCTCGAGTTCAACGGCAAGCGCAAGCACGTCCATGCCTACCTGCAGGACTTCATGTTCACCCCTGAGCGCGCGCGCGCGCCGATCACCCGCCTGTCCGGCGGCGAGCGCAACCGCCTGCTGCTGGCCAAGCTGTTCGCGCAGCCGTCCAACCTGCTGGTGATGGACGAACCGACCAACGATCTCGACGTGGAAACCCTCGAGCTGCTGGAAGAGTTGCTGGGTGAGTACACCGGAACGCTGCTGCTGGTCAGCCATGACCGTGACTTCATCGACAACGTGGTGACCTCCACGCTGGTGATGGAAGGCGATGGCGTGATCGGTGAGTACGTGGGTGGCTACAGCGACTGGCAGCGCTATGCCGCCAGCGTGGCGGCGCCTGCGGCGGCCCCGGCAGCCAAGCCGGCTGCCGCCGCGCCGGCTGCTCCGGCGGCTGCCACTCCCGCCGCGTCCAAGCGCAAGCTGGCCTACAAGGAAGCGCGCGAACTGGAGCAGCTGCCGAAGACCATCGAGAAGCTGGAGGGTGACGTCGAAGGCCTGACCTCGGCGATGAACGACCCGTCGTTCTACACCCGCAGCAGTGCCGAAGTGACCGCGCATACCCAGCAGCTGGCCAGGGTGCAGGCCGAACTGGATGCCGCCTACGCGCGCTGGGAAGAGCTGGAAGGCTGAGCGTCGGTCGCGCGGACTGTTGTAGAGCCGAGCCCACGCTCGGCTCAGCAGATCCACGCCATGCGTGGATATCCGGAATCTGTGCGGACCAACGGTCCGCACCTACCAACCGACGGTCCGCACCTACCAACCGACGGTCCGCACCGACCGGGGGGCCGGCCGTCATTTGACCCCGTGCAGGTCCCGCAGCTGGCTGGGCCGGCTGCCGAAATACGCCGCCAGATCGGCGATCTCCTGATCGCTCAGGTCCTTTGCCTGAGGTGTCATCAGCGCATGCTCGCGGTCGCCGGCGCGATACGCCTGCAGCGCATGCGCCAGGTAGTCACCGTACTGGCCACCCAGCTTCGGGTAGGTCGGATTGATCGGTGCGTTGCCGTCGGCGCCGTGGCAATCGATGCAGCTCTGGTTGGTGGTCTTGTTCTTCACCTTGGCACGCGCCTCGCCGGCGGCCTCGCGGCCCGGTGGCAGGCCAGCCGACGATGACGAACCGTGCTCGCCGCTGGCATGGCCCGGATCGGCGGCGGATTTCTCACTGCTCTCCACCTGCGACTGCGAGCAGGCCGCCAGCAGCAGGGCAACGGACAGGGCGATGGCGTGACGCATCGGATGCGCGGCTTTCGACATGGGCGGGCCTTACTTGACGGTGGACAGGTAAACAGCGAGATCGGCGATCTCCTGTTCGCTGAAACTCATCGACTGCGCCTGCATCGTCGGATGCCGGCGCTTGCCCTGGCGGTACTCGGTCAGGGCCTGGGCCAGATACTGCTGGGTCTGGCCGCCGATCTTCGGAACCCGGTAGCTGGGGTAGGCGTTCTTGTAGCCGGTGATGCCATGGCATCCCTGGCAGGTGTAGGCCAGGACGCGGCCATTGTCGAAGTTGCCGACGGGCGCGGCAGGCGCCGGCGCTGCGGCGGGAGCCGGAGCCGGTGGGGCAGGAGCAGGAGCGGGCTGTGCGGCGGCCCCAAGGGGCAGGAGGACGGCCAGAGCGAGACAAGCGGCGAGCGGCTGCGGGCGCATGGTGTCGTTTCCGGGGATTCGGGTCTGGTCGTTCCGGCGTGGGGTACGGAACGACCCGAGTATAGCCTCAGGTTTCATCTAGCTGAAATGGGGGGACGCCGACCAACGGCGTGAAGGCACCATGACCTTTGGGATATGGTGTTGCCGTGAAGTGGTGCATTACTTTGCTACCACACCTGCCCACGCATCCTCCAGGGACCTGACGATGTCGCACTCAACCTTCCTGTCCGGCCGTCGTAGCGGAATCTGCGCCGCCGCACTGCTGATTTCCTCCTCCTTGTTGCTGGGCGGTTGCGCCGCAGGGCCCAACGCCGACGCCAAGGCTGCCGAGACCAAGGAGGAGAAGAAGGCCGACGCGGTCCCGGTTGAAGTGGCGGTAGCGAGCCACCGCGCGGTTGCGGCCAGCTACACCGGCACCGCCGCGCTGGAACCGCGGGCCGAATCGCAGGTGGTCGCCAAGACTTCCGGCGTGGCGCTGGCGGTGTTGGTCGAAGAAGGCCAGCGGGTGACCGCCGGCCAGCCGCTGGTGCGGCTGGACCCGGACCGCGCGCGCCTGGCCGTGGCGCAGAGCGAGGCGCAGATGCGCAAGCTGGAGAACAGCTACCAACGCGCGCAGAAGCTGGTCGGCCAGCAGATGATCAGTGCCGCCGACGTCGACCAACTGCGATATGACCTGGAAAACGCCCGTGCGCAGTACCGCCTGGCCACGCTGGAATTGTCCTACACCACGGTGGTGGCTCCGATCTCCGGCGTGATCGCCTCGCGCTCGATCAAGACCGGCAACTTCGTGCAGATCAATACGCCGATCTTCCGCATTGTCGACAACACGCGCCTGGAAGCCACCCTCAACGTGCCCGAGCGCGAGCTCGCGACCTTGCGCGCCGGCCAGCCGGTGACGCTGGCCGCCGACGCGCTGCCGGGCCAGAGCTTTGCCGGAACCGTTGATCGCATCGCGCCGGTGGTCGATTCGGGTAGCGGTACGTTCAGGGTGGTCAGTGCCTTCGACGGCGGCGCAGGCGCACTGCAGCCCGGCATGTTCGGTCGCATCCGCATCGATTACGACCAGCGTGCCGACGCGCTGGTGGTGCCGCGCCTGGCGCTGCTCGACGACGGTGAGCCGGCGGTGTTCCGGGTGCGCGAAGGCAAGGTCGCACGCATTCCGGTCAAGCTGGGTTACGCCGAGGGCCCGTGGGTGGAGATCCGTGATGGCCTGGTGGCCGGTGATCAGGTGGTCACTGCCGGCAAGGTCGCCCTGCGCGACGGCACCACCGTGCAGGTGATTGCCGATCCGAAGGCGAAGACCGTCGCCACAGCCGCCAAGCCGGCAGACAAGGCTGGGAGCAAGCAATGACCGCCGCGGGCCACGACCACGGTGCCTCGCCGGCGAGCGACGGTGCCGCCGCCGGCATGCGCGGCGGCCTGGTGGAGTTCGCCACCCGCCGCCGCGTGACCATCGCCATGTGCACGGTCACCCTGTTGCTGTTCGGCCTGATCGCGTTGGGCAACCTGAAGGTCAACCTGCTGCCCGACCTGAGTTACCCGACGCTGACCGTGCGTACCGAGTACACCGGTGCGGCACCGACCGAGATCGAAACCCTGATCACCCAGCCGGTGGAAGAAGCGGTCGGCGTGGTCAAGAACCTGCGCAAGCTGAAGTCGATCTCGCGCACCGGCCAGAGCGATGTGGTGCTCGAATTCGCGTGGGGCACCAACATGGACCAGGCCAGCCTGGAGGTGCGCGACAAAATGGAGGCGCTGAACCTGCCACTGGAGGCCAAGGCTCCGGTGCTGCTGCGCTTCAATCCGTCCACCGAGCCGATCATGCGCCTGGTGCTGTCGACCAAGGCGGCACCGGCGACAGATGCCGATGCGATCCGCGAACTGACCGGCCTGCGCCGCTATGCCGATGAAGACCTGAAGAAGAAGCTGGAGCCGGTTGCCGGCGTGGCGGCGGTCAAGGTCGGCGGCGGCCTGGAGGACGAGATCCAGGTTGATATCGACCAGCAGAAGCTGGCGCAGCTGAATCTGCCGATCGACACCGTCATCAAGCGCCTCAAGGACGAGAACATCAACATTTCCGGTGGCCGTCTCGAGGAGGGCTCGCAGCGCTTCCTGGTGCGTACCGTCAACCAGTTCGCCGACCTGGAGGAAATCCGCAACCTGCTGGTGACCACCCAGGGGGCCAACGGCAGCGCGGCTGACTCGGCGTTGCAGCAGATGTTCAATATCGCGGCCTCGACCGGTTCGGCGGCGGCCATCGCGGCAGCCTCGGCGGCGCAGAGCGCGTCGTCCGGCAGTGGCTCCAGCGTGGTCGCCAACGGTGTGCCGGTGCGCTTGAAGGACGTTGCCACCGTGCGCCAGGGCTACAAGGAACGCGAAGCGATCATCCGCCTGGGGGGCAAGGAGTCGGTCGAGCTGGCCATCTACAAGGAGGGCGATGCCAATACCGTTTCCACCGCAGAAGCCCTGCGCAAGCGCCTGGAGCAGATCAAGGGGACCTTCCCGGCCGATGCCGAGCTGACCACCATCGAGGACCAGTCGCGCTTCATCGAGCACGCCATCGCCGACGTCAAGAAGGACGCGGTGATCGGCGGCCTGCTGGCGATCCTGATCATCTTCCTGTTCCTGCGGGATGGCTGGAGCACGTTCGTGATCAGCTTGTCGCTGCCGGTCTCGATCATCGCCACGTTCTTCTTCATGGGCCAGCTCGGCCTGAGCCTGAACGTGATGTCGCTGGGCGGACTGGCACTGGCTACCGGCCTGGTGGTGGATGACTCGATCGTGGTGCTGGAGAGCATCGCCAAGGCGCGCGAGCGTGGCCTGGGCATCCTGCAGGCCGCCATCGCCGGTACCCGTGAAGTGAGCATGGCGGTGGTTGCCTCGACCCTGACCACCATCGCGGTGTTCCTGCCGCTGGTATTCGTCGACGGTATCGCAGGCCAGCTGTTCCGCGACCAGGCACTGACCGTGGCGATCGCCATCGCGATCTCACTGGTGGTGTCGATGACCCTGATCCCAATGCTGAGTTCGTTGAAGGGACGGCCGCCGCTGGCCTTCCCGGAGGAGCCGGCGCATGAGCCGTGGCAACCGGAGAACCGCTGGCAGAAGCCGGTCGCGCTGGGTCGACGGGGCATGGTCGCGACCGTGCGCTGGAGCTTCTTCGCACTGGCCTGGCTGATCGTGCGCCTGTGGCGCGGCGTGGTGGCCGTGGTCGGCCCGGTGATGCGCAGGGCCAGCGACCTGGCGATGAAGCCGTACGCTGGCGCCGAACGTGGCTACCTGCGCCTGCTGCCCAGTGCGCTGGCGCATCCGGGCAAGGTGCTCGGCGTGGCCACGGCCATCTTCGTGGCGACCATGGCGATGGTGCCGATGCTTGGGGCCGACCTGATTCCGCAGCTGGCCCAGGATCGCTTCGAGATGACGGTCAAGCTGCCCGCGGGCACGCCCCTCAAGCACACCGATGCGCTGGTCCGCGAGTTGCAGATGGCGCACGGCCAGGGCGAGGGCGTGGCCTCGCTGTACGGCGTCAGCGGCAGTGGCACCCGGCTGGACGCCAATCCGACCGAGAGCGGGGAGAACATCGGCAAGCTGACCGTGGTGATGGAAGGCGGTGGCAACGCGCGCACCGAAGCGGAGATCACAGAGCGCCTGCGCGACACCATGGGCCAGCATCCGGGCGTGCAGGTCGACTTCGCGCGACCGGCATTGTTCAGTTTTTCCACGCCCCTGGAAATCGAACTGCGCGGGCAGGACATGGCCACCCTGGAAGTGGCGGGCCAGCGCCTGGCGGCGATGCTGCGCGGCAATGCGCACTATGCCGACGTGAAGTCGACGGTGGAGGAGGGCTTCCCGGAAATCCAGATCCGCTTCGACCAGGAGCGCGCCGGCGCGCTGGGCCTGACCACCCGCCAGATCGCCGATGTGGTGGTGAAGAAGGTGCGTGGCGACGTGGCCACCCGCTACAGCTTCCGCGACCGCAAGATCGACGTACTGGTGCGTGCACAGGAGGGCGACCGCGCCAGTGTCGAGAGCATCCGCAGGCTGATCGTCAATCCGGGCAGCACGCGTCCGGTCACTCTGGGCGCAGTGGCCGACGTGGTCGCTACCACCGGTCCCAGCGAGATCCACCGCGCCGACCAGACCCGGGTTGCGGTCGTGTCGGCCAACCTGCGCGACATCGACCTCGGCGCGGCCATGCGCGAGGTGCAGCAGATGGTGGCCGAGCAGCCGCTGGGCGCCGGTGTCGGCCTGCACATCGGCGGCCAGGGCGAGGAACTGGCGCAGGCGGCGAAGTCGTTGATCTTCGCCTTCGGCCTGGCGATCTTCCTGGTCTATCTGGTGATGGCCTCGCAGTTCGAGTCGCTGCTGCATCCGTTTGTGATCCTGTTCACCATCCCGCTGGCACTGGTGGGGGCCATCCTCGCCTTGATGCTGACCGGCAAGCCCATTTCGGTGGTGGTGTTCATCGGCCTGATCCTGCTGGTCGGGCTGGTGACCAAGAACGCGATCATCCTCATCGACAAGGTGAACCAGCTGCGCGAAGCCGGCGTCGCCAAGCATGAGGCGCTGGTGGAGGGGGCACGCTCGCGCCTGCGCCCGATCATCATGACGACGCTGTGCACGCTGTTCGGCTTCCTGCCGTTGGCGGTGGCGATGGGCGAGGGTGCCGAAGTGCGTGCGCCGATGGCGATCACCGTAATCGGCGGCCTGCTGGTGTCGACCCTGTTGACCCTGCTGGTGATCCCGGTGGTCTATGACCTGATGGACCGCCGCGGTGATGCCTATTACCGCGAGCGCGGCCGCAAGCATGCCGGCGAAGGCCTGCAGGACGGCGGCGCCGGCGCCCGCGGAGCGGAGGAACCGGCATGAGCGTTGCCGAGTTCTCCATCCGGCGCCCGGTCACCACCATCATGTGTTTCGTGTCACTGGTGGTGATCGGCCTGATTGCCTCGTTCCGCCTGCCGCTCGAGGCGCTGCCGGACATTTCCGCGCCGTTCCTGTTCGTGCAGATCCCGTACACCGGCTCGACGCCGGAGGAAGTGGAGCGGACCATCATCCGCCCAGTGGAGGAGTCGCTGGCGACGATGACCGGGATCAAGCGCATGCGTTCCTCGGCCACGTCCGAGGCGGCGCTGATCTTCATCGAGTTCAGCGACTGGGACCGCGACATCGCCATCGCCGCGTCGGACGCGCGCGAACGCATCGATGCGATCCGCAGCGACCTGCCTGATGACCTGCAGCGCTACAACGTATTCAAGTGGTCCAGCAGCGACGAGCCGGTGCTGAAGGTGCGCCTGGCCAGCGCCACCGACCTGACCACCGCCTATGACATGCTCGACCGCGAGTTCAAGCGGCGCATCGAACGCATTCCCGGCGTGGCGCGCGTCGAGATCACCGGTGCGCCGCCCAACGAAGTGGAGATCGCCATTGATCCGAACCGGCTCAATGCACATGGGTTGAGCATCAACGAGCTGAGCGAGCGCCTGCGCACGTTGAACTTCTCGATCTCGGCCGGGCAGATTGATGACAATGGCCAACGCGTGCGCGTGCAGCCGGTGGGCGAAATCACCGATCTGCAGGAAATGCGTGACCTGGTGATCAACGCCAAGGGCCTGCGCCTTGGAGATATTGCCGACGTTCGCCTGAAACCGGCGCGCATGAACTACGGGCGTCGCCTGGATGGAAACCCGGCGGTGGGCCTGGACATCTTCAAGGAGCGCAGCGCCAACCTGGTGGATGTCTCGCGTGGGGCGCTGGCCGAAGTCGAGGCGATCCGTGCGCAGCCGTCGATGCGCGACGTGCAGATCAAGGTAATCGACAACCAGGGCAAGGCGGTGACGTCGTCGCTGCTGGAGCTGGCCGAAGCCGGCGCAGTCGGCCTGATCCTGTCGGTCACCGTGCTGTTCTTCTTCCTGCGCCACTGGCCGTCCACGCTGATGGTGACCCTGGCCATTCCGATCTGCTTCACCATCACCCTGGGCTTCATGTACTTCGCCGGGGTGACGCTGAACATCCTGACCATGATGGGCCTGCTGCTGGCCGTGGGCATGCTCGTCGACAATGCCGTGGTGGTGGTGGAGAGCATCTACCAGGAGCGCGAGCGCATGCCTGGCCAGCCGCGGCTGGCCTCGATCATCGGCACCCGCAACGTGGCCATCGCGCTCAGCGCGGGCACGCTGTGCCACTGCATCGTGTTCGTGCCGAACCTGTTTGGTGAGACCAACAACATCAGCATCTTCATGGCACAGATCGCGATCACCATCTCGGTCTCGCTGCTGGCCTCCTGGCTGGTTGCGGTCAGCCTGATCCCGATGCTGTCCGCGCGCATGGCCACGCCCAAGCTGGTGCACTCGCAGAACGGCATGATCGCGCGCCTGCAGCGCCGCTACGCGCAGGTGCTGGACTGGTCGCTGCGCCATCGTGGCTGGAGCCTGCTCGGCATCCTGCTGGTGGTGCTGGTGAGCCTGGTACCGATGAAACTGACCAAGGTCGACATGTTCGGTGGTGACGGCGGCAAGGACATCTTCATCGGCTACATGTGGAAGGGCGCCTACACCTACCGGCAGATGTCCGAGGAAGTGGCACGGGTGGAGAACTGGATCGACCAGAACCGCGAGCGCCTGCATGTGCAGCAGGTGTACTCCTGGTACAGCGAGCAGGAAGGCAGCTCGACCGTGGTCACCCTGGACGAGAAGTACGCCAAGGACATCAAGGCATTGCAGGAAGAGCTGCGCAAGGGCCTGCCGAAGTCGGCGCGGACTGACTACTTCGTCGGCAACCAGGGCGGGGACGGTGGCGGTGGCAACCAGGGCGTGCAGGTACAGCTGGTGGGCGATTCCAGCTCGATGCTGCAGGAGATCGGCCAGGACGTGCTGCCGATGCTCGCCCAGCGTTCCGAGCTGCGTGACGTGCGCATCGACAACGGTGAGAAGGGGGGCGAACTGAAGGTGCGGGTCGACCGCGAACGTGCCGCGGCGTTCGGCTTCAACGCCGAACAGGTCGCCAGCTTCGTCGGCCTGGCCCTGCGTGGTGCGCCGATGCGCGAGTTCCGCCGCGGCGACAACGAAGTGCCGGTGTGGGTGCGCTTCGCCGGTGCCGAGCAGAGCAGCCCGGAAGACCTGGCGGGTTTCAGTGTGCGCACCGGTGACGGCCGCAGCGTTCCCCTGCTCAGTCTGGTCACGGTGGATGTCGGTTCGTCAGCCACCCAGATTGGCCGCACCAACCGCCAGACCACGCTGACCATCAAGGCCAACCTGGCCGGGAAGGTCACTGCCCCGGAGGGGCGCAAGGCGATCGAAGCGGTGCTCAAGCCGATGAACTTCCCGGCTGGCTATGGCTTCACCTTCGACGGCGGCGACTACGGCAACGACGACGAGGCCATGCAGCAGATGGTGTTCAACCTGCTGATCGCGCTGGTGATGATCTACGTGGTGATGGCGGCCGTATTCGAGTCGCTGCTGTTCCCGGCGGCCATCATGAGCGGCGTGCTGTTCTCGATCTTCGGCGTGTTCTGGCTGTTCTGGGTCACCGGCACGTCGTTCGGGATCATGTCCTTCATCGGCATCCTGGTGCTGATGGGCGTGGTGGTGAACAACGGCATCGTAATGATCGAGCACATCAACAACCTGCGGCGCAGCGGGATGGGGCGCACCCAGGCGCTGGTGGAAGGCTCGCGCGAACGCCTGCGCCCGATCATGATGACCATGGGCACGGCGATCCTGGCGATGGTGCCGATCTCGCTGACCAGCACCCAGATGTTCGGCGATGGCCCGGAGTACGCACCGATGGCGCGCGCGATCGCCGGTGGCCTGGCGTTCTCGACCGTGGTCAGCCTGCTGTTCCTGCCGACCATCTATGCCGTGCTGGACGATCTACGCAGCGCGGTGACGCGGCTGATCCGCCGGGCGCGCGGCCTCGAGGTGGCGGCGGGAACCGCGGTGTAGTGGCCGAGCTTGCTCGGTCGTACGTGGCGGCAATGTGTTGTGGTGTGGGGGAGGCCGGTCGTAGTGGGGCGGCCTCCCCCTTTTTTCGGCTCGCCGCGTCTGTTTGCCTCTGTAGAGCCATGCTCGGCTGCCGTTCGCCGCATCGCGGCGTCGCCCGAGCATGGGCTCGGGCGCTACAGATTCTGTGGTCGGTTGAGAGGCTTATCCCGCCACCTTGCCCCACACCTTGAACGTGGTCAGCCACAGGCCCAGCATGCTGCCCAGATTGGTCAACATGAAGGCCAGCACCACGCGGGTGACGCGGTTGCGGTACCAGCCCTTCACGTTCTGTGCGTCGTCGCGCAGTTTCAGGAAGTCCTCGTACGTAGGCTTGCGCACGCGCGCTTCCACCAGCGCTGAGAACGCGCCGGTGGGAATGCTCAGGCGGAACGGCTTGAACGGGGCCACGGCAATTGCGGTGAGGATGCTCAGCGGGTGGCCGCCGGCCAGCAGGCAGCCCAGGCCCGCGAGGCCACCGGTGTACATCGCCCAGGTCGCCAGCAGTTCGGTGCCCACGCCCAGGCCACCACGGTAGAAGCCCACGCCGATGCCCGTGGCCACAATCGCGAGGATGCCCAATGTGAACCACGGGATGTTGCGCTTCTTTGGCACCGCTTCCAGCTCGGCACGCAACGCTGCCGGCGCTTCGGTATCGGTCTCCAGGTAACGCGCCAGCCCGGCCAGATGGCCCGCGCCGACCACCGCCAGTACTTCGCGCTGGTGCGGGTCGTGCGCTTCGCGCAGGCGCGTGGCCATGTAGCGGTCGCGCTCGCCGATGATCGTCTCGTACAGTGCCGGGCTTTCGCTGGCGAACTCGCCGAAGCTCGATTCCAGCATGTCCCCCTGCTTGAGCTTCTCGATCTCGTTCTCGCCCACCTCCTCCGAGGAGAACAGGCCCGCGCCGAGGCCGGCAATCAGCTTCAGCTTGCCGAAGAAGCCCAGGCGCTGCGATGCGCGGCGGAACGTCAGGCCCACTTCGCGGTCGATCAGGTGCAGCGGCAGATTGCGTTCGCGCGCAAGGTCCGCCGCGCGTTTCAGTTCGGCACCGGGCTCGATGCCCAGTTGTTCGGCCAGTCGGCGCTGGTACGCGGACAGCGCCAGATTGGCCGCGAACAGGGCCACGCGCCCCTTGCGGATCACTTCCACCAGATCAAGCTTGGCCAAGGTGTCCGGGTCGCTCAGTGCCTGCAGGCGCTGCGGGTCCAGCTCGACGGCGATCGCGTCGAAGCGGCCACTGTCGATGGCGTTCTCCACGGCCTCGACGCTGGCATGGGAAACGTGGGCGGTGCCCAGCAGGGTGTAGCGCACGCCGTCGCGTTCGACGACGCGCACCGGCTGGCCGGCGAACAGGTCGTCGCCGGTTTCGGGAAGGAGTTCGGTCATGGGTTCATTCATTGGAAGGTGCGGAGTCGGCGCCATCGCCGAGTGCGCGCTGCATCTGCACGGTGTCCAGCCAGCGGCCATGCTTGCGGCCGAGGCCACGGAACACGCCCACCCGCTCGAAGCCGAAGCGCTCGTGCAGCCTGATCGAAGCGGTATTGGCCGGTTCGCCGATCACCGCCACCATCTGCCGGTAGCCACGCGCGGTGCAGGCGTCGATCAATGCCTGCAGCAGGCTGGCGCCGACGCCCCGGCCCTGGAAGCGCGCATCGACGTAGACCGAGTTTTCCACGGTCCACTGGTAAGCGATGCGGGTGCGGTAGGTGTTGGCATAGGCATAGCCGGCCACCTGGCCGTCGATCTCGGCGACCAGGTAGGGGAAGCCGCGGCCGGCGATGTCGCGCATGCGGCGCAGCATCTCCTCCTGGTCCGGGACGTCGTACTCGTAGGTGTTGACGAAGTCGGTCACTTCCACCGCGTAGATCGCGGTGATCGCGGCGATGTCGGCCGGGCCGGCATCACGGATGAGGACGGCCATGCGCAGGCTCCGGCTCAGTCGATGTAGCGCTTGAGCAGGTCGCCGTAGGCATCGATGCGGCGATCGCGCAGGAACGGCCAGATGCGGCGCACATGCTCGCTGCGCTGCAGGTCGACATCGCACAGCAGCACGGTGGCCTCGGTACCAGCCTCGGCCAGGAACTCGCCCTGCGGGCCGAGCACGTGGCTGTTGCCCCAGAACTGGATCCCGGAAGCGCCCAGCGGCGAGGCTTCGTGGCCGACACGGTTGCAGCTCAGTACCGGCAGGCCGTTGGCTACGGCATGACCGCGGTGGCTGAGCACCCAGGCATCGCGCTGGCGGGTCTTCTCGTCCTGCCCGTCGTCTGGATCCCAGCCGATCGCGGTCGGGTACAGCAGCAGTTCGGCGCCGGCCAGCGCCATCAGGCGCGCCGCTTCCGGGTACCACTGGTCCCAGCACACCAGCACGCCAAGGCGGCCCACCGAGGTATCGATCGGGGTGAAGCCGAGGTCGCCCGGGGTGAAGTAGAACTTCTCGTAGAAGCCCGGATCGTCGGGGATGTGCATCTTGCGGTACTTGCCCAGCAGGGTGCCGTCCTTCTCGAACACCACGGCTGTGTTGTGGTACAGGCCGGCAGCGCGGCGCTCGAACAGCGAGCCTACCAGCACCACGCCGTGCTTCTTCGCCAGCGCGCCGAGACGCTCGGTGCTGGGGCCGGGAATCGGTTCGGCCAGGTCGAATTCATCGACCGATTCGTGCTGGCAGAAGTACGGGCCGTTGTGCAGTTCCTGCAGCAGCACCAGCCTGGCACCCTGCGCAGCCGCCTCGGCCACGCGCGCTTCGATCACCGCCAGGTTGGCGGCGGCGTCGCCGTGGTTGCGCTCCTGGATCAGGGCGACGGTAAGGGGGCTGCGCGAGTTCATGCGGGCGTTCCTGCGGGGGAAAACCTGCATGTTAGCGCGGATGGGCGGTCGCAGCGTGTCGCGCGCTGAATGGGCCGCCCTTTGTAGAGTCGAGCCATGCTCGACTGCCTTACCGTGCGATCTGATCGGAGAGCAGTCGAGCATGGCTCGACTCTACAAAAGCGGCGCCGGGCGGGGCCCGGCGTCATCCATCAGGCCTTCAGCAGCCCTTCCGGCAACTGCATGGTGATGCAGTGCAGGCTGCCGTTCTGCCAGATCAGCGAGCGGCAGGGTACCTGCACGATCTCGCGACCGGGGTGGGCCTGGGCCAGCACGTCACGGGCCAGGTCATCGGCCGGGTCGCCATAGGCGGGCATCAGCACTGCGCCGTTGATGATCAGGTAATTGGCGTACGACGCGGCCAGGCGGCGTCCCTCATCGATCACCGGCCGTGCCCACGGCAGCGGGAACAGGCGGTATGGCTGGCCGTCCCTTGTGCGCAGTGCGGCCAGTTCCCTGCCCATCGCCTGCAGCTCGGCGTAGTGCGAGTCGCTCTCGTCGTCGCAGGCCTGGTAGACGATGCTGTCGGCCGAGGCGAAGCGGGCGAGGGTGTCGATATGCGCGTCGGTGTCGTCGCCTTCCAGGTAGCCGTGGTCCAGCCACAGCACGCGGTCCTGCTGCAGCCAGTCGGCGAGGTCGGCGCTCAGGCTGGCACGGTCGCGGTCCGGATGACGCTCGTGCAGGCATTTCCAGGTGGTCAGCAGGGTACCTTCGCCGTCGGTCTCGATGCCGCCGCCTTCCAGCGCGAACGGAATGCTGCGTACCGGCGCATCGTTGAACACGCCGGCCTGGTCGAGCACGCCCACCAGTTGGTCATCCAGGGTGGCGTCGAACTTGCCGCCCCAGCCGGTGAAGCGGAAGTCCAGCAGCTGGAAGCCGCCGTCGGCACGGCGCAGGGTGATCGGGCCCGAGTCGCGCAGCCAGGTATCGTCGTAGGCCGCGGTGGTGAAATGAACCTTGTCCATGTCGATGCGGTTGGAGCGCAGCCGCATCTCGGCGTAGGTCTCCACATCGTCGTCGGCCACGCAGATCAGCACCGGCTGGAAGCGGGTGATGGCCGCGACCAGGGCGATGTAGGTCTCTTCCACCTGGTCCAGGCGCTCAGCCCAGTCGGTGTCGGCGGTGGGCCAGGCAATCAGGACGCCGCTCTGGGCTTCCCACTCGGCAGGAAAACGAAGGGTCTGGTTCATGGTCTCGCTACACAGGCCCGCCCACGGCGGGTAAAGGGATCAACGGATCGGAGGTTTCGGGCCGATTTCGTTCGGGTCCGCCTGGTTGGCCACCACGTCGATCACCTTCTGCTTCTCGAAGTAGACGGTGAACTGCGGGTACACCCAGCGGTTGATGGTCGGCCACTGCCGCTTCTGCCCACCACGCGGCTGCAGCTGCTCACTCGGCGCGCCAAACTGCGCCTGCACCTGCTGCATGCTCTGGCCGCGCACGGGCAGGGCACCGGCCGGCTTCTCGCGGGCGCGGTCGACAAGCAGGGTATCGGCCAGCGCCGGCGTGGCGGCGGCCAGGGTGGCCATCACGGCCAGGGTGGACAGGTAACGCTTCATCTCGATCTACTCCCCAGTGGTCAAGAAAGGCGATTACAGCAAAAACGGCAGGAAAAAGCCGCATAAACAAAAAACCGCCCGAAGGCGGTTTCTTGCATCGGGTCGGCCCCGCGCGGGGCCAGCCGCAGCCGCGAGGGCTGTCGGGCTCAGCGCTGACGCGCCTTGAAACGCGGGTTCGACTTGCAGATCACGAAGATCTTGCCACGGCGACGGACGACCTTGCAGTCACGGTGACGGGCCTTCGCCGACTTCAGGGAGGACAGGACTTTCATGGCATACCTCGGCGTAAACAGTAGTTGTTCGGGTGGAGCGTGGCCGCGATATGCGAAAGACAATCGGCAGTTGACGCTCGTTCAAGCCCGCCATTCTACCGGGCTTTTCCTCATGGTTTCAAGTGGTTGCACAAATGACCCGTCGCGGGGCGCGTGGCAGGGGCTAGAATGGCCTCTTCACACGCTCTGGGACCCCCATGAATCCACTCGCTCCCGTCCTGACCATCGACGGCCCGTCCGGGGCTGGCAAGGGTACCATCAGCCGCATCGTGGCGCGCCGGATGGGCTGGCATTACCTGGATTCGGGGGCGCTGTACCGGGCGGTGGGGGTGGCCGCGAGCTGGGCCGACATCGACACTTCGGACGCATCGGCCCTGGTCCGCTGCACCTTCGATACCCATGTTCAGTTTGTCGAACAGGGCGAGGCCATGCGGGTGATGGTCAATGGCACCGACGCCACCGACGAACTGCGCCTGGAGACCACCGGTGCACTGGCCTCGGCCATTGCCGCCATTCCCGAAGTCCGGGCCGCCCTGAAGGAGCGCCAGCGCGCATTCAGGGAGCTGCCCGGCCTGGTTGCCGACGGTCGCGACATGGGCACGGTGATCTTCCCGGACGCCCCCTACAAGGTGTTCCTGACCGCCAGTGCCGAGGAGCGCGCCGAGCGCCGGCATAAGCAGTTGAAAGACAAGGGGGTTTCTGTTAACTTTGATGACCTCCTGCGCGAGATCATGGCCCGCGACGCCCGTGATGCTCAGCGTACCGTGGCGCCCCTGAAGCCGGCAGATGATGCTGTCCTCATCGACACCACAGGCATCGGCATCGCAGATGTCGTTGCCCGAGTGATGGATCTGCTTCCGGTTCCGGCTGCCTGATCCGTTCGCGCGGGAGCACTGCCAGCAGCACCGGTGGTGGTCGCGCAAAGCAGTGCTGTACACGCTCCGCCGCGCAATGATGCGTGGCGGTTTTCCTACTACACACGACCTGCGTTTCCGGGGTCGACCAACAGGCGGGCGGTCGCCATTCCCCTGAAGGGGACGCCACCGACCCATGTGTCCAACAGAGTAAATCTAATGACCGAATCATTTGCCGAACTGTTTGAAGCCAGCCAGGCCAACCTGGCCAAGCTGAAGCCGGGCGCCATCGTCAGCGGTACCGTTGTTGAAGTCCGCGGCGACGTCGTGGTGATCAACGCTGGCCTGAAGTCCGAAGGCATCGTGCCGATCGAACAGTTCCGTAACGACGCTGGCGAGATCGACGTTGCCGAAGGCGACGTCGTCAAGGTCGCCCTCGACTCCATCGAGAACGGCTTCGGCGAAACCGTCCTGTCGCGCGAGAAGGCCAAGCGCGCGATGGTGTGGGACGAGCTGGAAGAAGCGTTGGAAAAGAACGAAACCATCACCGGCCGCATCAGCGGCAAGGTCAAGGGTGGTTTCACCGTGGACATCAAGGATGTCCGCGCCTTCCTGCCGGGTTCCCTGGTCGATGTGCGCCCGGTGCGCGATCCGGCCTACCTGGAAGGCAAGGAGCTGGAGTTCAAGCTCATCAAGCTGGACCGCAAGCGCAACAACGTCGTGGTCTCGCGCCGCGCTGTCGTCGAAAGCGAGCACTCGGAAGAGCGCGAGCAGCTGATGGACAAGCTGCAGGAAGGCGCGATCCTGAAGGGTGTCGTCAAGAACCTGACCGATTACGGCGCGTTCGTGGACCTGGGCGGCATCGATGGCCTGCTGCACATCACCGACATGGCGTGGAAGCGCGTGCGTCACCCGTCGGAAGTCGTGAACGTCGGCGACGAGCTGGACGTCCGCGTGCTGAAGTTCGACCGCGAGCGCAACCGCGTTTCGCTGGGCCTGAAGCAGCTGGGCGAGGATCCGTGGGACAACATCGGCCGTCGTTACCCGGCCAACAGCCGCGTCTTCGGCAAGGTCTCCAACGTCACCGATTACGGTGCGTTCGTTGAGATCGAGCCGGGCGTCGAAGGCCTGGTGCACGTCTCCGAGATGGATTGGACCAACAAGAACGTCAACCCGTCCAAGGTCGTGCAGGTCGGTGACGAAGTCGAAGTGATGGTGCTGGACGTCGATGAAGAGCGTCGCCGCATCTCGCTGGGCATGAAGCAGGTTGCCGCCAATCCGTGGGAAACCTTCGCTGCCACCCACAAGAAGGGTGACAAGGTGTCGGGCCAGATCAAGTCGATCACCGACTTCGGCATCTTCATCGGCCTGGACGGCGGCATCGACGGTCTGGTCCACCTGTCCGACATCAGCTGGAACACCACCGGCGAAGACGTCGTTCGCAACTTCAAGAAGGGCGATACCCTGGACGCCGTCGTCCTGGCCGTCGACCCGGAGCGCGAGCGCATCTCGCTGGGCGTGAAGCAGCTGGAGCAGGATCCGTTTGGCCAGTACATGGCTGCCAATCCGAAGGGCTCCAAGGTCGAAGGCGTGGTGAAGGAAGTCGACGCCAAGGGCGCCGTGATCGAACTGGCCGACGGCATCGAAGGCTACGTGTCGGCTCGCGACATCGCCAACGAGCGCGTTGACGACGCCACCCAGCACCTGAAGGTCGGCGACAAGGTCGAAGCCAAGTTCGTGGGCATGGACCGCAAGGGCCGCACCCTGCAGCTGTCGATCAAGGCCAAGGACGACGCGGAAATGCGCGAAGTGCTGGAGGAATACCAGTCGGCTTCGGGCGGTACCACCCAGCTCGGCGCGCTGCTGCGTGCACAGCTGAACGGTGGCAAGTCCGAGTAATCGGATCCGCGGTTCTGTTGTTTCCTGGACGGCCCGGGCACTGCCCGGGCCGTTTCAGGCTGAGATACCCCTGATGTGAGCCGGTGATGACCAAATCCGAACTGATCGAAATCCTTGCGCGCCGCCAGGCGCACCTGAAGGCCGATGATGTCGATCTGGCGGTGAAGTCGTTGCTGGAAATGATGGGCGGCTCGCTGTCCGCCGGGGATCGCATCGAAATCCGTGGTTTCGGCAGCTTCTCGCTGCACTATCGGCCGCCGCGCCTGGGTCGCAACCCGAAGACCGGCGAATCGGTTGCCCTGCCGGGCAAGCACGTCCCCCATTTCAAGCCGGGCAAGGAACTGCGCGAGCGGGTCAGCAGCGTGCTGCCGCTGGACGCCGATCCGGCCTGAGCCTCCCGTCGCGCCACCGCGTGCGAATCCAGCCGCGAGTCGGATAAGCTACGGGCTCCTGCCACTGGAGCTGTCGCATGAAGGTTTTTCGCCTGCTGGTTCTGCTGGCAATCCTGATCCTCGGGCTGATCATCGGTGCGGCCAACATGGCCGACATGTCGATCAACCTGCTGTTCACCGAATTCCATGCGCCCGTCGGCGTCGCCCTGATCGCTGCGTTGCTGCTGGGCGTCGTGGTCGGTGCCGGCCTGGTGCTGGTGAGTGTGGTCATTCCGCTCTACGGCCAACTGCGCCGCGCCAACAAGTCCGCCGCCGCGTCGCCGGCGCCGGTCGCTTCCCCGCAATCCTTTGATGGACGCTGATCGAAGATGGATTTCGTCACCGAGTGGTTCTGGTTCTTCCTGTTCGTTCCGTTGGCCGCGCTGGCCGGATGGGTGATCGGGCGTCGTGGCGGCCAACGCCACGGTGACAACCAGGTCAGCCGCCTGTCCAGCACGTACTTCCGGGGCCTGAACTACCTGCTCAACGAGCAGCCGGACAAGGCCATCGAACTGTTCCTGCACATCGCCGAACTGGACAAGGAAACCTTCGAGACCCAGGTCGCGCTGGGCCATCTGTTCCGCCGCCGTGGCGAGGTCGACCGCGCCATCCGCCTGCACCAGGGCCTGGTCAACCGCCACGACCTGAGCGACGCGCAGCGCGTGCAGGCCTTGCTGGCACTGGGCGAGGACTACATGAAGTCCGGCCTGCTGGATCGCGCCGAGACCGTGTTCACCGAGCTGGCCCAGCTCGACCAGCGCGCGCCCCAGGCGCTCAAGCACCTGATCGGCATCTACCAGGCCGAGCGCGACTGGGAAAAGGCGATCGACAACGCCACCCGCTTCGAGGACGTCACCGGTGAGCCGATGGGCAAGCTGATCGGCCAGTTCGAATGCGAACTGGCCGAGCGCTTCCGCGGGGCCGGCAAGCTGGACGAGGCGAGGGCGGCCATTGCCCGCGCCTACCAGGCCGACGCGATGTCGGTGCGGGCCGGCATCATCGAAGGCCGCCTGGAAACCGATGCGGGCAACCCCGAGGCCGCCGTGCGCGCCTTCGAACGCGCCGCCCGCAACGATCCCGAATACCTGCCGGAACTGCTGCCGGCACTGATGCAGAACTACCGCAAGGTCGGCGACCTGGCCGGCGCGCGCGCCTTCCTGTCGGAAATGACCGAGCATTACCGGGGCATCGCCCCGGTGCTGGCACTGACCCGCCTGATGGAAGAGCAGGAGGGCGTTGCCCCGGCCCGCGCCTACCTCGGGCGGCAGCTCAAGGATCGGCCGTCGGTGCGGGGCGAGTCGGCACTGATCGACCTGACCCTGGCCGAAGGCGCCGATTCCACCGCAACGCTGCATGATCTCAAGCACATCACCGACCAGTTGCTGGTACGCAACCCGGCCTATCGCTGCACCCGTTGTGGCTTCGGTGCACGCACTCACCACTGGCAGTGCCCGAGCTGCAAGGAGTGGGGCACGGTCAAGCCGTTGCTGAACTACGCGGTGCTCTGATCCATGCCGTGGCTTGTGATGGGCGCGCTGCTGGGGCTGGCCCTGCTGAGCGCCGCATTGACCTGGGCGGCGCGTGGCTATGCGCTGCGCCGGCAGTTGATGGACCAGCCTGGCGAGCGCCGCAGCCACAGCGTCGCGACGCCGCGTGGGGGTGGCATCGCCATCGTCATCACGCTGTTGGTGGCTGCCGCTGCGGCCATGTGGGCCTGGCCGCACGCGATGCCCGGCCTGCTGGTCGCCAGCCTGGGCCTGATGCTGGTAGCGGGTATCGGCTGGTGGGATGACCACCGGCCGCTTCCGGCCATGCGTCGCCTGCTCGTTCATTTCATCGCCGCCGCCCTGCTGGCAGCGTTGGTCAAGGTGCATGGCGGCAGCTGGCTGCTGGCCGGCCTGGTGCTGCTGTTCACTGCGTCGCTGATCAATATCTGGAACTTCATGGATGGCATCAACGGCATCGCCGCCAGCCAGGCCGTCGTGGTCGCGCTGGGGCTGGCGCCGGTGCTGCCGTGGCCATACTCGCTCGCGGCATTGGCGTTGGGCCTGGCCTGCCTCGGTTTCCTGCCGTTCAACTTCCCGCGGGCGCGGATTTTCATGGGGGATGTCGGGAGTGGTGCCCTCGGCTATGCCGTAGCCGTCGTGCTGGCCATGGCCGCGCTGCGCACCGACATCCACTGGATCCTGTTGCTGGTGCCCGCGTCGCTGTTCCTCGTGGACGCAGGCTTCACACTGCTGGCGCGCATCATTTCCGGACAACGCTGGATGGAACCCCATACCCAGCATGTCTACCAGCGCGCGGTGCAGGCAGGAGCCAGTCACCCCCAGGTGACAGGGATGTACTTTGCTTTAGGCCTGTTCAGCATTACAGTGTTCAATGTCTGCTCCAAACTGCAGCCGAGGTGGGAGGCTGCCGTGGCGATCGCGTGGTTCATCGCGCTGAGCGTCCTCTGGCTCCTCCTGCGCAATGGAATGCGCCACCGACAAGGAATTACCTGACTTATGGCTTCACCCTGGCGGGACAGAATCCTCGGCCTGATGCCGCGTTCGGCCATCGTCTGCCACGACCTGTTCATGGTCTGGGCATGCTGGCAGCTGCTACATGCGGGACGTTACTCGATCCTGCCCAACGCGCCTGCGCTGCCCCTGTGGAATGTCGATACCACCCTGGTCCTGCTGCTGCAGGGCCTGGTGTTCTGGCGCGTGGGCCTGTATCGCGGCCTGTGGCGGTTCGCCAGCGTCAGCGACCTGCTGAACATCTTCAAGGCCAGCTTCATCGGCATGGTCGCCATCGTGCTGGTACTGATGTGGAAGCGGTTCGACGGCGTGCCGATGTCGGTCCTGGTGATCTATCCGTTCGCCCTCTCGGCGCTGCTGGGTGCACCGCGCCTGCTGTATCGCGCCTGGAAGGATTACCAGGCGCTGCAGTCGGACTCGACCGCGCGGCGGGTACTGATCCTGGGCGCCGGGCAGGCGGCCGAAACCCTGGTCCGTGACCTGCGCCGTTCCGGCAATTTCGAGCCGGTCGGCCTGCTCGACGACGCTCCTCACCTGCGCGGCGCCAAGCTGCAGGGACTGCCGATCCTGGGCACCCTGGATGATGCCCCGAGCGTGGTGCGCGAGACGGCCGCCAAGCTGCTGGTCATCGCCATTCCATCGCTGGACGCGGCGGGCATGCAGCGGGTCGTCGCCATCTGCGAAAGCACCGGCGTGCCGTTCCGCACCGTGCCCAAGCTCAGCGACATCCTGCAGGGCCAGTCGCTCCCCGGGCAGCTGAAGGAAGTGGCGATCGAGGACCTGCTCGGCCGCAAGCCGATCATGCCGGACTGGAACCTGATCCGTGGCTGGCTGGGCGGGCGTACCGTGCTGGTGACCGGCGCCGGTGGCTCGATTGGCTCGGAACTGTGCCGCCAGTGCGCACGCCATGGCGCCGGTCGCATCATCCTGCTGGAGATCAGCGAGCTGCTGCTGCTGACCATCGAGGGCGAGCTGCGCCGCAGCTTCCCCGATGTCGAGATCGAGGCGGTGCTGGGCGACTGTGGTGATCCGGCTGTGATCCGTCATGCGCTGTCGCTGCATTCGGTGGATACCGCGTTCCACGCTGCGGCGTACAAGCATGTGCCGGTGCTGGAGCGGCAGCTGCGTGAAGCGGTGCGCAACAACATCCTGGCCACCGAGAACGTGGCCCGCGCCTGCCTTGAAGCGCGTGTCGAGCATTTCGTGTTCATCTCCACCGACAAGGCGGTCGATCCGGTCAACGCGCTGGGCGCCAGCAAGCGCTACGCCGAGATGATCTGCCAGAGCCTGGACCAGAAGTCCACGCATACCCGTTTCGTCACCGTGCGCTTCGGCAACGTGCTGGCCTCGGCCGGCAGCGTGGTGCCGCTGTTCCGCGAGCAGATCCTGCGGGGTGGCCCGGTGACGGTCACCGACCCGGAAGTCAGCCGCTACTTCATGACCATCCCGGAGGCCTGCCAGCTGATCCTGCAGGCCGCCGCCTCGGCGTCGCACGGTGCGATCTATACCCTCGACATGGGCGAGCCGGTGCCGATCCGCGTACTGGCCGAGCAGATGATCCGCCTGGCCGGCAAGCAGCCGTACAAGGACATTCCGATAATCTACACCGGGCTGCGTCCGGGCGAGAAGCTGCACGAGACGCTGTTCTATTCGGACGAGGACTATCGTTCCACCGCGCACCCGAAGATTCTCGAGGCCGGTGTGCGCGCGTTCTCACGTGACCTGGTGCTGGGCAATGTCCCGCGCCTGCGCGAGGCGGTGTGCAGCTACGACACCGGCACCATCCAGGAAATCCTGTTCGCGACCATGCCGGAGTTCTCGCCAATCGAACAGGACGCTTACATTTCATCCGCTAAAGTCGTGCCTTTTCCGGCACGTGAGGCCAACAGGCACCAATGAGCAAGCGAATTCGCAAGGCGGTCTTTCCGGTGGCAGGGCTGGGGACGCGCTTCCTCCCTGCTACCAAGACGGTTCCGAAGGAAATGTTGCCGATCATCGATCGTCCATTGATCCAGTACGCGGTCGATGAGGCGATCGAGGCGGGCTGCGACACGCTGGTGTTCATCACCAACCGCTACAAGCACGCGGTGGCCGACTATTTCGACAAGGCCTACGAGCTGGAGCAGAAGCTCGAGCGGGCCGGCAAGCAGGAGCAGCTGGAGATGATCCGTCACGTGCTGCCCAATGGCGTGCGCGCGATCTTCGTGACCCAGGCCGAGGCCCTGGGCTTGGGCCATGCCGTCTTGTGTGCCAAGGCCGTCATCGGTGACGAGCCGTTTGCGGTGCTGCTGCCCGACGACCTGATCTGGAACCGCGGCGCCGGTGCACTGAAGCAGATGGCCGACCTCAACGAGGCCAGTGGTGCCAGCGTGATTGCGGTCGAAGACGTGCCGCACGACAAGACCGCCAGCTACGGCATCGTCGCCACGGAGGCGTTCGACGGCCGCAAGGGCCGCATTTCGCAGATTGTCGAGAAGCCGAAGCCGGAGGACGCGCCGAGCGACCTGGCGGTGGTGGGACGCTATGTGCTGAGCCCGAAGATCTTCGAACTGCTGGAGCAGACCGGCAGTGGTGCCGGTGGCGAGATCCAGCTGACCGATGCGATCGCGCAGCTGCTGAAGACCGAAGAAGTGGATGCCTATCGCTTCGAGGGCACCCGCTTCGACTGCGGCACGCACCTGGGCCTGGTGGAGGCGACGATCCGCTTTGCGCTGGACAACCCGAAGCTGGCCGGCCCGGCGCGGGAGAAGCTGACGGCGATGTTGGCGGAATAAGGTTTATCAAGCGCTCCGTCAGCGCCTTCCTGCCAAAGTGGGGGAGGCGCGGGCAGGCCGCTGCAGGACACGCCGTAAACCCATCCCTGGGGGCTCGATGGCGCCATCCATGGCGCCAACGGTCCTGCAGCGGCCTGCCCACGCCTCTCGACAGTTTCCTGCCGGCGCGGACGGGAAGGGCGGAATCAAAGGCAGAAGCACAAGCAGAAAAGGCAGCCATTGGCTGCCTTTTCTGCTTGTTGGGGTCAGATCCCTTTGCGCAGCAAAGGGATCTGACCCCGGCCTTTGACCCTGCCTTTGCTCATCCCTCCGCCGCGCGGAATGTTGGATGGCACGGGCGGGTGAGGCTGACCGGGACTGTCAGCGGCATGGATGCCGCTGCCAAGCCTACAGGGATGTACTTGCGGCGTGTCCCGGGCAGTCTCACCCACCCGGGCCCCACAGCAAGCCGAAACGTCCGCCGGCAACGCTTTGAACCTTACAGCGCCTCGAAAATACCCGCCGCACCCATGCCGGTGCCGATGCACATCGTCACCATGCCGTACTTCTGCTGGCGCCGACGCAGGCCGTGCAGCAGGGTTGCGGTACGGATCGCGCCGGTCGCGCCCAGCGGGTGGCCCAGGGCGATCGCGCCGCCCAGCGGGTTGACCTTGCTTGGGTCCAGGCCGCAATCACGGATCACCGCCAGCGACTGCGCGGCGAACGCTTCGTTGAGTTCGATCCAGTCCAGCTGGTCCTGGGTCAGGCCGGCCTGCTTCAGTGCCTTCGGGATCGCGGCGATCGGGCCGATGCCCATCACTTCCGGCCGCACGCCGGCCACCGAGAAGCTGACGAAGCGGGCCAACGGGGTCAGGCCGTAGTCCTTGATCGCCTGTTCCGAGGCCAGCAGCACCGCGCCGGCGCCGTCGCTCATCTGCGACGAGTTGCCGGCGGTGACGGTGCCGCCGAACTGGCCGTTGCGGAACACCGGGCGCAGCTTGGCCAGGCCTTCAGCCGAAGAATCCGGGCGCGGGCCTTCGTCGGTGTCGGCGATCTTGTTGCGGGTGATGATGCGCTGGCCGTCAGCCAGGTCCGGCAGGTGCGAGACGATCTCGTACGGGCTGATTTCGTCCTTGAACTCGCCGTTCTGGATCGCGGCCATGGCCTTCTGGTGCGAGGCCAGGGCGAAGGCGTCCTGGTCTTCGCGCGAGACCTTCCACTCTTCGGCGACCTTCTCGGCGGTGATGCCCATGCCGTAGGCAATGGCGACATGGTCGTTGTCGAACACGCTCGGTGCCATCGCGATCTTGTTGCCCATCATCGGCACCATCGACATCGACTCGGTGCCGCCGGCGAGCATCAGGTCGGCGTTGCCCAGGCGGATTGCGTCGGCGGCCTGGGCTACGGCCTGCAGGCCGGACGAACAGAAACGATTCACGGTCTGCGCGGCGATGGTGTTCGGCAGGCCGGCCAGCAGCACGCCGATGCGCGCCACGTTCATGCCCTGCTCGGCCTCCGGCATGGCGCAGCCGATGATCGCGTCATCGATGCGGTTGACGTCCACGCCCGGGGCCTGCGCCACGACGCTGCGCAGTACGTGCGCAAGCATGTCGTCGGGGCGGGTGTTGCGGAACATGCCCTTGGGCGCCTTGCCAACCGGGGTACGGGTAGCGGCGACGATATAGGCGTCCTGGATTTGCTTGGTCATTGCAGTGATCTCTCGAATTTTTTAGCCGGGGTGCCGACCAACGGTCGGCACCCACCAGAGGCAGAGGAGTGCCGGCCAGCGGTCGGCACCCGCCATCAATCAGTTACGCAGCGGCTTGCCGGTCTTCAGCATGTGCGCGATGCGGGCCTGGGTCTTTTCCTGTTGGGCCAGTTCGACGAAGTGCTTGCGCTCCAGGGTCAGCAACCACTCCTCGTCCACCAGGGTGCCGCGGTCGACCTTGCCGCCGCACAGCACGGTGGCGATGCGTTCGGCGATCTCGTAGTCGTACGGGCTGATGAAACGGCCCTCCAGCATGTTGACCAGCATCATCTTGAAGGTGGCGATGCCCACGTCACCGGCGACCTGGATGCGGTGTGCCGGCAGCGGCGGACGGTAGCCTGCCTCGGCCAGGGCGCGCGCTTCGGCCTTGGCGATGTGCAGGGCCTCGTAGCTGTTGAACACCACCTTGTCGGTGCTGCGCAGCAGGCCCAGTTCCTTGGCGTTGACCGCCGAGTTGGACACCTTGGCCATCGCCACGGTCTCGAAGGTCTTCTTCAGTTCGGCGAACACGTCACCGCCCGGGCCCGCCGCCTGCGAGGCGCGCACGGCCAGTTCCTTCAGGCCGCCACCGGCCGGCAGCAGGCCGACACCGGCCTCGACCAGGCCGATGTAGCTTTCCAGGAAGGCCACGGTCTTGGCGCTGTGCATCTGGAACTCACAGCCGCCGCCCAGAGCCAGGCCACGCACCGCTGCCACCACCGGCACCAGCGAGTACTTGATGCGCTGGCTGGTGCGCTGGAAGTTGGCGACCATTTCCTCGAACTGGTCGACCTTGCCGGCCTGCAGCAGGCCCAGCGCGCCGGCCAGGTCGGCACCGGCGGAGAAGGGTTCCTTCTGCTGCCAGATCACCAGGCCCTGGAAGTCCTTCTCGGCGCGGCTCACGCATTCCTGCAGGCCGTCCAGCACCTGGTCGGACACGGTGTTCATCTTGGTCTTGAAGCTGACCACGGCGATGCCATCACCGTCGTGCCACATGCGCAGGCCGTCGTTCTCGAACACGGTCTCGCCCGGCGCGAACGTCTCGCCCAGCAGCGGATCGGGGAAGCGCTGGCGCTGGTACACCGGCAGCGACGAGCGCGGCAGCTTGGCGTTGCGCGACGGGCTGTAGCTGCCTTCGGCGGCATGCACGCCGTCGCGGCCATCGAAGACCCAATCCGGCAGCGGGGCGTTGCTCATGCTCTTGCCGGCGACGATGTCATCGGCGATCCACTGCGCGACCTGCTTCCAGCCGGCGGCCTGCCAGGTCTCGAACGGGCCCAGCGACCAGCCGTAGCCCCAGCGGATGGCCAGGTCGACGTCGCGCGCGGTCTCGGCGATATCGGCCAGGTGGTAGGCGCTGTAGTGGAACAGATCGCGGAAGGTCGCCCACAGGAACTGCGCCTGCGGGTGCTGGCTCTCGCGCAGCTTGGCGAACTTCTCGGCCGGGTTCTTGATCTTCAGGATCTCGACCAGTTCCGGGGCGGCGGTGCGGTCGGCCGGGCGGTAGTCCTGCTTTTCCAGGTCCAGCACGACGATGTCCTTGCCGACCTTGCGGAAGATGCCGGCACCGGTCTTCTGGCCCAGCGCGCCCTTGGCGATCAGCGCGTCCAGCCACTTCGGGGACTTGAAGAATTCATGCCACGGGTCGTTGGGCAGGGTGTCGCCCATGGTCTTGATGACGTGGGCCATGGTGTCCAGGCCGACCACGTCAGAGGTGCGGTAGGTGGCCGACTTCGGGCGGCCGACCAGCGGGCCGGTCAGGCCGTCCACTTCATCGAAGCCCAGGCCGAACTGCTGGGTGTGATGGATGGTGGACAGGATCGAGAACACGCCGATGCGGTTGCCGATGAAGTTCGGAGTGTCCTTGGCGTACACCACACCCTTGCCCAGGGTGGTGACCAGGAATTCTTCCAGGCCTTCCAGCACGGCGGCATCGGTGGTGCTGGCCGGGATCAGTTCGGCCAGGTGCATGTAGCGCGGCGGGTTGAAGAAGTGCACGCCGCAGAAGCGGTGGCGCAGCTGCTCGGGCAGCACGTCGGCCAGCTTGTTGATGCCCAGGCCCGAGGTGTTGGAGGCCAGCACCGCGTGGTCGGCCACGAACGGGGCGATCTTCCTGTACAGGTCCTGCTTCCAGTCCATGCGCTCGGCAATGGCCTCGATGATCAGGTCGCAGTCCTTCAGCTGCTCCAGGCCGGACTCGTAGTTGGCCGGGGTGATCGCCTCGGCCAGGGACTTGCTGGCCAGCGGCGCGGGGCTGAGCTTGCCCAGGTTGGCGATCGCCTTCAGCACGATGCCATCGGCCGGACCTTCCTTGGCGGGCAGGTCGAACAGCACGGTGTCGACGCCGGCATTGGTGAGGTGGGCGGCGATCTGGGCACCCATGACGCCGGCACCCAGCACGGCGGCGCGGCGGACTAGCAGGGAATTGGACATGGTGTAAGGCCTTCTTGGTCAGCAGTTGCCGGGCGGGACTCGCCCGATGGGATCAGGGGGAAGCGGGCAGGGCACCGCCGCGTGCGGCGGCGCGGAACCCGGCTTCGGCGAAATGGATCAGTTCGTGGGCGGCATGGGCACGATGCGCCGCTTCGGTGACACCGGCGGGTCGCTTGATCAGCCCGAAGTCGGCCATGGCGTAGGTGAGCGAACCGGCCAGGAAGTCCAGCCGCCAGTACAGCTCTTCCTTGCTCAGGCCGGGCACGCATTCGGCGATGGCCTTGCCGAACGCGCGCAGCACATGGCCGTAATGGTCGGACAGGAACTTGCGCAGGTTGTCATTCTTCTCGGCGTAGGCGCGGGCGATGACGCGTACGAAGGCACCGCCGTTGTGGCGGTCCTGGGCCAGGGCCAGCGCCGGTTCGACGAACGCGGCCAGCACCGGGCGCAGTTGCCCGGGATGTTCGCTGCGAGCGCGTTCAAGCTGCGACAGGCGGGCACTGGTCATCTCGTCCATGCGGCGGCGGAACACCTCGTTGACCAAGTTCTCCTTCGAGCCGAAGTGGTAGTTGACCGCCGCGATGTTGACGTCGGCCTGGCTGGTCACCTGGCGCAGCGAAGTGCCGGCAAAGCCATGCTGTGCGAACAGCTCCTCGGCGGCACCGAGGATCCGGTCCTTGGTCGAGAAGTGGGCGGGTTTGGCCATCGGGGGGCGACCTTAATCAAACGATTGTTTGATACTAGAACCAGACGGTGGCGTATGGCATTTTGCAGTGCAGCAAAATGCCCAGACCGGTCAGAATCCACTCAGGTGGGTGAATGGGCAGGGTGGGGCGTGTAGAGCCGAGCCCACGCTCGGCTGCTCTTCGGCTCAAAGGCCAGCCGAGCATGGGCTCGGCTCTACAGGAGGGCTGTGGGCCCTCTACCACCCAGCCGCGTTATCTCTTACAATTCGCCTACGTTTATCAGGCTAAGCCCGCGTCCCGACGCGGGTTTTTTTCATGTTACCCTTCGGGCCATCTGCGGCCCGATTCCATTGGAGACATCCCATGGCGCTGGAGCGCACCCTTTCGATCATCAAGCCGGACGCCGTTGCCAAGAACGTCATCGGCGAAATCTACGCCCGCTTCGAGAAGGCCGGCCTGAAGGTCGTCGCCGCCAAGTACAAGCAGCTGTCGCGCCGTGAAGCCGAAGGCTTCTACGCCGTGCACCGCGAGCGTCCGTTCTTCAACGCGCTGGTCGAGTTCATGATCTCCGGCCCGGTGATGATCCAGGCCCTGGAAGGCGAGAACGCCGTGCTGGCCCACCGCGACCTGCTGGGCGCCACCAACCCGAAGGAAGCCGCGCCGGGCACCATCCGCGCCGACTTCGCCGAATCCATCGATGCCAACGCCGCCCACGGCTCGGACTCGGTCGAGAACGCCGCGATCGAAATCGCCTACTTCTTCGCCGCTACCGAAGTCGTTTCGCGCTGAGAGTAATGCCGTGAACGAGGTCGTACAGTCCCCCGCCATCCAGCCGTTGCCGAAGCCGGCACCCACGGCTGGCAAGCAGAACCTGCTCGACCTCGATCGCGCGGGCCTGGAGAAGTTCTTCGTCGACGTTCTCGGCGAAAAGAAGTTCCGGGCCCATCAGGTGATGAAGTGGATCCATCATCGCTACGTCACCGACTTCGATGAAATGACCGACCTCGGCAAGGTCCTGCGCGCCAAGCTGCAGTCCCATGCCGAGGTCGTTGTCCCCAACATCGTGTTCGACAAGCCCTCCGCCGACGGCACCCACAAGTGGCTGCTGGCGATGGGCGTGGATGGCAAGAATGCCATCGAGACCGTGTACATCCCGGACAAGACCCGCGGCACGCTGTGCGTGTCCTCGCAGGTCGGTTGCGGCCTGAACTGCACGTTCTGCTCCACCGCCACCCAGGGCTTCAACCGCAACCTGACCACCGCCGAGATCATCGGCCAGGTGTGGGTTGCCGCACGCCACCTGGGCAACGTGCCGCACCAGATGCGCCGCCTCACCAACGTGGTGATGATGGGCATGGGCGAGCCGCTGATGAACTTCGACAACGTCGTGCGCGCCATGAGCGTGATGCGCGACGACCTGGGCTACGGCCTGGCCAACAAGCGCGTGACCCTGTCGACCTCCGGCCTGGTGCCGCAGATCGACCGCCTGTCGAGCGAGAGCGACGTGTCGCTGGCGGTGTCGCTGCATGCGCCGAATGATGAGCTGCGCGAGACGCTGGTGCCGCTCAACAAGAAGTATCCGATCGCCGAGCTGATGGCCTCCTGCGCACGCTATCTGCGTGCCAACAAGCGCCGCGAATCGGTCACCTTCGAATACACCCTGATGAAGGGCATCAACGACCAGCCCGAGCATGCCCGGCAGTTGGCGCGGCTGATGCGCCAGTTCGACAACGCGGTGCAGGCCAAGGATTCGGGCAAGGTCAACCTGATTCCGTTCAATCCGTTCCCGGGCACCCGTTACGAGCGCTCCGAGGAGGCCGATATCCGTGCCTTCCAGAAGATCCTGCTCGACAGCAACGTGCTGACCATGGTGCGCCGCACCCGGGGCGACGACATCGACGCCGCCTGTGGCCAGCTCAAGGGCCAGGTGATGGACCGCACCCGCCGCCAGGCGGAGTTCAACAAGACGCTGCAGGCAGGGAAGGGGAGCGATGCCGCGGCTTGACCGGCGCTGGCTGGCCCTGCTAGCAGGCGTGCTGGCCATCTCGGCCAGCGGCTGCAAATCCCATCCCAAGGCCAAGCTGGGGCCCAGCATGGCCCCGGTGTATTCCGTCCGCGACCCGGACAGCGTGCGTCGCCAGGTGCGCTGGCAGGACCTGCTGGTGCTGGCCGCGCGCGACATGCAGGTCGGCAACCTCGATGCCGCCGAGCGCAAGGTGCGGGAGGCGCGGAAGCTGGCTCCAGATGCCCCGGACGCGCTGGTACTGATGGCCGGCATCGACGAGCGCCGCGGGCGCAGCACGCAGGCCGGCGAGAACTTCCGCAGGGCCGCCGAACTGGCGCCGCAACGGGGCGATATCCTCAATAACTATGGTGCCTGGCTGTGCCAGCAGGGCTGGGCGGCCGAGTCGCTGGTCTGGTTCGACCGTGCATTGCAGGCTCCGGGCCATGCCGCAGCGGCCGAAGCGCAGGCCAATGCGGGAAGCTGTGCTCTGGATGCCGGCCAGTTCGAGCGGGCCGAGCGCGACCTGCGCGCGGCGCTGGCCACCTTGCCGGGCAACCCGGTCGCGCTGGAGGCCATGGCACAGCTGAGCTTCCGCCAGGGCCGCTACATGGAGGCCCGGGCCTTCGCCGAACGTAGGATTGCGGCTGCACCCGCAACGCGTTCCGTGTTACAACTTGCGTCTGAAATCGAAGCACGGCTGGGCGATCAGGGGGCATCTGATCGCTATCTGCAGCGGATTCGACAGGAATTTCCGCAGGACGCGGGCTCCTAACTCCGGGGTTGATGCACTGTGATTGAAGACCAGACTGTGAGCACTCTCGAGACGGCGGCCGGCTGCGGAACCCGCCTTCGCCAGGCCCGCGAGGCCGCCGGGCTGACTATCGAAGAGGTCGGCTCGCGCCTGCGCATGCCGGTCCAGGTCGTCCGGTCGCTGGAAGAGGAGCAGTGGCAGAGGCTCGGCGCGCCGGTGTTCGTGCGCGGCCAGCTGCGCAGCTATGCGCGCCTGCTCAACGTGGACGTGAGCCAGCTGCTGGAACAGGCCCAGGTCGGCCCGGTGGTCCCGCCCACCCTGGTCAGCCATACCCATACCCCGCGCGCCCGCCGCATTGCCGAGAACCTCGGCCGCCGGGTGCTTTATGTCGGCATTACCGCAGTGCTGGCGGTGCCGGTCTGGTTCGCTACCCGTGGCCACTTCGATGGCACGGCGTTGCCTTCGCCGAACACCGCGTCGCTGGATGCAATTCCGGCGGCGGTACCGGTCACCCCGTCCGCTGCGGGCGTTGAGGTGGCGGCCCCGGTCGAAGTGGCGACGGCCCCGGCCGGCAAGCCGGCGGCGACCCCGTACGTGGCGTCACTGGCCCCGGTGCCGCGTCCGGCCCCGGCGCCGGCTGCGGCCGCCAACACGCTGGACATGCAGTTCAACGGCGACAGCTGGGTCGATATCGGTGGCCCGGATGGCAGTACCGTCGAGAAGGCCCTGATCAAGTCCGGCGAAAGCCGCCGCTTCACGCCCGGCCAGGTGGCCCGGGTCACCCTGGGCAATGCTTCGGCGGTCCAGGTTCAGCAGAACGGCGCTATCGTCGATCTGGCACCCTACCAGCGAGCCAACGTGGCACGCTTTCAGGTATCCTCTGAAGGCTCCGTAGTCCCGGTTTCGCACTGAGGCGCGGTTTCACCACCTTCGATTCAACCCAATGGTCCCTCCCGATGGGCGGGGCGAGAGTACGCATGGCGATCGACGATCTGCTCGACGAGCACGAACAAAGTGAACGCGTCCGCAGCTGGCTGCGGAAGAATGGTGCCAGCATCATCGGTGGCGTGGCCATCGCCATCGGCGCCATCGCCGGCTGGCAGTGGTGGCAGCAGCAGCAGGGCGGCAAGCTGGCCACGGCCAATGCCGAGTACCAGAAGGCACTGGTTGGCCTGGAGCAGAACAAGCTCGACGACGCCGCCAAGGCGGTCAAGGCCCTCGAAGCGGGCCCTTCCAGCATCTACGGCGACCTCGCGGCGCTGCAGCTGGCCAAGGCCCAGGTCGATGCCGGCAAGAATGAAGAGGCCCTGGCTACCCTGCGCGGTGTCAAGGTTGAAGGCGACCTGCAGCGCGTGGTCGACCAGCGCGTGGCCCGCCTGTTGGTGGCCACCGGCAAGAGCGACGAGGCAATCAAGCTGCTGGGCAGCGCCACCGACAGCAGCAGCCTGGAAATCCATGGCGATGCGCTGATGGCGCAGGGCAAGCGCGATGAAGCCCGTGCACAGTACGAGAAGGCGCTCAAGTCGCTGGACGTGGCAGCGCCGCAGCGGCGCCTGCTGGAAACCAAGGTTATGGACGCCGGCGGCACCGTCGCCGCCCCTGCGGAGTCGGTTTGATGAGTCAGAAGGTCATGATCACCCGCGTCGCCAGCGTGCTCCTGATGGGCATGGCCCTGGCCGGCTGCAGCACCATGAAGGGCTGGTTCGCCGGCAAGGACGCAGAGGCGAAGAAGGCGCAGGAACCGGCCGAACTGGTGAAGTTCGAGCCCACCGTGAAGGTCAACAAGGCCTGGTCGGTCAACCTCGGCAAGGGCGAGCGCCGCATCGGCGTGCGCCAGGGCCCGGCGGTGGCCAATGGCCACGTGTTCGCCGCGGCGATCACCGGTGGCGTGCAGGCCCTCGACCTGCAGACCGGCAAGAAGGTCTGGGCCTGGGAACCCAAGAAGGAAAAGAAGAAGGCCAGGCTGCGCCTGTCCGGTGGTCCGGGCGTCGGCGAGAACCTCGTCGTGATCGGCACGCTGGACGGCCAGGTCATCGCGCTGGACATCAACGACGGCAGCGAGAAGTGGCGTGCCCGCGTCCCGGGTGAAGTCATTGCCGCGCCGGCCATCGCCCAGGGCCTGGTCTACGTGCGCAGCAACGACGGTCGCGTTACCGCGTTCGACGCCGGCAATGGCACCCAGAAGTGGTTCAACCCGAGTGAACTGCCGGCACTGACCGTGCGCGGCAATGCGCCGGTGGTCACCGGTCCGGGCGTGCTGTTCATCGGCAAGGACGAGGGCGCGGTCGCCGCCCTGGCCCAGCAGGATGGCCGCACCCTGTGGGAACAGAACGTGGGCAACGGCGAAGGCCGTACCGAGCTGGAACGCATGGCCGACGTCGACGGCGCTCCGGTGCTGGATGGCAACACCCTGTACGTGAGCAGCTTCAAGAACCAGACCATGGCCATCGAAGGCCCGACCGGTCGCCCGCTGTGGGCGCGCGACCATGGTGGCGCCGGTGGCGTGGCGGTGTCGTCCGGCAATGTGTTCGTCACTGACAACAAGGGTGGCGTGTTCGGCCTGGACAAGGCCAGCGGCGCGGCAATGTGGTCGCAGACCGCGCTGGCCCGCCGTTCGCTGACCGGTCCGGCACTGCACGGCGACTACGTGGTCGTCGGCGACTACAAGGGATACGTGCACTGGTTGCAGGCCTCCGACGGTGCGATGGCGGCACGGGCAAAAAGTGGCGGTGACGCGCTGCTGGCCCAGCCGGTCGTCGCAGACGGGGTGCTGCTGGTGCAGAACGTGGATGGCAAGCTGACCGCCTTCCGGTTGGCCAATTAATACGGAGTACTCGCGATGCTGCCTTTGGTCGCCCTGGTTGGACGGCCGAATGTCGGCAAGTCGACCATCTTCAATGCACTGACCCGCACGCGTGACGCCCTGGTCCATGACCAGCCCGGCGTCACCCGTGACCGCAACTACGGCGTCTGCCGCCTCGACGAGGACAACCACTTCCTGGTCGTGGATACCGGCGGTATTGCCGGGGAAGATGAAGGCCTGGCTGGCGCCACCACGCGCCAGGCACGTGCTGCGGCTGCCGAAGCCGATCTGATCCTGTTCGTCGTCGATGCCCGCGAGGGTACCTCGGCGCTGGATGACGAGATCCTGGCGTGGCTGCGCAAGCTGTCGCGCCCGACGCTGCTGCTGATCAACAAGATCGACGGTACCGACGAGGACAGCGTCCGCTCCGAGTTCGCGCGCTACGGTTTCAGCGAAATGCTGACCGTCTCGGCCGCGCATCGCCAGGGCCTGGACGACCTGCTGGACGAGGTGATCCAGCGCCTGCCCGAAGAGGGCAGCGGCGAAGAGCTGGACAACGATCCGAACCGCATCCGCATCGCCTTCGTCGGCCGCCCGAACGTTGGCAAGTCGACGCTGGTCAACCGCATTCTCGGCGAGGAGCGCATGATCGCCTCCGACGTGCCGGGCACCACCCGCGATTCGATCGCGGTGGACCTGGAGCGCGATGGCCGCGAGTACCGCCTGATCGATACCGCCGGCCTGCGCCGCCGTTCGCGCGTGGACGAGGTCGTCGAGAAGTTCTCGGTGGTCAAGACCATGCAGTCGATCGAGCAGTGCCAAGTGGCCGTGCTGATGCTTGACGCCACCGAAGGCGTGACCGACCAGGATGCCACCGTGCTCGGTGCCGTGCTCGACGCTGGCCGCGCGCTGGTGATCGCGATCAACAAGTGGGACGGCCTGACCGAGTACCAGCGCGAACAGGCGGAAACCCAGCTGTCGCTGAAGTTGGGCTTCGTGCCGTGGGCCGAATCGGTGCGCATTTCCGCCAAGCATGGGTCGGGCCTGCGCGAGCTGTTCCGCGCGGTGCACCGCGCGCATGAGTCGGCGAACAAGGAATTCACCACCAGTGAAGTGAACAAGGCGCTGGAAGTGGCCTATGAGACCAATCCGCCGCCGAGCATCCGTGGCCACGTTTCCAAGCTGCGTTACGTGCATCCGGGCGGTGCCAATCCGCCGACCTTCATCGTGCACGGCACGCGCCTGAAGGAGCTGCCGGATTCGTACAAGCGCTACCTGGAGAACTTCTTCCGCAAGCGCTTCAAGCTGATCGGCACGCCGGTGAGCTTCATCTTCCGCGAGGGTGCCAACCCGTACGAAGGCAAGAAGAACGTGCTCACCGAGCGGCAGATCAAGTCCAAGCGGCGCTTGATGAAGCACGTCAAGGGCAAGTGATTCACGGGAAGGCGGCCGCAGGGCCGCCTTTTTCGTTGTGGGGAAATGGGATTTGATCCCGGGCGCAGGGCTGGCGCTACCGTAGGCTTGCGGTGGACCTGTAGAGCCGAGCCTGCGCTCGGCTGCTTTTCGCGCATTGCCGCAGGCGCGCTACGCGCGCCAGCCGAGCATGGGCTCGGCTCTACAGATTCTGGTCAAGGCGGCCTGCCGCCACGTGCGTGATAATGCGGCCATGAGCATCCAAGAGCTTTCCCCCGCGCAGGCACGCGAGCGCCTGGCCCATGGCGCCGTGCTGATCGATGTGCGCGAGGCGCACGAGCGGGCCGGCGGCATGGCCGAGGGCGCTCGCGGCGTGGCCAAGGGCGAGCTGCAGGCCGACCCGGCCGCGCATCTGCCGCGGCGCGACCAGGAGATCCTGCTGATCTGCCAGAGCGGCAAGCGCTCGGCCGATGCCGCGCAGTTCCTGCTGGAGGCCGGCTACACCCATGTCGCTTCCGTGACGGGCGGTACCGTGGCCTGGCGCGAGCAGTCGCTGCCGCTGGTGCAGCTGCTGGCCAGCGCCGCCGACCGTGATTTCTACGATCGCTATTCGCGCCACCTGCTGCTGCCGCAGGTGGGCGAAGCCGGCCAGCGCCGGCTGCAGCAAGCGCGCGTGCTGGTACTGGGCGCGGGTGGGCTGGGCGCACCGGCCGGCTTCTATCTGGCCGCCGCCGGGGTAGGGCACCTGCGCTTCGCCGACCACGACCGCGTGGAGCGCAGCAACCTGCATCGGCAGATCGTGCATACCGAAGCCAGCGTCGGCCAGCTCAAGGTCGATTCCGCGCGCGAGCGGCTGCTGGCGTTGAATCCGTCGATCGAGGTCGAGGCGGTGCCGGAGCGGGTGACCTCTGAGAACGTGGATGCGCTGCTCGAGGGCGTGGACGTGGTGCTGGATGGCTCGGACAACTTCCCGCTGCGCTACCTGCTCAACGACGCCTGCATCAAGCACGCCAAGCCCCTGGTCTATGCCGCCATCGAGCGCTTTGACGGCCAGGTAAGCGTGTTTGACGCTGGCCGCCAGCGTGGCGTGGCGCCGTGCTACCGCTGCCTGTTCCCCGAGCCGCCGCCGCCGGAGTTTGCGCCGAACTGTTCCGAGGCCGGTGTGCTGGGCGTGCTGCCCGGCCTGGCCGGCGTGCTGCAGGCCACCGAGGTGCTGAAGCTGCTGTTGGGCATCGGCGAGCCATTGGTCGGCCGGCTGCTGCGCTTTGATGCGCTGGGCATGCAATTTCGTGAGACCGGCATCCGGCCGGACCCGCGGTGCCCGGTGTGCGCGCCGGGCGTGCCGTTCCCGGGGTATATCGATTACGCCGCGTTCTGCCGGGGTGGCTCTCTGTAGAGCCGAGCCCGTGCTCGGCTGATGCTTCCCGCGCACAGCAGAAGCAGCCGAGCGTGGGCTCGGCTCTACAGCGACGCGCATGGATTCGGGATGATGTTGGGGGCAACTCCCGGCATCGTTCCACCTCCAAGACAATCCGGCGCAACGCGCGTGCTATTGCCGTCATCGGCATTGCTCTATTGTTGAACCCGATTCTGGATCTTGGGGAAAGCACCGCATGGCGGTAGAAGCAGCGACCAGCGAGCTGGTCAAGGTCGTGGCCCTGCTGGGCGCGGCGGTGGTGATGGTGCCCCTGTTCCGCCGGGCCGGCCTGGGCTCGGTGCTGGGCTACTTCGCCGCCGGCCTGGCGATCGGACCGTTCGGACTGGGCTGGTTCTCCGACCCGCAGGCGATCCTGCATACCGCCGAGCTCGGCGTGGTGATGTTCCTGTTCGTGATCGGGCTGGAAATGCGGCCTTCGCACCTGTGGAGCCTGCGCAAGGAAATCTTCGGGCTGGGGACGCTGCAGATCGTCACCTGTGCGTTGGTGCTGACCAGCATCGCCAAGCTGTTCGGCTTCCCCTGGCAGGTCGCCTTCATCGGTGCCACAGGCTTCGTGCTGACCTCGACCGCAGTGGTGATGCAGCTGCTGGCCGAGCGCGGTGACATCGCGCTGCCGTCGGGGCAGAAGATCGTTTCGATCCTGCTGTTCGAAGACCTGCTGATCGTGCCGTTGCTGGCGCTGGTGGCCTGGATGGCGCCGAGCGCGGGCAGTGCCGATGGCGAGGGTTCGCGCTGGCTGTCAGTGGCGATCGGGGTCGGCGCCATCGTCGGCCTGGTGCTGGTCGGCCGCTTCCTGCTCAATCCGCTGTTCCGCGTGCTGGCCGAATCGAAGGCGCGCGAGGTGATGACTGCCGCCGCGCTGCTGGTGGTGCTTGGCGCTGCGCTGCTGATGCAGCTGTCCGGCCTGTCGATGGCGATGGGCGCGTTCCTGGCCGGCGTGCTGTTGAGTGAATCGACCTTCCGCCACCAGATCGAAGCGGATATCGAACCGTTCCGCGGCATCCTGCTGGGCCTGTTCTTCCTTAGCGTGGGCATGGCGCTGGACCTGGGCGTGGTGGCTGGTAACTGGCAGCTGATCCTCGGCTTGGTGCTGGCCCTGATGGCGGCCAAGGCGCTGTGTATTTACGTCGTGGCGCGCATCATGGGCAGCGACCACGCACAGGCGCTGGACCGGGGCGTGCTGATGGCGCAGGGCGGCGAGTTCGCCTTCGTGCTGTTCTCCGCTGCGGCATCGGCGGGCGTGATCAACCTGGAGATCAATGCCAACTTCACCGCCGTGGTGGTGCTGTCGATGGCGCTGACCCCGCTGGTCGTGCTGGTCTACAAGCGCATCGCGCCGAAGCCGGAAGTGAACCTGGACGGCGTGGACGAGGCTGACGGCCTGTCCGGCAGCGTGCTGCTGATCGGCTTCGGCCGCTTCGGCCAGGTCGCCAGCCAGTCGCTGCTGGCGCGCGACGTGGACGTGACCATCATCGACAACGATGTGGAGATGATCCAGAGCGCGGCGCGTTTCGGTTTCAAGATCTACTACGGCGACGGTACGCGACTGGACGTGCTGCATGCCTCCGGCGCCGCGACCGCGCGTGCGATTGCTGTGTGCGTGGACAAGGCCGAGGCCGCCGACCGCATCGTCGAGCTGGTGTCGCACGAGTTCCCGCAGGCCAAGCTGATGGTGCGCTCGTTCGACCGCGAGCATTCGCTGCGGCTGATCCATGCCGGCGTCGATTTCCAGATCCGCGAGACGTTTGAGTCGGCGGTGCTGTTCGGCCAGGCCGCGCTGGTGGAACTGGGTGCGGATGAGGATGACGCGGTGGAGATTGCCGAGCAGATCCGCCGCCGCGATGCCGAGCGTTTCGAGCTGGAGATTGCCGGTGGTGGCTTGAATGCCGGGGCCAAGATGGTGTTCGGCAACTCCGGCCAGGGCGTGCCGACGCCGACGCCGTTCACCGCGCCGAAGCGGGCAAGCAAGACGTTGAACCCGCAGGACGTGCCGGAAGAGGAAGAGTAGAGCCGAGCCCATGCTCGGCTTCTCTTCGGTCAGGTTGCGATAAAGCCGCGCTGCGCGCGTGAGCCGAGCGTAGGCTCGGCTCTACAAGGGCGGGCCGGTCGGCTGTAGAGCCGAGCCCATGCTCGGCTTGCGCTTCGGTCAGGTTGCGATAAAGCCGCGCTACGCGCGTGAGCCGAGCGTAGGCTCGGCTCTACAAGGGCAGGTGGATCGGTGCCGTGGCGGTGGGCGAGGGGGCCTGAATCAGGGACAATAGCGTCCCCGCCGCCCCACGCCTGCCCCGATGACTGATTCCGCCGCCCCGCATCCTGCCCGCATCCTTGATGGCCGCCGCATCGCCGAGGACCTGCTCGACAGCCTGAAGGTGCGCGTCGACGCCCGCGTGGCCGTCGGCGGCAGCCGCCCGGGCCTGGCCGTGGTGCTGGTGGGGGGCGACCCGGCCTCGACCGTGTACGTGCGCAACAAGCGCCGTGCCGCCGAGAAGGTCGGCATCGAGGCCCATGACTACGACCTGCCGGCCGGCACCACCGAAGCCGAACTGCTCGAGCTGATCGACCAGCTCAATGCCGACCCGAAGATCCACGGCATCCTGATCCAGCTGCCGCTGCCGGGCATCCCCGACGCGCGCCGGCTGATCCAGCGCATCGACCCGCGCAAGGACGTGGACGGCTTCCACCCGGAAAACGTCGGCCACCTGGCCCTGCGCGAGTTCGGCCTGCGCCCGTGCACCCCGCGCGGCATCACCACGCTGCTGGGCCATACCGACCAGCCGGTGCGCGGCCGCAACGCCACCATCGTGGGCGTGAGCAACCACGTTGGCCGCCCGATGGGCCTGGAGCTGCTGATCGCCGGCTGCACCGTGACCAGCTGCCACAAGTTCACCCCCAAGGACGTGCTGGAGCAGGCCGTGCGCAACGCCGACATCCTGGTGGTGGCGGTGGGCCGTCCGGGCATCGTGCCGGGCGAGTGGGTGAAGCCGGGCGCGGTGGTGATCGACGTCGGTATCAACCGCTTGGACGACGGCCGGCTGGTGGGTGACGTCGGGTTTGAGGCTGCGGCCCAGCGGGCCAGCTGGATCACCCCGGTGCCGGGGGGCGTGGGCCCGATGACCGTGGCCACGTTGATGCAGAACACCCTGGAAGCGGCGGAAGCGCTGAGCTGACCTGCGATTGGGGAGATCTGCTGTTGGTGGGTGCCGACCGTTGGTCGGCGCAATGCTGGGGCACAGGTGTCTGAAGGGTAGTGCGGACCAACGGTCCGCACCCACCAAAGGCAGGCTGATGACTCGCTCCTGGTGGGTGCCAACCAAGGTTGGCACCTACCAAAGGTGCTCCAGGGCTGGCCCGGATGATCCTCTTAAGGTGGGTGCCGACCGTTGGTCGGCGCAATGCTGGGGCACAGGTGTCTGAAGGGTAGTGCGGACCAACGGTCCGCACCCACCAAAGGCAGGCTGATGACTCGCTCCTGGTAGGTGCCAACCAAGGTTGGCACCTACCAAAGGTGCTCCAGGGCTGGCCCGGATGATCCTCTTAAGGTGGGTGCCGACCGTTGGTCGGCACAATGCTGGGACACAGGTGTCTGAAGGGTAGTGCGGACCAACGGTCCGCACCCACCAAAGGCAGGCCGATGACTCGCTCCTGGTAGGTGCCAACCAAGGTTGGCACCCACCAAAGCGGTAGGCGGCCCCCTGAACCAATCGCCGCCGGCGCGACACTGCGTCGCATCTACCCCCTGCCACGCGGCGCGAAAACAGGGTAAAATGTCGCGCTTCCCCACATCTCGGGTATGCCGATGCTGCGCATCCAGGCTGAAGCACTCACTTACGACGACGTCTCGCTCGTCCCCGCCCACTCGACCATCCTGCCCAAGGACGTCAACCTCGAAACGCGGTTGACCCGAGACCTGAAGCTGAAGCTTCCGATCCTGTCCGCCGCGATGGATACCGTCACCGAAGCCCGCCTGGCCATCGCCATGGCCCAGCTCGGCGGCATGGGCATCATCCACAAGAATCTGAGCCTGGAACAGCAGGCCGCGGAAGTGGCCAAGGTCAAGAAGTTCGAGGCCGGCGTCATCCGCGACCCGATCACCGTCGGCCCGGAAACCACCATCCGCGACGTGCTGGCCCTGACCCAGGCGCACAACATCTCCGGCGTGCCGGTGGTGGGCAGCGACGGCCAGCTGGCCGGCATCGTGACCCACCGCGACATGCGCTTCGAAACCGAGCTGGACGATCCGGTCCGCCACATCATGACCAAGAAGGATCGCCTGATCACGGTCAAGGAAGGCGCCGCGTCTGACGAAGTGCTGCAGCTGCTGCACCGCAACCGCATCGAGAAGGTGCTGGTGGTCAATGATTCGTTCGAACTGCGTGGCCTGATCACCGTCAAGGACATCCAGAAGAACACCGACTTCCCCAACGCTGCCAAGGATCTGTCGACCCGCCTGCTGGTCGGCGCTGCCGTCGGCGTGGGTGGCGATACCGATCGCCGCGTGGAAGCGCTGGTCGCCGCCGGCGTGGACGTGATCGTGGTCGATACCGCGCACGGCCACTCGCAGGGCGTGCTGGACCGCGTCAGCTGGGTCAAGAAGAACTTCCCGAACGTGCAGGTCATCGGTGGCAACATCTGCACCGGCGAAGCCGCACTGGCGCTGCTGGACAGCGGCGCGGACGCCGTGAAGGTCGGCATCGGCCCGGGCTCGATCTGCACCACCCGCGTCGTCGCCGGCGTCGGCGTGCCGCAGGTCACCGCCATTGATCTGGTGGCCGAAGCGCTGCAGGACCGCATCCCGCTGATCGCCGACGGTGGCATCCGCTACTCGGGCGACATCGGCAAGGCGCTGGCCGCCGGTGCCTCGACCATCATGGTCGGCGGCCTGCTGGCCGGTACCGAGGAATCGCCGGGCGAGACCGAGCTGTACCAGGGCCGTTCCTACAAGAGCTACCGCGGCATGGGCTCGCTGGCTGCCATGGAGAAGGGGTCGAAGGACCGCTACTTCCAGGACGCCGCCACCGCCGACAAGCTGGTGCCGGAAGGCATCGAAGGCCGCGTGCCGTACCGCGGCCCGGTGGGCGGCATCATCCACCAGCTGATGGGCGGCCTGCGCGCCACCATGGGCTACGTGGGTTGCGCCACCATCGACGAGATGCGCAGCAAGCCCAAGTTCGTGAAGATCAGCGGCGCCGGCCAGCGTGAGAGCCACGTCCACGACGTGACGATCACCAAAGAGCCGCCGAACTACCGCGCCTGATGCGCTTGCGAACTGCTCTTGCGATTACGGGCAGCCTGCTGATGGCAGGCTGTTCGTTGTCCGAACCGCCGCCGCGCTCCGGGTCTCCGGGCGCGGCGGTTTCGCAATTGCAGGACGTACAGGCCTGCCAGAACGCGTTCTCGCTGCCGAAGGGCTGGCAGGTGCAGCCCGCAGGCGAACAGCGCTGGCTGCTGAAAGGTACCGGCGAGCGCCCGCTGCAGGTCATCCTGCGGTGCGTTACCGATCTGGGTGACAGGCTTGAAGATCCTGTGGTCACCGCCGAGCTGGGGCCGCTGGAGCCGAAACGGATGAGCGTGCAGTCCGCGTTCTGGGGCAACGCCGTGGATTCTGGTTACCCGATGCACGCCTTTCAACGGCGCATCGTGCCCGGCACCGAAGTGCAGGAAATCGCCGAACTGCCGCGCGCCGACCGGGCCAACCCCAACTCACCGCACAGCCTGCTGATGCTGCACTGGGACGAGGAAGACCCCTCACATATTCAACAACGCGAGGCGTTCATCGCCACGCTGACGCAGAGCCTTGAAGCGCCGGGCGCTGCGAAAAACACCACTGGAACGGCACCATGACCAACATCCATAACGACAAGATCCTCATCCTCGATTTCGGCGCGCAGTACACGCAGCTGATCGCCCGCCGCATCCGCGAGCTGGGCGTCTACTGCGAAATCTGGGCTTGGGACCACAACCCGGCCGAGATCGCCGCGTTTGGCGCCAAGGGCATCATCCTGTCCGGTGGCCCGGAATCGACCACGCTGCCGGGCGCGCCGGCCGCGCCGCAGGAAGTGTTCGACAGCGGCCTGCCGATCTTCGGCATCTGCTATGGCATGCAGACCCTGGCTGCCCAGCTGGGCGGTGCCACCGAAGCGGCGGACCAGCGCGAATTCGGCCACGCCGAAGTGAACGTCATCAACCCCGATGCGCTGTTCAAGGGCCTGAGCGACCACGGCGGCGAGCCGAAGCTGAATGTCTGGATGAGCCACGGCGACCACGTCTCCGTTGCGCCGCCGGGCTTCACCATCACCGCCACCACCGACCGCATTCCGGTGGCCGCCATGGCCAACGAAGAAAAGCGCTGGTACGGCGTGCAGTTCCACCCGGAAGTGACCCACACCCTGCAGGGCCAGGCGCTGCTGCGCCGCTTCGTGGTGGATGTGTGTGGCTGCCAGACCCTGTGGACCGCCGCCAACATCATCGACGACCAGATCGCCCGCGTGCGCGAACAGGTGGGCGATGACGAAGTGATCCTGGGCCTGTCCGGCGGCGTCGATTCGTCCGTGGTGGCCGCACTGCTGCACAAGGCCATCGGCGAGAAGCTGACCTGCGTGTTCGTGGATACCGGCCTGCTGCGCTGGCAGGAAGGCGACCAGGTGATGGCGATGTTCGCCGAGCACATGGGCGTGAAGGTGGTGCGCGTGAACGCCGCCGACCGTTACTTCGCCGCGCTGGAAGGCGTGAGCGACCCGGAGGCCAAGCGCAAGATCATCGGCAACCTGTTCGTTGAGATCTTCGACGAAGAGTCGAGCAAGCTGAAGAACGCCAAGTGGCTGGCGCAGGGCACCATCTACCCGGACGTGATCGAGTCGGCGGGCAGCAAGACCGGCAAGGCGCATGTGATCAAGAGTCACCACAACGTGGGCGGCCTGCCGGAGCACATGAAGCTGGGCCTGGTGGAGCCGCTGCGCGAGCTGTTCAAGGACGAAGTGCGCCGCCTGGGCGTCGAGCTCGGCCTGCCGCGCACCATGGTCTACCGCCATCCGTTCCCGGGCCCGGGCCTGGGCGTGCGTATCCTGGGCGAAGTGAAGCGCGAATACGCCGAACTGCTGGCCAAGGCTGATGCCATCTTCATTGACGAGCTGCGCAAGGCGGACCTGTACGACAAGACCAGCCAGGCATTTGCCGTGTTCCTGCCGGTGAAGTCGGTGGGCGTGGTGGGTGATGCGCGGGCTTATGAGTGGGTGATTGCGCTGCGGGCTGTCGAGACCATCGACTTCATGACCGCGCACTGGGCGCATCTGCCGTATGAGTTCCTGGGGACGGTGAGCAACCGGATCATCAATGAGTTGCGGGGGGTTTCAAGGGTTGTTTATGACATCTCGGGGAAGCCGCCGGCTACTATTGAGTGGGAGTGAATTTACGTCCTTCGAGGACTATCGCCAGCTATCGAAAAACTGACGTAACGTATTGATTTAGAAAGAAATACGTCGCGGCAGCTATCGGTGGCTATCGCCGGCCAGCAGAAAAAGTTGGCGGTAGAGCTGACGGTAAAAATCGAGGCCGGATTAAGACGCTCTCGTTCACTATTCAGACTTTTACCGTCTTTGACGGTAAAAGTCTTCTCGGGAATGCTTGTTTTATGCGGCTTTCCGGGCATCAGCAGGTCTCCAGGTCCTTGACGGTAAAGCCTGACGGTAAAGCCGTCACAAGCCGGAGGAAACCTCGATGCTTACTGACGCCGCACTACGAAATCTGAAGCCTAAGTCCAAGATTTATAAGGCTTTTGACCGGGACGGGATGTACGTGACGGTATCGCCCAGCGGTACTGTCACCTTCCGCTACGACTACCGCCTCAACGGACGCCGTGAGACGCTGACCCTCGGGCGCTACGGCCCTGGGGGCATCTCACTGGCGATGGCGCGCGAACTGCTCCTGGACGCGCGCAAAGCCGTGCTCAAGGGCACCTCGCCTGCGCTCGAAAAGCAGCGCGAGAAACGCCGGGTGGTCGCCATCAAGACCTTCGGCACGGCGATGGACACCTGGCTGGCCAATGCACGGTTGGCCGACAGTACCCGCGCCATGCGCAAGCACATCATCGACCGGGACATCCTGCCGGTCTTCCAGAACCGCCTGCTTACCGAAATCCAGGCCGAAGACCTGCGGGCCTTGTGCCACAAGGTCAAGGAGCGTGGGGCGCCGGCCACGGCTGTCCAGATTCGGGACATCGTGAAGCAGGTTTACGTCTATGCCATCGCCCACGGCGAGAAGGTGGACAACCCAGCCGACAGCGTGGGGGCGGCCTCGATCGCTACCTTCGTGCCGAAGGACCGCGCCTTGTCGCCGCTGGAGATCCGGCTGTTCGTGCAGCAGATGGAATCGGTGGCGCTATCCGACCATCAAGCTGGCGTTGCGCTTGATCCTGCTGACGCTGGTGCGCAAGAGCGAACTGATACAGGCTACTTGGGATGAGGGCGATTTCGAGAGCAAGACCTGGACGATCCCGAAGCAGCGGATGAAGGGGCGCAACCCGCACGTGGTTTATCTGTCACGCCAGGCGCTCGACATCTTCGTGACGCTGCACGCTTGCGCGGCCGGCTCAAAGTTCGTTTTTCCTTCTCGTTACGATGCCGAGCGGTTCATGTCCAATGCGACCTTGAATCGGGTCACGCAGCTCGTGGCGGAGGCTGCAAAGACCAAAGGGCTGCCGCTACAACCGTTCACTGTCCATGACCTGCGCCGTACCGGCTCGACGTTGCTGAACGAGATCGGCTTCAACCGCGACTGGATCGAGAAGTGCCTAGCGCACGAGGACGGGCGTTCCTCGCGCTCGGTCTACAACAAGGCTGAGTACGCCGAGCAGCGGCGTCACATGCTGCAAGAGTGGGCCAACCTGGTCGATGCCTGGGGCGGCGGGCAGACCTACGTGCCAACGTTGTTGCCGAAGAACGTCGTCGTGCCGGCGTTGAGCGCGGTGGCCTGATCGGATGAAAGGCCGCTGCGCGGCTTCATTCCTCACTCGAACCCGCCCGAACAGGGCGGGTTTTTCGTAAGTGGACATTCGGTTTCGAGACGCTGCCGCGACGAGCTTGCTTGCGTTGCTCGATCCACGCTTCCACTTCGGCCAAGTCCCACACGACGCAGCGCGGCGTCAGGTTGAAGCGGTGAGGGAACTCGCCGCGCCGCTCCATTTCGTAGATCGTCGTTTCAGCTAGGGGGACGATCAGCCGCAATTCCTGGCGGCGGATGGTGCGCCGAAAGGGAAGGGCACTGCGCTGCTGCTTCGGGAAGTGCGGCAACTCTTCGTAGGCTTTCGTGCCCGGCAGCGGAAGCGCACCGGATGTTTGTGATGGCTGTTCCACTTCGGCCTCCATGAGTACGCTGCATGGAGACATGGTGAAGTTCAGTACCTATCGGGACAACTTGCTGCGGCGTAGTGCGGCGAACTTGGTGCAATCTTGATCTCAATTGCTATGCCGAAAATCCGAAATGGTGTCTCAGATTTTCGATTCGTATCGAGTCGCGGCTACGGTCAAGGAGTTGACCCGATTCGGGCTGCCGCTAAGAAGGTCGCCAGCCAGCGGCGGGACACCATCGACAGCCAGTAAGGATTCCCGCTGTCGTATGGACGGTGACAAGACCCGCACCAGTCAAGGCAACTCCCGCCCGTACCGGCATCGCAAGAGTCCGTCGCGTGCCGTGCCGCCTGGCACGAAGCGGGCCGAGACAAAGCAAGCTTCCGAAGCCATGGACGCCGCCATCCCCTGAGCCGTGGCGCCCGAATTGTCGTGTCATGTTGCCCGATTCGGGTGTGCTTGTGATCTATATCCGGACGGGTATAATTATTACACGGAAACGCAAGCTCTCGAACTGGGAGGGGGCGTCGAAGAAAGACTTCAAGGAATTCCCGATCGACGCGCGGAAGAACATGGGCGTGGCGCTGTTCATTGTCCAGTTGGGTGGCACGCCGGACTCGGACAAACCTTGGAAGGGGCTGGGCTCCGGTGTGTACGAATTGCTGGAAGACCACCGGGGCGATACCTTTGGCGCGGTCTATACCGTGCGGGCTGCCGACGCAGTGCATGTGCTCCATGCATTTCAGAAGAAGTCCAAGTGCGGTATCGCCACGCCGCAGACGGATGTTGAATTGATCGAGAAGCGGCTGAAAGCAGTGCTCGCCCGCTATGGGGCGAGTGGGAGAACGTGATGGCTCGCAAAGACAATCCTCAAGGTACCGACAACGTGCTGCACGACCTCGGTTTCGATGATGCAGAGGAACTGTCAGCGAAGGCGGCGCTTGCGCTCAAGCTCAACGAACTGATTGATCAGCGCGGCTTGAGTCAGATGGAAGCCGCAACGATTACCGGCATGACTCAACCCAAGGTGTCGCAAGTACGACGCTACAAGCTCCAGAACATTTCGCTGGAGCGACTGATGCAAGCGTTGGTTTCATTCGACCAATGTATAGAGATTGTTGTGCATCCTGCGAGGCGGACAGACGCAGCGGGTATATCTGTAGCTGCGTGAACAGCGCTCTGGGTTGAACTTACATGAGAATAAGCGACGAGGCAGCACCTGCGGTATGCAGCGTTTCGTAACTTGAATGAGCGATAGGGGGAGGCATGGCGCGGCCATTACGGAAGGTAACGCGAGAAGGAGTTCTCTATGTGCGCCGCACTATTGTTGAGGCGGAGATCGGGGAGTTGGAAAAGCTTGAGCCGAACGAACTCGTGGCGCGCTGCCAACAGTGGCCAGAGTCCGCTCCCGGGGCTGTGAGTCCTGAGGCCCTCCTTTACTTTGTGCGAACGACCGATGCGGCGAGTCCGCATCACGAACCGTTGCTTCGTGCTTTGATGCGCAGCGTACTACACCGGCTGCCGAAACCTGACAATGTTGATGGCACAACGACCGATCTCGCTGAACTAAGCATCCGCGACCGTGTGATGGACACGTTTGTGGATCGCCTCCTAGGCGATCAATCCGAATACGATGACAAGCTTGATTACTTCGAGATCAATTTCAATGGCGCGATGGCGAAGGATCGCTTGGACGCCGGTGCTCAGATCCGGGTCGAACAGAACCGTTCGGCAGAGTTGCTGAACGAAGATGACGAAATCACTGCTGAGGTCGAGCAGGCGGTGGAGCACTATGACCCGTTTGATCCCGATGAACTCGACAAAAAAGATTACCGGCGGCTGCTGAACGGCGCGATTGATACGTTGCCGCTTCTGCAGAAACAAATTATTGAGATGTTGCGCCGAGATATTCCCATCATGTCGAATGACCCGAGCGTTCCCACGATCAGTAAGGTGTTGGGCAAGGCGGAAAAAACTATCCGCAACCAGCGCGACCGTGCTTTCGCGACGTTGCGGCGACGCCTTGAGCGAAAGGAGGGGCTGTGATGAACCAATCGCAAGCAATGACCCGCGACGAAGTGCTCTACGCCTTTGCCGTAGAAGATGCAGGGAATAACGACGCATTGATGCGTTACCTTGCCATGTATCCGCAATACGCACACGAACTGATCGATCTATCCCGGGAGCTTTCCCGTCCTGTATCTCATGAGCCGCTGTCCGCCGCGGATGCGCAGCGTGTGGATGCCGCGGTAGCCCGCTTCCGTGCCGGTGCTGGACGCCGTGAACCTGCGAGTTTCACGGCGCAAGCCTTCAATGTGGCGGCTGAACGCCTGCACCTCCCCAGACTGGTGTTGATCTCGTTTCGGGAGCGCCGGGTCGATCTCGCCTCAGTGCCTGCGCGTTTCCTTGAGCGCTTGGCTGGAGCGCTGGAGAGCACTTTAGATCAACTGCGTACTTTCCTATCACAGCCCCCCCTGGTTTCTGCCGCGCGGCAGAGTAAGTCGCGCATCAAACCAGCCGCAGCGACCAAAGTGTCGTTTGAAAAAATCTTGCGTGACGCCGGCGTGGAGGCCGAGCGCGTGCAAGCGTTGATCGATCGGGGCGAATAAGTGGACGCGGTCGAGCTTGCGCGACAGCGAGCCACCGAACTGCATTTGGAAGCCGTTCGCCAGGGGCGCAATCCCGGGACGCCGTACGCCTTCGCGGTTGCCGAAGCACAATCTCGGGGACTAACGGTCGAAAAATGCGCGCCGGGCACCGATGCGCTGGATGGTGGTCGGGCGTTCTTCGATCGCGAAGCTCGGCTCATCATCCACGAGGACAGCGGGTCGCCTTTTGAGCAGGCGTTCCTCGTAGCGCATGAAATCGGTCACGTCGAGCTGGGTGACGACGAAGAGAACGAGGGTTCCTACGCGATCGACCTAGCCCGCACTAGCGAGGCGGCGCCCGTGGGGCTGGATCGGGTGGTTGACTACAGTCATCGCCAGCGCCGTGAGGTCCAAATGGACCTCTTTGCGCGCGAGTTCTTGCTGCCGCGCCCGGTAGTCAGGGAACTGCATTTGGGACAGGGAATGACGTGTAGCGCCATTGCCACCCGGCTTGGCGCACCGTTTGATGTGGTGGCGCAGCAGATGCTTGACGCATTACTGCTGCCTAGCCTGACCCTCACGCCTCCCCGTCAAACGCCGGATATCCCGATGAACGACGCGCAGCGACAAGCTGCGATGCATCGAGGAGCAGCCTACCTGCTCCAGGCCGGCCCCGGTACTGGCAAGACACGTACGCTCGTCGCGCGGGTGGAGAGCCTGCTAGACGAAGGCGTGGACCCCCGCCGTATCCTGTTGTTGACGTTCTCCAATCGCGCGGCTGCCGAGATGGTCGAGAGGCTCGCGCGTACACGACCCGCTGCTGCGGCCGCGTTGTGGGTTGGTACCTTCCATCGGTTTGGTCTGGACGTGCTTCGGCGCTTTCATGACCAAGTTGAGTTGCCGCCCGATCCGCGACTCATGGATCGCACCGAGGCGGTCGAGTTGCTGGAGTCCGCATTTCCTCGGCTGGGCCTCACGCACTATCGCGATGTCTACGACCCCTCGCAAGTTATCGCTGACATGCTGAGCGCGATATCGCGCGCAAAAGACGAAGTGGTCGACGCCGCGCGGTACCGCGACCTCGCACGCTGCATGCATGACACAGCGACAAGTCCAGAGGAGATCCAGGCGGCCGAGCGTGCACTGGAGGTGGCGACGGTCTACGAGACGTACGAAGAACTGAAACGTCAGGCAGGTTGCGTGGATTTCGGGGATTTGGTTCTGCGGCCCGTGCAGTTGCTGGAGTCGAATGAAGCGCTGCGTTTGCAATTGCAGCAGACCTACGATCATGTGCTGGTTGATGAATATCAAGACGTCAATCGCTCCAGTGTTCGCTTGCTAAACGCACTCAAGCCCGATGGTACGCATCTTTGGGTTGTTGGAGACGGGAAGCAGTCTATCTATCGTTTCCGAGGTGCTTCGTCGTTCAACATTTCCCGTTTCGGTCACGAAGACTTTCCTGGTGGTGTCGTCGGTTACCTGACGCACAACTATCGTTCTGTTCGGGAGATCACTGATACCTTCTCCACGTTTGCTGCAGGTATGCGCGCTGGTGGTACGCACAGTCGGCTCGAGGCTGATCGCGCGTCATGCGGTATCTCGCCGGAATTGCGTCTTGTCGCGACAGGCGAACTCACCAGTGCAGCGTTGGCCGAGAACATCGATCAGCTGCGTCAGGCCGGCTATCAATACCGGGACCAGGCAGTGCTCTGTCGAGGCAACGACAAACTCTCAGAATTGGGGCAGGAACTGGAGCGGTTGGGGATTCCGGTACTATTTCTGGGGAGTCTTTTCGAGCGTCAGGAGGTCAAGGACCTTGTGGCCTTCCTGTCGCTACTGACCGACCGCCGCGCTATGGGGCTAGTGCGCATTGCGTGCTGGCCGGAGTTCGCGATGTCGCTTGAGGATGTGGTGCAGGTGTTTGAGCACTTGCGCACGACTGAGGCGGCGCCGGGCGACTGGACATCAGTTTTCACTCATCTCTCGCCGGCAGGGCAAACCGCGCTCGGTGCGCTCGCAACGGCTGTGGCCGGATTCGACGCCTTGTCTCATCCCTGGACCGTTCTGGCCACGGTTTTACTCGATCGAACGCGTTCGGCGGCGCGCATCGCCGCGTCAAGCAGTGTGGCCGAGCAAGCCCAAGGTATTGCCGTCTGGCAGTTTATGAATTTCGTCCGTGCGCAGCCGGCTGGCCAAGGTTTGCCGATCGCGCGGCTGATGGAGCGCATTCGCCGGCTGCTTAGATTGCGTGATGATCGGGATCTGCGGCAACTCCCGGCCGCAGCGCAGGGGATCGATGCCGTCCGGCTCATGACCATTCATGGCGCCAAAGGGTTGGAATTCCCGGCGGTGCATCTGGCCGGCGCGAACCAGGACAGCATGCCGGGTGCGTATCGACCGCCCAAATGCCCGCCGCCAGAAGGGATGATTGCTGGCGCGGCGACCTCATCGGAGGGGGCGGAGCGTGACGCGCAGGCGCAGGAGCAGGAATGCCTTTTCTATGTGGCGATGTCTCGCGCGCGTGACCGGCTCTTCCTGTATGCGGCGCATGCCAAAGGAAACGGACATCGGCGACCCCTGTCCGAGTTTGTCGATCGGCTCGGCGCGCTGCAGCAGATATCGGTTACCCCCGTGCTTCGCCTGACGCCCGCGCCGGACACCGTGCCATTGCCTATTGTGTTTTCCGGGCCAGTGAGCTTTAGCGCTCAAGCTGCCGCGCTCTACGAATCCTGCCCCCGACGCTTCCTCTATACCCATTTGTTGCAGGTCGGGGGACGGCGACAGGCCACTGCCTTCATGAAGATGCATGAGGCGGTGCGTTCGGTCTGCCAGGCCGTCATCGAGACCGGCCAGACGCCCGACTGGGAGAGCCGCCTGGAAGAGGCTTTGGTGGAGCATGAGTTGCATGAACATGGCTACGCTACAGAATATCGTGCCATGGCGATGGCCATGATCCAGTTCTTCTTAGCGTCGCGCGAGGGCGCCATTGTCGAACCTATGCAAGCCTTGAGTGTGGCCTTCGGCGACCAGCAAATTGTCGTTCGCCCGGACGAGATCCTGCTCAAGGACGGAATTCGGACGCTGCGAACCGTCCGCACCGGCCATGCCCCGCGCAAGGAATCGAAAGACGTGGGCTCGGCAGCCGTGCTTTTGGCTACCCAGCGGGCATTCCCGGGCGCCACGGTCGAAGTGATCTACCTGGCTGATGGCGAGATCAGGCCGCTCAGCCTTACACCGAAGCAGTTGACCAATAGCCACGGCAAGCTCGCGGACATCCTGACCAGCATTCGAGCTGGCCAGTTTGCGGCCGAACGTTCCGAATACACCTGTCCCGGATGTCCCGCCTTCTTCGTGTGTGGCCCGACGCCGACTGGAACGCTCCACAAGACGTTCTGAAAATAATTTACCGGCGGCCTTCCGTCAGTCCGATTAAGCAACTGTAGCCAGGTGCGACCTGGCACATACCTTAAGAGGATTTGACAATGAGTACCCATTACGACGATATCGATGACGTGGGCCAGGCGTTGCGGGAGAACCGCCCGCTGAGGGTGGCCCGCGCCTACCGGATTCACTTTGCCCTTGATGGCGTGGATTTCCGCCCTGTCATGGTGACCGATCCCGTACCGACTGGCCGCCAAATTCTGGCGGCGGCCGGGCTGGATGATCGTGACGACGTCACGTTGTGCGCCATCCTGGCTTCGGGAGACTTCGAGGACGTCTCCCTCAACGAAACGTTTGACCTGCGCGGGCAGGGCGCTGAACGCTTCATCGCGTTTCGTACGGACCGCGACTTCAAGCTCACGCTCGATGGCCGTCAACTGATCTGGGGGCAGTCGTCGATCTCGGGTGAGGCGCTTTACGTCTTGTCGGGCATCGGTGCGGATCAGGCGGTTTTCCTCGAAGTCCGCGGTGGTACGGACCGCATGATCGAGCCCGAAGACCGCATCGATCTCACCGAGCCGGGCGTGGAGCACTTCGTCACGGCGCGCCGCCCGGTGAAGGGATACGTCATCGTCGTGAACTCGCGCGAGGAGCCGGTACCGGAGAAGCGTGTCACGTTCGAGCAGGTGGTGCAGTTGGCGTTCCCCGGCTCACAGGTCGAGCCCAACGTCCGCTACTCCATGACCTATCGTCATGCGGCCTCCAAGCCGCACGCAGGTGAGCTTGCCGAAGGCGGTTCGGTCGAAGTTCAACATCACGGGACGATCTTCAATGTCACGAAAACTGTTCAGTCTTAATGCGGACCTGCGCCAGTTGCGCGAGGAGGGCTACTTCGTGCAAGCCGTGGGCGGTTTGCTGGTGATGCGCGAAGTGCCCTACGTCGATGCCCAGAAGCGGTTGCGCGCGGGAACGCTTGTGTGCCCCCTGGACTTGGCCGGGGATATGACCTGTAAGCCTTCGACTCACGTTATGCATTGGGATGGCGATTTTCCGTGCCGTGCCGATGGCACGCCGCTGCGCGAAATCGCGCACCAGTCCCAGCTCTTCAATCTGGGCCACGGTGTGACGGCCCAGCACGCCTTTTCGAGTAAGCCGGGGCCCGACGGCTATCCGAACTTCTACGAGAAGATGGCTACCTATGCGTCCATCCTCGCGGGCCCTGCGGCGGTGCTGCAACCGGGCCTCAGCCCGCGCATCTTCCGTGCGCCTGACGACACGAAGACCGACACGATGTTCAACTATATTGATACCGCCTCGGACCGCGTGGGCATCGGTAACCTGTCCGAAAAGCTGGAGGGCGAGATCATTTCGGTGATTGGCACGGGCGGCACCGGGAGCTATATAGTGGATCTCGTAGCCAAAACGCCAGTGCGCGAAATTCGCCTGTTCGATGCCGACGAGTTCCTGCAGCACAATGCCTTTCGCGCCCCAGGGGCTCCGTCGCTTGAAGAGTTGCGCGACGCGCCGAAAAAGGTCGATTACCTCAAGGGCATCTACGGCAGGATGCACCGCGGTATTGTCGCGCATCCGGTCAAGCTCGATCACACCAACGTCGAGCTGCTGAATGGCACCACCTTCGCATTTCTCTGTATGGACGCCGGGGAAGACAAACGCGTGGTGGTACAGAAGCTCGAAGCCTTTGGTGTGCCCTTCATCGATGTTGGCATGGGTCTGGAGCTGGTCGACGGTAGCCTGGGTGGGATCTTGCGCGTGACCACCAGCACGCCCGAGAAGCGCGAGCATGTCCATGCCGGACGCATCTCGTTTGCGGGGGGCGGCGAGCGCGACATCTATGCCTCGAACATTCAAGTCGCCGATCTGAACGCGTTCAACGCGGTGCTCGCCGTCATCAAGTGGAAGAAGCTCCGTGGCTTCTATCGCGATCTGGAACGCGAGCACCACTGTACGTACACCACCGATGGCAACCTATTGCTTAACGGGGATCAGGCATGACGCGCATCACGACGCTCGAGCATCGCTTCGTACGCAACGTGCCGAGGGAACTCGTCCCGGGCATCTTGTATGTGTCGATGGACTACGCGACGGTAGTGCATAGCTGTTGCTGCGGCTGCGGCGAACAGGTGGTGACGCCGTTGTCTCCGACCGACTGGAAGATGACCTACGACGGCGCATCGGTCTCCCTGTCACCCTCGATCGGCAACTGGCAACTGCCGTGCCGCTCGCATTACGTGATTCGCCAGGGCCGGGTTATCGAGGCCGGACCTTGGAGTGCGGCTCAGGTTGCGGCTGAACACCGGCGCGACCAGGCAGCCAAGGCACGCTTCTATGGGCGGCAAGACGAGCACGAGCGAGCCGAGGATGGAGACACCGGTCGAGTGGTCTTCGAGGCTACGCCAGCGTCGCGTCGCTCTGGCAACTGGTGGTCTTCCGTCGTTGCCTGGTTCTCGGGTAGTAAGTCGGACAAGTAGTCGGCATGCGGCATCATGGTGTCTTTTACAACAGAGTTCCGGCACGCTTGTCGGCGTGCTGGAGCATTTAGGGAGAGGAGGGCAGCCCATGGTCCCAGGGTATGTCTATATTTTGGTCAACCCGAGTATGCCGGGCTTGATCAAGATCGGGCGAACACTACGCGACGCCCGTACGCGTGCGCGCGAACTTTCGTCCACGAGTGTGCCAACGCCGTTCCAAGTGGCCTTCGAATTGTTTGCTGAACAACATGAGGCGCTGGAAGCGAAAGCACATCTTGCGCTGACCGATTTTCGTGTCGATGCGGCGCGCGAGTTCTTTCGGTATCCGCTCGACAAAGCCATTGCATTGCTACTCGATTTGGCCGAGCCTTCCCAGAGTCCGGCAGCACAGTACGTGGCGGAAGACGTGACACAACGGCTTCGGGAAAGATATCCGGCGTACCTGCGCTCGAATATCGCCTCCGTCAGGATCGTTCAAGTACCTGGCCGTGTCTGGCTGGAGATCACGACGGAGGAAGAGAGCGCCGGGTATCTTGTGGATCAGACCATCCAACGCACGGATTTGGCCTTCATTGCTGACACGGATGAGCCTTTTTTCCGACCGGAAGATGACGTCCGTTTGAACGCGGATAAGCTGGTGAACGAGTACGACGCATACTCAATCGTTATGACGGCGGACCTGTTTCACGACGAGGCGTGCCGGCAGGTCGAGCGAGAGCATCAGGCGCAGAGACGTCGCCTCGCTTGACATATGAGCACCGAACGGTCTTAGTCGTTGCCGTAATCCGGTTCGTACTCGATTTCGCGCTCTTCGAGGTCGTAATGCGTGTCAACGTCCAGGCCAGCCAAGGCCACTTCATCGCTGCCTTCAAGTGCCAAGCCGCAGGTGGGGCAATGAAATTCCAGCGAGTAGTACCCGGTTTCGACAATCTCGAAGCCGGGTTCGGCCCCTGACTGGTCGTCGGCCAGTTCCTCGTAAGCCTCTTCGCCGCCAACGATGCCATACGCACCGCAAGCTGGGCATACCTCTAGCCAATCAGGCGTTGAAGGTTAGCTACTGGCTCGGAGCGGCACTGGTCGAAGTGAGGCTCGACCAACCCTCCCGTAAGTGTGCTCCGATCGAGCAGGTCACTCTGGCCTAACCTCGTGGCAAGCCCACTCAACCAGCCCGCGGCAAGCCAGAAACAACCCATCCACCACCCCCTCATCCAGATGCCGCTCCGGCTCCGCTGCCACCCGGCAGCGGTCTGCCGCGTGTAGCAGCTCCAGCACCGTCAGTGCGCCAACCATCGCGCGCTCACTTCTAGCCAGGCTCATGCGGCGGCCGGGTGAGACATCGGTTTCTGGCCAAGGATGCCCATCTGCACCCTCGCAGCCGCGCATGCGCTTGAGAATGCCGAGCAGGGAGTTCAGGTCGGGCAGGGGAGTGTCGTCGTTGATGGGTTCAACAACGGTGTACGAGGAGAAGGTGTCGGATTCGTTCATGGCGTCGGCTTCCGTGGCTGTGCTTAACAGCGCCACCGTGAAGAGGTGGCGGACGATGCGTGGCTGCAAACCGGAAGAAGCGATGTCATAAACCGGTGGGCCCGAAAGCCCCCACGCACCGCCCGCCAGAAAGGCCGACGGATTGCCCGCCGGCACCGGTTAAGCACGGTGCCGACGGGCAAGCGCAAACTACAGACATCGCTTTCTTCGGGTTTGCAGACCCGAGCCACCCGTTGTCGGTGGCGCGCCATGGTGTTTACGCCGCCTCTCCGAATGCCAATAGAAATTCGCGAAGGAATCGTCGAATCCGAGAGCGAAGAACTATTGTTGCATGCGCCATTCGTGCAGCACGCGACGCCAGCAGACGCATTAGCGCAGCCGCTCTGTTGATGGCGAACCAATGTGGCGCAATCGCCTATGCCACAAGCAAATAGCGCGACAGCCTTCTTTGCAATAGTTCTTAGTCCGCCTCGCCAAGCAACGGCGCGCGATCAGCTGCACACCTCGAAAATCGGTTCAAACCCGACACCGTTAACAAGCTCGCAGCTTCAACCAGCGCGATTCTCACCCGCATTCCCCACCAGCAACTCAATCATCGCCCGCGCCGCCGCAGACTGTCGCCGATGCGGCGCATAGATCACCGAGAACGGCCGCGACCGCCCACGCAGCTGCGGCAGCACTTCCACCAACTCCCCACGCTGCAACCGCGCGCGCACGATGAATTCGTAACTCTGGCAGATGCCGATGCCCTGTTCGGCCAGCGACACCACGCCCAGCACATCGTCGGAGGTCTCGATGGACGAACGCGGCAGCCAGTCCACATCGCGCCCGTCGTCTCGGAAGATCCACGGGGCCAGCCGCCCGGTGCGCGGCATCACAAACGGCAGGCACAGGTGCTGCTGCAGGTCGTCCAGCGTCTGCGGCGTGCCGTGGCGCTGCAGATAGTCCGGCGCGGCCACCAGCAGCAGCGGCGCGTCTTCCAGCTTTCGCCCCACCAGCCCGCTGTCCGGCAGCTGGCCCAGGCGGATGGCCAGGTCGAAGCCTTCGGCCACCAGGTCCACGTTGCGGTTGGTGATGTTCAGTTCCACCTGCACCTGCGGGTACTGCTGCGCAAAGCGCGCCAGCACGGGCGGCAGCCGGTAGTGGCCATAGGTGGTGGGCACGCTCAGGCGTACGCGGCCAGCCAGCGCACCGTCCTGGGCCAGTACGTCGCGCTCGGCGTCGTCCAGCAGGCCGAAGGCGGTGCGCACCTGTTCCAGATAGAGCCGCCCGGCGTCGGTCAGGCCCACGCGGCGGGTGGTCCGCTGCAGCAGCTGCCGGCCCAGCCGCGCTTCCAGGCGGGTGACCGCGCGGCTCAGCACCGAGGGCGTGGTGGACAGCGCCACCGCGCCGGCAGTGAACGAGCCATGCTCGACCACCGCCAGGAACACCTCCACATCGCCCAGATAGTCGAACTTGCGGCTCATTTGGCTCTCCGGGGAACAGATGTTTTGCGATGGGGCCAATTTATCGCCGCTGCGGCGATGAATAAAGTGGCTCCCATTCCCCGATAGGAGTTCCCCATGAACCTGATGACCCGGCTGGCGGCAGCGCTGGCCCTGACCCTGGCCGCGAGCGGCGCGCAGGCCGCCAACGTGCTGGTGGTGCTGTCCGACGAAAACCACCTGGACCTGAAGGACGGCAAGGCGCTGTCCACCGGCTTCTATCTCAACGAGCTGATGCAGCCGGTCAAGCTGCTGCTGGACGCGGGCCACGAGGTGACCTTCGCCACGCCGCAGGGGCGGGCGCCGACGGTGGATGCGTCCTCGGTGACGCCGGCGTACTTCGGCAACGATGCCGCGCAGCTGAAACTGCACAAGGAATTGCTGGAGAAGCTGGCGCTGACCTCGCCGACGGCATCGCCGGTGGTCAGCCTGGCGCGCATTGAGCAGCAAGGCTACGCGCGTTTCGATGCGGTCTATATCCCCGGTGGCCACGCGCCGATGCAGGACCTGCTGAAGAGCCCGGCGCTGGGCCGGCTGCTGGCCGACTTCCACCAGCGCAACAAGACCACCGCGCTGGTCTGCCACGGGCCGATCGCGCTGCTGTCCACGCTGCCGAATGCGGCGGGTTTCGTGGCAAAGCTGGAAGCCGGTGCGATGCCGGCTACGCCGAAATGGATCTACAGCGGCTACCAGATGACGGTGATCAGCAACCAGGAAGAAGAGCAGGCCAAGCCGCTGCTGGGCGGTGGTGAGATGAAGTTCTACCCGCAGACCGCGCTGCAGCGGGCAGGTGCGAAGTTCAGCAGCAACACCACGCCGTGGACCGGGCATGTGGTGGTGGACCGCGAGCTGATTACCGGGCAGAACCCGGCGTCGGCGCTGGAGGTGGGGCAGCGGTTGGTGGAGCGGTTGAAGTAAGCCAGACAGCACATCTGTTTTTTCGGTGAGTCCTGCGCTCGGCGCGCGGGACGCCCACTTCCTACTCGAAGGATAAACCTCGTGGATCTTCAACTGGCGGGCAAGACCGCACTCGTCACCGGCGCGACCGCCGGTATTGGCCTGGCTATCGCGCGCACGTTGGCACGCGAAGGCGTAAGCGTGACCCTCACCGGGCGTGACCCGGGAAAGCTGCAGGCAGCCATGGCCGAGGTCAGCGCTGGGGCGCCGGGCGCGCAACTGGCTACGGTGGTGGCTGATCTGGCCAGCGCCGACGGCGCGGCCGCCGTGATCGCGGCACAGCCCGATACCGATATCCTGATCAACAACCTGGGCTACTACGAAGCGAAGGCCTTTGCCGACATCAGCGACGATGACTGGATGCGCATGCTGGAGGTCAACGTACTGTCCGGCGTGCGCCTATCGCGGCACTACTTCCCGCGCATGCTGGAACGTAATTGGGGCAGGGTGATCTTCATGTCCAGCGAGGTAGGTGCGTTCACGCCGCCGGACATGGTGCATTACGGGGTGAGCAAGTCGGCGCAGCTGGCGGTGTCGCGTGGCCTGGCTGAGCTGACCCGCGGCACCGGGGTGACGGTCAACAGCGTGCTGCCGTCGGCTACACGCTCGGAGGGCATTGTGGAATACCTGCGCCAGACCGCGCCGCGACCGGGCATGACCGATGCAGAGATTGAAGCGCACTTCTTCCAGACCTACCGGCCCAGTTCGCTGATCGCGCGGATGATCGAGGCCGACGAGATCGCGGCGATGGTGGCGCTGCTGGCAAGCCCGTTGGGCGCGGCCTCCAATGGTGCAGCAGTGCGCGTAGAGGGCGGGACCTACCGATCCATCCTGTGACGCTGCGGTTGGGCCGGTTTGGCGCGTGCTGTAGCGCGTGGCACCATGACGAACTGGCCTCGCTCCTTGGGCGGGGCCGTTTCCCCAAGCAAGCCCTCGAACACAACATGCGAACGTCCTTCTTCATTCTCTCCGCCCTGTGCCTTGGCCTGCTGTCCGGCTGTGCCAGTGGCCCGGAGGAGCACGCCTCAAGCCGCGAGATCACCAGTGCGTTCGTGGCCGACGACGGCCAGCTGTACCTGTTGCCGCGCTATGACGAGCCGATGCGTTTCAATGCCGCGCCGTTCCGCGAGTACCGGGCGCTGATGGACAGCCCGCTGCGCGAGGCGGTGGCCTGCGCGCAGATGTACTTCCATGAAGACTGGCGCGACCCGGCGAACAAGGCCAAGGTGCACGGCAGCTATGCGCTGCTGCTGCGGCCGGAGCAGGTGACGGCGGAGCAGGCCGCGCAGTTCAAGCTGGAGCGGATTGAGGTCGCCCCGCGTGAGGCCAAGGCCGTGGAGGAGCGGGCGCGCTACTACCTGCCGATGGACCGGACCCGCTACGCGCTGGCGTTTGATCACGCCTGCAATCTTTCAAGGAAGGGCGGCAGCTATTACAGCGCGCTGTTCGAGGGCGACGGCGAGCAGGTGCAGTTGCCGGATGCTGCGGCACTGGCGGAGAAGGGGAAGCTGGCACAGCCGATCAATGCGCGGGCGCAGCGGATCCTGCCGGAGAGGGAGGACAAGCCGGGTGTGGGTTCGGCGGCCGGTAAGGTGCTGGGCGCGGCGTTGATTCCAGTGGCCGTTCCGGTGTTTGTGTTGAGCCTGCCGTTCCTGGGGCCGGATCATTGGAAGTGATGAGGCGTTGAGGCGAGAGCCAGCCGTGTGGCGTGGACCTATCGGGGATGGCCGTCAGGTGGAGCGCTTAGGCCTCCACCTCAACCGACTGTTCTGCGGCTGCCTGTCGCTGCAGCCGGGCCCTGAAGTAGGCGGCAACCTGCGGGTCGGTTGCGTAGACGTAGCAGCCCTTCATCCCTCGGGTCATCAAGGTGCGGTAGGTGTTCCTGATGATGGTGTCTGCAAGCTCGGCGGCATGGGCGGGATGGGACTTTGACAGCTTTACGAACCCCTTCATGGTCTTGTCGTGCCGGTCCCGCGCGCGAGGTACGGTCTTGAGCTCGCCGTCTTCCACGACCAGGTCCGGCCCGATGATCACCCCAATGTAGTCGACTTCCAGCCCTTGGCAGGTATGGATGCAGCCCACCTGGTCAATCGAGTCTGCGGAGACGATCCAGAGGCTTCCGTCCTTGTCCAGGTTCCATTGCCGCCGGTAATTGCCGATGACAATGTCCATCTCCTTGCTGTTCTTCTTGCTGTTCCAGGGCCAGCAGTAACCTGCTACTACGCGTGCGCGGTTGCCGGTGTTCTTTGATTCAATGGCAGCATGCAGCGCGGTCGGGTCGTCGAATATCTGGAAGTCGTAATTGATCCCGTCCAGTGTGGGGTTCGCGGTTGGGCGGATCTGCAGCACGTCATCCAGCCATGCCAGGTAGCCGTCCGAGCCCGCGCAGCGGAACTGCGATGACAGGGCGTACTCTTCCACGGTAGCGCCGCGGGCAATCGCAAATTCCCGGATGGCTTCCTTGGTGCCGATATCCTTGAGCGTGACTCGTTGATCCTCATCAATGAAGAACACGCTGCACAGGGCAGCGTTGATCAGCTCCATGATCTGGTTCTTGCCCTCGTTTCCGTAGAATCCGCCTTGCTCGGTAAGCCGGTGTGCTTCGTCGACAATCAGCGCGTCGAATTCGTTCTCAGGGGAATCAATAAAGGCTCCGGAACCGCCAAAGAAATGGTGCAGGCGCGCATTGTCCTTCGATTTTCCAAGCGCATTGCTGTAGACCGCACGCGGTGCGGCATTCTTCGAGATGTACTTTACGTTCAGGCCATCGCGTAGCGTGGCCAGAAGATTCACAGCGACGACTGATTTGCCCGTACCTGGGCCGCCTTCAACGATGACGACACGGGGTTTCCTGTCTGCGTGGGCCTGAGCACATGCCGCCTTGGCTGCTTCGAATACATGCTTCTGCTCGTCCAGCAAGGTGAACGCACCATTCCCTGACAGGAGCCGATACACTTCGTCGGCGAGTACCTTGGAGGGGCGGATACGCCCGCTGTCCAGTTCGGCCAACACCGGGAGGCCGTTACCCCTACTGGTATACTGACCAATGAAGGTGCGCAGATCCTGAAGGTCGGACGAGCCCTTCAGAAAGAGCGGGGCACGCTGGATGTAAGGCTGGTAGTGCGGCGAGTCGATCACGCCGTCCCGCACATAGTTGTGCAGGTAGGCACAGGGGTGAAGCTGGAGCTTGCCTTCGTAGACGGCTTCATTGAAGCCCTCCAGGAAGGTGGAATAGGACCATGCCTGATAACTGGGGTGGACGCGTAGGTCTCCCGGGCGTAGCTCGATCATCGCGTCACGAGCGGAAGGCTTGATCACCGACCACTGCTTGAGTTCGACAATGATGACGTGGGGCGACCCGTCCGCGGCGTGGCCGGTCAGGACAACATCGATGCGCTTTCGCGATTGCGGAAGAATGAACTCCACTGCCACGCCGATGTCCCCGGGAATGGAGGGGTGATTCAGCGCGCGAGCGACATATCTCAGCGAATCACGCCAGGAAACGACTTCGGAGCTGCTGACCCTGGTGTTCGTGGCTGCCTTGTAGCTGGCGAGGATGACCTCCTCGATCTCCTCATTGTTGCAGTCACGAAGGAACGCGTCCTTGTCCGCCTGATAGACGATCATGGCTGCGCCAGCTTGTTGTACTTGGTGCTGACGCCACGGGAGAGGTCCACCGGGTACTTGGCGGCGTTCGTGGCCAGCTTGCTGCTGACGGCTTCATTCAAGTCGATGCCGAGCACGTCAGACAGTCGGATGAGGTACAAGGCTACGTCGGCGATCTCGTCGCGCACGGCCTTGGCGGTGGCTTCAGAGGACGCTGCCTTGAAGGAGTCAGCCTCCGTCATCCACTGGAAGATTTCGTTCAGCTCTCCAACTTCACCAGAGAGCGCCATGACAAGGTTCTTGGGGGAGTGGAACTGAGCCCAGTCACGGGCTTCGGCGAACTCCCTGAGCGCTTGGGCAGCGCCCCGAACCTCAACAAGAGGGTGATCCATGGCATGGCCTTATGCGACACGATATGGCCAATTCTACCCATCCCGGCAGGGCGTAAGCGACACACACGCGTTGATGTCCGGAGAATCGACTGGGATATGAAACAGCCCCGGTCGGTGAAGGGCGGGCGCCGCAACACCGTCAGTAGGGCTGAAGACAGTAGCTACAATGGCTTCCTGCACCCGATGGAAGCTCATCATCATTGGAAGTGGGGGGTGATAAGGCGAGAGCACCAACGCGTGGCGTGGATCTACCGGGCCCTGCAAGCAGGGCGTCGCCCATCCTGAACGATCATCCAGGAGATCTGTGTGCCAAGCACGCTGGAAACTGTTTTGAAGACCGTAGGTTTCATTGTCCTTGCAGCGCTTCCGTTGTTGACCATGTGGTTCATCCAGCGGCGAAGGACACTGAGAGCCCGTTCTGCGTTGGGATCAGGGCTGCGTTTGAGTCCGCCTCGCCGGATTTCCCGCACGTCCATGACCTTGGCGATGGTGGATGGCAAAGAGGATCGCGAGCACTACTTCTTTGATACAGAATCCTTCTACCTGCGGCGGGGCCCGGTGCCCACGGCGGTTCCGCTCTCGCAGATCACCTCAGTCACACGAACGTCCGACGTCATCTATGCGCGCTACGTCTGGCAGGTATGCTTCAGCAAAGCATCGGGTAGAAAGTGCGTGACGTTCACCAACAACCTGACGCTGTTCAACCGCGACTTCCTGCTCTTTCTGGAGGCGGTGCGGAAGGCCAATCCGCTGGCGAACGTTGATCGGGCGAGCGTTATCTTCTAACCGTGGGCCGACATCGGTCGTTCCAATTCAAAAGGGGGTTGGCGCGTGGAGCTACACTGGCGGCCTACGCCCAATGGAAGCTCGCCCATGTTCTCTGGAAAGGTTGCGGTAGTCACCGGCTCCACCAGTGGTATCGGTCTTGGCATTGCCACGGCACTGGCGCGGCAGGGCGCGGACATCGTGTTGAATGGCTTTGGCGATGCGGCAGAGATCGAACGCATCCGTACCGGCCTGGAAGCTGAGTTCGGCGTACGGGTAGCGCACGATGGCGCCGATCTGTCGCGGGGCGAGGCAGTGCGCGAGATGATCGACCGCGCCGTCGCGACGATGGGGCGCATCGATATCCTGGTGAACAACGCGGGTATCCAGCACACCGCATCGATCGAGGAATTTCCGGTTGAGAAGTGGGATGCAATCCTGGCGCTGAACCTGTCAGCGGTGTTCCATGCCACGGCAGCGGTCTTGCCCCATATGAAGCAGCAGGGCGCTGGCCGCATCATCAACATCGCGTCGGTGCACGGGCTGGTCGGCTCGGTGAACAAATCGGCCTATGTGGCGGCCAAGCACGGTGTGGTGGGCTTCACCAAGGTGACCGCGCTGGAGAATGCGGGCACCGGCATCACCGCCAACGCGATCTGCCCAGGCTGGGTGCGGACGGCGCTGGTCGAGCAGCAGATCACCGCGTTGGCGGAGAAGGAAGGCACGGATCAGGAGTCCGCCGCCCGCGCGCTGCTGGCCGAGAAGCAGCCTTCGTTGCAGTTCGTCACTCCCGAGCAGCTGGGCGGGATGGTGGTGTTCCTGGCATCGGACGCTGCGGCGCAGATCACCGGCACGGCGATGCCGGTGGATGGGGGCTGGACCGCCCGTTAGCTGGCCGACACCGGCAGGCGTGCCTGCAGGGTCTCCCACTCGGCCACGAAACAGCCGATCCGTTCGAGGTGGGGGTGCATGGGGCGGTCCTGATGTACGTCTCGCTCGCGCAGTATGGTCGCGCGCGGCGCCACAGCGAGCGGGTGCAGCATGAATCTGGTGGATGAACGCGCTAGGCTGCGCCGGGCGCCCGCACGAGGCGGGTTCACGATACCGGGGAAGGGCATGGCAGGGTGGAAAGGACGTTCGTTGTTGATGGCGGTGCTGGTGTGTTCGAGCTTGCCGGTTGCAGCTGCCGAGGTGTGCACGGCCAGCGCCTACGGTGATGGGCAAGGCAACATCGTGGTGCTGGGTGCGCCGGCCGTGGCGCCGGCCACGGGCCAACGCTATCTGATGCTGGATGGGCGACGCGGTGCCACCGGCGATGCCGGTGCACCGGTGAGCTGTGTCGACGATGTGGTCCGCTTCAGGACATCCGCCGGGGCGACGCAGCGCTGGCAGCGGCTGCCGACCCGCGATACCGGGACGACCTTCACCAGTGCCGGAACGAAACTGGTCGGGCAGCTGATCGAGCCGGCCGGTCCGGCCGACCCGAAGCGGCCGCTGGTGGTGCTGGTGCATGGCTCGGAACGCACCATGGCAGTGGCGGCGATCTACCAGCGCATGCTGGTGGCGCAGGGCATTTCGGTGTTCGCCTACCACAAGCGCGGTACCGGCGATTCGGAAGGCGAGTACACGCAGAACTTCGAGCTGCTGGCTGACGACGCGGCGGCGGCGCTGGCGAAGGCGCGTGAACTGGCCAAAGGCCGCTTCGGCCGTGCCGGCTACTTCGGCGGCAGCCAGGGCGGTTGGATCGCGCCATTGGCGGCGACACGCTCGCAGGCGGATTTTGTGGCGATCGGTTTCGGGCTGGTGGTCTCGCCCATCGAGGAGGACCGCGAGCAGTTGTTCGACGAGGCGCACCGCCTGCAACTGGATGCGGCGGCCATGAAGCAGGTCGGCCAGCTGTCGGACGCCACGGCGCAGCTGATGCGCACGCATTTCAGTGATGGTTTCGAGGCGCTGGCCAGGGTGCGTGCGCAGATCGGTGACGCGCCGTGGGCCAGGACGATCGGTGGTGAATACAGCGGCGACATGCTGCGCATGAGTGATGCTGACCTGCGCCGGATCGGTCGCGCGCGCTTCGACAACCTGGAGCTGATCTGGGACCACGATGCCGAGGCTGCGCTGCGCCGTTTGAAGGTGCCGTTGCTGTGGGTGCTGGCCGAGCAGGACCGCGCCGCGCCGATTGCCGCCACGCGTTCGATCCTGTCGCGCCTGCGCACGTCAGGACAGCCGATCGAGACCTACCTGTTCCCCGACACCGACCATGGCATGGTCGAGTTCCGCACCGATGCCGAAGGCAACCGGGTGTCGACGCGGATCACCGACGGTTATCTGCGCCTGCTGGCCGATTGGATCAAGCAGGACGTGCATGGGCAATACGGGCGCGCGCGCAGAGTGAGCGATTGAGCGGATAGGGAGCGCTGGCGGCGGATGGCGCTCCGCCGCCGATTGCGGCGCGACTCACATCGGCTTCGCAAACACATCCAGCCCCTTGCCCGTTTCCAGCAGCGACTTCAGGCTCGACAGCACGATCGGCCAGCCCTGGCGGATGCCGGTATCCATGCCGCTGCCGGGTTCCAGCTCGTCATGGGTAACCGTCAGCCGCACCATGTCCTGGTAGGGCACGATGTCGAAGGTGACCCGGCTGTAGGCATCGGGGTTGTCGGCCTGCGAGGCGGCGGCCCAGGTGATGACCAGCCGCGAGGGCGGGCTACTTTCCACCACCTCGCCGACCAGCTCGACCGAGCGCGTTTCGTTGGCGCGCACATGCTGCCAGCGCGAGCCGGGCTTCCAGTCCGAGACGTTCTCGTGGCCCCAGTAACGGCGGGCGATCTCGGGGCGCGTGATGGCCTCGAACACCTTCTGTGGCGTGGAGGCGATGTAGATCACGTGGATGAAGCGAGTGGACTCTGCGGACATCGTCATTCTCCTTCCAGTTCTCGTTTCAGGTCATGCAGCAGGCTCAGGCGCTGCTGCTCGAACTTGCGTACCCAGCGTTCGTAGACTTCGTGCAGCGGTACCGGGTTGATGAAGTGCAGCTTCTCGCGGCCACGGCGCACGGTGCTGATCAAATTGGCGTCTTCCAGCAGGCCCAGGTGCTGGGTGACCGATTGCCGGGCCATGTCCAGGTGCTCGCACAGCTGGCCCAGCGTCTGGCCGTTGTCTTCGCAGAGCAGGTCCAGCAGCGTCCGGCGCGTGGGGTCGGCCAGGGCCTTGAACACCTTGTCTGCATTCATGCGGGGCGTCTTCAGTTCCAGTTGTCGATCCTGACGTCGCGGGGGTTGGGCTGGCCCTTGCCGGTTTCCAGCAGGGCTTTCAGGCTCATCAGGAACACTGCCCACTTGGTGCTGCAGTGGGAGGTGAACTCGACGCGCTCTTTCCAGCCTTCATGGGTGAACAGGACGATGCAGTAGTCGCCTTCCTGTTTCAGTGCGAAACGCGCGTGGGTGCCGATCCATTCGGCGGGGCCGGCCAGGAACTGCCAGAGCACCAACTCGCCGGGAATGAGCTGTTCCAGCTGCATTTCCATAGCGCCGATCTCCTGGCCGTCGTGGGTGAAACGGACCTTGACCGTGCCGCCGGTCTCGCGGTCGCCATGGCTGTCTTCGGCCCACCAGGCGGCCACGCCTTCGGGGGTGACCAGGGCTCGGTACACCTGGGGTGCGGGGGCTCTGATGCCGACCCGATGTGCGATATCCACCATTGCGGGTTCCTCGCGATAGGCAGGCAGGTGCCGCCCTCGGGATGGACTATATGCAGGTAAATACCTGCATGTCAATGGTGGCTATGCAGGCGGTTTGCCGGGCAGGGGGAGTCCGCCTGCGTCACTGGGTCGCAGGCGGGCTGAAGCATGCGGTACACCGGTACGGCGCTAGAGTGGAGACGACCCCTCCAGGAAGGAGCAGCACATGTATTACAGCAGTGGCAACTACGAAGCCTTCGCGCGTCCGCGCAAGCCCGCCGGTGTCGATGACAAGCGCGCATGGTTCGTCGGTTCGGGCCTGGCCTCGCTGGCCGGCGCCGCGTTCCTGATACGTGACGGGCGCATGGCCGGAAAGCGCATCACCATTCTTGAGCAGCAGCAGATTCCTGGCGGCGCGCTGGATGGCCTGAAGGTGCCGGAGAAGGGCTTTGTAATCCGCGGGGGCCGCGAGATGGAGGACCACTTCGAGTGCCTGTGGGATCTGTTCCGCTCGATCCCGTCACTGGAGATCGCCGACGCCAGCGTGCTGGACGAGTTCTACTGGTTGAACAAGGACGACCCGAACTATTCCTTGCAGCGCGCCACGATCAATCGCGGCGAGGATGCGCACACCGATGGCCTCTTTACCCTGAGCGAACAGGCGCAGAAGGACATCATCGCGCTGTTCCTGGCCACCCGGCAGGAGATGGAGAACAAGCGCATCGACGAGGTGCTGGGCCGTGATTTCCTGGACAGCAACTTCTGGCTGTACTGGCGCACGATGTTCGCGTTCGAGGAATGGCACTCGGCGCTGGAGATGAAGCTGTACCTGCACCGTTTCATCCACCACATCGGTGGGCTGCCGGACTTCTCGGCGCTGAAGTTCACCCGCTACAACCAGTACGAGTCGCTGGTGCTGCCACTGGTGAAGTGGCTGCAGGACCATGGCGTGGTGTTCCAGTACGGCACCGAAGTGACCGATGTCGACTTTGATCTGCAGCCGGGCCGCAAGCAGGCCACGCGCATCCACTGGACACGCGACGGTGTGGCCGGTGGCGTGGATCTGGGCGCGGATGATCTGCTGTTCATGACCATCGGTTCGCTCACCGAGAACTCGGACAATGGCGATCACCACACGGCGGCACGCTTGAATGAGGGCCCGGCGCCGGCCTGGGACCTGTGGCGCCGCATCGCCGCGAAGGATGCGGCATTCGGGCGCCCGGACGTGTTCGGCGCGCACATACCGGAAACCAAGTGGGAATCGGCCACGGTGACCACGCTGGACGCACGTATTCCGGCCTACATCCAGAAGATCGCCAAGCGTGATCCGTTCAGCGGCAAGGTGGTGACCGGCGGCATCGTCAGTGTGCGCGACTCGCGCTGGCTGATGAGCTGGACGGTAAACCGCCAGCCGCATTTCAAGAACCAGCCGAAGGACCAGATCGTGGTCTGGGTGTATTCGCTGTTTGTGGATACGCCGGGCGACTACGTGAAAAAGCCGATGCAGGAGTGCACCGGCGAGGAGATCACCCGCGAGTGGCTGTACCACCTGGGTGTGCCGTTAGACGAGATCGATGAGCTGGCCGCGACTGGCGCGAAGACGGTGCCGGTGATGATGCCGTACATCACCGCGTTCTTCATGCCGCGCCAGGCCGGTGACCGCCCGGACGTGGTGCCGGAGGGTGCGGTGAACTTCGCCTTCATCGGCCAGTTCGCCGAATCGAAGCAGCGCGACTGCATCTTCACCACCGAGTACTCGGTACGCACGCCGATGGAGGCGGTGTACACGCTGCTGGATATCGAACGCGGCGTGCCGGAGGTGTTCAACTCGACCTACGACGTGCGCGCGCTGCTGGCCGCCACCGGTCGCTTGCGCGATGGCAAGGAACTGGACATTCCCGGGCCTGCGTTCCTGCGCAACCTGCTGATGAGCAGGCTGGACAAGACCCAGATCGGTGGGCTGCTGCGCGAGTTCGGGTTGGTGCAGGAGGACTGAGCGGAGGCGTGTGCAGTGCCGGGCCATGCCCGGCGCTACCGCACCTCCGGCCCATTGACCTCAGGCGGCACCGTCGGTCGAGCGGCTGAGGTGTTCCCAGGCGTCGATGCTGCCGGTCATCGACGCCAGTTTCGCCCGCACCAGCTGCAGTGCATCGCTGCCCAGCAGCAGATGGCTGGGCGGTGCGTCGCTGTCGATGACCTTCAGCATGGCCTGCGCTGCCTTTACCGGATCACCGGGCTGGTGGCCACTCTTCGCCTCGCGCGCGCTGCGGATGGGATCGAACAGCGCGTCGTAGTCTTCAATGCTGCGCGGCGCCCGCGCCATCGAGCGGCCTGCCCAGTCGGTGCGGAATGATCCCGGTGCGACGGCCGTGACGTGGATACCAAACGGCGTCACTTCCTTGCCAAGCACTTCACTGATGCCCTCCAGCGCGAACTTGCTGCCGCAGTACCAGGCAATGCCCGGCATCGTGATGAAGCCACCCATGGACGTGATGTTGAGGATGTGGCCGCGGCACCGCGCGCGCATGTGCGGCAGTACCGCTTTGATCAGCGCGGCCGGACCGAACACGTTCACTTCGAATTGCTGCCGCAGCTCGGCGAGCGTGGATTCCTCGAGGATGCCTTCGTGGCCGTAGCCAGCGTTGTTGACCAGCACGTCGATGCTGCCGATGTTCGCTTCGATATCGGCGACGAGCGCATTGATGGCGGCGGTATCGGTTACGTCCAGCAGGCGGCCGGACGCCTGTCCGGGAGCCAGCGTTTCGAACGCCTGGCGGTCGGTTTCGTTGCGTACCGTGCCGACCACGCGATGGCCGGCCAGTAGTGCCTGCTGGGCAAGGGCGCGGCCGAAGCCGCTGCTGACGCCGGTGATGAGGAGAAGGCGGGAAGGGGTCATGACGGGGCGTTCGTGATGGGTGGGGCTTGCACGATAGGTGTTGAACCACCCGCTCCACAGGCCTAGGATTCGGCCATTCTTGCCTATTCCTCTGGAGCGCTTGTGCCGGTAGTCGATTCCCTGCAACGGCAGGTGCAGGCACGCATGGTCTGCCTGCTGCAGGCATTGGCGGCGGAGGAGGGCTACACGCTCACGGCCTTGCCGGGGGTACGGTTGCTGCGATCCGACCGGCCACTGGCGCGTACGCCGGTGTTGTACGACCCCGGTATCGTGATCGTCTGCCAGGGCGTGAAGCGGGGCTATCTGGGCGGGCAGGTCTATCAGTACGACGCGCAGCACTATCTGGCAGTGTCGGTGCCGGTGCCGTTCACGATGGAAACCGATGCATCGGCGGAGGCGCCGCTGCTGGCGATCTACCTGCACCTGGATCTGCAGCTGGCAGCGGATCTGCTGATCGAGCTGGGCGAAACGGTGGGTCCCTCGCAGGCACCGGCGCAGAGCATGATGTCCAGCCCGATGCAGGCGCCGATGCAGGCCACGGTGCTGCGCCTGCTGGAGGCACTGGCTGAACCGCTGGACGCTGCCGTGCTGGGTCCGGCGCTGGTGCGCGAGTTGTACTTCCGCGTGCTGACCGGTGCACAGGGCGGCGCAATGCGCGAGGCACTGGCCATGCGTGGGCGCTTCGGCAGCATCGGCCGTGTGCTGCGGACAATCCATGCGGGATATGCCACTGCCCTGGACGTGGGGCAACTGGCCAGCGAAGCGGGCATGAGTGTGGCGACCTTCCACGACCACTTTCGCGCGATTACCGGCACGTCGCCGATGCAGTACGTCAAGTCGACCCGCCTGCACCAGGCACGGCTGCTGATGTTGCGGCAGGGGATGACCGCCGAAGCGGCATCGCTGGCGGTGGGGTACGCCAGCCCGTCCCAGTTCAACCGTGAGTTCAAGCGCCTGTTCGCGTTGCCACCGGCGGCCGAGGTCGCGCGGATGCGGCGCAGTTTCGCGCTGCCACCCCCGCCAGCGGATGCGCTGTACGTGTCTTCACACTGACATGCCAGCATGCCGGCCAATGGCCGGCGCTACCACGTGCTACTGACCCAGCAGCAGGCAGTTGACAGAGCGTCAACCTACTAGTAGGTTGACGACATGAAAGAGTCACTCTCGCCCAAGGCCCAGGAAATCCTGGTCCACGCCCGTTCGCTGCTGGAAGCCGGCGGCTACAACGGTTTCAGCTATGCCGATATCTCGGCGCGGGTGAACATCAGCAAGGCCAGTATCCATCACCATTTCCCCAGCAAGACGGACCTGGTGCGCACGGTGGTGGAGCTGTATCGGGCCGAGGCGCGCGAGGGCCTGGCGTTGCTGGATCGCCAGCTGGGCGATCCGCTGAAGGCACTCAACGCCTATGTTGACTACTGGTCGGCCTGCATCACGGGCGGTACATCGTCGTTCTGCATCTGCGCCATGCTGGCAGCGGAGGCACCGATGATCCCAGCCGACATCGCGCGGGAAGTGCGCGGGCATTTCGAGGACCTGAGCGGCTGGTTGACCGTCACGCTTGAGAAAGGGGCTGCCCAGGGCCAGTTGAAGCTGCAGGGCCCAGCGACGGACGAGGCCAGGGCGTTCATGTCATCCGTACACGGCGCGATGCTGGCGGCGCGCGGGTTCGGTGATGGGGCGATGTTCGCGGCGCTGGCGCGGCTGGCGATCGCGCGGGTAAGTGCTACGGCCTGATGTGTTGCGTGGTGGCCTGCGGCAACGCGGGCCTTGTTTTTGTCCTCATCGCCTACCTACTAGTAGGTTTATACCTCAAACGGAGTTTCCCCATGGCGCATCCTCTCTCAGCCCTCGGCGTAATCCATACGGCGGTAAGTCTGGTCCCGGTTCTTGCCGGCCTGTACGGTTTCATCCGCCACCGCGCGATCGATCCTGCCACCGGCTCGGGCAAGCTTTATCTATGGGGCCTGGTGATGTCGGTGGCGACCTCGTTCACGGTATCCAGTACGGGCGGGCTCAATCCGGGCCACGCGTTCGGGGTCATCGTGCTGCTGGTGGCGTTCGGCGGCGTGCTGGTCGCTCGGCTGCGCTGGCTGGGCCGTGCATCGCGCTATCTGTCGACCTTCGCGTTGTCCTTCAGCTTCCTGCTGTCGCTGGTACCGGCCGTCAACGAAACGCTGACCCGCTTGCCGGTGGCGCACCCGATCGCTGCGGCGCCGATGGCACCGGTGGTGCTGCAGACGCTGCTGGGCGGCCTGGTGATCTTCGTGATCGGGTTCGCCGCGCAGTGCTGGCGGATCCGGTCCAGCGTGCGGACCCGGCGCGCCTGAGGCGACGCCTGTCAGGACTGCAGTGCGAGTGCAGCCAGCAGTGCGTCCGGTTTGATCAGCGCGGCGGATCGAGCCGGACCGAGCCATACGCGCCCGTTGCAGAAGTCGAACGGGCGACCCGTTGCAGGCTCGGGCGTGTCCGGGTCCGGGCCGGGGGTCTCGATCTCCAGCACCTCATCCACAGCCAGCGCCAGGGGAGTGGTACCGGCGTTGATCAAGAGCATGGCCGGGCTGCCGCCATCGAATGCCGGTTGGCCGCTCATCCTGCGCAGGTCGGCCACCCGCAGGGGCTGCCCGCGTATCTCCACGGTCGGCCCGCCGCGATGATCCGGGTGGCCGAACGTCTCCGGGCCGCGGATTTCCACGGCCGCCTGGACGTCGACGGCGAACAGTTCAGTGCCCGCGCGCACGATGATGATCTCGAACAGGCTCGCCGGTGACGGGCGTGCGTCCGATGGGGGACAAGCAGATACGGGCATGCAGGGAGGTACGGTTTCAGGCCATGGCATGGGTGCCTTCAATGATGCCGGTTGCACGTCACGCACGGCCTGCATTGCCCGCGTGTGCGGGGTGCCGGTTCAGGGGTGGGTCATGCGGAGAGGCGCACTGGAACGCGGCCGAGGACGCCGCAGACCCACCTGCCGGGCTTGCCGGCATGCTGACGCGGGACCTGCGGCCGCAGAGCCGAGCCGGGCGCGGCGCCGTTCACCAACGGGCCTCAAGCGTGCGGAACGGCTTCGCCAGCCGCACTCCCTCGGCATCGAACGTGGTGATCGGGCGCCCGTCGACGCGCACCGCCTTCGGCTTGGTGCGATCCGGCCACCAGACCTTCAGCGCCGTGCTGCTGCGCAGGCCTTCGCCCAGCGCAACCGTCAGCACCCCATCATGCTGCCGAGCCTGCATCTGCAACGTGCCAAAGGCCGTCGGCAGCCGCTCCACGGCCAGGCCGTCACCCGCAACCCATGCAGGGGGCGTGCCCGGCAGCAGCGACAATGCGTCATCGTCCTCGCGCATCAGCATGCCGAACAGCGTGCGGCCGTACTCGGCGCCGATCCAGGTGTGCGGCATGTCGCCCAGGTAGCGTGGGAAGCGCAGGCGCGAATGCACGACCTCGGCCAGTACCTGCCATTGCAGCGGCCGGCGATCGCGCAGCAGGCCCTGCAGCAGCTCATCGGCCACTGCCGGCTGGCCCAGATGCACATAGCTCAGCACGTTGCGGATCTCATAGGGCGTGTAGGCGTACAGCGCACCGGGCTGGCTGCGCTTGCGCACGTCTTCCAGGTAACGGGCGAACGTGGTGCGCAGCGCCTGTTCGGGCAGCACGCTCTGCGCGCCGGTGGGGTCCAATGCGATGGACACGCCGGTCGGATCACCATCGCCAAGATCGGCCGACGACGGGATGAAGTCGATGCCCTTCCACGCCATCGTCGCCCGGATCGAAGCATGCAGCGCGTCGTACAGCGCCCTGTACTGCGCGCGTGCCCACGCCGCAGTTTCGTGGTCCCCCAGGGACTCGGCCAGCCAGGCGCCGTCGTGCCAGCCTTTCAGCCCCCAGTAGTCGTCCCAGTAGCTATGGGTGGGCGACGGATAGCCCTCGTGGCTGATCGATGGCGCAAGGATGCCGGCGAACCGCTCCGGCGCCGGTTGGTCGGCCTTGTAGCCGGGTACCAGCGTGCGTTCGCGAAGTTGCTGCAGGAAGCGCAGCGCGGCCTTCACCTTGGGCAGGTAGGCGCGCACGGACTCCGGCCCGCCATCGAGGCGTGCGACATCGGCGACCAGCGCGACGTACTGCCCCTGGCTGTCGTACTCGATGTCCGAACCGAAGCCGGTATTGACGCTGCCGTCGTCGTTGAGAATCGGCGAAACCAGGCCATTGGCATGCACGCCGTGCGCGCTGTACCAGGCCAGGTAGTCACGCGCGACCTGGGCTTCACCCATGCGCAGCAGCACCGCCGAGGTGGCCATGCCATCGCGGATGAAGGACCGGTTGTAGTTGCGCGGACCCGGCTGCATGGCCGGACCGGTCTGGTTGATCAGCATGTAGGCGGCCTGCGCGCGCAGCATGTCGACCAGCGAGGGATCGGGCAGGCGCAGGCCGACCTGGCCCAGGCGTGCCTGCCAGTCCGCAGACACCTGCGCGGCCAGGGCATCGAACGCTGCATTGGCATCGCGCGGCAGGCCGGCCAGGTCAAGCGTGGGTGGCTCCGGTAACGCGCCATTGGCGTCTGCGGCGGCGGTGCCCAGCGGGAATGCGACCACGACAGCATCGGTGGCACCCGGTGCCAGCGACACGCGGTAGTTGAGCGCGGCGGCCGCAAGGCCCTGGTCATCCCGCGCCTGCTGCGTGGACGGGAGCTGCCCAGCGGCAACGGCCGCGCTGATTTCCGTTGCACCGTCCGTGCCGAAGGGCGCCGCGCCGGATGCGGCCACCGAGGTGAGCGAATGCAGCAGCGTGCGGTGATTGACGCGCACCGCCTGGCCCTCGATGGCCACCTCGCGGATCGGCGACAGGCCACCGTTCTGCCAGGGCGGATTCATCTGCATGGGGCGTACGACCAAGCTGAGCGTGCCGTCGATCCTGGCGTTGCCGGTATTGCGCAGCCGGTGGCGCAGGAAGCTCACCGGCTGGCCATCGCGTTCGATGGTGAATACTTCGCTGCGCAGTTCCAGGCCGGGCTGTGGTGCCCAGGTGGCCGATGGCATGGGTTTCCAGCCATCGCGCAGCGCATGCTGCACCGGCTTCCCGGCGGCACCCGCGGCGTGTCCGTCGGCATTGCGCCAGATCGGTTGTACCAGCGGCGCACCCTTGAACGCTTCAAGGTTGCCGTACTCATCGAAGATCGATTTCTGCCGCCCCGCGTGCACGCCGACAGCGGTCCAGTAGGTCTGCTGCATCTGCAGCGAGGCCGGGAACAACGCGCGCTGCGCGCCGCTGGCGGCGATCTGGTACTGCCTCATCGGCGTCATCACCGCCTTCGGGCCAAGCAGGCGCAGGCGCGCCACCTGCGGTGCGCTGCCGTCCACGCTCAGCCGAAAGGCGCGCAGTGATTGCGCGGTGCCAGCGGCGAGCCAGCTCTGCCGGTGCTCGGCCGCCTGCGCATCGTGCGCGACCTCCTGCCAGTGGCCCTGGGCATTCTGCCCCAGCAGTCGGGCGGGTCCGCGCGCGCCATCGGCCCAGTCGATGGCCAGGCCGGCACTGGCCTGTGCATGCGGCAGGGTGATCTGAAGGGTGTGCGTGCCGTCCTTGGTGGCCGGAATGGCAACGGCGCTCCCTCCTTGCCAGAGCGCTGCCGACTGCACCGCATCCAGGCCGTCGATGCGTGCGCTCAGCGCGCTGTCCAGCGGCTCCATTTCGAAGATCGACACGCCCCAGTCGGAAGTGCGTTGGGGACTGGCCAGCCGCAGGTAGCGCGCGTGGCGTGGTGCGAAGTACAGCGTTTCCACATCGCCTAGCGAATCGGCCATGGTGTACGCGGTCTGCCACTGCGTGCCATCCAGCGAGGTCTGCAGCGAATAGCCTTCCGGGTTGGAGACATCCCAGGTCAGGCGCGCGCCGGCCAGCAGGGCGGGCGCGCCCAGGTCGATCTGGAACCAGTGGCCGGGGCTGAACGCGCCGCCGGTGACGGTCCTGGGGTCGCCGTCGATCAGGTGCCCGATCGCCATCGCCGGCACCTGCTGCGAGGAAGCGCTGGCCCGCCATTGGCTGCGCGGGGGGAGAGTCTGTGCCTGTGCAGAGGCGGCCAGCGCGGCGAGCAGCAGGGCGGCGGCAGATCGCCATGGGGCAGCTGGGCGGGAGACCTTGGAGCGTTCGGCGCACAACGTCATTACGGACTGCCTCACAGGTTCGGCCGGAATCGGGCGAGCGCTACGCTAGCAAAGGATGTAATCGGTTACATGACGCACTGCAGCGCCGTAGACCGTTTCCGTGGTCGACGCAGCCGAGCATGGCTCGGCTCTACATGGTTTCCGGCAGGTCAAGCGCCCCCCTGTTACCGCTCCACCGTCTCCCACCAGCGCGTGCCCGGCTGTGGTGCCTGCATGTCCAGCGCTTCGCCCATCACCGGCGTGGCCACCGGAATGCCCTTTGCGGCGGCCAGTGCGGTGATGCGCTCGAATGGCTGCTGCCAGGCGTGCAGGGCCAGGTCGAAGGTGCCGTTGTGGATCGGCAGCAGCCATTTGCCGCGAAGGTCCAGGTGCGCCTGCAAGGTCTGTTCGGGCTGCATGTGCACGAACGCCCAGCGTGGGTCGTAGGCACCGGTTTCGATCATGGTCAGGTCGAATGGGCCGAATTTCTCGCCGATGGCCTTGAACCCGTCGAAGTAGCCGCTGTCGCCGCTGAAGAAGACGCGGAAGTCGCCGTCCTGGATCACCCATGAGGCCCACAGGCTGCGGTCGCTGTCGCCCAGGCCGCGGCCGGAGAAATGCTGGCCGGGGGTGGCGGTGAGGCGCAGCCCGTGCGCTTCGGTGGATTGCCACCAGTCCAGCTGTTCGACCTTGCGCGCGTCCACCCCCCACGCGATCAGCTGGTCGCCTACACCGAGGGGAGCGATGAAGCGCGCGGTCTTGCCGGCCAGTTGCATTACCGCCGCGTGGTCGAGGTGGTCATAGTGGTTGTGCGAGAGGATCACGCCGGCAATCGGCGGCAGCTCATCGATGCTGATCGGCGGCGCGTGGAAGCGCGCGGGCCCCATCCACTGCACTGGCGAGGCGCGCTCGGAGAACACCGGGTCGGTCAGCCAGTACCGGCCCCGCAGCTTCAACAGGACCGCGGAATGACCGAGCCGGAACAGGCTGCGGTCGGGCGCGGCATCGAGCATGGCGCGGTCCAGTGGCTGCACCGGGATGGGGTGGGTGGGTACGGTGTCCCTGGGCTTGTTGAACAGGAACGTCCACCAGATCTCCAGGCCGTCGCGCAGGCCCATCGCCGGCCTTGGCAGGGCGTTGCGGAACTTGCCGTCACGGTACTGCGGCGAATCGGGGAAGTCGGGGAGGGACCAGGACTTGCAGAAGGTGTAGGCGGTCACGGCGAGGATTCCAAGCAGGAGGACGAGGAGCAGGCGCTTCATGGGTGACGTCGGCTGAGTACACTGCACAGTGTAGTTTCCTGTTTTTCAAAAGTACACTGTCGGGTGTAAAATGGAGTCGTCCGTTCAGTTTTCCGGCCCCCGTATGTCCCGTGCCCCGCAACGCCTCACCGACCGCAAACGCGACGCCATCGTGCGCGCCGCGGTGGAGGAGTTCCGTGCGTCTGGTTACGAGGCGACCAGCATGGACCGCATCGCCGAGGTGGCCGGGGTCTCCAAGCGCACCGTCTACAACCACTTCCCGAGCAAGGAAGCGCTGTTTTCGATGATCCTGGAGGAGCTGTGGGAGCGCAGCGTGGCCAGCGATGCGGTGCCATACCGCGCCGACCAGCCGCTGCAGGCCCAACTGCTGCAGCTGCTGCAGCAGAAGCTGGAACTGCTCAGCGATGCCAACTTCATCGACCTGGCACGGGTGGCGATGGCTGAGATCATCCATTCGCCGGAACGTGCGCAGGCCATCGTCTGCCGCATGGGCGAGAAGGAAAGTGGCGAGAGCGCCTGGATCCGCGCGGCGGTGGCTGACGGCCGCCTGCGCGAGGTCGATCCGGAATTTGCCGGCCACCAGCTGCACGGGCTGGTGAAGAGCTTTGCGTTCTGGCCGCAGGTGACGATGGGACAGGCGCCATTGAACGCACAGGAGCGCGCGCGCGTGGCTGAATCGGCGGTGGCGATGTTCCTGGGTTACTACGCGGCCTGACGCTAGCTGGCCGCGAAACGGAGGAAGTCTTCGGCCGGCAGCGCCGCCGAATACAGATAGCCCTGGCCGACATCCACGCCGAGCGCCCGCAGCTGCTGCTCCTGCGCCAGGGTCTCGGTACCCTCGGCCACCACGATTGCGCCGCAGCGGTGAGCGACTTCAACGATGAAACGGACAATGGACTGCGACTTGGCGTCGGACAGGGTGGCGATCAGCGCCTGCTCGATCTTGACCTCGGCGATGGCCAGCTGCGAGAGCAGGATCAGGGTTGAGTAGCCCGCACCGAAATCGTCCAGCGACAGTGATACATCGGCAGCCAGCAGCTCTGCGATGTTGGCGTCGACCACGTCGCGCTCGACGATCTCGGTCCACTCGACGATCTCCAGCCGCAGCATGGCGCCAGGCACAGCGTGCAGCTGCAGCAGTTCCTGCAGGCGCAGGCCGAAGCCCGGCAGTCGCAATGATTCGGCCGAGATGTTGACCGCGACCTTGAGCTGCGGATGCTCGTGCAGGCACTGCTGCAGGAAGCGGACGGCCGACTGCAGCGTGGCCCATTCCAGGTCGGCCAGGCGGCCCTGCCGGCGCAGCAGCGAGATGACCCGCATCGGCGCGATGGGCCGGCCCTGGCCATCACGCATGCGCAGCAGTGCCTCGGCGCCGACCAACTGGCGGTCCCGCAGGCGGTGCTTGGGCTGGTAGCACAGGGGGGCATCCCCGTTCCGCAGCCAGCGTTCGACTGCGCTCTCGATCAATGCGTCGATTTCACTGTCACGCTGGACCGGGTCATCGAAGAACACCACGCCCGATTCCACGGCACTCAGTGCCAGGGTGATCGCGCGGAATGGCAGATGGCTGTCGTCGCCAGCACCGGGAGGAGCCAGCTCAACCACTGCGCAGCGGAACCGCGCGCGGAAGCCGGGCCAGTCACGCCCGACCCGATCGGCCAGGTTGCCGGCCAGCTCGGTGATCTGCTCCTGGGTGCGTAGCTGGGCCAGCGTCATGCCGCGCACCAGGATCGCCAGCGCCGCGTCGCCGAACTGGTAGATCTCCAGTTGTGCGGGTGGCAGCGAGGGCAGCAGGCGATGCACTTCAGCGATGCTGTCGTGCTGCCACAGGCCATTGTCCTGAAGCGGTCCATAGCGCAGGCGCAGGTCGCGCAGGTTGCCCATCTCGGCCACGATCAGGCACGCCTTGCCGGTGCCGTCGTTGTCGTGCCAGTAGCGCTGAAGGCGTTCGCCAAGCGCGCGCGTGTTGGGCAGCCCACTGATCGGGTCGACACGCAGCCAGGCCTGCTCGCGCTGGCGCTGCACGTCGATCTGTGCATCGTTGTAGACCAGTGCGAACACCGCGCCGAGCACCAGCAGGGAGACCGGCAATGCCAGCGCGCGCAGGATCACCAGTTCACCCAGCGGCAGCCGGTCTGCGCCAATGATCGCCACGGCCAGTGCCAGGCCCAGTACGGTTACCGCGATGCGCACCGACCACGCCTGCAGGATCATGCGCGGCGAAAGCTCGTTGAGCATGTTCGGGTGCAGGCGCCTGCGCAGCCAGATTCCGGCCAGCACCTGCAGCATCGATTCGAGGGCCGCGGGCAGGAAGAAGTGGGTGCCGCTGAACTGGTAGCGGGCCAGCAGGCTCGCTGCGAGGCAGGCCATGCCGCCGCGCCAGCCGCCGAGCAGGCCGCCGACCAGCAGGATGTCGATGCCCAGATTGAGCTTGACTACGCCCTGGGTATGGCGGGCCACGAACCAGGCGTTGAACAGGTAGATCAGGCCCATTGCCGCGCCGACATACAAACGGCGTCCTTCGACGGCATGGCCGGCGCGACGGGTGGCGATCAGCAGCACGCCGATCATGCCGATCACCGCCGTGGCCTGCAGCAGGTACAGCGGCAGGCTGGGCTGGGCGCTGTCCAGGACCTGGGCCGCGACCCGTGAAAGCGCATCCATAGCAGGTTCCCGCCTGTGACCGACGGCCAGTATGTGCAGGGTAAACCACGGCCGCCTGCGCGGCCACTGATGCAGGCCGCTGCCCGCTGCGGTGGGCCGGCGATGCCGTTGCGGGCGGATGTCGACGGGCCTGCGCGGCGCGGTCGTGGTGGTGGCCGCCCGCGCGTGGTCGAGGGCAATGGCTGAGGCGGCGTATCGCGGCCGCGTCCGAGGTTACGTCGATGCGATGTTGTGACGGACATGTCTGTGTCGTGCCGAGCGCATCTGCGATAGTGGCGGCAGGCAACACTTACCGCTTGCATCCATGCCATTCGCTTCGGCGCAGCATCTCGGCGAAGTCCTGCAACAGTCCTATGGCATCACGGCCACCGCAGTGGTGCCGCGCCCGGTGGGTGCCGACGCCAGGGCCAGCGTGTACCGCATTGACGCGCGGCGCGGGCAGTGGTGGTTGAAATGCCGCACCTACCAGGTGGATCCGGCGGTGTGGGACAGCCTGCACTGGCTGCGCGACACGCTGGGCATCGAAGAGATCGTTGCACCGTGGCCGGCGCTGACCGGGGGCGCTTCGGTCCAGCGCTGGGGCCTGCAGTTCACCCTGTTCCCCTACATTGAAGGGCAGTCCGGATTCGAAGCGGCGTTGAGCCACGCGCAATGGCGGCGATTGGGCGAGGTGCTGCGACGCCTGCATGAGGCGCAGCTGCCGCCCCGGTTGCGACTGGCCCTGCCCAGCGTGCGGCTGGAGACTGCCGCGCTGGAAACGGTCGGGCAATGGCTGGCCGGCGAGGGCCTGGCGGCGGCAAGGGATGGGCTGGGCCGTGCCTTCGTTTCCGTATGGGACCAGCAACAGGCGCGCATCGGCGCGCTGCATGCGCGCGCGTTGGAGCTGTGCGCCGCATTGAAGGATGCGGCGGCCGACGTGCACCTGTGCCACACCGACCTGCATGCCGGCAACCTGCTGATGGGCAGCGACGGTGGCCTGCACCTGATCGACTGGGATGGCCTCTCGCTCGCCCCGCGCGAGCGCGACCTGATGTTCATCGGTGGTGCCGTAGGCGGGCGCTGGGGCCGCGAGAATCCGCTCGATTTTGGCGGCGGCTATGGCAGGGACCTGGGCGACCCGCGCTGGATCGCCTGGTACCGGCACTGGCGCATCCTGCAGGACCTGACCGAGTTCCAGCAGGTCCTGCTGGGGAGCGACGCCGGGGAGCGCTCACCGCAGCTGCGCCGGCAGGAACTGCACTATCTGGCCGAGCAGTTCGCACCGGGCAATGTGCTCGATGCCGCAGAGCGTGCGTACCGCGCGCTGTAGACCCACGCCACGCGTGGATGGCATTTCCTGCGATGAACCCTCACGCTGCGCGATGAGTCGAGCACGGCTCGACTCTACAGGGTTCCCCGGTGCCTGCGCATGGCGCGGATCTACTCGGCGGGCTTGGCCGCTGCGGACGCCGCCGCGCTCGCAGCGCGCCGCGACAGCACGGCTTCGCGATGGGCGATGTAGGCGTTGGCGGCAAGGATGATGCCGGCACCGATGACCGTCCAGCGGTCCACGCTTTCGTTGAACAGCAGCCAGCCGAACAGCGTCACCAGCGGCAACTGCAGGAAGCTGATCGGAGTGAGTGCCGAGACTTCTCCCAGGCGCAGCGCGCGCGTCCACAGCAACTGGCCGACTGTGCCCAGTACGCCGGTGGCCAGCAGCCACAGCCAGGCCATGCCGGTCGGCCAGACCCAGACGAACAGCGCCGGCAGCAGTGACAGTGGTACCCAGAACACATAGGTGTAGAGCACCACGGTGTCGGCGCTGTCCACGCGCGTGAGCTGCTTGATCTGGATCGCCACCAGCGAACTGAGCACGGCGGCAGCCACGGCCACCAGACTTCCTGCGGTGAAGCCGGCGGTGCCGGGGCGCACGATCACCAGCACACCGATGAAGCCGACCACCACCGCGGCCCAGCGCCGCACGCGCACCGTCTCGCCCAGCCACAGCACGGCAGCAATCGTGACGAACAGCGGTGTGGAGTACGACAGTGAGACGGCCTGCGCCAGCGGCAGATGGCCCAAGGCCCAGAACGCGCACAGCATCGAGCCCAGGCCGATCGCGCTGCGTACGAAATAGCGTGGCAGCTGCTGCGTCTTCAGCGGCGCGCGGCCGGGCCGCAACAGCATCGGCAGCAATGCGAGCAGGCCGAAGGCATTGCGGAAAAACGCCACCTCCTGGGTCGGCACATACCGGGTGGCATAGCGGATGGCTACTGCCATCAGCCCGAATGCCATCGTGCTGCCGAGCATCAGCAGCGCCGCCCGCATCGGGGTGGTGCCAGGGGACAGGGCGGGGCTGTTCACCACTGTGCGCCGAGCAGGCGGGGCTCCGGTTCGATCGGCACGCCGAACTTCTCCAGCACCGACGCCGAGATACGGCGCGCCAGCGCCAGCAGTTCAGCACCGCTGGCGTTGCCGTGGTTGACCAGTACCAGCGCGTGGCTGGGGGCCACGCCGGCATCGCCCTCGCGGAAGCCCTTCCAGCCGCAGGACTCGATCATCCAGGCCGCAGAGACCTTGCGCTTGTCATCCTGCTCGGCCGGGAACACCGGCAGCTCGGGGAAGTGCTGCAGCAGCACGTCGACCTGCTCCAGTGGCAGCACCGGGTTCTTGAAGAAACTACCGGCGTTGCCCAGTACATCCGGGTCGGGCAGCTTGCGGCGGCGGATCGCGATCACCGCATTGGCCACGTCCACGGCGCTGGGCAGTTCCACGCCCTGCGCCTGCAGTTCCTCGCGGATACCGGCGTAGTCCATGCGCAGGTCATGCAGCAGCGGCAGCTTCAGTTCGATGGCGGTGATCAGGTAGCGATCGGGCTGCTGCTTGAACACGCTGTCGCGGTAGGCGAAGCCGCACTGCTCGTTGTCCAGCCGTACCCAGGCCTGTTCCTGGCAGTCCCAGGCCTCCACGGCCTGGATGAACTCGCCGACCTGCGCGCCATAGGCACCGATGTTCTGGATCGGCGCGGCGCCGGCAGTGCCGGGAATCAGCGCCAGGTTCTCCAGCCCGGACAGGCCTTCCTGCAACGACCACATCACCAGGCCATGCCACGGCACGCCGGCGCCGGCGCGGATCACGGCGTGGTCGGCACGGTGTTCAAGGAAGCTGATGTCACGGTTGCCGAACACCAGCACGGTGCCGGGCAGGTCCTCGGCGATCAGCACGTTGCTGCCGCTGCCCAGCACCAGCAGCGGACCATTGGCCACCTCGGGCAGCGCCAGCACGTCCGGCAGCAGCGCGGCGTCGTGCAGCTCCAGAAGCTGTGCGGCGCTGGCCTGTACGTGGAAGGTATTGAGCGCCTGCAGCGGGGCATTGCGGGTGAGCGTCCAGCGCAGCGGGGCGTTGCCGTCGACGGTATCCATCGGCGCGCTCACAGCGGGGCCACCGCGCCGCGGCTCGGCGCTTCACGGCGGCGACGGATGGCTTCCACGCATTCGGAAACCAGCGCCGGGCCACGGAAGATCAGGCCGCTGTAGCACTGCACCAGCGCGGCACCGGCCGCCATCTTGGCCACCGCATCGGCGCCGGACAGGATGCCGCCGACGCCGACCAGCGGCACCGATTCGGGCAGGCGCGCGCGCAGGCGGCGCAGCACCAGGGTGGACTGCTCCAGCACCGGGGCGCCGGACAGGCCGCCGGCCTCGTTGGCCAGCGGGTCGCCGGCCACCTTGCTGTGGTCGATGGTGGTGTTGGTGGCGATTACCCCGTCCACCTGCAGCTCGCCCAGCACGCGCGCGGCGGCATCGATGTCGCGTTCGCTGAGGTCCGGCGCCACCTTCACCAGCATCGGCACGCGGCGGCCGTGCCGGGCGGCGAGGCCCTCCTGGCGTTCGCGCAGCTGGCCGACCAGCTGGCGCAACGCGGTCTCCTCCTGCAGCTCACGCAGGCCGGCGGTGTTGGGCGAGGAGATGTTGACGGTGATGTAGTCGGCCAGCGGATACACCTTGTCCAGGCAGGCGATGTAATCGTCCACGGCCTGTTCGTTGGGGGTGTCCTTGTTCTTGCCGATGTTGATGCCAAGCAGGCCGCGACGGTTGCGTGCGCGCTCGACATTGCGCACCAGTGCGTCCACTCCCGCATTGTTGAAGCCCATGCGGTTGATGATCGCGTTGTACTGCGGCAGGCGGAACAGGCGCGGCTTCGGGTTGCCGGTCTGCGGGCGCGGCGTGATGGTGCCGATCTCGACGAAGCCGAAGCCCAGTGCGAACAGTGCGTCGATGTGCTCGCCGTTCTTGTCCAGGCCGGCAGCCAGGCCAACCGGGTTGGGGAACGTCAGCCCGAACACGGTGCTCGGCATCGGCGCGATGCGGGCGGCCAGCAGCGGCGTGGTACCGGTGCGATAGGCCAGGTCCAGTGCGGACAGGCCGAGGCCGTGGGCGCGCTCGGCGTCGAGCGAGAACAGGAAGGGGCGGGCAAGCGAATACATGCGTCGGTTCAGTCCAGCGTGCCGAGGAAGGCTCGGGTTCGATATTCAAAAGCGACCTGGCCATCGACCGCGTGGGCGTGGAACAGGTCCTGCAAGGCGTCGATCATCGGCACATGGCGTGGATGACCGGGTTGGGGGGCGTAGGAGGAGGACAGCAGCCGCCCGCGCAGGGCATCGAAGTCCAGGTGCTGCACGTTCGGCAGCTGCACCATGCCGCGCAGGCCATGGCCGAACCAGGCCTGCATGGTGGCGTCGTCCTGGTAGCGCTCGGCCACGGCGGTATAGTCGGTGCCGTAGTCCAGCAGCAGCTGTTCGTAGCCGATCAGGAACGGGCTGGCATCGAGCAGTCGCGAGTTCCAGTAGATCAGTGCCAGGCCAGCGGGGCGCAGGATGCGCTGCCACTCGGCGCGTACCGCCACGGTGTCGAACCAGTGGAAGGCCTGCGCGACGCTGACCAGATCGATGCTGGCGTCTTCCAGGCCGGTGGCCTCGGCGCGGCCGTCGACCGCACGGAACTGCGGGTGCTGCGGTGCCAGCCACTGTTCGGCGGCGCTGCGCATGGCGGCATTGGGTTCAACGGCGACGACCGGATGGCCGGTGGCCAGGAACAGCTGGCTGGAAATGCCGGTGCCGGCGCCGATGTCGGCGACCATCGCCTCGTGGCTGACGCCCATCGGGCCGTGCAGCCACTCCAGCAGGGCGGGCGGGTAACCGGGCCGGTAGCGGACATAGTCGGCGACGCGGCTGCTGAAGCGTTCGGTGCTGTCGGAGGCGGTCATGGCGTCAGTTCGACACCGCCGCCAGCCAGGCCAGGCCGCCGAAGAACAGGACGAAGACCAGGACAGCAGCAAGTGTGGCGCCGACCATCAGCCAGCCCAGCACCAGCCCGGTGACGGCCAGGCCGTCGCCTTCCAGTTCCTGCGGGCGACGGCGGATCTCGGCGCGGGCCATGTGCCCGGTGATGATGGCAACGATGCTGGCTACGAAAGGCAGGACGGTCCAGCTGGCGATGCCCATGACCAGGCTGACCACGGCCAGGGCGCTTGTCTGTCGGGGTGCCACGCTCATCGGGGTCCTCCTGGGCAGTGTGCACATGATAGTCCGTCCGCCCGGGCAATCCCATGCCCAGCGGTTGCGGACGCGCCAACCAAGGTTGGCCGCTACGGTAGCCGTCGACCTTGGTCGACGACCGGCGGGCCGGTATCAGCCCATCAACACCTGGCCACCATCCACGTTGAGCACATGGCCGGTGATCCAGCGCGCCAGCGGAGAGCACAGGAACAGGGCGGCATCGGCAATTTCGCGGGGCTGGCCGAAGCGGCCGAACGGGATCTTCGCCAGGGTGCCGTGGTAAAGGGCAGGATCCTGGGTGCGGCGGCGGTCCCACAGGCCGTCATCGAACTCGATCGAGCCGGGGGCGATGGCATTGACCCGGATCCGGTCCTTGGCCAGCGCCAGTGCCTGCGAGGTGGTGTAGTGCGAAAGCGCGGCCTTGGCGGCAGCGTAGGGCGCGCCACCGGGGCGGGGCTGCTGCGCGGCGATGGAAGACAGATTGAGGATGCAGGCGTCGCTGGACGCGCGCAGCCAGGGCAGGGCCATGCGCGAGGCGCGCACGGCCGCCATCAGGTCGATCTGCAGGCTGGCGGCCCAGCCATCCTCGTCATCGGCCATGCCGTAGCCGGTGGCGTTGTTGACCAGCACGTCGATGCCGCCCAGCGTATCGGCGGCGGCCTGCAGCCAGGCCTGGGTCTGGCCGATGCCGGCCAGATCGGCAGGGTACGTGTGCAGCGGGGTGCCCTGCGCCTGCGCATCGGCACGCAGGGCATCCAGGCCGGCCTGGCCGCGGGCGCAGACCGAGACCTGCGCACCGGCACCGGCAAAGGCCAGGGCCATTTCACGACCAATGCCCTTGCTGCCGCCTGCAATGAGCACGCGGCGGCCGGTGAAATCGAGGATCGGAGCCCCGTTGGGGATCCGACCCTTCGCTGGGGTCAGATCCCCGGAGGGGCTCTGACCCACTGACGTGTCCGCGTCGTTTGCCATCACAGGTCGAACTTGATGCCCTGGGCCAGCGGCAGCGAGTCGGAATAGTTGATGGTGTTGGTCTGGCGGCGCATGTAGACCTTCCACGCATCCGAGCCGGATTCGCGGCCACCGCCGGTGTCCTTCTCGCCACCGAAGGCGCCACCGATCTCCGCACCGGAAGTGCCGATGTTGACGTTGGCGATGCCGCAGTCGCTGCCGGCCGCCGACAGGAACTTCTCGGCGGTCTTCAGGTTCTGGGTGAAGATCGAAGACGACAGGCCTTGCGGCACGCCGTTCTGCATGTCGATGGCTTCATCGATGCTGTCGTACGGCATCACGTACAGGATCGGCGCGAAGGTTTCGTGCTGGACCACCGCGTCGCTGTTCTTCAGGCCGGAGACGATCGCCGGCAGCACGAAGTTGCCGGCGCGGTCGATACGGGTGCCGCCGGTCTCGATGGTGCCGCCGGCGGCCTTGGCCTGGGCGATGGCATCGAGGAACTGCTGCACGGCGCCTTCGCTGTTCAGCGGGCCCATCAGGTTGGCCGCATCGGTCGGGTCGCCGATCTTGCCTTCCACCTGCTTGTAGGCCTTGACCAGGGTGGCCAGCACATCGGCGTAGATCGAGCGGTGCACGATCAGGCGGCGGGTGGTGGTGCAGCGCTGGCCGGCGGTGCCGACCGCACCAAACACGATGCCCGGCACGGCCAGCTTCAGGTCGGCGGTTTCGTCCAGGATGATGGCGTTGTTGCCGCCGAGTTCCAGCAGGCAGCGGCCGAGGCGGCGCGCGACCTTCTCGTTGACGGTGCGGCCGACCTGGGTCGAGCCGGTGAAGCTGATCAGCGGCACGCGGCGGTCATCGACCATCTTTTCCGACAATGCGGTACCGGCATCGTTGATCAGGAAGAAGATGTCCGGGAAGCCGGCTTCGCGCAGGGCGTCGTTGCAGATCTTCAGCGAGGCGATGGCGGTCAGCGGCGTCTTGTTGGACGGCTTCCAGATGCACACGTCGCCGCAGATGGCGGCCAGGAACGAATTCCAGCTCCACACCGCCACCGGGAAGTTGAAGGCCGAGATGATGCCGACCAGGCCGAGCGGGTGGTACTGCTCGTACATGCGGTGGCCCGGGCGCTCGGAATGCATGGTGTAGCCGTACAGCATGCGGCTCTGGCCCACGGCGAAATCGGCGATGTCGATCATCTCCTGCACTTCGCCATCGCCTTCCGGCTTGCTCTTGCCCATTTCCAGCGCAACCAGCGAACCCAGTGCGTCCTTGTGCCTGCGCAGTGCTTCGCCGCACAGGCGCACGGCTTCACCGCGGCGCGGGGCCGGCGTGGTGCGCCAGACCTTGAACGCTTCCTGGGCGCGGGCGACGACGGTCTCGTACTCGGCCTCGGTGGTCGCGCGGACCTGCGCGATCGGCTCGCCGGTGGTCGGGTTGAGCGGGGTGATCAGCTCACCGCTGGTCGTGCTCGACCACTCCCCGTTGCCCAGGTACGTGCCAGCGTTGATCGCGTCCAGGCCAAGGGACTTGAGCAGCTCGGAAGACATGCAGACTCCTGTGTTTCGTTACGTTGTTTGGCGCCATCGCAGGCAGGTGGGGGAGCGATGAACGGAATCGGCGATGGTAGCAGAGCGGCCCATCCGGCCATGGTGCAACGCGCCAGCGTGCGGCCTGGAAAGGTGAATGCTTGGAGGGAAGGGGCGTAGCCTGTAGACTTGCCTGCTGCATGGCCCCGTAGCTCAGCTGGATAGAGCGTCCCCCTCCTAAGGGGAAGGTCGCCCGTTCGAATCGGGCCGGGGTCACCATAATCATGACTTGGGCGGGCGCAGCTGGCGGCATTTCCCACTGTTTCCCGCATATCCACAGGGTTTGGTCCCAGTGGTCCCGCTTGGTACCTGAGCTTTGCCACAGTGCCATCGTCACCTTCAGGCGTCAGATGCGCGTAATACTCCCAGCGGATCGGGCAGGTGGCGCAGTGCCCAGCGCGCATACCGGTTCAGCGGCACCTCGCGCCACTTGCCGGACTTCGTGCGGCTCTCGCCATCTTCGTCCGGATCGCTCTCGACCCTGAGCCTGCGCCTGGCTACCGAATCCTTGCCCTACCCAACCAGCTCACCGCGATGCAGCCCCGTGTGGGCCATGGCGCGTGCGTAGCGTCACCGTGAGCTTCACGCGGCGCCACGTCCGCATCAACACGAACTAAGGCCCCGACGGTTTCACGGCCGGAGGAGGACAGAACACGGCCCGTGTGGAAATCTATCGGCGGGTGGGGAGCAGGGGGAATCGCTGTGGCAGGTGCTCAACGTGAGCGGCTCGGTGGACATCATGGACGAGATTGACGGGCCGGACCAAGTAATCTCCTCGTGGGGCGGCTCGTTCACGGTCAATGACACCAGCCCTAGCTCGGAAACGATGACCTACCGCGCCGTGATAACCAGCTTCACGGTGCAGGCGGTTACGCATAGCTCCGGATCGTCGCTGGGAGCCCAACGCACTTTTACATAAGGACCGGTTTGGTAACACCGGTCCTCTCAGTGTGACCCAGCTGAGCGAGGGACGCGGAGGGGTCACTAACCGCTTCGAGTTCCTTGGAGGCGACGCGACCGATATGGCGAGCTTCGTAAATGCGCTCATCAACATCGGCATTCCGGTTACCGGTTCCGGCACGCGCACCATCACCTGCACTAGCACGATCCATGTGACTGAAGTTACTGTGATGCAACGACTAATGAGGCAGTGAGATGCGCGTTACACCTGGACTCGGATCCACTATCGTCTTTGTAACTTCAGTGCTCGGGGTGGTTCTGTTTGGCACGGTGCTTCCTCACATTTCAGATGGACCGCCACAGATGAAGCCATGGATGCTGGACGCTCTCCTGGTCTCTGGTGCTGTAGCAGTTCTTGGCGCGCCTTTTGGCTGGCGGGGCTTCAAGAACTGGCTTTCGAGTCGGGTGAATTGAGGCGGCGGGTGGGGCCGACGCCGGTGCAGCCCCGCCCTTGCACCCGCGGCGCGTCCGGCAGGCCTGGCCGCCCTGTACCGGATCTTCGATGACAAGCGGCAACCGTTGTACGAGTACCGGCTGGCAGCGTGACAGATCAGGCAGCCTGTGGGGATGGACGTCCAGTGCTTAGGATATGGCCACACTCCACAAGCCTGGCGTTGCTCACCGCTTGACGTTCTCCGCATCCGGCGCATGCGAGTAGGGTGCCGCCGGGCATAGTCTCCAGTTCCGGCACCTTTGAATGAGTGACGTGCTTGCAGTGGTTGCAGCGGACGCTGATGGAGTTCACGCGGTCGAGGTTGCCATCGCGATCATGTGTTGCATCAAGCTCTAGAACGTAGAAAAGTCCTGTATCGGGCATTGCTGTGTACCGATTTTTTGGCGAATCCTGCCCTGATCGCTGACAGCGTCATGTGATGAACGTCCGATTCAGCTTCACGCTTTTCTGAATTGTTGCGTAGACAGTCGCAATCTCACGCACAGATTCCGCTGTGCCTGATAGGGTCGTGCCTCACCAAGGAGTGTGAGATGCCCATCAGAGCGGTTGTATATGTAAGCAGCGCCAGCGAGGAGATCGCCGGCGACAAGCTCGGCCTGTCCACCGGAAAGCTGGATCAGATTGTGGACGATGCGGCCCGGTTCAACCGCGATGCTGGGGTTACGGGAGTACTTCTCTTCGATGGCCAACGCTTCCTTCAGTATCTTGAAGGACCGAGGGATGGATTGTCAGTCGCGTATTCCCGTGTGCTGGGCGCCAGCAGCCACAACGGCCTTATCGAGTTGCAGAGCGGCAGAGTGGGGCAACGCCGCCTTCCGTTCTGGCCGATGAAGTGGCTTCCCGTCGAGCCGGCTGAACTGAAACGTTTGGCCCACGCCGACTGGACCCGGTTCAATCAACTCGGCGATGCTGAGGACGCCAACCAGACCGCCATGGATCTCCTGACCGGCCTTGTGGAACCGTATGCCATTGCTGCCTAACGGGCGGCGGTAGTTCGAACGACTCAGACAAGTGGCCGGCTCGTTCGCAGGATCTGCGACCGCCGGCCGTATCCTGCCGGCCATGCTTCCGTCGCACGGCTACCAAGGCTTCCGCACCGCCACGGTCCCGCCGGGTGGGTCCAGATGGAGTACGGCTGGGTGCTTTGGTGGAACGGCTGGCGGATCGCCCAGGTTTCGCCGGCCAAGGACCGCAGCGTGCACGTGCACCTGGACGCGCGGAAGATGTGGCAGACCAAGGAAGTCCGGGCGGCCAGCATCGCACAGGGCAAGCGCTACGCCGAACGCTGGTGCGCGGCCAGGCTGTGCCCTGAGCTGTCGCTGCGCGCGGCAGTGGCTCGCCTCACTGGCAGCACGTCGATCCCCCTGCCACCCGAGCCGCCTGGCCTGCCGCCGACCCGCGAGCAGCAGCAACAGGTCCGACGGCTGTCTGAGGCCTCGGCCGCTGCCAGGGTGGCTCAGGGAAGCGTTGGGGCTGCGACGGCCAGCAGCGGAGGCCACGCCTCGGGCCGGAGGCGCGATGAGGGGGGCTCCACGCTGCCGAGCAAGTACTTTCGCGGCAGCGACGCTGTCACGCGTAGGGCTCATGGGGCCAGAACTCGGAGGCTGCCCCTTGCGCCGCAAGGGGCACGGAAGCCCAACTCCAGGAATCGATTCAAAGCACGTCCTTGTTTCGCATGCAGAGTCAGGCAGACTTCTAGGCCGCCAGACAATCAACTTTGCTCACATCGATCTATGTCGTCGTCGCCCGGAACTAGTGACCCGAGGTCGAGGCATCCAGCTCTCGTTGAACACTGTCCTTCCTGATACTGTCGATGGCCTGCTGCTGGCTCTCCAGCAAGGCTTCGCAGCGCTGCAATTCAGATCGCACCAAGTCGATTTTTCCATGCTCCGCCATAGCAGCGGCTCTGATAGCGGCCCCCTCCCGTAGGGGCGCGACCATTGGTAACCAGGTCCCGTAGCGAGCAGGTTTGGTCGCGGTCAAAGCATATGCCTGACCATGCAGCCACAATGCTGCAGTCTGTGCGCCGTTTCCGAGGTTTTTGAACTGCTCGGCAGAAGCCGGTCGACCCGCTGCTCGCTCGTGGGTGGCCATGAAGTCCCACCAACCAGCACAGTTAGCGAAGATATTGGCTGATTCAGCCGCTTCGGCAGCGACGACGGCAATCCCTTCTTGGGTAATTCCGGAGGTGGCCGGCGGAGTGGCGTCCTGGCCGAGCAAAAGCAGCAATCCAAGCAGATCCATACCGCTCACGGGTGTAGCCTCTGGGGCCAGCTGATGCCGCCGTCGCCCCCCCTCCCAACCGGCCGGTCGCTGAATTCTTCAGCAAACCGGGCCTGACACGGGGACGGAACCGTCCGCAGCTGCTACCGTGGCTACCTTCTCTGTCAAGGATGCCTCATGCCCCTGCGTGCCATCGCCTACGTCAGCCGGGCGCAACCGGATCTTTCCGCCCAGCGCCTGCACACACTGGTCGAGGACGCCGCGCGCTTCAACAAGCTGGCCGGGGTGACCGGCATGCTCCTGCATGACGGCGAGCGCTTCCTGCAGTACATCGAAGGCCCGCCGGATGGCATCGACTCGGTGTACGAGCGAATCCTCCAGGCCGGCAGCCATGTCGACATCGTTGAACTGGCGCGCGGCCGCCTGGGCCAGCGCCAGTTCCCGTACTGGGCCATGCGCATGCTGCCTGTGGAGGCGGCCTTGCTGCGCCAGCTGTCTGCCAGCGACTGGTCGGGGTTCACCCGCGCGCTGCAGGGTGATCGTTCCCCCGCCACGCCGGTGGACCTGCTCGACAGGGTGGTGCAGCCGGCGCTGCACGAGGGCTGAGCCCGGGCGCGGGCAAGGCTTCACTGCTGTGTCACCCGGGATGCGCTCTCATCCACGGATCACGGGGAAAGGAGCGTAACGACATGGCAGCATTGAGGTGGACGGCACGAGCCACGCTGGCGGTGGCACTGGCGGCCGTGACCGCGCCGGCGCTGGCCTGCACGCGGGCGGTGTACCTGGGCGACAACGGCGATGTGATCACGGCGCGTTCGATGGACTGGAAGGTCGATGTGGCGACCAACCTCTACGTGTTGCCGCGTGGCATCGCACGTACCGGCCAGGCAGGACCGAAATCGTTGGCATGGACCGCGCGCTACGGCAGCGTGGTGGCGACCGGCTACGATGTGTCGACCACCGATGGAATGAACGAAAAGGGCCTGGTCGCCAACCTGTTGTGGCTGGTGGAGTCGGAGTACCCACGGCAGCGGGGCAACAAGCCGGGGCTGGCGATTTCATTGTGGGCACAGTATGTGCTCGACAACTTCGCTACGGTGGAGGAGGCGGTCGCCGCGCTGCAGCGCGAACCGTATTCGATCGTCACCGACAAGGTGCCTGGCGAGGACCGCCAGGCAACGTTGCATCTGTCGCTGTCGGACGCGACCGGCGACAGCGCCATCGTCGAGTACATCGGTGGCCGCCAGGTAATCCACCATGATCGCCGTTATCAGGTGATGACCAATTCGCCGATCTTCGAGCAGCAGCTGGCACTCAACAGCTATTGGCAGCAGATCGGTGGCACGGTGATGCTGCCGGGCACCAACCGCTCTGCCGACCGTTTTGCGCGGGCCTCGTTCTACATCAACGCCATTCCCAAGGCCGAAGACCCGGTGGTGGCGCTGGCCAGCGTGTTCAGCGTGATCCGCAACGCCTCGGTGCCCTACGGCATCACCACGCCGGGTGAGCCGAATATTTCGTCCACGCGCTGGCGCACGGTGGCCGACCACAAGCGACGGTTGTATTTCTTCGAATCGGCGCTGACCCCCAATACCTTCTGGGTCGATCTGAACAAGGTCGATTTCGGTGGCAAGGTGCTCAAGCTCGACCTCGGGCCGGACCAGCGCAATACCTTCGCCGGCGATGCACTGGGCCACTTCGTGCCCGGCGCGCCGTTCGCCTTCCTCGGCGTTGACAGCTAGTTCGATGCCTGGCGCGAGGCGGGGTAGACCGCCTGGATCCGGCAGCTGCCGCGGGTGTACTGCGGCAGCGGGGCCAGGGCGTCATTGCGCAGGTCACGCTCGTCGAACCCGGCAGTGATCACGCGGTCGCCCGGGTTGCCGCAGATCAGGCCGTTCTGCAGGCCAGAGTGGAAGCTCAACTCCGGCGCACGGTCGAGCTGGCGGCAGTGGCTGCCCAGTTCGACGCGGTAATAGCGATGGCCGCCATTGCGGCGCGGATGGGTCTCCACCAGCATGCCCTGCGGATCGGACGACCACGCGCGCACGTTGCGGGTGGCGAAGCAGTACGACGGTGAGCCGCCGAAGCTGCGACGGATGTCCCTGCGTTCGCGGATGGTGAGGGAAGGCAGGGTGGCGGTGCGCAGGCGATCGCTGTCACGGGCCACGCTGGCGTAGTCGCGGTCTTCCATCGGCGTGACCGCGCTGACCGTGCAGCGGCGGCCATCGACCACGACGCGCTCGCTGGGACGCCCGCAGGCCCAGCCGCCCGGCACCTCCAGTTTCAGTGTGGTGGCATCGCGAACGCCGGGGCAGTCTTCACTGAAGTCGATCCGATAGGCCTGCCCGGAGGCGGCGCGCAGTGCGATCGCACGCGGCGATGCCTGTTCCACTTCCTGCACACCGGCCGCCGCCATGCAGTGCGGTGCCGGCGGCATGGGTTCCTGCGCCGAGGCTGTTGCGGCAAGTGCCAGGCCCAGCCCGGCGGCCAGCACCGCGAACACGTGTTGGTATGTCATAACCTGCACTCCCTGCGTGGTTGACGGGTCGACTATAGCAGCGGTTTGCACGGCCGGAGCGGCACGCGCACACTTCCGCAATGGGCGCCATCTTCCACCTGCGGCATTACGGACAGGCCACTGGCCTTGACCGCCACGACTATGCACAGTGGGTGCTGCCGGTGCTGGGCGAACTGCAGTTCGAGATGGAAGGCCGGGGCGGGCGCCTGGACCTGCTGCAGGGCGCCTTCGTGGCGGCCGGCGAGGCACATGACCAGATGGCCGAGGGCGCGAACGGTTTCGTGATCGTCGATTGTTTTCCCGGCGTGCTTGACGACAACACCCAGGAGCACCTGCGCAGGCAGCGCTGGCTGCACCTGCCGCTGGCGCTGCGCCGACGCCTTTCCGGGATGAGCGCAGGGCAAGCGGTGCCACCGCTGCTGCCGCAGTTGCTGCAGGTATTCGCCCCTGCCGGCAGCGGCGCGCGCATGCAGGGACTGTGTGCGGAGGTGCAGGCCGATCCGGGCCAGGCGTGGCCGGTGGCGCGCATGGCCGCCTTTGTGGGGGTCAGTGAGAGCCGGTTGCACGCGTTGTTCCGGCGGGAGTTCGGGCTCAGCCCGCAGGCCTGGCTCAGTGCCTGCCGGCTGCGCTGGGCCAAGCACCGGTTGCGTACCAGCTCCGCGCCCATCAGTGACATTGCACTGGCCGCAGGCTACTCCGAGCAGAGCGCACTGACCCGCGCGCTGCGCCGCGAATGTGGTCAGACCCCCGCCGCATGGCGCCGCGGGGCCGCCTGACCTGTAGCGCCGAGCCGATGCTCGGCTGCCCTTATCTGCACAGCGGCCAATCGCAGCCGAGCATTGGCTCGGCTCTACAGAGATGACAAGGCAATAGCCTCGGTCAAGAGCGCCCGCTGGCCAGCGCTTACACTGCGCAGCCCGTTCTCTTCCCCCGAAGAACCCGAATGCGCAACAACCCGATGGCCCTGGGCATCGCCAATGGCGTTGCCGCCGGTGCGCTGTGGGGCGTGGTCTTTCTCGCCCCCGCCGTGCTGCAGTCGTTCAACGCCCTGCAACTGTCCGCCGGCCGCTACCTGGTCTACGGCCTTATTGCCGTAGCCTTGCTCTTGCCGCGCTGGAAGCGGCTGGCACCGCGGCTGGGCCGCGCCGAATGGTTCGGCCTGCTGTGGCTGAGCCTGGCCGGCAACCTGGTGTACTTCCTGCTGCTGGCCACGGCGGTGCAGTGGGCCGGTGGTGCGGCGGCGTCGCTGATCGTCGGCCTGATCCCGGTGGTAGTGACTTTGGCCGGCGTGCGCGAGCGGGGCGCGGTGCCGCTGAAGCGGCTGCTGCCCGCGCTCGGCCTGTGCGTGCTTGGCGTGGCGCTGGTCGGCTGGGAAGCCCTGATGTCCGAGCACCTTGCAACGCCGTGGCGGCAACGCCTGATCGGCCTGCTGTGCGCGTTCGGTGCGCTGTTCTCGTGGGCGCTGTACTCGATCGGCAACAGCCGCTGGCTGGCGCGCCGGCCGGATCTGTCCAGCCACGACTGGTCGTTGCTGACCGGCGTCACCACCGGTGGGCTGGCCCTGCTGCTGGTGCCCATGGCCTTCATCGGCCGTGCCGGCAACCACACGGCCGCGCAATGGAGCGGTTTCTGGGCGATCAGTGCTGGCGTGGCAGTGGTGGCCTCGATCCTCGGCAACGCGTTCTGGAACCGCGCCAGCCGCCTGCTGCCGCTGACCCTGACCGGGCAGATGATCGTGTTCGAGACCTTGTTTGCGCTGTTGTATGCGTTCGCCTGGCAGCGGCGCTGGCCGACCCTGGCAGAAGCGCTGGCAATCGTGTGCCTGGTGGCTGGCGTGATGTTGTGCGCGCACGCCCACCGCGCGCCCCGGGCGATCGCCGAACATGCCGGTTGAATGGCGTCGTCAAGCACGCTGATGGACGCTTTGTCTCAGTTGCAACCAAATGCCGGCACGTTGGCCGATGATCGTCGCAGCAGATTTTTTGCAGTGCAGCACTTGACAGCGCCCAGCTGCACGGTGTTTTCTGTGCGGCATGGTCTTTGACGCCACCTACGACAGCCTGATCGCCCCCGCCTCCGCGGGCCGTTCGACTGCGCCGGTCGCGATCACCACCATTACCACCACCACCGTCACCACTGCCCTGGTGCGGCCCGTCGTCTTCGTGTAACTCCCGAAAACCACGGCCCCGCACCATCCAGGTGGCGGGGAAACTCGACACCTGCATGCGACGGGGCCTCCTGCCGAGGTCTGCATGCCTTCCCAAGCCCCCGCCCATCCCGTTGCTCCGGCCGATCTGGCCGCACCCTCCACCGTCGTGCACAAGTTCGGTGGCACTTCGGTGGCCGATGCCGAACGCTATCGCCACGTTGCCGGCCTGCTGCTGGCCCGCCCCGAGTCACTGCAGGTCACCGTCGTCTCCGCGATGAAGGGCGTGACCGACGCGCTGATCGAGTTGGCCCAGCTGGCGGCCACGGGTGATGAAGGCTGGCGCGAGGCCTGGCATGCCCTGCGCGCGCGTCATCGCGGCGCCGCCGTGGCGCTGCTGGGCGAGCAGGTGGGCGACACTGTCGAATGGATCGACGCGCGTTTCGACCAGCTGGCCGAAGTGCTGGCGGCGCTGGCGGTGATCGGCGAACTGCCGCGCGAGGTGCTCGACCGCGTGCAGGGCCTGGGCGAGGTGTTCTCCGCGCAGCTGCTTGGCACCCACCTGCGCGCGTTGGGCGAGGATTGTGCGGTGCTCGACGCGCGCGACGTGCTGGTGGTCGGGCATGGCGAGCTGGGCGTCGATGTCGACTGGGAAGCCAGCGCCGAGCGCCTGGCCAAGTGGCGCCTGCAGCATCCCCAGCCGCGCGTGGTGGCCACGGGTTTCGTCGCGCGTGATCGTCATGACCGCGTCACCACCCTCGGCCGCAACGGCAGCGACTATTCCGGTGCGATCTTCGCCGCGCTGTTCAATGCCGATGAACTGCACATCTGGACCGATGTCGACGGCGTGCTGTCGGCCGACCCGCGACTGGTGCCCGAGGCGGTGCAGCTGGAGTCGCTGAGCTATGACGAAGCCTGCGAGCTGGCCTATTTCGGTGCCAAGGTGGTGCACCCGCAGACGATGTCGCCAGCGATCCGCCTCGGCCTGCCGATCTTCATCCGCAACACCTTCCAGCCCGCGCATCCGGGTACGCGCATCAGTGCCGAGCGCTCGCCGCGGGGACCGGTGAAGGGTCTGACCCTGAGCCCCGGATTGGCCCTGCTGAACCTGGAAGGTACCGGCCTGATCGGTGTGCCGGGTACGGCAGAGCGTGTGTTCGCCGCGCTGCGCCAGGCGCAGGTGTCGGTGGTGATGATCTCGCAGGGCTCGTCGGAGCATTCGATCTGCTGCGTGGTGCGCGCCGCCGAAGCCACCCGTGGCCGTGAGGCCCTGCTGCATGCGTTCGCGCACGAGCTGTCGGTGGGCCAGGTGCAGCGCGTGCAGGTCAGCGAGGGCGTCAGCGTGCTGGCCGCGGTGGGCGATGGCATGGCGGGCCAGCCCGGCGTAGCGGCACGCCTGTTCGAGGCCCTGGGCCGTGCGCAGGTGAACATCCTGGCGATCGCGCAGGGCTCTTCCGAACGCAACATTTCGGTGGCGGTGGACAGTGCCGATGCCACCCGCGCCCTGCGCGCCGCGCATGCCGGTTTCTGGCTGTCGCCGCAGACCTTCGCGGTGGGTGTGATCGGGCCGGGCAACGTGGGTGCGGCGCTGCTGGACCAGTTGCTTGCGGCGCGCCCGCATCTGCTGGCCAAGGCCAATGTGGATCTGCGCCTTCGCGCACTGGCCTCGCGCACGCGCATGCGGCTGGACGCCGACGGGCTGCATGCGGACTGGCGGGAAGCACTGCAGCAGGCGGGCGAGCCCAGCGATCTGGACCGCTTCACCGAACACCTGCTGGCCGCGCACCTGCCGCATGCAGTGGTGATCGACTGCAGCGGCAGCGCTGAGGTCGCCGAGCGCTACGAGGGCTGGTTGGCTGCCGGCATCCATGTGGTCACCCCGAACAAGCAGGCCGGTGCCGGACCGCTGCCGCGCTACCAGCGCATCCGCGCCGCCGCGGCGGCCAGCGGCGCACGCTTCCGCTACGAGGCCACGGTCGGCGCGGGGCTGCCGGTGATCACCACGCTGCGTGACCTGGTGGATACCGGTGACGAGGTGCTGGCCATCGAAGGCATCTTCTCCGGCACGCTGGCCTGGCTGTTCAACCGCTTCGACGGCAGCCAGCCGTTCTCGGCGCTGGTTGCGCAGGCGCGGTCGATGGGCTACACCGAGCCGGACCCGCGCGATGATCTTTCCGGTGTGGACGTGGCGCGCAAGCTGGTGATCCTGGCACGCGAGGCTGGGCATGCGCTCAGCCTGGAGCAGGTTGAGGTGGAAAGCCTGGTGCCGGCGCTGCTGCGCGAAGGCAGCGTGGACGACTTCATGGCGCGGCTGGGTGAGTCCGATGCCGGCCTGCTGCAGCGCCTGCAAGGCGCGCGGGCGCGTGGCGCCGTGCTGCGCTATGTGGCGCGGCTGGGCGCCGGTGGCGCCTCGGTGGGCCTGCAGGAACTGCCGGGCGACCATGCCTTCGCCAACCTGCGGCTGACCGACAACGTGGTGCAGTTCCGCACCCGCCGTTACTGTGACAACCCGCTGGTGGTGCAGGGGCCGGGCGCCGGTCCTGAAGTCACTGCGGCCGGTGTGTTCGCCGATCTGCTGCGCGTCGCTGCGGGCGAGGGAGCGCGCCTGTGATCGCACGTGCATTCGCGCCCGCTTCAGTGGCCAACGTCGCAGTGGGTTTCGACATTCTTGGCCATGCCATTGCAGGCATCGGCGATACGGTCAGCGTACGCCGCCTGGACGAACCCGTCGTGCGCATCGAGGCGATCCGGGGCATCGCGGTCGAGCTGCCGCTGGACGCGGCGGGCAACACGGCGGGCGCCGCGTTGATCTCGCTGCGCGAAGGCCTGGGCCTGGCGTTCGGCTTCGCCGTGGAGATCGACAAGGGCATCCCGTTCGGCTCCGGCATGGGAGGTTCGGCGGCGTCGTGCGTCGCCGCGCTGGTTGCCGCCAATGCGCTGCTGGATGCGCCGCTATCGCGCGAAGCGCTTTATCCGCATGCGCTGGATGGCGAGGCGGTGGCCAGTGGCGGCCGCCACGGTGACAACGTGGGACCGCTGCTGCTGGGCGGGCTGGCGCTGTGCACGGCTGACCGCCTGCTGCCGGTGCCGGTGCCGGCCAATTGGCACAGCCTTGTGGTGCATCCACACGCGGTGCTGGAAACGCGCCGCGCACGCCAGGCGCTGCAGGGCAGCTATGCGTTGGGTGAGTTCGTTGCTCAGAGCGCGAATCTTGCGCTGGTACTCAGCGGTTGCCACCGCAGTGACGCCGGGCTGGTACGGGCTGGCCTGCGTGACGTACTGGTCGAACCGCGACGGGCCGGCCTCATTGCTGGCTTTGCCGCGGCCCGTAACGCGGCGTTGTCGGCCAACGCGATGGGGGCGGGCATCTCCGGTGCCGGTCCGAGCGTGTTCGCCTGGTTCGAAGACGCCGACCAGGCCCATGCCGCCGCCGGGCCAGTGCAGGCGGCGTTCGCGGCCGCCGGCTTCGGCAGTGATGCCTGGGTGTCACCGCTGGATGCACCGGGAGCCAGGCTGTGCTGAACCCTTCCCCTTCTTTGGATACCGAACCCATGCAATTCGTTTCCACCCGTGGCCAGGGTCCGGCCGTCGGCCTCAGTGCGGCGATCGCCGCCGGATTGGCACCGGATGGCGGCCTGTACGTGCCCCAGGTGCTGCCGGCAGCGCGTGAACTGCTGCCTGGTGCGACCCTGGCCGATACCGCCGTCGATCTGCTCGCACCGTTCTTCGCCGGTGATGCACTGGAGGCGGCGCTGCCGTCAATCTGCCGCGAGGCCTTCGACTTCCCGGTGCCGCTGCGTCCGCTCGGTGATGGTGACCATGTGCTGGAGCTGTTCCACGGGCCCACCGCGGCGTTCAAGGACATTGGTGCGCGCTTCCTGGCCGGAACGCTGTCGCGGTTGCAGGCCAGCAAGGATCGCGATCTGACGATCGTTGTCGCCACCTCCGGCGATACCGGCGCCGCCGTGGCGGCAGCGTTCCATCGCCAGCCCGGCGTGCGCGTGGTGGTGCTGTATCCGGATGGCCGCGTGTCGCCGCGCCAGGCCCACCAGCTTGGCTGCTTCGGCGACAACATCCAGGCGCTGCGCGTGGCTGGTGCGTTCGACGATTGCCAGGCGATGGTCAAGCAGGCGCTGGCCGACCGAGATCTCCAGGCGGAGGTGCCGCTGAGCTCGGCCAACAGCATCAGCCTGGGCCGCCTGCTGCCGCAGATGAGTTACTACGCACATGCGGCGTTGACCCATCAGGCTGGAACGCGTCGCCGGCTCAACCTGGTGGTGCCGACCGGCAACCTGGGCAACGCAATGGCCGCAGTGCTGGCGCGCGCGCTGGGCGTGCCGATCGGGCAGATCGTGCTTGCCACCAATGCCAACGCCGTATTGCCGGCGTACTTCAACGGTGGCGAGTACCACCCGCAGGCCAGCGTGGCGACCGTGGCCAATGCCATGGATGTGGGCGCGCCCAGCAACTTCGAGCGCCTGCGCTGGCTCTACCAGGGCGACGATGCCGAACTGCGTGCTGCCTTCCGGGCGTTTGCGGTGGATGACGTGACCATCCGGGCCACCATTGCCGCCGCGCATGCCAGCAGCGGTGAGGTGTTCTGCCCGCACACGGCGACGGCAGTGAAGGTGCTGCAGGACCTGCGTGCGCGCGGCGCCAAGGGCGACTGGGCGGTGGTGGCCACTGCGCACCCAGCCAAGTTCGAGGCGGTGGTCGAGCCGTTGATCGGTGGACCGGTCGCGGTGCCGCCAGCGTTGGACGCATTGCTGCAACGACCGGCGCATGCCGAGCCGTTGAAGGCCGACTATGCAGCGTTGCGTGAGGTATTGCTGCGCTGATGGAGGACGGTCGGGCGTGGCCCGTTGGTTCTGGTGTAGAGCCGAGCCATGCTCGGCTGCTGTATGCGAACGGCGCGATGAGTCGAGCATGGCTCGACGCTACAGAAGGCACTCGCGCATGGCGTGGAGCTGAAGGATGCGGCAAACAGTAGCGCCGGGCCATGCCCGGCGGCGTTGCTCAGATCAATCCTTCACCGGCCAGTGTCCGCAGTCCATCCTCGTCGAGGATCTCCACCACGTTCAGGTGGGGCAGGGCGATCAGCCCCTGCTGGCGCAGCTTGGTGAAGGTGCGGCTGACCGTTTCCATGGTCAGGCCCAGGTGATCGGCGATGTCACCACGGCCCATCGGCAGTGACACGCGCAGGCCCTCACCGCCGAGGCGGGCTTCGCGTGCGGCCAGGCGCAGCAGGAAATCGGCCAGTTTCTCGGCCGGCTGCAGGCGTGCCAATGCCAGCGCGGCGTCCTGCGCGGCGTCCAGCTCCTGGCAGGCGCGCTGCAGCAGCTTGCGCTCCAGGTGGGGGAAGCGCCCGCGCAGCGCCTTCATCTGCGGCAGCGCGACCCGGCATACGCGGCTATCGGCAATGGCCTCGATGTCATGGCGGTGGTGGTCGCTGCCACTGAGGCCCAGGTAATCACCGGGCAGCACGAAGCCGCTGATCTGGCGGCGGCCGTCCGCCAGGGTGCGGACCAGGCGCAATGCGCCGGCAGTCAATGTATAGACATGCTCGCGCTCTTCACCGGTGCGCGCCAGCGTGCTGCCCATCGCAACCTGCTGCGATACGGTGACCTGCTCCAGCGCCTGCACTTCGTCGGGCGACAACGCCGAGCACACCGCAAGGTGGCGAACCGAGCAGTGCAGGCAGTCCAGCGTGGTGCAGGACGGCGAGGCGGAATCGTTGGGGGCGGGCGGAGCGCCGGAAGGCCGGGACATGTTGCGGGGGGCGTATCGCGGGCGGGGAGGGCCTTATGATACTTCAAGCGGCCGTTCGACCCTGCCCAGGGCGGGAGCGCTAGAATGTCGCCCCCTCCCACGTCCCGTTCCTGCAGGAGTCCCGTCCGTGATCAAGCCCCGTACCCCGCCCGGCACCCTTGAACTGCTGCCGCGCGAGCAGATTGCGTTCCAGCGCATGCTGGACGTGATCCGCCGCAATTACGAGCGCTTCGGGTTCCTGCCTGTGGAGACGCCGGTGTTCGAGCTGTCCGACGTGCTGCTGACCAAGTCCGGTGGCGAGACCGAGCGCCAGGTGTACTTCGTGCAGTCCACCGGCGCGCTGGCCAATGCCGCCGAATCGGGCGACCGATCGCTGCCGGAAATGGCGCTGCGCTTCGACCTGACCGTGCCGCTGGCACGCTATGTGGCCGAGCACGAACACGAGCTGACCTTCCCGTTCCGGCGCTACCAGATGCAGCGCGTGTACCGCGGCGAGCGTGCCCAGCGTGGGCGCTTCCGGGAGTTCTACCAGTGCGACATCGACGTGATCGGCAAGGACAGCCTGAGCGTGCGTTACGACGCCGAAGTGCTGGCGGTCATCCATGCGGTGTTTTCGGAACTGCGTATTGGTGACTTCAGCATCCAGCTGAACAACCGCAAGCTGATGCGCGGCTTCTTCGAAAGCCTGGGCGTGGCCGAGGGCGAGCGTCAGCTGGCGGTGCTGCGCGAAGTGGACAAGCTGGACAAGCGCGGCGCCGATTACGTGCGCGAGACGCTGGTGGGCGAGGGCTTCAACATCCCGGCCGAACAGGTCGAGAAGATCCTGGCATTCGTCGCCGTGCGGTCACAGGGCCACGCTGATGCGCTCGCGCAGCTGGCCGCACTTGAGACGGGCGCGGCGGCGTCGGAGACATTGCGCACCGGCGTGGCCGAGCTGCGCGAAGTGCTGCAGCTGGTGCAGGCGCTGGGCGTACCGGAAAGCGCGTATTGCCTGAACTTCTCCATCGCCCGTGGCCTGGATTACTACACGGGCACCGTCTACGAGACCCTCCTGACCGACCACCCGCAGATCGGCTCGATCTGCTCGGGCGGCCGTTACGAAGACCTGGCCAGCCATTACAGCAAGTCGAAGTTGCCGGGTGTGGGTATTTCCATTGGCCTGTCGCGCCTGTTCTGGCAGCTGCGCGAAGCCGGGCTGATCGACGGTATCGAGGCCAGCAGCGTGCAGGCACTGGTGGCGTTGATGGACGAGCAGGGCATGGCGCAGTCTCTGGACATCGCCCGCCGCCTGCGCGCCGGTGGCATCAATACCGAAGTGCAGATGGAGCCGAAGAAGATCGGCAAGCAGTTCCAGTATGCCGCCAAGGCCGGCATCCGCTTCGTGGTGCTGGCGGGTGAGGATGAGCTGGCGCGTGGCGTGGTGGCGGTAAAGGACCTGCTGCGCGAGCAGCAGTTCGAAGTCTCCCGCGACGAGCTGGCCAGCACCCTGCAGGTCGAGCTGGAACAGTCGAAGGTAATGTAATGGTCCGTTGGTCGTAGACCGGATCCACGAAACGCCCACCACCCGGTGGGCGTTTTCGTTTCCGACCCCTGCCGTCCCGACAGCTCGCGGCCAGCTGTCGAAGGCGGGGTGGGTCCGGAACCCCGCTTTGCCGCTGCTCCGGCCTCTGCGGGTGCAGGGCAGCAGCCCTGCCGCCCCCTCAACCCCCCATTTGACGCGCTGCGCAAGAATGCGCTAATGTACTAACGCGCTATTACATTGATGCATGAAGACGCCCCCCGTGAAAGCCCGTCCCGATATCACCGCCAAAGACCCGCAGGCCGACCTGGAAGCCCTGGCCCAGGCCTTTGCCGCCTTGCGTGAGCCGGCCCAGGTGCTGGCCTTCCTGCGCGACCTGTGTACCCCGGCCGAGCTGGAAGCCATGGCCGACCGCTGGAAGGTGGTGCCGCTGCTGCAGCAGGGCGTGCCGTACCGTGAAATCCACGAGCGCACCGGCGTCAGCGTCACCACCACCGGACGGGTGGCGCGAACGCTCGAACATGGCCATCGAGGCTATGCCGCTGCCATCGACCGCCTTGCTTCGCGCTGATCCGCGCCCCGTTCCGAACTCAGAGACCTCCCCCATGAGTGCAACCCAGGCAGCGCCGGCACGCGACCGGCTGCGTATCGCCATCCAGAAGAGTGGCCGGCTGGCCGAGCCCGCCCGCAACCTGCTCAGCGCCTGCGGCCTGAGCTGGCGCGAAAGCCGCGACAAGCTGTTCTGCTACGGCGAATCACTGCCGGTGGACCTGTTGCTGGTGCGCGACGACGACATCCCCGGCCTGATCGCCGACGGCGTCTGCGACCTTGGCATCGTCGGTCGCAACGAACTGGATGAGCAGGCGGCGGCTCGCCGCCAGATCGGGCTGCCCGATGCCTACCAGGCACTGCGCGGGCTGGGCTTCGGCCAGTGCCGGCTGATGCTGGCGGTGCCCGAGGAATGGCAGTGGCAGGGTCCGGCACAGCTGGCCGGCACCCGCATCGCCACCAGCTATCCGGCCATCCTCACGCAGTGGCTGGCCGAGCAGGGCGTGGACGCGCAGGTGGTCGAACTGTCCGGTTCGGTGGAAATCGCCCCGCGCCTGGGCACCGCCGACCTGATCTGCGATCTGGTCTCCAGCGGTGCCACGCTGCGCGCCAATCAGTTGACCCCGGTCCACAACCTGCTCGACAGCGAGGCGGTGCTGGCCGGTGCGGTGCGCGTGCCGGATGATGCGCGCGCGTCACTGCGCGCAATGCTGCTGCGCCGCCTCGATGGCGTGGTACAGCGCCAGGATCGCAAGCTGCTGATGTTCCGTGCCAGCGAGGACCGCGTCGCCGCGCTGTCGCAATTGCTGGCTGATGCCGAGCCGCTGGTGCGGCTGCCGGCCGATGGTGGTGCGTTGCGGCTGCAGACCATGTGCCCCGGTCCGCTGAGCTGGCAGCGCATGGAAGAACTCGAGCGCGCCGGCGCGCAGGGCCTGATGGTACTGAGCGTGGAGCGGTCGCTGGCATGAACCGCCTGATCTGGTCCCGACTTGATGAGGCCGCGCGCAGCGCGGCGCTGACCCGCCCGGTGCAGACCGTGGCGCAGCAGACCCGCGACGCGGTGGCTACGCTGATCGCGCAGGTGCGTGCGCAGGGCGACGATGCGCTGCGTGCGATCACCGCACGTTTCGATGGTGTCGAGCTGCTTTCCTTTGAAGTGTCCGAGGCCGAGTTCGCGGCGGCCGAAGCCACCGTGCCTGCGGAACTGCGCCAGGCGATGGTCGAAGCGGCCGAGCGCATCGCCCGCTTCCACGCCGCCGGCATGGGTACCGGCTACGCCGTGGAAACCGCGCCGGGGGTGGTCTGCGAACGCATGCTGCGTCCGATCGGACGGGTGGGCCTGTACGTGCCGGCCGGCAGTGCACCGCTGCCGTCCACCGCGTTGATGCTGGGCGTCCCGGCGCAGCTGGCCGGCTGCCCGCAGGTGGTGCTGTGCACGCCGCCGCGTGCGGATGGCAGCGCCGATCCGGCGGTACTGGTGGCGGCGCGCCTGACCGGTGTGCAGCGTGTGTTCAAGCTGGGCGGCGCCCAGGCGATCGCCGCGATGGCCTATGGCACCGCCAGCATTCCTGCCTGCGACAAGCTGTTCGGGCCGGGCAACAGCTTCGTGACCGAAGCCAAGCAGCAGGTCGCACAGGATGGCGCCGCCGCCATCGACATGCCGGCGGGCCCTTCGGAGGTGCTGGTGATTGCCGACGCCGGCGCCAATCCGGCGTTCGTGGCTGCCGACCTGCTGTCGCAGGCCGAGCATGGGCCGGATTCGCAGGTGCTGCTGTTGACCGACGCTGCCGCGATGCTGGCCGCGGTCGAAGCCGAAGTGGAGCGCCAGGTGTCCTTGCTGCCGCGCGAGCAGATCGCGCGCCAGGCCTTGTCGGCGTCGCGGCTGATCCAGGTGGATTCGTTGGACGAGGCCTTCGCGATCAGCAACCGTTATGCGCCCGAGCACCTGATCCTGGCCCTGCGGGATCCGCGCGCGTGGCTGGACCAGGTGCAGGCGGCCGGGTCGGTGTTCCTGGGCGATTACACCCCCGAGGCACTGGGTGACTACTGCAGCGGCACCAACCACGTGCTGCCCACCGCGGGTGCCGCGCGTGCCTACAGCGGGGTCAGCGTGGCCAGCTTCCAGAACCTGATCAGCGTGCAGAGCGCCAGCGCCGCGGGACTGGCGGCAATCGGCGGCTGCGCGCGCATCATCGCCAGCGCCGAAGGCCTGGATGCGCACGAGCGTGCCGTGGCCCTGCGCATGGAGGCGGCAGCATGAGCGCGATTGACGACGTGCTGGCACTGGTGCGTCCGGATCTGCAGGCGTTCGCCGGCTACAGCTCGGCACGCAGTGCCGCGGTGCAGGGCGAAGTCTGGCTGAATGCCAACGAATCAGCGTGGGCCAATCCGGCCGATACCACCGGCAGCAGCCGGCGCTATCCGGAACCACAGCCGTTGGCACTGCGCGAAGGCCTTGCCGCGCTGTATGGTGTACAGCCGCAGCAACTGCTGGTCGGCCGCGGCAGCGACGAGGCCATTGACCTGCTGGTCCGCGCACTGTGCGTACCGGGGCGCGACGGCGTGCTCGTCACCTCGCCGGTGTTCGGAATGTATGCGGTCTGTGCGCGCCTGCAGGGGGCGCCGTTGATCGACGTGCCGCTGGTTGATACCGGGGAGGGCCTGCGCGCCGATCTCGATGCGGTCATCCGTGTGGCGAAGGCGCAGGGTGCCAAGCTGGTGTTCCTATGCGCACCGTCGAACCCGGCCGGCAGTGACATCGCTCTGGAGGAGATCGAGCGCGTGGCCGTCGCCCTGCGTGGCCAGGCGCTGGTGGTAGTGGACGAGGCCTATGTGGAGTACGCGGGGCGCGCGTCGGCCACCACGTTGCTGGCCGCACATGCCAACCTTGCGGTACTGCGTACCTTGTCCAAGGCGCACGCACTGGCTGCTGCCCGTATCGGCACCCTGATTGCCGCTCCGGAGCTGATCGCCGTGCTGCGCCGCTGCCAGGCACCGTACCCGGTGCCGACACCGTGCGCGGAGCTGGCGGTACAGGCGTTGCAGCCCGCCGCGCTGGCCCGTACCGCCGAACGCGTGACCACGGTGGTTGCCGAGCGCGAACGCCTGTGCGCAGCACTGGCCGACCTGCCCGGCGTGCGTCGCGTATACCGCTCCTCCGGCAACTACCTGCTGGTGCGCTTCGCTGATGCCCAGGCCGCGTTCGATACGCTGCTGGCCGTAGGCGTGGTGGTTCGTGACCAGCGCGCCGCCACCCAGCTCGGCGACGCGCTGCGCATCAGCATCGGCAGCCCGGAAGAGAACGACCGCGTGCTTGCGGCCCTGTCGGCACGGAGGGCCGCAGCATGACCCCGATCCTGTTCATCGACCGCGACGGGACCCTCATCGAGGAGCCGTCCGATTTCCAGATCGACGCCTACGAGAAGCTGCGCTTCGTGCCGCAGGTGATCCCGGCGCTGCTGAAGCTGCGTGATGCCGGCTACCAGTTCGTGATCGTCACCAACCAGGATGGCCTGGGCAGCGACAGCTATCCACGCGCCAGCTTCGACGGCCCCAACGACTTGATGCTGCAGGTCTTCGAAAGCCAGGGCATCACCTTCCGTGACCTGCTGATCGACTGCAGCTGGCCGCAGGACAATGCGCCCACGCGCAAGCCGGGCATCGGCTTGATGACCGCCTACCTGCAGGACCGCAGCATCGACTGGGCCCGCTCCGCCATGGTCGGCGACCGCATCACCGACCTGCAGTTCGCCGACAACCTCAACATCCGTGGCTTCCAGCTGCGCACCGAGCAGTTCGGTGGTGAGTGGGACTGGCCGGGCATCGCCCACGCGCTGGCCGACGCGCCGCGCACCGCGGTGGTCCAGCGCAACACCAAAGAGACCCGGATCCGCGTCGAACTGGACCTGGATCGTGCGGGTGATGCACGCATTTCCACTGGACTGCCGTTCTTCGACCACATGCTGGAACAGATCGGCAAGCACGGCGGCTTCGCCCTGGATATCCGGGCCGAGGGTGACCTGCACATCGATGAGCACCACACGATCGAGGACACCGGCCTTGCCCTGGGCCAGGCACTGCGCGAAGCGCTGGGTGACAAGCGCGGCATCGGCCGCTACGGCTTCACCCTGCCGATGGACGAGACGCTGGCCAGCGCCGCGCTGGACTTCAGCGGCCGCCCGTATTTCGTGTTCGAAGGCGAGTTCAAGCGCGAGCGGGTGGGTGACATGCCCACCGAGCTGGTGCCGCATTTCTTCCGCTCGCTGTGCGATGCCAGCGGCCTGAACCTCAACCTGCAGGTGCGTGGCGACAACGACCACCACAAGGTCGAGGCGTGCTTCAAGGCGCTGGCGCGCGCGCTGCGTCCGGCGCTGGCCCGCCAGGGCACGGCACTGCCGAGCACCAAGGGGGCGCTGTGAGCGATGTTGCGCTGATCGATGCCGGCGGTGCCAACCTGGGCTCGGTGCGCTACGCCCTGGAGCGCCTGGGCGCGACGGTCCGGCTGGTCCGCGATGCGGACGGTCTGATCGGTGCGCAGCGGGTGATCCTGCCGGGCGTCGGCGCCGCCGGTCCCGGCATGCAGCGCCTGCACGCGCAAGGCCTGGTGGAACCGTTGCAGCGTCTGGAGGTGCCGCTGATGGGCATCTGCCTGGGCATGCAACTGCTGTTCGAGCGTTCCGAGGAAGCGGGCGTGGAGACACTGGGGTTGATTCCCGGCGTGGTACGCAAGCTGGTGCCGGCCTGTGGCATCCGCGTGCCGCACATGGGCTGGAACCGCCTGCTGCCGCTGCGCGAATCGCTGCTGCTGCGCGGCTTGCCGGAGCGCGCCAGCGCCTACTTCGTGCACAGCTATGCGGCGCCGCTCAATACCCATACGGTCGCCGCTTGCGACCATGGCGGCCTGTTCACCGCCGTGGTGGAGCAGGGCCGCTACTACGGTGCACAGTTCCATCCCGAGCGCTCCGGTGAGACCGGTTCGTTGATGCTGCGCAACTTCCTTGAGGGCACTGCTGCATGAGTTTCGTCGTCTACCCCGCGCTGGATATCCGCGATGGCCGCGTGGTGCGGCTGCGCCAGGGCGACTATGCGCAGGAAACCTCGTATGGCGACGATCCGTTGCCGCGTGCGCAGGCCTTCGCCGCGCAGGGCGCACAGTGGATGCACCTGGTCGACCTGGACGCCGCCCGTGCCGGTGGCTACACCCTGGCGCCGCTGCTGGCGGCGATCCGTTCACACACGCCGCTGCAGGTGCAGACCGGCGGTGGCGTGCGCGGACGCGACGATGTGGCGCGCATTCTCGACGCTGGCGCCGGCCGCGTGGTGGTCGGTTCATTGGCGGTGCGTCGCCCCGACGAAGTGGTTGGCTGGCTGCAGGAGTTCGGTGCCGAGCGCATCACGATCGCGCTCGACGCGCGCCAGGATGCGCAGGGGCAGTGGCAGCTGCCGGTGAACGGCTGGACCGAGAACGCCGGGGTGACCCTGGATGATCTTGCCCAGCGCTACGCGCGCGCCGGCATGCGCCATCTGCTATGCACCGACATTGCCCGCGACGGCATGCTGGCCGGGCCCAACATCGGCCTCTACCGGCACCTGTCGGGCTTGTTGCCGGGGGTGGCGGTGCAGGCGTCCGGTGGTATCCGCGACGTGGCCGATGTGGCCGAGGCGCGCGGCGCCGGCTGCGGCGGCGCGATCCTCGGCAAGGCGCTGCTGGAGCAGCGCATGGACCTGGCGGAGGCGCTGGCATGTTGAGCCGCCGCATCATTCCCTGCCTGGATGTGCGCGATGGCCGCGTGGTCAAGGGCGTGCGCTTCCGCGACCACGTCGACATGGGCGACATCGCCGAGCTGGCACAGCGCTACCGCGACCAGGGCGCCGACGAACTGGTGTTCTATGACATCGGTGCCAGCCCCGAGGCGCGTTCGGTCGACGTTGCCTGGATCGAGCGCATCGCGCGGCTGATCGACATCCCGTTCTGCGTGGCCGGTGGCATCGACAGCGTTGAAACCGCGCGTCGCGTGTTGTTCGCGGGCGCCGACAAGGTGTCGATCAATTCGCCGGCGCTGGGTCGGCCGGAGCTGATCAGCGAGCTGGCCGACGAGTTCGGTGTGCAGTGCGTGGTGGTGGGTGTCGATTCGGTTCGCGAAGCCGATGGCCAGTGGCGGGTGCGCCGCTTCAGCGGCGACCCGGACAGGACCCAGGCGGTACCTTTGCGCACCCTGGACTGGATCGTCGAGGCGCAACGGCGGGGCGCCGGTGAGATCGTGCTGAACTGCATGGACAGCGATGGCGTGCGCCGCGGCTACGATATCGCGCAGCTGCAGCAGGCGCGGGCGCTCTGCCAGGTGCCCCTGATCGCTTCCGGTGGCGCTGGAGCGATGGAGCACTTCGCGCAGGCCTTCGACCAGGCCGACGTCGACGGCGCGCTGGCCGCCAGCGTGTTCCACAGCGGTGCCATTGCCATTCCGGAGTTGAAGCGCTACCTGCGCGGGCAGCAGATCGAGGTGCGGGATGTCTATTGAAGTGAGGCCGTCTCTGGGCGCGTTGCAGGCGCTGGACTGGGGCAAGGGCGACGGCCTGCTGCCGGCAGTGGTGCAGGACGCCGATACCCTGCAGGTGCTGATGCTGGGCTATGTCAGCGCCGAATCGCTGGCGGCCACGCTGGCCATCGGCCACATGACCTTTTTCAGCCGCAGCAAGCAGCGGTTGTGGACCAAGGGCGAGCAGTCCGGCAACGTGCTGGTGGTGCAGTCGATCCGTGTCGACTGCGACGCCGATACGCTGCTGGTGATGGCGCGCCCGGCCGGGCCGACCTGCCACACCGGTGCCGAGAGCTGTTTCGACCAGGCGCCGAAGGATTTCCTGGGTGGGCTGGGCCAGCTGGTGGCCATGCGTGAGGCGCAGCGCCCGCCCGGCAGCTACACCACCAGCCTGTTCGAAGGCGGCATCCGCCGCATCGCGCAGAAGGTGGGCGAGGAGGGCGTGGAAACCGCCCTGGCGGCGGTGGCGCAGGACGACGAGGCGCTGCTGGGCGAGGCCTCGGACCTGCTCTATCACTTGCTGGTGCTGCTGCGCGCGCGCGGGCTGTCGCTGGATGATGTGCGTGCGGTACTGGAAAAACGCCATCGTTGAGGAAGGCGTGCGGAGCAGCGCTCCGCATCCACCTGTAGAGCCGAGCCACGCTCGGCTGTTTTTCTTGAATGCAGCCGAGCATGGCTCGGCTCTACAATACCGGGTCCCTTTCTCCGGATCCCGCCCATGAAATTGCCTGCCGCCTGGCTGTGCTGCCTGTTGCTGACTTCGCCGGCCTGGGCCGCGGACACCGTGGTCAGTGGCAAGGTCTATCTGGAGCGTGACGGCAAGCCGGGCCGCGGCGCGACCGATCCGGGCCTGGCCGGAGTGCAGGTCTCCAACGGCGAAGTGCTCGTCAAGACCGCCGCCGACGGCAGCTACAGCCTGCCGGTGCGCGATGGCCAGACCGTGTTCGTGATCAAGCCCGATGCGTATTCGTTCCCGAAGGCGGTTGACGGCCTGCCGTCGTTCTGGCGCCATTACCGCCCCAATGGCTCGCCGGCGCTGAAGTACGGTGGCATCGCCGCCACCAGCGAGGCCACCCGCAACTGGGACTTCGCCCTGCAACCGGACCGCCATGACAGCCGTCGCGGCTTCCAGATGCTGGTCTTCACCGATTCGCAGACCGCCAGCCTGAAGGATGTCGGCTACTACCAGCAGTCGATTGTGGCGCCACTGGTCGGGCAGACCAAGGCGCGGCTGGGCACCACGCTGGGCGACATCGTCAACGACGATCTGACGCTGTACCCGGCGATCAACAAGGTCACCACCGGGATCGGCGTGCCATGGTTCCATGTGCCGGGCAACCACGACCTTGATTTCGATGCGGCCAGCGATGAACACTCGCTGGACAGCTGGCGCAATATCTACGGGCCGGACACCTATGCGGTGGAGGAGGGTGGCGCCAGTTTCGTGTTCCTGGATGACGTGGTGTACGACCCGAAGGCCAAGCCGAAGTATGTCGGCGGCCTGCGTGAAGACCAGTTCGCCTTCCTCGCCGGCTACCTCAAGGGCCTGCGCAGGGACCGCCTGCTGGTGCTGGGCATGCACATCCCGCTGTTCGACGCGGCGCCGGGGCGCGAGACCTTCCGCCACGCCGACCGCCAGCGCCTGTTCGACCTGCTGAAGGACTTCCGCAACGTGCTGGTGCTCAGTGGCCACAGCCACACCCAGCAGCACGTCTACCATGGCGTGGCAGAGGGATGGCATGGCGACCGGCCGCTGCACGAATACAACGTCGGCGCCAACTGCGGCGCGTTCTGGTCGGGCGTGAAGGACGCCGGCGGCGTGCCGGACAGCATGATGAGCGATGGCACGCCCAAGGGCTATGCACTGCTCGACGTGGCCGGCAATGGCAGCTACCGCCTGCAGTACCGCGTGGCGGGCAAGCCGGCCAGCGAACAGATCGGCCTGCACGCACCGAAGGTGCTGCGCCAGGGGGCCTATCCGGCGTGGGGCATCTACGCCAACGTCTACATGGGCGAGGACGCCAGCGTGGTCGAGTACCGTGTCGATGGTGGCGCGTGGCAGCCGATGAAGCAGGTCCGCCAGCCCGATCCGCGCCTGATGGTGGAGAACGTGGCCGATGACCTGGCCGGCACGCTGCGCGGCTATGACCGTTCACCGGAGGCCACCGCTTCGCCGCACCTGTGGCGTGGCGCGCTGCCGACCGACCTGGCGGTGGGCAGCCACAAGGTTGAGGTGCGTTCGAGCCAGCCTGATGGTGCTGTCTTCACTGCTGCCACCAGCTACAGCCTGCAGACCGCCCAGCCCTGATCCGCGGCATTGCCGCACCCGCGAAAGGAACCCCGCATGGATATCCGCTTCATGGCCGGCACCACGCCGGTGACCCTCAGTCGCCACTGGTTTACCGGCGCAATGCTGCTGCAGAGCGCCAGCGAAAAGGTCTGGGTGCAGCATCCGCTGCATCCGGGCACCCACTTCTCGTTCTCGCTGGTACAGTCGTGGCTGCGCCACATCGCCGGGCACGAAGTCCTGGTCGAGCGCACCCGGCCGCTGCTGTTCGCCGGCTTTCGCCCGCAGCGGCTGCGCGTGCTGGTGGACGGCGTGCAGGTGGCCGAACAGGAAGGCATGTAAGCCAACCTGAACCACCGCCGCGCTAGGCAAAGCCGCCCCGATGCCTGAGAATCGGGCCGATTCAATCGATCCAAGCAGGCCAGCGTGACCATCGCAGCAGCGTCTCCGGTTTCCCCCGACTCCGCCCGCGGCGGTCTTCCGCGCAGTCTCGTCGTCGCCGATGTCGGCGGCACCTTCGCACGCCTGGCGCTCGCCGAAACCCAGCCGGGGCAGGCGCCGCTGCTGGGCAGCCATCGCACCTATGCCTGCGCCGAGCACCCCAGCCTGGCTGCGATCCTGGCCGACTTCATCGCCGGCCTTGGCCAGCCGGTGCAGGCTGCGGTCGTCGCCATCGCCGGCGTGCTCGATCGCGATGTGCTGATCAATTCCAACCTGCCGTGGACGGTTTCACTGTCGGCCACCCGCGCCCAGTCCGGGCTGCACGATCTGCAGCTGATCAATGATTTCGAAGCGGTGGCACTGGCCATTCCTTACCTGCAGGCCGACACGCTGGTGCCGTTGAACGGCGACGCCGATCCGGCACAGGCGTTTCCGGCGCTGGTACTGGGTGCCGGCACCGGCCTTGGCGCGGCGTTGCGTTTCGCCGATGGCGAGCGACCGGTGCTGGCCAGCGAAATCGGCCATGCCGCGCTTGGCGCTGGCAATGCGCTGGAGCTGCAGGTGCTGGGCCAGCTGCTGCAGCGCTGGCCGCACGTGGATAACGAGCGTGTGCTGTCGGGCAGCGGCCTGATGAACCTGTATCCGTGCCTGTGCGAGCTGCGTGGCGTCACGCCGGTATGGAGCAGCACCGAGGCCCTGATCGGTGCCGCGCGCAGCGGCGAGGACCCGCTGGCGGTTGAAACACTGCAGGTGTTCTGCGCCTGGCTGGGCAGCCTGGCCGGCGATGCGGCCATCACCGTCGGCGCGCGTTCGGTATACCTGGCCGGTGGCATTTCCGCGCATGTGCAGGACTTCCTGGCCGACGGCCGCTTCCGCGAGCGCTTCCTCAACAAAGGGGTGCTGGCCGAGGTGCTGCGCCAGATACCGGTATGGCGGGTGGAGCATGGCCATCTGGGCGTGATCGGCGCGGCCGTCTGGCATGCCGCGCGGCAGCCGCTGCACGACTGATCGCTGCGACCGGCATCGGGCCGGCCGCGCATTGCAGACTGGGAGGGGAAGATGGTGGATCGCAGGCAGTTCCTGCAGGCCGGTGCGCTGGCCGCAGGCATGGCGGCCTTGCCGGTCGTGCAGGCGCGCACGCAGGGTGGGGCGAGGGTGGTTTCCACCTGGGACTTCGGCGTGCCGGCCAACCAGGCCGCATGGAAGGTGCTGGCGCAGGGTGGCACCGCACTGGATGCAGTCGAAGCCGGTGCACGCTGGGCCGAGAGCGAGCTGTGCAACCCTACCGTCGGCCATTGCGGTAATCCGGATCGCGACGGCGTGCTGAGCCTGGATGCGAGCATCATGGATGGCGATGGCCGTTGTGGTGCGGTGGCTGCGCTGGTCGACATCCTGCACCCGGTCTCAGTGGCCCGGAAAGTGATGGAGAACAGCCCGCACGTGCTGCTGGTGGGCGAGGGCGCGCAGCAGTTCGCGGTGCAGCAGGGCTTCGAGCGCAGGCACCTGCTGACACCGCAGGCCGAAGCGGCCTGGCGCGAGTGGCTGAAGACCGAGAAGTACCAGCCGCAGATCAATGCCGAGCGCCGTGGCATTCCCGGCAACAGCGACAACCACGACACCATCGGCATGCTGGCGCTGGATGCCAAGGGCCATCTGGCCGGTGCCTGCACCACCAGTGGCATGGCCTGGAAACTGCACGGACGCGTGGGCGACAGCCCGATCATCGGTGCCGGCCTGTATGTCGACAACGAAGTGGGTGCGGCCACCGCCTCGGGCGTGGGTGAGGAGATGATCCGCAACGCCGCCTCGTTCCTGGTGGTCGAGCTGATGCGCCAGGGGCGCTCGCCGGCACAGGCCTGCCGCGAAGCAATCGACCGCGTGGTGCGCAAGCGCCCCGAAGCGAGCAAAACATTGCAGGTGTGCTTCCTGGCCATGAACAAGCAGGGCGAGGTGGGCGCCTGCGCGTTGCATCGCGGCTTCGTCTACGCGGTGTGCGATGCGCAGCGCCAGGACGACCTGCGCGATTCGCCGTCGATCTACACGAGCACCCAGGCGTGAGCACGCGGTTCACTCTGGAAATCGCCAGCAACTCGCTGGCGTCGGCGCTGGCCGCGCAGGCCGGCGGCGCCGACCGTATCGAGCTGTTCGACAACCTGGCCGAGGGCGGAACCACGCCGTCGTTCGCCAGCATCGCGGTCGCCCGCGAGCGCCTGTCGATCTCGCTGTTTGTGCTGGTGCGGCCACGCCCGGGCGACTTCCACTACGACGCGCTGGAAACCGAGCTGATGTTGCGTGACATCGCGCAGTGCCGAGCGCTGGGCTGCGATGGCGTGGTGATCGGCGCGCTGGATGTGCAGGGCGGCATCGATCTGGCGCTGTGCCGCGAGCTGGTGCAGGCCGCCGGGCCGTTGCAGGTGACCTTCCATCGCGCCTTCGACGCTGCCCGCGACCTGCCGGCAGCGCTGGAGCAGGTGATCGGACTGGGTTGCCAGCGCGTGCTGACCTCGGGCGGCCAGGTCAGCGCCGAGGCCGGTGCCGATGTGCTGGCGGGCCTGGTCACCCAGGCGTCCGGACGTATCACGGTGATGGCCGGCGCCGGATTGGCCCCGGCCAACATCGCCGCCGTTGCGCGCCGGAGCGGCTGCACCGAACTGCACGCGTCCGCCAAGGGCCTGCGGCGCTCGGCCATGCAGTTCCAGAACCCGGCCCTGCGCGGGCTGGACCCGGACTGGAGCCAGACCAGCAGCGCGACCGTGGCCGCACTGCGGCAGGCGTTGGACGGCGCAGGGTAACCCGCTTCTGCTGTAGAGCCGAGCGCACGCTCGGCTGCTCTTCGCGACCAACCACAGCAGCCGAGCGCAGGCTCGGCTCTACAACGACCCGCTGCCGGCCGCACGCGACGACGCGGACAAAACCGTTCCGCGCGCGATTGTCGCGATGGTGTCATCGATTCGTGCGCTGTCCCCTCAGCGATGTTTCGCAACCCTTTGATTCTCATCGATACCGGCAGCCGATAGCGGCATGCCGCGGCCCGTTGTTGCGTCGCCGCATGCCCGGAGCGGTTCAGCCGTGCTTTAGTTTGGATCGATCCACAGGGGAGGTGCCGGATCGGTCCAGGACCGATCCCGGTGCCTGGATCCGTCGTAGTGCCGCGCCACCACCCGTCCGTGCGTCCACCCTTCCGAAGAGCAACCACCCATGGCTCAGCCCATCCGCAAGCGTCGTCACCTGCTGTCCCAGGCCCTGGTCCTGGCCCTGTTGCCCCTGGCCGCCGGCGCGCAGGAAGCCGCCAGTTCGTCCACGAAGGATCTCGATGCGGTCACCGTCACCGGTTCGCGGATCAAGCGCGCCAGTGTCGAAGGCCCGGCGCCGGTCAACGTGATCACGGCACAGCAGATCCAGAAGGAGGGCTTCGTCAGCGTGTATGACGCGCTGAAGACGCTCACTGAAGCGACCGGTACCGTCGAAGCCGCCTCGCAGTGGGGCTCGCACACGCCCAATGCCAGCGGGCTGAACCTGCGCGGGATGGGGCCGAACCGCTCGCTGCTGCTGGTCAACGGTCGGCGCGTAGCGGACTACCCATTGCCTTATGGCGGTGAAACCAACTTCTCCAACTACGGCAACATCCCGGCCGCGGCGGTGGAGCGCATCGAAGTGCTGACCGGTGGCGCGTCGGCTATCTATGGCTCGGATGCGATCGCCGGCGTGGTCAACGTGATCCTGAAAACGAACTACGACGGCGACGAAGTGCGCGTGCGCGGTGGCACCTCCAACGAAGGTGGCCGCGATACCTGGGATCTGTCCTGGGCCGGCGGCAGGACCGGTGACAACTGGAGCGTGACCTACGCGCTGCAGTACACCAAGCGCGATCCGCTGTTCGGCCGCGACCGGCCGCAGATGGACGACGCCGACGATGCACCGTACCCCTCCTGGAACATGGAGCAGCGCAAGGTTGGCTTCCGTCCCACCTCGGGCCTGGCATTGATCGACCCGACCAACGGCCAGCGCCTGGCACCGCCTGCCGGCACCTGCGAGAAGTTCGACGGCGAGTACTACACTGCCGATCGGCTGGTCTACAACTACGCCGCCAACACCATCACCAACACCGGCCGCCTGTGTGGCATGAGTGCCGACTACGCCAACTGGCTGCTCACCGGCGGCGCCGAGAATGTTTCCGGCAACCTGTATGCCACCTTCGATTTCAGCAGCGACCTGCAGGCCTGGACCAACCTGGCGGTGTACCGCTCCGAAGCGATCTGGGGCACCAATCCGCCCAGCGTCTCGCTGATCGACGATGACAACGGCTACTACTGGGATGCCAACCGCAACCGCCCGGTGCTGGGCGTGCGCCAGTTCACCCCGAACGAGGTCGGCGGCCTGGATACCCTGCGCAACACCAATCGTGAACTCTCCTGGGACTGGAGTGCCGGCCTGCGCGGCCGCCTCGCCGACCGATTCGACTGGAGCGCGACGGTGGGGCGTTCCTACTATCGGGTGGAAGAGCGGCAGAACGTGGTGGACGAGCAGAAATCGTACGACTTCTTCCTCGGCCCGCGGCTGGGCACTACCGCCGATGGCGAGGCGATCTACGCACTGAACGAATCGCGCTGGTGGAATCCGATCAGCCCGGACCAGTACTGGCAGATGGGCACGGTGGCCAGGAACCGCGCGTCGTCGTGGGTCAACCAGGCCTCGGCGGACATCACCGGCGAGCTGTTCCAGGGCTGGGCCGGCCCGATCTCGTTCGCTGCGGTGGCCGAAGTCGCGCAGCAGGGCTACCACCTCAGTCCCGATCCGCGCGCCGGCATCGACTTCGACCTGCAGAACGTCGATCGCGGCGGTGGCGAGCGCACCCGCTATTCGGCAGGTGTCGAGTTCAAGATTCCGCTGCTGGAGAGCGTGACCGCCACGGCGGCAGCGCGTTATGACCGCTATGGCAACTACAAGGCCGACGACAGCAGCGAGGCGCTCGATATCGGCAGCCAGAAGGAAACCACCTGGAACGTTGGCCTGGAATGGCGCCCGGTCGAATCACTGCTGGTGCGGGGCTCGTATGCCACCAGTTTCCATGCGCCGGACATGCATTACCTGCTGGGCCAGCCGAGCAGTTCCGAAGTGCTGACCCATGACCGCCTGCGCTGCATCCAGAGCGGTGCCTACCTGGTCAACAACTGTGGCGTGGGCAACACCGACGTCTGGTATGCCTTCGACGTGAACCGGCGCGGCACGCCGCTGCTGCGTTCGGAGACCGGTGATTCGTGGACCGTGGGCATCGTCTGGGACGTGATGCCGAACCTTTCGGTGAGTGCGGATTACTGGGCGATCAAGCTGGAGGACATGATCGTCGACGTTGGCGCCGACGAGGTGCTCGCCAGCGAAGCGGGCTGCCTGACCGGCAAGAACATGGACGGCACGCCGTGGGCCAATCCGGCGGGTGGCGAATACTGCGCTGGCATCCTGGCCCGCGTGAATCGTGACAGCAATGGCCGGCTGGTGTCGATCGAGCGCGGCCCGTTCAACCTGGCCAGCCGCGAGGTGCGCGGCATCGACCTGACTGCGCGCTACCGCCTGGAGACGGCGCAGTGGGGCAGCTTCCAGCTGGGCCTGAACTACACCAACCAGATATCCACCAAGGAACAGCGCTACGCCGCGGACCCGAACCCGGAGCGCCGCGACCGCGACCTGCGCAGCAAGCTGCGTGCAAGCCTGGCCTGGCAACGCGGCAACTGGAACGCCAACGTCTATGCCGACCGCATCGGTTCAGTGCCGGGCGTCCGTTACCACTGGGGTACCGACCGCCTGGACAACCCCGGCGGCTGCCTGCCGTTCGCCGACGGCTACGTGCCCAGCGACAGCCCGTCGTTGAACTGCCTGGAGCCGGCGACGCGTCCGGACGGCTCACCCAATCCGAATCCGAATGCCGGCCAGCAGACGGCGCGCTACTACGGGCGGGTCGGGCCGTTCATCACCTGGAACTTCAACCTGGGCTACCAGCTGACTGAACGCGCCAAGGTCAATGTCTATGTCAACAACGTGTTCAACTCGGCCAGCTGGAACCACAAGGACCCGTACAAGCTGGACTACGACTTCGCGCCGACCCGCCTGCTGAGTGCGGTTGGTCGCGAGTTCGCGCTGGAGTATGTATTCACCTTCTGAGCGCGACAGCGGTGGCGCCGGGGCACGTCGCGGCGCCACCGAAGCAGTGGGGTCATGCCTCCGTGTGGATGCGGGGCTCGTTCAGGATTCCCGGATGGATAGATTTGACCTTCCCACGATGGAAAGGTTTAGCCTGCTCCGATCCAGACGCAAACCGGGAATCCGACCATGAGCACGCCCCGCGCCACTGTTGCCCACGCCAGCCCTGACACCATCAGCCTGCCCATCGAGGGCATGACCTGCGCCAGCTGTGTCGGTCGGGTCGAGGCGGCGCTGTCCAAGGTCGAAGGCGTCGGCAGCGTCTCGGTAAACCTGGCCACTGAGCGCGCGGAGATCCATCCGTCCGGTCCGGTCGATCGCGCCGCGCTGATCCAGGCAGTGGAACGAGTGGGCTATGACGTACCGGCCGCCACCACCGAGCTCGCCGTGGAGGGCATGACCTGCGCCTCCTGCGTTGGCCGCGTCGAGCGCGCGCTGCTGGCGGTACCGGGTGTCAGCCAGGCCAGCGTGAACCTGGCCACGGAACGCGCTACGGTGCGCGGTGTCGCCAACCTGGACGCGCTGGTGGCCGCCGTCGACAAGGCCGGCTATGCCGCCCGCCCGATCGGAGCGGGGATTCAATCCGACGATGATGCCGCGGGCAGGAAGGACGCCGAGCGGGCCGGGTTGAAGCGTGACCTGATCATGGCCAGCGTGCTGGCGCTGCCGGTGTTCGCCCTGGAAATGGGCTCGCACCTCATCCCCGCCATGCACGAATGGGTGATGTCCGCGATCGGCATGAAGATCAGCTGGTACCTGCAATTCGTGTTGACGGCGCTGGTACTGGCTATTCCCGGTCGCCGTTTCTACCTGAAAGGGATTCCCGCATTGTTGCGGCTTGCACCGGACATGAACTCGCTGGTGGCGGTCGGCACCGGCGCAGCATTCGGCTACTCGGTGGTGGCAACCTTCCTGCCGCAGCTGATGCCGCAGGGCACGGTGCACGTGTACTACGAGGCAGCAGCGGTGATCGTCGCGCTGATCCTGCTGGGCCGCTTCCTCGAAGCGCGCGCCAAGGGCCGTACCTCCGAGGCGATCACGCGCCTGATGAAACTGCAGGCCAAGGTCGCCCATGTGATCCGCGGTGGCGATGCCATCGATATCCCGGTCGATGAAGTCGTCACCGGTGATGTGCTGGAAGTGCGCCCGGGCGAACGCGTGCCGGTCGACGGCGAGGTGGTTGAGGGCCGCAGCTATGTCGATGAATCGATGATCAGCGGGGAACCGGTTCCGGTCGAAAAGCAGCCGGGAAGCAGCGTGGTCGGCGGCACCATCAACCAGAACGGGGCACTGACCCTGCGCGCCACGGCGGTCGGCGCGCAGACCATGCTGGCACAGATCATCCGCATGGTCGAACAGGCGCAGGGCTCGAAGCTGCCGATCCAGGCGATAGTCGACAAGGTGACACTGTGGTTCGTGCCGGCGGTGATGCTGGCCGCGCTGGCGACCTTCGTGGTCTGGCTGATCGTCGGCCCGTCGCCGGCACTGAACTTCGCGTTGGTCAATGCGGTGGCGGTGCTGATCATTGCCTGTCCGTGCGCGATGGGGCTGGCGACGCCGACCTCGATCATGGTCGGTACCGGCCGCGGTGCCGAGATGGGCGTGCTGTTCCGCAAGGGCGAAGCGCTGCAGTCGCTGAAGGATGCACAGGTGGTGGCGGTGGACAAGACCGGCACGCTGACCGAGGGTCGCCCGCGCCTGACCGATCTGGAAATTGCCCCTGGACTCGACCCTGCGGTGGTGCTGGCTGCGGTGGCCGCAGTGGAATCACGCTCGGAACACCCGATTGCCCGCGCCATCGTCGATGCGGCGACCGGGCAGGGCATCGTGCTGCCGGCCATGGTCGATTTCGAGTCGGTCACCGGCATGGGCGTGCGTGCCCGTGTCGATGGAGCGCGCGTCGAAGTGGGTGCCGATCGTTTCATGCGGGATCTTGGCGTGGACGTCACCGCGTTCGCTGCGCGGGCGGCGGAGCTTGGCACGCAGGGCAAGTCGCCGCTGTATGCGGCGCTCGACGGCAGGCTGGCCGCCATCATCGCGGTGTCCGATCCGGTCAAGCCGAGCACGCCGGCCGCGATCGCAGCGCTGCACCAGCTGGGCCTGAAAGTGGCGATGATCACCGGTGACAACGCCGGTACTGCTCGGGCGATCGCGCGCCAGCTGGGCATCGATGAAGTGGTGGCCGAGGTGCTGCCGGCAGGCAAGGTCGACGTGGTTCGCCGGTTGAAGGCCACGCATGGCCACGTGGCGTTCGTCGGCGACGGCATCAACGATGCACCGGCGCTGGCCGAGGCCGACGTTGGCCTGGCGATCGGCACCGGTACCGACATCGCCATGGAGTCGGCCGATGTTGTGCTGATGTCGGGCAATCTGCTGGGTGTACCCAATGCCATCGCGCTGTCCAAGGCGACATTGGGCAACATCCGGCAGAACCTGTTCTGGGCCTTTGCCTACAACGCCGCATTGATTCCGGTAGCCGCGGGCGTGCTGTACCCGGTCTGGGGCGTGCTGCTGTCCCCGGTGTTCGCGGCGGGCGCGATGGCGCTGTCCAGCGTGTTCGTGCTGGGCAACGCGCTGCGACTGCGCCGCTTCCAGCCACCGATGGCGGGTGCTCCCGCCGCGAACCATTGAAGGAGATCCGCATGAACATCGGCGAAGCCGCCAGGGCCTCCGGCGTGTCGGCGAAGATGATCCGCTACTACGAGCAGATCGGCCTGGTCCCGGCTGTGGATCGCACCGAGTCCGGCTATCGGTCCTATTCGCAGGCCGACATCCACCGCCTGCGCTTCATCCGCCGCGCGCGCGACCTGGGTTTCCAGGTCGCCGAGATCTCCGATCTACTCGGCCTCTGGAACGACACCACGCGCCACAGTGCCGATGTCAAGCGCTTGGCCGAGCAGCACATTGCCGGCCTGGAGCAGCGCATCGAGCACATGCGGCAGATGGCCGACACGCTGAAAGCGCTGATCAGTTGTTGCTCCGGCGACGAGCGCCCGGAGTGCCCGATCCTGGAGCGGCTGGGCGAAGACGATGAGACCCCGCTGCCGGTCGATGCGGCGAAGACCGGCGCGGTGCGGAGGCGTGCGCACAAGCTCTGAGTTTCCAAGTCGCGTGCAAAAGAAGAGCCCGCCCGGTGCCGGTGCACGGGGCGGGCTTCGTTGTGGGACAGGGCAGGGGGTCAGGCAGTGCGCGGCGGAAAACCCGCATCGTTGACCGCCGCCAAGATCTGCTCCTGCGACGCGGTGGTCTGGACCTTGACCAGGCCGGTCGACGGGTCGGCCACCACGCTGGCGTTCGGATCGACCTGCTGGATCGCGCGGGTCACGCTGCGTGCGCAGCCGCCGCAGGTCATGCCCTCGACATGGAATTCCATCTGTAGCTCCTTCAGTGCACTTGGGACAGGGCCAGTGTGCACCTTCCAACGATGGCAGGGTCAAGCGCCGGGCTGAATGGCGGCCAGGGCGCCCGTGAACAGGCATCAATGAAAACGGCAGCCACCTGCACCAGCGTGGCTGCCGTGGAGGAACATCCCCGCCGTGGCGGGGCGGTTGCGCCGGGGCGGGCCCGGCGCCGCCTCAGAACTTCCAGTTCACGCCGAAGTACAGCTGGCGGCCGGCATACAGGTTGGACAGCAGGCGGGCCTGGCTGTCGTTGCCGATGTAGCTTCGCAGCTCGGACTTGGTGGCGTTGAGCACGGCAGCCGTCACCGTCCAGTCCGGGGTGAGGTTGTAGGCCACGTTCAGGTCAAGCTGGCTGTACGGCTTGGTGTAGGTGGTCATGCCATTGTTCAGGCCGCCGACCACTTCGCCACGACGGTTGTACGAGGCGCGCGCCAGGAACTTGTCGTTCTCGTAGAACACGGTGACGTTGGCCTGGTTCTTGGCGCTGCCGACCAGCGGCGAGGAGCCGATTTGCTCGCCATCCAGCACGATCGAGGCCAGGTTGGTGTCGTTGTAGGTGTAGTTGGCCTGCACGCCCAGGCCAAAGTCGAACGTGTACTGGCCGTACAGCTCCACGCCCTGCGACACGCCGTCGCGGCCATTGGCCTCGGTTTCGTACTTCTGCACGACCACCGTTTCGCCGCCGACGGTCATCTGCTGGTCGCGCACCACTGGCACCGTGAAGTTGTCCACGTTCTTGCGGAACAACGAGATGCCCGCCACCGAGCCCGGCTTGAAGTACCACTCCAGGCCGAGGTCTGCCTGCACCGCCTTGAACGGCTCCAGCGCCTTGTTGCTGCCCGAACCGTACCACCCGGGCGTGTCAGTACCGCCGGTGACGCGGCGATCATTCGCGTACTCTTCGCTGATGTAGCGAAGGCCGCCGGGGTAGGCGATGCTGGTGTAGCTCGGGCGCGCGACCACCTTGGATACCGCGCCACGCAGCACCAGCGTATCCGTGATGTCCCAGGCGATGTTGAAGCTGGGCAGGAAATCGGTATAGGTCTTCTCCAGCGAAGACAACGCGAACACCTTGTCGCGGACCTGCGGATCAGGCAGGCGGACGAAGCCACCCTGGCAGCGCAGGCTCGGATCCGCAGCCGGATCATCGCAGCTCATCGGTGCGCCGCTGGCGTTGTCGACGAAGTAGTCATTGAAGCGCTCGACCGAGTCGCTGGACTGCGCGAACTGCTTGGTCCGCACCACGCGCACGCCGACGTTGCCGCGCACGCGCTCGGTGCGGAAGTTGGCCTGGAAGTAGCCGGAGTAGATCTTCTCGTTGACGTCGTAGACGAAGTCTTCCTCGGTGCGGTTGTGCGAACCGCCGTAGGTCTTGTTCAGGTAGTCGATGTAGGCCGGGTAGTTGATGCCCGGGAACACGTTCGCATTGAACGCGCCGGTGATGTTGCTGATCGGGTTGGACAGGAAGAAGCCGGGCTGTGCATCGCCTGCAGTCGGATCGCAACCGGCCTGGTAACGGTTGTTGTCATAGTCGGCCGGATCCAGTCCCGGGCACACCCAGTAGGTATTGCCAGTGTTGCGATGCACCTTGCCGTCGCGGTACTTGGCGCCGAACTGGATCGAATCCAGCCAGCCAGCCTCGAACAGCTTGGTGACGTCGGCCTGGAAGTAGTTCTGCTTGACCTCGGTCTGCATCCAGGACGAATCGGTGGAACCGGTATCGACTTCGGCCACGCCTGCCATCAACTGCTGCTGCAGGTCGGGCGAGAACTGTACCGAGGGCGTGCCGGTGAGGTCCCAGGCGGTGTACTGGTTGCCGGACTGCCACTGGTTGCCCACCTTGCGGCGCGGCTTGGCCGACATGCGGAAGTTCATCGACGGACCGCCCTCGGACCAGGTGCGGCCACCGGTGAAGCTGGCCTTCCACAACGGGCTGATATCCCAGTCGATGGTCAGGTCGGCGGTCTGCGAGAGTGCTTTTTCCCTGCTGTAGCCGCCGGTCAACTGCGGGGTCGGGATGGTGCAGTCGTCCGGGCCCCAGCCGCCAGGCTTGAGGCCAGCAGCAGCGGCTTCTTCTTCGCTGCAGTAGTAGGTCTTGCCTGCCAGCTTTTCGTACTGCGCGCCGGTGACGATGCTGCCGCTGGGATCGAAGGTGAGCCCATTGAGCAGGCGACCGCCGTCCCAGTTGCCGTCCTGGTTGTAGCGGGCCAGGTTCCACTCCGGCACCTTCAGCATGTTCTGGGTGTAGTCACCCTGAAGCTCGAAGCGGAAGTAGTTGGCCGTCATCGTGACGTTGTCGACCGGCTTGAACTGGAAGGTCAGCTGCCCGCCCTTGCGCTCGCGATTTTCTTCCTTCACCGCGAAGTTCACCGAGGTCGGCATGAAGAACTCGCTGTAGTTCGTGCCAGTCTGGTTGTTGAATCCGGACTCGCCCCACCAGTAATGGATGCCGTCCTGTTCGAGCAGGTTGCCGTGGGCGTCGCGGGCGGTGGTGCCGTTGCCGTACCACTGGTAGTCCTCGGTGCTGGCTTCCATGGTGCGGGTAGTGCGCTTCTGCTGGGTAACGCCAACCAGCACGCCGAAGCGCTCGTCCTTGCTGTGCCAGGAATACAGCGCCGATACCTGCGGATCGACGTCATGGCTGGTGTCGGACGTGGTGCCTTCCAGGTTGACGTAGCCGGAGTTGGATTCCATGTCCAGCGGGCGGCGGGTATGCAGGATGACCGTGCCGCCGATGCCGCCTTCGTCGATGCGTGCTTCCGGCGACTTGAACAGTTCGGCGCTGGACAGCATGTTCGACGGCAGCAGGGTGTAGTTGAAGGAACGGGTCGCTTCGTTGTTGGTCTCCGACGAGGCGACGAAGTTGCCGTTCAACTGGGTCAGGGTCAGGTCCGGCGCAAGGCCGCGCACGCTGACGCTCTTGCCTTCGCCACCGCTGCGGGTGATGACCACGCCGGGCACGCGCTGCAGTGCGTCGGCAACGTTCTTGTCAGGGAATTTGCCGACGTCCTCGGCGGTGATCACTTCGACCACGGCGTTGGCGTCGCGCTTCTGTTCCAGGCTCTTTTCGATGGCATAGCGGTAGCCGGTGACCTGGACGCTGTCCAGGGTGGTGGCGTCCTGCGAGCCGGTGGACCCGGCCTGCTGCGCGGCGGCGCCTGCCGGAATGACGGCGGCAGCCAGGGCCAGCGCGATGGCCAGCGACAATGCATCCTGGCCATGCGTACGTGTTGAATGCTTCATTCCCATCTCTCCCTCTCTCATGGATTGATCCGGTGGCGTGGCACGGACAACTTGAATCGATCTAATTTGAAGTGACTTTGTCGCTGTCGCCATGCAACTGGCAGTGGCGCCGCGCGCGTGGCCTGGTACGTCCTGTTGCTGCTCCCCCAACTCCCGGCCATCGCAACGTCGGCTTGGATCGATCTAAGCGATGGGCGGGCGATTTTTAGCATGGGTCGCCCGTGGGCGCATGCTGCTGCGCAATATGGTACTGGCGTGGCGAAGGGATGACGTTTTGCAGAAATCAGTGAAATCGTTTTCGTGCGCAGGGGAAGGGGGCCGGCAGGGCTGCGCCCTGCACCTGCTGGAAGCCCAGGCCAAAGCCAAAGCCAAAGCCAAAGCGGCTCTGGTTTTCTGCTGGTTGGGCGGGGCGGTGTGGGCTGGCAGGACACGCCGTTAACCCATCCCTGGGGGCTCGATGGCGCCATCCATGGCGCCAACGGTCCTGCCAGCCCACACCGCCCCACCTTCGACAGTTTCCCGGTGACGGTTGGATTGATCCTGGAGCGACATGGGGTCATGGGGTCAGATCCGTTTTCCGTTGGAAAACGGATCTGACCCCCGATTGATTTCGATATCCGACAGAGATTCATCCACGCATGGCGTGGATCCATCCACAGATCGCGGAAATCTGTCGAAGGCGGGGTGGGTCCGGTTGCGGGGGTGTCCGCGGCATGGATGCCGCGGCCAAGCCCCCAGGAATGGGTTTACGGCGTCCCCCGCAACCGGACCCACCCCGCCATTCCACGGATCGCCGGCTTTTGTTGTTGCTTCGGCTTCGGCAGGTGCAGGGCGCAGCCCTGCCGAACACCTCTCTCATGCTGCGCCGCAGAATGCATTCGGCTGAACCTGCATGCTCTACTTGAATCGATCTAAATCCACGGTCAGGTGGGTCGGGCGTCATTCCAGGGGGAGCTGTCTGCCGGTCAAGGCAGGGCTCGGCGGAACGGTGCCGGACGGCTCCGGCCGCCTGCCTCGCGTCATCGACTACAGGAACCCGACATGCCTCCAGTGCCGTCCGCTCCCGCCGTCCCATCCTCGCGCCCGCTGGCGCGCCTGGCCTGCCTGCTCGCGCTTTCGGTATCACCGATGCTGCTGCAGGCCGCGCCGGCCGCGTTGGAGCGCGAGGTCAACACCTTCATCGGCAGCAAGGACGACGGCAACACGTTCCCGGGCGCGTCGGCGCCGTTCGGCCTGATCCAGGTCAGCCCGATCGGCAGCCACTACTCGGGCTGGCGCTATGACGACGAGAAGATCCGCGGTTTCGGCCACTCGTTCCTGTCCGGTGCTGGTTGCTGGGAACAGGGCGGCCAGGTATCGGTGCTGCCGGTCACCGGTTCGATCGGGCCGGGTGGCGATTTCGATACCGCTGACGCCAAGCGCTTCAACCACAAGGCCTATGCCGCGTCGTATACGCATGACGGCGAGATCGGACAGGCGGGCTACTACAAGGTACGGCTGACCAGCTACGGCGGCATCGACGCCGAGGCCACCGCGCGTACCCGTGCCGCCGCAGAGCGCTACACCTTCAGCCAGCGCCAGGGCGAGGGCCACGTGCTGGTCAACGTCGGCCAGGCCAACGAGCGCCATTCGGTGATCGGCAGCGTGGTCGACGTGGTCGGCGATCGGGTGGTGGAAGGCAAGCTGGTGACCAAGAGCTTCTGTGGCGGCCACCAGTACACCACCTGGTTCCGCATCGAGTTCGACCGTCCGTTCAAGGCGCACGGCACCTGGGGCGAGGGCGGCGGCCTGCCGGGCGCGCGCCACAGCATGGAAGGCGAGCAGAAGCCGAATGGTGCCTGGCTGAGCTTCGACCTGGCCAAGGGCCAGTCGGTGACGGCGGTCAGCGCGATCTCGCACGTCGACGCCGAAGGCGCCCGCACCAACCTGCGCGCCGACGGCATGCAGGGCGGCGCGCTGCTCGGTTTCGACCGCATGCGTGCGCTGGCGCAGCAATCGTGGCGCGAGCAGCTGGGCCGGGTACGCGTGCAGGGCGGCAACGCCGATGACCGCACCGTGTTCTACAGCGCGGTCTACCACGCGCTGCTGCAGCCGCTGACCGGCAGCGATGCCGACGGCCGCTACCGCGGCTATGACGATGGCATCCACCGGGCCGACGGCTGGACCTACTACGAGTACTTCTCGCTGTGGGATACCTACCGCGCGCAGAACCAGTGGTTGGCGCTGACCCGCCCGGACGTGGCGCGCGACATCGGCCGCACACTGCTGGCGATCGACGAGCAGGGGGGGTGGCTGCCGCGTTGGGGCTACGCCAACTTCGAGACCAACATCATGACCGGCGATCCGGTCACCCCGTTCATGGTCGACCTGTGGCGCTTCGGTGCCCTCAAGGGCCGTGAATCGCAGGCCTGGGACGCCCTGCGCCGCAACGCCTTCGGCACGCCGCCGCTGAACTCGCGCGCCGCGGGGCGTTCCGGCAACCCGACCTACCTGGACAAGGGCTACGTGGTCTATGACCGCGCATTCCCGTCCAAGGGCATGGACGTTGATCCGCACCACGGTGGTTCGGCCACGCTGGAATATGCGCTGGCCGACTGTGCGCTCTCGCAGATGGCCGATGGCCTGGGCCATGCGCAGGATGCGGCGACGCTGCGTGAGCGCGGCCGCAACTGGCGCAAGGTATGGGACCCGCAGGTGCGCGACGCCGGGACCGGCTTCACCGGCTTCCCGCGCCCGCGTACCGAGGATGGCCAGTGGTACACCCCGGCCGATGGCCACTACAGCCCGCGTTCGCACCATGGTTTCCATGAGGGCACGGCGTGGCAGTACCAGTGGCTGGCGCAGCAGGATGTGCCGGGCCTGGTCGAAGCGATGGATGGCCGCGAACAGGCCGGCCGCCGCCTCGATGCCTTCTTCGCGATGGACGCGCTGCAGGCCGACCCCCTCAACGCCGCCCGCCGCGAGTGGGTGGTCGGGCCGTACAGCTACTACAACCAGTTCCGCTACAACCCGAACAACGAGCCGGACCTGCACTCGCCGTGGCTGTACACGCTGATCGGCCAGCCGTGGAAGACCGCCGCTGTGGTGCGCGCCGCGCAGCAGTTGTTCACCAATGCCCCGAATGGCGTGACCGGCAACGATGACCTGGGCACGATGTCGGCCTGGTACCTGTTCAGCGCGATCGGCGTGTATCCGGCGGTGCCCGGCAGCGGCCAGTTCCTGCTGCACACCCCGCGCTTCAGCAAGGTGGAGGTGGACATGGGCAATGGCCGTACGCTGCGCATCGATGCACCGGGGGCCGATGGTCGCCGCTTGCAGTACGTGCAGGGCGTGCAGGTCGATGGCCAGGCGCATGCGCCGGTATGGCTGGACTGGGACCGCCTGCAGCAGGGCCCGCGCCTGCACTTCGCGCTCGACGCGAAGGCGCCGGAGCAGGGCTGGGGCACGGCGGTGAAGGACCTGCCGGTGTCCTGGTGCGCGGCGCCTGGCAGCCAGCTGCGCTGAGCCGGGCTGTGCCGTTCGCGGTAACCCAGCGAACGGCACGGCACGGGATGGCCGTGATCCATTAGGCTTGTGCCTCCAGCGGAGTCCGGGAAGACGATGAACGACAACGGCAGCAGTCCCAGCAAGCGTGCCGGCAAGGCGGTGACGGTGACCGACATTGCGCGCGCGATCGGCGTGTCACGGGCAACCGTGTCGCTGGTGCTGCGCGGCAGCCCGCTGGTCAACGTCGATACCCGGGCCAAGGTCGAGGCCGAGCTGCGCCGCCAGCGCTATGTCTACAACCGTGCTGCGGCCAACCTGCGCCGCCGCACCTCGTCGAGCATCGCGCTGGTGATCAACGACCTGTCCAACCCGTTCTTCGCCGAATTCGCCTCGGGCGTGGACGAGGCGCTGGGCGGGCGTGGTTACGTGACGTTGTTGGGCAGTACCGGTGAATCGCCGGAGCGCCAGCAGGCGGTGCTGTCCACGTTGATGGAGCACACCCCCGCCGGCCTGATCCTGTCGCCGGCCGAAGGCAGTGACAGTGCGCAGTTGCGGCAGGCGCTGGGCGCCAATGCCAACGTGCTGCTGTTCAACCGTGAACTGGAAGGCGCAGACTGGGACTTCCTGACCCTGGACAACCAGCACGGTGCCTATCTGGCCACGCGCCACCTGATCGAACGTGGCCATCGCCAGATCGCCTTCTTCGGCGGCCACGCGGCATCCAGCTCCTGTCATCAGCGCCGCGCCGGTTTCCAGCAGGCGCTGGCCGAGGCCGGGCTGTCGCTGCCGCCGGGCTGGATGATCGAATCGGCACCGAACCGCCTGGAGGCCGCGGCGCGCACCGATGAGCTGTTTGCCGATGGCCATCGCCCGAGTGCGGCCGTCTGCTACAACGACACCGTCGCGCTGGGCCTGATGCTGGGCCTGAATTCGCGCGGCATCCGCCCGGGCGGTGACTTCGCGGTCACCGGCTTCGACGACATCTCCGAGGCGGCGGTAGCGGTGCCGCCGTTGACCACGCTGACCGCCGACCCGCGCGAGCGCGGCCGGCAAGCTGCCGCGCTGCTGCTGCAACGACTGGACGAACCGGAGGCGCCGCCACGGCGCACGGTCGCACCGGTGCAGCTGCGGATCCGCGAAAGCAGTGCTGCACGTCCGAACTGATTCCTTCCACATACCCCTTCCACGCAACAACGACCTTCCGCGCATCGAGGCGCGTATCGCATGCCGATCTCCGTAACGCCCCGTCCATCGGGTTCTTCGGGCAACGCACCCGCCGTCACCAACGGCAAGGCGCTGGCCGTCGTCACCACGATCTTCTTCATGTGGGGCTTCCTGACCTGCCTCAATGACATCCTGATCCCGCACCTGAAGGCAGTGTTCGAGCTGAACTACGCCAAGGCGATGCTGGTGCAGTTCACCTTCTTCGGCACCTATTTCCTGATGTCTCTGCCGGCCGGTCGGCTGGTAGCGGCGCTGGGTTACAAGAAGGGCATCGTGGCCGGCCTGGTGATTGCGGGTATCGGTGCGCTGGGCTTCTGGCCTGCGGCCGAACTGCGCGTGTATGGCGCCTTCCTCGGCGCACTGTTCGTGCTGGCCACCGGCATTACCGTGCTGCAGGTTGCCGCCAACCCCTACGTCGCGCTGCTGGGCCCGGAACAGACCAGCTCCAGCCGCCTGACCCTGGCGCAGGCGCTGAACTCGCTGGGTACGGCCATTGCGCCGATCTTCGGCGGCATGCTGATCCTGTCCAACACCGTCAAGAGCGCTGACGACATCGCGGCGCTGCCGGCCGCCGAGCAGCTGGCCTACCGTACCGCCGAGGCGCAGGCCGTGCAGGGCCCGTACGTGGGCCTGGCCGTGGCACTGGTGCTGCTGGCGCTGTTCGTGTTCCTGTTCCGCCTCCCGGCGTTGAGCGACGCCACCGAGCAGGCCGACCAGGGTCACCACCACAGCTACCTGGACGCATTGCGCAAGCGCCACCTGCTGCTGGGCGTGCTGGGCATCTTCTTCTACGTGGGCGCCGAAGTGTCGATCGGCAGCTTCCTGGTCAACTACCTGTCGATGCCCAACATCGGTGGCTTCAGCGAGCAGCAAGCCACGCACTACGTGTCGGCCTACTGGACGATGGCGATGATCGGCCGCTTCGCGGGCTCGGCACTGCTCGCGCGCTTCTCGCCCAGCCGCCTGCTGGCGATCTTCGCGCTGGTCAACGTCGCCCTGCTGGTCACGACCATGCTGAGCTCCGGCAACATCGCGCTGCACTCGGTGGTGGCGATCGGCCTGTTCAACTCGATCATGTTCCCGACCATCTTCGCGCTGAGCATCGAGCGCCTCGGCCCGCTGACCAACAAGGGCTCCAGCCTGCTGATCATGGCCATCGTCGGCGGTGCCGTGGTGCCATACCTGCAGGGCGTGCTGGCCGACCACATCGGTGTGCAGGCCAGCTTCATCCTGCCGCTGCTGTGCTACGGCTACATCATTTTCTACGGACTGGTCGGCGCGCGTACGCCGGCTTCCGCAACGCAGGGAGGCTGAGTCCGGAATGGGTGCCATTGTCTGCTTCGGCGAAATTTTGATCGATCTACTAGCGCAGCCGCCGGCCTCGGCCGACACCCCGCGCGCGTTCCTGCAGTACGCCGGTGGTGCGCCGGCCAACGTTGCCGTGGCCGCTGCGCGGCTGGGCGCGAAGACCCAGTTCGTCGGCATGCTCGGCCGTGACATGTTCGGTGACTTCCTCGCCGACAGCCTGGCCGAGCACGGCGTGGGCACCGATTACATCGTGCGTACCGATGCGGCCAAGACCGCGCTGGCCTTTGTCGCTCTCGACGCCAGTGGCGAGCGCAGCTTCAGCTTCTACCGGCCGCCGGCGGCCGACCTTCTGTTCCGCGACAGCGACTTCCAGGCCGCGTGCTTCGACAGGGCGCAGTGCTTCCACGTCTGCTCCAACAGCCTGACCGAGCCGGCCATCGCCGAGGCCACCTTCGCCGGCATGGCCCGTGCTCGCGCCGCCGGTGCGACGGTCAGCCTCGATCTCAACCTGCGTCCCGCGCTGTGGCCGGCCAACGAAGACCCGACGCCGCGCCTGTGGCAGGCGCTGGAGCGCGCCGATCTGGTCAAGCTGTCGCGCGAAGAGCTGGACTACCTGGCCGCGCCGCTGGGCGCCGACGGCGAAGCGGCGGTGCTGCGGCGACTGCTGGCCGCGCAGGCGCGCTGGGTGATCGTCACCGACGGTGCGGCCACGCTGCATTGGTACACCCGCGACAACCATGGCACGGTCACCAGTTTCCGCGTGGCCACCGTCGATACCACCGCGGCCGGTGATGCCTTCGTCGGTGGCGTGCTGGTCGGCTTGCTGGAGCGCGGCGGAGCCGGCGCCGGCTTCGCTGCCTTCTGCCAGGACCCGGAGGCGATCACCGCCACGCTGCGCTTCGGTGCCGCAGTGGGTGCGCTGGCTGTTACCCGCAAGGGCGCGTTCGCCGCGATGCCCTCGCTCGATGAAGTGCAGCAGCTGCTGCAGGCCCAGGACACTACCGCATGAGCAACTCGCCCGATTTCCGTTCGCCCGCGTTCCTGCGTGCGCATATCGCCGATACGATGGCGTTCTACCATCCGCGCTGCATCGACCCCAACGGCGGTTTCTTCCACTACTTCCGCGACGACGGCAGTATCTACGATGCCAGCCACCGCCACCTGGTGAGCAGCACCCGTTTCGTCTTCAACTACGCGATGGCCTACCGCGAGTTCGGCAATGCCGAGTACCGCGACGCGGTCGAGCACGGCGTGCGCTACCTGCGCCAGGTGCACCGCAACCCCGCCACCGGCGGCTATGCCTGGACCCTGCGTGATGGCAAGGTCGAGGACGACATGAACCACTGCTACGGCGTAGCCTTCGTGCTGCTGGCCTACAGCTGCGCGCTGAAGGCAGGCATCGAGCAGGCCCGCGCATGGATGGACGAGACATGGCAGCTGCTGGAAGCGCGCTTCTGGGAGCCGCAGCACGGGCTCTACAAGGATGAAGCGGACGGCCAGTGGAACTTCACCGGGTACCGTGGCCAGAACGCCAACATGCACATGTGCGAGGCGATGCTGGCGGCGTTCGAGGCCAGCGGTGAGCAGCGCTATGTCGAGCGCGCGCTGCAGCTGGCCGACAACATGACCCGTCGCCAGGCCGCCAAGGCCGGTGGCCTGGTCTGGGAGCACTACGATTCCAACTGGGAGATCGACTGGAACTACAACCTGGACGACCCCAAGCACCTGTTCCGCCCGTGGGGCTTCCAGCCGGGCCACCAGACCGAATGGGCCAAGCTGCTGCTGATCCTGGACCGCCATGTGCAGGCCGACTGGCTGGTGCCGACTGCGCAGCACCTGTTCGACGTGGCCGTGGCACGCAGCTGGGACGACGCGCGGGGTGGCCTGTATTACGGCTTTGCGCCGGAATCGCGCCGGCAGCCGGGCATGGATGGCGCGCCGATCGGTGGCGACAGCTTCGTCTGCGACGACGACAAGTACTTCTGGGTGCAGGCCGAAACGCTGGCCACCGCCGCACTGATGGCCAAGCGCACCGGTGATGACCGCTACTGGCAGTGGTACGAGCGCATCTGGACGTACGCGTGGGAGCACTTCGTCGACCATCAGTACGGCGCCTGGTTCCGCATCCTGGATGCCGACAACCGCAAGTACAGCGACGAGAAGAGCCCGGCCGGCAAGGTGGATTACCACACCATGGGCGCGTGCTACGAAGTGTTGAACGTCGTGCGCTGAAGATCGTTCGAATGCAGCAGTGCCAGGCCATGCCTGGCAATCCGACATCGGTAGCGCCGGGCCACGCCCGGCGGGAGAACAGGAGCCCCACGTGCATCGTCCTTCCCTCGTTGTCCGTCTGCTCCTGCTGCTGATCGCAGCGTCCGCCTTCCCGGCAACTGCAGTGCCTTTGCAGGCACAGTGGGAGTTCCGCATGCTGCCCGGCGATGCGCAGGGGGCTGCCCACCCCGGACTGCAGCAGTGGCGCGCGGCGAAGGTGCCGGGCAGTGTGCATACCGATCTGCTGGCGCACGCGTTGATCCGCGACCCGTACGTGGGTGCGCCGGAGGCCGAACTGCAATGGATCGGCCTGGCTGCCTGGGAGTACCGCGCCCGCTTCGACGTGGATGCGGTGACACTGGCCAAGCCCAATGCCGAGCTGCGTTTCGATGGGCTGGACACTTATGCCGAGGTCAGCCTCAACGGCAGGCCGCTGCTGCGCGCGGACAACGCGCACCGTACCTGGCGGGCGCGCGTGGAAGGGCGTCTGCGCGCCAAGGGCAACGAGCTCCAGATCGTGTTCCGTTCGCCGATCCGCACACTGCTGCCGGGCGTGCAGGCGATGCCGCACAAGATCGCCGGCAACTATCCTTCGCCCTACGGTGATGAGCCGAAGGATGCGATGGTCGGCAACTTCGCGCGCAAGCCGGCCTACCACTTCGGCTGGGACTGGGGCCCGCGCTATGTCACCGCCGGCGTCTGGCGCGGGGTGGACCTGCAGGCCTGGGACGCGCACCGACTGACCGATCTGGCCGTGCGCACCGATGCACTGGATGCCCAGCAGGCAAAGCTGGCGGTGCTGCTGCAGGTGGAGCAGGGCAGCGCCGCCGGTTCTGCGGTGGTGCACGTCGATGTGCGCGATCCGCAGGACCGCAGCGTGGCCCGGCTGCAGCGCACGGTGCTGCTGAAGCCGGGCCAGAACTCCGTCGAACTGCCGGTCGAACTGACCAGGCCGCAACGCTGGTGGCCGGTCGGCCATGGCGCGCAGGACCGCTATACCGTGCAGGCGCGGCTGGATGATGGCGCCGATGCGACGCTGTCACGCGATCAGCGCATTGGCCTGCGCACGGTCGAACTGCGCCGCGAGGAAGATGGCAAGGGCGGGCAGGGCTTTGCCTTCGTCATCAACGGCGTGCCGATCTTCGCCAAGGGCGCCAACGTGATTCCGTTCGACGCCTTCCCCGCACGCGTCGATGCCGCGCGCCTGCGCCAAGTGCTGACCGCCGCGCGCGACGCCAACATGAACATGCTGCGCAACTGGGGCGGCGGCTACTACGAGGACGATGCGTTTTTCGACATCGCCGACGAGCTTGGCCTGCTGGTCTGGCAGGACTTCATGTTCGGCGGTGGCATGCAGCCGGGCTATGATCCAGCGTTCCGCGCCAGCGTGGTGGCTGAGGCGCGCGACAACGTGCGCCGCCTGCGCCACCACCCCAGCATCGTGCTGTGGTGCGGCAACAACGAGGAAGAAACCGCGTGGAAGGACTGGGGCCACGGCCGCGACCTGAAGGCGGCCCACCCGGCGTTCGCAGCGAAGGTGTGGCAGGGCTATGTCGACCTGTTCGGCAACGATCTGCGCCAGGTGGTCGGCGAGGAAGGGCTGGGCGTACCGTACTGGTCCAGCTCGCCCAGCAACGATCTGGACGAGAAGGCCAACGACTCGACCCGCGGCGACAAGCACTATTGGCAGGTCTGGGGAAATCCGGCGCTGCCGGTGCAGGCCTACCTGCGTGAGACCCCGCGCTTCATGTCCGAGTACGGGCTGCAGGCGTGGCCGTCCGTGGCGACGGTGGACCAGATCGCCACCCGCTCGGAGCAGCGCGTCGACAGCCCGGTGATCCGCGCGCACCAGAAGTTCATGGCCGGCGAGGGCAACAGCCGGCTGCTGCACTACATCGAGCTGGGCTACGGCACGCCGAAGGACTTCGAGGACTTCGTCTACCTCAGCCAGGTGATGCAGGCCGATGGCATCGCACTGGCGGCGCTGCATCATCGCGCCTCGCGACCGTACACCATGGGCTCGCTGTACTGGCAGCTCAACGATGTCTGGCCCGGCGCCTCGTGGTCCAGCGTGGACTATTTCGGCCGCTGGAAGGCGCTGCACTTCGCCGCGCGGCGCTTCTTCGCGCCGGTGACGATAGCCGCGCTGCGTGATGAGGGCAGCACGCGGGTCCGTCTGCTCAATGATGGAACTGCGCTGGACGCACGTTGGCGGCTGCGGGTGATCGACATGGACGGCAAGGTGCTGGGCCGTCGCGAGGAGGCGGTGAAGCTTGCTGCGGAGGGAGTCACCCCGATCGGTGATTTCCGCGACGCCGAGCTGCTGGCCGGTGCCGATCCAAGGCAGACGGTGGCGGTGTTCGAGTTGCTGCAGAACGGGGCGGTGAGTGCCCGCCAGGTGGTCGGTTTCGTCGAGGCCAAGGATCAGCGGCTGCCACGGCAGAAGCTGAAGGCCGCGTTGTCGCTTGAAGGCGACCATTACCGCCTGCGCCTGGAGAGCGCGGCCTACGTGCGTGGGGCGTGGATCGATTTCGGCGCACTGGACGTGCAGGTTGAAGACAACCTGCTGGACCTGCTGCCCGGCGAAAGGCGCGATATCGCCGTGCGTAGCCCGGTGGATCTGGCAACACTGCGCGAAGCGCTGAAGGTGAAGACCCTCAACGATCGTTGAGGGGTATCCCGCTTTGGTAGGTGCCAACCTTGGTTGGCACACCAGGAGCATGCCAACCAAGGTTGGCATCTACCATTTTGCTTACAGCTGGATCTGCTGGAAATTCTCGACCCGCTCGTGACCATTGGTGGCCTGGCCGGTGCGCGGCAACGGGTAGTCTTCCAGGCGGTCGATCAGGCGGGTCTGCAGGCCGGCGTCGCGGGCAGCATCGAGTTCCTCGACCACGTCGGACAGGAACAGGATCTCGCCGGCCGGCACGCCGATCGCCTGCACGATGCGGCGGTAGCTGTCGGCTTCGCGCTTGCCCCCGACCTCGGTGTCGAACCAGCCCGACACCAGCGGGCTGAGATCCCCGGCATCGCTGAAGCCGAAGAACAGCTTCTGCGCCGGCACCGAGCCGGAGGAGTACACGTACAGCGGCAGCCCGGAGGCGTGCCAGCCCTTCAGCACCGGCGCCACTTCCGGATAGAAATGGGCGGTATAGTCGCCGCGGCGGTAGCCTTCGTCCCAGATCAGGCCCTGCAGCGCCTTCAGTGCGGTGTGCTTGCGATCCTGGTCGATCCAGCCCTGCAGCGTCTCGGCCACCAGGCTGTCCTGGCAGGCGCCACCGATCTCGGTGGCCACGGCATCCAGCCAGCGGCGGACGTCCGGCTGCTGGCCGTGCTCGGCCACGAACGCGGGCAGCGCCTTGCGGGCATAGGGAAACAGCACGTTCTTGACGAACGAGATGCTGCTGGTGGTGCCTTCGATATCGGTCAGGATGACGCGGGGCTGCATGGATCAGGACGCCTGGGTGGGTACGTAACGGGGGAACTTCTGCGCGATGTCGGTGCCGGTGAAATGGCCGACCCAGCCATCCGGCTCGGTGAAGAAGCGGATGGCGACGAAGCTGGGCTCCTCGCCCATGTCGAACCAGTGGGTGGTGCCATCTGGCACGGCGATCAGGTCATCCTTCACGCATTCGATTTCATAGACCTTGTCACCCACGTGCAGGGTGAACAGGCCCGAGCCAGCAACAAAGAAGCGCACCTCGTCCTCCTTGTGGAAGTGCTCGTCGAGGAACTTCTTGCGCAGCTCGGCGCGGTTCGGGTTGTCCGGGGCAATCGAGGCCACGTCCACGCTCTTGAAGCCGCGCTCGGCGACCAGCCGGTCGATGTCGGCGCGGTAGGCGGCGAATACTTCCTCCTGGCTGGCGCCCGGCGCGACCGGCGCGGTGGCCTGCCAGCGCTCGAAGGTGACGCCGATCTTCTGCAGCTCGGCAGCGATGACCGCGCCGTCCTGGGTGTCCAGCAGCGGCGAATCGGGGCGGGTGTCGTCGTAGATGCGCAGTCGGCTCATGGCGGCAGCTTGAACGTCTCGGGGGGAAGACAGGGTAGCAGGGTGGGTGCAGGGCGCAGATTCCGGATCGGCATCTGCATCTGCGCGCCGGTTCAGCCGCGCAGCTTGCGCAGCTCCAGTTCGCAGTGGAACAGGAACTCGAACGCTTCCAGGTGGCGGCGTGCCTCGGCCATGTCGTGGCCCCAGGCGTACAGGCCGTGGCCGTCGATCAGGTAGCCCCACAGGTTCTGCCGGTCGAGCAGGTCATCGACCTGCGCCGAAAGCACGTTCATGTCCTGGGTGTTGGCGAACACCGGTACGTCGATGGCCATCTCGTGGGTGCTGTTGCCGGCGAACGCCTTCAGCAGCTCGTAGCCTTCCAGGCGGATGTGGCCCTGCGGCGCGTACAGGCGCGAGGCGACGGTCTGCACCGGCGAGTGGGTGTGCAGCACGCAGCCGATCTCCGGGAAGCGGCGGTACAGCTGGGTGTGCAGCAGGGTCTCGGCGGAGGGGCGCAGCGGGCGGCCGACGGCCTTGCCGTCGAAGTCCACCACCATGATGTCGTCCTCGATCAGGCGGCCCTTGTCCTTGCCGGAAACGGTGATCGCGGCGTGGCGATCGTCCAGGCGGTGGGAGAAGTTGCTGCTGGTGGCCGGGGTCCAGCCGGCGTGGGCCAGTTCGCGGACGTTGTCGATCAGCAGCTGGGCCAGTTCGCTCAGGCGCGCGGTGTCGTACGGGAAGGTGGGGGCGTTCATGTCGGCGATTTTACTGGATTCGGCCAACGGCTGAGCCCCTCGTGGCGGGTCGTGTAGAGCGGTTCATGGG
>NZ_LYVJ01000005.1 GCF_001676385.1 Stenotrophomonas maltophilia | reverse complement strand
GGCGGTGGGGGCCGGCGGCGGGTGCCGCGGGGCGAAATCGACCCGGGGCGGGGGCGTGACCGGCCATCGCCACGGTCGGTCCGGGCGCAACCAGCAAGCAATCCGCTGGGGGTCACCGCGCCAATCGGGTAGGCTGTGCCCGCACTGCCAAGGAACAGCGGGTTCGGATCATGTCGATCTATGCATTGAAAGGACGTTTCCAGGACCTGTTGCGTCCGGCCGTGCGCACTCTGTATCGCACGGGCGTCACCGCCAATACGGTGACCGTGGCTGCCGCCGTGGTCTCGCTGCTGGTCGCGGCCGGGGTCTGGCGCTGCGCACCGGCACAGCCGCTGGTGTACCTGGCCCTGCCGCTGTGGATGCTGCTGCGCATGGCGCTCAATGCGGTGGACGGCATGCTGGCGCGCGAGTTCGGGCAGCAATCGCGGCTTGGCACCTATCTGAACGAATTGTGCGACGTGATTGCCGATGCGGCGCTGTACCTGAGCCTGCTCAGCGTGCCGGGCGTGCGCCCCGAAGCGCTGTGGCTGCTGGCCTGGGCGGCGGCGCTGAGCGAGTACGCCGGCGTGCTCGGGCTGATGGTCGGTGCCAGCCGCCGCTATGACGGCCCGATGGGCAAGAGTGACCGCGCCTTCGTGATCGGTGTGCTCGGCCTGCTTCTGGCATTCGGCTGGGTCGGCGCGCCGGTGGTCACTGGCGTGGCCTGGGCCACGTCGCTCCTGTGCGTGATCACCCTCGGCCGTCGCGTGCGGCAGGGACTGAAGGAATCTGCGGCGGCACCGCAGCGGTAACACAGCAAGACAACACGCCATACCCATACGGAGATTGCATGCGTCAGGCGCAGGAACGGGAATTCCACAGCTTCGACCAGGTACCGCTGTTCTATCGGTACTGGCCGGCGCCCACCGCCACCCCGGCCCCCCGGGCCATCGTGCTGCTGCACCGCGGCCACGAGCACTCCGGGCGTGTCACCCACCTGGTCGACGAGCTGGACCTGCCCGACACCGCATTCTTCGCCTGGGATGCGCGCGGCAATGGCCGTTCGCCGGGCGCGCGTGGCGATGCACCCGGCTTCCCGGCGCTGGTGCGCGATCTGGACAGCTTCATCGCCCACATCCGCGCCGAGCATGGCATCGCGGTGGAAGACATCGTGGTAGTCGCGCAGAGCGTAGGGGCGGTGGTGGCCGCGACCTGGGTCCACGATTACGCCCCACGCCTGCGTGCGCTGGTGATGGCTTCGCCGGCGTTCAAAGTGAAGCTGTACGTACCGTTTGCGCGACCGGGCCTGGCATTGATGAAGAAGCTGCGTGGCAACTTCTTCGTCAACAGCTACGTCAAGCCGCAGTGGCTGACCCATGACCCGGCGCGCGTGGAGAGCTATCGCACCGATCCGCTGATCACCCGGCCGATCTCGGTGCGCGTGCTGCTGGGCCTGTACGAAGCCGCCGACCGCATCGTCGCCGATGCGCAGGCGATCAGCGTGCCGGTGCAGCTGCTGGTGTCCGGTTCGGACTTCGTGGTGCACCGTGGGCCGCAGGACCGCTTCTACGAGCGCCTGTCCAGCCCGATCAAGGAGCGCGTGCACCTGCCGGGCTTCTTCCACGACACGCTGGGCGAGCGCGATCGGGCACCGGCGCTGGCGCGCATCCGTAGCTTCATCCAGGCGCGTTTCGCCGAGCCGCTGCGCGAGCTGTCGCGGCGCGATGCGCACCGCCATGGGCCGACCTTCGAGGAATCGGAGATCCTGGCCTGGCCGCCGGAACGCAACAGCCTGGCCGACCTGCGCTGGCGCGTGGTACGTGGCGGCCTGCGTTTCGGCGGCACGCTGTCCGAAGGCATCGCGCTGGGCCTGCAGACCGGTTTCGATTCCGGCAGCACGCTCGACTACATCTATCGCAACGAAGCGCGCGGCAAGGGCCCGCTGGGCCGGATGATCGACCGCAACTATCTGGATGCGATCGGCTGGCGCGGCATCCGCGTGCGCGGCCAGCATCTGCAGGAACTGCTGCGCGATGCCGCACAACGCCTGCGCGGACAGGGCGCGCCGGTGCGGGTACTGGACGTGGCCGCCGGCCATGGCCGCTATGTGCTCCAAGCGCTGGGCCAAGGCGAACAGCGCGCCGACCATATCGTGCTGCGCGACTTCAGCGACCTGAACGTGACCGAGGGCCGAGCCCTGATTGAACGCCTCGGCGCGACCGACATCGCGCGCTTCGAGCAGGGCGATGCGTTCGATCCGGCGCAGCTGGCCACGGTGGATCCGGCGCCGACGCTGGCGGTGGTGTCCGGCCTGTACGAGCTGTTCCCCGACAACGACGCGGTGCTGCGCTCGCTGCAGGGCATTGCCGCGACGGTACCGATGGGCGGCTACCTGGCGTACACCGGCCAGCCCTGGCACCCGCAGCTGGAGTTCATCGCCCGCGCGTTGACCAGCCACCGTGGTGGTGCAGCATGGGTGATGCGTCGCCGCACCCAGCAGGAGATGGATGAACTGGTGCGCCTGGCCGGATTCGAGAAGGTGGCCCAGCGTATCGACGACTTCGGCATCTTCACGGTGTCGCTGGCGCGCCGGACCGCGTGATGGCGACGCTCGCCGCAACCCCGTTGGCGGCAGTGGGGCGCCCCTGGCGGCGTGCGCTGCTGTGGCTGGCCCTGCTGGGCCCGTTCTTCTTTGCCAGCTATGGATTCGCCAACTGGATGGCCGGTCGCCACGCCGCGTTGCCGGTGATGGCATTCGCATGGGAGGCGCGCATCCCGTTCGTGCCGTGGACCATCGTGCCGTACTGGTCGATCGACCTGTTCTATGCGATTTCGTTCTTCCTGTGCCGGCAACGGCTGGAACTGGACCGGCACGCGTTGCGGCTGTTCAGTGCACAGTTGATCGCAGTGGGCTGCTTCCTGCTGTGGCCACTGCGCTTCAGCTTCGAACGGCCAGAGATCGGCGGTGTGTTCGGCTGGTTGTTCGATGTGCTGCTGGGCTTCGACAAGCCGTTCAACCAGGCGCCGTCGCTGCACATCGTGCTGCTGATCGTGCTGTGGGTGAAGTTCGCGCAGTACCTGCATGGTGCCTGGCGCTGGGTGCTGCACGTGTGGGCGCTGCTGATCGGTGTCTCGGTGCTGACCACGTTCCAGCATCATTTCATCGACGTCCCGACCGGCCTGCTGGTGGGCTGGCTCTGCGTCTGGCTGTGGCCGGAGCAGGGCACGCCACCGCTGCGGGCCTGGCACATCACGCGTGACCCGAAACGGTGGCGCCTGGCGCTGCTGTACCTGCTGGGGGCATCGGTCGTGCTGGCAGCGGTGATCCTGCTGCGTGGCACGGCGCTGTGGCTGCTGTGGCCGGTGGTGTCACTGTTGCTGGTGGCGCTGGCCTATGCGGGGCTGGGTCCGGCGGTGTTCCAGAAGCGTGCGGATGGGCGCCTGACGATGGCCGCGCGCTGGCTGCTGGCACCCTACCTGCTCGCGGCTTGGATCAATTCGCGGCTATGGACGCGGCGCGCGCCACAACCGGTACCGGTGATGGACGGCGTGTGGCTGGGGCGTATGCCCTGCATCGCGCTGCCGGCACCGCTGGCTGGCACGGTGGACGCCTGCGCCGAGCTGTCCTGCAGGGCGCCGGGCACAGCCTATGCATGCGTGCCGATGCTGGACCTGGTGATACCGACGCCGGAACAGCTGCGCGAAGCGGCGGAGGCCATCGAGCGCCTGCGTGCACAGGGACCGGTGCTGGTGTGCTGCGCGTTGGGCTATTCGCGCAGCGCCGCCAGCGTGGCGACCTGGCTGCTGCGCAGCGGTCGTGCGGTGGATGCGGACGCAGCGGTGGCGATCGTGCGTGCGGCACGCCCTGGCATCGTGCTGGGCGCGGCGCATCTGCATGCCATCACCACCGCGGCAGGAGCGCGCGCATGAGTGCGGTTCCCGATCTGGCAACCATGCAGCTGCTGCTGTGCCAGGGGCGTTGGCCGGCATGCCTGTCGCTGGGCCTGTTGCTGGTGGCGCTGCTGCTGCTGGGCATCGAGACGGGGCTGGCGATGACCGCTGCCGGCCTGCTGCTGCTCAGTGTTGCCGCGGGCATCGCACAGGCCTACCACGCGTGGCGGGTGGGACTGGATGCCAGCCTGCTGCAGCTGCTGCGCGATGAAGGCCTGGACGGCGAAGCCGCTGCGCGCCGTACCGACCAGCTGCTGCATGACAGTGGCCTGCGCCGCGCACCGCCCGCTGCGCCGCTGCGTGGCTGGGACCTGCGCTGGGCCGGCATGCGCCGCCTGCTGCTGCGCCAGTACTTGCTGACCGGTGTGCAGGTGGTGCTGCTGGTGCTGGCCGTGTTGTGGCCGCAGACGTGAACGGGAGGAACGGATGTTCGCCGAACTGATTGCGCGCGCCTGCAGTGGGGCGATCCATGTGGTGACCGGTGCACGCGCGCTGTGGATCGGATGCGCACCGTCCGGCGTGCATCGCGTGTATTACGGCAACCACGCCAGTCACGGTGACTTCGTGCTGATCTGGTCGTCGATGCCACCGGCACTGCGCCGCCAGGTGCGTCCTGTCGCTGCGGCCGAGTACTGGCAGCGCGATGGGCTGCGGCGTTACCTGATCGACGCCGTGTTCAATGGCGTGCTGGTCGAGCGCGAGGCCGGCCACCGCCAGCAGGATCCGCTGCAGGCGTTGCGCGACGCGGTGGACGAAGGTTGCTCGCTGATCCTGTTCCCGGAAGGCACGCGCAATGTCAGCGACGAACCGCTGCTTCCTTTCAAGAGCGGCATTTACCACCTTGCGCGGCAACGGCCGGAGCTGGAGTTCGTGCCAGTGTGGATCGACAACCTGAAACGGGTAATGCCCAAGGGCCGGTTCCTGCCGCTGCCGCTGCTGTGTACCGCCACGTTCGGCACGCCGCTGCGGCTGCAGGCCGACGAGGACAAGGCCGCATTCCTGGCGCGCAGCCGGCAGGCACTGCTGGACCTGGCGCCGAACGGGGGGCGCGCATGAGCTATCTGATGGAGGTGTCAGGCGACCTTGCCGCGCGCAGCGTGGGCCAGCAGACCGGGCTGCTGTTCGCCGGTGTGGGCGCCGTGCTGGTGCTGGCCACGCTGGTGGCCGAGACCCTGCGCTGGCGCCAGCGCGGACGGCCCAGCGCGGTGATCGCCAACCTGGTTTCGCGCATCCGCGCCTGGTGGGTGATGGCGATCGTGGTCGGGCTGGCACTGCTGTTCGGCCGTGCCGGGGTGATCGTACTGTTCGCGGTCATCTCGTTGTTCGCGCTGCGCGAGTTCATTACCCTGGCGCCGACCCGCTCGGGCGACTACTACGCGCTGCTGGCAGCGTTCTACATCGTGCTGCCGTGGCAGTACTACCTGGTGTGGATCGACTGGTATGGCATGTACACGTTGCTGATCCCGGTCTATGCGTTCCTGTTCCTGCCGATCCTGTCGACCATCGGCGGCGATACCACACACTACCTGGAACGCACGGCGAAGGTGCAGTGGGGATTGATGATCTGCGTGTTCTGCATCTCGCACGTGCCGCTGCTGCTGAACCTGCACGTGCCCGGCTACGACCCGTCGCGCAACGTGCTGCTGTTCGCCTTCCTGGTGATCGTCGTGCAGTCCTCGGACGTGCTGCAGTACATCTGGGGCAAGCTGCTGGGCAGGCACCTGATCGCGCCGAAGCTGTCGCCGTCGAAGACGGTGGAGGGCTTCGTGGGCGGTGTGCTGACTGCCAGCGCACTGGGTGCGGCGCTGTGGTGGATCACCCCGTTCACGCCGCTGCAGGCGTTCGGCTTGTCGCTGCTGATCAACCTGATGGGATTCTGGGGGGGCCTGGTGATGTCGGCGATCAAGCGCGACCGTGGCATCAAGGACTGGGGCCACATGATCGAAGGCCATGGCGGCATGCTCGACCGGCTGGATTCGGTGTGCTTCGCCGCACCGGTGTTCTTCCACGTGGTGCGGTATTACTGGAAGGCGGGCGGGGGCGGTTGACCGGCCGATGCGGTATCCACGCATGGCGTGGTGATCCGCTTCTGTAGAGTCGAGCCATGCTCGGCTGTCGCTTGCGGGTTGCTTGGCGCAGAAGCAGTCGAGCATGGCTCGACTCTACAAAGGCGCTATCGGCGCTTACGCGCTGATACCGTATTCCTTCAGCTTCTTGCGCAGGGTGGCGCGGTGGATGCCCAGCATTGCGGCGGCGCGGCTCTGGTTGCCTTCGCAGTGGTTGAGCACTTCCACGAACAACGGGATTTCCATCTCGCGCAGCACGATCTCGTAGACATCGTCCGCGTCGCAGCCATCGAGATCACGGAGGTAGCGGCGAACGGACTGGGCGACGTGTTCACGCAGCGGTGGCCGGGGAGCGCCACGACTGTTGTCAGGACGAGAGAGGACAGCGTTCAAGGGGGTTCCCGATCTGGTTGGCCCGTGCGCGCGGAGCGCGCGGCCGGACGAGGTGGTGGCGGCCAGTCTAGCGCGAGCGTGCCCGGCCTGCCACGGGCGGTTGCCGCTGCCCCGGTCAGAGGAAGTCGAACGTGAATGCGACGGTAGAGGCGGCAGGTTCCTGCACGCGGAACGCAATGCGTGCGCTCTGCCCGGGCTCCAGCAGCGCGGCGCCGGGATTTTCGCCAAGGTACTGCGGCGGCGTGAACACGCCGCTGCCGATCACCCGCCCGTCGGCATCGGACAGCGACAGGCGCAGGTCCGGCCAGGCCTGCGCCCAACGCGCATCGTTGCGGATGCTGGCCTGGACCAGCAGCACCCCGGCGTGGCCGGGCAGCGGACGGATCTCGCGGCTGGTCATCGTGAAGGCAGCCGGTTCATGCCAGGCGGGAAGCCGGCAGCGCAGGACATTGCACAGTACACCCAGCCACGCACGGTTTCCTGCGTCGGCAGCCAGCCGCGCGCGATCGGCGAGCACGCTCTGAAGTACCAGCAGCAGCGCCAGTCCTGCGACCAGCAACCAGTGCCAGCGTGGCGCAGGCCGTGCGCGTGGACGTGCCCTGCCCAGGAAACTGGGGACCTCTCCTGTTGCAACCTGTGCAGGGACAGCGGCGACCACGGGTTCGATCACCGCCGCTGAAGGAGCGATGGCCGTGTCACCGGTGCCGGGCAGCATCGCATCGGCGGGCTCGTCCGGTGGCGTTGCCGGCGCAGGGTGAGGAGCCGGGCCGGGCAGGGGTGCTTCGATCGAAGGCGCGGGCGCGCCTTCCTGTGTGGCGCGCAGGAAGGTTGCCAGGGGGCGGCGGGGTGGGTTCGGCTCGGACATGCTCAGAGTGCGGGCTCGGATCCAGCGGTCATTCAACCACGATCAGGCGCGGCGCACGCCGGTGATGCGCATCCAGTCGCCATCCTGGGTGGCCTGCAGGTCGTCGAACCACGCCGCGTAGCGCTGCAGCAGTTCGCCTTCCTGGCCCTGCAGGATGCCGGACAGGGCGATGCGGCCGCCGGCGGCGACACGCGTGGCCAGCAATTCGGCCAGTGCATCGAGCGCTGACGCGAGGATGTTGGCAACCACAACGGGATAGGTGGCCACCGGTTCGTCCTGCGGCAGGTAGACATGCATGCGCGCCTGCTCGCCATTGCGCTCGGCGTTGTCGGCGGTGGCGACCAGCGCCTGCGGGTCGTTGTCCACGCCGATGGCTTCGGCGGCGCCCAGCTTCAGCGCGGCCAGCGCGAGGATGCCCGAGCCGCAGCCAAAGTCGAGCACGCGCTGGCCCTGCAGCTTGCCATCCACGGCCAGCTGATCCAGCCAGCGCAGGCACAGCGCAGTGGTCGGATGGGTGCCCGAGCCGAACGCCAGTCCCGGGTCGAGCCGCACCACGGCGGCATCGGCCGCCTTGGCGGCGTCCGGCAGTTCGTGGTTCCACGGCACGATCCAGGTACGGCTGCCGAACGCCATCGGCTGGAACTGATCCAGCCAGGCGCGCTCCCAGTCCTCATCCTCAACCGCACGGAAGCTGCCACTGCTCCAGTCGAGCTCTGGGTCGAACGCTTCCAGTGCGGCCAGCAGCAGCAGGGCGTTGCTGTCGGCCGGGAACAGAGCGCTCAGCACCAGGGTGTCCCACAGCGGCGTCTCGCCGACGCCGGGTTCGAGGATGGCCTGCTCGTTGCTGGTGTCGGCTTCGGCATCAAGCAGGGTCACGGCCAGCGCGCCGACATCCTCCAGTGCATTCTCATAGCGGGGCTGGGTGGCTTCGGTGCAGCGCAGGGTCAGTTCCAGGAACGGCATGGCGGTGGGAGCAATCGCGGGAAAGGGGGCCATGCTAGACCATCGGGCGGTCTCCGTATGCCCTGGGATGAACGGAACCCGTTCAGACAGGCCTGCCGGGCCTTGCTAAACTCCGTGCTTTCCTGTGTGTCATAACGCCCACTGTCTCCGATGGCCGTGATTCCGACCCTGAAAACCTGGTTGCTCGTGCTGCCGGCGGTGGCCGTGCTGGGCGTGGCCGGGTATCGGGCCAGCGGCCATGCGGCGGTGTCCTCGGTGGCGCCGGTGGGCCTGCCGGAGGCAGCGGTGGCTGGTGGCGGCACCGTAGCGCTGCCGGTGGTGCCGGAAGCGCTGGCGCGCCGGCTGGCGGCATTCGAGCGTGGCACGGCGTTGCCCTCGGGCCTGCCACTGGACCTGCGTGCCGATCTTGAAGATGCCACCGATCTGTATGCCTACGCACAGCGCCTGCGCGTGCAGGCGGACGAGGGCAACCACGAGGCACGCTGGATGCTCAGCCGTGTCTACGACTATTGCGCGCAGTATGCAGTCGATCCGGGCGGCTACCGCCTGGACAACAACGTGCTGGCGGGGCTGGGGCTGACGGCCGCACCGGCCATGGTCGAAGCCCGTGAGCGCGTCGCGCAGCGCTGTGGCGGATTCGTGCCCGGTGACAAGCTGGGCGCGGCGCTGGTGTTGTCCGAACGCCGCAAGGCGGCGGCGCAGGGCAACCTGGCCGCCGAGGCCTCGCTGTTCGCCGAAGGGGAGCCATTGCAGGACAGCCCCGAGTACCGTCGTGGTCTGGTCGAGCGCGTGCGCGATTCGCGCGATCCGGAAGCCTTCATGGCCATCGCACCGGCCATGGGCGTGCGCGCCGCCGGCGATCAGGCACTCGTCGACCTGGTAGCCGGCGAGCAGCTCAGTGAACTTGCATGGCGGCTTGCGGCCTGCGAACTCGGCTTGCCGTGTGGTGCTGACAGCGTGCTGGTCAACAGTTTTTGTGCGAACGGAGGGATCTGTTCGCAGGATGGGACGCAGGATTTCCGGGATTTCGTGTATGACGCTGCGGTTTCGCGGCAAGGTGCTGGGAAAATGAAGGAATGGATCAGGCGATTGATTGGAAAGAGGGAAGGGCGATGAACTACCGTCGACTCCTGCACGGGGCCAAGTTCTGGTTCTGGGTGGCGCTGTTCGTGGCCTACTCGGCCGGTGCGGTCGGCCTGCTGATGATCGATACCTACGAAGATCGCTACCGGCACCTCTCGAAAGTGGAACTGACGACGGTGAAGGCGCAGGAAGAGGTCCGCCGGGCCGGTGCCAGCCAGGTAGCGGCGGTCTACCGCGCGCAGAGCGGGATGCCGTTCGCATCGCTGCCGGCGGGCAGTACCTTCCAGGTCGTGTGGCCCGACGGCTCGACCGAGACCATGGTGATCGTCGACCCGACGTCACCCAATGGCGTGCGCCCGCTGGCCAACTCGCAGGTTCCGGCCGAAGCTGCCGACAAGCGCTGATGCGCTACAGCAACAGAAAAGGGCGGGGATATCCCCGCCCTTTTCATGTCCAGCACGCGGTACCGATCAGGTCAGCGCGATCGGCTTGTTCTTGCGCTCGGCAAGACGCTTTTCCAGGTAGTGGATGTTCTGGCCACCGGCCTGGAAGCCCTTGTCACGCATGATGCGCTGCTGCAGGGCGACGTTGGTCTTGATGCCATCGACCACCATCTCGCTCAGCGCCACGCGCATGCGGGCGATGGCGGTCTCGCGGTCCGGGCCGTGCACGATCAGCTTGCCGATCATCGAGTCGTAGTTCGACGGGACGCGATAGCCGCTGTAGATGTGCGTGTCCACGCGCACGCCGGGGCCGCCCGGCGGATGGAAGCCGGTAATGGTGCCCGGGCTCGGCACGAAGGTTTCTGCGTCTTCGGCGTTGATGCGGCATTCGATGGCATGGCCGGTCAGCACCACGTCGCTCTGCTTGATCGACAGCTTATGGCCGGCGGCGATCTTCAGCTGCTCGGCCACCAGGTCGATGCCGGTGACCATTTCGGTGACCGGATGCTCCACCTGGATGCGGGTGTTCATTTCGATGAAGTAGAAGCGGCCGTCTTCGTACAGGAACTCGAAGGTGCCGGCACCGCGGTAGCCGATGCGGATGCAGGCTTCCACGCACACTTTGCCGATCTGCTCACGCTGTTCGGCAGTGATCCCCGGTGCCGGTGCTTCCTCCACCACCTTCTGGTGGCGGCGCTGCATCGAGCAGTCGCGCTCGCCAAGGTGGATGGCGTTGCCCTGGCCGTCGGCGAGCACCTGGATTTCCACGTGGCGCGGGTTCTCCAGGAACTTCTCCATGTAGACCTCGCCATTGCCGAACGCGGCCTTGGCCTCGCTCTTGGTTGTTTCGATCGAGGTCTTCAGCGAGGCCTCGGCGTGGACTACGCGCATGCCGCGGCCACCGCCGCCACCGGCAGCCTTGATGATGACCGGATAGCCGATCTCACGGGCGATCTTGGTGTTGGCGACGATGTCATCGCCCAGCGGACCGCCCGAGCCGGGCACGCACGGCACGCCGGCGGCCTTCATCGCGCGGATCGCTTCCACCTTGTCACCCATCATGCGGATGGTGTCGGCCTTGGGGCCGATGAAGATGAAGCCGGACTCCTCCACGCGCTCGGCAAAGTCGGCGTTCTCCGACAGGAAGCCGTAGCCCGGGTGGATGGCCTGGGCGTCGGTGACTTCAGCGGCGGCGATCAGCGCCGGGATGTTGAGGTAGCTCTGCGGCGAGGGCGCCGGGCCGATGCAGACCGACTCGTCGGCCATGGCCACGTGCTTGAGGTTGCGGTCGACCGTGGAGTGCACGGCCACCGTGCGGATGCCGAGGGTGTGGCACGCGCGCAGGATGCGCAGCGCGATCTCCCCTCGGTTGGCGATGACGACTTTGTCGAGCATGGCGTGCCCCTCAGCCGATCACGAACAGCGGCTGGTCGAACTCCACCGGCTGGCCGTTCTCGCCGAGGATGGCGACGATGGTGCCGGACGTGTCGGCTTCGATCGGGTTGAACATCTTCATCGCTTCGATGATGGCCAGGGTCTCGCCTTCCTTGACCTGCTGGCCGACGGTGACGAAGGCCGGCTTGTCCGGGGCGGACGACGCATAGAAGGTGCCGACCATCGGCGAGCGCAGCACGTGGCCTTCCGGCAGCGCCGGGCCTGGCTTGGCGGTGCCGCCGGTGGAGGCTTCGGTCGGCGACTGCATCGGCATCGCCTGCGGCGCCGGAGCAGCCGGGGCGGCATACACCGGGGCAGCGACCGGGGCGGCATAGCCGGCGACCGGCGCACGCGACAGGCGCACGGACTCTTCGCCTTCCTTGATTTCGATTTCAGCCAGGTTCGACTCTTCCAGCAGGTCGATCAGCTTCTTGATTTTGCGCAGATCCATGAGGGCCTCTTGGGTTTCTATTTCTATCTAGGTGAGGAGCGCGCCGTGGGCGCCCGGGTCGACAATCAGGTGGCGGATACCCGCAGCAGCGCCGCGTCCATCGCGTAGCGGTAGCTGTCGGCACCGAAGCCGCAGACCACGCCCACCGCCTTGTCACTGAAGTAGCTGTGCTGGCGGAACGGTTCGCGGGTATGCGGGTTGGACAGGTGGATCTCGATGAACGGCACCGCCACCGCCGCCAGCGCATCGCGCAGGGCGACCGAGGTGTGGGTGAAGGCGGCGGGGTTGATCAGGATGAACGCGGTTCCGTCGTTGCGCGCGGCCTGCACGCGGTCCACCAGCACATGCTCGGCGTTGGACTGCAGGCTTTCCACTGTGTGCCCGGCGGCCGATGCCTGGGTGGCCAGGGCCTGGTCGATGTCGGCCAGTGTGGTGTGGCCGTAGACCTCCGGCTCGCGGGTGCCGAGTAGGTTGAGGTTGGGGCCGTGCAGGACCAGCAGCTTCGCCATGGGATCCGGAAGACGGGAAAGGGCGGCAGTCTGGCGGAACCGGCGGATGCTGTCCAGTTCGGCGAAGTTTGCCGCGTTTCAATTGATTGTTTGAAATCCGTCGCAGCGCTTGTGGCCGTATGCCGGGCGGCAGATCAAGGCCCGCTGAACGGCGCGCTGGCCGAGGATGCGTGCACGTAGGCCGACGATGACGGCAGGGCTGCCCGGCCGACACGCGATGGCGGCATGGATGAGGCGAGGGGCGGTTCCGGGCACCTTGGCCAGTGGGGCGCCGGGGAATGGACGGGTTGGGGCTCGCCGCCCGCACAGGCCGGGGCCGGGCTCGCCGCCACGGCAAGCCCGGCACGGCGTCCCCGGTGCGTTCAGCCGCGTCGATGTTGAGCGCGGCTGATGACCGGACTAGGGTGCGGTCTTTGCCGCACTGGAGCCCGCCATGCCCAAGCCCGATGCCGAGACCCGGCGCAAGCGCTCGATCTTCCGCCAGATGCATGCACAGGGTTGCTTCGTGCTGCCCAATCCCTGGGATGTGGGCAGCGCCCGCTACCTGCAGCGGCAGGGCTTCCAGGCGTTGGCCACGACCAGTGCCGGCTGCGCCTGGAGCGAGGGGCGTGCGGACGGTACGGTGTCGCTGCAGGCCACGCTGGAGCATCTTCGCCTGATGGCCGCTGCGACCTCGTTGCCGTTGAACGCCGACTTCGGTGATGGTTTTGGTGCCACGCCGCAGGACGTGGAAGCGTCGGTGGCCGCTGCGGTCGATACCGGCATCGCCGCGCTGTCGATCGAGGACGCCAGCGGCGCGGCCGATGCACCGCTGCGCCCGATCGGCCAGGCCGTCGAGCGCCTGCGCGCGGCCCGCGCGGCCATCGACCGCGCAGGTGGCGACGTGCTGCTGGTTGCACGCGCAGAGAATTTCTTCGTTGGCGTCCCCGATCTGCAGGACACCCTGGAACGCCTGCGTGCCTATGCCGGGGCTGGTGCCGATGTGCTGTATGCGCCGGGCATCAGCACACGCGAGCAGATCCGTGCGGTGGTGGCTGTTGCCGGATCCAGGCCGGTGAACCTGCTGGTGGGCGGGCCGACGCCGCTGGACGTGCAGGACATCGCCGGGCTCGGGGTGCGCCGGATCAGCCTGGGCGGCGCGCTGGCGCGCGCTGCATGGGGTGGCCTGATGCAGGCCATCGCGCCGATCGTGCAGGATGGACGTTTCGACGGCCTGCAGCCGGCCGCCTCGGGTGCGGCACTGAACGCGTTGTTCCGGTAGCTCCGCGCCAGGCAGCGGTTGGCTTCACCGCACGGCCGCGGACGCTGCAATCGCGCTACAGCGCTTGCATTCCACCCTCGGGCAAGGCCACGCCCGGCTCCAGCGCCGGCAGCAGCTGCCGCAGCAGTGCAGGGTTTTCCAGCATCGCTGCGCCATCCAGGTAACGCCATCGGGTCGTACCGATGCGGCGCACGGCCACCATGAACGAGGTGCTGCGCATCGGTGCTTCACGCACGCGCAGCAATGACCGGCGCGGCACGAAGCACACTTCCTCGTCGCCCGCCGCATAGGTGCGGCCCGGCACACCGGCCTCGTCGCTGATGATGCTGACGCCGGCCCTGCGCAGTGCCTCAAGGGTGTCACGGGTCATCCGCGCGTAGGCCTCGTCGCCACCGACCTGTCGCTTCAGGCTGGGATGGGTGCGCGCGATGACCAGGTCGGTATCGCCGTGGGCGAAGGCGGTCATCATCGCCTGCACATCCTGGCGCAAGGCGGCCGAATCGGCCGGGCTGAGTTCGCCGGCCAGGGCCGGTAGCGGCATGGCAGCCAGCAACAGGGACAGCGGCAGGACCGGTAGATGTCGGCGCATCGGCAGGAGTCTGGTGGGTGGCTGCACTATACGGCGAGTGCGAAAACAGCGTCCCATCGATGGTGCTGGCACACCTGGAGTCATTACTTACTATTGGTAGGTAATGATTCCAGGAGCTTTCCCATGCACAGCCTCATCGTCGTGGCCCATCCCGGGCCGGGTTCGTTGACCCATGCCATCGCGCACCGCATCGGCGAGGCCATTGCTGCTGCCGATGCCGGCAATAGCGTCGCCTATGCCGACCTGATGGCCGAGGGATTCGATCCGCGCTTCAATGCGGAGGACCATGCGTTGTTCCGCGGTACCGGTGGGGTGCCGGCCGACGTTGCTGCAGAGCATGCACGGCTGCAGGCCACCGACGCGCTGGTGTTGGTCTACCCGCTGTACTGGTGGTCCTTCCCCGCCGTGCTGAAGGGGTGGATCGATCGTGTATTCACCCAGGGCTGGGCGTACCAGGAGGGAGCCGACGGCAAGGTGCAGAAGAAACTGCAGCGGCTGCGCGTGCATCTGGCCGGTGTCGGCGGTGCCGGTGCGGAGATGATCGAGCGGCGGGGCTATGGTGCAGCGATGAAGACGCAGATCGACATGGGCATTTTCGACTACTGCGGTGCGCGCGTGCTGTCGTCGGATCTGCTGCTGGACGCCGACTCCGGCGCGGCCGCTGCGCATCTGCAGACTGCCTGGGAGATCGGCCGTAAAATCGGCACTCCGATGCACTGATCGCCCGCGCCGCCGATGCCTGCCGATACCGCTCCCACGCGCCGCCGACTGACCCGCGAACAACGCGCGCGCCAGTTGCTGGACGTGGCCTGGGCGCTGGTCGGCGAGGAGGGCACCGATGCATTGACACTGGGCCGGCTGGCCGATGCGGCAGGCGTGACCAAGCCGGTCGCCTACGATCACTTCATCAGCCGCAACGGCCTGCTGGCGGCGCTGTATGACGACTACGACGGCCGGCAGACGCGGGTGTTCCACGAGCGCATCGGCCAGGCCCGGGCGCAGCTGGCCGACCGGGCGGCGGCCATCGCCTCCGGTTACATCGACTGCATCCTCAGCCAGGGCCGTGAAGTGCAGGGCATCCTGGCGGCGCTGGTCGGCGCGCCGGAACTGCACGACGTGCGGCGGCGCTACCAGCAGGACTTCATCGACAACTGCGAAGCCTGGCTGGGCCCGTTCGCGGCCGGCGGTACCGTACCGCTGGCCGGGCGATGGGCGATCCTGGGGGCGGCCGAGATGTTGTCCGAGGCCGTGGCCGCGGGGGCGCTGGACAAGGCCGGGGCCGAGCAGGAGCTGCAGTGCCTGATCGTGGCGATCGTGGAGCGACGCTGAGGCCTGCCACCGGTTGTCCGGTCCGGTTGCGATCCGGAGGTGGTGGATGCAGCCTGTATGCATGCAACCGGACATCCGCATCGATGGGCGCGTCTTTGCTTACGTGTTCCCCTGCGCCTGGGAGGACTACGCGAAGATCGGATTCTCGCGTGATCCGCTGCAACGCATCGGCGCGTTGCACCGGCGCTGGTTCGAGTTCTTCGACCTCGATGCCGGGGCACTGGTGGAAGCGGAAAGCGAGCGTGACGCGCGCGATCTGGAACTCCAGCTGCGCGCGCCGTTCAGGGCGCATCGCGCACCGGCACCGATGACGGTGCAGGACAAGGCCGGAGGGCGCACCGAGTGGGTGCGTGGTGCCAATCAGGCCCTGTTGCTAGCGGTCACCGCGCTGGGCGATCACGGCTATCACTGTTACCCGCTGCGGGCATGGCTGCAGGCCGCGCTGGCGCAGCGCCTGGACCGACTGCACGACTGGGCTTCGGTACAGCTGCCGGAAGAGGAAGGCCTGCGGATGCCCGGAGGTCCAGGCGAACTTGCCCTGCGCGACACCCTCGACGGCTTCCGTGCGCTCGATATCGATCCGATGCCGTGGCTGCCCCGACACGTCCAGCGCTGGTACGCGTATTGAGCGGACGGGTTCTACCGTGAAGGCGGGGGCTGCGCCGGCGCGGCCGGTTGCGCGTCGCGCGGCGACGCGAGCGGCGGCGGGCTGGCAAGCTGCCGCGCCAGCGCGGCATTGGTCACGTGGCCATGCAGGAACAACAGGCTGCCGAAGATGTTCATGAGCGTGCCTCCACTTGAGTGGATTGCACGATACCGGCAGCATGGAGGGGCAAAAAGCGACATTTCCGCAAGCATGCCTTGAGAGGATTTCAAGCCTCATGTCCCGTCCCCCCCTTCACGCCCTGCATGGTTTCGTGACTGCCGCGCGGCTTGGCAACCTGTCGCGTGCGGCAGCATCGATGAACCTGACCGTCAGTGCGCTCAGCCATCAGATGCGGCAGCTGGAAGAACGCCTCGGCCAGCCCCTGCTGATCCGCCAGGCGCGCGGCATCGCCCTCACGCTGGAGGGGCAGCGCCTGCTCGATCAGGTTGGCCCGCACCTGGACGCCATCAACGAAGCGTTCCAGCCTTATGCGGCGCGTGCCGAGCATGTGCTGACCATCAGCGCGGTGCCGTCGATGGCCTCGGCCTGGCTGGTGCCGCGCCTGGGCCATTTCGTGTCCCTCCACCCGCAGATCGAGATCAACCTGCAGTCCAGTGAGCGCCTGGTTGATTTCGAGCTGCAGCGCCAGTTCGACGCCGCGCTGCGACTGGGCAGCGGGCGATGGCCGGGCCTGGTGGTGGAGCCGCTGTTCGACGAATGGCTGCTGCCGATGGCCAGCCCGGCATTGATTGAACGCATGGGCGGGATCGACCGCGTGCCGCTGAACCAGTGGCCGCTGTTGGGTGATCCCGATGGTGCGTGGGGCGCCTGGTTTGCATTGAGCGGACAGAGCCCGCCGACGCGCTTCGTGGTGGTGCTGGATGATTCCGAGGCACACCATCGCGCGGCGCTGGATGGCGTGGGCGTGGCACTGGGGCGGGTGACGCGGGCGCGCCTGCTGCTGGACTCCGGGCAGCTGGTCGCGCTGTCAAGCCAGCGCCTGAAAACCGCCTGGCCGCATTGGCTGGTGTACCCGCAGCGCTCGGCCCATCATCGCGGCTTCCTCGCCTTCCGCGACTGGCTGCACGCCCAGGCCGCCGAGCATGTGCGGCACATGGCGGACGCGCATCCGTAGTGCCGAGCCATGCTGCTTTCGCTCGACGCTACGGAATCACCCCGCCAGCGTGACCGCCTGCTCGGCACGGACAACGGCGTTACGGTGCTGCGAGGTGCTCATCTGCGGAGCCGAGCCCACGCTCGGCTGCTGTTCACGCAGCCACCAACGCTCAGCCGTGCATCGGCCCGGCGCTACACCGCCGCGGCGCGTGAGCGCTGCAGCCAATCGCTGATGGCCGGATCCAGCCGTGGGTCATCCGGCAGCTGCATGCCGAAGCGCTGCTGCAGCACCTCCCGTACGTCGCCGACGTCGTGCAGCGGACGCCTGTCCGGAGCCTGCCCCGGGCGATATTCGGTGTAGTTGCCGGTGCCGATGGTGCGTCGCCAGTCCGGCCCGGTCAGTGACGCGCGCAGCTGGCCGGGGAAGCTGGAATCGGGATGGGTGCACACGTACCAGTTGCCCACCACGTTGTCGATCGGTGCCGGCTCCTGCAGGTCGAAGCGGTACATCGCCCGCCAGCCATCGTCGGATTCGTACGACAGCACGAAGCCGTCCTCGTCGCGCAGGCGCTGCAGCAGATAGCGTTCGTGCGGCGTGGCCTGCGGCCGCGGATCGTGCAGGCGTAGCGGCACGGTCGGGGTCAGGCTGCCGAAACCTGCGTCCACCAGCCAGTCATCGCCTTCCACGCGCACATCCAGCAGCAGGTGGGTGCGCGCGGTCAACGCATTGCCCTGCGCCGCCAGCAGTACGCGCGCGCTCAGCGGCCGCGCATCGAAGCCCAGTGCCTGCAGCAGCGCCAGCAGGCCGCCATTGAGCTCGAAGCAGTAGCCGCCACGCTGCTCGTCGAGGAGCTTGCGCTGCACGCTGTCCAGGTCGATCGGCACTGCGTCGCGCAGCAGGCAGGTGAGGGTCTCGAATGGCAGCAGCGCATTGTGGCGCTGCTGCAGCAGGGTCAGGCCGGCCAGCGTCCGCGGTGGCGGCGCATCCAGCTGCAGGCGTTGCAGGTAGCGGGGAACATCGAGCGTGGTCATGGAGGCACCAGCGGGGGAGGGAGGTCCACTGTGCTTCCCCAACCGGGGTTGAGGTCAAGCGTGGCGGCAGTGTCATCCCTTCGTCGCCTGCGCCCGGTACAAAGGCCGCGTCGGCAGGCGCGCCGGAAGGTTGGACGGAGGAGGGCCTAAAGTTGCCCGGATTCCCGCCGATACAGGTGCGTCCTTCCGCCTGGAGCCCATCATGTCGGCCGCTGTCCCCCCCCTCCGGTCCCTGCGCACGCGCCTTGCCGCGTTGCACTCGGCGTTCCCCGGCCTGCTCCTGTGGCTGCAGCCGCACCGGCTCAGCGTGGCCAGCAAGCTCAAGGCGACCCTGTGGATCTGTGGCCTGGGCCTGATCGCGATCGCCGCCGCCTACGCCTGGACCGGCTACGCCAATGCGCAGGCCGCGCACAACCAGGCCAGCTACCAGCGTGGCAGCGACGTGGCCGCTCGCCTGGCCACGCGGGTGGCCGAAGCGCGTCGCTTGCAGACCCAGTATGCACGCAGTTTCGATGACGGTGATCGCGAGCAGCTGCTGGCCACGCAGAAGGCGCTGAATGGCGATCTGCAGGCGCTGCGCGGGATGCCCATGGAGGTGGGCCAGCGCAGGGCGCTGCAGGCGCTGACCGAAGCCACCGATGCGTTCTCGCAGGGCGTGGCGGCCCTGTTTGAACGCGTCGACGAGATGGGGCGGGGTGAGGCTGGCCTCGCTGCGCAGCTGCAGCAAGCCGCTGACGCGCTGCAGGCGCAGGTGGACGCGCTGCGACGCCCCTCGTTGGCGTTGCCCCTGCAGAAGATGCGCCGACAGGAGGCGCTGCTGCTGTTCGACGGTGACTCCACCCACGCCGACCGCGCCAGCGAGGAGAAACTGCCGTTCGATCTCGCGCTGGCGGGGCTGCCTGCCGGTGTGCAGGACGCTCTGCGCCGGGGGATGGAGTCCTACCAGGCCGCATTGCTGGGGTATGCCGCGGCCCGCGTCGGCCTGGATGTCGAAGCGCAATCGCTGCTGGACACTGCTGCCGGCGTGGCACCGGCGCTGGCCGCGTTCCAGCAGGCGCAGGTGGCGGCGCTGGACGAAGCACGGGCCCGGCAGCAGGCCGGTGCACGCACCCTGAGCGTGCTGTTCGCACTGACGCTGCTGCTGGTCGCCGGCGTGCTGATCACCAGCCTGGTGCTGGTGTTGCGCGCGGTGCGCCAACCGATCCAGGACACCCTGCGTTTCGCCAGCGACATCGCCGACGACCGCCTGGACACCACGCTGCGGGTCCACAACGCCAATGATGAGATCGGCCAGCTGGCCCAGCGCCTGGTCGACATGCAGCAACGGCTGCGCGCGCGCATCGAGACCGAACGTGCCGTGGCGCGCGGCAACACCCGTGTGCGCCAGGCACTGGATAGTGCGCAGACCGGCCTGATGGTGATCGATGCCGAAGGGCAGGTGGTGTATGCGAACCCGGCGCTGCTGCAGCTGCTTGGACTGCAGGCCGGAGGCCTGGTCGGCAGTGATGCAGTGCGCCTGCATCCGGCACTGGCCAGCCTGGCCGGCGTGCGCCAGCGCGAGGAACGCGAGATCGGGCATACCGGCATCCGCTACCAGCTGATTGCCAATGCCATCATCGACGAAGGGCAGTGCCTCGGCGTGGCGGTGGAGTGGCGCAGCCGTGCGCTGGAAACCCTGCTGGAAACCGAGGTGGCCGCACTGGTCGATGCCGCCGCGCACGGTGACCTGCACGGCCGCATCGCGCTGGAAGGCAAACAGGGTTTCGTGCGCACGCTGTCGACCAGCATCAACCGGTTGCTGGCTACCTTCGAGACCAACCTCGGTGACCTGCAGGCACTGTTGGCGGCGCTGGCCCGTGGTGACCTCAGCGTGCGCATGGACGGCGACCTGCAGGGCGTGTTCGCACGCATGCGCGACGATGCCAACACCACCGTCGCGCAGCTGGGCAGCATTGTCTTCCGCATCCAGCGGGCCACGTCCAGCCTCGATGGCGGTGTTGGCGAAATTGTCGCCGGGCACCATGACCTGTCGCGGCGCACTGAACAACAGGCGGCCAATCTGGAAGAGACGGCAGCGTCGATGCAGGAGCTGACCGATACCGTCGGCCGCAACGCCGACGCGGCAGGCCGCGCCGATGCCCTGGTGCAGGGCGCCGCAGCGGTGGCGCGGCGGGGCGGCGAGGCGGTCGGCCAGGTGATTGCGACCATGCACGGCATCAGCGAAGCCTCGCGGCGCATCGGTGACATCACCCAGCTGATCGACGGCATCGCGTTCCAGACCAGCATCCTCGCCCTGAACGCTGCAGTGGAAGCGGCACGTGCAGGCGAGCAGGGCCGCAGCTTCGCGGTCGTGGCCGCGGAAGTCCGCCTGCTGGCGCAGCGCAGTGCCGACGCGGCCAGGCAGATCAAGGGGCTGATCGAGGACTCCGTGGCGCGTGTCGGCCAGGGCAGCGCGCAGGCCGGGCAGGCCGGCAACACGATGGACGAGATCGTCGGCAGCGTGCAGCAGCTGGCCGACCTGCTGGCCGGCATCCGCAGTGCGTCGCAGGACCAGCATGCCGGCATCGCGCAGGTGAACCACGCCATCGTGCAGATGCAGGTCAGTACCCAGCGCAACGCCAGCCTGGTGGAAGAGGCCGGTGCCTCCACGGCGCAGATGCAGGCGCAGGTCCAGGCCTTGGCCGAGGCGGTGGGGGCATTCCGGCTGCAACCGGTGCCTCAGGCGCGCGCGGCGGCCTGATCCTGCTCCGGTAGCGCCGGCCGCTGGCCGGCACTACCCTTGTGGCTCAATACACGTCGCGGCGGTAACGCCCGCTCTCCAGCAGCATTTCCACCGCGTCGTCGCCCAGTGCAGCGCGCAGCACCCGGTCCACGCCCTCGGCCATGCCCTGCAGCGAGCCGCAGACATGGACCACGGCGCCGCGTTGCATCCACTCGCGCAATGTCCCGGCGGCAGTGCGCAGCCGGTCCTGCACGTAACCACCGTCGCCATCGCGCGAGAACGCCAGGTCCACACGCGCCAGGTGGCCGTTGGCCTGCCAGGCCTCGATCTCGTCGGCGAACAGGAAGTCGTGGGCACGCTGGCGCTCGCCGAACAGCAGCCAGTGTCCGTGCTCGCCGGCCTGCGCGGCTTCGCGCAGCAGGCTGCGCAGGCCGGCGATGCCGGTGCCGTTGCCGATCAGCACCATCGGCGCTCCGCTGACGCGATGGAAGCCCGGATTGCGATGGACACGGGCGGCAACGCCGGCACCGGTCGGCGCATGCAGCGACAGCCATCCCGAGCCCAGCCCGGCACGGCCGGAAGCGTCATGCACCAGCCTCACCACCAGTTCCACCACGCCATCGTCCGCGGCGGAAGCGATCGAATACTCGCGGCCGGGCAGCAGCGGCAACCCGGCCAGCCACAGGCAGGCGTCCTGCACCGCCAGCGCGGCATCGGCATCGGGCAGCTCGCGTTCGCTGGCCAGGTCCAGCAACGTGCGCGGATGGCCATCGACCAGCATAGGCTGCAGCGGATCCAGCCCATGTGCCTTCAATACTGCACTGGCATGCTGCGCGTTGTGGCGCGGTGCGATGTGCAGGATGTCACCGGCCTGCCATTGCACTCCTGCGGGTGCGGCGAGACGGATGCGCCAGATCGTGCCTCCGGCGCTGCCCGGATTGAGCGGGTCGCGCCCGAGCAGGCGCCACTCGTGCATCTGCGTGGCCGCCGGCAGCACGCTGTCGTCGGTGATGATGCCGGTCAGTGCACCGAGCTGCTGTTGCCACTGGCGCAGGGCCACTATCGAGGCGGCATCGACGTCGATGCGCTCGAACAACGGGCGCGCGCCGTTGCGGATCAACCAGCCGTCGACCTGGCGGCCGAAGCCACAGTAACGCGGGTACTGCCGGTCACCCAGCGCCAGCAGTCCGAACTGCAGGCCCGACAGGTCCAGCGTCTGTGCCGTCAATTGTCGCGCCACGCGCCGTGCCGCGTCCGGCGGTTCGCCGTCGCCGAAGGTGCTCAGCACGAACAGGGCCTGTGGGGTCGCTTGCAGTTGCGCGGCGTCGACGCGGGCCAGCGGCAATACCCGCACGACCTGGCCTGCAGCCTGGAGCTGTGCCGCTGCACGCCAGGCCAGCTGCTCGCCCAGCCCGCTCTGGCTTGCGTGCACCACCAGCCAGGATGCGGCACCGCCGGCCTCGGGTGCCGCAGGCAATGATTGGCGCAGGCTCCGCGCGGCCTGTTGGCTGCGCCGGCGGTCCAGGTACAGCATCCAGCCGGTGATGAAGAACAGGCTCATGCCCAGGCTGCTGAGCATCACCACCACGCGCCCGGGCACGCCGAAGAAGCTGCCCGAGTGCAGGGCGAACATGCTGGTGGCCAATTGCCCGCCCGTGCCCTGGCGGGCGTAGGGGCGGTAATCGAGGATTGCGCCGCTGCCCGGGTCCAGCTGCAGCAGGTCGTGCGCACGATCATGGTGGCCGCCGCGTTGCGACGCCGCGCCGGCCATCACCCGCACACTCAACGCCTGCCCGGGCTTCTCCGGCAGCCGCAGGTCGATGAAGCCGGTGCGTACGCCGGGCAGGGCGTACAGTGCGGTTTCGACGCGCCGCAGGTCCAGGGCGGTGTCGGCGCTGACTGCGTGCCTGGACGTCGGTGCCACGCCGAGCAGCGCGCTGACAGCGCTGCGGTACCCATCGAACGACCACCACAGGCCGGTCAGCGCGCTCATCAGGTAGATCAGCAGCACCCAGGTGCCGGACACCGAGTGCAGGCTCCACAGGAAGCTGCGGCCAGTGCGTTTCCACTCCACCGCCAGCCAGCTGCGCCACTGCCACCAGCGCCGCGGCCAGCGCAGGTAGAGGCCGGACAGGGCGAAGAACAGCAGCGCGATCGCGCAGCTGCCGGTGATCCACTTGCCGCGCTCGCCGGCGGCAAGGTGGCGGTGCAGGTCCTCGACGAAGTCGAAGAAGGCCTGCCCGCGCAGGGCGCTGAAGCGCTCACCGCTGTATGGGTCGAAGTACACCCAGTGCTGCTTGCCGCCGGCAAAACGTGCGACCGAAGGGCGCTGGCCGGTGGCATCGACGCGCAGGCGCTGCAGTGGGCGTTGGCTGCCCGCCTGCAGCTGCGGCACCAGTTCGCTGAGCGCCAGCGGAAGCTGGCCGTCGGCGTGGTGTTCGGCAATGGCGGCGAAACCGGGATTGGCGGCCCGCAGCAGCTCATCCTCAAAGGACAGCACGGCACCGCTGAGGCCCATCACGGCCAGGATGGCCCCGGCGGTAATGCCCAGCAGCCAGTGCAGTTGGAACAGGACGTTCTTGAACATCGAAGGAGGAGGCCCGCAAGGCTGCCGCCCGCATCCTGCGCAACAGCAAATGAGAATTAGTCGCGGAATTCTCCGTGGCGCCCTGTCTGCGGTCAAGCAGGAAGCATTGGCCGGGCCCTACTTCGCCCAGCTGTCAATCTCGCCGCGGGCGAACGGTCCCAGCTTCGCTTTCACCATGTGTCCCTGCGCGTCGAACAGCACGCTGTAAGGCAGCAGCCCCTGTGCGTTGCCCAACTGCACGCTGGCGTCGCGCGGGCCGGGCGTTTCCAGCACGATGGGGTAGCCCACCGGTACCCGCTGCAGGAAGCGCTGGACGTCTTCGGGTGTATCCAGCGCCAGCCCGAGCACCTGCACGCCGTGCGGTTCCTGGGCCCGGGCGAAGCGGGCCAGTTCCGGCATTTCCTCCACGCACGGCCCGCACCAGCTGGCCCACACATTGATCAGCAGTGGACGACCGGCAGAACGCTGGCGCAGATCCAGCGGCTGGCCCTGCAGATCGGGCAGCACCAGTGCGGGCAGGGCATCACCAGGCCGCAGCGTGGGTGCCGGTGCTGCAGGCGTGCGCAGGCCTGGATCGCCGCGGTCCACAGCCGGCGCCGGCGCCAGCCGATGCCCGGCCCACAGTCCCAGGCCGGCGGCCAGCACAGCTGTCCACAACAGTGCGGGCCGTTGCCACTTCATCGTGCCGTGCGCAGCAGCGCTTCCTCGACCACCGCATGGGTCAGCAGCGTCGGCAGCACGGCTGGCGGCGCGCCCGGCCCGTACACCACGTACAGCGGCACGCCCACCGCCTTGTGCTCCTCGAGGAACGTGGTGATCTGCGGATCGACGTTGGTGTAGTCACCGCGCATGTACACCGCATTGGTGCGCTTGAGCAGGTCGCGGAACTCCGGCCGCGACAGTACCGCGCGCTCATTGGCCTTGCAGCTAAAGCACCAGTCGGCAGTCATGTTCACGAACACTACGCGGTTGTCCGCGCGCAGGCGGTCCAGCAGTTGCGGTGAGTACTCGACCACGTTGTCGCTCGCCACCTGCGCGGCGCGCGCGGGCGCGGCCAGCCGGGTGACGCCCCAGGCCGGCACCAGTGCGGCGATCGCCAGCAGCACGCCCACCAGCGTGGCGCCCCGGCGACCGGTCCACCGGTTGCGTTCGAACAGCCACAGGCCGAAGGCCAGCAGCAGCAGGCCTCCCAGTACCAGTGCCATGCCATCCACGCCGCGTTGCTTGCCCAGCACCCACAGCAGCCACAGCGCGGTGGCATACACCGGGAAAGCCAGCACGTGCTTCAGCGTTTCCATCCACGGGCCCGGCTTGGGCAGGCGGCGTGCCAGTGCCGGTACGAAGCCGATCAGCAGGAACGGCAGGGCCAGGCCCAGGCCGAGGAACACGAATACGGTCATCGCCTGCAATGGCGTGGCGATGAACGCATAGGCCACCGCGCCGCCCATGAACGGGCCCACGCAGGCACTGCCCACCACGCAGGCCAGCGCACCGGTGAAGAAATCGCCGGCCGGTCCGCTGCGGCTGGCCAGTGACTGGCCAAGATTGCCCAGGCCGCCGCCCAGCGTGAACACTCCCGACAGGCTCAGGCCCACCGCGAACATGATGTAGGCCAGAGTGGCCACCACGCCGGGATGCTGCAGCTGGAAGCCGATGCCCACGGCATTGCCGATCGCACGCAGGCCCACCATCAATGCACCGATCACCGCGAACGCGACCAGTACGCCCAGCGTGTACCAGAGCGCGTGGCTGCGCGCGCGCTGCGGGCTTTCGCCGCTCTGTGCCAGCCCCAGCACCTTCAGCGACAGGATCGGCAGCACGCAGGGCATCAGGTTCAGCACCAGGCCGCCGGCCAGGGCCAGCAGCAGCACCCAGACGAACGAGCGGTCCGGGTCCGGTGTCGTCGCCGGCGGGCGCGTGCGCAATGCGTTGTCGCTGCGTGCATCGGCGGCGAGTGCATTGCCTGCGCGCTCGCTGTCCGGAGCGGACGCGGTGCTGGCATCGTCGTTCGGCACGGTCGGCAGCAGGCGCAGCGGCGCGCCGTTGGCGGACTCGCGCGGTGCAGCGGCGGGCAGCGGGCTGATCACCTCGTTGCGCGCTGGCGTCCGGTCATTGCTGGCGTTGACCTTGCCGGCCGGAATCGACAGCTTCACCCGGCGCGTCATCGGCGGGTAGCAGATGCCATCGGTCTGGCAACCCTGGAAGGTCACCACCAGGGTGCTGTCGACGGCGTCGGTGACGGTGCGCTGCAGTGGCAGCGGCACTTCCACCTGGTTGAAGTACACCGAGACAGCACCGAAGTGCTCGTCGTGATGCGATTGCGCGGCCGGCCAGCGTGGCTTGCCGGCCAGCACGCCGGCGCTGCCGTCCAGCTTCAGCGAGGTGCGGTCGCGGTACAGGTAATAGCCGGGTGCGGGGCTGAAGCGCAGCAGCAGGGTATTGCCGTCGCTGGCGATGGCATCGAAGCCGAACGCCTGCTCCGACGGTAGCGGCAGCGCCTGGCTGTCGCTGGGGGCACCCGGCAGGCGCAGGCCGCCGCCGTTGCCGGCACCGGCCAGTGGGTTGTTGAACGGGTTGGCGGCACCGGCACGCGCCACCGGGGCGGCAGCGTGCGCGCCGCCGCCGGGCAGGGTGACCTGCACCACGCGCTTCTGCGGCGGGTAGCAGACACCCGCATCGGCGCAACCCTGGTAACGCACTTCCAGGCTGAGGGTGCCCGCCGCGTCGGTCGGGGCGCCGGGCAGGGTCGCCAGCAGGCGCTCACGATAGGTTTCGACTTCGCCGAAGAAGTCGTCGTGGTGCCTGTCGCCTTTCGGCATCTGCAGGGGCCCGGCATTGAACGCCGGATCGGCCTTGACGCTGGTGCGGTGGCGATAGAGGTAGTAGCCCGGGGCGATCTTGAACTGCAGTTGCACCTGGCCGCGTTCGGGAGCGGTCGCGGTCAACGCGAACGCCTGGTCGACCGGCAACAGGTCCTTCTCGTCCAGGGCAAAGGCGGGCAGTGAAAGCCACAACAGGGCGCACAGGGCGGCGCCACGCGCAAACAGAGTCTTCAATCAGTGTCCTCCCGGGTCTGTGCCCGGATCCAATCCAGATACGCCGGCAGGCCGGCCCGGCTTTCGACCGCGATGCACTCCGGGAGTTCATACGGATGCAGTTCCACGATCCGGGCAATTGCGTCATCGACGCGGCTCGCGGTGGTCTTCACCAGCAGCTGCAGCTCGGCGTCGGTGGTCACTTCGCCCTGCCAGCGGTAAGTCGACTGCGCGCCATCGAGGCGGGTCACGCACGCGGCCAGGCGCTCGCCGACCAGCGCGTGCGCGATGCGTTCGGCGCTGGCGCGGTCGGGACAGGTGGTCAACAGCAGCAGGACGGGATCGACGGTCGACATGACGGCCGAGTATAGGGCCGCCGCCGGGACCTGGCCCGGCGGCGGCGATGGACCGCTGCGTTGCGCGGTCAGTTGGCCAGCTGGCAGGTCGCTGGTTTGGCCGAGGTGAACAGGGCCGGGGTCGCCCACTCGGGGTGGTCGATGAACGGGTTGCGGTTGCCTTGGAAGCTGTAGATCACGTCATTGCGCGCGCGCTCGGCGTCGTCCGGCGGATCGGACAGGTGCCAGTCGATCAGTGTCGACAGCAGGCCCATGTAGGCTGGCGAGCTGCTGGTCTTGACGATTTTGCTGCGGTCGTCGGTCAGCTCCAGATCCGGTTCGGACTGGCCGGTGGCCGCATCCTTGCCGCCTTCGTAGCGGATCGCCATGTACATCACCGCACGCGCCATGTCGCCCTTGCGATGGCCCCACACCTCGAAGGTGCCGGTGTTGCCGTCCGGCGTGCGCACCCAGTTGGAGGTGCCCGGGTAGCCGCCAGTACCGCCGCCCTGGCCGTTGTTGGCCTCGGTGGCCCGCTCGCCGCAGCTGGCGTCGCACTTGCCGAACGGCTTGTTGCCGCGGTCGGCATTCCACTGCGCATCGGTCAGATACAGCATGTGGGTATCGGTGTACGGCGCGTAGGGCAGGCCCTTGTCACCGGTGGTGCTGGCAAAGCCCAGCGAGTTCGGCCAGGTATGTTCGCGGTTGTAGGTGAGCCCGGAGCCGGTGCCTGCGCGGTCGCTGACCTTGGCGTAGCTGTGGTTGCGATAGGCGTCCAGGATCCGGTTCGGGTTGTTCGGGTCCTCGTCGGCGATCTCCAGGATGGTCCAGGTACTGGTACCGGTGCCGCTGTAGGGGTACGCCGTATGGCCCTTGATGGTGGCGTGCAGCGAACAGCGCAGCTGGCTGGGGCTGGAAGTGTTCACCTTCGAGTAGTAGCCACTCGGCACGCCCGGGTCCGGATTGCCGCCGGCGCTGGCCACGCTGAAAGCGATCCGGCTGTCGGCAGCCGGGTGTGCGCCCTGCAGGTCGGTGATGCGCGCGGCGCGGATGTCGAAGCGGCAGGCTTCACCGGCCACCAGCGCGGTGTTGGTGGACAGCTTCACGGTCCTGCCGCTGGCCGGGTAGCTCAGCGGTACGCTGCCGGAGCTGCCGCAGCTCAGGGCGAAGGCGCCGCTGGCCAGGTTCACCGTCTCGCTGAATACCACTTCCAGGTCGGCGGCCGCCGGGAAGGTGCTGCTGCCCTGCGCGGGGGTGGTGGTGGACACCGACGGTGGCGTGTTCGGGCCCGGGGTGCCGCCGCCGCTGAAGGTCTGGTTGTTGTTGCAGCTGCCGAAGGTCTGCGTGGCGGATTCGGCCCAGGTGAAGTGCGCGTACTGGCTGCCACTGCCGGTCAGCTGCAGCGAAGTGCCCGCGGCCGTGCTGTTGCTCTCGGCCACCGGAATGTTCTGGCTGGTCATGCCGGCGGCGGGGCCGCCGGAGGCGGTGATCGTTCCCTCGTAGCTGAGGAACTGGACCACCCTGCCGCTGGCATCGACCAGGGCGATGCCGTCGTTCGCGCCATTCTGCAGGCCGTTGGTCGGGTAGTTGACCACGGCGAGGGTGGCGCTGCCGCAGCCGGCAGCGCTGCCCGCCGGCACAGGAGTGTTGGCGTACACCACGGCAGCCGACGGAGTGCTGCCGTTGTACAGGTACAGCCGGTACCCGGACAGGTCTTCGCCGGCGGTCGCTACGACTTCGATCGCTTCGCCGACGTCTCCGGCGGCCGTGCTGTCGTCGTAATGCAGTTCATTGATGAAGACCTCGGCCTGGGCCGGTGCAGTGGCCAGGGCCAGCAGGCAGGCCGCGGCAAGCGGGGACAGCAATCGCATCGACTACTCCTTGTGATTGGGATGCCCGGCGAGCCTAAGGCCGATCCCGTGACACTTTGTCGTAAATGAACGCCAGATGTCTGACAGTGCGACGCGGGTCACCGAATCCGGCGGGATTTGCCGCGTTGCGGCAGGGTAGGGCGCCAGAAATTTTTTGTCTTCCGCCCCTTGAAAGGGGATGGGCGGGCTCCATCTCTGCCCTGCTCCCGACGTTGTCGGGTTTCTTCACGTGCGGTTCTGGCACTCGCTTGATGCGAGTGCTAACATCGCCGGACTTTTTTAGACCAATCAATCACTTAAGAGGTCTCCTATGAGCATCAAGCCGCTGCACGACCGCGTTGTGGTCAAGCCGATCGAAGCCGACGAAATCTCCGCCGGTGGCATCGTCATCCCCGACTCGGCCAAGGAAAAGTCCACCAAGGGTGAGGTCGTGGCCGTCGGCCCAGGCAAGCCGCTGGACAACGGCAACGTGCGCGCGCCGTCGCTGAAGGTCGGCGACAAGGTCATCTATGGCCAGTACGCCGGCAGCTCTTACAAGAGCGAAGGCGTCGAGTACAAGGTCCTGCGCGAAGACGACGTGCTCGCCGTCATCGGCTGAGCCTCGGCGCGACCTGTTTCAACCTGATCCCCAAATCCCAGCCGCCGGGCCTCGTCCGGCGCTACCAATGAGGTAAATGCAATGGCTGCCAAGGATATCCGTTTCGGTGAAGACGCCCGTTCGCGCATGGTGCGCGGCGTCAACGTTCTCGCCAATGCCGTCAAGGCCACGCTCGGCCCGAAGGGCCGCAACGTCGTGCTGGAAAAGAGCTTCGGCGCTCCGACCATCACCAAGGACGGCGTCTCCGTCGCCAAGGAAATCGAACTGGCTGACAAGTTCGAGAACATGGGCGCGCAGATGGTGAAGGAAGTTGCTTCGCGCACCAACGACGACGCCGGCGACGGCACCACCACCGCCACCGTGCTGGCCCAGGCCCTGATCCGCGAAGGTGCCAAGGCCGTGGCCGCCGGCATGAACCCGATGGACCTCAAGCGCGGTATCGACAAGGCCGTGTCGGCCGCCGTCGCCGAGCTGAAGAACATCTCCAAGCCGACCGCCGACGACAAGGCGATCGCCCAGGTCGGTACCATCTCGGCCAACTCGGACGAGTCGATCGGCCAGATCATCGCCGATGCGATGAAGGAAGTCGGCAAGGAAGGCGTGATCACCGTTGAAGAAGGCTCGGGCCTGGACAACGAGCTGGACGTGGTCAAGGGCATGCAGTTCGACCGCGGCTACCTGTCCCCGTACTTCATCAACAACCAGCAGTCGCAGACCGCTGACCTGGATGACCCGTTCATCCTGCTGCACGACAAGAAGATCTCCAACGTCCGTGACCTGCTGCCGGTGCTGGAAGGCGTCGCCAAGGCCGGCAAGCCGCTGCTGATCGTGGCCGAGGAAGTCGAAGGCGAAGCGCTGGCGACCCTGGTGGTCAACACCATCCGTGGCATCGTCAAGGTCGTGGCCGTCAAGGCTCCGGGCTTCGGCGACCGCCGCAAGGCGATGCTGGAAGACATGGCCGTGCTGACCGGCGGTACCGTGATCTCCGAAGAAGTCGGCCTGTCGCTGGAGAAGGCCACCATCAAGGACCTGGGCCGCGCCAAGAAGGTGCAGGTTTCCAAGGAGAACACCACCATCATCGACGGCGTCGGCGACAAGGCCAACGTTGAAGCCCGTGTGGCCCAGATCAAGACCCAGATCCAGGACACCTCGTCGGATTACGACCGCGAGAAGCTGCAGGAACGCGTGGCCAAGCTGGCCGGCGGCGTTGCCGTGATCAAGGTCGGCGCGTCGACCGAAATCGAAATGAAGGAAAAGAAGGATCGCGTCGACGACGCCCTGCACGCCACCCGTGCAGCCGTTGAAGAAGGCGTGGTCCCGGGCGGCGGCGTGGCCCTGGTTCGTGCGATCACCGCCCTGGCCGGCCTGAAGGGCGCCAACGAAGACCAGAACCACGGCATCCAGATCGCCCTGCGCGCGATGGAAGCCCCGCTGCGCGAGATCGTCGCCAATGCCGGTGACGAGCCGTCGGTCATCATCAACAAGGTCAAGGAAGGCACCGGCAGCTTCGGCTACAACGCGGCCACCGGCGAGTTCGGCGACATGCTGCAGTTCGGCATCCTGGACCCGACCAAGGTGACCCGTTCGGCCCTGCAGAACGCCGCCTCGATCGCTGGCCTGATGATCACCACCGAAGCCATGGTGGCCGAAGCTCCGAAGAAGGACGAGCCGGCCATGGGCGGCGCCGGTGGCATGGGCGGCATGGGTGGCATGGGCGGCATGGACTTCTAAGTCCTCGCCGTACCAGGAGGTGCCCGCCCTGGGCCGGCACCCTTCACCGCCGTACTGGAAAACCCCGCCGCAAGGCGGGGTTTTTCTTTTGGGGCGATGCGCGGGCTTGGCCGGACCCGGCCCCGCATGCTCCGCACAGCGTGGTTCCAGGGCGAAAATCGATTATGATTAGGCGCCTAATCACATGGTGGCCGGCATGCTGGAAGCAAAACACACCGCTCTGCTCAAGGAAGCTGCGCGCCGCGGCGAGGTAAACCTGGCCCAGCTGCGCCTGTGCTTCCAACTGCTGTCACTGTCTGCCGCCATCGACCACGACTGTGCCGCACGGCTGGCACCGCATGGCCTCAGCGAAGGCCGCTTCATCGTGTTGTTCCTGCTGCACGGGGCCGGTGGCTCGCTGCCGCCGCATGAGCTGGCCGAGCGTGCCGGCGTGACCCGCGCCACCATCAGTGGCCTGCTCGACGGCCTGCAGCGCGAAGGCCTGCTGCAGCGCCACAGCGATGCCGAAGATGGCCGCCGCCTGCGGATCGTGTTGACCGCACGGGGGACACGCCTCGCCGAGGCGCTGTTCGAGCAGCACACGCAGTGGATCGGGGGCCTGTTCAACGGGTTGGAGGCCGACGAACAGCAGCAGCTTTCACGGTTGCTGCACAAGGTCTGGCAGCACACCGATGCCGGGCGGGAATCCGCTGCATGAGCGCGCCCATTGCGGCCGAACGCCTGCGTGCGCTCAGCACCGGCCGCGTCGCCGCCACCCACCTGGCCGAGTGCCTGGCGGTGGATTTCGCCGAACTGCTGCACGTCGTGGCACCTGTGCTCGAACCGGACGCACTGCAACGCATGCGCGACGCCGCAGGCAAGGGCATCACCCAGCGCATGGCATTGGCCGCCCGCCTGCTGCGCGACAGCGGACAGGGCGATCCCGCGCAGTGGCGAGGCCACGCCTCCGATACGGTGCGTGGCTGGGCCTGCTACCTGATCGGCAGTGACGCCGGCACGCCCCTGGCAGGGAAGCTGCAGGTGATACGAACGCTGGCCGATGACCCGCACTTCGGCGTGCGCGAATGGGCTTGGCTGGCACTGCGCGCGGACATCGTTGCTGCACCGCTGCAGGCGCTTGGGTACCTGCAACCGTGGACGCAGGAAGTATCGCCGTACCTGCGCCGTTTCGCCTGCGAGGCGCTGCGTCCCCGGGGCGTCTGGGCTACGCATATCGCGCTGTTCAAGCAGCAGCCCCAACACGCAGTGCCGTTGCTGGACGCGCTGGCCGATGACCCCGAGCGCTATGTGCAGGACTCCGTCGGCAATTGGCTCAACGATGCCGGCAAGACGCAGCCGCAATGGCTGCGTGGGCTGTGCGCACGTTGGCAACGCGAGCAACACAGCGACGCCAACGCCTACATCCGCAAACGCGCCATGCGATCACTGCGGTAATGGCGGCCGCTGGCCGGCAATCTCATGAACCTCAAGGAAGAACCGCAATGCCCCACACCTTCATCGAGCTCTACACCGCCACCCCCGCCTGGACGGCGCTCTCGCCCGGACAACGCACCGCCTTCTTCGCCCGCATCGGCGAGGGCATGCAGCGTTTCGACCCGGAAAGCATCAGGCCGCTGGCCATGGGCCGCATCGCTACCGACGTGCCGCATGGCAGCGGCGAGCAGTTCTATGCGGTCTGGCACTGCGCCAGCCGCGAAGCGGCCGACACACTGGTGGCCGGGATCGCCGCCACCGGCTGGCATGATTACTTCACCACCACCCATGCCATCGGTGAGGTGGACAGCATGGGCCAGCATCTGGCCGACCTGGCCGCGCTGTAGCGGCACGGCGGCCGCCTGCGATCCCCGGCATGGGCGGCAGATGCGCCTGTCACCGATACACGGTAAACAGTGCGTTGCCCATGTCCATCCGCAGGGACGTTGATCATGCAGAGCAAGCTCGAGGTCACGCTGTTCGGTCCGCTTGGCGAGTGCCCGGCATTGCAGTTGCCGGGGCAGGAGAACCCGTCGGTGGCCATCCCGGAATCGACCCTGCGTCGATTGGTCTCCGACCTCTACACCGCGCGCTCGCTGCTCAACCCCGAGCAGCTGGACGAGGCCCGGCAGGAGCTGGATCGGGTGCTGGAGCACTGGGCCGATATCCACGAAGGCCTGCTGCTGGACGTTGAAGTGCATGGCAGCCGATAGGCCGCCGCTGCGCTCGGGCAGCGTCCCAGTTGCGGATGAAACATTTTGCACTGCGCAAAAGCTGTGCTATCAATAGATCCCATGAACGCAGCCGCTACCCGTTTTTACTGGTATTACTTTCCGAAGCCACTGGCGGAGGAAGGACTGCGCTCACCCTGAAGAAAGCTTCAGACGCATTCCCGAAAGCCGCCAGCGAACCTGGCGGCTTTTTTCATGCCGCCACGCTGGGGACCCCCAACGTTCCGGAGATCTCCTGCAATGCCCCCGCACACCGACGACTTGCGCATCCGTACCATCGAACCGCTGACACCGCCTGCCCAGCTGCTGGCGATGCTGCCCTGCGACGATGAAGCCTCCGGCACTGTCAGCGCCTCGCGCGCGGCGCTGCACCAGATCCTGCACGGCCGTGACGACCGCCTGGCGGTGGTGGTGGGCCCGTGCTCGATCCACGACCCAAACGCCGCCATCGAGTACGCACAGCGCCTGAAGCCACTGCGCGACGCGCTGGCAGGCGAGCTGGAAATCGTCATGCGCGTGTACTTCGAGAAGCCGCGCACCACGGTGGGCTGGAAGGGCCTGATCAACGATCCGGACCTGGACGGCAGCTTCAGGATCGACAAGGGCCTGCGCATCGCCCGTGGCCTGCTGCGCGACATCAACAAGCTTGGCCTGCCGGCCGGTGTCGAATTCCTCGACGTGATCTCACCGCAGTACATCGCCGATCTGGTGGCGTGGGGCGCGATCGGTGCGCGTACCACCGAAAGCCAGGTGCACCGTGAGCTGGCCTCGGGACTGTCGTGCCCGGTCGGCTTCAAGAACGGCACCGATGGCAACGTCAAGATCGCCGCCGATGCGGTGGGTGCGGCGTCCAACCCGCATCATTTCCTGTCGGTCACCAAGCAGGGCGGCACCGCCATCGTGTCGACCACCGGCAACCCCGATTGCCATGTGATCCTGCGTGGGGGCAAGCAGCCGAACTACGACGCAGCCAGTGTTGCCGACGCCTGCCAGGCGCTGGCCAAGGCCAGGCTGCCGACCCGCCTGATGATCGATGCCAGCCATGCCAACAGCCTGAAGAACCCCGACAACCAGCCGAAGGTGATCGAGGACATCGCCGCTCAGCTGGAAGAGGGCGAACAGCGCATCGTCGGCGTGATGATCGAGAGCCATCTGGTCGGTGGCCGCCAGGAGCTGGTCGAAGGCCAGCCGCTGGTCTACGGGCAGAGCATCACTGATGGCTGCATCGACTGGGATACCACCGTGACGGTGCTGGAGCGGCTGGCCACGGCCGTGCGCGCCCGTCGCGCGGTGAAGGTGTCCGAAGCAGCGTGATCAAGCCGCCTGGGGGCGGAACCTGTGTGGATGGCGGCCAGCGCCTGCGGGGGTGCGGCCGCGATCAGGGCCGGTCGGAGTTGGAGACCGGCCCGTCCGCACCGGCGATGCGCCTGGCGCTGCGCATGAGCGACAGCGCCAGGTACATCGCCGGGGTGGTGCAGTCGATCCGCGCCCAGCATGGAACCCCAGGCGAACGCGAACCTCAATGCACTTCGTCGTGGTAGACGAACTTCGGCATTTCCCAGCGGAAGTGGATCGCCAGCAGGCGCAGCGCGAAGCCGCCGCCGAGGCAGCACAGGATCGCGGTGGCGTCGGCCACGCCCCAGTGCAGCAGCAGCAGATACGCCGCGCCGGTCAGCAGCGCGATGATCGCGTACAGCTCCTTCTGGAAGATCAGCGGCACCTCGTTGCAGAGGATGTCGCGCAGCACGCCGCCGAAGGCACCGGTCAGCATGCCGGCGATCAGCACGATCGGCATCGCATGGCCGGCCTCACGCGCGATCGAACAGCCGATCAGGGTGAAGGCGATCAGGCCCAGTCCGTCGAGCACCAGGAACGTGCGGCGGAAGTGATGCATCCAGCGCGCCACCCAGGTGGCGATCAGCGCCGCGCATACGGTGAAGCCCAGGTATTCGGGGTGCTTCACCCAGCCCAGCGGGTAGTGGCCGAGCAGGATGTCGCGCAGTGAGCCTCCACCGAGGGCGGTGACGCAGGCGATCATGACCACGCCGAACAGGTCCATGCGGCGGCGGCCGGCGGACAGCGCACCGGTCATGGCTTCGGCGGAAATGGCGATCAGGTAGATGATGGACAACAGCATGGACAGGCTCCGGGCGCGGTGGGGCCGGCCATGCGCCCGTACCGCTATTGCCTGCGCAATGACGGGATGACGATGGCCGGTGCCGCTCCCGCTGTCCTTTTGCCTGAGAGTTCAACGGCATGGGCCGCGTGCCCCTTCGGCGGATCCCGGGCATGCCCGGTGACCTCTCTCCAGCTCGGCGAGTCGAATGCATGGTTGGTGGGATTCCAGCCCACCGGCCTGAGCGATCATGGGAGCCTGCGCCTTCGGCGGGCGCCAGCGCGGCGCCTCTCTCCTGCATTCGGGCGCCAGTATATCCGCTGCAGTGCAGCACGGCATAATCCGGCCATGGCCCCGTCCCTCCGCCCCTGGTTCCTGTACCTGCTCGAATGCCGCGACGGGAGCTACTACGCGGGCATCAGCACCGATGTGGATGCGCGTTTCGCCGCCCACCAGGCCGGCAAGGGCGCGCGCTACACCCGGGCCCGCCCGCCGCTGCGCGTGCTGGCCGTGCGCCAGTACCCGGACCGGGCCGCCGCGTCACGGGCCGAATGGCAGCTCAAGCAGCAGCCGCGCGAACGCAAACTGGCCTGGCTGCAGGCGCGCGATTCCGGCGTGCTGTAGAGCCGAGCCCATGCTCGGCTGCTGCAGCCGGGGTCAGATCCCTTTCCTGCGGAAAGGGATCTGACCCGGGAAAGTCGCCAGGAAACCCTACCGCTTCGCCCGCCGATCATCCTGGTCATCGCCGAAGATGATGCGCGCGCTGCGCTGGTAGCTCCAGTACGCCACTGCCCAGTTCAGCAGCACCACGATGCGATTGCGGAAGCCGATCAGGAAGAACACGTGCGCGGCCAGCCAGAACCACCAGGCCAGCACGCCGGAAAGTTGCAGGCGGCCCAGGTGCACGATGGCGGCCATGCGGCCGATGGTGGCCAGGTTGCCGTAGTCGGCGTACTTGAAAGGCCCGGGCTCGGGCTTGCCATGCAGGCGTGCGCGGACCACCTCGGCCACGTACTTGCCCATCTGCTTTGCGGCAGGGGCCACACCGGGAACCGGTTTGCCGTTGGCCTGGTTCAGTGCGGCGAGATCGCCGGCCACGAACAGCTCCGGGTGGCCGGGCAGGGTCAGGTCAGGCTGCACCTGCACGCGGCCGGCGCGGTCCAGAGGAACGTCCAGCGTGCGTGCCAACGGCGAGGCTGCCACCCCCGCGGCCCACACCACGGTGCGTGCTGGCACGAACTGATCGCCCAGCATGAAACCCTGGCTGTCGATGTTGCTCACCGGAGTGCCAGTGAGCACGTCCACGCCCAGTTTTTCCAGCTGCCGGCGTGCTTTCAGCGAAAGCACCTCCGGGAACGAGGACAGCACGCGCGGGCCGGCCTCGATCAGCCGCACCTTGGCGCTGGCCGGATCAATGTGGCGGAATTCGTTGCGCAGCGTGTGCCGCGCGATCTCGGCCAGGGTACCGGCCAGTTCAACACCGGTCGGCCCGCCGCCGACGATGGCGAAACTCAGCCACGCCGCCTTCTTCGCCGGGTCCGGTTCGGCCTCGGCGCGCTCGAATGCCAGCAGCAGCTTGCGGCGCAGCGCGATGGCGTCGTCCAGGGTCTTCAGGCCGGGGGCATCACCGGCCCACTGGTCGTTGCCGAAGTAGGCATGGGTGGCACCGGTGGCCAGCAGCAGGCTGTCGTAGTCCAGCGTGCTGCCATCGGCCAGGCGGATCTGCCGGGCTTGCCTGTCGATGGCGACCACTTCGCCCAGCCGCACTTCCACGTTGCGCTGGTGGCCGAGGATGTGGCGCAGCGGTGCGGCGATATCCGGCGCGGACAGGCCGGCGGTGGCCACCTGGTACAGCAGCGGCTGGAACAGGTGATGGTTGCGGCGGTCGACCAGGGTGATGCGCATGCGTTCGCGGGCCAGGGCACGGGTGGCCCAGAGTCCGGCAAAACCGCCGCCGACAACGACCAGGTGGGGAACGCGCTCGCGACTCATCGACTCACTCCAGGGGGGCATGGGGGTCGCCCGTCATCTTCGCATGGCGGCCGCCTGTCACGTCAGCGCCCGCATGGATCGGCGATACTTGGGTTCAGGCAACGGCCCGTGAGGAGCCCATGAGCGAACCGGAAAAGCGCATCGCCCTGTTGATCGACGCTGACAATGCGCCGGCTTCCAAGATCGACGAGGTCCTGGCCGAAGTCGCCCGCTACGGCGTCGCCAATGTGCGCCGCGCCTATGGCAACTGGAAGAGCCCGCGGCTGAAGAGCTGGGAAGCGGTGTTGCATGAGTACGCGATCCGCCCGATCCAGCAGTTCGCCTACAGCAAGGGCAAGAATGCCTCGGACATGGCGATGGTGATCGATGCGATGGACCTGCTGTACGCGCGCAACCTCGATGGCTTCGCCATCGTGTCCAGCGATGCGGACTTCACCCCGATGGTGATGCGCCTGCTGACCGATGGCGTGAAGGTCTATGGCTTCGGCGAGAAGAAGACGCCCGATCCCTTCGTCAACGCCTGCTCGAAATTCACGTACCTGGAAGCACTGGGCCAGGCCCACGCCAGCGCCCCTGAAATGGAACAGGCATCGAGCGAGCCGAGCGAGCAGGCATCGCCCGATGAAGCGCGCCCACGCAAGAGCGGTGCCGAACTGCGCAGCGACACGCGGCTGGTCAAGATGCTGCGCCGCGCGGTGACTTCGGCCGAAGGTGACGATGGCTGGTCACACCTGGGCCCGGTCGGCAGCCAGATCGGCAACCAAGCCTCATTCGACTCGCGCAACTATGGGTATGGGAAGCTCAGCGACCTGCTGGCAGCGACCGGCCTGTTCGAACTGAAGAAAGACGGCAAGTCGTCCTACGTGCGCGCGCTGCCGAAGAAGGCCCGGTAGTGCCGGCCGCTGGCCGGCAACGTCCAGATGCCAGATCCCGCTTCCGGCACGCGCACACCCCGCCCGATCAGGCGTATCGTTGCCGCTTGCATTGCCAGCAAGGAAAATCCGCATGTTGAAGATCTGGGGGCGGCGCAATTCCAGCAACGTCCGCAAGGTGCTGTGGTGTGCCGAGGAGATCGGCCTGCCGTACGAATCCATTGAAGTCGGCGGCAGCCATGGGGGCACGCAGACGCCGGAGTACCAGGCGATGAATCCCAATGGCCTGGTCCCGGTGATCGAAGACCATGGCCTGCCGCTGTGGGAATCGAACACCATTGTTCGCTACCTGAGCGCGCGCTATGCGCTGGGCACGCTGTATGCCGAAGACCCGATGCAACGCGCCCAGGCCGAGAAATGGATGGACTGGAGCACCTCTCGGATGGCACCGCTGTACAGCGAGCTGATCTGGGGCATCATGCGCACCGCGCCCGCAGACCGTGACGAGGCGCGCATCAGCGCCGCCATCGTCCGTGCCGGTGACTACCTGGCGATGGCCGACGCCACCCTGGCGACGCAGCCCTGGCTGTCGGGCGAGAAATTCGCGATGGGTGATATCCCGCTGGGATCGCTGGTGTACGCCTGGTACGAGCTGCCGATCCAGCGCCCGGAACTGCCGCACCTGGCCGAATGGTACGCGCGCCTGCGCGAGCGGCCGGCCTACCAGCGCGGCGTGATGTCGCCCCTGACGTAAGCGCGGCGTTCGGGCCACGGGGTCAGATCCCACCCAGCGGGTGGGCTCTGACCCCTCAATACAGATCCGTCGGATCCACATCCAGCGACCAGCGCACCTTGCGTGCTTCCGGCAGCGCATACAGCTGCGGCACCCGTTGGGCCAGCACGCCATGCAGCGGTGGCCGCTGCATCGCCGACAGCAACAACTGGGTGCGCTGGTAACCGGCACGGCGTGGCATCGGCGCCGGCATCGGCCCGTAGGCTTCCACTGCTTCCTGTTCGCCCAACAACTGCCGCGCCGCCAGCAGGAAGGCATTGGCATGCTCGACCTGCTGGGCCTCGGCGCGCAGCAGTGCCAGGTGCGCGAAGGGCGGGAAACCAGCGGCCTGGCGCTGGTTCAGTTCGGCCTGTGCGAACGGGTGGTAGCCGCCGCTGACCAGGGTTTCCAGCAGCGGGTGCCCCGGGTGGTGCGTCTGCAGCCAGACCTCGCCCGGGTCGCGTGCGCGTCCAGCGCGTCCGGCGACCTGGATCAGCTGTTGTGCCAGTTTCTCGCTGGCGCGGAAGTCAGCCGAGAACAGGCCTTCGTCGATGCCGACCACGACGACCAGAGTGAGCCTGGGCAGGTCGTGGCCCTTGGCCAGGATCTGCGTGCCGACCAGGATGCCGGGCCGGTCGCCCAGCTTCGCCAGCTGCTGTTCCAGCGCGTCGCGCCGCGTGGTGGTCCCGCGGTCGATGCGCACCACCGGAAAATCGGTAAAGGCCGCGGCGAGATGCTCTTCCAGGCGTTCGGTGCCGATGCCCTGCGGTTGCAGCGCCAGGCTGCCGCAGGCCGGGCACGCCAACGGCGCCGGCTGCCGTGCGCCGCAGTGATGGCACTGCAGGCGACGACCGCCACCATGCACGGTCATCGGCGCGTCGCAACGCTGGCATGGCGCGGTCCAGCCGCAATCGTGGCACAGCAGCACCGGCGCATAGCCGCGACGGTTCTTGAACACCAGGACCTGTTGGCCACGTTGCAGGTGCTCGCCGATACCGGCCAGCACATCGGCCGAGAGGCCGTCGTGCAACGGCCGCTTGCGCACGTCGAGGATACGCACGCGTGGCGGCCGTGCATCGCCGGCGCGCTGCTTCAGGCGCAGGTGCATGTAGCGCCCGGCGTAGGCGTTGTGCAGGGATTCCAGCGAGGGCGTAGCGCTGCCCAGCAGCACCGGAACACCCAGCGCCTTGGCCCGCACCAGCGCGAAATCGCGGGCGTGGTAGCGGATGCCGTCCTGCTGCTTGTAGCTGCCGTCGTGTTCCTCGTCGACGATCAGCAGGCCGGCCTGGGGCAGCGGCGTGAACACCGCCGATCGGGTGCCGACGATGACCTGCGCTTCGCCGCGGGAGGCTGCCGCCCAGACGCGGGCGCGTTCGTTGTCGTTCAACCCCGAATGCAGTGCATGCACCGTGACGCCGAGGCGGCCGCGGAAGCGTGCCAGGGTCTGCGGCGTCAGGCCGATTTCCGGCACCAGCACCAGCGCCTGCCTGCCTTGGGCCAGGCAATGGATGATCGCCTGCAGGTAGACCTCGGTCTTGCCACTGCCGGTTACGCCGTCCAGCAGGAATGGCTGGAAACCTTCGGCGGCGTGGATCGCGGCCACCGCCTCGGCCTGCTCCGGGTTGAGGGTGGGGCCGGGCAGCGGCTGCGCATGCTGTGGCGATACGCTCAGCGCCACGCGCTCGGCCAGCCCGCGCTTGGCCAGGCTGCGCGCGGCGCCGCGCCAGTCGTCCATGCGCGCGCCCAGCACGTCCTCATCCACGATGGCATCGGCCAGCAGTTCAGCCAATTGCCGCGGGCGACTGCCAGCGCGCAGCCTGGCGCGCTGGGCGCGACCCTCGGTGGTCAACTGCCAGCCCCAGTGATGGGTATCGGGCAGGGCCTCGCCGTGGCGCAACGGCCCGGGCAGGGCGGTATTGAGCACCTCGCCCAACGGTGCATGGGTGTAGCGTGCCAGCCACTGCAGGCTCTGCCACAGTTCACCCCGCAGCAGCGGCTGTGGGTCGCACCAGGCCAGCGCCTGCCGCAGGGCCTGGCCATCCTCAGCGTGGCCACGCCCAACCACCACACCGACCAGCTCGCGGTTGCCGAAAGGCACCTTCAGTCGGCAGCCCGCCGCCGTCGCTGGACCCTCGCCGTCCGGTGGCAGGTAGTCGAACAAGCGCGGCAGGGGCACGGGCAGGGCGACCTGCAGGGTCGGAAGCGGTGAAAGCATCGGGTCAGTGTAACGGCCGCGATGCCCGTCGGAGGCGGGGCCGAAGGTCACCGGGCACCCTCCGCTGAATCATAAATGTCACCTAAATGTCGGTGCCCATTGGAGATTCAGTCTTATCCACACGTTCTGTGGATAACATTGTGCGTTACCGGTCGACGGGCACGCGGGAGGCCGATGGCGACGGCCTCACGCTTGAGTTGGTCAAAAAATCGCCACACACAAAAACCAATGAAAATCAATAGGTTGAGTGTGAAACAATGCTGAAACAGAGTGAATTCAGCCGGACGTCGCAGTTTTCCCCGCGACCTTCGTGGTGCTGTGCACAACCTGCAGCACGAAGCACGTGCCAGCGCAAGTCCTGCCAGCCAGCGATGGCCTGCCGCTATCATGCCGGCAGACTTTTGGAGTGACCGATGACGGCTGTGCCCGCCCCTGTTTCCTCGACCGCGGCCGGCGCGCTTTCAGCGTTCCTGCGTGGCGTCGAACGCCGTGCCCTGGTGGTGGCTGAACTGCAGTGCGGGGATGCGGCCCGCGCCGAGCAGAGCCTGGTCGCAGCGATGCGTGCCTTCGCTGCGGTGGCCAGTGATCTGCCGATGGCGCAGTGGCCGGCCCGCTTCTGGACGCTGCTGGGGCAGCGGCAGGCGCTGCGTGAGCCGGCCGGCGGCCAGTGGCCGCCAACGCTGGCCATGCTGGGTGGAATGGCGGCGCTGCCACGCTTGGCCCTGCTGTTGCGGGTGGGCGGCAGCCTGGATGAACGCATTGCCATGCGCGTGCTCGACCAGGACGAGGTGGGCTACCAGCACTTGCTGGCCGAGGCCTGCCCACGCGACGCGCAGGGCCAGCCTGATGCCTCGGCCTGGCGCCAGTTGGCGGAACAGGTGCAGCTGCGCATCCGCGAGCTGCCGGCCCAGCGCCTGCAGCAGCTGCAACAGCCAGCTGCACCGGCCGCCAACAATGACCCTTCTGCCTCGGGCTGGCGTGCGCCGGTGCGTGACGAGCGCGCCGCTGCTCGCGCCAGGCGGCGCCCCGCCAATGCCAAGCCGCGCTGGCGCGGTCCGCTGATCCTGCTGGTCACCGTGGCAGTGCTGCTGGCGGCTGCGCTGGGCTGGCGTCACTGGCAAGGACGCGCATCGGGCAGCGGCGCATCGCTGCCGGAAGGCGTGGTCAGCGAGGCAGGCCCGGTCACCGTGGAAGCACTGCCGCCGAGCCAGGTGAATGCGCCGCTGGACACCACCGGGGCCCTGGCCGCGGACGACGCGGCGATGCTGGCCGACCGGGACTATCCGTTGGTTGCCGAAGCCGACATGTACGCATGGACGGCAGCCGGTGGGCCCCTGCCGGTGGATGAATCGCAATCCCGGCCGAGCCGGCCCGAACCGGCCAGTACCACGCTGGAAACGACTGCTGCCGATGAATAGGACCCTGCCTGCTTGCCTGCTGCTGGCCTTGCCGCTGCCGCTGTCTGCTGCGCCGCAGGCCTTGGGCACACCGCTGCCGTCCTCCGTGGCTCCCGTGGCCGCGCCGGCGCCGGCTGCCGCGCCCTCGGCCTTCGCCCAGCTCGACGCGCAGCAGCAGCGCCAGCGTCGTGCCGACTACGCAGCCTGGCGTGCACTGCCGGAGGGCGAGCGTGAACGCATCCGCCAGGCGGCAGCACGTTTCAACGCTCTGCCTGCCGACCAGCAGCAGCAACTGCGCGAGCAGTTCCACGCGCAGGATCAGGCGTTCCGCGAAGGCTGGCGGCTGGGCCCGCAGCTGGGCCTGGAATTTCCCAAGCTGCATGGCCTGTTCGGGTTCGTGCCGCCGGCACAGCGCGAAACCGCGCTGGCCGTGCTGCGCCAGCTCAGCCCGGCGCAGCTGGCCCAGCTCGCTCTGGTTTCACAGCGCACGCCGCCGCAGGAGCGTGACGCGGTACGCAGCGCCTTCCTCGCAGTGCCCGCCACAGAACGCGACACCTGGCTCAAGCGCCAGGCCGGACAGTAAAAAAGGGGACGGAGGGGATTAAGTCGTATTCGGCATGGCTGGGCCTGAAACGACTTAATCCCCTCCGTCCCCTTTTTGCTTGGGGCTGGCGGAACCCAGCATTCACGCCGTGTCATGGGAATACGTGCGCGGCGCGCGTAAGATGACCGGCCGCAACCCGGTGCCTGTGCCCTTCGCGCGCAACCGCAGTTCGCGTCAAGCACCTCATGTCTACCGCAACCTCCACGCCGCGCTTCAGCAAGGAAGTCGGCGCTACCGGTCTGCTTGCCCTGCCGCTTGTGCTCGGGCATGTGTCCACCGGCCTGATCTCCTTCGTCGACAACGTGATTGCCGGACACCACGCGACCGCGACCCTGGCCGCAGTGACCATCGGCACCGCATTGCTATGGCTGCCGATGCTGATCCCGATCGGCACCCTGATCTCGCTGACCGCCTCGGTATCGCAGCTGCATGGCGCCGGCCGCGAGCGCGAAATCGGCCCGCTGTTCCGCCAGGCGTTGTGGTTGGCGCTGGGCCTGGGCCTGATCATGTTCACCTTCCTCACCGTGGTGCCGCCGTTGTTGCCGTCGTTCGGCATTGCCCCGGACATCGTGCCGGGCGCGACCGCATTCCTGCACGCAGTGCGATGGGGCGGCCCGGCGCTGACCTTGTACTTCTGCATGCGCTACCTGAGCGAAGGCATGCATTGGACGCTGCCGACCATGCTGCTCGGCTTCGGTGGCCTGCTGGTGCTGGCGCCGCTGGGCTACGTGCTGGCCAACGGCAAGCTCGGCTTCCCGGAGCTGGGCGCGGAGGGCCTGGGCATCGCCTCGGCCACGATGATGTGGTTGCAGGCGATCGCCTTCGCTACCTACCTGTGGTTCACCAAGCGCTTCGCCCGCCTGCAGCTGTTCTCGCATTTCGAAGGTCCACGCTGGAAGGCGATCTGGGACCTGCTGCGCACCGGCCTGCCGATCGGCATCACCGTGTTGATGGAAGGCGGGCTGTTCATCGTCACCGCGCTGCTGATCGGCCGCCTGGGTGCCAATGAAGCGGCCGCGCACCAGATCGCGATCAACGTCGCGCAGCTGTGCTTCATGATCCCGATGGGCGTGGCCGAGGCCACCACCGTGCGCGTCGGCCACGCGGTCGGCCGTGGCGACGGCTTCGGCGTGCGCCGTGCGGCCTGGGCCGGTTACGCCATCATCATGGGCACGCAGACGCTGTCGGCGGCGGTGCTGCTGTTCGGCCATGACGCCATCGTCGGTGTCTATACCAATGACCTGGCCGTGGCCGGCCTGGCTTCGACCCTACTGCTGTACGCGGCCACGTTCCAGTTCCCCGACGGGATCCAGGTGCTGTCGGCGGGCGCGTTGCGCGGCCTCAAGGACACCCGCGTACCGATGTTCATCGCCATGTTCGCGTACTGGGGCCTGGGCATGCCGCTTGGCGCCGGGCTCGGCCTCGGCCTGGGCATGGGCCCGCAGGGCATGTGGATCGGCCTGATCGTCGGCCTGACCGCCGCCGCCATCCTGATGGGCTGGCGCCTGCGGTGCAGCAGCCAGCGCATCGGCCAGTCCGCATTGCCCTGATCCGGGTCGCGCGCTGCCGCCAACCGTGGCGGGCGATCCCCTGACTTGTGTCCGATGCCGCATCACGCGGCACCGGCTATGCTGGTACCACGGCAAGAAGCCATCCGGAGCGTTCCATGAATCAACCCGTGCCCCCGCTGCCCCCGGCACGTCGCAACCCTGTCGCCAGCTTCTTCATCGGGCTGTGGGACGTCATGAACTTCACACGCCGGTTGATCCTCAACCTGGCGTTCTTTGGCCTGTTGTTCCTGCTGCTGGTGATGTTCGTCGTCGCCGCCGGCATGGGCGCCGGCGCCAGCAAGCCGCTGCAGGACCGCACCACGCTGGTGATCGCGCCGGAAGGCCGCCTGGTGGAGCAGTTCAGCGCCGATCCGGTCAGCCGCGCGCTGGCCAAGGCGGTGGGCGACAACAGCGCGGAGGAAATCCAGCTGCGTGATCTGCTGCGGGTGATCGAAGCGGCCAAGGGCGACAAGAAGATCGAGCGCGTGGTCCTGGAGCTCGACAAACTGCAGCCCTCGGGCTTCGCTTCGCTGCGTGAAGTGGCCGCCGCGCTGCAGGAGCTGCGGGCTTCCGGCAAGCAGCTGGTGGCCTACAGCGAGAGCATGGGCCAGTCGCAGTACCTGCTGGCCGCGCAGGCCGACGAGGTCTACCTGGATCCGATGGGGTCGGTGGTGCTCGAGGGCCTGGGCCGCTATCGCCAGTATTTCCGCACCGGCCTGCAGGACAAGCTCGGTGTCGACGTGCACCTGTTCAAGGTCGGCGAATACAAGTCCGCGGCCGAGCCGTATGTGCTCGACGCGGCGTCACCGGCCTCCAAGGAGGCCGACCTGTTCTGGATGAATGATGTGTGGCAGCGCTACCTCGCCGATATCGCCAAGGCACGCCGCCTGGATCCTGCACAGTTGGCCGCCGGCATCGATACGCTGCCGGAAGGCATCGCCGCTGCCGGTGGCGATCTGGCCAAGTTTGCCCTGCAGCAGAAGCTGGTGACCGCGCTGAAGACCCGCGAGGAGTTCGAAGATCTGCTGGCCGAACGCGGCGTGGCCGACGAGGATGCCGAAGGTGGCTTCCGCAACGTCGATTTCGGTCGCTACCTGGCGCTGCTCGATGCACGCCGCAAGCCGGTGGACCCGCGTCCGCAGGTCGCGGTGGTGGTTGCCGCCGGCGAGATCAGTGGCGGCGACCTGCCGGCCGGCCGCATTGGTGGCGAGTCGACCTCGGCGCTGCTGCGTGCCGCGCGCGACGATGATGATGTGAAGGCGGTGGTGCTGCGCGTCGACTCGCCGGGCGGCGAAGTCTTCGCCTCCGAGCAGATCCGTCGCGAAGTGGTGGCGCTGCAGGCTGCCGGCAAGCCGGTGGTGGTGTCGATGGGTGACCTGGCGGCATCCGGCGGCTACTGGATCAGCATGAACGCCGACCGCATCTACGCCGACCCGTCGACCATCACCGGCTCGATCGGCATCTTCGGCATGGTGCCGAACTTCAGCCGTGCGCTGGACAAGATCGGCGTACACACCGATGGTGTCGGTACCACGCGTTTTGCCGGTGCCTTCGATGTCACCCGTCCGATGGATCCGGCCGTGGGCCAGGTCATCCAGTCGGTGATCAACAAGGGCTACGCCGACTTCACCGGACGCGTCGCCGATGCCCGCAAGAAGCCGGTCGAGGCCGTCGACGAAGTGGCTCGTGGCCGCGTGTGGAGTGGCGCGCAGGCCAGGGAACGCGGGCTGGTTGACGCCTTCGGGGGCCTCAAGGATGCCGTGGCCGACGCGGCCAGCCGCGCCAAGCTCGGCAAGACCGACGCTTACCGCGTGCGCTACATCGAGAAGGCGGCCACGCCATTCGCGCAGTTCGTCAGCGGTTTCGCTGGCAGCCGTGCCGGCGCCTGGATGCTGTCCGACTCGGGCATGGCGCGGATGATGCTGGCGCGCACGATGCCGGAAGTGGATACGCAGCTGCGCTTCGTCGAGAACGCCGCCCGCGAAAAGGGCAATGGCGCACCGGTGAAGGCGCTGGCGTACTGCTTCTGCGGCTTCTGACCGGTAACGGTACCGAGTGAAAACGCCCGGCCTCGGCCGGGCGTTTTCGTTCATGGGGTCGGGTCCCATTGCAGCGCAAAGGGCGCTGGCCCCACGGATCATTGCGTCGCGTCAGCCTCGGCCCTGCGCTCGCTCGCAGCGGCGTCATCGACGGTTTTCTGCACGCGCTTGGCGCGGTCCAGCGGCTGCTGGATCGCGCGGGCCATGGCCTGCGGTTCCGGCGGCTTCTCCGGGTTCGGCGTCGGCGGTCGCTGGCAGGCAGGCAGCAGCAGGGGGGCCAGCAGGGCCGTGGACAGGAGCAGGATGCGCATGGCGGCTCTCCGCGGTGGGCGTAGGTGCAGTGTCGCACCTGCGGCAGGGTGCTGCCGTGAGCGCGTATCCTTTCCGCATCGAAACACAGCGGGCGCGGCCCCGGAGGACACATGACCCAGCAACGGTGGCGCCTGGACGGCCAGACGGCCCTGATCACCGGTGCCAGCGCCGGCATCGGCCTGGCCATCGCGCATGAGCTGGCCGGCTTCGGCGCCGATCTGATGATCGTCGGCCGTGATATCGACATGCTGGAGACGGCGCGCGACGAACTGCTGGACGTGTACCCGCAGCACCAGGTGCATGCGCTGGCCGCCGACGTCTCCGATGACGAGGACCGTCGGCAGATCCTGGACTGGGTCGAGGACCACAGCGATGGCCTGCACATCCTGGTCAACAATGCGGGTGGCAACATCACCCGGGCGGCCACGGAGTATTCCGAAGACGAATGGCGCAACATCTTCGAGACCAACCTGTTCTCGGCGTTCGAGCTGTCGCGCTACGCCCATCCGCTGCTGGCGCGCCATGCCTCCTCGTCCATCGTCAACGTCGGCAGCGTCTCCGGCCTGACCCATGTACGCAGCGGCGTGGTCTATGGCATGACCAAGGCGGCCATGCACCAGATGACCCGCAATCTGGCCGTGGAGTGGGCCGAGGACGGCATCCGCGTCAACGCGGTGGCGCCGTGGTACATCCGGACGCGACGTACCTCGGGCCCGCTGTCGGATCCGGATTACTACGAGGAAGTGATCGGCCGTACGCCGATGCGCCGCATCGGTGAGCCGGAGGAAGTGGCCGCAGCCGTGGGCTTCCTGTGCCTGCCGGCGGCCAGCTATGTTACCGGCGAGTGCATCGCCGTGGATGGAGGCTTCCTGCGTTACGGGTTCTGATCGCTCTTACTGTAGAGCCGAGCCCATGCTCGGCTGTCGGTATACGGGCCGCGTTGTGAGCCGAGCATGGGCTCGGCTCTACAACAGAGCGACCCCATGAGCAGGTGCGGCCATGCCGCCGCGGTCGAGTGGATCCACGCCATGCAGGGACGCTGTCACCCGGGCACCGGGCAGTTGCTGGCCTCCAGCACGCCCCGCAGTCGTTCGCGCTCGGCGCGCGCGGCGTCGCGGTTTTCCGGCGCAGCGAAGCGTTCATGACCACGGGCATCGCGGAAGCGCTGCTGCCAGCTGCCGCAGCGCTGCGCTTCGGGCAGTTCCTCGCAGCGGTCACGCACCACTTCGCAGCTGGCCGCATTCACTGGCGTGACGCCACCCAGGCCCTGCACCGTCATCAGCTCGCAGCGGCCGGGCGCGGGTTCATATTCGTGCAGGTAGTGGCCGCCCTGGCTGTCGGTGCACTGGAAGATCGGTGGCAGCGGTGGCTTGGGCGGCCCCTCGCTGGCGACGGTGTCGAGCTCGCGGCGCAGCGTCGCACTGTCGAGGATCTGGTCGCCGCCTTCGCGCTCGACCATGCCGGCCTGCATGATGGTGCGTCCTTCATCCGCCCGCCGGGGAAGGGCAGGGGGCAGCGGGGCCGCGACAGACGCGGCCGGCACCGGCAGCGGTGCCTCCGCAGGGACAGGCGCGGATTCCGGCGCAATCGTGGCCGGTTGCCGATTGGCTGCCTCGGGTACGCGCAGCACCTGCTGCGTGCTGCCGGACGGGCAAGGGGTGCGCTGCAGGGTGGGAACATCACTACTGCTGGATGTGCAGCGATAGATCACGCCTTCTTCGGCCAGTGCAGGGCCGGGCAGCAACGCCAGGGCCAGCCAGATCACTTTGTTCATCCGCACAGCGTACAGGCTGTGCGCTCAGTGTTGGCAATCGCGCGACAGGCGCGCATCGATGCCGCGCTGCTCGTTACTGATGGCGGTGCGTTCGCTCTGCAGCGCGCTGTTGTAGCGGCGATCCAGCTCCCAGCGGCGGTCACGCAGGCGCGCACAGACCTCCTGGGGTGGCAGGGCATGGCAACTGTCACGGACCAGCACGCTGCCGGCCGGGACCTGCACGCCCACGCCCACCGGGGGCGGGCGATAGCCCTCGCCTCCGCCGGCAGGTGAACCCACCGGGGTGCCGATGGCCGGGCGTGGGCCGGGACGCATCGGGCCGTGGTGCCCTGGGGGCAACCAGACGCTGGTCCACAGGGGTACCCAGCGCGGATTGCCGTCGTTGTTATCACTGGTGTAGCGCCGGCCGTCGTCGCTCACGCATTCGTACATCGGCTGCGGCGGCTGGATGTAGACATGACGGACTTCACGCTCGGTGATCACTGGCGGTTCGCTGGGCGGTGCTGGTGCGGCGTCGCTGCGTACCACGCGTGGGGTGGGGTCGCGCGGGCGCTGCAGGTCGCGGATCTCCTGGCGGCCGCTGTTGCAGGGCCTGTCCTGCAGGGCGACAGCACCATTGCTGGCAACACAGCGGTACACCCGCACATCCTCGGCCGCCGGTGCGGTCCATGGCGGCAGCAGGCACAACAGGCCCAGGGCGGTGCGCAGCAGGTTCATGGCGGCAGCGTGCGGGATTGCCGGCGGCAGTGCAATCGCGGCTCAGGAGCGCAGTACATTGCCGCTGAGCGCATCGCGGATCGGGGTCGGCTGGGCCAGGCCGCCGGTCTCGCCATCGAGGATGCCATCGAGCAGGCGCAGCAGCCGCGGATCGAGCTCGGCACGGGTGCGTGCCGGTGGTTCACCGGCCAGGTTGGCGCTGGTGGAGATCAGCGGTCCTCCCCAGGCGCGGCACAGCGCGGCCACCAGCGGGTGGGCGCTGATGCGCACGGCGATCCCGCTGTGCTCGCCGGTGACCCAGGGGCGGGCGCGCGGGCCGGCCGGCAGGATCCAGGTGTTGGCGCCCGGCCAGGTGGCCAGTACCGCGCGCTGGCGGGCATCGGGCAGCGCCTGCAGGCGCACCCAGCCCTCCAGCTGCGACAACTCGGCGGCGACCAGGATCATGCCCTTCTCGATCGGACGCTGTTTCAGCCGCAGCACCATGTGCACCGCCGCTTCATGTGCGGGGTCACAGCCCAGGCCCCAGACTGCTTCGGTCGGATAGGCGATCACGCCACCGGCGCGGAGCGTGGCGACAGCAGAGTCCAGGGTGAGTTCTTTCATGGCGGCGACGGGCCCGACGTGGGCCTCCATTATCTCCCTGCCGCGTGCAGAAGGGGTGGAGCGGTACCGCCCGGTAGTGCCGGCCGCCGGCCGGCAGTGGGTGCGGACCGTTGGTCCGCACGCCTTGCCGCCTCATCCACGCACGGCGTCGATCTACTTCTTTGCAGCGGCCTTCTTGGCCGGGGCCTTCTTCGCGGCAGCCTTCTTGACCGCTTTCTTGGCAGGCGCCTTCTTGGCCGCCGCCTTCTTCGGCGCGGCTTCCTTCTTCACCGCAGCCTTCTTGGCCGGTGCCTTCTTCGCGGCCGCCTTCTTGGCGCCGAAGCCCTTGCGCACCGGCTTGCCGGTTTCTTCCATCAACTGCTGCACTTCGGCCAGGGTCAGCGATGCCGGTTCGCGATCCTTGGGAATCTTGCCGTTCATCCGTCCGTCGCTGATATACGGGCCGAAGCGGCCGTTCAGCACCTGGATGTCGCTGCCTTCAAATTCCTTGATGATCCGGTTGCGCGCGATCTCTTCCTTCTCTTCGATCAGGAACACCGCGCGGGCCAGGTCGATGGTGTACGGGTCGTCTTCCTTCTTCAGCGAGGCATAGGTGCTGCCGCGCTTGGCGAACGGACCGAAGCGGCCGATACCGACGCTGACCGGCTCGCCGTTGTCCTCACCCAGTGCACGCGGCATCAGGAACAGTTCCAGCGCGTCTTCCAGGGTGATGGTATGCATCGACTGGCCCGGGCGCAGCGAGGCGAACCTGGGCTTCTCCTCGGCGTCCTCGGCGGTGCTGCCGATGGCCGCGTACGGCCCGAAGCGGCCCAGCCGCACGCTGACCGGCTTGCCACTCTTGGGGTCGGTGCCGAGCTCGCGCGCACCGGTGGCTTCGGACCGGTCGACGGATTCCTTCTTGTCCTCGACCAGTTCCTTGAACGGTTCCCAGAAGCGGGACATCAGCGGAATCCACTCTTCCTCGCCACGCGAGACGGCATCGAGCTCGTCTTCCAGCCTGGCGGTGAAGTCGTAGTCCACGTACTGGGTGAAGTGGCTGGACAGGAACTTGGAGACCGCACGGCCGACATCGGACGGGCGGAAGCTGCGGCCTTCCATTTCCACGTACTTGCGGAACAGCAGCGTCTGGATGATCGAAGCATAGGTCGACGGGCGGCCGATGCCGTACTCTTCCAGCGCCTTTACCAGCGCCGCTTCGGTATAGCGCGGCGGCGGCTGGGTGAAATGCTGTTCGGCCAGGATGCGGTCCAGCGGCACGCGGTCGCCGGGCTTCATCGCCGGCAGCTTGCGGCCCTCGTCCTCGTCCTCGGCGCTCTTGTTGTCCTTGCCTTCCTCGTAGACGGCCAGGAAGCCGGGCACGACCACGGTGGTGCCGCTGGCGCGGAATACGTGCTCGCTGCCTGCGGACAGGTCGACACTGACCGTGTTGAGCGTGGCCGGGATCATCTGGCAGGCCACCGCGCGCTTCCAGATCAGTTCGTACAGCCGGCGCTCGTCGTCGGTCAGGAAGCGGGCGACCTGGGCCGGGGTGCGCAGGGCCGAGGTCGGGCGCACCGCTTCGTGTGCTTCCTGGGCGTTCTTCGACTTGGTCTGGTAAGCATTGGGCTGGTCGGGCAGCGAAGCGATCCCGTAGTCACGGGCAATCACGTCGCGGATTTCGGCCAGCGCGTCCTGCGACAGGTTCACCGAATCGGTACGCATGTACGTGATCAGGCCGACGGTGCCCTCGTCGCCGATGGCCACGCCTTCGTACAGCTTCTGTGCCACCTGCATGGTCTTGCGGGTGGTGAAGCCGAGCTTGCGCGAGGCTTCCTGCTGCAGGGTGGAGGTAGTGAACGGCGGTGCCGGGCGGCGCTTGCGCTCCTTGCTGGCCACGTCGGTGACATGCAGCGCGCCCTGGGCGGCCTGCTGGATGCGCAGCCGTGCGGCTTCGGCGGTGTCGCCATCGGTGATGGTGAACTGCTCGAACTTCTGCCCGTCCAGCTTCACCAGCTTGGCATTGAAATGCTGCGACGGATGTGCGCACTCGGCGGCGATCGACCAGTACTCGCGGGCGACGAAGGCTTCGATTTCCTCCTCGCGCTCGACGATCATGCGCAGCGCCGGGCTCTGCACGCGGCCCGCGGACAGGCCGCGCTGGACCTTGCGCCACAGCACCGGCGACAGGTTGAAACCGACCAGGTAGTCCAGCGCGCGGCGCGCCTGCTGGGCATCGACCAGGTCGCTGGCGATCGCGCGGGGCTGGCTGATCGCCTCCTTGATCGCGCGCGGGGTGATCTCGGTGAACACCACGCGCTGCATGGGCTTGTCCTTGACCAGCCCACGCTCCTTCAGGATCTCGGCAATGTGCCAGCTGATCGCCTCGCCTTCGCGGTCCGGGTCGGTTGCCAGCAGGATGTCGTCGGCGCCCTTGGCGGCCTTGGCGATCGCATCGACGTGCTTTTCGTTCTTCTCGATGACGTCGTAGTGCATGGCGAACCCGTTGTCCGGGTCGACCGCACCTTCCTTCGGGATCAGGTCGCGCACATGCCCATACGAGGCCAGGACGGTGTAGTCCTTGCCGAGGTATTTGTTGATCGTCTTGGCCTTGGCCGGCGATTCGACGATGAGCAGGTGCTTGGGCATGGCAGCAGGGTCTGTGGGGCGAACCGCGGGGAAGGGGTCGCTAGGGTGGAGCAAACGGCCGCATTAGTGAAGCGGCCACGGGCAAATCCATAAACTGAACGCCCGGTAGTGTGCCGGGCGTTCAGGTTTCACCGTGCTAGAGGAATCACGGCCGGGCAACCCCTGTCAAGCAGCCCGGCGTGATGATGGCCATTCATGAGGCCATCTTGGCGATGAAGCCGACCGCGAACACCAGCAGGGCCAGGCCTGCCAGCGCCAGTACGCCGGTCAGGACCAGGACCAGTACGGTGACCGTACCCAGCTCGCGGCGCTGCAGGTGCGGCTGGTCGGTGTAGGCCCAGCGGTCGACCACCACGGTGTCGCAGATCATGTCGTGCAGGCCCTGCTTGCGCTCGGTGAAGGCCGCCATCAGGAAGCCGATGCCGAGGGTGAAACTGCTCAGCAGCATGGCCCAATAACGACCGAAGGCGCGGGCCTTGGTCAGACGCTCGCCGTTGCCGCGTACGACCTTGATCCCGACCGCCATCTTGCCGAGCGTGGCACCACCCTGCGAGGCATGGAACCAGGTGTAGTAGGCCACGCCGATGCCGAGGTTGATCAAGGCACTGGCCAGCTGGGCGACGATCTCGATGGCGGTTTCGCCGCTGCCCACCGCGCCCATGCTGGCGCCGAGTACCACGCCCACGATGGCACCGATGATGCCGCCGGGCACGGCCAGCACGAAGTAGTCGACCATGTAGGCTGCCACGCGCTTCCAGAAGCCGGCATAGACCACTTCGCCACCCTGCACGGGTTGCCCATGCCCAGCGCTGCCGGCAGTGGCCGGTGCACTGTAGGGCGAACTGCTGAGGGCACCGGTACCAGGCAATGGCGCCGTACCGTTGTCGATGGCGGCATAGTCACCGCGCAGGTCGAATCCACCGCTGCTGGCGGCGGTGTTCGCATCGGCCAGCGTCTGTAGTCCGAGCTCGTCGACCACCTGGCGCAGCGCGGCCCACTGCGCCATGCCCTCGCGCCAGACAAGGGTGTCCAGGTCCAGTTGGCCGCGCTGGAAGCGCAGGCGGATCTCCTGGGCCGGCAAGGGGCCCTGGCGCTGCTGTCCTTCGGCGTAATACCACTCAGTCATTGCATGTTCCCTGTTGAATCATCCTTGGAGGTACCGGTGTGCCGGCGGCTCAGCCGCGGCACGACGGTGGCAGGTATTTGTCGTCGCTTTCGCCACTGCATTCCCAGCGGCCGCTGTCGCGGTCGTATTCCAGCCACAGCAGGTCGCCATCGAGGCGCTTGCCCGGGGCGGCCAGGGTGGCTTCGATGCCGCAGTGGCCATTGTTGAAGCGGCCGATGTTCACCGCCGACAAGCCGGCCTGGGTGAAATCGCCCGGCGCCGGGAAACCCGCATCGTTGGCGCCGGGGCAGCGGCCCTGCTCATCGGCGAAGTGCTGCACCTGGCCCTTCAGCGGTTGCAGTGTGCTGATCGCATTGGCGACCCGGGCGCGCACGGTGTAGTCGTTGTAGGCCGGCAGGGCGATGGCTGCTAGGATCGCCAGGACGGGTACCAGCACCAGCAGCAGGCCGCCACCGATGATGGCCGCCAGCGCACCGCCGGACAGCTTCTTCTTCGATGGCGGCAGCGCCGCTGCGGGGGCGCTGGAGGCGTAGGGCGTGGAAGGCAGCACCGGCGGCTGCGGTGGCGGAGGGGGCATCGGTTCCGGCTGTGGTTCCAGCGACGGCGGGGCGGCGTCCAGGGCCGGCACGATCAGGCCGAGCTCGTCGACCACGGTGCGCAACGGCTGCCATTGCGGCAGCCCGTCGCGCCAGACCAGGGTGTCCAGGGTGATCTGGTTGCTGCGGAACAATTCGACCAGTTGCTCCGTCGGCAGCGGGCCCTGCTGCCGGTTGCCTTCTGCATGGAACCACTCACTCACGGGGACGCTCCTGAATGCGCTATGCCCCCAAGTGTAAGGTCAGTGCAGGGGTTCTGGCTCGTCCATGAACATCTGTGTTTCCATCCACGCGTAGGCCGCTTCGGAGCCTGGCTGGTTGAACAGGACCATCAGCACGACCCATTTCAGGTCGTCCAGGTCCAGTTCGTCCTGGTCCAGGGCCATCGCGCGGTCCAGGACCAGCTCACGCTGGTCGGCGTCGAGGATGCCGTGCTGTTCCAGGTAGAGCAGGAACCCGCGGCATTCCACATCCAGCTTGTCCAGCTCGGGGCCGTGGTAGACGCGCACCGGCCCGTCGACCCGCGCCTGGGCCATGCTCGGCCGCTGCGCAGCCAGGGCATCGAGCCAGTCGAACGCCTTGTTGATCTCGGTAGGGCTGAAGCCGGCCTGGATCAGGCCGTTCTGAAGCGAATCGCGGTCACGGATCAGGTCCGCATCTTCGCTGAAATAGTGTTCAAAAAGGTACAGCAGTACATCCAGGATGCTCTCTTTCATTGCCCCTCGGCCTGCGTCGCGCGACGCTGTGGAGGTGAAGAAACTAGGGAGTTCGACAGTAGCGGCCGTGTACGCACACCACGATTCCCGCCAGTTCCATGGCCAGCAGCATGGAGGACACCTGGGGCGCCGTCAATCCACAGCGCGCAATCAGCCAATCCATACCGCTTGGGTCGTGGTCCAGGGCCTGCCACAAGCACTGGTAGTCAGGGTCGTCGGCCCAACGTGCCGGCAGGTGGGCCGGCGATGCCTGTTCAGTGGGGGTGGACAGCCGTGATTGCAAGCCCGGCAACTGCCGCCGCAGGGCGGGGGCCAGCAGCTCCAGTACTTCTTCGGGGCGCTCGACCAGTGCAGCGCCTTCACGGATCAGCCGGTGGCAGCCGGCTGCACGCGGGTTCAGCACCGAACCAGGGAGGGCGCAGACCTCGCGTCCGGCCTCGGCAGCCAGGCGGGCGGTGATCAGCGCCCCGGAGCGCTGGGCCGCTTCGACCACCACCGTGGCCAGCGCAAGCCCGGCCACCAGCCGGTTGCGCGCAGGGAAGTGACCGGGGCGGGCCGGCGTGCCCGGCAGGTACTCGCTGAGCACCACGCCCTCAGCGGCGATCCGCGCCTGCAGGCGGGCGTGGCTGTCCGGGTAGGCCCGGTCCGGGCCGGTACCGATCACTGCGATGGTGCACCCACCCGCGTCCAGGGTGGCCAGGTGCGCGGCGGCGTCGATGCCGGCCGCCAGGCCGCTGGTCACCGCCAGCCCGGCCTCGACGAAACAGCCGGCAAAGCGGGCGGCCAGCGCCCGCCCACCCGGGGTGGGGGAGCGGCTGCCGACCAGCGCCACCGATGGGCGCCAGGCCAGGCTGGGGTCTCCGGCCACGAACAGGCCCAGCGGCGGATTGGGGACCTCCAGCAATGGGGGCGGAAAGGCCGGATCGGTGCAGGACAGCACGTGGTGGTTGTCCTGTTCCAGCCAGCGCCGGGCAGCCGCCCAGGCGCGGTGATCGGGACGTTCCAGTGCGGTGCACTGCTCCGCCGTGCAGCCGTGCGCGCGCCAGGTCGCGGGGCCCTGCGCGAGGGCTGCCTCGGTGCCACCCGCGGCCTGCAGCAGGGCCCGTCGTGGCGCCAGTGCGCCTCCCGCCATCAACAGGCGCAGCAGCGCCTCATGTGCACGCGTGATCATTCCCCACTATCGGCCGCACACAACAAAGGCGCCCTAGGGCGCCTTTGCGTGTGGTTGTCAGGTCATCCCGCAGACGTCTGTCGGCGAGAACCCGGTGCTGCCTGCGGTGCCGGCTGGGCGGGCCGTTACCTGGCGTCCGGGTGCAGTGCGTTGTACCCCACGCGTACCGGCTTCACGCCCTGCATCACCAGCGCGTAGCTGACGTTGTCGAAGGTGCGGAACACCATGGCGTGCGCGGCGTACTCGTCCGGCAGCGAGACCCGGCCGACGCCGGAGCTGAGCGAATCGTCCATGCGCGACGACGTCGGGTACTTCATGCGGTGCGCCACATGGCGACCCGGCCGCCACAGCGAGAACACGGTGCCGTTGTCCACGCCCTGGGCGCGACCGGCCGAGATCGCGATCACATCGCGCGGGCCGCCGACGGAGAACATGTCGGTCACCGCCAGCACGCGGACGTCAACGCCCTCGACGCCGGCAGCAGGCACGTGCGGTACGAACTGCAGGTCGTACGGCCTGGCCTCCACGGGCACCAGGCGATCGCCGGCACGCACCTCGCGGCCGCTTTCGTTCTTGTCGAGCACCAGGGTGGACACCTCGACCTTGTCGCCGGCGACCCGGGTGATGGTGCCCGTGGCGACCTGGGCCAGCTCGTAGCCAAGTACGCCGCGGCGCTGGTTGGGCGCGTTGTAGGCCTTCCACAGGTTGCCGCTGCCCGGCGTCACCTCGCCATTGGCGTTCAGGTCTTCGCTGGGCTTGGGCTGGGCGTAGCGGACGGTCGGGCGGACCACGGCCCAGCGCTGGCCCAGCTGCGCGTCCGCCAGGCGCACATAGACGGCCTGGCCGCTGCTGGCCCGCAGCCGTTCCTCCTCGAGGCCGGCCACGTACGGCAGCTGTTCAATGCTGTCGACCACGCTCAGCTGCTTCAGGAAGGGCTCGACCTGGGCCAGTGGAATGGCGTCGATCGGGGCCTCCTGCCGCGGGCCGGGCTGCTGGGCCACGGTCACCCGGTCCAGATAGGCCAGGCTCAGCACGTCACCTGGATAGATCAGGTGCGGGTTGGCGATCTGCGGATTGGCCTGCCAGATCTCCGGCCACAGCCACGGCTTCTGCAGGAATCGCGCGGCGATATCCCACAACGTATCCCCTTTTCGGACCACATAGGTGTCCGGGTGCCCGCCATTCACTTCCACGGCGGTAGCATAGGCAGCCACGGTCAGCATCGCCGCGGCGACGACCGTACGAAAACGAAGCAACATAGGTGTGAAGCCCTGATTCCCCAACAGGTTCGCGCACTATAGTCCAGAAACCGGGGCGCAAGGCAAGCGTTGGAGCTAGAATCTGCGACGTATGCCGGCGTGCCGGCCCAATCCGGAAACAGCCATGGCCCTTCTCCCCATTCTCGAGTTCCCCGATCCGCGCCTGCGTACCAAGGCCGCGTTGATCGACGCCGCCGAAGTCACCACGCCGGCCTTCCAGGAACTGATCGACAACATGTTCCAGACCATGTACGACGCCCCGGGCATCGGCCTGGCCGCCACCCAGGTGGACGTGCACAAGCGCTTCATGGTCATCGACGTCAGCGAGGAAAAGAATGAACCGCATGTGTTCATCAACCCGGAAATCGTCGCCAAGGACGGGGGCCGGGTCTATCAGGAGGGCTGCCTGTCGGTCCCGGGCATCTTCGCCGACGTGACCCGCGCTGACACCATCACCGTGAAGTACCTGGACCGCAACGGCCAGGAACAGCAGTTGGAGGCCGGCGACGTCCTGGCCACCTGCATCCAGCACGAGATGGACCACCTGGACGGCAAGCTGTTCATCGACTATCTGTCGCCGCTCAAGCGCGAGATGGTCCGCAAGAAGCTGGCCAAGCAGCGCAAGCACGTGGCGTGATCGCCCATCCGGGCCGCCCTTCGGGTGGCCCGTGCCTGCGCGGCACGCGCGGGCTGTACGGCGCCGGCCGACGGCGCCGTTTTCTTTCCTGCACGAATCCATCCTGCAAGTGGGGTAGCCATGAGGATTGTCTTTGCCGGTACGCCGGAATTCGCGGTGTCGTCGCTGCGCGCCGCCGCGCGCCACCACGAGGTCGTGGCCGTCTATACCCAGCCCGACCGCCCGGCCGGCCGTGGCCGCGGCCTGGCGCCCTCGCCGGTCAAGCTTGAAGCCGTGGCCCGTGGCATTCCGGTCTTCCAGCCCGAATCGCTGAAGGACGAGGCCGCCCAGCAGCAACTGCGCGACCTGCAGCCGGACCTGATGGTGGTGGTTGCCTATGGCCTGATCCTGCCCAAGGCGGTGCTGGCCATCCCGGCCCACGGCTGCTGGAACGTGCATGCTTCGCTGCTGCCGCGCTGGCGCGGCGCTGCGCCGATCCAGCGCGCGATCCAGGCCGGCGACGAGACGACCGGGGTCTGCCTGATGCAGATGGAAGCGGGGCTGGACACCGGCCCGGTGCTGCTGCACCAGGCGTTGCCGATCGCGGCCACCGATACCGGCGGCCAGCTGCATGACAAGCTGGCTGAACTGGGTGCGCAGGTGCTGTCCGACGGGCTGGGCCTGTTGCGCGCCGGCATCAAGCCGATCGCGCGACCGCAGCCGGAGCAGGGTGTGACATACGCGCACAAGCTGGACAAGGCCGAGGCGAAGCTGGACTGGGCGCAGGACGCTGCGACGCTGGCGCGTACCGTGCGTGCGTTCAATCCGTGGCCGATCGCCGAGGCCACGCTGGCCGGCGAGCGCGTGCGCATCCATGGCGCGGTGGCCCTGGACACGGCCCATGGCCAGGCGCCGGGCACAGTGCTGGCGGCCAGCCGCGACGGCATCGACATCGCCTGTGGCCAGGGCGTGCTGCGCCTGCGCACGCTGCAGCGCGAAGGCGGCAAGGCGATCACTGCCGCCGACTACCTCAATGCCCGCCGCGACCTGCACGTGGGAGCATAAGCGGTGTCCAGGCAGAACGATTTCTCCGTTGCCAAGGCGGCCCCGGGTGCGGCCACCCGCATGCTGGCTGCCCGGGTGCTGGCGCAGGTATTCACCCGTGGCCGTTCGCTGAAGGCCGAGTTGGCCTGGGCGTTGCCGAAACTGGCTGACAGCCGCGACCGCGCCCTGCTGGAAGCCCTGTGTTTCGCGGTACTGCGCCGTCGCAGCACTTACGACGCGGCGCTGCAGGCGTGGATGCAGAAGCCATTGTCGGCACGCGATGCCGACCTGCGCACCCTGCTGATGGTGGGCTTTGCCCAGTTGGACGTGCTGGAACTGCCGGCGCATGCCGCCCTGTCGGCCACGGTGGACGCCGCACGTGCGCTCGGGCGCGAGCGGCAGGCTGGCCTGGTCAATGCGATCCTGCGCCGTGCGCAGCGCGAAGGTTTCCCGGAACAACCCGCGCGTGACGCCTTCCCGGCATGGCTGGCCGACGCCATCGAGCGCGACTGGCCGGCGCAGGCCGAGGCGATCTTCGCCGCCAGCCTGCAGCCGGCGCCGTTGTGGCTGCGTGCCAACCGCCAGCAGGGTGGTCGTGACAGCGCACTGGCCGCGCTCGTCGAAGCGGGCATCGCCGCCGAGGCAAGCGCACTCAGCCCCGATGCACTGCGCCTGGCGGCACCCATCGCGGTGAACCAGCTGCCGGGCTTCGCCGACGGCGCTCTGTCGGTGCAGGACCTGTCGGCGCAATGTGCGGCCGATGCGCTGGCGCCGGCGCCCGGCGCCAGTGTGCTGGACGCCTGCGCGGCACCGGGGGGCAAGTCGGCGCACCTGCTTGAACGCGATCCGAGCCTGCGCCTGCTGGCGCTGGACATCGACGCGCGTCGACTGGCGCGTGCGCGTGACACCTATGCGCGTACCGGCGTCGGTGCCAATGCGCAGACGCAGGTGGCTGATGCCAGCGATCCCGGCGCCTGGTGGGATGGCGTGCCGTTCGACGCCATCCTGCTGGATGCGCCGTGTTCGGCGACCGGCGTGATCCGTCGCCAGCCGGATGTGATGTTCCATCGCCGCGCCGAGGACATCGACGCGCTGGTCGGCGTGCAGGCGCGCCTGCTGGAGGCGTGCTGGTCGATGCTGCGACCGGGGGGCGTGCTGCTGTACGCCACCTGTTCGATCCTGCGTGCCGAGAACATCGACCAGGTGCGCGCATTCCTGAAGTGGCATCCGGACGCCGTGGCGCAGCCGCTGGGCGACGCATTCGGCAGGGATTGCGAGGGTATCGCGCGCCAGCGGTTGCCGGGCGACAACGACGCTGACGGTTTCTTCTACGCGCGTCTGCTAAAAACAGCCTGACCCCGGCTGCCGTTTCGAGACCCATGCTGAAAACCCACGCGTCGCGCCAGACGTGGTTGTTGGTGGTGATGGCCCTGCTGGTGCTGGGCGCCGGCCTCGGGCTCCGTGATCCGTGGCCTTCGGATGAGCCGCGTTTCGCGCTGGTGGCCAGGCAGATGGTCGACAGCGGGCACTGGTTGTTCCCGCATCGTGGTACCGAACTATACTCGGACAAGCCGCCGATGCTGATGTGGTGGCAGGCCGCGATGTATGGCGTGTCGGGCCACTGGCGAGTGGCATTCCTGCTGCCTTCGCTGCTGGCGGCGCTGGGAACGCTCTGGTGCGTGGTCGATCTCGGTCGCCGCCTGTGGACGCGGCAGGTGGGGCTGCATGCGGGATGGGCACTGCTTTTCGCGCTGCAGTTCACGTTCCAGGCAAAGAAGGCGCAGATCGATCCTCTGGTGGTGCTGTTCATCACCCTGGCCAACTACGGCCTGTTGCGCCACCTGCTGCTGGGACCCGCGTGGCGCTGGTGGTGGATGGGCTGGTTCTTCGCCGGCATGGGGGTGATCACCAAGGGCGTGGGCGTGCTGGCGCTGCTGATGATCGTGCCCGCCGCGGTCGCTTCGGCGCTGCACTGGCCGCGGGTATGCCTGCATGTGCGCGAACCGCGCTTCTGGCTCGCGCCGCTGGCGTTCCTGCTGGCCTTGTCGCTGTGGCTGGCGCCCATGCTGCTGGCCGGCCTGGCCAGCGGGTCCGAGCACCATCGCGCCTATGTGGACGACATCCTGTTCCGGCAGACCGCCGGTCGCTATGTCCGGTCCTGGGACCATCACCAGCCAGGGTGGTACTTCCTCGGAATCATGCCGTCCATGTGGATTCCTGCCTTCCTGCTGTTGCCTTGGGCGGTTCCCGCTTGGTGCCGCCGCCTGCGCCGCCGTGACCCGCGCTATCTGCTGCCGTTGGCGTGGTGGGTGCTGGTCGTGCTGTTCTTCTCGATTCCCCACGGCAAGCGTGATGTCTACATCCTTCCCGCGTTGCCGATGTTCTGCCTGGCGTTGGCGCCGTTGCTGCCCGGGTTGCTGAAGCGGCGTGATGTGCAGGCCCTGCTGGGGCTTTTCACTGCCTTGCTGGCAACAGGGTTGGCCCTGGTGGGCGCGCTGGCCCTGCTGGGCGGGTCGGGGCCCGGCATGCGGCTGGCTGAAGGGCGTGGCCTGGCGCCCGGCGCGATCGACACGCTGGCCTGGGCTGCACTGGCAATGGCCGCCTGGGGCGGGCTGAGCCTGCTCGTGTCGGGTCGCCGTCGTCATCTTGCCCTGGTGTCGACGCTCGCCGTCATCTGGGTGCTGTACGGCCTGGTCGCGTATCCGTTGCTGAACGATTCCAGTTCCGCGCGCGGCTTGATGCGCGCGGTCGGCGCCCGTCTCGGCCCGGAGGCCGAACTGGGGCTGGTGGCGTGGAAGGAACAGAACCTGCTGATGGCTGACCGTCCGGCGGCCACGTTTGGTTTCCAGACGCCATGGGACGAGCAACTGGTCGCCGCTACGCACTGGCAGCGGCTCGCCCCGGCGCAGCGATGGCTGCTGGTGCGGGAAGACGCCATGCTGTCATGCGTGGACCGCAGCCGTGCCGAACTGGCGGGGGTGGCCAACCGCCGGCGCTGGTGGCTGGTCCCGGCGTCGGCGGTGGAGGTTCCCTGCGTGGTGACTGCGGAGGAGCGCGAACGTGAACGCCGTTTGCAGGAACATGACTAGCCGCTGCAGGTCCCGCTTGTCCAGACTGCCCAAGTGCGGCCAAACGCAGTAAAAGAACAGGCCGGGGCCGGCGATGTGGCCGTCCCCGCACTTCCAGCAGATTGCAGCGGTATTTCCCGACGTGCCAGCTTCACCGGACAACTTCACCGCCGCGGCCGGCAACCCGCTGGGCGCTCCCTCTGGCGGGCGCCACGGTGCCGCGCACTGGCTGGCCCAGCTGGGCTTGTTGTGCCTGCCTGCGCTGGTGCTGACCGTACCCATCAATCTTCTGCCGTACGGGTTGCTGCTGCTGGCCAGTACCCTGATGGCGCCGGAACTGCTGTGGCGCGCGCGCGCGCTGGCCGGGCAGCCGGTCAAAGTGCTGGCGTGGCTGATGCTGGCCGTGCTGGCCCTGGGCCTGCTGTCGATGCTGTTGTTCGAGCACGGCCTGCGCGATGTCGACAACCGTTCGCGCTTCGTGGTGATTCCATGGATCGCGCTCTGGGTGTGCGGGCTGCGTCCCGATCTGCGCTGGCTGTGGCGCGGCGCCCTGATCGGGCTGCTGGTCACCTTTGCGATGGCACTGTGGCAGGTGCTGGCGGGCGCGCCGCGTGCCGAGCTGTTCACCAACGCCATCGTGCTGGCCGACATCGTGATGGTTCTGATGGTGCTGCTCGTGTTCTGCCGGCCGTCGCGGCGCTGGTCGCTGGTGATTGCCGGCATGGCCGCCGGCTGCGCCACCATCGTGCTGACCGGCAGTCGTGGCGTGTTCGCCGCGCTGCTGGCGCTGCTGGTGGTGCTGGCGCTGAGCCTGCGCTGGCGCACCGGCGCGGCCCGCCTGTCGGTGCTTGCCGGCATGCTGGCGATCGGCGTGACGCTGCTGCTGTCGGTGCCCGAGTTGCGCCACCAGGTGCGCCTGAGCGAGCTGCACAGCGATGTGCAGCGCATGGAGCAGGGCGACAGTGATTCCTCTGCCGGCGCCCGTGTGGAACGCCTGCAGGTTGCGTGGGAGACCTTCCTCGACCATCCGCTGGTGGGAGTGGGCGTGGGCCATTTCGACGATGCGATGCAGCGCGTCCCGATCTGCCGTGACAACCCGGACGAGGCTCGCTGCCACCTGGGGCACGCCCACAATGATGCCGCCGAATGGGCGGCCACCCAAGGCGTGCCGGGCCTGCTGCTGTTGATGGCCGTGTACGGCATCCCGCTCTGGCTTTTCGTGCGGCTGCACCGGCGCAGCGGGCGCACGACCTTCCGCGGGCCCGCCGCCGCCGGGGTCATGATGGTGTTGACCTACATACTGTGCGGCCTGACACAGTCCATGTTTGCCCATCAGATGACTGCCAGCTTCTACGTGACCCTGGTGGGACTGTTGACCGGGCTGTCGATCGTGGAAGGCGCGCGCCATCGGATGACGGCGGGATCCTGAGGCATCAGTGTGGCAATGGCGGCACCGGCTGAGCCCGGCGATCAGGGCGTCGGCGGGTCGGCCACCGCCTGTCCGTTGCCCAGCATCCACAGCATGATGGTCTTCTGCCGCACGTAGTTGGCGCGCACGTAGGCGTAGACCAGGCCATGCCAGCCGTCGCGGAAACCACCCCGGAACAGGAAGCCGCGCCAGAACCGCCAGGCGGGCGCCAGCACCAGCTTGCCAAGAGTGGCCCGCTTGCCGCGCGCGAACTCGTGCTCGGCCATCATCCGCGCGTACTTCTCGGTCTTGGCCAGCTGCTGCTGCAACGAGCGGTACGGGTAGTGGATGAGGTCGCCGCGCAGCGTACCGACGACGCCGTCGACACTGGCTGCTTCGTGGATTTCGCGTTTGCCGCGCCAGCCGCCCCGGCGGCGGTCGAACAGGCGCATCACCCGGTCCGGATAGGCGTTGCCGTGGCGCAGGAATTTGCCGAAATACTCCGACAGGCGGGCGAAACGGTAGCCGGCATGGCCGGCGAAGCCGCCGTCGCGGGCCTGCTCGATGGACGTGCGCAGTTCCGGGCCAATGCGCTCATCGGCATCCAGGCACAGCACCCAGTCATGGGACGCCTGCTCGACGCAGAATGCCTTCTGGCTGCGGAAGCCCTCGAACGCGCGTTGCAGTACCCGCGCCCCTGCGGCCTCCGCGATGGCAGCGGTCGCGTCAGTGGAGTAGGAGTCCACGACGATGATCTCGTCGCAGAATGCCAGCGAGGCCAGGCAGTCGCCGATGCGGCCGGCTTCATTGAACGCGATAATGCACGCTGAAATGCGAGGCCGTTCGATGGGAGCGGTCGTGGAGGACATGATGGCCGGGTACCTGTTGTTTGCGACAGAGCGCTATGCGCTGCCTATTCTCGCCCCGTTGGCGCTGGCCTTGCACGCCTCCGGGCAACAGGTGGCGGCCTGGTTCGAGGGTGGCGCGGCAGGCAGCACGCTGCCGGGGGTGCCCTGCGTAGGCCTGAAGCAGGCCCTGGCCATGCGCCCGCGGGCGGTGTTCAGCGCGGCCAACTGGGTGCCGACGTTCCTTTCCGGTGCCAAAGTGCAGCTGTTCCACGGGTTCAACGTGGAGAAGCGCGACAGCGCCCGGGGCCACTTCCGGGTGCGCGGCATGTTCGACCTGTACTGCACGCAGGGGCCGGCCACCACCGCGCCTTTCCGCGAGATCGCGGCCCGGCAGGGCCACTTCGCGGTGGCCGAGACCGGATGGCCGAAGCTGGACCCGCTGTTCCGCGACGATGGCGGCGAAAGTGCCGCGCTTCGCGAACCGGCGGGTGACCGCGCCGTGATCCTGTTCGGTTCCACGTTCACCGAACGCCTCAGTGCCGCGCCGCACCTGCATGCGCAGATCGCCACCGATATCGCCGCCGGTGAGCGCTACTGGCTGCTGACCCTGCATCCGAAGTGCCCGCCGGACCTGTTCGAGCGTTACCGCGCACTGGCCGGCGCCAATGCTCGTTTCATCGAGCCGGAGCAGGTGATGGCGGCGCAGCGTGCCGCCGATGTGCTGGTGTCGGATACCTCCTCGATCGTCTCGGAGTTCATCGTCCAGCACAAGCCGGTGGTGACCTTCCGCAACCGCGTGCCGAAGCCGCACATGATCGACTTCGACGAGCCGGCCCAGTTGCCGGCGATGCTGCAGCGCGCGCTGCACCCCGACGCCGCATTGCAGGCGGAGATCGTGCGCTATGCCGATGCCATCCATCCGTACCGCGATGGCCTGTCCAGCGAGCGGGTGATCGCCGCCACCGAAGATTTCCTGTCCGGCGAGATGGGCGCGCTGCGCCGCAAACCCTTCGGCAGTTGGGTGCGCGACCTGCAGATCCGCAAAGACCTGGGGTATTGGGGCCCGTCGCAGCGGTGATGCACGTCCTGCAGAGCCGAACCCATGCTCGGCTGCGGCAAGCCGGGCATGGTTCGGTTCTACAGTAGATCCACGCCATGCGTGGATGCACGGCCCCGGCTCACCAGCGCAGCTTGCGCCGCGCCAGCGCCGCCGCCAGCTGATCCATTACCTGTTGCGCCTGTGCCTGCGGCAGGTGGTGCAGGGTCAGGGCCACGTCACCGTGTGCGCCAGCAGTATCGAGCTGCAGGCTGCTGGTGCCCAGCAGCTTGTCCAGTGGCGAACGCTGCAGGCGCAGGCCCTGCACCTTGTCCAGCTCGGCCCAGCGCCACCAGCGCTTCCACCAGCCGCCGCGCACGGCCACGAAGTGGTCATCCAGGTACCAGGCCATGCGCGCCATCTGCCGATGCGCCACCAGCAAGGCCACCGGCAGCCAGGCCAGCACGGCCAGGCCCCACGGCCCCCAGCGTACATAACCGGCCACTGCCAGCAACGGCACCAGCACCAGCGCGCCCAGGCACAGCCGCCACCACCCGCGTCGCGGGATGGCCTGCCACATTGCGGGTGGCCACTGCAGCTGCGGCAGCAGGTGCTGGATCAGCTCGTCGCAGCGCACGTGCGGGGCCAATGGCGCGAGTTCGCGCAGGGCGCGGTCCTCGCCGCGCGATGGGCCCCCCGCGGCGCTGTCAATGCGCAGTTGCCGCAGGCCGAACCAGCGCTGCAGCGTGCCTTCGCGCAGTGTCCAGGCCTGGATCCGGCGACGCGCAACACTGCTGCGGGTGCGGCTGAGCAGGCCGGCCGATACGGTCAGGCGGCGCTCCTGCTCGCTGAGGGTGAAGCCGTGATAGCGCAGCAGGGTCAGCACCACCGACAGCACGCGCAGCACCATCCAGCCCAGCAACAGCGCTGCGGCCGACAACAGCAGGGCCCCCGCCACGCCCGGGTGCAGATGGCTGGCATAGCCGAAGGCCTCGCGGCCACCGCGCTGGAGCGCCTCGTCCATCACCGGTCGCGGCACGGTCTGGAACAGCACGCCGATGGCCGCCACCACCAGTGCCCAGCCACGGTTGGAGAGCAGGCCCATGCGCACTACCTCCCAGCTCGACAGGCGCAGCAGCACGTGTTCGCCGCCGGCCTCGGCGACCCCGGCGGACGCTTCTGCCCCGGCGGCCTGGGTGGGCTGCCCGCGCTGCCGAACCAGCCGTTCCAATGCCAGTGCCTGGTCCAGCTTCAGCACCCGCATTTCCGCCTCCGGGCGCACGCCACCGGCCGATTCAAGGCGCAGTTCGGCGACGCCGAACAACCGGTGCAGGGGGTTCTGTCTCACCTCCACGTTGTGGATGCGGGCGAATGGGATCTCGCGCCGGTTGCGTGCGAGCAGCCCGCTGCGCACGGTGATTGCGTCGCCGCCGATGCGGTAGCGGTAACTGAGGTACTGCAGCACCGAAACCAGCACCAACGCGGCGATCGCCGACAGCGGAATCAGCTGCGCCCACAGCGGGTCGCCGTCGCCCCGCTGTCCGAACACCAGCAGCGCTACCAGCGGCAGGAAGTAGTGGCGCAACTGCATCAGCAGCACGAACAGCCACGACCAGGGGTGCAGGCGGTGGTCTTCGCCACCGTTGGGCAGCGAGGCGGGCAGGGGCGGCGGCAGGCTCACAGGGCGTCCGCGTCCTGGTCGAGCTGGTGCGACAGGGTATCGCGCAGGCGCTCGGCGTCCGCCTCGTCGAGGCCGCGCACGGTGACCGCGCTCATGCGGGCGCCGGCGGTATGCACGATCAGCGTGGCCAGGCCGGCGCGGCGTTCCAGCGGGCCGCGCCGCAGGTCCAGGTGCTGCACGCGTGACAGGGGGATACGCGTTTCCAGCTGCCACATCAGGTCGCGGCGCAGGCCGAGGCCCTGCGTGTCCAGCCGCCAGCGGGTGCGGACCACGCGGCGGTGGCCCAGCCATGCGCCGACCACGATGCCCACCAGCAGCCCGATCGCAGCGGTCCATAGGCCACCGGGCAGTTCCAGGAACCATGTCGCGGCCGCCAGCGGCAGGCCCGGCACCAACAGGCCGCCGCAGGCGCCTTCCAGCGCCGCCAGCGCTGCGGCACGCTGCGGCAGGGCCTGCCAGTCAGCGGTGGGCGATGCAGGAAAAGGTGCTTCGGTCACGCGGGCTCCGTCAGGTGGCAGGCAGATGGGGCGGCCGTGGCCGCACCGCGCAGACGGTAGCAGGTCGGCCGCGCTACTGGGCAGCCTGGATCAGGGCGTCGACATCCAGCAGATGGCCGGCACGATCGGCCTTGGTACGGAGGTAGTGCTCGTTCTCGGCGGTGATCTCGCCGGTGACCGGAATGCAGTCCAGCACCTCGATGCCGGCGTTGCGCAGGCGCTGCGCCTTGGTCGGGTTGTTGCTGAGCAGGGCCACGCGCGAAATGCCCAGGCCGTGCAGCATCGCCACCGCGCTGCCGTAACGCCGCTCGTCGGCACCGAAGCCCAGCTGCGCATCGGCATCGATGGTGTCCAGGCCATCGTGCTGATAGCCATAGGCACGCATCTTGGCCGCGATGCCGGTGCCGCGTCCTTCCTGGTCCAGGTACAGCAGCACGCCGCCGCCCAGTTCCTTCAGCTTGCGCAGCCCGCGCCGCAGCTGGTCGCCGCAGTCGCACTTGAGTGAACCGAACAGGTCGCCGGTCAGGCATGAGGAGTGCACGCGCACCGGCACCACGGCCGACAGGTCCGGTTCGCCGACGATGATCGCGACCTGGTCGCGCTGGGCCACGCCGCCGCGGAATACCGCGAAGGTGGTCATGCCGACGTCGCGCAACGGCACCGGCGAACGCGCCACCAGTTCGTAGTCATGGGCGGCATGGGCCGCGCCCTCGGCCAGATCGCACAGGGCCACATCGGCGGCACCGTCGAAGGTGTGGTCGCCGGCCTCCAGGCGCACCGCCACCATGGCCGGCAGCAACAGGCCCAGGCGGGCCAGTTCCACCGCGCCAGCATCGAAGGCATCGCCCGCGCTCCAACCGTCCGGCATCGGGCCCGACTCGCGCAGGTAGCCCAGCGAGGGCAGGGCATCGAAGGCGACGCCGGCCAGCGGCAGCCGTGCGCCGTCGGGAGCGTCCACGCCGAGCACGCGGGCACGGATCGCGGTCAGGAACAGGTAGTGGCGTTCGCGCGCTGCGCTGGCAAAAGCGGCGAAGCTGCTGGCCGTCGCGCTGTCCAGCGCGATCACCGCCAGGCGTTGGCCCTGGCCATCGTGAAGCAGGACCGGACGACCGGCACGCAGTTCGGCCACCGCGCGTTCACAGCGGGTCGCGGCCGGATCGCCGAACAGGGAAGAAGCAGCAGGCATGGCAGGACCGGGGGAGGCGGACATCGCAGTCTCTATGGGGGCACCGGCGTCGTATTCAACGTGCTGTGGCGAGCGGCGCAGGGGCGCCGGCCCACCTCAATGAGGATGTTCTTCGGTCGCGTACGGGTCGTCCTCGCCACTGCCCGGTGGGCGCAGCGTATAGCGCTTGTAGGTCCACTGGTACTGCGCCGGGTCGCGGCGGGCGATGCGCTCGATGCCGGCGTTGAGCGCGGTAGCCGCCACCTGCGGGTCCGGATCCGCCACCGCCGGGTCGGCCGGTTCGATGTGCAGGGCGAATTCCATGTCCGGCCCGATGCGCTCGCACCAGCCATACAGCACGGTAGCGCCGGTGCGTTCGGCCAGGCGGTTGACCAGGGTCATGGTCAGCGCCTGCACGCCGAAGAACGGCACGAACACGCCGTCGCCGGCCTTGGGCTGCTGGTCGGGCAGGATGCCGGTGGCGCCACCGTCCTTGAGCACCTTGAACAGCTGGCGCACGGCCGGACCTTCGGCACGCACCTGCTGCACGTTCTGCCCGCCCCGCACCCGTTGCAGGAAGGCATCGCTGGCCGCGTCCTCCGGTGGCTTGTACACGATGGCGATCGGCCCGCGCGAGGCCAGCCACTGGTTCAACAGTTCCCAGTTGCCGAAGTGCGGCGCGGCCACGATCACCCCCCTGCCGCTGGCCAGGGCCGCGTCGTACAGGGCTTGGCCATGCCGCTGTTTCAGGTGCAGGCGCAGGTTGTCGGCTGGCGTCCGGCTCCACAGGCGCAGGGTCTCGATGGCCTGCAGCGCGGTGGAGCGCAGCAGTTCGCGGTGCAGGCGGCTGCGCGCCGCGTCGTCCAGTTCAGGGTAGGCCAGCTCCAGGTTGCGACGGGTAACGCGGCTCTCGCGCGCATTGAGCCTGATCCAGGCCCAGGCCAGGGCATGCGCGATTCCCCGCAGCAACGGCCAGGGCAGGCGGGCGAACAGGGAGGTGGCGCGGTGGACCAGCCGGGCTTTGCGTTGCGGATTCATCGGCGCCAGTTTAGCCAACGGCGCTGCTATCGTGGCCCGCCCCGTTCATTGGAAGCTTGCAGATGCTCGTCCTGATCCAGCGTGTCAGCCAGGCGGCCGTCCACGTCGACGATGCGCCGGTGGGGCAGATCGGCCCTGGCCTGCTGGCCCTGGTCGGGATGGAGCCGGGTGACACCGAGGCCCAGCTGCAGCGGATGGCCGAGCGCCTGCTGGGCTACCGGGTGTTCGCCGACGAGGCGGGGAAGATGAACCGTTCGCTGCGCGACACCGGGGGCGGCCTGCTGCTGGTCAGCCAGTTCACCCTGGCCGCCGACACCCGTTCGGGCATGCGGCCGAGCTTCACCACGGCCGCGCCGCCGGCCGAGGCTGAACGCGGGTTCAATCGATTTGTCGAGATCTGCCGTGAAAATCACGCCCCAGGGGTGGAAACCGGCCGATTTGGTGCCCATATGGTCGTCAGCCTGGTCAACGACGGTCCCGTGACCTTCCTTCTCAGGCCCTGAGCCTGCGGGACCACCGCCCGGCAGGCGGGGCCCCGGGCTGGTATAATGCTACGTTCCCTATTTCCTACCCAGCCGGTGGCGCGAGCACTACATGGCCAACGAACGTCCTGCCCAATCCGAAATCAAGCAACTGATCAGCAAGGGCCTGGAACAGGGCTACCTGACCTACGCCGAAGTCAATGACCACCTGCCGGATGACATGGTCGATCCGGAACAGATCGAAGACATCATCGGCATGATCAACGGCATGGGCATCGACGTCCATGAAGTTGCGCCGGATGTGGAGACCCTGCTCCTCAATGACGGCAACACCGGCAACCGCGAGGTCGATGACACCGCCGCCGAAGAAGCCGCCGCCGCGCTGAGCGCGCTCGACACCGAAGGTGGCCGTACCACCGACCCGGTGCGCATGTACATGCGCGAAATGGGCACCGTCGAGCTGCTGACCCGCGAAGGCGAAATCGCCATCGCCAAGCGCATCGAGGAAGGCCTTTCGCAGGTGCAGGCCGCCCTGGGCCAGTTCCCGGTCTCGGTCGAGTCGCTGCTGAACGACTATGAAGCGCACAAGGAAGGCAAGAAGCGCTTGGCCGAAGTGATCGTCGGCTTCAACGACCTGATCGACGAGGAGCCGGCACCGCCGGCGGCCATGACCGATGACAGCACCGACTCCGACGCCGAAAGCGACGAGGACGAAGACGACGATGTCGATGGCGGCGGCGATGAGGAAGCCGCGCCGACCGGTCCGGATCCGGAGGAAGTCGCCGCGCGCATGGCGCAGCTGAGCGATGCCTTCAATGCCTTCAAGAAGGCGGCGGCCAAGGGCGACAAGAAGAACCTGCCGCGCCTGCGCGAAGAAATGTCGGCGGTGTTCGTGACCCTGAAGCTGCCGCTGCCGCTGACCGACGTGCTGACCAAGCAGCTGCGCGACACCATGGCCGACATCAAGGCCCACGAACGTCGCGTGCTGAACCTGGCCACGGTGACCGCGCGCATGCCGCGCAAGGATTTCATCCGCTCCTGGGAAGGCAACCAGACCAACCTGGAGTGGGTGGAAGACGCTCTGAAGCGGAAGCAGAAGTGGTCCTCGGCGCTGCGCGAAGTGAAGGACCAGATCATCGCCGAGCAGCAGGCGACGATCGACATCGAGAAGCTGACCCAGCTGGACCTGGAAGAGCTGAAGGAAATCAGCCGCGCCATGGCCTACGGTGAAGCCAAGGCGCGCAAGGCCAAGAAGGAAATGGTCGAGGCCAACCTGCGCCTGGTGATCTCGATCGCCAAGAAGTACACCAACCGTGGCCTGCAGTTCCTCGACCTGATCCAGGAAGGCAACATCGGCCTGATGAAGGCCGTGGACAAGTTCGAGTACCGCCGCGGCTACAAGTTCTCGACCTACGCCACCTGGTGGATCCGCCAGGCGATCACCCGCTCGATCGCCGACCAGGCGCGCACCATCCGTATCCCGGTGCACATGATCGAGACGATCAACAAGTTGAACCGCATTTCCCGCCAGATGCTCCAGCAGTACGGCCGCGAGGCCACGCCGGAGGAGCTGGCCAAGGAAATGGACATGCCGGAAGACAAGATCCGCAAGGTGATGAAGATCGCCAAGGAGCCGATCTCGATGGAAACCCCGATCGGCGACGACGAGGATTCCCATCTGGGCGACTTCATCGAGGACACCAACGTGGAGTCCCCGATCGAGAACACCACCAACATCAACCTGTCTGAAACCGTGCGCGACGTGCTGGCCGGCCTCACCCCGAGGGAAGCCAAGGTGCTGCGCATGCGCTTCGGCATCGACATGAATACCGACCACACGCTGGAAGAGGTCGGCAAGCAGTTCGACGTGACCCGCGAGCGCATCCGCCAGATCGAAGCGAAGGCCCTGCGCAAGCTGCGTCACCCGAGCCGTTCGGAGCAGCTGCGCAGCTTCCTGGATATCGACTGATATCCGGTTGCTGTTGAGTGTTGAGAAAAGCCCCGCCTGGTGCGGGGTTTTTCTTTGGTAGCTCCCGGCCATGCCGATCGGATCCTGACGATGTCGCATCTGCCATTTGATTACGTCCCGCGGCGGCCGCACGCTGACCGTGCAGATGCTCAACACATCGCGTAGGCAGGCCGATCTTCATCGGCGCTGATGCAAGCGCGCAGCAGGTCACGTACATCACATGCGGCCTGCGGCACTGATTCGTCATGCATCTGGAGTCACGCCATGAATGATGTGGAGCACGATATGCCTGAGCCCGTGCAAATCGATTTCCCGCCGCTGCTGAACTGGGATGAGGTGATGCGGGATGAGTGTGAGGATCCGTTGGGGTTTGCACGTCGGACGACGTATACGCTGCTGACGCTGTCTGAGGCTGGATTGCTTGCCGGCTTCAGCGGCGACAACCAGCAGGGACTGGAAGAGGCCAGGAGGACGGTGGCGCTGTCCCAGGCACATCTGCGGCGGCAGGTGTGGTTTGCGGAAGTGGCGGAGAAGCGGTTGGGACGTATTGCTGAGGCTCTTGCTGCTGCCGGGTAGCCGATCGGGCGCGGTCTCCACTACACTGTGGCGCTGCGCCGGGCCTATAGCTCAACGGTTAGAGCAGGGGACTCATAATCCCTTGGTTCCAGGTTCGAATCCTGGTGGGCCCACCATAGCAATAACGGGGCATATTTCTCTCCCCGAGTTTCAGCGAGAAAACGCCTTATTTCCGAGGGTTTTTGACAAGCCCTTGGACTCAGAGAGAGGCCGAAACCGGCCGGTTGGCGAAACTTTCGCCAAGGTCGCCTCTCTCTTCTCAGTACCTCTGGACCCGAAACCAAAGGGCTCATTTTTTGCCCCTTTTGAATCAATCGGTTAGCCGTGGACTTTTAGAGCATTTTCCTGCAATAAAGCCTACCGAGGGACCTAAGAAAAGGTCTACAAAACCAAGGGCAGCAAGACCTAGGCCCCTGGCGGTGGATTCTTGACGCAGGTCGGGCTCATCCGCCAGGGCGCGGGTAGACTACGGTCGAGGCTCTCCGAATAGGGACATTCCGATGGCGACAAATTCGGGGCGGGTAGACACCCGCGATGTGGCTGCACTGCTGGCGGCCACCGATGAACAAGGCCGCGTCGATCAGCTCGCATACGAAGCCGAGCGCCTGATACTTCACAACCGCCGCGTGGGCGGGGTCGACGCCGCGGGCTTGGTCAACGACCTACAGCGCTCCCCCGGTTTCCGGCAATTCGAGCGCGACAGCTTCCTCAAAGCGCTCGACCGTCGCCTGGAGACCCCGGCGGAACGGCAGCGGTTCGCCGACGCGCTCGATGCGGCCAACATCACCGACACCTGGGCCGAGCGGAAGCTTGAGCAAGTGCAGGAGGCGGGTGTTGCCCTTCGCGACGAGGCGGCCCGACGATGGAAAGAAGCCGACCAGGCGTGGGAGGACGTGCGCGGAGCTCCAGCTGGTTCCGTGCCACGAACCCAGTCCACGGTACGGACGAACACCTCGCAAGGAGAAAGTGATATGCAACGAACTTTGGTTTTCCTGGCGCTGTTGAGCGGCGCCGCCGTCTCGCTCCCGGCCGCCGTCTCGGCCGCGCCGGCTAACGAACTTGCGCAAGCGCAGTCGCACCAGCAAAAACGCATACAAGCCCTGTCCCGGCGCGATCGCCAAGGCGCGTACGAGGCCTTGGTCGCGACGGGCGACGCGCGACCGCCGGCGCCATTGCGCGACGCCACCGGCCACGTCATCGGCTTGAGCGTCGAGCAGCGGCAGGCCGCGACGCGCGAGGCCGCGATCGATCTGGCGGCGCTGGGCTTCACGGCCGCCGATGTATCGGCCTATCGCAAACGCGATGTGGACCTGTTCGAGCTCGTGCGCAAATTTTTCTCGGGCACGGCCTCGCCCGGCGAGCAAATGGCGATGGCCGACACGGTCGTGATCGCCACCGCCGGGCCGGCCGTGCAAGGGCGAACCCGTTTGGACGGTTTCCTGTCGGCGATTCCGCTGACCGTCGTCGAGTCGTTGAAGGGTTCGCGCGCGCCGGGAGACACGGTGTACCTCGCGCGCAAATCCGGGCTCATGCCGGACGGCCTGCTGATGGAGGTGTCGTCCGAAGTCGCTCTCGTTCCCGGCAAGCGTTACCTGCTCGCGCTGTCGAAGAATCTGTACGAGCAGTGGACGGCCGAGGCGCGCAAGCAACCGGAGGCGGCGTTCAGCGCGCTGCCGTTTCTGATCTATGAAGTGTCCGACGGCGGCGCCCTGCTCGCCGGCCCGCAAGCGGCGCGTTCGGGCGCGAACCCGAAGGACATCAAGACGGCCGAGCGGCAGCTCCGCACGTTCTCCCTGGACCAGCACTGAGGCAGGAGGCCTTCATGAACATCGAATTTTCGCGCGCCGCCCTGGCGAGCGGGCTGTTCGCGTACGCGGGTTTCGCCCACGCCGCGCCGGCCGCGGTTAATCAGCAATGGGAGGTGGCGTCCGTCCGGGTCGGATTCCACAGTTCCGTGTAGAGCTGTATTTTTTCGGCCATCGGCGCGACCAATGCCTGGAACGCCGTGGGCGCCGACCTGTACCTGCCCACCGACAGTCTGGCGACCCATCCGCGGGTCAGCGAACAGACTCAGGCCTTCAACTACGCGAACATCACCGTCGAAGACGCCGACAACGTCACCCCCGGCACAGGAATGGAAACACGCACAACGGTCAATCCGAACACGGGGACCATTCTCAACGCCGACATCTACGTCGACCGCAAGCGCATGGATCAGACGCCCGGCGTCACCCAGCTCATCTGCACGACGGCGCCCACCATTCCAGCGGATCGGTTCGACGGAGAGTCCGCGCTCCTGCACGAATTCGGGCATGCAGTGGGATTCGACCACGGCGACGATTCCAACTGCCCGATGTACCCGACCTTGCCGGCGGGCCAGGTGAAACGCGTGCTGTGCGAGGCCGAGATGGAGGAGTACCTGTGGGCCTACGGGCTGCCCTTCAAAATCCTGAGCCTCGCCAACGTCAGCGGGCCGCAAGGGGTGAACATCCCCGCCTCGGTTCACTATCAAGGCAATCCCGCCTTTCCGGTGAAGCGGCAGACGAAGATCGTCCAGTGCGCGTCCGGGTGGACCTGCAGCGATTACAACGGCACCTACACCAGCGCGACGCCCTCGCCGCTGACCTTCAATTTCCGCTGCACGAACACCTCGCCGCAGCCGACCGCGACGTTCCGCTGGCGGACCACGTTGACCGATGCCAATGGCGTCGTCACCAACGCCGTCGAGCACACCAGCACGTGCACGCGGCCGGCGGGTACGGTTGCTAACGCGAGCCGGGCCGGGGACGGCAACAGCGCGAACCGAATCGTCATCACACCGTGAGCCGTCGGACGGGAGCGCGTGGAGCGCGCTTCCCGTCCGACGACGACCGACGCGTCGCCTTCCGCGGCTCGCATGCGGCGAGCCGCGGATCCGTGAAAAGTCAAGCAAGTGGGCGTCGTTGGAAGCCCTCCTTCCTAGTTTAGGTGAGGATTGACGCGCCGGAGCAGGGGGATTCCTACGGACTCTCCTGCTTGCTCCGATTTGCGATCTCCATCTAGAAATAGCGTTAGCAGTGGCTTGTTGGCTCCATAGTCACTGGGACTGCAGCGCCTGGAATGGCCAGCTCGGATTGGCACAAGGATCTCGTGTGGCATGCTGTCGCTGCAGCAGATTCGATCAGGCCCACGCCGCAGTCAAGATGTGTGCAGTCAGGTACCAGACCGGCCCGCATGCGGTCAGGATCACTGCGTATCGGGAGGCGGCGCGCGCGGACGGGCTGGCCAAGTCGCGTCTGCCACCGCCGTTCGGATGGGATTGCTGGCCGCCGACAGCTGCAGCAGCTCCCTGTCGATCGACAGGAGTGTTGGCGGGGAAGGACGGGCAGCTCGCCGGAAAAATGGCATCCGCAGCCGCGCTACAACGCGGGTTCCACGGGGTTGCATCGGAAAAAATACGACGCATATGTCATTGATTTTCAGGCGTGAATGTGGAGCCTCATAATCCCTTGGTTCCAGGTTCGAATCCTGGTGGGCCCACCAATAAATACAGGCACTTAGACTGTTGCCCCGTGCCTTCTCTGCCCCGCCGGAAAAATTGCCGGAAAAAACCAGCGCCTGCGAGGTGGCTTTCACGACGGGGACATCGTCATCGTAGCGGCCCGTGGTGGCTGGTGATTTGTAGCCGGCCGCATCCTGTTTGTCGCCACGGTTCTCTTCGGTGTATGTCGAGCGTCGCCGTGCCATGTCCGGTACCGCGCACAGCCTGGCCGTGCCGCTTGCGCAGTACATGCGCCGTGGCGTGCAGCCCGGTGAGTTCTTCCAGGTGCGCACCGGACGAGTGGAGCATGAGTTTCCCGCCGGGGAAGTGTTCCAGCTGCGAGAGGCGGATGCCGATCAGGAAATCCACGGCCTGCCGGAATGGATGCCGGCCGTACAGGCAGCGCTGCTCAACGAGTCGGCCACGCTGTTCCGGCGGAAGTACTACAAGAACGGTTCGCACGCCGGCTACATCCTCTACCTGACCGACGGCCGGGCGGAGGGCACGGACGTGGACGCGCTGCGCGATGCACTGCGGCAGTCGCGCGGGCCTGGCAACTTCAAGAACCTGTTCGTACACTCACCCAACGGAAAGAAGGACGGCCTGCAGGTGATCCCGGTCAGCGAGGTCGCGGCCAGGGACGAGTTCACCGGCATCAAGAGCGTGACCCGTGACGACATGCCGGCCGCGCTGCGGGTTCCACCACAGCTGCTCGGCATCGTCCCGCAGAACAGCGGCGGCTTTGGCTCGATCCGGGACGCGGCTGCGGTGTGGGCGGCAATGGAGCTTGCTCCGCTGCAGACGCGCATGACTGCGATCAACGAATGGTTGGGTCAAGAGGTTATCCGCTTCGACGCCTTCGGGCTGGGAGCGGCAGCGGCATGAATCAAGCACGACAGAACCTGCGCTGTGGCGCCTGTGCGCGCCTGCTGGCCAAAGCGGCTGGCGACTACGACCTACAGATGAAGTGCCCCCGGTGTGGGGACATGAACCACATGAAGGCCCAGAGCCTCTCCACGGATCGCCGCGAGCGACACCACGAAGAGGGCTCAACCCATGAAGAACGAACTGATCCACGGTGATGCGCTGACCGTCCTGCCGACTCTGCCGGCCAACAGCTTCGACGCTCTCATCACTGGCCCGCCATGCGCCAGCGGCGGCACGCACGCCTCCGCTCGGAAAGCCGACCGACCTCATGCGTCAGCTTATGCGGATCTGCGAGCAGGGCAGCCGCATCCTCGACCCGTTCGCTGGCTCTGGCACCACCTTGGTGGCCGCGGATGCCGAGGGTTACAACTGGACCGGCATCGAGATGACCGGCCACTACTTCGACGTGGCACGGCCCCGATTGCCCAGCCTGTAAGTCACTACGCACCACCGCCCCGATAAGCCGCCTCCGGGGGGCTTTCTCGTACCTCGGACTCCGACGGAATTGATGATGCTGGGTTCTATCCCGATATCGCCGACCCAACCATCATGCGATGCAAGGGCATGAGATGCTTGTTCAGGAAATCCGTGCGGAAGCATGGATGCCGCCGATGGCGCGGTGATGGCCTTAACGCGAGAACGATGGTCCGTCCTGCGTAGGAACTTGTTGTGCCGGCTGTTGTAGAAGGCTCGCTGCTTGGGATTGACTCAACGCATCGGCACGTTGAAGCGAGTCCGCCTCAGGTGCGCGAAGCGCATCCATCGTCCTCATATCCGCCAAGCGACGGGTAGGATCAGCCATCTCTCCCTGCACCACGAAAACTACCTCACCACGAGACAGGGACTGTGTAGGGTTGTTGAGCACAACATGGTCAACCCGTGAAAGGCCCTTTTCCTTCGCCAGAACCAAAAGGCTCGCGGACAGGCGCTGACTCGACTCGTCCCACTGCTTCCCACTCTCTGCGTCCAGGCGTTCCACGCCAGCCCTGATCTGCGAGTAGAGAGAACGGTCAGCATCGCCGAGTTCAACTGCTGACTTAGGCGCTCGATGCAGCGACGACACATCGTCGGTGGCAGTGCCAGCCCTGTCAGCAAGCGCAGTGCGCTCGGCGTCGAATTCTGGCTCTGGCCTGCGCCGACGTTGCGTGGGCGCTATGTGCTGATCATAGTGCGCGCCATAATAAAGCTCGTACGTCGCATGAGGGCCAACTGACGGAGCCTCCGTCTTGAACACGTCAGCGATCTGACTTAGTGCTTGGTTACGGTTGATCCGACCGGCCTGAAGTTCTACCGCAATGGCTCCATACTGCTGCGGCCGGTTGCCTGTGCCCGATACGCCAATGTTCGGTCCCCCAGCGGCGATAATTTCGCGCTGGACCTGGACATTGCTGAGGGTTGCAGCTGCTTCTCCTCGCAACTTATTGTTTACATAGGATTGCTTAGACGTCGGATCTGAGGGCTCAGTGAAGAGATGGTGCCCAACTTCGTGAGAAAGAGAACGTGCGATTCTGGCGCCTTGCCCGATCGCGTTCTCGTCAATAACGATCTTCTCACCGGGTACAAGATAGGTACCTTCACCCGCTTGCCCCCAGATGACCTCCAGATCATCGCGTTCGGCTTGCGCGAGACCCGCTCGAAGTGTTGGGGATTTAGCCAGAAATGGCGCCAACGATGGGTCAACCAATGGCGAAGCCGGACGACGTGCGGCTCCTGGTCGGCCACTCTCCTGCGGCTGTGACAGTGCAAGTTCTTCAGTGCGCTCCATGGTGCGGCTCCTTCGCAATGAACAGCGGTCAGCGCTGACTGATCAGTACATGGGTCAGCGTTTTTTGGTCAGGGGCGAGCTGGAGTATGACCTTGACTCCGTTCACCTGCGCGGACCAGTAAGCGCGGGAGCCAGGTGCATCGGGGTGAGGTGGCTCTATGGTGGAGTCCTGCCAGATAATCTCCTCGAGCGCAATGCTGGGTGGCGCGACATCGAAGGTCAGCTTTGCAAGCCCAGGATTGTCGGCATCACTTCTCAGCGTGATGTTCCGGACTTCAAGGTCACCCAACCTTCCGCGTTCTGCGACCCGCTCATCCCGCAGGCCCTGTCGCGTCGGTTCTCCTAGATGCGTGTGAAGCTGTTCATTCAATGCGTTGACGTCATCAAATCGCACGCTAGCCAAACGCTCAATGTCGTTCTTGAATCGCTCCATACCAATCTCACTCCCTGATCTAACGGACTGTCTTTGTTTCAAATGATGCGAGGGGGCAGGTGACGAACTGCTCGCACACGCAGACAGTACGAACGCTGTAATTGCAATGGTGAGGTAGCGATACGCTGTCCCCCTGAGGTGGCGTCGACCTTCGCATTGGGATGAAGAAGCGAGTTGTTCGGACCATACAACCATGGAATTACCTCTCGACCCTATCCGGCATTGAAGAGCATAGCAGGACCATTTAGGGTGCGCATATAGAATCTGGGGCATGAGTAGACAGGGTTGGAAACGCCGAAACGCCTTAATGCAGGCTGTCGGGACGCTTTGATTTGGCCATCTCCAGTGCCCAAGCTGTGCCTCGGCCATTTGCTGAAGTCGCACTGTCCTAGATTCCGTGCCGGAAACCCCTGCGATTGATCAGAAGGACCGGATTTTCGCAGGCAGAACACAAAGCAGCAGGTAGCTGTGATCGGGGGACGCAAGTTTCCGTCCTGTAGGCCGATATCGCTCCAGATGTCTAAACAAAGGAGCGGAGAATATGGACGATGAGATGACCTGCCCGATGTGCATGGGACGCGTGCCACGCGGCGCGATAGTCTGCCGAGGGTGTAAGGCTCGCATTGAATACGGCATCCCTAGCTGGGTGGCTACACTGGTTCTAGTCTGCTCTATCGCCTTCGGTCTCTGGTCGGGTGCAGTGCTGGCTTGGTGGATCGGGCTAGTCGGAGGCCTAGTGCTGTTCCTGCTATGCTCGGTGGGCCTCCAGCACCTGTTCCGGAACCGTGTTGTGTTCCGGCTGAGGTACTAAGGCTGGCGGTGCCCTAATCTGATCCGTAAGCGGTGCGGACGCTCGCTGCAGGACGAATCGGCCGCACGTGGCCCGAGTCAGGCCGGCATCGCAAGGGGTAAGGTGTGGCCCAGCACGTGGCCGCATTCAACCAGGCGGGCGTTGCTGACGGCCTGGCGCTCGCCGCACCCCGCGCACGCGAGTAGGGTGCCGCCTTGCATGGTCTCCAGCACCGGCGCCTTGGCATGGGTGATGTGCTTGCAGTGGTTGCAGTAGACACTGATTGCGGTCACGCGGTCGAGGTTGCCATCGCGGTCGCGTACTGCATCAAGATCGAGGACGTAGAAAGGCCTGTATCGGGCATTGCGGTTTACCAAGAATTTTTGGGGATGCTGCCCTGATCGCTGCCTCCATCTTGTGATGACCAACGGCATTCAGCATCACGGTTGCCGGAATTGTTGTGCAAGTTGGCGCTGCCCCACGTAAATGTTCTCATGCGCCTGTTAGGGTCGTGCCTCATCTAGGAGGTGCATAAATGCCCATCAGGGCTGTTGTATACGTGAGCAATGCCGGCGAGGAAATTGCCGGCGACAAACTGGGCTTGTCCAGCGGGAATCTGAGGATTCACAAAGAATCCGGGATTGGGAATGCTTGACGGGTATCCAATCTAGGGGGCGGTTTGGATGGACGTCAGCGGCGCCAGAACGCCTTAAAGCGAGCCCTTTAAAGCGAGCCATCAGAGCGCTTTGGTCAGGCCATCTCATTCGCGCGCAAAGTACGAAGTTATGAAGTCTTCCTGCATGCCGGTCATAAATGCGTGGCGCCTTCATTCAGTCCTGGCTTGTTGGGCGGGCGGAGGTTGGGGGCTCTGGGTGATAGTAGAAAATGTCCTTCCCGCCGTACGTGCAGGTGAATCCGTTAACACTGACGATGTCATTCAGAAGCGTGACGGCGTTTGTGACAAACTCGTGACACTGCCTTTCTGATGCTGCGCCTGCCTTGTCGGGCACCGCATCCCGGCCTAGGTCGATAAAAAGGCGTCGCTCATTAACCGCAAGGGTTGTAGATATTGATATTTTCTTCTGGCCAGGTAACAGCGCCGTCTGATCTGCACTTCTCTGAAGCTCGACGGCGAGCATCTTCTCTATTTCGGCTCGATCGATGCCATCCATCTGGGCTGCTGCCTTGCCGGTGGCGTTTGGCGGCGGGGCAGTTGCAGATTGCGCAGCAAAAGCTGCCGATACAACCAATATGGCCAGCGTGATCTTCAATTTCACATATTTCGGAACGTCCATGATTCATTACCTCCTGGTGATCATTCGTTGATTAACGAGAAACTCGCGAATTCGTGCAAAGTCAAGCAAGGTGGGCGTCGTGAGAAGCCGTCCTTCCTAGTTTAGGTGCAGGATTTGCGCGCCGGAGTAGGGGGATTCCTACGTGCTCTCCTGCTTGCTCCGATTTGCGATCTCCATCTAGAAATAGCGTTAGCAGTGGGTTGTCGGCATGATTGTAACGAAGACCGCAATGCTTGGAGTGGCCGGCTAGGATTAGCAGCGGCAAGGATCTCGTTTGGCATGCTGTCGTGGCAATGTAATGACCACTGATTTCCTGCTCAGGTGCTACTTTCCCCGAAGGAGACACCGATGAGCGAAGTGGTGGAAGAAGAGATCAAGCGCTGGACAGCCCGGCGCAAGTCGGCGCTGGTCCTTGTGGACAGGTCAGACTTCCGTAGACACGCATGAGCCGCTTTGCGCGTAGCGCCGTTCAGACTCTACCGGGGCCAGGTCGCCAGCGGAACCATGCCGGCGGACCGGGTTGTAGAACTTCTCGATGTAATTGAATAAGTCGGAATGCGCTTCGTCCCGGGGGGAGATCCGTCGCTTGATCCGTTCCTTCTTCAGTGCACTGAAGAAGCTCTCGGCCACCGAGTTTTCCCAGCAGTTACCCGGGCGGCTCATGTTTTGAACCACTCGCATGACTCCAAGAGCTGGCGATACTCGTTGCCCCAGTACTACCCGCCTCGATCCGAATGGAAGATCAGGCTGGGCGGTTGGGGAGTTTGAACTCGTCGGTGTAGCTGCGGCGGGTGTCAGGCGGCATAAGGAACCTCCAAGTGCGATCCACAAACCGAAGAGCACGCATCAATATAAAGGCAGCACCGGCGAACCGCTGTGATGGGCGCGCCCGCAACAAGGCCGGCTACGAAGGCCGGCCCGGGCACGCAGGCGGGCTATTTGGCCATTTCCATCAGGGTGGAATTGACCCAGCCCTTGTTGCCCATCTCATCTTCCACTTCCCACATGGTGCCTTCCTTGACCCCGGTAGGGTACAGCAGCATGCCCGGCTCCAGCGAGCGCACCGCTGCGCCGGTACCCCTGGCATTGGCCAGCAGACGACCTGCCTTGAGCATGGTCACGGCCTGGCCCGCGTTGGCCGTCGAGGCGTTGGCCGGTAGGCCACCCAGCTCGGCTACCATGTTGGTGTACGCCTGAAGATAAGCCAGGGTGATCACCTGACCGATTTCGGTGTTGGCATAGCCACCCACGCCCATCTGGCCGATGCCGCCAGCGCCGAATATGCGGCCACTGGCGCCCCAGCCCAGGTCGGTCTTCCTGGAGTTTCCCTCGACGATCGCTACCTGTTCGGAGGAACGCACGTCGGTCAGAGTCAGGGTCACGTTCGCGGTCTTGGTGCTGAAATTCAGGCGGCTCGCCACGGCGCCGGCCTTGTCGCCGATCAGGCCGCTCAGCAGACCACCGATCGCGCTGCCACCGGCGTTGCGATTCTGCGAGATCAGGTCCGGCACCAGCACGTAGTCGGCTGCGCGGATCTGTCCCTTGCCGATGTTTGAACGGCCACGCAGCTGACCTTCGCTGGCCAGCGCACGTTCACCCTGGGCGGCGGCCATGCCGACACCCCGGTCCACCAGCGTGAAGCACTTGGACTTGTTGACGAAGACCTTGATCAACTTCGAAGGCGCGGGCAGCTGTTGTCCAGTCCACCAGTTGACCACGTCTTCTGGTTCGATCACTGAGACGGAACCTAGCGGCTTGCTGCAGACCGGAATCTCGGCCTGGCCCTTCTTGCTCTGCTCCTGGGCAGAGGCGCGGCTGTTGGCGAAGCTGTCACGCAGGCCGGCCGACGCCGGGGCGCTGACAACCACCAGACCAACGCTCAGCAGCACGCAAGCCCGCGCATGGGCGAGCGAATTCGATTTGTTCATTTGAGTCATCCAGCGCTTCACCGACGGCGAAGCACAATCCATGATTGAGAGAGGTTCTGGGGCTTGAACTCTTTAGCGGCGCCCCCAAGCGTCGGCGGAGCATAGGACATGGAGAGAACCCGTCACAATTGCCAAAAACGACAAAGGCAGTCGGCTGAGTTGAGTCGCGCCTGCCCAGCGCCGCCTTGAGCCTCCGGACTCTCCGGCCTGTTCGCTACTACCTTCTCCTTGCCGCACAGGCGGGCGAACTATGTCGCTTGGACGCGATGCGCGACTACCCGCCACAAGCCATCTTCCGCGTCGACAAGGACCTGTTCGGTGGTCGCCATCAGGACCAGGGCTATACCAACAGCGCGCAGCTGATCCCAGTCTCGCCGGACCTGGTCGTTGCCCGATGACCCCTGCCTGCCGCGTATGGCGCGCTGGACACGACAGCGCCGATTGGGATGCGTCTTCAGCACTCTATCGCGCGCTATCGCGCGCGCGTGGCCATTGGCTACGCCTTGCAGGACGGCAGATTACGCTACAGACCTTCGAGATGGCCGAGGATCAGATCGGGCACCAGCTGCTCATCGGTGAGCGAGAAGCCCAGCAGACGCCGGCGTGCATTGGTGACACGGGGCCGCTCTTGCTGAATCCACAAGGAAGGAAAGACCGGCGGTGACTTCAAAGAGACAGATATGCTGCACCGCCAGCTGGAGCGGCGGGCGCGCGTCCAGCGGTACCAGCGGGGCGGCAACGCGGCAGACCTCAATCCGATGGTGGCTAACCGCAACGTTGTTCGCAAGAAGAAGGCGCGCAAGAACGAGTTCAGCGAGGAAGAGATCGAGCGCCTGCAGACGGCGTTCGAAGATGGTTGTTTCGACTACCAGAGCGATTGGTACCGGGCAGGCAACGAACGCACGCGCATCACCTTGAAGTCGCGCCAGATCGGTACTACCTACTACACTGCACGCGAGGGCTGATCGATGCGCTGACCACCGGCCGCAACCAGATATTCCTGGGCATCCACGAGCCAGGCGCGTATCTCCTCGGCTATCGCCCGTCCATTGGGATCGACATCGACATGCTGCATCACATCTCCATCGGCGTCCGGGACCTCGACCTTGCTGGAAGGTTCTACGACGCTGCCTTGGGCGCGCTTGGATTCAGGCGGGTGTTCCAGGACGAAACCGCTATCGGTTACGGCCTCATTGAAGGCGAGGACCTGCTGTGTCTGAAGTTGCGCAGGAATGCTCGCCCTCCTGGCGAGGGATTCCATCTGGCCTTCGCGGCGCCTTCAAGAACGGCGGTCAGAGCGTTCCACGAGGCGGCACTTCAGATTGGTGGCCGCGATAACGGCCCGCCCGGCTTGCGACCGGACTACGGCCAGCACTACTACGCCGCATTCCTGATCGATCCGGACGGTCATCGGATCGAGGCAACCATCAACGGGCCCGAGTCTTAGATACATCGCTTCATGGTGCCGCGTCCTGAACGGCGAACGTCGGCCGATCCCGTCCAAGGACTGCGGGCAACTGGCTGGCGCCCCTGGCATCGCTCCCGCCGCCTGCGTGTCCGCCGGGCACCTTCCGCTGCCTCCACGTCCCGCCGCTACGCATCCTGTGCCTCGACCTGCTCGCAGGGCATGCAACGTTCCTTCTTCTGCTTGATGTCCGCCGCGGTACGCGCCAGTGCTTCATAGCGCGCGCGGATCTCCTCCAGATGCGCCGGGTCCATGGCTTCCAGGTTCAGCAGTTCCTGGTTGGCATCCTTGCTGACGCGGATCAGCTCGTCCAGCTTGATGTGCAGCGCGGCCGTATCGGCGTTCTGCGTATGCTGGATCAGGAACACCATCATGAAGGTGACGATGGTGGTGCCGGTATTGATGACCAGTTGCCACGTGTCGTTGAAGTGGAACAGCGGGCCACTGGCGGCCCACGCGATGATCACGCCGAATGCCGCGACGAACGCGCCAAGGCTGCCGGACAGCCGGGCCGTGCTTGCCGCAAAGCGGCCGAAGGCCTGCCGGATCATGGGTGGATCTCCATCTGCGGCACGCGCGGATGGTGGCGCATGAAAACCGCGCCGGCTTCCTGTTTGCCGGGGAGGGCGACGGCCGTGAACGCGGAGATCGGCGTGCTGGCATCGGGACGGGAAAGGTCTTTCTGATCGGATGGCATGCGATGGCTCCTGCATGGGGGCTGCCCTGGAAGCGGGCACATCCACGGTAGGTGCCGAGGGTGGGCGTGGCCATCAAGACGATGGGAAGCCCGCGTCAACAGTTCAGGGAAGCGTCCCCGGCACCCACCGATCGCGGCCGGGTCGCGGCCGCCGGAGGCTCGGGCCGTGCCGTATGACCTATGTCGCATGGAGGGCAATGGGAAGAAGATGGCCGCAATCCGTAGTGGAGTGCTCTGATGCCCTATACGCTCAGTCGTCGCACGTTCCTGGCGCAGGCCGTCGCCGTTCCGGCCGCAGCGCGGCTGCCGACCAGCTCCGCTGCCAGCGCTGCACCGCAGCCCGGGGACCTGATCGACGCCGAGCGCAAGGCCATCCGATCGTCCATGGCAGGCAGCCACATCGGGGCTGCCGCCGTCTGCCTGGTCCAGGAGGGCGAGCCGCGATGGGTCGAAGGCTTCGGGCACGTCGCAGGCGCGGGCAGCGCGGCGGTGGACGCGGCCACGATGTTCAGCATCCAGTCCACCTCCAAGAATCTCGCGGCGGTCGCCGTGCTGCTGGCCGTGCAGGATGGGCTGCTGGACCTGGACGTGCCCGTCACGCGCTATCTCCCGGAATTCACCGTGCGCAGCCGCTTCGAGCCTTCGCCGCAGGAGCGCATCACGTTGCGCCTGCTGCTTGCCAATCGGGCCGGCTTCACCCATGAAGCGCCGGTGGGCAACAACTACGAGCCGGCGTCGCCAGGATTCGCCGCGCACGTGCAGAGCATCAGTGACACCTGGCTGCGCTTTCCGGTGGGGACGCGATATCGTTACTCCAATCTGGGTTTCGATCTGGCCGGCCATGTCCTCGAGCAGGCAACGGGGATGCGCTACGCCGAATGGCTGCGACGGCGGCTGTTCGTGCCGCTGGGCATGCATGACAGCACTGCCGATCCCTCGGACTACCTGGCGAACGCAAGCCGTGCCCTGGGCACCCAGGAAGGCTTTCGGGAGGTGCCCGCGGAAACGCCGCTGGTGGTGTCGGGAGGCGTGTGGACCAGCGCCCGTGATATGTCGCGGTATCTGGCCTTCATGCTGGGCCGGGGAGAAGGTGGTGGCCAACGATTGCTCGCGCGTCCCCTGTGGGATGAGATGCACGGCTTCGGGCTGGGTGGCGACTATGGGCTTGGCGTGATGCGCAGCGAGCGCTGCTATGGCGGCACCCCGGTACGGTTGCTGCATCACCGTGGCGGCGGTTTCGGATTCGGATGCGTCTTCACCTATTGCATCGAGGCGGACGTGGGATTTGCGGCCATGTTCAACCGCGCGACCGCGGCCGGCTATGGCTATGGCGAGCAGCTGCTCGATGCACTCCTTTCAGCGCGGTTCGGACGGCGCCAGCCTCGCTGTCCTGCCTCGGCGCTGGCACCGATCGCGCTCGATCGCGCACGGGCGCGGCAACTGGAGGGCGGGTGGATCGGCCGCAACGTGCGGGCGGAGATGCGGGGGGGCGAGGGGGGAACGCTGCGCCTGCGGCGGGACCCGGCCGTTGCGGCACGCCTGTTCACCGCCGTGGACGGTGACGAGATGTTCATCGTTGACTCGGACGGAGAGGCCATCCGCTACCGCTACCATGCGGCGACGGCGGAACTACCGGCACACCTGGAGTGCGCGCTGGGCGAAGAGAGCCTTGACCAGAATGATGGACCAGGCTTGCCCGCTGGGCCGCAGGCGCCGCACTGGGCGCGCTGGTTGGGCCGCTACCGCATCGACCAATGGGGTGCGCCTTCGCAGGTGGTTGAACTGCAGCAGCGTTCCGGCTGGCTGTACATCGATGGCATCCGCCTGGTCGCCGAACTCGAGCCGGGACTGTTGTTCACCAGTGACGGGGAAGCGGTCGATCTCCGTGGGTCGGCCCCGACGTGGAGGAACCTGCGCCTGCATCGCCTGTAGGCGGCCCGTGCTATGCGTGCCGCAGGCGCCCGTCGACGCTGTAGCGTCCCGCACCCGTGCAGGCCAGCAGGATGAAGCCGCCGGCCAGGCCGAGGTTCTTCAGGAACATGATCTGCTGGGTCGAGTCGCCAAAGTCGTGATGGAAAATGAAGGCGGTGACCAGGCTGAAACCCGCCAGCACGATCGATACCAGGCGGGTCTGGACGCCGAGCAGGATGCACAGGCCGCTGCCGATCTCGAACAGGACGGTGGGCCACAGCAGCATGCCGGGCACGCCCATTGCTTCCATGTAGTTCCGGGTGCCGCCAAGATCGCCCAGCTTGCCCAGGCCCGAGACCAGGAACAGTGCCATCAGCAGGATGCGTGCCAGCAGCAGGGCGAGCGGAGGCGCTGGGTGGGCCATGACGGGTGACCTCGAAGAGGGGCGACGGTGATCGAAGCCCACCACCGGTTAAGCCCGCGTATACGTGCAGCGGCCGGTTGCCTTGACAGGGGCCACGCCCCGATAGACCTTTCCCGCATGAACATCGACATCGAATCGCTCAGCCTGCGAGAACTGGGTGCGCTGGTGGCTGCCGCAGAACAGCGGAAACAGCTGGTTTCCCGCCGCCGCCCGGCCAGTGCCGTCCGCCGCATGCTGAAGGTCGCCGCGGCGGAAGCCGGCTATACCCTGGAGGAACTGTTCGGCCCGGATGCCGCTGCAGAGGCGGCACCGCAGCGCAAACCCGCGCGCCGCCGCAGCGCCGCGAAGGTGGCAGCCAAGTATCGGGACCCCGAATACAAGCGCCTGACGTGGTCCGGCCGCGGGCGCATGCCGCGCTGGTTGGCCGCGAAGGTGCAGAAGGGGCACAAGGTGACGGACTTCCTGATTCCAGGCCTGGCCCGGCCGACTGCGCGCAAGGGCAGCCCGATCGGCAAGCGCACTGTCTTCAAGAAGGACTGAGGGCGTGGCGGGCAGCGTGTCGCCGGAACGGGCAAGGGAAACGCGTCATGCGCGTTTCACCGGGTCTGGGCTCTGCCGCCATTCTCGCGTCGTCGTTCACGGATACGCAACGGAGATGGCACGCTATGCGTTCTCGAATACTGCCCGCTGGGCGGCGAACGCACGCTGGTAGGCGGGCCGTTGCGTTGCCCGCGCAACATAGGTGGCCACGGAGGGGTACTCGTCGATCAGGCCGCTGCTCTTCAGGCGCAGCAGCACCGAAACCATCATCAGGTCGGCGGCGCTGAAGTCGCCGTCCAGCCACTGCGACGTATCCAATTGGGTGGAAAGTTGGGACAGGCGCAGGCGCACGCGCCCGTCCAGCATGGCCTGCCGCTGCGCGTACCAAGGTTGCTCACGTTCCAGCACCCAGGCCATCGAGCGTTCGACGATGGGCGGTTCCACCGTATTCAGCGCGGCGAAGATCCACATGATCGCGCGCAGGCGTGCTTCCGGATCGTTGGGCAGCAGGCCGGGATGCCGTTCGGCCAGGTGCAGGACGATGGCACCGGATTCGAACAGTACCCGGTCGCCGTCCTGCAAGGTGGGAATCTGCCCGAACGGATTTCGCGCAAGGTGCGCGGGTTGCTTCAGTTCAGCGAAGGAGAGCAGCTGCACGTCGTAGGGCACAGCCAGCTCTTCCAGTGCCCAGCGTACGCGCATGTCACGGGCCAGGCCCTGGCCGCGGTCGGGGGAGGTGGCGAAGGCAGTGAGGATGGGGGGCATGGGAACACTCCGGCCGGTCAGAAAGGTCTTCATGGTCTGACGAGTGAAGGTGCTGGACATCGACATCGACCGTGGTGATATGCACGTTGCCTGCACGCGTTCTGCACGCGGGCGCTGACGCGGATCCATCAGGCTCCCGGGATCATCCGCAGATACAGGCAGGAACGCATGAATACCCCCGGAAAACCCAGGCCCAGCGGGCGCCAGCGAAACGTGCTCATCGGTCTGCTGGCCGTTGTGCTGGTGATCGTGCTGGTCATCCTGTTCGCGCCCTGGTGATGCCCGACGCGTGCAGCACGCGGGATGGCGCGACCGATCCGCAGACGACGCGCGGCTGTCCATAGGGAACACGCCGGCAGCGCGATCGAGGCTGCCACCGCCCACGCAGGCCCTCCAAGGGGCGACATCATGAGCTCCGGGTCCATCCGGAAGCCGCAGCGAATGATCGGGTAGTCTTCCGGTTCACTTCCCGACTCGAGCATCGCCATGGCCGTCAAGCGCATCGTTGCCAACATCGCCACGCAGGATCCGACCCGGGCTGCGGCCTTCTATGGGGACCTGCTCGGCATGCCGGTGATCATGGACCACGGCTGGATCATTACCCATGGCGGGCAGGGCGGCGCGCTCGCGCAGGTCAGCTTCGCCAGCGAAGGGGGCGGCGGCACCCCCGTTCCGGACCTTTCGATCGAAGTGGACGACCTGCAGGTGGTACTCGACCGCATGCAGGCCGCCGGCATCGCGCTGGAGTACGGCCCAGCGGATGAGCCATGGGGCGTGCGGCGCTTCTTTGTCCGCGATCCGTTTGGAAGGCTGCTGAACATCCTGGTTCATGCCTGAGCCCTCGCACAGCAGCTGGCCCCGCGTCGAGGGCGTGGCGGCTAGCCCTGCTGTTGCGGTGGGCCGTCGCTGTGCTGTTGTTGCTGCTGCTGCTGCTGCTGCTGCTGCTGTCGTGCGTGGGCGTGGCGCGCATGCCCGCCCTCGCGCCCGATCATGGCCATGTGCTGGCGGTCGCGGCTGATCGCCTCGCCCCCCTTTCGTCCTGCCGCGCGCGCTTCGGCCGGGGTGAACTGATGCGCGTTGCCGGAGGCATGCGCTGCACGGCCGCCCTTGGCCGCGATTGCGCGTTGCTTGGCGCGGTCCATGGAAGCGAAGCCGCGCGGTGTGGTGCCATTGTGCTGGTCAGCCATGGGGATCTCCCGTTGCGAAGGCGCCGCTGCTTCAAGCGACGGTGCCCAATGCTTGGTGACGACGCGCTAAGCCGGGGTCGCCATCCCCGCAGTGCTCTTCACCTGGCGTTCGCGTGCCTCCTGCAGTCGCTGCGCGAATGGCCGCTGCTCAAGGGCCTGCAAGGCCGCGCGAAGCACCTGTTCCAGCGGCTGGCCGAGGTCGGCCTCGAGGCTGTGCGCGGCGCGTGCCGTGGCCTGCCACTGCGCCTGCAGTGCCGGCATTGCCTGCAGCGCCTGCGGGCTCAGCTGCAGGATGCGTTCGCGGTTGTCCTCACCGATGGCGGTGAGCAGCCAGCCTGCGCGCACCATCGCCGAAACCGTCTGGCTGAGCGCGGAGTGGCTCAGCCCGCAGGCCTGCGCCAGGTCCTTGATCCGGCACGGTCCCTGCGCAACCAGCGTGCGCAGCACCGGCGTGTAGCGCGGCCGGTAGTCCAGCTGGAGATCGCGATAGGCCTGCTCGACCGCCGGGTCGAGCTGGTCGAGCAGGGCACGCAGCAGGGTACCCAGGGTGGCGTGCTGGAGATCCATGGCCGCAATGATATATAAGGGCTTATACATCGACAAGGCAGGGGAGTGCGGTCATGGCTGTTTCGTGGATGCTGGGTGCGCTGCTGGCCGCTTCCTGCCCGGCGCAGGAGGCGGTGCTGCAGGCGGCGGCCACAGCGGTACAGTCGCAGTACCTGGACGAGGCCGAAGGCACCCGCATCGCTGCGGCGCTGCGCGCCTGGGCCGAAGGGCAGCGTTACGCCGACGCCTGTGCAGACCCCGCTGCCTTCAGTGCGCGCCTGAACCAGGATCTGGACGTGTTCGATGGCCACTTCCACGTTGAACGGGTGGAGGCCGGTGCCGGTCAGGACGATTGGCTGATGGCGTGGCGCGCCGATGCGCACCGCAACGGTGCCGGCGTGCGCGAGGTCCGGGTACTGGAAGGCAACATCGGCTACCTGCGCCTGAGCACCTTCTATCCGCTCGACCTGGCGCGGCCCCGGCTGGCGGCCGCCTTCACTCTGCTGGCCGATACCGAGGGCCTGGTGCTCGACCTGCGCCAGAACGGGGGAGGCGATGACGGCAGCGCGGATCTGCTGGTGCGCACCCTGCTGGCCACCCATATCACCCAGGTGCAGGCCCTGGAGCGGCGTGGCCGGCGCACGCCGGTGCCGTTGCCACCCGCCAGCCTGCCGCTGTACCTGAAACCGCTGGTGGTGCTGATCGACCGCCGCACCGGTTCTGCGGCCGAGGCTGTCGCGTATTCGCTGCAATCTGTGGGACGCGCCCGCATCGTTGGCAGCCGCAGTGGCGGCGCGGCCCACATGTTCGATGATCCTGTACTGCTGCCGGATGGCTATCAGATCAGCATCCCGGACCGGCAGCCCATCAACCTGCGCACAGGCGGCAACTGGGAACGCGTTGGTGTCACGCCTGATGTCGCAGGCGGCGACGACCCATTGTTCATCGCACGGCAACTGCTGGCCACGCCGACGCGGGCAAGGTGAACCCACGATTGCAACCCGCTCCTATCGCAGGCGGCCTGCGCCGTGCCTAGAATCGACCCATCCCGGTAGTTCCCGGGCGCTTCGAGTGAATGGACTCAATGAGGATTCTGTTGACCGGCAGTTCCGGGCGGATCGGGCGCGCGATCTTCGGTGCGCTGGCCGCTGCGCATGAAGTAGTGGGGTTGGACCGCAGCCCGTTTGCAACGACGCGCATCATCGCCGACATCACCGATCACCAGGCCGTCACCCGTGCGATGCAGGGCGTCGATGCCGTGATCCATGCCGCTGCCCTGCATGCGCCACACGTCGGCCTGGTGCCGGATGCGGTGTTCCAGCAGATCAACGTGGATGCGACTGCCTCGCTGTTGCGGGCCGCCCGCGAGGCCGGTGCGCGCCGCTTCGTGCTGACCAGCACCACCGCGCTGTACGGGCATGCTGTGGTGGCGGGCGGCTGCCGCTGGATCGATGAAGAGACCGAACCGCTGCCACGCACGATCTATCACCGCAGCAAGCTCCAGGCCGAGGCCCTGGCCGAAGCCGCAGCGACGCCGGGCTTCTGCGTGCGCGTGCTGCGCATGGGACGTTGCTTCCCGGAGCCGCCCGAGCGCATGGCGATGTTCCGCCTGCATCGGGGCATCGATGCGCGTGACGTGGCCAGCGCGCACGCTGCGTTGCTGCAGGACGAGGGCGGGTCGTTCGCGCGCTACATCGCCTGTGCGCCGACCCCGTTCCAGCGCGAGGATTGCCTTGAGCTGGCCACGCGGCCACGCGAGGTCCTGGCCCGCCGGGCGCCGCGGCTGCTGGCCGAGTTCGAACGCCGCGGCTGGCCGTTGCCGCTGAGCATCGACCGTGTCTACGACAGCGCGCGCTTGCGCAGTGTACTGGGCTGGCAGCCACGCTTCGGCCCGGACGACGTGCTGCAGCAGTACGCGGCCGGCAGCATCGAGGTGTTGCCGCGGGCGCAGTGGATCGCCGATCGCGTCGCGGAATAGGTGGTGGACCAGGACGGCGGGGACCTGGAAACCGGGCCCTGGCTGAGTGGATTCAGGAACGTGCATGCAGGCCGCCTCAACCTCGCTGGCAGGCAGCCGTTAACCCGGTGAGCTTCCAGCGCTGGGCACGGCCCGGTGGCCGGCGGCCTGCGCGAAGGATCGCGCGCCAGCGCGGTGCCTTCGCGGCCCGGTCGTCCTGAACTGCCTTGCGGATCCCTCCATGCCTTCTTCCCGTTCTGCCGCTGCCCGCCGCCCGGGCAGCATCGCCCACAAGCTGATGCTGGGCACGGCCGCGATTGCGCTGCTGTGCTTTGGCCTGACCGCCTTCCTGATCTATCGCCAGGCCAGTGCGAGCCTGATCGCCGCGTCGCGCCAGACCATGAGCAGCGAGGCCAATGCCGAAGCGCGCCAGGTGGCGGCGGATCTGGGTACGGCCTTCGCCAGCAACGATGCAATGGTGGAAGCGGTGCTTGCGCAACGTGCACGCGGGGATGCACCGGACCGTGCCAGCCTGGCTGCCGTACTCGGCGAGCAGTTGCGTGCCCACCCGGAGTGGCTGGGCAAGAGCACCATGTGGGAGGCCGATGCTTTTGACGGCAGGGATGCCCAGTTCGTCAACGCCGAGGCCCATGACGCCACGGGGCGCTACATGAGCTACTGGGCCTGGCAGGACGGCAAGCCACAGCAGTCGCCGATGACGGACTATACCGAAGCCGCCGGCGGCTCGGCCGACTGGTACATGGCGCCCAGCCGCGACAAGCTGCCGAAGGTCAGCGAGCCCTATGCCTACGACATCGCCGGGCAGAAGGTGATGATGAGCACGTTGAGCTCGCCGATCATCGAGAATGGCAGGTTCCTGGGTGTGTTCACTGTCGACATTTCGCTGGCAGCGCTGCAGGAGCACCTGTCGACGCTGCGGCCGATGGGCGCGGGAAGGGTCGAGCTGCTGTCGCCGAAGGGCGTGGTGCTGGCGTCGGCCAACGCTGCAGAGATCGGCACGCCGCGCAGCGATGCGCTGACCCGCAGCATGCTGGCCGACATCGCCGCCGACCGTCGTTTTGAATCCTTCACGCCGGACGCGGCCGGGAACGTCCGCGTCTACGTACCGCTGCGCGTGGGCAATGCCCCGCAGCGCTTCGCGCTGGGCGTGGTAATGCCGCATGCGGTGATCGTGGCCGAGGCACGCCACCTGTTGTGGCTGACCCTGCTGGTGGGCGTGGTGGCGGCGTTGGCCCTCAGCGCCGGCGTCTACGTCGTACTGCGCCACCTGGCGATCCGGCCATTGGCCGAAGCCGTGCGCGTAGCCGGCGATGTTGCCGCGGGCAAGCTGGACAGCGCTCTGCCGGCCCGCAGCAATGACGAAGTCGGACGCCTGCTGGACGCGATGCAGGGCATGCGTGGCCAGCTGCAGGCGGTGATGGCTGCGCAGGCGGAGATGGCGCGCCGCCACGACGCCGGCGAACTCAGCTATCGCATGGACGCTGCGGCGTTCCCGGGCGAGTACGGCCGCATGGTGGCCGACAGCAACCAGCTGGTGGCTTCCAGCAATGCGGTCACCCAGCGCCTGGTCGACGTAATGCAGCGCTACGCGGTGGGTGACCTCAGCGTGGACATGGAAGCGCTGCCGGGCGAGAAGGCGGTGTTCACCGCGGCGATGGCCACCACCAAGCGCAATCTGGCGGCGATCAACGATCAGATCCAGCAGCTGGCCGCCGCCGCAGCGGCCGGTGACTTCGCGGTGCGCGGTGACGTCCTGCGCTTCGATCATGATTTCCGCCGCATGGTGGAAACCCTCAACACCATGATGCAGGTCAGCGACCACAACCTCGCGGCGCTGTCGACGCTGCTGCGCGCGATCGCCGCCGGCGATCTCACTGCCCGCATGCACGGCGATTTCCATGGCGTGTTCGCGGTGATGCGCGACGATGCCAACAGCACCGTGCAGCAGTTGACCGGGATTGTCGGCCAGATCCAGCAGTCGGCCGCCAGCATCCGCCTGGCTGCTGGCGAGATTGCCGCCGGCAACAGCGACCTGTCGCGCCGTACCGAGCAGCAGGCCGCCAACCTGGAAGAAACGGCTGCCTCGATGGAAGAGCTGACCTCGACCGTGCGCCAGAACGCCGACCACGCACTGCAGGCCAATGCCCTGGCCGGTTCTGCGGCGGGCGTGGCCAGCGAAGGTGGCCAGGTGGTCAGCCAGGTGGTGCAGACCATGGAGCAGATCGAGGCCTCTTCGCAGCGCATCGCCGAGATCATCTCGGTGATCGATGGCATCGCCTTCCAGACCAATATCCTGGCGCTCAACGCTGCCGTGGAGGCTGCCCGCGCCGGCGAGCAGGGCCGCGGCTTTGCGGTGGTCGCCAGCGAAGTGCGTGCACTGGCCCAGCGCTCGGCGGGAGCGGCCAGGGAGATCAAGGCGCTGATCGATGCATCGGTGGCGCAGGTCGGCGCCGGCGCGCAGCTGGTGCACGGCGCGGGCCGGACCATGCAGGAGATCGTCGGCCAGGTCGGCCGGGTCAACGAGATCATGGCCGAGATCTCGGCGGCGTCGCGCGAACAGTCGGCCGGCATCGAGCAGGTCAACCAGACCGTGGTGCAGATGGATGAAACCACCCAGCAGAACGCCGCGCTGGTGGAGGAAGCCAGTGCGGCAGCGCGCGCGCTGGAAGAGCAGGCCGAACACCTGGCCATTGCCGTATCGCGCTTCCGCCTGCAGGCTGAAGCGGAGGCCGCGCCGCGCCGTGCGGCCTGAGTTCCGGACTGCGGATACGATGACGCCCGGCCTGGGCCGGGCGTCATCGTGTGGCATGCCTGCCGGTCCGCTGGGGGCGGATCCGGCGGCCAACCGTTCAGAACATGCCATCGAACGGATTCCAGCTGACCTTGCCTTTCACCTGTTCCAGGTAATAGCTGTAGTTGGTGGCAGAGGCAACCAGGAAGCTGAGGGCGATGAACACCGGGCGCGCAACGACATCCGGCAGGAACGCAGTGACCACGCCCAGCGCGATGCTGATGCCCAGCACCGACAGTGCCTTGCGCCACATGCCCAGGATGAGCAGGTAGATCGGGCCGAAGAAGAACGCGAAGAAGTTCATGTTGATCTTCAGGCGGTCGCCGAAGGAGAGGGCTTTCCAGGCCTGCTTGAACCCCGGCTCCTTGGGGGCGCCGTGTTGCTGGAAGAAATTGAAGCGGAACTGCCACTTCGGGCTGAAGCGGGAAAGATCAATGGCATTCATGGAGAGGGGTGGACTATCAGAAAACGTTTTCATGATAAGGGGGCAGGGTCTGCCATGCCAGCCTGCCGGGCCGGCAACGCGGCCGGTGTCCTGTCCTGCCGTGCGTCCAGGGGCCGCACCGTCACCCATCCGGCGCATTTTTAGGATAGGGTGCGCAGTCCCGTTGCCGCCCCAGCTGGATCGTGCGGTTGCGGGATGTCCACGGAGGTTGCATGACCACACCCGCTACACCGCAAAACGCACCGGGACCGGTGCTTCTGCCAACACCCGAAGTGGTGCAGGCGCAACAACTGCTCGCACGCCAACAGCTGGCCGTCGCCATGGACCAGGCTCGCGAGGCGGCTGTCCGCAAGGCAGCACCGGCTGTGCTGGAAAGCGAGTGAACCGCAGTGGCGGCGACTGCGTTGGCCCATCGCCCGCGCGCCGCTCTGCCGCCCCGGATCCTTGGGGCCTGCCCGGATCGGGAGACGTGGGTCGGGATCTGTCGAGCGGCTGATTGATAAGCATTTGCGTTTGTTACGATCCAGGTTCCGAGGCGATCGCGAGCCGCCCGCCGCGCCCCCGACGGATCGCCTGCTGTTTGCTGAATGGGGATAAATCCCGGCGCCCGCCTTCGCACCCGGCTTACATCCGGAGCCCTAGACTGAGCCGCATTTTTCGATTCCGCCTGTTGGAGATCGTGTGGGTTCCGGTAGTGACAGACATCGGCTGTGCGGCCCGAGGCCGGCGCAGCCAGGACAAGTGCGGGCGTCGGGAAGGCGCGCCTGGAACCTTCATGCATGCAGCCCGGCCGGAGCGGCCGGCCGTGCCGGCTGCGCGGAGTAGGTGGTGATGGAGGTGCAAACCAGCCGCGTGGACGCGGATACGCCCCGGCTGGACGCCGGCTGGGCGTTGCTTCCGGCCGAATCGCCGCTGCAGATGCCCGAACAGACCCTGCGGCAAGGCAAGCTGAAGGTCCGCCGGCATCGTACGTCGCCACGCATGATCGGCCTGCGCCGCCTCTACATTCTCGGCGGCACGGCAGCCATGACGGCCGTGGCGACGCGGATGATGTGGCGGGTATTGTCGGCCAGCGGCATCAGCGTGCTCGAGGCCTGCCTGCTGGTGCTGTTCGTGGGCCTGTTCGCCTGGATCGCACTGTCCTTCGCCAGCGCCGTGGCCGGCTTCCTCACTGCGGTGTTCGATCGCGGCTATCGCCTCGGCATCGATCCGGACACGCCGCTGCCAACCGTGCACAGCCGCACCGCGCTGCTGATGCCGACCTACAACGAGGATCCACGCCGGCTGCTGGCTGGCCTGCAGGCCATCTATGAATCGGTGGCCGCCACCGGCCAGCTGGAACGTTTCGACTTCTTCGTGCTCAGCGACACCCGGCGCGAGGACATCGCGCGGGCCGAAGAGCAGGTGTTCGCCGAACTGCGCGAGCGCGTGCCCGAGGGCCACGCACGGCTGTTCTACCGCCGCCGTGGCGACAACAGCGGGCGCAAGGCCGGCAACATCGCCGACTGGGTGCGCCGGTTCGGCGGTGCCTATCCGCAGATGCTGATCCTCGATGCCGACAGCCTGATGACCGGTGACAGCATCGTGCGGCTGGTGGCCGGCATGGAACACAACGCCGATGTCGGCCTGATCCAGACCCTGCCGTCGGTGATCGGTGGCCGTACCCTGTTCGCCCGCATGCAGCAGTTCGGTGGCCGCGTATACGGGCCGGTGATCGCCCGCGGCGTGGCCTGGTGGCATGGCGCCGAGAGCAACTACTGGGGCCACAACGCCATCATCCGCACCCGCGCCTTCGCCGATCACGCGGGCCTGCCGGCGCTGCCTGGACGCAAGCCGTTCGGCGGCCACGTGCTCAGCCACGATTTCGTCGAGGCGGCGCTGATGCGGCGTGGCGGCTGGGCCGCGCACATGGTGCCGTACCTGGGAGGCAGCTACGAGGAAGGCCCGCCGACCCTGACCGACCTGCTGGTGCGCGACCGCCGCTGGTGCCAGGGCAACCTGCAGCACGGCAAGATCGTCGGCAGCCGTGGCCTGCACTGGATCAGCCGCATGCACATGCTGATCGGCATCGGCCATTACTTCACCGCGCCGATGTGGGGAATGCTGATGCTGATCGGCATCGCCATCCCGGTGTTCCAGGAGGGGATCGACTTCAACGCGCTGCTGCACCTGTCACCCAGCGTCTACTGGCGTGCCCAGGACGAAGTGCAGGTAGTGCGCCTGTTCGGGGCCACCATGGCGGTGCTGCTGCTGCCCAAGGTGCTGGGTTACCTTGCAATGCTGCTGGACCCGGTCGATCGCCGCGGCTGCGGCGGCGCGGTCCGCGCGTTCGTGTCGATGCTGGTGGAAACCGTGCTGGCTGCCCTGATGGCACCGGTGGTGATGTACGTGCAGTCGCGGGGCGTGGCCGAAGTGCTGTCCGGCCGCGATTCGGGCTGGGACGCTCAGCAGCGGGACGACGGTGGCATCTCGTGGATCGCACTGATCCGGGGGTACGGCGGCCTGGGCGTGTTCGGTGCCTTCATGGGCGTACTGGCGTGGGCGGTGTCGCCGTCGCTGGCCGCCTGGATGGCGCCGGTGGTGATCGGCATGGTCCTGGCCATTCCGGTGGTGGCGCTGACCTCGTCGCGCGGTCCGGGTGCCTTCCTGCACCGCCTCGGCCTGCTCGACATTCCCGAAGAGAACATCCCGCCGCCGGTGCTGGTGCGCGCCGCGCAGTTGCGCCGGGAAGCCGCCGCGCAGCCCCCCCTGTACTGATCGCGGCGCGTCGGCGGCATGGGCATAATGCGGCTCGAATCTGAAGGAGCCGCATCATGCTGCAAACGGTTGAACAGGAAACCGGCGCCTCGCCACAGTGGTCGGTGATCTGGCTGCACGGCCTTGGTGCCGATGGCCACGACTTCGCGCCGATCGTGCCGGAACTGGTGCGACCGCACTGGCCGGCGCTGCGCTTCGTGTTCCCGCACGCACCGGTGCGGCCGATCACGATCAACAACGGCGTGCCGATGCGTGGCTGGTACGACATTGTCGGCATGGACTTCCGATCGCGCGCCGACAAGGCGGGCATACAGGAATCGGTCGCACAGCTGGACGCGCTGATCACACGCGAGACCGAACGCGGCATCGCCCCGGAGAAGATCTTCCTGGCCGGTTTCTCGCAGGGCGGAGCCATCATCCTGACCGCCGCGCTGTCACGTACTGCGCCGCTGGCCGGCCTGATTGCATTGTCCACCTACCTGCCCGAAGCCGACAGCGCCCACCGCGTCGAAGGCGCGGTGCAGGCACCGGTGTTCATGGCCCATGGCAATGGCGACCCGGTGATCCCGCAGGCGCTCGCCGCGCACAGCGCGCAGGCTTTGCGCGCGCTCGGCCTGGATGTGCAATGGCACAGCTATCCGATGGCGCACCAGGTCTGCGCCGAAGAAATCCAGGCATTGGGTGACTGGCTGCAGCAGCGCCTGGGCGCGGCCTGAGCCATGCCTGCGTCCAGCCCGCCGCCGTGGATGCCGGAACTGTGCCGCCTGCCGCGGCTGGCGGCGATGCTCGGCCTGGCCGAACTGGTGGTGCTGGTGCTGGCCCTGGCACCCGATGGCAGCCGCCACTGGACCCTGGGCGAGCTGCTGTCGGCCAGCGGATTCGCGCTGTGGCTGGCGCTGGCGGTCACCGCCAGCCTGTGCCTGCTGCGGCAGGCACTGTCGAGGCTGCCGCAGGCGCTGGGCGCGGTCGCGGCAATCACTCTGGCGGCCCTGATCGCCGTGGTCTGCGCCGGCATCGTGCACGCCCTGTACGCCGTGCTGGGGGACAACTTCACCCGTGGCATCAGCTTCTGGCGCTTCACGCTTGGCAGCGCCGCCACGACCGCACTGATCACCGCACTGGCCCTGCGCTATTTCTACGTGAGTGATCGCTGGGCCGCGCAGATGCAGGCCAATGCGCGTGCACAGGCCGACGCGCTGCAGGCGAGGATCCGCCCGCATTTCCTGTTCAACAGCATGAACCTGATCGCCAGCCTGCTGCATCGCGACCCAGCGGTGGCCGAGCGTGCGGTACTGGACCTGTCCGACCTGTTCCGGGCCGCACTGGGCGCCGGCGAGGGCGACTCGACACTGCGCGACGAATGCGAGCTGGCCGAGCGCTACCTGTCGATTGAATCGTTGCGCCTTGGCGAGCGCCTGCAGGTGCGCTGGCAGCGTGACGAGCCGCTGCCCTGGAACCTGCCGTTGCCGAGGCTGGTATTGCAGCCGCTGGTGGAGAACGCCGTACTGCATGGCATCTCGCGCCTGCCCGAAGGTGGCATCATCGAACTGCAGCTGGTACGCCAGGGCAATGAACTGCAGATCTGCGTGCGCAATCCGGCGCCCGACCCGCGCGCACCGGGCCCGGCGCTGGCACGGGGAGCCGGCCATGCGCAGCACAGCATCGGTCATCGCCTGTCCTGGCGCTTCGGCAGCGCCGCGCGGATGACGGCCGGCTGGAGCGAGGGCTACTATGCCTGCCAGGTGACAGTGCCGATCCAGTGAGGGGATGATCGTGAGGGTAGTCATCGCAGATGACGAACCGCTGGCGCGCGAGCGCCTGCGCAGCCTGCTGGCGGCGCAGGAGGGGGTGGACGTCGTGGCCGAGGCTGGCAACGGTGAACAGGCCCTGCATGCGTGCGCGGCGCTGCAGCCGGACCTGGTCCTGCTGGACATCGCGATGCCAGGGCTGGATGGCCTGGAAGCAGCCCGCCACCTGGCCAGCTTCGAGCCAAGGCCCGCAGTGGTGTTCTGTACCGCCTATGATGCGCATGCGCTGTCGGCCTTCGAGGCAGCGGCGATCGATTACCTGATGAAGCCGGTCCGTGCCGAGCGGCTGGCGGCGGCCATCGCGCGTGCACGCACCTTCCTGGCTGGTCGTGACGGCCATCCCCGCGCGGGGGGCGGGCAGCAGGCGCGCAGCATGCTGTGCGCGCGCCTGCGCGGCAGCCTGCGGCTGATTCCGCTGGACGACATCCATTACCTGCAGGCCGAAGAAAAGTACGTGGTGGTGCATCACGCGCGCGGCGAGGACCTGATCGAGGAGTCGCTGAAGTCGCTGGAGGAAGAGTTCGCCAGCCGCTTCATCCGTATCCATCGCAACTGCCTGGTCGCGCGCCACGAACTGGTGGAGCTGCGCCGGGGGGGCAATGGGCAGGTGCAGGCGGTGCTGCGACACGGCAAGCAACCGCTGGAGGTCAGCCGCCGTTGCGTGGCGACGCTGAAGCAGGAACTGCGGCATCTGTGAGGTGTCCGCGCGGCCTGCGGCCGCGACTGCTATGAAATCAACAGCAACAGCAACAGCGGGTCATGGCTCGTTGTTTCTACGTGCTGGGTTGGGCCGGGGTGGGGCGGCGGGACACGCTGCAAGTACATCCATGTAAGCTCGATGGCGCCATCCATGGCGCCATCGGTCCCGCCGCCCCACCCCGGCCCAACCCTCTCGTTCTTCAACGCATCGGACAGCAAGAGCATTGTTGTTATCGGCTTGGAAAGAGGGGTCAGATCCCTTTTCCTGCGGAAAAGGGATCTGACCCCGGAAGCCGTCGGCTGTTGCTTTTGCTTCTGCTTTTTTCTTTTGATCTTCCGTGGCTGACGCGCACTGAAGCTGTCAGAGGCCGGGCGGGGTGGGGTCGCGGGGGTGTCCGCGGCATGGATGCCGCGGCCAAGCCTCCACGGACGGATTCACGGCGTCCCCCGTGACCCCACCCCGTCCGGCCAAGCGCGGCTGTTGCTTTCACGACCCCTCCGCCAGCCACGAGGGGCTCCGCCGTTGGCCGCATCCGCGCCGAAGGCGCGATAATGACCGCATGGAAACCGTCCGCATCGCTACCCGCAAGAGCCCGCTCGCCCTCTGGCAGAGCGAACACGTCGCCGAGCGCCTGCGCCAGGCCCATCCTGGCCTGCATGTGGAACTGGTGCCGATGAGCACCCGCGGCGACGAAGTGCTCGACCGCTCGCTGGCCGCCATCGGCGGCAAGGGCCTGTTCCTGAAGGAACTGGAGCTGGCCATGCTGCGGGGGGAGGCCGACTGCGCCGTGCATTCGCTGAAGGACGTGCCGATGGAACTGGACGCGCCCTTCGCGCTGCCGGCAATGCTGGTCCGCCACGATCCGGCCGATGGCTTCGTCTCCAACCTGTACGCGTCGCTGGATGCACTGCCGATCGGCGCGCGGGTCGGTACGTCGTCGCTGCGCCGCCAGGCCCAGCTGCGCGCGCTGCGCCCGGACCTGGAACTGCTGGATCTGCGCGGCAACGTCAACACCCGCCTGGCCAAGCTCGACAACGGCGGCTACGACGCCATCGTGCTGGCCGTAGCCGGGCTGGAGCGGTTGGGCCTGGGCGAGCGCATCGTCGCGCGCCTGGAGCCCCCGCAGTGGCTGCCGGCGCCGGCACAGGGTGCCGTGGCGGTGGAGTGTGATGGCGGCAATGCGCGGCTGATGACGCTGTTCGCCAGCCTTGATGACACCGCCACCCGTGCCTGCGTGGAGGCCGAGCGGGCGATGAACCGTGCGCTGCATGGCAGTTGCCACGTGCCGGTGGCGGCGATCGCGCAGTGGCAGGGTAGCGACCTGCACCTGCAGGGGCTGGTCGGCAGTGCCAGCGATGGCCGGGCGGTGCGTGCCGAAGCAGTGGGCCCGGCAAGTGATCCGGAAGCGCTGGGCCGGCAGGTGGCCAGGCAGCTACTGGATGCTGGCGCCGGCGAACTGCTGAACGTCTGAACGATGCATTTGTAGAGTCGAGCCATGCTCGACTGCTCTTTTCGCAGAGGCTGGCCTGCTCGACGGGGCTGGCCAACAGCAGTCGAGCATGGCTCGACTCTACAAAAGGAAGAACGGGCGCCTTGGCGCCCGTCTGCTTATTTGAACTTGTAGACCACGTTCATCGTGGTCAGCGTATCGGTCTTGCGCTTGTCCTCGGCGACGTCGCTGTTGTAACGCGCCTGCCAGCCGGCCTTCAGCGCCAGGTGCTCGTTCATGCTCACCGAGACGCCAAAATCGTTCTGGCCGAAGGTGTTGTACGAACCGGATTCGACCAGCAGCGTGTTGACCAGGTCGGTGTTGCCGGTCAGCGCGTACTTCATGTCGAACAGCCCGCGGCCGATCAGCCCCGTGCGGGTGCGGTCATCTTCGGTGCTGTGGGTGCGGCGCACACCGGGACCGACCTGGGCGTCGAAGTAGAAGCGGTCGGTGTTCCACAGGCGGGTGCCGTAACCCAGGCCGAACGAGCTCTGGCGGTCGTAGGTGGCGAAGTCGTCACGCTCGGTACGCAGCGTGGCGGTCAGCTGGCGGTGCTCGCCCAGCTGCAGCGCACTGCCGGCGCTGCCGGTATAGCGGTTGGCGGTGGTGTTGTTGCGACGGGTGGTGGTGCCGTCGTCGTTGGTTTCGGTCACCTTGGAGCTGGAGCGCAGGCCGAACAGGTCCATGCTGTGCACCCAGTCGCCATCGGTGTATCGCAGGCGCAGGCGGCCGTTGAAGCTCTCGGTGCTGCTGTTGCCGCGTGCCGAGGCGAAGCCGAGCTCGCCGCCGCTGCCGCTCCACGGCGAGGACATCGCCGCCAGTTCGGAGGCATCCTGCGCGTACGCAAGCGGTGCGCACAGCAGCAGGGGGACCAGCAGGGACACGCGTGGGGACATCGAGGCTTCTCCGAAGCGGTTGACAGCCGATGATGATACTGGAAGCGTGATGGCCGTCCGAATCGATCCAATGCGCGCTTCAGCGAACGTTGCCGCGAACGCCCGTTCAGGGCAGATCGACGCGCAATGCCGGATCGTTGAAGCGCGAATAGCGCAGGCGAAGCTGGAAACTGCGGCCATTGCTGCTGCCGCTGCGCACGATCTGCCGCGGCAGGCCCTGGGCGTCCACCCAGTACTCCAGGCGTTCGCCGGGCCGGGCACCGCGCAGCCGGTAGTGGCGGGTCTCGGCCCCATCCAGCGTCTGGCTGCCCAGGTCCTCGGCCTGCAGGCCGGCGGGCAGAGCATCGGCCGGCAATGGGTTGCGCCACTGCTCGAGCAGGCCGGGCGGGGCCGGTACCTGGCGGATCGAGCCCTCCGCCTGCAGGAACATCGTGTCGCCGATGATGGTCTGCGGCCCGGCGGGGGTCTGCACCCGGAACCGGTCAGGGGCGACGAAGTCCATGGCACTGCGCACCGGCTGTGGCGCGCCCAGCACCTCCAGTTCAGCATGGAAGCTGCGCAGGGCGGCGAAGCGCTGGCTGGCGTCCAGCACCGCCTGCGCCGGATCGGCAGCCGGTACGGGGCCCGGAGTGCCGGCTGGCCCGGCCGTGTGATCGCAGGCGGCCAGCAACAGGCAGGCCAGCAGGGACAGGGCAGGCAACCGGCGCATCGGGCGTTCCATGGGGGCGGGGGGCCCACGATAGCCGAAACGTCCCACACAAGACCCGCGACTCGGACATAATCGGGGGCATGGACCGATACGAACGCATCACCGCCCTGCATCGTCTGCTCAAGTCCGCACGCTATCCGGTGACGGTGGCGACCCTGCAGGACAAGCTCGGTTGTTCCCGCGCCACCGTCTACCGCGACCTGGCCTTCCTGCGCGATGCGCTGATGGCACCGATCGAGGGTGACGGCGAGGCAGGTTTCCGCTATCACGCCGACGAGAGCGACCGATTCGAACTGCCCGGCCTATGGCTGAGCTCGGAGGAGCTGCACGCCCTGCTGGCCTCGCAGCACCTGCTGGCGCGGACCGGCGGAGGCGTCCTGTCGTCCGTGCTGGCGCCCCTGCAGCAGCGCATCGAAAGCCTGCTGGCGGCGCAGGCGGGTGTTTCCAGCTGGCCGGTGGACCGCGTGCGGGTCATCCCGCACCGCGGCCGCAAGTTCGATGAAGGCAGCTTCCGCAGCGTGGCCTCGGCCGTGCTGGAACGCCGCCAGCTCGCGTTCGAATACCGCGCCCGCTCCACCGACGAGCCGACCAAGCGTACCGTTTCGCCGCAGCGCCTGACCCACTACCGCGACAACTGGTACCTGGATGCCTGGGACCATGACCGCGAGGCCCTGCGCAGCTTTGCGGTCGACCGCATCCATAGGGCACGGGTGATCGACAGCACTGCCCGTGACGTCGCCGACAGTGAACTGGACGAGCAGCTGGGCGCCAGCTACGGCATTTTCTCCGGCGCTCCGAAAGGCTGGGCGACCATCCTGTTCAGCGCCAAGGCCGCGCGCTGGGTGGCCGACGAACACTGGCATTCCAAGCAGCAGGGCCGCTTCCTGGCCGATGGCCGCTATGAATTGAAGGTGCCGTACAGCGTTTCGCGCGAACTGCTGATGGACGTGCTGCACTATGGCTCGGATGCCGAGATCGTCGAACCGATGATGCTGCGCGAGCAGGCCAAGGCGTTGCTCGAGCTGGCGCTGAGCAACTACGAAAAATCCTGACATTTCCTCCGAGAACCCAGTCCCCCATGAAGAAGACCCTGTTGCTGCCCCTGCTCGCCGCTGCGCTGGCCCTGACCGCCTGCGGCAAGTCCGGCGAGCCCTCGCAGAAGCTGGTGGTGGCCGCCACGGCCGTACCGCATGCCGAGATCCTCGACGTGGTCAAGCCGCTCCTGAAGCAGGAAGGCGTGGACCTGGACGTGCGCGTGTTCAATGACTACGTGCAGCCCAACGACCAGCTGGTGCAGAAGCAGGTGGACGCGAACTACTTCCAGACCGAGCCCTACCTGGATGCCTACAACCGCGACCGCAAGACCGACCTGGTGAAGGTGACCGGCGTGCACATCGAGCCGTTCGGTGCGTACTCGCGCAAGATCAAGGCGCTGGCCGAGCTGCGTGAAGGTGCCGACGTGGTGATCCCGAACGATCCGAGCAACAACAGCCGCGCGCTGATCCTGCTGCACAAGGCCGGCGTGATCGAGTTGAAGGACCCGGCCAATGCGCTGTCGACCCAGCGCGACATCGTCGCCAACCCGAAGAAACTGAAGTTCCGCGAGCTGGACTCGGCCATGCTGCCGCGCGTGCTGGACCAGGTCGACCTGGCGCTGATCAACACCAACTACGCACTGGATGCCGGACTCAACCCGACCCAGGATGCGCTGGCGATCGAGAGCAGGGATTCGCCGTACGTGAACTTCCTGGTCGCGCGCCCGGACAACAAGGACGACGCCCGCGTGCAGAAGCTGGCCAAGGCCCTGACCAGCCCGCAGGTGAAGGCGTTCATCGAGACCAAATACAAGGGCGCGGTGCTGCCGGCGTTCTGACCGCGCTGATCCCCTGACGATGCCTGTGGTGGGTGTCGACCTTGGTCGACACCGCCTCAATCGACGTGGAAGGCGAGGGTGGCGGCCACTGCCTGCTGCCACCCGGCATACAGCTTCTCGCGCCGGGCGGCGTCCATCCGCGGCTCGAAGCGCCGGTCCAGGCCCCACTGTGCGGCGATCTGTTCGCGGCTGGTCCAGAATCCCACCGCCAGGCCGGCCAGGCAGGCCGCGCCCAGCGCAGTGGTTTCGGTCAGCCGCGGCCGCAGCAACGGCACGCCGAGGATGTCGGCCTGGAAACCCGCCAGGAAGTCGTTGCCGATCGCGCCACCGTCGGCGCGCAGTTCGGTCAGCGCAATGCCGGCATCGGACTGCATCGCATCAAGCACGTCACGGGTCTGGTAGGCCATCGCTTCCAGCGCTGCGCGCACGAAGTGCGCCTTGCCGGTGCCACGGGTCAGGCCGAACATCGCGCCACGCACATCACTGCGCCAATAGGGCGCACCGAGGCCGACAAATGCCGGCACCAGGTAGGCACCGCCACTGTCGGGTACCTGCGCGGCCAGTGCCTGGCTGTCACTGGCGCGTTCGATCATGCGCAGCCCGTCGCGCAGCCACTGCACCACCGAGCCAGCGATGAAGATCGAGCCTTCAAGCGCGTATTCCACGCGCCCGTCCAGGCCCCAGGCGATGGTGGTGAGCAGGCCGTTGCGCGACCGCACGGCCTGCGCACCGGTGTGCATCAGCATGAAGCAGCCGGTGCCATAGGTGTTCTTGACCATGCCCGGCTGGAAGCAGGCCTGGCCGAACAGCGCCGCCTGCTGGTCGCCGGCGATGCCGGCGATCGGGATCGGGTGATCGAAGAAGAACTGCGGCCGGGTATGTGCATACACGGCGCTGGAGTCGCGCACCTGCGGCAGCATCGCGCGCGGGATATCGAGCAGGGCCAGCAGGTCGTCGTCCCAGTCCAGCGTGTGGATGTTGAAGAGCAGGGTGCGCGCGGCGTTGCTGTAGTCGGTCACATGGGCCTGGCCACCGCTGAGGTTCCACACCAGCCAGCTGTCGATGGTGCCGAACAGCAGCTCGCCCCGCTCGGCGCGCTGCTGCGCGCCTTCCACGTGGTCGAGGATCCAGCGCACCTTGGTCGCGGAGAAATAGGCATCGATCAGCAGGCCGGTCCGTTCGCGGATCAGTGCTTCATGCCCTTCGGACTTCAACCGCTCGCAGAGGGCATGGCTCTGCCGCGACTGCCAGACGATCGCGTTGTGGATCGGCTGGCCGGTGGCGCGGTCCCAGACCACGGTGGTTTCGCGCTGGTTGGTGATGCCCAGTGCGGCGATATGGCGCGGGTCGATCTGTTCGCGGCTGAGCAGTTCGGTCAGCGTCGCATAGACGCTGGTGAGGATTTCGCGCGGGTCATGCTCGACCCAGCCGGGCTGCGGGAAGAGCTGCGCGAACTCGCGTTGCGCGCTGCCGACCACCTCGCCGGCGCGGTCGAACAGGATCGCGCGCGAGCTGGTGGTGCCCTGGTCGATGGCCAGCACGTAGCGGGGCGTCATGCGGCGTCTCCGGTTGGGCGGTCAGGGTAACTTACCTCAGGTTTCTGTAGAGGCGAGCCATGCTCGGCTGCTGTACGCGGGAACCGTCGGGCCATGCCCGGCTGTTTCTGCACAACGCAGCCGAGCGTGGCTCGGCTCTACCAGGTGGGTTGCCTCATCCACGCCTGCAGCCTGGCCACCTGCGCCGCATCCAGCCGCAACCCTAGCTTGCTCCGTCGCCACAGCACGTCCTCGGCATCCAGGGCCCATTCGTGGTCGCGCAGGAAAGCCGCTTCCCGCGCGTGCAGGCCACCACCAAAATCCTCGCCAAGATCGCCCATGCCCTGCACGCCGTGCAGCAGGTCCGCGCTGCGACTGCCGTAGGCCCCCGCCCAGCGCCGTGCGATCTGCGCGGGCAACCACGGTGCCAGTGCCCGCAGGCGGGCGTGCGCCTGCGCCGCGTCGCCCCAGTCGCTGCCCGGCAGCGGGTCTGCGCCTGCGGTCCACGCCGGGCCCATCTTCGGCAGGGCGGGACGCAGCAGGTCCAGCGCCTCTTCGGCCAGTACCCGGTAAGTGGTCAGCTTGCCGCCCAGCACATGCAGCGCCGGTGCTGGCTGCTCCTGCAGCTGCAGGCGGTAATCGCGGCTGAGCTGTGCCGCGCGCGGGTCGGGGTCGGCCAGCAGCGGGCGCACGCCGGCGAACTGCCAGACCACTTCTTCCGGTGCGATGGGATCACGCAGGTAGCGATTGGCCGCTTCGCACAGGTAGCTCACCTCGGAAGGCAGCACGCTGCACCGCGCCGGGTCACCGCGATAGTCGGTGTCGGTCGTGCCGACCAGCAGGTGGTCGCCGGCGAACGGCAGCAGGAACACCACGCGCCCATCGGGCTGCTGCAGCAGGCAGGCGCGGTCATCAGGCCAGTGCCGGCGCAGCACGATGTGGCTGCCCTGGACCAGGCGCAGGGCGGGGCCAGCGCTGCGCACCTGCATCCGTTCCAGCAGTCCGCCGGCCCATGGGCCGGCTGCATTGGCAACGGCGCGCGCAGTCACGTGCTGCTGCTGGCCGTCGGCGGCTTCCAGTACCGCCCGCCATCGGCCCTGCACGGGGTGCAGGGCGATGCAGCGGCTGCGCACCCGCACCTGTGCGCCTCGCTGCGCGGCATCGAGGGCATTGAGCAGTACCAGCCGTGCGTCATCGACCTGCGCGTCGGCGTAGCTGAAGGCCTGCCGCAACGAGGAGGACAGCCAGCGCCCCAGCGGATCGCGCTGCAGGTCCAGCGCGCGCGACGCGGGGAAGGCCGGGCTGCGGCGGCCCAGGTGGTCGTACAGCCACAGTCCCGCGCGCAGCATCCAGCGCGGTCGCAGGTGCGGCTCCCAGGGCAGGACGAAGCGCAGCGGATGGACCATATAGGGGGCCTGCCGGCGCACCACCTCGCGTTCGCCCAGCGCCTTTCGCACCAGTCCGAACTCGCCCTGCTCCAGGTAGCGCAGGCCGCCGTGGACCAGTTTGCTGCTGGCACCGGAGGTGTGGGCGGCGAGGTCGTGCTGTTCGCACAGCAGCACCCGCAGGCCGCGACCTGCAGCGTCACGGGCGATGCCGGCGCCGTTGATGCCGCCACCGATCACCAGCAGGTCGACTTCCTCCATCGCGCCTTCGCACCCTGTTTGTGTAGGGCCGAGCCCATGCTCGGCTGCTTTCCCGATAGTCGAGCATGGCTCGACTCTGCGAAAGGCGTCGAGCATGGGCTCGACTCTACAGAACGATGGTGACGGAAACGACGACGGGCCCCGAAGGGCCCGTCGCATTGCATCACTGAAGCGGTACTGCCTGGATCAGAAGCGGGCGCCGATGCCGAAGCCGACGGTCCACGGATCCATCTTGGCTTCGCCGATCTTCTCGCCGCCGACCTTGATGTCCGGGCGCGAGCGCATGTAGCGGGCGTCAGCACGGGCGAACCAGGTCGAATTGATGTTCATGTCAACGCCGACGGTGCCGATCACGCCCTTGGCATCCTTGAAGCGGATGTCGCTGTCGGTGCCGTTGCCCAGCTTCTCGTTGCTGAAGCTCGACTGGTAGTAACCGACGCCCACGAACGGACGGAACACGTTGTCAGCCTGGCCGAAGTGGTACTGGCCACTCAGCGCGACCGGCTGCTGCTCGACCGAGCCCAGGCGGGCATTGTTCGGGCCCTTGAACTTGTTCTCGAACTTGTCGGCGGCGCCCCACAGCTCAACGGCCCAGTTGTCGTTGATGTAGTAGCTGAAGCTGACGGTCGGCGCCGGGCCGCCATCGGTCTTCTTCACGCCGGTGATCGGGTCGTTCTTCGGTTCCAGCAGCGAGATGCCGCCAACCACGGCAAAATGCTTGCCCGACGCGGTGTCGGTGCTGCTGCTGTCCTGGGCGAAAGCGGCCGGCGCGAAGGCGGCGGAGGTCAGCAGGGCGAGACTCAGGATACGGATGGAGCGCATGGGGGTATCTCCTAGATGTTTCTTGTTTTGGGCCCCCGGTTGCGGGGCGAGCACACCGTAGTCGCCCCAACATGAATCGAATCCGACGCACGTTAAAAAATAGTTTCCTTCGTTCAGCGACCGGTGCGAAATGCCTGTATTCATGGGGTTTTCGGCCCCCGCTGACATTCATGCAGTTGGAGGAGGCGTGAGCGCAGCAACGGTGTGCATCGGCCTGCAAGCGCAGGTGAACGTGGATTGCCGGGTGTTGCTGCTGGGCTCGATGCCCGGCGCTGCGTCGCTGCAGGAGCAGCGCTACTACGCTCATCCCCGCAACCGCTTCTGGCCGTTGATGGCGGACCTGTGCGGTTTCGACGCAGGCCTGGTCTATGAACAACGGTTGCAGGCACTGCAGGCGGCCGGTATCGGCCTGTGGGATGTGATCGGCCGATGCGAGCGCCGTGGCAGCCTGGATGCGGACATCGTGCGGGGCACGGAAGTGGCCAATGCGCTGCCGGCATTGATTGCCGCGCTTCCCGGGCTGGAGCTGATCGGCTGCAATGGCGGGGCGTCGATGCAGGCCTTCCAGCGCTGGGTGCTGCCGCAACTGGAGGCGCCGCCGAGACTGCTGGCACTGCCGTCCACGAGCCCCGCCAATGCCGCGTGGTCCTTGCCGCGCCTGCGCCAGGCCTGGCAACCGGTGGCCGCTGTACTGGCGACATGAAGCGGACATCGTCCGGACAATACGCTACCCACTGGTCGCGCCCCGCATCCGGCGGCAACAGCGTGTCCCGGCTGCGTGCGTACTGAAAACACCTGTAACGGTTGGCGCTGGCCCCGGCTGGCCGCACAATAGACGTTTCCCTACACCAGATTGCCGGAGTTATCCCCATGGCCGAAATCAAGGAAGCACTTGTCCCCGATATCGGTGACTACAGCGATATCCCGGTAATCGAGGTGCTCGTCGCCGTCGGCGATACGGTCAGGAAGGACCAGGGCCTGGTGACGCTGGAAAGTGACAAGGCAACGATGGAAGTACCGTCCTCGGTTGCCGGCGTGGTCAAGGACATCAAGGTCAAGGTCGGCGACACCCTGTCCGAAGGCAAGGTGGTGGCGCTGATCGAAGTGGCAGACGGTGAAGCCGCCAAGCCGGCGGCCGCCGCCCCGGCGCCGGCCAAGGCCCCGGCTGCCGCCAGCCAGAGCGCCCCGGCGCCGGCCGCTGCAGCGCCGGCCGCCCCGGCCGCCAGCGGCGGTACGGTCGAGGCCCGGGTACCGGACATCGGCGATTACACCGACATCCCGGTCATTGAAGTCCTGGTCGCCGTCGGCGACACGGTCAAGAAGGACCAGGGCCTGGTCACGCTGGAAAGCGACAAGGCCACCATGGAGGTGCCGTCCTCGGTCGCCGGCGTGGTCAGGGAACTGAAGGTCAAGGTCGGCGACACCCTGTCGCAGGGCAATGTGGTCGCCATCATCGAAGCCGAGGGTGCTGCCGCGCCGGCACCGACCCAGGCCGCCGCCGCCGCTGCGCCGGCCGCTGCCGAGACGGCCACCAAGGTCGAACCGGTCGCGATGCCGGCGCAGCCGGACAAGCTGGCGGCCCGCGATATCGCCTCGGCCGGTACCCCGTCCAGCCCGCCGGTGCAGTTCAACGCCGATGGCGTGCTGCCGGCCAAGGTGCCGTACGCCACTCCGGCGGTGCGCGTGTTCGCCCGCGAGCTGGGCGTGGACCTGCTGCAGATCAACGGCACCGAGAAGGGGGGCCGCATCACCAAGGGTGACGTGCAGAAGTTCGTCAAGGCCGCGCTCAGCGGTGGCGTGCCGGCTGCCGGCGGTGCTGCTGTCGCTGCCGGTGGCGGCCTGAACCTGCTGCCCTGGCCGAAGGTCGACTTCAGCAAGTTCGGCGAGACCGAAGTGCAGCCGCTGTCGCGCATCAAGAAGATCTCCGGCGCGAACCTGGCCCGCAACTGGGCGATGATCCCGCACGTCACCCAGTTCGACCAGGCCGACATCACCGACCTGGAAGCCCTGCGCGTGGCGCTGAACAAGGAAAACGAGAAGGCCGGCATCAAGCTGACCATGCTCGCCTTCCTGATCAAGGCCAGCGCTGCGGCGCTGAAGAAGTTCCCGGAGTTCAACGCCTCGCTCGATGCCAGCGGCGAAAACCTGACCCTGAAGAAGTACTTCCACATCGGTTTTGCCGCCGACACGCCGAACGGCCTGGTCGTGCCGGTGATCCGCGACGTGGACAAGAAGGGCGTGGTGCAGATCGCGCAGGAAACCGGCGAACTGGCCAGGAAGGCGCGCGACGGCAAGCTCGGCCCGGCCGACATGAGCGGCGGCTGCTTCTCGATCAGCTCGCTGGGCGGCATCGGTGGCACCGCGTTCACCCCGATCGTCAACGCACCGGAAGTGGCCATCCTCGGCGTCTCCAAGTCGTCCATCCAGCCGGTCTGGAACGGCAAGGAATTCGCACCGAAGCTGATGCTGCCGCTGTCGCTGAGCTACGACCACCGCGTCATCGACGGCGCCCTGGCCGCACGCTTCACCACGTACCTGTCACAGGTACTGGCCGACATGCGTCGCGTGCTGCTGTAAGGCACCGCTTCGCCCCCACCGTGCGGCCGCAGCCCCTGGCGCGGCCGCGTGAACAGATGCAGTGACAGCCCGCCGGCGCCGCCGGGCGGGCACGAGGAAAACCCACCATGGCCACGATTGAAGTCAAGGTTCCCGACATCGGTGATTACAGCGATGTGCCGGTGATCGAAGTGTTGGTCGCCGTCGGCGACACGGTGAAGAAGGACCAGGGCCTGGTGACCCTGGAGTCGGACAAGGCCACCCTGGAAGTGCCGTCCTCGGCCGCCGGCGTGGTCAAGGAACTGAAGGTCAAGCTGGGCGATACGTTGTCCGAAGGCGCCGTGGTCGTGGTGCTGGAAACCGAAGGTGCCGCTGAAGCCCCGGCCAAGCCCGCTGCGCCGGCCCCGGCGGCAGCCGCTCCGGCCAGCAAGCCGCCGGTGACCCCGTCGCACCGTGCCCCGGCCGAGCCGGCTGCGCCGAAGCCGGCGCTGTCCAGTGGCAAGCCGGCCGATATCGAGTGCGAAATGGTCGTGCTGGGCTCGGGCCCGGGCGGCTATACCGCAGCGTTCCGCGCCGCCGACGTCGGCCTGGATACGGTGCTGGTCGAGCGTTACGCCAGCCTCGGCGGCGTCTGCCTCAACGTGGGCTGCATTCCGTCCAAGGCGCTGCTGCATGCTGCTGCGGTGATCGACGAAGTGGCCCACGCCGGTGATTTCGGCGTCGAGTTCGGCAAGCCGACCATCACCCTGGACAAGCTGCGCGAGTACAAGGAAAAGGTCGTCAACCAGCTGACCAAGGGCCTGGCTGGCATGGCCAAGCAGCGCAAGGTCCGCAACGTGCAGGGCGTCGGCAGGTTTGTTTCGGCCAACGAGCTGGAAATCACCGCCGCTGACGGCAGCACCCAGCTGCTGCGCTTCCAGAAGTGCATCATCGCCGCCGGTTCGCAGGCGGTGAAGCTGCCGAACTTCCCGTGGGACGACAAGCGCGTGATGGATTCCACCGACGCGCTGGAACTGGCCGAAGTGCCGGGCTCGCTGCTGGTCGTCGGTGGCGGCATCATCGGCCTGGAAATGGCCACCGTGTACAGCGCGCTGGGCAGCAAGGTCACCGTCGTCGAGTTCATGGACCAGCTGATGCCTGGCGCCGACAAGGATCTGGTCAAGCCGCTGGCCGACCGCCTGAAGAAGCAGGGCATCGAAGTACACCTGAAGACCAAGGCGTCGGGCGTCACCGCCGATGCCAAGGGCATCACCGTGACCTTCGAGGCGGCCGAGGAAGGCCAGGCGCCGGCGCTGGCGCAAGGCACGTTCGACCGTGTGCTGGTGGCCGTCGGGCGTTCGCCGAACGGCAAGAAGATCGATGCCGAGAAGGCCGGCGTGCAGGTCACCGATCGTGGCTTCATCCCGGTCGACCGCCAGATGCGCACCAACGTGCCGCACATCTTTGCCATCGGCGATATCGTCGGCAACCCGATGCTGGCCCACAAGGCTACGCACGAGGGCAAGCTGGCCGCCGAAGTGGCCGCCGGCCACAAGAAGGAGTGGGTGGCCCGCGTGATTCCGTCGGTGGCCTACACCAACCCGGAAATCGCCTGGGTCGGCGTGACCGAGACCGAAGCCAAGGCGAAGGGCCTGAAGGTCGGCGTGGCCAAGTTCCCGTGGGCCGCCAGTGGCCGCGCGATCGGCATCGGTCGTACCGAGGGCTTCACCAAGCTGATCTTCGACGAGGAAACCCACCGCATCATCGGCGGTGCGATCGTCGGCGTGCATGCTGGTGACCTGCTGGCCGAGATCGGCCTGGCGATCGAGATGGGTGCCGAAGCCGAGGACATCGGCCACACCATCCATGCCCACCCGACGCTGAGCGAGTCGGTGGCGATGGCCTCGGAAATCTACGACGGCACGATCACCGATCTGTACCTGCCGAAGAAGAAGTAAGGCGTCCACGCCGTTTCGAACGAAAAGCCCTGGCATCTGCCGGGGCTCTTTTCTTCGATCAGTGCTGCAGCGAAGGGTGGGGCCGCTGCGCGGGTGGCAGGCATTTCGACAAATGTCCCCCGTCGCCCGCCTGCGGCGGTCGCCTCCTCCTTTACTTTGTCGAAACGCCCGCCACCCGCGCAGCGGCTCGGCTTGCGGACGGTCGAGAGCAGTGCCAAAGCCGCCCGGATGCCCTCTCCCTCCGGCGCTCGACCACGCCTGCGTCTACGGCAACTGCCACCGCGAAGGTCTGGGCCGCTGTGCGGGTGGCAGGCGTCTGGACAAATGTCCCCCGTCGTCCGCCTTCGGCGGTCGCCTCCTCCTTTACTTTGTCCAAACGCCTGCCACCCGCGCAGCGGCTCGGCTTGCGGATAGTCGAGAGCCACAGCCTGGCCCGCCTGGATGCCTGACACGCGGGGGAAGAGGGGCTTGTGTGCGAAGTAAAGGAGGAGGTGACGGCCGTAGGCCGGCGCCGGGGGACATTCGCACGCAAGCCCCTCTTCCCCCAGCGCTCGACCACGCATGCGTCTACGGCAACTGCCACCCACGCAGCGGCTCGGCTTGCGGATAGTCGAGAGCCAGTGCCTGGGCCGCCGGGATGCCTGACACGCGGAGGGAGCGGGGGTTGTGTGCGAAGTAAAGGAGGAGGCGCCGGCCGCAGGCTGGCGCCGGGGGACATTCGCACGCAGCCCCCGCTCCCTCCAGCGCTCGACCAACCCGCTTCTGCTCTTGCATCAGGGCCACACAAAAAACGCGGCCCCGATGTTCCGGAGGCCGCGCCAGGAGAGAGAGAGCGTGGAAGGAGCGGGGGATCAGAACACGAAGCTGACGCCGGCCACCGGGCCCTTGAATTCCTGCTTCAGGCCGATGGTGCCATCGCTGCCCTTCTTGTCCGCGTCGAGCTTGAACCAGTCGTAGCCGGCGAACACACCGAAGTTCCTGGTGAAGCGGTAATCGACGATGGCGTTGGCGCGGCTCAGGTCGCCCTTGTAGTCATCGAAGCTGCCCCAGCGCGTGTTGAGATACTGGCCCTGCAGGGTGATCATCCACTTCTCGGACGGCGTGAAGCTCAGGCGCGCACCGACCACCGGCGCGATGCCGTCGGTCTTCTCATCGAGGAACCGGCCCTGGTACACGGTCCCCAGATCGGCGTAGGCCTTGCTGCTGACCTTGGCGTATTCCGCACCGAGCTGCAGGCCCAGGTCGAATGTGTCGGTATCAACGACCGAGTAGTCATAGACGAGGCTGGCGACCTGGTACTTCAGCTCGCCCTTGACGAAGCTGCCGGCCGGCACGTTGACGTCACCGAAGGAGATGTCCTCGCCGAGGGTCTCGCGGCGATCCTTGTCGTACTTGAAGTAGTTGAAGAGCAGGCGCTGGCGGTCGCTGATGCGGAACATGCCGTCAACGCGCGGTTCCCATTCCTTGCCCCCCAGCTTGAAGTCCTCCGAGAAGCCGATGTCCTGGCCGGCCACGCTGGTCCTGCCGCGGATCGTGTTGTCCGAATCGATGTTCATCGCACCCAGCCGCAGGGCGAAGCGATCGTCGCCTTCGGCGGCATGGGCGGCGCTGGCGAATGAAGCGCCGGCAGCGAGCAGGGAAAGGGCGAGCAGGGTGGGTACGGGGCGCATCGAGGAGTCCTTGCAATGGTTCATCAGGATGAAGGCCACTGTGCCGCGTACCACCGTCCACCATCCGTGAACGTATGGTCCACGGTGTGTGCACGGTTCAGCGCTGTCGCGACGATGCAAAAAGGATGGCCCCGGAGCCGGGCTTCGGGGCCATCGCGGGACCTGCGGGGATGGAGCCGACGAGGTTGCTGCAGGCAGGTCGCAGGGTGGGACCGGTCGCTGCGGCGAAAGTTCCGTGGCGTGCGACCAAAGTTCAATACTGCATTGCAACATCGGATGGACGTCATTGTCCCCCGGGTGGCACGCAAAACTGTAACCGTTACCGCAACTTGCGGCCTTCCGGTATGAACAGGGGGCGGTTGTCTCGCAAATTGTCCCATTGCTATAATTTGGCGGCTCGATGAGGCCCCCCTGCTGTAGCCGCCTCAGCCTTCCACTTGCAACCACGCGGGACGTCCTGTGCTGAACTCCGTTGATGCGGGTCGGCGACTGATGCTGCGCGCCGCGGTCTACCCGCTGGCCGCAGTGGCTGTCCTGGCCCTGGCCTTCCTGCTGGCAGGGCCGAAATATGCCCTCGGCGCGCTGGCGTCCGGCGTGGCGATTTCAGCGGGCGGCTGGGTCGCGGCCCGGATGGCGCTGGGCGGGGGAGCGATGGCCGCGGGGTCGGCGATGGCTCGCCTGATCGTGGCCATCGTGGCCAAGTGGGTGGTGGTTTTCGGCGTCCTGCTGGTGGGGTTCCTGGTCTTCAAGCTGCCTGCACTGGCGCTGTTGGCCGGTATCGCCGTCGGCTTGATGTTCCAGGTCCTGGCCATGGCCAGGCGTTGACAGAATTCAATTAACTGAAGGTTCCGGACACATGGCGGGCGAGGCTCTAACCCCTACCAGCTACATCCAGCATCACCTGCAGAACCTGACCGCTCCGGTCGGCAACGGCGACGGGATGTTCTGGCATATCCACGTCGACACCTTCCTTACCGCGGTCCTGATGGGCCTGGTGATCGTGGTCGCGTTCTGGCTGGGTACCCGCAAGGCCACCGCCGGCGTGCCGGGCAAGTGGCAGGCCTTCGTCGAGATCTGCCTGGAGTTCGTCGACCGCCAGGCCAAGGACACCTATCACGGCAAGAGCAAGCTGGTCACGCCGATCGCCATCACGATCTTCTTCTGGATCCTGATGATGAACCTGATCAAGATGATCCCGGCCGACTTCATCGCCAAGCCGCTGGAATGGGCGGGCATCCACTACTGGAAGCCGGTACCGACCGCTGACGTCAATGCCACCCTGGGCATGGCGATCAGCGTGTTCTTCCTGATGCTGTTCTTCGCGCTGAAGTCCAAGGGCCTGGGCGGCTTCATCAAGGAATTCCTGACGGCGCCGTTCGGCAAGTGGATGATGCCGTTCAACCTGATCCTCAACATCGTCGAGTGGCTGAGCAAGCCGATCTCGCTGGCGATGCGACTGTTCGGCAACATGTTCGGCGGCGAAATCGTGTTCCTGCTGATCTGGGTGCTGGGTGGTGCCGGCTTCTTCGGTGCCATTGCCGGTGGTGCGTTCGGCCTGGGCTGGATGCTGTTCCACCTGCTGGTGATCCCGCTGCAGGCCTTCATCTTCATGATGCTGTCGATCGTGTACCTGAGCCTGTCGGAAGACGCTCACTGAGTTTCAAGCTTCAACGCGTTTCAACCTTCATCCGTTTCATCACCCTTAGCAACTTAAGTTCCTGGAGATAACCATGTACTTCGCCGTCCTGACCAACTTCGCGCAGATTCAGAGCTCCACCGCCCTTGCCGTCGGCATCATGATCGGCCTGGCCGCGCTGGGCGCCGGTCTGGGTCTGGCCATCATGGCTGGTAAGTTCCTGGAGTCGGCCGCCCGCCAGCCGGAACTGATCCCGGTCCTGCAGGTCCGCATGTTCATCACCGCCGGCCTGATCGACGCCGCGTTCATCATCTCGGTCGCCGTCGGCCTGCTGCTGGCCTTCGCCAACCCGCTGTCGGCTGCCTTCGCTGGCGCCGTCACCAAGGCTCTGGCCGGCTGATACAGCGGTTTGAGACGACCGGGTGCGGATGCACCCGGTTTCGGATGAAGGCCGGATGCGCCGCCACGGCGGCGCGTCCACCCCGAAACCAGCGATCGAGCTAACCATGAATATCAATTTCACCCTTCTTGCGCAGGCGCTGGCCTTCGCTGGCCTGATCTGGATCATCGCGACCAAGATCTGGCCGCCGCTGATGAACGCGATCGAGGAGCGCCAGCAGAAGATCGCTGAAGGCCTCGCTGCTGCCGACCGCAGCCAGAAAGACCTGGCCCAGGCGCAGGAGAAGGTCAACGAAGCGCTGAAGGAAGCCCGCACCAAGGCCAACGAGATCATCGACCAGGCCCACGCGCGCGCCAACCAGATCGTCGACGCTGCCCGCAACGAAGCGATCACCGAAGCCACCCGCCAGAAGGAACTGGCCCAGGCTGAAATCGACGCCGCCGCCAACCGTGCCCGTGAAGACCTGCGCAAGCAGGTGTCCGCGCTGGCCGTGACCGGTGCCGAAAAGCTGCTCAAGCGCGAAATCGACGCCAACGCCCACAAGGCGCTGCTCGACGAGCTGGCCTCGGAGATCTAAGGATGAGCCAGGCCCTCACGCTTGCCCGCCCGTACGCCCGCGCCGCGTTCGCGACCGCGCGCGACGAAGGCGCGTTCGCGCCGTGGTCGGACGCCCTGGCGTTCTCCGCCCACGTCGCCGCCGACCCGCGCGTGGCGGCCCTGCTCGCCAACCCGGAGCTGGGTCGTGACGACGCCGTCGCCCTGCTGGCGCCGGTGTCCCACGGCGAGACCTACTCGCGCTTCCTGGCCCTCCTGGCCGAATCGCATCGTCTGCCGTTGTTGCCGGAAATCTCCGGCATGTTCGATGCCCTGCGCGCCGAAGCCGAGCACGTGGTCAAGGCCACCGTGACCTCGGCCGCCGAGCTGTCGGCCGGTGAACTGGACGCGATCACGGCCGCGCTGCGCAAGCGCTTCAACCGCGAGGTCGAGGTGACCACCGCGGTCGATGCCTCGCTGATCGGCGGCGCCGTGATCGACGCCGGTGACGTGGTCATCGATGGTTCGCTGAAGGGCAAGCTGGCCCGTCTGCAGACCGCGCTCGCTAACTGAATTCATTTAACGTCCGGCCCCGCTGCCGGCACTAGGACTTGACGATGGCAACCACGCTCAACCCCTCCGAAATCAGCGAACTGATCAAGAACCGCATCGAGAAGGTCAAGCTGGCCGCGGAATCGCGCAACGAAGGCACCGTGACCAGCGTGTCCGACGGCATCGTGCGCATCTTCGGTCTGGCCGACGTGATGCAGGGCGAAATGATCGAACTGCCGAACAACACCTTCGCCCTGGCCCTGAACCTGGAGCGCGACTCGGTCGGCGCCGTGGTCCTGGGTGACTACGAGCACCTGCGCGAAGGCGACGTCGCCAAGACCACCGGCCGCATCCTGGAAGTGCCGGTCGGCCCGGAACTGCTGGGCCGCGTCGTCAATGCGCTGGGCGAGCCGATCGATGGCAAGGGCCCGCTGGGCACCGAGCTGACCGCTCCGGTGGAGCGTGTTGCGCCGGGCGTGATCTGGCGCAAGTCGGTCGACCAGCCGGTGCAGACCGGTTACAAGTCGGTCGACTCGATGATCCCGATCGGCCGTGGCCAGCGCGAGCTGATCATCGGTGACCGCCAGACCGGCAAGACCGCCATGGCGATCGATGCGGTGATCAACCAGAAGGGCACCGGCATCAAGTGCGTGTACGTTGCGATCGGCCAGAAGGCGTCGACCATCGCCAACATCGTGCGCAAGCTGGAAGAGAACGGCGCGCTGGCCCACACCATCGTGGTGGCCGCGACCGCTTCCGAATCGGCTGCCATGCAGTACATCAGCGCCTACTCGGGCTGCACCATGGGTGAGTACTTCATGGACCGCGGCGAAGACGCGCTGATCGTGTACGACGATCTGTCCAAGCAGGCCGTCGCCTACCGCCAGATCTCGCTGCTGCTGAAGCGTCCGCCGGGCCGCGAAGCCTACCCGGGTGACGTGTTCTACCTGCACTCCCGTCTGCTCGAGCGCGCTGCCCGCGTGTCCGAGGAGTACGTCGAGAAGTTCACCGAAGGCAAGGTCACCGGCAAGACCGGTTCGCTGACCGCGCTGCCGATCATCGAAACCCAGGCCGGCGACGTGTCCGCCTTCGTTCCGACCAACGTGATCTCGATCACCGACGGCCAGATCTTCCTGGAAACCGACCTGTTCAATGCCGGCATCCGCCCGGCCGTGAACGCCGGTATCTCGGTGTCGCGCGTCGGTGGCTCGGCCCAGACCAAGATCATCAAGAAGCTGTCGGGCGGCATCCGTATCTCGCTGGCCCAGTACCGTGAGCTGGCTGCCTTCGCGCAGTTCGCCTCGGACCTGGACGAAGCGACCCGCAAGCAGTTGGAACGTGGCCAGCGCGTCACCGAGCTGATGAAGCAGAAGCAGTACGCGCCGATGTCGATCGCCAACCAGGCGCTGTCGATCTACGCCGTCAACGAGGGCTACCTCGACGACGTGCCGGTCAACAAGCTGCTGGCGTTCGAAGAAGGCCTGCACGCCCACTTCGCCAACACCCAGGGCGAGCTGGTCAGCAAGGTCAACGCCACCGGCGGCTGGGACAACGACATCGAGGCTGCCTTCAAGAAGGGCATCACCGAGTTCAAGACCACCGGCAGCTGGTAATCGCGGTCCTGTAGAGCGGAGCCACTGGCTCCGCTGGACCAGATGATCAAACGGTTGAACAACGCGGGGCGACAGCCCCGCGCCACGGGAAACAAGAGATGGCAAGCGGACGCGAAATCAAAACCAAGATCAAGAGCGTGCAGAACACCCGCAAGGTGACGCGCGCCCTGGAAATGGTCTCGGCCTCCAAGATCCGCAAGGCGCAGGATCGGATGAAGACCTCGCGTCCGTACGCGCAGGCGATGAAGCAGGTGATCGGCCACCTGGCCCAGGCCAGTACCGACTACCAGCATCCGTTCCTGGTCGAGCGTGAGCAGGTCAAGCGGGTCGGTTTCATCGTGATCTCCTCCGATCGCGGTCTGGCCGGCGGCCTCAACAACAACCTGTTCCGCAAGATGCTGGGCGAAGCCAAGGCATGGCAGGACAAGGGTGCGGAAGTGGACCTGGTGACCATCGGCCAGAAGGCATCGACCTTCTTCCGCCGCGTGAAGGTCAACATGGTCGGCAGCGTGACCCATATCGGCGACGTGCCGAAGCTGGAATCGCTGATCGGCGTGATCAAGGTCATGCTCGACGCCTTCACCGAAGGCAAGATCGACCGCGTGTACCTGGTCTACAACCGCTTCGTGAACACCATGGTGCAGAAGGCCAGCTTCGATCAGCTGCTGCCGCTGCCGCCGGCCGAGAAGCAGGTCGCTCACCACGACTGGGACTACCTGTACGAACCCGATGCCGCGACCGTGCTGGAGCACGTGATGACGCGTTACATCGAGTCGCTGGTGTACCAGGCACTGCTGGAAAACGTCGCCTCCGAGCATGCGGCACGCATGGTTGCGATGAAGGCGGCGAGCGACAACGCCAACAAGCTGATCGGCACCCTGCAGCTCGTCTACAACAAGGCGCGCCAGGCAGCGATCACCCAGGAAATCTCCGAAATCGTCGGCGGCGCGGCAGCAGTCTGACCGCGTTCGTTCAAAGCACACATTAGAGGATGCAGCAATGAGTCAGGGCAAGATCGTTCAGATCATCGGCGCGGTCGTCGACGTCGAATTCCCGCGTGAATCGGTGCCGAAGGTGTACGACGCACTGAAGGTCGAAAACACCGAAATCACCCTCGAAGTCCAGCAGCAGCTGGGCGACGGCGTGGTGCGTACCATCGCCCTCGGTTCCACCGACGGCCTGAAGCGCAACCTGGTGGCGGTCAACACCGGCCGTGGCATCTCGGTGCCGGTCGGCGCCGGTACCCTGGGCCGCATCATGGACGTGCTGGGCCGTCCGATCGACGAAGCCGGCCCGGTCGCTGCCAGCGACAACTGGGAAATCCACCGCGCGGCCCCGTCGTATGAAGACCAGTCCCCGGCCACCGAGCTGCTGGAAACCGGCATCAAGGTGATCGACCTGATGTGCCCGTTCGCCAAGGGCGGCAAGGTCGGCCTGTTCGGCGGCGCCGGCGTCGGCAAGACCGTCAACATGATGGAACTGATCAACAACATCGCCAAGGCGCACAGCGGCCTGTCCGTGTTCGCCGGCGTGGGCGAGCGTACCCGTGAGGGCAACGACTTCTACCACGAAATGAAGGACTCCAACGTCCTGGACAAGGTGGCGATGGTGTACGGCCAGATGAACGAGCCGCCGGGCAACCGCCTGCGCGTCGCCCTGACCGGCCTGACCATGGCCGAGTACTTCCGCGACGAGAAGGACGAAAACGGCAAGGGCAAGGACGTGCTGCTGTTCGTCGACAACATCTACCGCTACACCCTGGCCGGTACCGAAGTGTCGGCACTGCTGGGCCGCATGCCGTCGGCCGTGGGTTACCAGCCGACCCTGGCCGAGGAAATGGGCGTCCTGCAGGAGCGCATCACCTCGACCAAGAACGGTTCGATCACCTCGATCCAGGCCGTGTACGTTCCCGCGGACGACCTGACCGACCCGTCGCCGGCGACCACCTTCGCCCACCTGGACTCGACCGTCACCCTGTCGCGTTCGATCGCCTCGCTGGGCATCTACCCGGCCGTCGATCCGCTGGACTCGACCAGCCGCCAGATGGATCCGCTGGTCATCGGCAACGAGCATTACGACACCGCCCAGCGCGTCCAGCAGACCCTGCAGAAGTACAAGGAGCTGAAGGACATCATCGCGATCCTGGGCATGGACGAGCTGTCCGAAGAGGACAAGCAGGCCGTGTCGCGCGCCCGCAAGATCGAGCGCTTCTTCAGCCAGCCGTTCCACGTGGCCGAAGTGTTCACCGGTTCGCCGGGCAAGTACGTGCCGCTGAAGGACACCATCCGTGGCTTCAAGGCCATCGTCGATGGCGAGTACGACCACCTGCCGGAACAGGCGTTCTACATGGTCGGCGGCATCGAGGAAGCGGTCGAGAAGGCCAAGAAGATGGCCGAGAAGGCCTGATCCGGGGCGGGCGGGAGCGATCCCGCCCGACCTGACGCCGGCGCCGGGCAACCGCCCGCGCCGGTGGACTCCCACGGTGGCATCGCGCCGCCGCGAACAGCGAAGAGATTTGCATGAGCACGATCCGTTGCGACATCGTCAGCGCCGAGCAGGAAATCTTCCGTGGCGAAGCGACCCTGGTCGTGGCCACCGGTGAGCTGGGCGAACTGGGCATTGCCCCCAAGCACGCGCCGCTGATCACCCGCCTGAAGCCGGGTAAGGTGGTGGTGACCACGCCAAACGGCGAGCAGCTGGATTTCGCCATTTCCGGCGGCATCCTGGAAGTGCAGCCGCAGGTGGTGACCGTGCTGGCCGACACCGCGATCCGCGCGCAGGACATCGACGAAGCCTCGGTCCGCAAGGCCAAGGAAGAAGCCGAGCGCATCCTGGCAAACCGCAGCGAAGCGATGGAAGTGGCCGAAGCGCAGCAGAAGCTGGCTGAAGCGGTCGTCCAGCTGCAGGCGCTGGAGCGCCTGCGCAAGACCCTCAAGCACTGAGGATCACGCGGGACCCACGAAAACGCCGGCCCTGTGCCGGCGTTTTTTTATGCGTGTTCTTGTGCGTGGCCCGGCCGGTCCGGCCGGAGAGCATCGATCCTCGCCGACGGCGCATTGCCGCCGTGAATCAGGCGCCGTACACGCGGGTCGGCGGGCAACCGGCGCAGCCGCCCGGTCCCGGCGCGGTATCAGCGGTACACGACGTGGCGCATCAACAGGAACGACACTCCGGCCAGCCCGCCTTCGACGAGCGGCTTGGCCAGCCAGGTGTAGCGAAGGCCCAGCGCGTGGTCGACAAGGCTCACCAGCAGCGTGCTCGCGGCGGTCATCAGCAGCCACAGCGCGAAGAAGCGGACGAAGCGCTTCCAGCCCAGCCTGGGGGTGCCGGCCTCGGCAAAGGTGTAGCGGCCGTTGAGCCAGAAGCCCAGCAGCATGCCGGCCAGGCGCCCGGTGATGTTGGCAGGTGCAACGGGTAGCCCCTGTACCGTGGCGACCACGTAGACCAGCCAATCCACCAGTAGTTGCACGAGCCCGATGAAAAGGTAGGCGCTTCCCTGGCGGATGAGGGTCATTGGCGGGAGAAAGGAGGAGGGACGCCCATGTTAACGACCCACGCTCTAGAATCAGTGGCAACGAACCACGGATTGCTGCTCCCATGACCCAACCCCTGCACGTCATCATCCTCGCCGCCGGCGCTGGAAAGCGCATGAAATCCGTGTTGCCGAAGGTGCTGCAGCCGATCGCCGGCCAGCCGATGCTTGCGCACGTGATTGCCACGGCCCGGGAGCTGCAGCCGGCGGCCATCCACGTGGTCCATGGCCACGGCGGCGAGGCGGTCCGGCAGTGCTTTGCCGGACAGCCCGACCTGCAGTGGGCCGAACAGGCGCAGCAGCTCGGCACCGGGCATGCGGTGGCGCAGGCCATGCCGCAGGTGCCGGATGCGGCACAGGTGCTGGTCCTGTACGGCGACGTGCCGCTGATCCGCGCACAGACCCTGCGCGACCTGCTCGCGCAGCCGGGCCGGCTCGCGGTACTGGTGGCCGATGTGGACGACCCGACCGGATACGGCCGGGTGCTGCGCGATGCAGAGGGCAAGGTCGGCGCGATCGTCGAGCAGAAGGACGCCAATGACGATCAGCTGCGCGTGCGCACGATCAACACCGGCATCATCACCGCCGAATCAACGGCGCTGCGGCGCTGGCTGTCGCAGTTGTCCAACAGCAACGCCCAGGGCGAGTACTATCTCACCGACGTCTTTGCCTTCGCCGCGCAGGAATACACTCCGGCCGACATGGCACTCGTGGCGGATGCGCAGGAAGCCGAGGGCGCGAACGATCCGTGGCAGCTGTCGCAGCTGGAGCGCGCCTGGCAGCGCCGCGCGGTGCGTGCGCTGTGCGCGCAGGGCGCGCGCGTGCGCGATCCGGCGCGGCTGGACATCCGCGGTACCGTCACTGTCGGCAGCGACGTGCTGATCGACGTCGATGTCGTGCTGGAGGGCGACGTCGTGCTCGGCGACGGCGTTACCGTAGGCCCGTTCAACCGGCTGAAGGACGTCAACCTCGGGCCAGGTACCGAGGTGCGCGCCCACTGCGACCTGGAGGGCGTGGTCACCGAAGGCGCTGCGCAGGTCGGTCCGTTTGCGCGCCTGCGCCCGGGTACCGTGTTGGCCGATGGCGTGCACGTCGGCAATTTCGTCGAGACCAAGAAGGCCATCCTGGGGGTCGGCAGCAAGGCCAACCACCTGACCTACCTGGGGGACGCGGTGATCGGCAGCAAGGTCAACATCGGTGCCGGTACCATCACCTGCAACTACGATGGCGTGAACAAGTCGACCACCACCATCGGCGACAACGCCTTCATCGGGTCCAACAGCTCGCTGGTGGCGCCGTTGACGATTGGCGAGGGCGCGACCATCGCCGCCGGCTCGGTCATCACCCGCACCGCGCCGGATGGCAAGCTGACACTGGCGCGCGCACGGCAGGAAACGATCGATGGCTGGAAGCGTCCGGTCAAGAAATCCTGAGCCACGTCTTCCGCATGCCGACGAGCTCGGCGTGCTGCCGGCGATCGAACAGCGCGCCGGCGAGCTGCTGAAGGGCCATGAGGCCTATCCGGTGTTCACCGGCCATGGCCTGGATCTGCCAACGTTGCGGCAGGGCCTCCGGCGCGGGCAGCTGTGGGTGGTGGACGATGCGGACTGCGGCGGCATTGCCGGCTACCTGCTGGCAGGCGACCTGTGCGGTGAGTTCCATGTCCTGCAGATGGACGTGGATCCGGCGCATGCGCGCCGTGGTCATGGACGTGCGCTGCTGCGCCATGCATTGGCGCAGGCCCGGGCGGGAGGCTACTGCTCCGCTGTGCTGACCACCTTGTCTGATGTGCCGTGGAATGCAGCCTTCTATGCCAGCGAAGGCTTCATCGCGGTACCGCAAGCGGAGTGGGGAGCCGGGCTGAAGGCCGTGATGGCCGAGGAAGCCGCGCTGGGCTTTCCGATGCATCTGCGTGTGGCGATGCGGCGGGTCTGGTAGATGCCGAGCCAGGTCGGCATATCCACGCAGGGTGTGGATCTACCGACAGGCCGGCCAAGGTCGGCGACTGCCGGGCCCGCTCAAGCCACCGGCAACAGGATCGAAACACACAACCCGCCATCGCCGCGGTTCTGCAGCGACACCCGCCCACCGTGCGCCTCGACGATCTCGCGGGTCAGCGCCAGTCCCAACCCCGTGCCGTTGCGCTTGGTCGAATAGAACGGCATCAGTGCATTCTGCAGGACCTGCTCGTTCATGCCCTTGCCACGATCCAGCACATCCAGGCGCAGCCATTGCGGCAGCCGCGTCAGCTGCACCTGCACGTCGTCGTTGGGCGGATCGGCTTCGGCACAGGCTTCATGCGCGTTCTTCAGCAGGTTCAACAGCGCCTGCCCGAACTGCGCGATATCGATGCGGCTGCTCAGTTCCGCGTCCGGTTCGTGCTCCATGGTGAACCCGATCTGCTGGCGCAGGCTGGACAGGAAGGGCGCCCAGTGCACGGTCTGCAGCTGTGGCTGCGGCAGCTTGGCGAAGCGCGCATAGCCGCGGATGAAGCCTTCCAGGTGGCGTGCACGGTCTTCAATGGTGGTGAAGATTTCCGGCAGCCGGTCGTAGCGTTCGCGTTGCACGAGCATGCCGCCGGAATGGGCCAGCGAGGCGATCGGCGCCAGCGAGTTGTTGAGCTCGTGGCTGATCACCCGGATCACCTTCTTCCAGGTCTGCACTTCCTGCCGACGCAGTTCGGCGGTGAGCAGGCGCACCAGCAGCAGGTCGTGCGGGCGGCCGTTGAGCTGGAATGCGCGACGCGACAGGTGGTAGACCTGCTCGTCGGCCTCATCGCCCTCCTCGCCTTCCGCATGCACGGCAAACAGGCTGTCGCCGCCGCGCGCGATTGCATCACGCAGTTCCACGGGCAGCTGTTCCAGCACGTCGTCCATGCGCTGTCCTTCCAGCTTCCAGCCACCGTGCAGCAGCTTGCGCGCGGCCAGGTTCGAAAACACCACGCGGGCGATGCCGTCGCCGCCGGAGGCGATCAGCAGCATCGCCACCGGCGTGTTCTGCACCATGGTGTCCAGCAGCAGCTCGCGCTGCACCAGGCCTTGGCGCTGCGCGCGCAGTACCTCGCCCAGTTCGCGATGCGCCTGCACCAGGTCACCCAGCTCATCGTTGCCCGGCCAGTGCACGCCGAAGTTGAATTCGCCATCGCGATAGCTGCTGGTGGTGCCGGACAGGGCGCGCATCAGCGAGCGCACCGGGGCGGTGGCCCGGCGCAGCGTCCACCACATCAGCGACAGCACGACCAGGGTTGCCACGGTGACCACCAGCCAGCCCTGGTCCATCCAGTACGCCAGCAGCCATGGCAGTGCGGCGGCCAGCGCCAGCACGGGGAGCAGGCGCAGGAACAGGCGGAAGGTGAACGAGCGCCGTTTCATTCGCGTGGGATGCCATGCCGGTCCATGCGCCGGTACAACGCCTGCCGGCTCAGGCCAAGCTCGGCGGCAGCCTGGGCGATCACACCGTGATTGCGCAGCAGCACCTCCTCGATGCGTGCACGGTCGGGATCATTGCCCGCACTGGCTGCCGGCCGCGGCGCTGCCGGCGCGCGCGGCAGGTTGAGATCCGCCGCCTCGATGCGGTTGCCGGTGGCCAGCAGCTCGGCACGTTGGATCACATTGCGCAGTTCGCGTACGTTGCCCGGCCATGGGTGCCGCTGCAATGCGGCAGCGGCGGCGCTGGACAACGGCTTGCCGGCGGCCAGGAAACGCTCGGCCAGCGGCACGATGTCGCCCGGGCGCTCGGCCAGCGGTGGCAGCACCAGTTCCACCGTGTTGAGGCGGTAGTAGAGGTCCTCGCGGAACGTGCCATCGCGGATCATTGCCGGCAGGTCGGCATTGGTCGCGCTGACCACGCGGACCTTGACCTGGCGTTCGCGGTTGGAGCCGAGGCGCTCGAAACGGCCGGTCTCCAGCACGCGCAGCAGCTTCATCTGGCCACCCAGCGAGAGGTTGCCGATCTCGTCCAGGAACAGCGTGCCGCCGTCGGCGGCCTCGAACTTGCCTTCGCGCGCCTTGTTGGCGCCGGTGTAGGCGCCCGCTTCGGCGCCGAACAGCTCGGCTTCGATCAGTTCGGACGGCAGCGCGCCGCAGTTGACCGCCACGAACGGGCCTTTGGCCACCAGGGAGTTGGCCTGGATGATCTGCGCGATCTTCTCCTTGCCGGCCCCGTTCGGTCCGGTGATCAGCACCGGCAGCTCGGAGCGCGCGACCTGGCAGGCCAGGGTCACGACGCGCTCACTGGCGGGGTCGGCAACGACCGCGCCACACAGCTCGTACTTTTCCTCCAGCACGTTGCGCTGGCGCAGTTCGCGGCTGCGGCGACGGTCCAGCTCGCGCCGTGCCTCGGACAGCTCCAGCAGGTTGTTGACCGTGGTCAGCAGCTTGCGGTCGTCCCACGGCTTGGCCAGGTAGTCGGCGGCGCCGGCCTTGACCAGGTCCACCGCGCTGCTCAGGTGGGTCCAGGCGGTCAGCAGGATCACCGGCAGGTCCGGATGGCGTTCGCGGATCTGCGCGAACAGCGCCTCGCCTTCTTCGCCAGACGTGGTGTCCTCGCTGAAGTTCATGTCCTGGATGACCAGGTCGACCGGCTGCGACTCCAGCAGGGCCAGCCCTTCGGCCGGATTCCGGGCCTGCAGGGTGTCGATGTCGTGCAGGGAGAACAGCACGTCCAGTGCGGTACCCACGCTGGCGTTGTCGTCGATGATCAGGATCGCAGGCATCACGCGGTTCTGCAGAAAGGGATGGGCGGCGCCGATGGAGCCGTTCGTGTCCATGCACCGGGAGAGCCCGGCGCCACCCATCAAGCATAGCCAAACCCATGGCCGTGCAGGGGCTGCGCTCAGCGACGCGCGGAAGGCGGTGGTGGTGGCGCAGGCGGAGGTGGCACCGCCAGCGCCTGGCGCCAGGCGCTGGCATTCACCGGAACCGTCAGTTCGCGCCCGCCGCGCTGCACCCGCAGATGCGCGGTGGGCGCACCGGAGTCCCGCAGGGCGCCGGCAAGATGCTCGACCTCGTGGACCGGGGTGCCATCCACCTGCAGGATGCGGTCACCGCTGCGTACGCCGAAGCGGGTTTCAGGGCGGGCGGCCGCCACCTGTACCTCGCCTTCGGTCGACCGCAGCGACAGGCGTGCCCCATCCTGCCGCCATTCCAGCGCTTGCCTGCTGTCCCCGCCGGCCAGGGCCGGCAGGGGCAGGAGCATCATCAGCAGCATTGCGCATGCGCGCATCTCAGGCTCCCCGAGTAGCGACGGCAGGCGGTACCGCCGCAGCGCGGCGGGCCGGGCCGAACACCGCGATCTGGCCCAGCATCCAGAGCAGCAGCGCGCCCAGCGGCAGGTACAGCAGCGGCATGCGCGGCAGCTCGTACATGTTCATCAGCGCCAGGTTGATCGCATAGGCGGCCAGCATGCCCAGCACGATGCCCAGCGTGGCCAACAGGAAGTTCTCGGTCTGGAAGTAGCGCAGCACCTGGCCGCGGGTCGCGCCCAGTGCGCGGCGGATCCCGATCTGCTTGCTGCGCTGCTGCACCCAGAAACTGGCCAGGCCGACGATGCCCAGCGCGGTGACCACCAGCAATGCCACGCAGACAGTGACCAGCAGGCCGACCATCGCGCGGTCGTTCTTGAAGTAGTCGCGGCGCTGATCTTCGTAGCTGAGTTTCTCGCGGACAAGGCGATTGGGGTCGTTGCGTTCCAGCACGGCCAGTGCCGCCTTCAGTACCTCATCCCGACGCTCGGGCGTGGTGCGCAGCACGTACGGCCCTGGCCCGGAAAAGTCGGTCCGGACGGGCAGGATCATTGAGAAGGTGCTGTTGTTGTTCCAGTCCGTCGGAGTGGCCAGGTGCGCGACCACGCCGACCACGCGCAGCACCTGGCGGCCCATGTAGAAGGTTTTGCCCAACGGGTTCTGGCCCGGGAACATCTTCTCGGCCACGGCCTGGTTGAGAATCGCCGCGGACGCCTTGTCCGGCGTGGCGCTGGCCGACGTGCGGGCATCCTCGAAGTCGATGTACTCGCCGGGCAGGAAATCACGGCCGGCCACCAGCTGCAGGCCCAGCGTCGACAGTCCTCCTTCGCCGAACATGTACAGCGATACCGACATGGTCGGGCGCTCCTGGTCGCGCTCGCGCGAGATGCTGGTGTTCGACGAGCTGGAGCGGAACGGCATCTGGTTGACCTTGGCCACGCTGATCGCGCCGGGAACGGACCGGAGCGCCGCCAGGTCTTCCCGGGTACGTGCCATGGCGTTGGTCTGGGTGCCGATGCCGCTTGTGCGCACAAGCACCAGCTCATGCTCGGCCACGCCGCTGGGCTGGGTGATCTTCTCCACGCGCTGGCTGACCAGGAACAGCGCATTGCACACGATGGCGCAGGTCAATGCGATCTCGAGCACGATCAGGGCGGCGGCGGTCTTGTGCCGGCGCAGCGTGCTGAGGATGGGGCGGATATCCATGGCGGTTTTCCTCGTGCTTACTGCGACTTGAGCTGGATGGCGGGCGTGACCTGCATGGCACGCCAGGCCGGAAGGAAGCCGGCGGCCAGGCTGGCCACCAGGGTCAGGCCGAGGGCGAGCAGCAGCATGCTGCCGTCCAGGTGCGCCAGCTGTGCATAGTCCACGGGCTGCTGGCGTACTGCAGCCAGGCCAACCAGTGCCAGGGCGATGCCGAGCACGCCACCGACCACGCCCACCGCACCCGCCTCGATAAGGCACTGCAGGAAGATCTGGCCACGGCTGGCGCCCAGCGCCCGGCGCACGCCGATCTCGCCACTGCGGCGCAGGAACTTGGCCAGCAGCAGGCCCACGGTGTTGACCAGGCAAACGCCAAGGAAGCCCAGCGCCAGCCACATCTGCAGGCGCACGTCGCTGGGTACCGCACCGTTGAAGTCCAGCCATTCCATCACGCTGCGGACGCGCACGTTCGCGGGGCGCTCGAAACGGCCCGCAGCGCGCTGCTGGTCGGAGTAGTTGACCAGGTAGCGGCGGTAGTCATCGACCTTGCCCGGCTCCAGTTCAACCCAGTACTGGATCCAGGTGCATGCCGCGCTGAGCGAATGGCTGTCGCCGCCCGGACCGCCATCACGGAAGCAGTTCATGTTGCCGTTGTTGCCGAATTCCAGGTCCATGGCGGTGGAGAAGGGCACCAGCAGGTCTTCGTCCTTGCCATAGGATCCGGTGGTCAGGTCGAAGAACTGCGGCTCGGGATTCCACTCCTTCATCACGCCGATCACGCGCAGGGTATGGCTGTTCACGCGGACCTCGCGGCCCACGCTGTCGGCGCCCTGGAACAGCTTTTCGTTGATGGCCTTGGACAGCACCACCACACGGGCGCGCGCGTCGTCGTCGCTGGCCGACCAGGGGCGGCCGTACTGCATGGGCACGTTGAACATCGGGAAGAAATCGGCCGACGTCCACCGCGTGTCCACCGAGAAGGGCTTGAGCGTGCTGCGTTCCGGCTCGACGATGGCGTCGCCACCGCTCATCATCGCCTGGTGCACGCCGCGCTTCTCGCGCAGCAGGGTTTCGGCGTCGAAACGGGTCATCTGGCCCTCCGGTTCCTCGTCGGTCAGGTAGCCCGAGCGTGGGCGCGGATCGATCTGGGCATAGAACAGGCGATCGCTCTTTTCCGGAATCGGGTCACCGGACAGCACGTGGAACACGGTCAGCGTGGTCATCGAGGCACCGATGCCCAGTGCGATGGCGATCACCATCAGCGCGGTCAGCACCTTGTTGCGGCGGAAGCTGCGCACCGCCAATCGGGCGTAGTAGGCGAACATGGGCGGGCCCTCACTCGTTGACCGCGGCGATGCGGCGCGGCGTGGCCAGCACCGGCTCGCGCACCAGGTCCGTGACCTGGCCGTCGACGATATGCACGTTGCGCTGCGCGCGTGCGGCCAGTTCCGGATCGTGGGTGACCATCACGATGGTGGTGCCGGCCGCATTGATTTCTTCCAGCAGTTCCATCACGCCGCGCGCCATCTGCGTGTCCAGGTTGCCGGTCGGTTCGTCGGCCAGCAGCAGGCGCGGGCTGCCGGCCAGGGCGCGCGCGATCGCCGCGCGCTGTTGCTGTCCGCCGGACAGTTCGTTCGGGTAGTGCTTCATGCGCGAACCCAGGCCGACCTGGGTCAGCGCCTTCTCGATGCGCTCGCGGCGCTCACCGGCGCTCATCTTCCGGTAGCGCAGCGGTACATCGACATTGTCGAACAGGTTCAGGTCGGGGATCAGGTTGAAGCCCTGGAAGATGAAGCCGATCTTCTGGTTGCGCAGGCGGCTGCGCGCGTCGTCGCCCAGCGTGCTCACGTCCTGGCCATCAAGCAGGTAGGTGCCGCTGGTGAACGTCTCCAGCAGGCCGGCGATGTTGAGGAAGGTGGTCTTGCCGGAGCCGGACGGGCCAGTGACGGCGACGAACTCGCCTTCCCTGACCTGCAGTTCCAGCGAGCGCAGCGCGTGGGTTTCCACCTGTTCGGTGCGGAAGACCTTGGCGACCGAACGCATTTCGAGCATGTACATGGGGTGTCCTCTCTCTCCAGGATGTATCAGTTGACGGAGACGCGTTCGGCGTCCTTGAACAGGTCGCTGCCGGAGACCACGATGCGGTCGCCCGGCTGTACGCCCGATTTGATTTCCACTTCGCCCAGGCTGCTGACGCCCAGTTCCACCGGACGGCGTACCGCCGTGCGGCCATCCATGACGTAGGCCGTGCCGTTGCCCTGCTCGACGAACGGTCCGCGTTCGACCTTCAGCACGTCCTTGCGGGTATCGAGCAGCACGCGCACCGACATCCGTTGGCTCTGGCGCAGGCCTTCCGGCTGCGCGCTGGCGAAACGCACGCGGGCATTGACCTCGCCGTTGACCACCTCCGGCGACACCGCGCTGATCTCGCCCGGGAACGGCTGGCCGTTGCCGCCGGTCAGCTGCGCCGGCATGCCGATGGCCAGGTCGCGGGCGAAGCTCTCGGGTACCTTGATCTCGACTTCGAACTTGGACAGGTCGACCACGCCCAGCACCGGGGCATTGGCCGCCAGGTTGGTCGATTGCACGGCCTGGACCTGGCCGACCTGGCCATCGAACGGGGCGCGCAGGGTGAGGGCATCGACCTGGCGCTGCACTTCGGCCACCACGGCCTTCTGGCGATCGGCCAGAAGGCGCTTGTTGCGGGCATCCAGGTCCGCGCCCTGGCTCTGCAGGCGGGCATCGGTGGTGGCGTTGGCAAGGCTGATGTCGGCCTTCTTCAGCGCGTCCTTGGCCTTGGCCAGGTCGATCTGCGGCACGGCGCCGCCGTCGTAGCCCCGCTGATAACGCTGCAGGTCGCGGTCGGCGGCCTGCCGTTCGATGGTGGCCTGGTCGGTTTCCTTGCGCGACCGGGCGCGCGCCAGGGTTGCGTCCAGTGCCGCGCGGCTGGCCTCGGCCTCCAGGCCGGCCAGGGTCGCCTGTTCCTGGGCCAGCTTGCTGCGCAGCTCCGGGCTGTCGATGATCGCCAGCTCCTGGCCCTTCTTCACCACGTCGCCGGCAACCACCTTCAGGTCCACGGTGCCGGCCGAGATGGCGTACAGGATCGGGCTGTTGGCGGCGATCACGCGACCGTCGGCGGCGATGTCCCGGACCAGGTCGCCTCGTTTCACTTCGGCGATGCGCACTCGGCTGCTGTCGAAGGAGCGACTGGCATTGGACCAGGCATGCACGGCCCAGCCGATGCCGGCAAGCAGCGCAATGGCAGCCAGGGCCGGCCAGCGATAGCGGTGCCAGGCAACGCGCGCGGTGCCGGCGGGGGCGGAGGAAACGATCTGGTCCTGTGCGGAAGTGTCGCGGATCATCGGGTGCGTGCCTGACGGTGGTAGCCAGTACCAAGCACGTAGCGTGCCAACTTCAATTCCTTTCGGGTCAATGGCTTGCGGATGGCTGCGGAGTGTCCGGCTGTCCGCGGACACCTTTCCGGACACTTTCATTAAGCGGACAGGAGGGCCAAGGCGGACACGCAGGCTAGAATGCGGCGATCGTCTTCAAGGAAACGCGTGACATGTGTGGAATCGTGGGTGCAATCGCCGATCGCGACGTGGTACCGGTGCTGATCGAGGGTCTGAAGCGCCTGGAATACCGTGGCTACGATTCCTCCGGCATCGCCGTCGTCGAGCAGGGCGAGCGGCGTGAGGTACGCCGCGTGCGCCGTACCGGCCGCGTGTCGGAAATGGCCGCTGCGGCCGAGGCCGAGGGCTTCAACGCGGTGCTGGGTGTCGGCCACACCCGCTGGGCGACCCACGGCGGGGTCACCGAGGCCAACGCGCATCCGCACATCAGCCACGGCGTGGCGCTGGTCCACAATGGCATCATCGAGAATCACGAGGAGCAGCGCGAGAAGCTGCTGGCGCTCGGGTACACCTTCGAATCGCAGACCGATACCGAAGTCATCGCGCACCTGATCCACCACCACCTGAAGGATGGCGATGACCTGCTGGCGGCGCTGCAGCGCACGGTGAAGGAACTGACCGGCGCCTATGCGCTGGCCGTGGTAAGCCGCGCCGAGCCGGAGCGTTTTGTCTGCGCGCGGATGGGCTGCCCGCTGCTGGTCGGCCTGGGTGATGGCGAGAACTTCGTCGCCTCCGACGTATCGGCGGTGATTGCTGCCACGCGCAGGGTGATCTTCCTGGAAGAGGGCGACACCGCCGAGATCCGCCGCGATGGCGTGCGCATCTTCGATGAGCACGACCGGCTGGCCGAGCGTGAGGTACACCTGTCCGACGTGTCGCTGGCCTCGCTGGAACTGGGCCCGTACCGCCACTTCATGCAGAAGGAAATCCACGAGCAGCCGCGCGCGCTGGGCGACACCATCGAGGCGGCGATCGACGCCGGTGGCTTCCCGGCCGAGCTGTTCGGCAGGAACGCCGGAGCGGTGCTGTCGGGCATCGAAGGCGTGCAGATCATTGCCTGCGGCACCAGCTATTACGCCGGCCTGACCGCACGTTACTGGATCGAGGCGATTGCCGGCCTGCCGTGCAGCGTGGAGATCGCCAGCGAATACCGCTATCGTGCGGCCTACGCCAACCCGAAGCACCTGGTTGTCACCATTTCCCAGTCCGGCGAGACGCTGGATACGATGGAGGCGTTGAAGTACGCCAAGTCGCTCGGCCACACGCACACGCTGTCGATCTGCAACGTGCCGGAAAGCGCGATTCCGCGCGCCAGCGAACTGGTCTGCTACACCCGCGCCGGTGCCGAGATCGGGGTGGCCTCGACCAAGGCCTTCACCACCCAGCTGGCCGCACTGTTCCAGTTGACCGTGGTACTGGGCAAGCTGCGGGGCCGCATCGACGCGGCGCAGGAAGCTGAGTACCTGGAGCAGCTGCGCTTCCTGCCGGGCAGCGTGCAGCACGCATTGAACCTGGAGCCGCAGATCGCGGCGTGGGCCGAGCGCTTCGCGCGCAAGCCCAATGCCCTGTTCCTGGGGCGCGGCCTGCATTACCCGATCGCGCTGGAAGGCGCGCTCAAGCTCAAGGAAATTTCCTATATCCACGCCGAGGCCTACCCGGCCGGCGAGTTGAAGCACGGTCCGCTGGCGCTGGTGGATGAGGACATGCCGGTGGTGGTGATTGCGCCCAACGACAGCCTGCTGGAGAAAGTGAAGTCGAACATGCAGGAGGTGCGTGCCCGCGGCGGCGAGCTGTTCGTGTTTGCCGACCAGGACAGCAACTTCAACGCGTCCGAAGGCGTGCATGTGATCCGCACGCCGCGCCATGCCGGCGTGCTCAGCCCGGTCGTGCACACCATTCCGGTGCAGTTGCTGGCGTACCACACCGCACTGGCACGCGGTACCGACGTGGACAAGCCGCGCAACCTGGCCAAAAGCGTGACGGTGGAGTAACGCAGGCTGGCTGCACGGATGCGTTGGATGGAAGCTAATAGATGCCGAAGCGTATCCTCACGCTTCCGTCCACCGCATTGACGACCCCGATTTCCGCCGGTCCGATCTCAACGAGCGCCGGCCAGGAATGGCGGAAGCCCAGCGGCCATGCCGGGGTGCGCACCTTCTGCCAGGTCGACCCGCCGTCCCCGCTCCAGCTGACTTCGTTCAGGCAGGAGCTGACGAACATCACGCCCCGTGTCGTGGCCATGACGTGCGGGCCACAGCGCTGGTCGGCGAGCGGCGTTCCGAGGCCGGCCGGCCAGCTGCGGCCGTCCGGCGACACCTTGTAGGACACCGGGCACTGCGGATCCTCGCCGCAGGTCTCGAACACCATCAGGTAGCCACCGGCAGGGCGGCGTGCCATCACCGGCATGCCGGGCCGAAGCAATCCACCGCCGGGCTGTTCGGCAATGGTGGTGGCTGGGCCCCAGGTGCGGCCACCGTCAACGGAAAGGCGCTGGGAGACCACCTGGTTGTAGGACGGATGCTCATCGGCACGGGTCTCGTCGGCGTACACCACCGAAAGCGTGCCGTCGTCCAGGCGGGTCAGCACCGGCTCCCACACACCGCGGTCCTTGCGGCCCCTCGGTGATTCATTGGCGGCGATGGTGCTCAGGAAGGCCCAGCTGCGGCCCTGGTCATCACTTGCGTAGAGGCGCAGACGATACGACGCGCCCTCGACCAGTGAACGCATGGCCAGCAGCACGCGCCCCCCGGGCAGGACGGACAGTTCGCCATTGTCGATCATCCGCCCCGGCTCGGCCACGTCCGACAAGGGGGCCCAGCTGCGGGCGCCATCGTTGCTGACCGACAGTCGCAGGGTGGTCGGCTGTCCCTCGTTGAAGTGCGTGGTCACTGCCAGCCAACGGCCATCGGGCAGCCGCGCCAGCCGTCCCCAGCCCGCGTTGCTGGCGGTGATGGTGGCGCTGCCGGTCCATCTCACCTCGGCGGTTGGCCCAGCGGCGGCCAGGCCGGACACCGCCAGCAGGACAAGGGCGTGCAGGCCGCGGCGCAGCAGTGGCGCGTGCCGGGCGGTCAGGTGCATCAGCGGTCACCAGTAGGTTGCGTACAGGGCCACCAGGATCGCCAGCACGGCCAGCGAGGCGATGTTGAACGAAGGGGCGGTGGCAAAGCCCACGTCGTCGGTCCGGATGCGGTCGCGGTCGCCGCTGGCGCGCGTGGCCAGCGCGACGCCCACGCCAAGCAGCAGCGTGGCGAGGAACACCACGCCCATGCGGTCCAGGAACGGCAGGGAGGGCCAGAGCAGCTTCAAGGCCAGCGACAGCGCGAACGAGCCGATCGCCGCTGCCAATGCGCCTGCTTCGTTCGCACGTTTCCAGAACAGGCCCAACAGGAAGATCACCACGATGCCGGGGGTGAAAAAGCCGGTGAATTCCTGGATGTACTGGAAACCCTGGTCGAAGCCGCCGAGCAGCGGCCGGGCGGTCAGCACGGCGACGATGATCGAAATGGAAGCTGCCACACGGCCGACGCGCACCAGCCTGGTTTCCGATGCGTCCGGCGCGCGCTTGGCATAGAAGTCGAGCGTGAAGATCGTTGCCACCGAATTGATCTTCGATGCCAGCGAGGCCACGATCGCGGCCACCAGTGCGGCGAATACCAGCCCCAGGATGCCGCTGGGAAGCAGCGCCAGCATCGTCGGATAGGCCGCATCCGGGCGCGCCAGCCCAGGGGCGAGCATGACTGCGGCAATGCCCGGCAGCACCACGATGGCCGGAATCAGCAGCTTCAGGAACGCAGCGAACACGACCCCCTTCTGTGCCTCGCGCAGATCCTTTGCGGCCAGTGCGCGCTGGATGATGTACTGGTTGAAGCCCCAGTAGCTGAGATTGGCGATCCACATGCCGCCCAGCAGCACCGACAATCCTGGCAGGTCCTTGTAGAACGGATTGTCCCTGCTGAGGATCATCTCGAAGCGCTCGGGATGCTGCTGCCAGAGCTGCATGAAACCCTCGGTGACACTGCCGTTGCCGATCTGGCCGAGCGTGATGAAGGTAACCAGGAGGCCGCCCAGGACCAGCAGCGAGACCTGCACGATGTCGGTCAGGGCCACGGCCTTGAGGCCGCCGTACAGCTGGTAGGCGAGGGCAAACGCACCCAGCAGCACCAGCGCCACATCCTGGTCGAGGCCGGCCACGCCGGCAATGGCGATCGAACCCAGCCACAGGATCGAGGTGAGATTGACGAACACGTACAGGCCCAGCCAGAACACTGCCATCAACGTGCGGATGCGGTTGCCGTAACGTTCCTGCAGGAACTGCGGCATCGTGGTGATGCCGTTGCGCAGGAAGACCGGCAGGAACCATTTGCCGACGATCAGGAGCGTGAGGGCCGCCATCCATTCATAGGAGGCGATGGCCAGGCCGATGGCGTAGCCCGAGCCGGACATGCCGATGATCTGCTCGGCCGAGATGTTGGCGGCGATGAGCGAGGCACCGATGGCCCACCACGGCAGGCTGCGGCTGGCCAGGAAATAATCCTGTGCCGACTTCTGCTTGCCGGCTTTCTCGCGCGAGACCCATTGCGCGAGAAGGAAGATGCCGGCCAGATAGGCCAGCACGATGCTGATATCCAGGGTGGAAAGGCTCATGGAAGCTCCGCGATGGTTCCGCGCCGTGCGTGCGGCGGCAGGTCGTTGGGGTTGCCCGCGAACCGGGGCTCTGCAAGACCGGCGACGCCGGCGTCGAGGGTGAACAGATGCCCGGCCAGCGGGTCGCGTGCACGGGCGGCCGCGTCCATGCCGTCGTGTGCGCTGGTGACGAACAACGATCGCAGGTTGCGGCCGCCGAAGGCCGGTTTTGTCGGCTGTGTGACCGGAACGGCAATCGAGCGGTCCGGGCGGCCGTCGGGCCGGTAACGGACAATCCGCCCGCCACCCCATCGGGCATTCCAGAGGCCTCCCTCGGCGTCGATCGCACTGCCGTCGGGCTCTCCGTCCTCGCCACGCAGGTCGGCAAGCACGTTCACCGGGCCTGGGTGGTCGCCGTAATCGCAGAACAGGATCTGTTTCTGCAGGGAGTCACAGAAGTACATGGTGGTGCCGTCCGGACTGAACGCCACGCTGTTGGCGATGGCCACGGTCGGCAGCGGAAGCCGTTCCAGCGCGAGGTCAGCGTTGAGCCGGTAGAACGGGGCAACGGCATGCTTCGGTCCGTCGACGGGTTCGTGCAGCAGGCCGAACACGAACCGGCCCTGGCGATCACAGGCGCCGTCGTTGGCGCGCAGGCGGGCGCCTGTATCGGGTAACGGGAGCACTTCGCGGAGTTCACCGCGCCCGGGATGGAAGAACGCCAGTCGCGACGCCAGCGCGAGCAGCAGCCAGCCCGCCGCGTCGCACAGTGCCAGCGCCGCCAGCCGTTCCGGCATCGACCAGCGCGTCAGCGCACCATCTTCGGGACGGTAGCGCCACAGCTCGGCCCGGGCGATGTCGGTCCAGTACAGCACCGCTTCGCGGTCACACCACAGCACGCCTTCGCCCAGCGTGTTGCCGGCGGGCACCTCAAGGGTCGCCGGGCCGTTCACACCCAGCCCCCGTCCACGATGAAGTCCTGGCCGGTGCACATGCGGCTGTCATCGGCGGCGAGGAACAGCGCAGCACGAGCCAGGTCGTCCGCGCGCAGGTAACCCGGCAGGCACTGCGCACGCCGCAGCTGTGCTTCGCCCTCCGCGTCCAGCCACAGGCGCTGCTGCTTGTCGGTGATGACCCAGCCGGGCACCAGCGCATTGATGCGGATGCGGTCCTGGCCCAGTTCCCGCGCCAGGCCATTGACCAGGCCATGCACGGCGGATTTGGCCATCGCATACAGCGGATAGCCGCTGTTCTTGATCATCCAGCCGGTGGACCCGAGGCAGATGATCGAGCCACCGCCGAGGGCGCGCATGTCCGGCACCACCGCCTGGATGGCGAAGTACTGGTGGCGCAGGTTCACCGCCATGCTGCGTTCGAAGTCCGCAACGCCGGTATCGGCCAAGGCATGGCGGGCGTCGTTGGCGGCATTGTTCACCAGCACCGCGAACGGCCCCAGCAGTGTGCGCGCTTCGGCAATCGCTGCCTGCAGCGCGCTGATATCGGTGATGTCGCAGTGCAGGTAGCGGGGGGCCGTCCCGACATCGTGCAGGCTGTCCAGCAGCATGCGTGCGCCGGCGTCGTCGATGTCGAGGAAAGCGACGTTGGCGCCCTGCCGGGCAAACTGCTCGACGAAGGCGGCACCGATGCCGGTGGCTCCACCGGTGACCAGCACCGAACGGCCGGCGAGGCTGGGATAGCGAGCCAGGGTGGTCATGGCGCTCACCACTCGGCCACGCTGCCATCGGCATGGCGCCAGATGGGGTTGCGCCAGCGGTGGCCTTCGGCAGCGCGCTCGTCCACGTAGGCCTGGTTGATCTCGATGCCAAGCCCGGGGCCATCAGGAATCTTCACGAAGCCCTCCCTGTAATCGAACGGTGCGCGGTCCACCAGGTAGTCGAGCAGGTCGTTGCTGGCGTTGTAGTGGATGCCCAGGCTCTGTTCCTGGATGAAGGCGTTGTAGCAGACGGCATCCAGCTGCAGGTTGGCGGCCAGGGCGATCGGGCCCAGCGGGCAGTGCAGGGCGATGGCCACGTCGTAGGCCTCGGCCATGGCGGCAATCTTGCGGGTCTCGGTGATGCCACCGGAGTGCGAGGGGTCGGGCTGCAGGATATCCACGCCTCCGGCCTGGAGCACGCGCTTGAAGTCGAACCGCGAGTACAGGCGTTCACCGAGCGCGATGGGGGCGGGTGACAGCGCGGCCAGTTCCGGAAGCGCTTCCACATGCTCCGACAGCACCGGCTCCTCGATGAACATCAGCCCGAACGGTGCCAGCTCGCGCATCAGTACCTTGGCCATCGGCTTGTGCACGCGGCCATGGAAATCCACGGCCACGCCGATATCCCGGCCCACCGCATCGCGCACCGCCTGCACGTTTTCCAGCACCCGGGTGACCTTGGCGTGGGTATCGACGAACTGTACTTCCTCGGTCGCGTTCATCTTCACTGCGGTGAAGCCGCGCGCGACGGCGTCGCTGGCGGCACGCGCGGTATCGGCCGGCCGGTCGCCACCGATCCACGAGTACACGCGGATGCGGTCGCGAACCGGGCCGCCGAGCAGGGCGTGCACCGGCACGGCCAAGGCCTTGCCATGGATGTCCCACAGCGCCTGGTCGATGCCGGCCAACGCACTCATCAGGATCGGGCCGCCTCGATAGAAGCCGCCACGGTAGAGCACGTTCCAGTGATCTTCGATATGCCGGGGGTCCTTGCCGACCAGATAGTCGGACAGCTCGTCCACGGCGGCGGCGACGGTGTGCGCGCGGCCCTCGACGATGGGTTCGCCCCAGCCGCTGATGCCGGCGTCCGTGTCGATGCGGATGAACAGCCAGCGCGGGGGCACCAGATAGGTTGTAATGGCAGTGATCTTCATGCGTGGGGGTCCATGTTCGTTCTGTTCCACGCGTCGATGAACGCGCGTGCACGGCGCGCCACTTCCGCGGCCGGAGTCCTGGGGGCGTAGAGGGCAGATCCGATGCCGAAGCCGGCCGCGCCGGCGTGGCGATAGGCGGCCATGCGCTCGGGCGTGATGCCACCCACGGGCAGCAGCGGCGTGCCGGCGGGCAGGACGCTGGACCACGCCTTCAGCACCGGTGGTGGCAGTTGTTCGGCCGGGAACAGCTTCAGCGCATCCGCACCGGCGCGCAGGGCGGCAAACGCTTCAGTGGGCGTGGCCACCCCGGGCGTGCAGACCATGCCCTTCCGATGGGCTGCCGCGATCACCTCCACATCGGCATGCGGCATCACCACCAGCCGTCCGCCCGCATCGGCCACGTCCTGTACCTGGGCGGTGGACAGCACGGTGCCTGCGCCGACCAGGCAACGGTCACCGAGCTGCCTGGCGAGCAGCGTGATGCTCTCCAGCGGTCGTGGCGAGTTGAGCGGCACTTCCAGGAGATGGAAGCCGGCCTCGGCCAATGCGGCACCGATGGCCGGTGCTTCCTGCGGGGTGAGCCCGCGCAGGATCGCAACCAGGGGAAGGGGTTGCATCCAGGCGGTGCTCATGGCGAATCCTCTATGGGGTGGCGGAGCGTCTGGCGCGGCTGCCCTTCAGGTTGGCGCGGGAGTCGGCGATCATTTCCAGCATGGCGGCGCGCGCCGCGTCCGGTTGCTTCTGCCGGATCGCGTCGTACACGTCGAAGTGATGCGGCAGCGAATACTTGAAGTCCTTCGCTGTCTGCGCCGACAGCAGGAAGAAGGTGCCCAGCGCGGCATCGATCACCGAAAACAGCGAACCCAGCAGTTCGTTGTTGGTAGCTTCCAGCACGCTCTCGTGGAAGGCCAGATCGGCCTTGGCCCACGCATCCTGGTCGGTTGCATCGGCCATCGCCTGGTACGCCGCCCGGATCCGGGCCAGCTGCGCGGGCGAACGGCGTCGCGCAGCCGAGGCGGCCGCGGCCGGCTCGATCACCTCGCGCATTTCCACCAGTTTCTCCACGAAGTCCTGGGTCGGCATGGACGCACAGCGCCACGCCAGGATATCGCTGTCCAGCTGCTTCCAGAAACGCGGCTCGCGCACCCGCGAACCGGTTTTCTGCCTGGTTTCGATCAGGCCCTTGGAGCCCAGCACCTTCAGGCCCTCGCGCAGCGCGGTACGGCTCACCGACAAGGTCTGCGCCAACAGCTCTTCCTTGGGCAGGAACTCGCCCGGCTTGATCGCGCCACTGACGATGCGCTGGCCGATCTCCTGGGTGACTTGGTCGTAGAGGTTGCGTACCTCGATCCGTTTCACGGGCGTCCCTTTGGCTTGGTGCACCGCAGGCTGCGGTCACTCCTATTATCCGACAAAAGGGACGATGCGGGGCGTGAGGCATGTGGGGGAAGGTCGTCATCAGAGCTTGAACCGGAAGCCCATGCCCAGGGTCCTGTCCTGGTAGCGGATATCACGCGGCCGCGTGGTGCCGCTGCCCCAGTACTGGTGCAGGTTGTTGCCGAGCAGGTTGGTGGCCGAGAACACCACCGTAGCGCGCGGAGTGACGTCGTAACTGATCGAGAAGTCCAGCGAGCTGGCCGGCTCGACCTGGTCCTCCGTTCCGGCCACGGTGGGCTGGGTGAAGAAGTCGATGTAGCGGCTGCGATAGCCATAGGCCAGGCGCGCGCTCAAGCCGAAGTTCTCGTAGAACAGCACCGCGTTGTAGTTGTTCCTGGACACGTTCTGCAACGGGCGCGAGATCGTCGGCCCGCCGATGAATTCCGGTGACTTGGTGTCGCCTTCGATGTAGGTGTAATTGAACTGGGCGCCCAGCCCGCTCCAGGCGCCGGGCAGGAAATCGAAGGTCTGCTGGTAGGCCAGTTCCACGCCCTGCAGGTGGCCACTGCCGGCGCTCTGCGGCGAGGACAGCTCATAGTCTTCCCCGGCGATGACCACGTTGGTGATGTAGTTCTGGATGTAGCCATCGATGTCACGATAGAACACGCCTGCGCTGGCGTAGCCGACCGGGGAGAAGTACCACTCCAGTGACATGTCATAGTTTGTCGACTTGATCGGGCTCAGGTCGGGGTTGCCGCTGCTGGCCACGCCGGCGCGGTTGACGGTGCCCGGATTCAAGGAGATCGACGGGTTCAATGCTCCGAAGTCGGGATAGCTCAAGGTCTTGGCCGCCAGAACGCGCAGCTGCCACGCATCGTTGAAGTGCAGGTTCAGGCTCGCGTTGGGCAGCGCATTGGTGTCCTGGGTACTGCGGGTGATGGCGCTGTAGACGCCGGTACCGGCATCGAACGAGAAGGCGTTCAGCTCACGCTTGATCTTTTCCGCACGCACGCCGACCAGGCCGTCCACGCGCAGCCCGCCGAGGTCGAAGTCGTACTTTGCCTGCAGGTAGCCTGCGCTCTTGCGCTCCTCGATGTCGAAGAAGCGGCCGGGATTCTCCGCCGCCAGGCCGTCAGGCAGGCCGTAGTAGCGGCGCAGCGCATCGGCGTTGTCGATCAGGTAGTCGTAGCACGGAGTGAGGAACGATTGGTTCAGCGCCGAGTTGCCGCGCTTGCTGCAGAAGAAGCTGCCCGCCGGGAACAGCCCGACCACCTGGTTGGCCGGATTGGGCGAGGCGGTGATGTTGCCGCTGCCGGCGCCCCCCGGCGGTGGGGTGTTGATCTCCACGCTGCCCTTGGCGCTGGCCGTGCGGTCGGCGTAGCGCAGGCCGAACTGGAGGTTGGCGATCGGGCCATCGAGGAATTCGAAGGTTCCATCGCCGCGCCAGCTGTTCTCTTCGCCGCGTGATTCGCCCCAGGTCTGGAACAGGCCATTGAGATAGAAGCGCGACGGATCCATGGCGGGGTTGCCGGCCAGGTGCCAGTTCTGGTGCTTGCCGGAAGTACCGTCCCACACGGTGGTGATCGGCCCGCCCAGGAAGGTGTCGATGATGAAGTTCTCGTCGCGGTAGTAGCCGGAGGTACGCGCCACTTCGGTGGACAGCTGCAACTGGTCTCCGCGCCACTTGAAGCCCAGCGCGTTCTGGATGTCCTGGCCGCGCTGCTTGTGCGCCTGGGTGCTGCTGGCCGCATAGGTGTCGCCGGTCCACGAGCCACCGGTGGCATCGCAGATGGTCTGGCCGGCCAATGGCCCGTCCAGGCGGTTGGCATAGCAGTTGTTGCCGACCTGGAGCCCGTTCGGCGCAACCACGCCGACCGGGAAGCTGAAGAGGAAGGCCTGGTCATAGTCGTCACGCACGAAGTCATAGAGGCCTTCGGCGTAGACCTCGGTGCGTTCGCTGGGCTTCCATTGCAGGGCGTAATTGAACGCACTGCGCTTGCGGTCACCGTGATTGTAGTTGGTGCCCCAGCCGTTGGGTGCGGCGATCAGGCTGCCGGCCTCGCTGCGCACCGGTGTCCCGTCGGGATTTTCCAGTACCTTCGGGAAGTCGCCCCACACCGCGTCATAGGCGTAGCGCTTGCCGACATAGCCGAAGTTGACCATCGCGCCGATCTCGCCGGCATCGGTCTCCCATCGGTTGCTCAGCAGCAGGCTGGCGGAGGGATCGACGTCACCGCCGTACTTGCTGTGCGTGCCCGTCACGGTTCCGGCAATCTCCGCCCCCTCGAAGTCCAGCGGCCGGCGCAGCTGGATGTCGACCAGGCCGGCGATACCGCCCAGCGGCAGGCTCGCTTCGCTGCTCTTGTAGACGTTCAGGCTCTTGATGGCGGTGGCCGGCAGGTTCTGGAACGCGTATCCACGCCCCGAACTGCTGAAGATCTCGCGCCCGTTGAGAGTGCTGATCACGTTGGGCAGGCCCCGGATCACCACGCCGGTGGTTTCGCCCTGGTTGCCCTGGGCCACCTGCACGCCGGTGACGCGCTGGAGCGCATCGGCCACGCTGTTGTCGGGCAGCTTGCCGATGTCTTCGGCGACGATCGAATCAACGACCATCGCCGATTCCTGCTTGATGGACTGGGCGGTCTGCAGGCTTTGGCGCAGTGCGGTCACGGTGACCGTGTCCAGGTTGACGGCCTCCTGCGAGCCGCCCTCCTGCGCCTGGCCCAGGGCAGGCAGGGCAAGGGCCGAGAGGATGGCCAGGCAAAGCGCGGTGCGGGACGAGCGAGCGGTCATGGCGGTATCTCCGGATTCCGGAAAGCAGTCGCGGTTGAGTGGCCCGCCTTCAGTGCAGGCGGGCACGAGGAGGTCAGAAGGCAGGAACGGACGTGCGCGGCGTCCTGGCCAGCCTGCGGAACAGTTCGGCTTCGCGTGCCCGGTAGGGCGTGCCGTCGGCCTTCAGCAGGTCGTGGAACCACACCGTGGGTGCTTCCATCGTGTAGGGACGCTGCCAGCTGTCCCACGGGAAGCGGGTCTGGATCGCGCCGTCGACGAGGCCCCAGTTGATCATGCCGATGTTCTCCCGGCGGGCGATCGGCAGGATCGTGTCCACGTTCGAGCCGGCGCCGCGGGCCAGCCATTCGGTGCAGATCAGCGGGCGGCCGTGCTTGCGCAGCTGCCCGACGCGGGCAACGAAGGCTTCGGGTTGTTCGTAGTTGTGGAAGGTGAGCACATCCGAGCGTTCCAGCTGGGTGCGCTGGATGGCGGTCAGCGTCGCGGCGCCGGGCGACCAGTCGTCACCGATCCATACGCCGCTGGTGAGCGGCTGCACCGGCTTCTTCGCACGCGCCCAGTCGAAGATCTTCGGCAACAGCTCGGCGACGCGCTCCTGTTCGCCCTTCAGCTGCTTGTCCATGTAGTTGCCGCCGCCCGGATTGTCCGGTTCGTTCCACAGGTCCCAGGCCAGCACGCGCCGGTCGTTGGCAAAGGCACCGACCACGCCTTCGACATAGGCCTGGAAATGGGCGTCATTGGAACGATCGACCAGCATGTGGCGGCCCGGGCTCTGCACCCAGCCGGAGTTGTGCACGCCGGGAATCGGGCGTCGCTGCGGCCCCAGCACCGGGTCCGGGTCCCAGCAGCTGTCGAACAGCACCAGCATCGGGCGGATACCGTTCTTCTCGGCGATGGACAGGAAGGTGTCGATACGCTTCAGCAGGCCCTGCGGATCCTGCTTCCAGAGCAGGTCATGCAGGTAGACGCGCATGGTATTCATGCCGAACTGCTCGTGTGCCCAGCGCAGTTCGCGGTCGATGGTCTCCGGATCGAAGGTCTCCGCCTGGAACATCTCAAGCGGGTTGATCGCGTTGGAGGTGGCGTAGTTGGCGCCCACCAGCCATGGCTGCCGGGAATACCATGCATCGGCCTCGGCCGGAGACCAGCGCGCCGCGTCGGTCGCATGCGCGATGGGTGCCACGGCGAGCATCGCCGCCAACAGTGGGGAAAGCCACTTTCGCATGAGCTGCATCTCCTTGGGTCATGAGCTGCCCGTCCTGGCATCGGCCGGGAGGCGGTAGTGCGTGCTGCATCGGGATGCCGGTGCGATGACCGGCCAACGCGCGGTGCGCGGAATCAGCGTCTGGGCGGCGCGCGGTCCGTCGAGAAGTCGTAGACGATGCGGTTCAGGTAGGTCTCGCCCGGATCCAGCCGTGCCGAACCGAAGGCCGGCTGGTTCGGCGTGTCCGGGAACAGCTGCGGTTCCAGCACGATGGCATCGCCCTGGCGGTACACGCGACCGCTCTTTCCGACGGTACTGCCGTCGAGGAAGTTGCCCGAATAGAACTGCAGGCCGGGCTGCGTGGAGAGCACCCGCATCACCCGGCCCGAGCGTGGATCGTGCACACGGGCGACTTCGCGCAGCTCGCGGCTGGGTGACCTGCTGATCACCCAGTTGTGATCGTAGCCACGGCCGTGCAGCAGCTGCGGCTCGTTGCCCTGGCGCAGGTCGCGGCCGATCGGCTTGGCCGTACGGAAGTCGAATGCGGTGCCTTCCACCGGCTGCAGCACTCCCGTGGGGATCAGGGTCGCGTCGACCGGCGTGTAGGCGCTGGCCGGTATGGTCAGTTCGTGATCCATCGCCGTGCCCGAACCTTCGCCGGACAGATTCCAGTATGCATGGTTGCTCAGGTTGACGATGGTCGGCGCGTCCGTGGTAGCGCGGTATTCGATTTCCAGCCGGCCGTTACCCTTCAGCGCGTAGGTCGCGGTGACCGTGAGCGAGCCCGGATAGCCCTGGTCGCCGTCCGGACTGACATGGCGCAGGATGGCGTGGTTCGCGGTGGCTTCCACGATGGTCCACACCACTTTGTCGAATCCTCGCGTGCCACCGTGCAGGCTGTTGGGTCCATTGTTGACGGGCACCTGGTAGGTCCTGCCGTCCAGGGTGAAGCGGCCCTTGGCGATGCGGTTGGCGAAGCGGCCGACGAGGGTGCCGAAGTACTGCGGTGTGTCGAGCGTGGCCTTGAGCGTGGCATCGCCCAGCACGACATCGGCATACCTGCCATCGCGGTCGGGGACTTCCAGGGAGTGCAGCGCGGCGCCGAGGGTCAGTACGGTGGCCTGCATGCCCGTGCCATCGCGCAGCAGAATCGACTCCACGGCGACGCCATCGGCGGTCCTGCCCACCACGGTGCGTTCCTGCGCTTGTCCCGATGCAGCCGCGGACATTGCCAGTACGCCGATCAGCCCTGCCACCTTCCCCTTGCCAGCACGCATTGCTCAAGACCCCTCTCGATGTCGTGATGCGTACAAAAACATATAATCAGACAATACGCACGTTGCGACGCAGCACGCGATCTGCCGCGCCTCACCGCTCGGCGGAGGCCATCGCGTGCAGTGCGCGGAAACCACGCACCGCCGCGTCGGCGGAGGACACGGGATGAGCGTTGATTCCCAGTTCGGCCATCGCGGCCCGGTAGAGCCGGGTCACCGGCCCGGAGCCGACCAGCGGCACGGACATATGCCTCAGCCCAGGGAACAGCACCAGCGCATCGGCGATCTCCGCACCGGCCAGCAGGCCGCGCAGATACGAGCTGGTGGCCGTCCGCGGCAGGGCGCCGCGGATCAACCGCGCGCGCACGCCGAAGAGTAGAGCACCCAACCCGAGGCGGCCTTCGGCTGCGGTACGCACGCCTTCGGCGAATGCCGCCCCTGGCTCGCCCGGGCCCTCCAGCACCGAAGCAAGCAGGCCACCACTGGCCAGGCGGTCGAACAGCTCGCCGGACAGGGAGGTCATGAAGCTCTCCACGCGGGCGTTGGCCAGCTGGATCCATTTGGTATGCGTGCCGGGCAGCGCGACGACGGAATCGGGGCCGACGTCACTGCGATCAAGCAGGCCGAGCAGCTCGGTCTCCTCGCCACGCAGGACGTCCGGCATGCCGTCCATCGGGCGCACGCACGCCATGCCGGGCACGATGCTGACGGCCAGCTCACCGATACGGGTGGGCACCAGCCGTTGCGCAACCGCCTCGACGCCTGCCGGACACTCCACATAACCGGCATCGATCCAGCCGACATTCGAGCCGATCATTCCGGCCGCGTAAGCACGACGTGCATGAGGCCAGCGGGCGCGGAGGGTATCCGCGGCTGTCGCCATGGCGGCGCGGTCCAGCGTGGCCACGCCCGAAGGAGCTTCATGCGAATCAAGCAGCTCACCGTGGGCCCCGATCAGATAGGCGCGCAGATTGCTGCTGCCCCAGTTGATGCCGATGAAGCTGTCGGGGTGGTCCTGCTGCATGGCGGTTCCTTGGACGCGGCGGCGGTTGCCTATTGTATGATTATATGGTTTTGTTGCCGCTGGCTGGCAAGCCCGCCGGCGCCCTTACACCCGGGAGGGGAACAGGATGAAAGGCACGCTTGTCCTGGCGCTTGCAGCGCTGCTCCAGCCTTCGGCCAGCGCATCCGCTGCGGTGGATGGGGTAGACAATCCCCTGCTCGACTCCGGGCCCGACCCGTGGATCGTCCGTGATGGGGACATGTTCTATTACATGGGCACGCACGGTGATCGCCTCGCGATCCGCGCTACACGCGACCTGGGTCGGCTGGCCGAGGCACGTGAGGTGACGGTGTGGCGTCCGCCCGCGACAGGTCCCAACGCGAAATCGATCTGGGCGCCGGAACTGCATCGCATCGATGGCAGCTGGTACATCTATTACACGGCGGCCGCCAGTGACGTGCCCGACGGCCAGGAGGACGCCCATCGCGGCGTGTTCGTGCTGGAGAACCGCAATGCCGATCCGACCCAAGGCCGCTGGACCGATCGCGGGCGCCTGGACACGGCACACGCCGGCATCGACGGCACCACTTTCGTGGCTGGCGGCAAGCGCTACTTCGTGTATTCACCCTATGTAGGGCCGGACAGCGCGTTGGCCATCGTGGCCATGGCCAATCCCTGGACCCTGCGCGGTGGAGAAACCATCATCGCGCGGCCGGACCAACCGTGGGAGCGGCAGGGCGGGCGGCAGATACTGGAGGGGCCCGAGTTCCTGCAGGGCCCGAACGGTGACCTGTTCCTGACCTACTCCGGAAGTGCATGCTGGTCGGACGGCTATGCCATCGGGCTGCTGCACGCCAGGGAAGGCGCCGATCCACTGGACGCCGCGGCATGGACCAAGGCCATGCATCCGATCCTGGCGAAGAACCCTGCGGGCCACGTATACGCGCCTGGGCATAATGGCTTCTTCAGGATGCGCGATGGCACGCAATGGATCATCTATCACGCCAACCCGGGACCGGGAATGGGCTGCACATCCAAACGCTCGCCGCGCATCCAACCGGTGCATTGGAGCAGGGAGGGAATGCCGTTGCTTGATGCGCCGATGGGGCGGCCTGCCGGGGTGGACTGAGGCCGGTTCCCTTGCGGCCGGGCAGGCCACCAGCGCGGGAATCGTTGCAAGTGGGACAGTGCCGTACCCGCCTGTCCCGCCCCTCGGCAGCGGGAAGGCAAGCTTGAGCACGCATCGGCCGCAGCATTCAGCGTCGGTTTCAGTGGCGGTGCCATTCTCTGGATCGTCGGTTGGTTCCCACGACGTACTGTCCTATCGATGCCGGTAGTGACCGATGGTCGCAGTCGTAGAATCGATTTGACCGAGGTCCGGGTTGTGCGGTTGAGCCCGCCTCGTTCGCATTGCAGTACGTCGTGCGCTGAAAGGTCTGTTCCCGGGGAGGGGGCGTATCGGAAGAGCACACTTTTTCACTGAGTGACCTGTACCAGGAAACAAGAATGAACGTCCGCGAACTCCTGCAATCCAAGAAAGAAGCTGTCATCACCATCGACGCGGAAGACACCATCGGTGCCGCCGCCCACAAGATGAGCGCGAACAGGATCGCTGCCCTGGTGGTGATGAAGGACGATGCCCCGGTCGGCATCATTTCCGAGAAGGACATCGTGCGTACCCTGGCCGACGATGGTCCGCAGGCCGGTCGCCGGGTGATTTCCAGCCTGCCGTCCACGGGCCTGGAAGGCATTTCGCCGGAGGCGACCCTGAAACAGGCCATGTCGCTGATGACGTACTCGCGGCGCCGTCATCTGATGGTCACCGAAGGCAGTCGCCTGGTGGGCATCCTCAGCCTGGGCGATATCGTGAAGAACCTGCTGGGTGAGCTGGAGCTGGAAAAGGCCGTGCTGCAGGACATCTACATGGCGGCCCACTGAGGCTGCCGCGCTGCAACCAGGGAAGCCGGGCATTGCCCGGCTTCTTCGTTCGCGGCGTTGGTGAAATCAGAACGTGACCTTCACCGAGTCGGCGCTGTAGGTGGCCGGACCGTGGTAGACCACTTCGATGTTGTTGCCATCCGGGTCGAGCACGAAGGCACCGTAGTAGCCCGGGTGGTAGGGGCGCTCGCCCGGCGCGCCGTTGTCGGTGCCACCGGCGGCGATCGCGGCCGCATGGAAAGCATCGACGGTGGCAGTGTCGCGCGCCTGGAAGGCGAGATGATGGCGGCCGGTCAGCTGGCCGGCGGCGGCACGGCTGCTGGCGGTGGAGATGAACAGCTCGTCGGCCCAGAAGAAGTCGGGACCCTCGCCGGCAATCGGAATGCCGATCGTATCGAACACCGCCTGGTAGAAGCGGCGGCTGGCCTCCAGGTCACGCACCACCAGCTGCAGGTGGTCGATCAGGCGGCCGCGGTGCAGTTCCATCGTTTCCATACGGACCTCGCAAAAAAAGGGGACGGAGGGGATTAAGTCGCTTCCAGCCAATAGTGCCAGAAACGGCTTAATCCCCTCCGTCCCCTTTTATCAGTTGGCGATGATCTCGACCCAGTAGCCGTCCGGGTCCTTGATGAAGGCCAGGTTCTTCATGCGGCCGTCGGTCAGGCGCTTCTGGAACGCCACGCCGAGATTTTCGAAGCGCTGGCAGGCGGCCTCGATGTCCGGCACCGATACGCAGATGTGGCCGAAACCGCGCGGGTCGCTGTTGCCGTCGTGGTAGACCGCGCCGTCCTGGGTTTCGGTGCCGTGGTTGTGGGTCAGTTCCAGCACGCCCGGCAGGCCGGCCATCCACATGCGGCGCTGTGCATCGTCCTCCGGCACCACCGCGCCGGCCGGTACGTAGGCCAGGAAGTACAGGCTGAACTCTGCATCGGGGAAATCGCGCTTGTCGATCAGCTGGTAGCCGAGCACGCGGGTGTAGAAGTCCAGCGAGGCGGTGATGTCCTTGACCCGCAGCATGGTGTGGTTGAACACGAAGCCGGTGGTCTCGGCCGGGGCCTGGGCGGTGACGCCGGGGACGTCGCGCAGGGCGGGAATGGTCATGGGGAGGTCCTTCAGACGGGGCCGTTGCCGGCCGGATGGCCCATTCTACCGGCCGGCACCTGACGGCACCGCGACGTACAATGGGCAGATCGCACCGTTCCGTCCTGACAACGATTGCCCGCCATGTCGCAGCGTGAATGGGTGGCCGCCGCCATCCGCAAGATCGAAGCCGATTTCAACCGTTCCGCCGATACCCACCTGATCCCGCTGGCGCTGCCCGGGTTCGAAGGCATCGACCTGTACCTCAAGGACGAATCGAGCCATCCCACCGGCAGTCTCAAGCACCGGCTGGCGCGCTCGCTGTTCCTGTACGCGCTGGCCAATGGCTGGCTGCGCGAGGGCCGGCCGGTGATCGAGGCCTCCAGCGGCTCGACCGCTGTCTCCGAAGCCTATTTCGCGCGGCTGCTCGGCTTGCCGTTCATCGCGGTGATCCCGGCCACCACCTCGCCGGAGAAGATCGCCGCGATCGAGTTCCACGGTGGCCGCTGCCACCTGGTCGAGCGCGCCTGCGACCTCAACTGCGACTCGGAGAAGCTGGCCCGCGAAACCGGCGGCCACTTCATGGACCAGTTCACCTACGCCGAACGCGCGACGGACTGGCGTGCCAACAACAACATCGCCGAATCCATCTTCAAGCAGATGGCCGAAGAGCCCAGCCCGGTTCCGGAATGGATCGTGTGCAGCCCGGGCACCGGCGGTACCGCCGCCACGCTGGGCCGTTATGTCAGCTACCGCCGGCATGACACCCGCATCCTGTGCGCGGACCCGGAAGTGTCGGTGTTCTTCGACGGCTACAAGGCTGCCGTGGCCGGTGAACAGGACTGGCGTGACCTGACCTGCAGCGGCGGTTCGCGCGTGGAAGGCATCGGCCGGCCACGGGTGGAGCCGAGTTTCATCCCGACCAGCGTCGATGCGATGGTGAAGGTGCCCGACGCGCTGAGCCTGGCCGCGATGCGCCATGTCAGCCGCCAGTTGGGGCGCCGTGTCGGTGGCTCGACCGGGACCAACTTCATCGGTGTGCTGCAGGCCGCGCAGTGGATGCGCGAGGCGGGCCACCAGGGCAGCATCGTCAGCATCCTCTGCGACAGCGGCGAGCGCTATGCGCAGAGCTATTACGACCCGGCGTGGTACGCGCGCCAGGGCATCGAAGTCGACCGTGCCGATGCACAGCTGGCCGCAGCGGTGGCGGGGCAGGGCTTGCCCGAGCTGCCGTGGTGCAGCCTGGAAGCGGTGTAACGCCCTCGCAGAGCCGAGGCACGCTCGACTGCTTTCCGTTCCGGATGCTTGACCCGGTAGCAGGCGCCAAGAGCAGTCGAGCATGGCTCGACGCTGCACATTCAGTACCCCGCCGCGGTGAACGCATCCAGCACCGCATCGCGCAGTGCGTCCGGCAGTGCCTCGATATCCATCGCGCGGTCATCCAGGTGCAGGCCCGGGTCAAGGATGCTGGCGCGGCCCTGGGCCAGCGCCTGCAGCCACAGCAGCACGCAGATCACGAACTCGCGCTCGTGGCCCGGCTGCAGCTGGCTGGCGCCGCGTTCGATCACCTCGAACGGGTACCACTCCTGGGCGTCATCGAATGTGCCGCCCTGCTGCAGTACCGCCTGCAGCTGCTGCAGGTGGCGCGTGGCGTCATCGCCGTCATCGCACAGCGCGGCGATCCAGGCCAGTTCGGCCGGGCTGGCGGACAACGCCAGTGAACAGGCCGGTGAGGCGGATGCATCTGCAGCCAGACCTTCCATGTGGGGCCTCTTTCGGTACATGCCGCTGCGGGCTCCCCCGCAGCCAGAGCTTCGGCGCTGGACCGTAAGGCCGACGTGAATGCCGGGCCGTGCCCCCTTGTCAGCCGGGCCTGCCAGCGCCATATCGGGAGCGCTGCCCGCCTGCCGGGCCCGTACCCTGGAGATCTGCCGTGACCGTTGCCAACCCCCTGCTCGATTTTTCCGGCCTGCCGCGCTTCGAGGCGATCCGCCCGGAGCACGTGGCGCCGGCGCTGGACGTGTTGCTGGCCGAGGCCGAAGCCGCCGTCAGCCAGGCCGAGCAGGTGCAGCCGGTGCGCTGGGAGACCTTCGTCACCCCGTTGGACGACGCGACCGAGCGACTGTGGCGCGCCTGGGGCCTGGTCGGCCACCTGCAGGGCGTGGTCAACACGCCGGAACTGCGCGAGGCCTACAACAGCAACCTGCCGCGGGTGACCCGTTTCGCCAGCGCGCTGGGCCAGAACCTGGCGCTGTATCGCCAGTACCAGACACTGGCCGCCAGCCCGGACGCTGCGACATTCGATGAGGCCCAGCGCAGGGTGCTGGACAACACCCTGCGTGATTTCCGTCTCGGTGGTGCCGAACTGGCGCCCGAGGCCCAGCAGCGCTTCGCTGCGATCAAGGAGGAGCTGTCGGCGCTGTCGGCGAAGTTCTCGCAGAACGTGCTGGATGCCACCGATGCGTGGTCGCTGCTCGTCGAGGACGAGGCGCGCCTGGCGGGGTTGCCGGACGATGTGAAGGCGGCCGCGCGGGCCGCCGCGGAGAAGGACGGTTCGCACGGCTGGAAGCTGACCCTGCAGATGCCCTGCTACCTGCCGGTGCAGACCTGGGCCGAAGATCGTGACCTGCGCGAGATCCTGTATCGCGCCAGCGCGCAGCGCGCCTCCGAGTTCGGCGACGACGCGCTGGACAACAGCGGGAACATCGACCGCATCCTGGCCCTGCGCGCGGAACTGGCCGCGCTGCTGGGCTTCGGTTCGTACGGTGAGTATTCGGTGGCGACCAAGATGGCGCAGGACCCGGCCGAAGTGCTGTCCTTCCTGCGTGATCTCGCCACGCGGGCCAAGCCGTTCGCCGCCAAGGACCGTGCCGAGCTGGAGCAGTTCGCGCGCGCGCAGCTCGGCATCGACGACCTGCAGGCCTGGGACCTGGCGTTCGCCGCCGACCGCCTGAAGCAGGCGCGCTACAGCTACTCCGAGCAGGAGGTGAAGCAGTACTTCACTGAACCGAAGGTGCTGGCGGGCCTGTTCTCGGTGATCGAGCAGCTGTACGGCCTGAGCGTGCAGCCGGACAGCGCGCCGGTCTGGCATGAAGATGTGCGCTTCTTCCGCCTGGTGGATGCGCAGGGTGGGCTGGTCGGGCAGTTCTATCTGGACCTGTACGCACGCGAGGGCAAGCGCGGCGGCGCGTGGATGGACGATTGCCGCAACCGTCGCGTGCATGCCGATGGCAGCGTGCAGACACCACTGGTCTACCTGGTATGCAACTTCGGCCGCGGCGCCAACGGCAAACCGGCAACCTTCAGCCACAACGAAGTGACCACCCTGTTCCATGAAATGGGGCACGGCCTGCACCAGCTGCTGACCCGGATCGGCGAGCTGGGCGTCGCCGGCATCAACGGCGTGGAATGGGACGCGGTGGAGCTGCCCAGCCAGTTCATGGAGAACTTCTGCTGGGAATGGGATCACCTGCAGGGCATGACCGCGCACGTGGACAGTGGCGAGCCGCTGCCGCGCGCGCTGTACGAGCGCATGCTGGCTGCACGCAACTTCCACAGCGGCATGGCCACCGTACGGCAACTGGAATTCGGCCTGTTCGACATGCTGCTGCACAGCCAGTTCGAGCCGGCGCAGGACAGCGTGCTGGCGTTGCTCGACCGCGTGCGCGCGGAAGTGGCAGTGAACCACCCGCCGGCCTGGAACCGGTTCCCGCACCAGTTCAGCCATATCTTCGCCGGCGGCTACGCGGCCGGTTACTACAGCTACAAGTGGGCCGAGGTACTCAGTGCCGACGCCTATGCGGCGTTCGAGGAGGCGCCGCAGGCGCTGGCCGAAACCGGCGCGCGCTTCCGCGACGAGATCCTCTCGCGCGGCGGTAGCCGCCCGGCGGCGGAGAACTTCAGGGCCTTCCGCGGCCGTGCACCGCAGATCGACGCGCTGCTGCGCCACTCGGGCATGGCGTAACCGCAAAAAAGGGGACGGAGGGGATTAAGTCGTTTGTGCACAAACGACTTAATCCCCTCCGTCCCCTTTTTTCATTCGGCGTAGATCATTTTCCGGGTCATGCCGCCGTCGACGATGAAATCCTGGCCGGTGGTGAAGCCGGACAGCGACGACAGCAGGTAGACCGCCAGCGCGCCGATGTCCTCGGGGCGGCCGACGCGGCCGACCGGGTGCTGCGCATGATCGGTGGCCGAGTACTGCGGTTCGTGACGTCGCGAAGGTGCCTGCCATGCCGTGGTGCCGATCCAGCCGGGGCTGATGCTGTTCACCCGCACGGCGGGGCCACTGCTGATCGCCAGCGCATGGGTGAAGGCCACCAGCGCGCCCTTGGCGGCTGCGTAGGCTTCGCTGTGCGCTTCGGATTGCCAGGCGCGGGTCGAGGCGATGTTGATGATCGCGCCGGCGCCACTGGCGGTCAGCGCCGGCAGTGCGTGCTTGCTGCACAGGAAGGCGCCGTGCAGCGAGGACAGGCGGCGCTGCCACTCTTCCCACGCCATGTCCTGCAGCAGCGTGCCATGCGGACCGGCGATGCCGGCATTGTTGACCAGCCCGTCGATGCGGTCGAAGCGCTGCAGGGCCGTGGCGATGAAGTCGCGCACGCTGGCCTCGTCGGTGATGTCCAGGCGCTGGAATGCGGCATCCTCACCGCGCTGCCATTCCGCCAGGCACGCCTCGCCGGCCTCCACGTCCAGGTCGCCGATCAGCACCTGCCCACCGGCACCCAGCACGGCCTGGGCGATGCCACGGCCGATGCCGTTGGCGCCGCCGGTGACCAGCACCACCTTGCCCGACAGCGGGGCCAGCGGCCATGGAGTGATGGGCGGTGCCGCCGCGCTCATGCCAGGTCTTCGCCACGCAGGCGGCGATGCCAGCCGTCCACGCCGATGCGGTCCAGGGTCTGGATGTTGCGTTCGACGATCACGTCCGGATCGGGGAATGCATCCACCGCGCGCGCCACGCTGTCTTCGCGCAGCAGATGCAGGGTGGGATAGGGCGCACGGTTGGTGTAGTTGCTGGCATCGCCCGGCGCCACGCCTTCGAACTGGTAGTCCGGATGGAAGCTGGCCACCTGCAGGATGCCCTGCAGGTCCAGCGCCTCGATCGCCGCATCGGCGTTGTCGAGGAAGTCGTTGTAGTCGAGGAAATCGGTCAGCACCTGCGGATGCACGATCAGCGTGGTGTCGATCTGCTCGGCCGGCGTGTCGCGCAGCAGCACCAGTTCTTCGGCCAGCTGTTCGACCAGCGCTTCCGGCGTGGTCGCATCGCTCAGCACGAAGCGGACCTGGTCCTTCACATACACCGCCTTGGCGAACGGGCACAGGTTCAGGCCGATGACGATGCGCTCCAGCCACAGGCGGGTGGCGGCAATCGGGTCATCGGCGGGCAGGCTGGGATCGGTCATGGCGGGCACGTCGGTTGGCGGGCCCGCCATTGTAGGCGCGCCGCCGCCAACGCGCCGTCGAGCCATTGCCATGGGCAGCGCCCGGTGGGGGCATCAATCGCGGAAGTTGTTGAACTGCAGCGGCAGGTCGAACTTGCCGGCCTTCAGCACGGCGATCGCTTCCTGCAGGTCGTCACGCTTCTTGCCCTGCACGCGCAGCTTGTCGCCGTTGATCTGGCTTTCCACCTTCAGCTTGGCGTCCTTCAGTGTTGCCGCGATCTTCTTGGCGATTTTCTGCTCGATGCCCTGCTTGACGGTGATCTTCTGCCGGGCCTGGGCCAGGTTGGTCTCGATGTCGCCGAATTCCAGGCTGAGCACGTCGATGCCGCGCGCGGCCAGGCGTGCGCGCAGGATGTCGTTCATCTGCTTGAGCTGGAACTCGGTCGGTGCGAACTGGTTGATCACATCGCCGTCGCGCTCGAACCTGGCGTCGACGCCCTTGAAGTCGAAGCGCGTGCTCAGTTCGCGGTTGGCCTGGTCGATGGCGTTGGTCAGCTCGTGGGTGTCGACTTCGGACACGACGTCGAAGGAGGGCATGGGCGAAGCTCCGCAGGTTTCAGTGGCGATCATTCTATCTTGCCGGCCGGTGTGCCCGCTTTGTGTAGAGCCGAGCCCATGCTCGGCTGCCTTGTGAAGAACAGCCGAACGTGGGCTCGGCTCTACAGAAGGCGACGACCGGGCGATAATGGGCCATGAACGTGCAACGCTCTCCCTCGCGCGCGGTGGCCTGGATGGTCGCAGCGGTCGCCTGTTTCTCGCTGATGGATGCCGGCATGAAGCAGCTCTCGGCCAGCTATCCCACTCTGGAAGTGACGTTCCTGCGCGGCGCCGCCTCGCTGCCGTTCGTGCTGGTCTGGGTGCTGGCCAGCGCGGGTCCGCGCTCGCTGGTGCCGCGTCGCTGGGGCCTGCACCTGCTGCGTGGCGCGCTGGGCATGGCGATGATCGGCTGCTTCGTATTCGCCCTACGCGACCTGCCGTTGTCGACCGCCTACACCATCTACTTCGTGGCCCCATTGTTGATCGCCGCGCTGTCGGTGCCGCTGCTGGGCGAGCGGGTTGGCCCGCGGCGCTGGGTCGCTATCGGCATCGGCCTGGTCGGCGTGCTGGTGGTGTTGCGGCCGGGCGTGGACGGCTTCATCTCGGTGCCGGGCCTGATGGTGCTGGCTGCCGCCACTGCCTATGCCGTAGCCGCGATCACGGTCAGCCTGCTGACCCGCACCGATACGTCGCAGTCGATGGTGGTGTGGTTCCTGGTGATCATGGCCCTCGGCGCCGGTCTGCTGGCAGTCCCCGGCTGGGTGCCGCTGCAGCTGGCGCATGCGCCGCTGATCGCCGGCATGGGCCTGGCCGGCGCGCTGGGCCAGATTGCCCTGACCCGGGCCTTCCAGCTGGGGGAGGCTTCGTTGATCGCACCCCTGGAGTACAGCGGCCTGGTCTGGGTGATCGGCTGGGACCTGGCTTTCTGGGGCCAACTGCCCGATGGCTATACCTGGGTGGGCGCAGCGATCATCGTCGCCTCGGGCCTGTACCTGCTGCACCGCGAACGCCTGAACCGGGTGCAGCCGCCGAAGCCGTTGGATCATCCCTGAGCCGGTCTGGACAGGGAATGGGATCGAAGCCCCTGCGGGGATCCGATCCCGAGGTCAGATCCCCGCAGGAGCTCTGACCCCGGCCATTGCGCCGGCGCGGGCGCCTTAGAACCAAAAGGAATAACATTCTGGCCCATGGCGCGGGCGCGCGAGCGGCTGCGCTGGTAGGCTGCACGCCCCCTTCCGTCACCCAGCCGGTGAGCCACGCCTGTGATCGAGTTCCAGCGCCTGCACAAATCCTATGCCGTTGCCGGCCGCGAAGTCAGCGCGCTGCAACCGCTGAACCTCACCATCGAGGCCGGTGAGGTCTTCGGCATCATCGGTCATTCCGGCGCCGGCAAATCGACCCTGATCCGCATGATCAACCGGCTGGAAGAGCCCAGCGGTGGCCGCCTGCTGATCGGCGGCGAGGACGTCACCGCGCTGGATGCGGACGGCCTGCGCGCGCTGCGCCGGCGTATCGGCATGATCTTCCAGCACTTCAACCTGCTGTCCTCGCGCACGGTGGCTGGCAACGTCGCCTTCCCGCTGGAACTGGCCGGCACGCCGAAGGCGGAGATCGATGCGCGTGTGGCCGAGCTGCTGCAGACCGTGGGCCTGGAGGCGCACGCGCGGAAATACCCGGCACAGCTTTCCGGTGGCCAGAAGCAGCGTGTCGGCATCGCCCGCGCGCTGGCCACCCGCCCGCAGATCCTGCTGTGCGACGAGGCAACCAGCGCATTGGATCCGCAGACCACGGCCTCGGTGCTGTCGCTGCTGTCGAAGATCAACCGCGAGCTGGGCCTGACCATCGTACTGATCACCCATGAGATGGACGTGATCCGCCGCGTCTGTGACCGGGTTGCCGTGCTCGACGCCGGCCAGATGGTCGAGACCGGGCCGGTGACCCAGGTGTTCCTGCACCCGCAGCATCCGACCACGCGCCGTTTCGTCAGCGAGTCGGAGCATGTGGACGAAGGTGCGCTGCACCGCGATTTCGACGCCGTGGGGGGACGCATCGTGCGCCTGACCTTCCTGGGCGGCGATACCTATGAACCCCTGCTCGGCAGCGTCGCGCGGCAGACCGGGGTCGACTACAACATCCTGTCCGGCCGGATCGACCGGATCAAGGACACCCCGTATGGCCAGCTGGTGGTCGCCCTGGTGGGCGGCGACCAGTCCGCCGCGCAGGCCGCGTTCGTGGCCGCCGGCGTTCACGTTGAGGAACTGCGTCGATGATCATCGCGACTGCCGGCGGCTTCTTCCGCCACCTGGATGCGGGCAAGTGGGCCGATATCGGCCAGGCCACCCTCGACACCCTGCTGATGCTGATCGGTTCACTGCCACTGACGCTGGCCATCGGCCTGCCGTTGGGCGTGCTGCTGTATCTGTTCGGCGCACCGCAGATGAAGCGGCGGCCGATCGCCTACGGCGTGCTGGCGCTGGTGGTGAACCTGCTGCGCTCGGTGCCCTTCATCATCCTGATGATCGTGCTGATTCCGGTCACGCTGTTCCTGATGGGAACCTCGCTGGGCGTGCGCGGCGCGATCGTGCCGCTGGTGATCGGCGCGGCGCCGTTCTACGCCCGCCTGGTCGAGACTGCGCTGCGCGAAGTGGATCGCGGCGTGATCGAGGCCACCCAGGCGATGGGCGCCACCACCTGGCAGCTGGTTACCCGCGTGCTGCTGCCGGAAGCCCGGCCCGGGTTGATCGCCGGTGCGACCGTCACCACCGTGGCGCTGATCGGCTTCACTGCGATGGGCGGTGCGATCGGTTCCGGCGGCCTCGGCGACCTTGCCTTCCGCGATGGCTACCAGCGTTCGCATACCGACGTGGCTCTGGTCACCGTGGTTCTGCTGCTGGTGCTGGTCCAGCTGCTGCAGATGTTCGGCGACCGCCTGGTCGCGCATTACAGCCGCAGATGACAGCAGGCCGGGCGGCGCCCGGCATCGTCCGGTGCATCGCGGTAGCCGGCCGGCGGCCGGCTCTGCTCCATTGCGTGGAAACGGTAGTGTCGGCCGCTGGCCGACAACCCCATGTGCGGTCAGCGCACGTTCGGTACTTCGTAACCCAGCTTGCCAACCTGCTCCGGGTGCTGTGGCACGCGCTTGAGCTTGTCGGTGTTCACGCCGTACTCGTCGCGCAGTCGCTCGGCCAGCTCCTTGTACAGGGCTTTGTCCATGTCCGGCGTACGGGCGAAGATCCAGGCCATTTCACGGCCCGGGTAGCCGATGAGGGCCCACGAATAGTCCGGGGCCACTTCCAGTACCCGCGAATGGGTGGGTACCACACGGTAGAACCAGGTGCGCCAGCCATGGTTGCCGCTGCCCGGATCAACACTGGCGCGGGCACGGATCTCCTGCAGCGGTTCACCAAAGCCATCGCGGTAGCGGTAGGTGATGGCCACCTTGTGATCATCGCGCAGCGCGTACTCATTGACGCTGGCGACATGGCCACGCTCGATGAAGTTCGGCACGCGGCCGATCACATACCAGGTGCCCATGAAACGCGTGAGGTCGATCGGTGCGTCCAGAGCGGCCGCGCCGGCGGTGCTGGCACGGGGCGATGGCGGCTCGTCGGCCGCCAGGGCGGGCGCCGCCAGGGACAGGGCCAGCAGAACGGCGCAGAACGGGCGGATCGAGGTCATGCGGGAGCGGGCTCCAGTGGGCTTGCCCGCGCATGGTCGACTGCGCGCACGCGATCCGTCAATGGTGTCGCAATCCATGAGAAGCGTCCGCCCCATGCTGTGCTGCGTTGCCTGCCGGAGAAGCTCCATGAACGCACGTCCCACCCGCCCTCCTCGAACTGAACGCGCCCGCGAGCGCGCGGATCCGCGCCTGCTGCGCAGCGCGCGGCAGCTGGCCCTGGCCGGGGTGGCGCTGGTCCTGGTATGGCCCGCGGCTCGTGGCAGCAGCGCCTGGCTGGGCTGGCTGCCGATGTGGCTGGTGGGCATGCCGCTCGCGGCGTGGTGGGCCCTGCTGCGCTTTCCATTGCCGCGCCTGTCGTGGCTGCGCCTGGCGCGGCGCAATGGTGGGCAGGCCCGTCGTCGCGCTGGCGCGCCCGCCCGCGCCCGACGGCGATCGACCGCCGCGGCCTGACCTTCGACACGGGGGAGCGTGTACCGTTCCGTGCTAGCGTTCCACGGCTTATGACTGCCTGGAGCTGCAATGCCACGACTCGCTTCCGCCTGCCTGCTGGCCGGCATGATGACCGCTGCCTCGGTGGGGACCGCCGTGGCCGCTGAAGACACCGATCGCTACGCGTGGCTGGAGGACGTGACTGGCGACAAGCCGCTGTCCTGGGTCAGGGAACAGAACGCCAAGGCCGAGGCGCGCCTGGCGCAGACCCCGGCCTTCAAGCAGATGGAGAACAGCATCCGCGAGGTGCTCGATTCCGATGCCAAGATTCCTGGCGTGCAGAAGATCGGTGACTACTACTACAACTTCTGGAAGGACAAGCAGCACGAACGCGGCGTGTGGCGCCGCACCACGCTGGCGGAGTACCGCAAGGCCTCGCCGCAGTGGGAGACCGTGCTCGACCTGGACGCACTGAACAAGGCCGAGGGCGAGAACTGGGTCTGGCACGGTGCCGACTGCCTGCGGCCGGATTACAGCCGCTGCCTGATCGCGCTGTCGCGCGGCGGCGCCGATGCCGACGTCACCCGTGAGTTCGACCTGGCCGGCAAGACCTGGGTCAAGGATGGTTTCTTCCGTCCGGAGTCGAAGGGGGGCCTCAACTGGGTCGATCGCGACACCGTGTTCGTCTATACCGATTTCGGCGCTGGTTCGATGACCACCTCCGGCTATCCGCGCGTGGCCAAGCTGTGGAAGCGCGGCACGCCGATGGCATCGGCGAGCGTGGTGTATGAAGGCAAGCCGGAAGACATGTACATCGCGGCGATGCACGACGACACGCCGGGCTTCGAGCGCAACCTGGTCAGCCGCACGCTGGCGTTCTACAACAACGAGCTCTACCTGCGTGGCGACGACGGCACGCTGACCAGGATCGACGCGCCGAATTCGGCCGAGAAGGGCCTGCACAAGCAGTGGCTGACCCTGGAACTGCGCGATCCGTGGACCGTGGGCGGCAAGACCTATGCGTCCGGTTCGCTGCTGGCGACCAGGCTGGACGATTTCCTGGCCGGCAAGCGCGACTTCGAGGTGCTGTTCACCCCGACCGCGACCACCTCACTGGCCGGCACGACCTGGACCCGGAGCCACCTGGTGCTGAACGTGCTGGACGACGTCAAGAACCGCCTGTCGGTACTGACTCCGGGTGCCAGCGGTTGGCAGAAGAGCGAGTTCGTCGGCGCCCCGGCCTTCGGCACGCTGGGCGTGGCTGCGGTGGACAGCAATGACAGCGACGCGGTGTGGCTGACCGCCACCGATTACCTGACGCCGACCACGCTGGCCCTGGCCGAGATCGGCCAGGCCCCGGAAACGCTGAAGACCATGCCGGCCTTCTTCGATGCCAAGGGCAAGGTGATCGAGCAGCACTTCGCCACCAGCAAGGACGGCACCCGCGTGCCGTATTTCGTGGTGCACGACAGGGCGATGAAGCTCGATGGCTCCAACCCGACCCTGCTGTATGGCTACGGTGGTTTCGAGATCTCGCTGACCCCGAGCTATTCCGGTGGCATGGGCCGCGCCTGGCTGGAGAAGGGCGGCGTGTACGTGGTCGCCAACATCCGCGGTGGCGGCGAGTACGGCCCGCGCTGGCACCAGGCGGCGCTGAAGCAGAACCGCCACAAGGCCTATGAAGACATGGCCGCGGTGGCGCGCGATCTGGTCAAGCGCAAGATCACCAGCGCCAAGCACCTGGGCGTGCAGGGGGGCAGCAACGGAGGCCTGCTGACCGGCAACATGCTGACCCAGTACCCGGAACTGTTCGGTGCGGTGGTGGTGCAGGTGCCGCTGCTGGACATGAAGCGCTACAGCCACCTGCTGGCGGGCGCCTCATGGATGGCCGAGTACGGCAACCCGGACACCAGCGACTGGGAGTTCATCAGGACCTTCTCGCCGTACCACCTGTTCGATGCGAAGAAGAACTACCCGCCGGTGCTGTTCACCACCTCGACCCGCGATGACCGCGTGCACCCGGGCCACGCCCGCAAGATGGCGGCGAAGATGATCGACGCGGGCAAGGATGTGACCTACTACGAGAACATCGAAGGGGGCCACGGCGGTGCCGCCAACAACGCACAGGCCGCGCACATGTCGGCGCTGGCCTACAGCTTCCTGTGGGAACGCTTGGGCGGCAAGTAAGCAGAATGAAAAACGCCGCCCCCGGGCGGCGTTTTTCTTTGGGACCACGCATCCACGCCATGCGTGGATGCCGTTCGCGCCGGCCGCTCAGGCGCTCCAGCGCTTCAGCCCGCGCGCAATCCGCTCCACCGCCTCCTGCAACCGTGGCACTTCCTGCGTGTAGGCCAGGCGCACGTGCTGGTTGGCGCGGTGGAAGCCGAAATCCAGGCCGGGGGTGAATGCCACGTGCTCGGTTTCCAGGAAGTGGGCGCAGAACGCCTGCGCGTCGTCGGTGAATGCGCTGACATCGGCGTACAGGTAGAACGCGCCCTGCGGCTCGACTTCGATACGGAAGCCCAGCTCACGCAGCGCGGGCAGCAGGAAGTCGCGGCGCTGGCGGAACGCCTCGCGGCGCTGCTCGAAGATCGCCATCGATTCTTCGCCGAAGCAGGCCAGCGCAGCATGCTGGGCAATGCTCGACGCGCTGATGTACAGGTTCTGCGCCAGCTTCTCCAGGTCCGGCACCGCCGCTGGGGGCGCCACCAGCCAGCCCAGCCGCCAGCCGGTCATGCCAAAGTACTTGGAAAAGCTGTTCAGCACGAACGCGCTGTCATCCACCTGCAGCACGCTGGGGGCATCCAGGCCGTAGGTCAGGCCATGGTAGATCTCGTCCACCACCAGGTGGCCGCCGCGCGCATGCAGTGACGTCGACAACGCCGCCAGCTCGCTTGCGGACAGCACGGTGCCGGTGGGGTTGGCCGGTGAGGCAACCAGCGCACCGACGCTGTCGGCATTCCAGTGCCGTTCGACCAGTGATGGCGTCAGCTGGTAGGCGGTCCCCGGCCCGACCGGGACCAGTTGTGCGCCGCCTTCCACCAGGCGCAGGAAGTGGCGGTTGCAGGGATAACCGGGGTCGGCCAGCAGCCAATGGCGGCCGGGATCGACCAGCAGGCTGCTGGCCAGCAGCAGTGCACCGGAACCGCCCGGGGTGACCAGGATGCGTTCGGGATCGATGTCCAGACCGTAGTGGCTGCGATAGAAGCCGCTGATCGCCTGCCGCAGCGCTGGCAGGCCGCGTGCGGCGGTGTAGCGGGTGTGGCCGGCGGCCAGCGCGGCCTGGCCGGCACGGACGACGGGCTCGGCGGTGGTGAAATCCGGTTCGCCGATTTCCAGGTGGATCACATCGTGGCCGGCCTGTTCCAGCGCCTGCGCGCGCGCCAGCAGGGACATCACGTGGAACGGGGCGATTTCATGGCTGCGCCGGCTGAAGCCCGGCGTGTGGGGCAGGGTACTCATGCCCGCATGGTACGCCGGTCGGCATGACCCATGACGATCCGCAGGGTTGCCGCATTGCAGGGATTGGGGTCAGATCCCTTTTCGGGAAAAGGGATCTGACCCCGCCGAAGACCATTGCATTGACGCGCCTGGAGCCTTACTTCATGAAATCCACCCTTTGCCTGTTGCTTGCCAGCCTGATGACCACGACTGCTACCGCTGCCACTCCGCCCGTTCCGCCGGATGCCGCCCGGCACCCGCATGTGGTCAAGGCGCCGTTTGGCGCGACCCGCAACGATGACTATTACTGGCTGCGCGACGACAAGCGCGAGAACAAGGACATGCTGGCCTACCTGCAGGCCGAGAACGCTTACGCCGACCAGTTGCTGGCGCCGCTGAAGCCGCTCGAAGACACCCTGTACAAGGAGATCGTCGGCCGCATCAAGCAGGACGATTCCAGCGTTCCGGCGCGTGAGCGCGGCTACTGGTACTACAGCCGCTTCGAGACCGGCCAGGACTACCCGATCCACGCCCGCCGCAAGGGCAGCATGGAGGCCGCCGAGGAAATCCTGCTCGACGTCAACGCGATGGCCGCCGGCAAGGGCTACTTCAACGTCGGCGCGATGGAAGTGAGCCAGGACAACCAGCTGCTGGCATGGGCCGAGGATGACGTCGGCCGCCGCCAGTACACCCTCCGTTTCAAGGACCTGCGGACCGGCCAGGTGCTGCCCGACGTCATCACCGGCAGCTCCGGCGACCTGGTCTGGGCCGATGACAACCGCACCGTGCTGTACGTCGAGAACGATCCGGAAACGCTGCTGACCGTGCGCGTGAAGAAGCACGTGCTGGGCACCCCGGCCAGCGCCGACACCGTCGTCTACGAAGAGAAGGACGACAGCTTCTACATGGGCATCGGCCGCACCCGTGACGATCGCTTCATCACCATCGGCGTGCACAGCACCGTGTCCTCCGAAGAGCGCTACGCGCCGGCCAGCGACCCCACCACCTTCACCGTGCTGGCGCCGCGCCAGCGTGACGTCGAGTACGACGCCGACCACTACGATGGCCGCTGGGTGATCCGCACCAACGATGGCGCGAAGAACTTCAAGCTGGTCACCGCCCCGACCGACGCCACTTCGCGCACGCAGTGGAAGGACTGGATCGCGCACGACGAGGCGGTGTTCATCGAAGGCTTCGAGCTGTTCGAGGGTTATACCGCCATCGCCGAACGCTCCGAGGGCCTGGAGCGCATCCGCCTGCTGTTCAAGGACGGCCGCAGCGACTACGTGAAGGCCGATGAACCGGCCTACTCGATGGGCCTGGGTGACAACACCGAAGCCGAGACGCCGTGGCTGCGCTACGTGTACACCTCGATGACCACGCCGACCACGGTATTCGAGCTGAACACCGCCACCGGCGAGCGTCGCCAGCTGAAGGTGCAGCCGGTGATCGGCTATGACGCATCGAAGTATGAAACCGACCGCGTCTGGATCACCGCGCGCGATGGCGTGAAGGTGCCGGTGTCGCTGGTCTACCGCAAGGGCTACCAGAAGGACGGCAAGGGTGCGCTGTTCCAGTACGCCTACGGCAGCTACGGCATGTCGATGGACCCGTATTTCAACCAGACGGCGGTGAGCCTGCTCGACCGTGGCGTGGTGTATGCCATTGCCCACATCCGTGGCGGCCAGGAAATGGGCCGCGACTGGTACGAGAACGGCAAGCTGCTGCACAAGCAGAACACCTTCAACGACTTCATCGACGTCACCCGTGGCCTGGTGGCGCAGGGCTGGGCGGCGAAGGATCGCGTGGCCGCGTCCGGCGGCAGCGCCGGCGGCCTGCTGATGGGCGCAGTGGCCAACCAGGCGCCGCAGGATTACCGGGTGATGGTGGCCCAGGTGCCGTTCGTCGACGTGGTCACCACCATGCTCGACCCGACCATTCCGCTGACCACCAACGAATACGACGAGTGGGGCAACCCGGAACAGAAGCAGTACTACGACTACATGCTGTCCTACTCGCCCTATGACAACGTGAAGCGGCAGGCCTACCCGGCGCTGTTCGTCGGTACCGGCCTGTGGGATTCGCAGGTGCAGTACTGGGAGCCGGCCAAGTGGGTGGCCAGGCTGCGCGACGACAACACCGGCCATTATCCGATCCTGTTCCGCACCAACATGGAAGCCGGCCACGGCGGCAAGTCGGGGCGCTTCCAGCGCTACCGCGAGCTGTCCGAGTCGTATGCCTTCGTGCTGCAGCAGCTGGGCATCGGGCAACCGTGACCCCGGCGGGGTGCCGGGCACTGCCGGGCACCCCGAACCGTTATCCTTGCGGCCATGAGCCTGCCCGAAGCACCCGCACCCCGCGAGACCGCCGCGCCGCCGCGCGCGGTGCGCTTCCGATGGGCGTGGTGGCTGCTGGCCTACGTCAGCCTGGGTACCGGCATCGTCGGCATCTTCGTGCCGGGCCTGCCGACCACCGTGTTCATCCTGATCTCGGCCTGGGCCGCCTCGCGCGGTTCCGAGCGCCTGCACGGCTGGCTGCTGCAGCATCCACGTTTCGGCCCGGCCATCAGCAACTGGCAGGCCCACGGTGCGGTGAGCCGCTACGGCAAATGGATGGCCACGATTACCATGGCCGTGTGTGCCGGCATCATGCTGTGGTGCGTGCCGAACGCGTGGGTGAAGGGATTCTCGATCGGCAGCATGACCGTGGTGGCGATCTGGCTGTGGACCCGGCCGTTGCCGCCGCCGGAGCGGTAGTGCCGGCCGCTGGCCGGCAACCCGATCGGCTGCACCAACCGCTCAGCCACCAATGGCTATACTCGGGGGCATGAAGATCCCCCCTCGAAACGCCATCCTGATTCCGCTGGCAGCGGCCTCGCTGCTGTTCCTCGCCGCCTGCGGCAACAAGGGCCCGCTGGTACTGCCACAGAAGCCGGTGCCGGTGGAAGAAGCCGTCGAACCCGCTACCGCGCCTGCCGCCGAGGCGGTCCCGGCGGAAACCCAGGGCGCTGATACACCCGCCACGACGGTGGACCCGGCCGCACCGACGACGCAGCCGGCACCTGCGCCAGCGAAGAAGGCGGACGACGGGAATGAGTAAGGCGGGTTCCAAGGCGCTGCGCTTCAGCAAGATGCACGGTGCGGGCAATGATTTCGTAGTGATCGACCTGCGGGACGGCACCTTGCCGCCCACGCCTGGACTGGCCGCACGCCTGGCCGACCGCCACACCGGCGTCGGTTGCGATCAGATCCTGACCATCGAAGCGCCGCGTGAGGAAGGCTCGGTGGCCTCGTACCGGATCTGGAACGCCGACGGCTCCAATTCCGAGCAGTGCGGCAACGGCGCGCGCTGCATCGCCGCCTGGCTGGTACGCGAGGGCAGTGCGCAGGGCGATCACTTCGTCATCGACAGCCCACTGGCCAGCCACGAAGTGAAGGTACTGGGCGATGACCGGTTCGCAGTAACCATGGGCGTGCCCAGATTCGAGCCGGCCAACGTGCCGCTGATGGGCTTCGCCCATGCACGCGAAGAGTACCTGCTGCCATTGCAGGGCGAGAGCGTACGCTTCGCGGCGGTATCGATGGGCAACCCGCACGCGGTGATCGAAGTGGGCCTGGTCGATGCCGCGCCGGTCGAGCGCGTCGGCACGCTGCTGCAGCAGCATGCCTCGTTCCCGCGCTCGGTGAACGTGGGCTTTGCCCAGGTGATGGGGCCGGAACATGCCCGCCTGCGGGTATACGAGCGTGGCGTCGGCGAAACGCTGGCCTGCGGAAGTGGCGCCTGTGCCGCCGCAGTGACCCTGATGCAGCGCGGCCGCCTGCGGCGCGACGCCCGCATCAGCCTGCCCGGTGGCGACCTGCGCATTCAATGGCCGGGCGAGGGCCAGCCGGTGGTGATGGCCGGCCCGACTGCATTCGTCTTTGAAGGGGAGTGGATGGCATGACCGACATCGTCGACAAGCTCGGGGCCCATGAAGTCGCGGCCTGGTTGCGGCGACATCCGGGCTTCCTCAAGCAGTTCCCGGACCTGGCCCTGACCCTGGTGGTGCCGCGCGACGACGGCCCGACCGCGTCGCTGGCCAGCTACCAGCTGGAAGTGCTGCGCGAGAAGAACCGCGAGCTGGCGCGACGGTTGGCCGACCTGGGCGCGACCGCCCAGGTCAACGAACGCCTGGCGGTGCGCACGCATCAGCTGACCCTGGCGCTGATGAAGCAGGACAACGCCGCCGACACCCTGCGTGCGATGGCTGCCTCGCTGCAGGAAGATTTCGCCGGCGACCTGGTGCGGCTGGTGGTGCATGCGCCGGTGGCCGGGCTGGAACAGGCCGACTGGCTGCAGGTCATCGCCGCCGATGATCCGCAGCTGGGCCCGTTCCGTGATTGCCTGAAGGATGGCGAGCCGATCTGTGGCCGCCTGCAGCCGGAAAAGAATGCCGTGCTGTATGGCGTGCGCAGCGAGGAAGTGCAGACCACCGCGCTGCTGCCATTGCCGGGCGTGGGCCTGATCGCAGTGGGCAGCCATGACCCGAACCGCTTCTATCCGGGCATGGGCACGCTGTTCCTGCGCATGATGGGCGATGCCCTGGCCACCGGCCTGAAGCGCTTCCAGGGCTGAGCGGAACGCCCGGCGATGAGCGCGGTACAGGCCTTCCTGCAGCACCTGCAGGTGGAGCGGCGGATGTCGGTGCATACGCTCGATGCCTACCGCCGTGACCTGGATGCGTTGTCGGCCTGGGCCGAACCGCGTGGTGTTGCGGTGGAGGCACTCGACGCCGAGGCGCTGCGCCAGTTTGTTGCCGATGAGCACCGCCGCGGCCTGTCGGCCAAGAGCCTGCAGCGCCGGTTGTCGGCCTGCCGAAGCTTCTACGCCTGGCTGCTCAAGCATGGACGCATCGAGGCCAGTCCAGCGGCGACGCTGAAGGCACCACGTGCGCCGCGCAGGCTGCCGCAGGTGCTCGATGCCGATGAAGCGGTGCAGCTGGTCGAGCTGGAACCAGACGGTGAGCTCGGCCGCCGTGACCGCGCGCTGCTGGAGCTGTTCTATTCCTCGGGCCTGCGGCTGAGCGAAGTCTGCGCGCTGACCTGGCGCGACCTGGATTTCGCCAGCGGCCTGGTCAATGTAACGGGCAAGGGCAACCGGCAGCGCCGGGTACCCTTCGGGCGGCCGGCGCGTGAAGCGCTGCAGGCGTGGCGTGCGGAAAGCGGCGGCGGCCCGGCCACGCCGGTGTTTCCCGGCCGTAACGGGCCGATCAGCCAGCGCGCGGTGCAGATCCGCATCCGCCAGCTGGCGCAGCGCCAGGGCCTGTTCAAGCATGTGCATCCCCACATGCTGCGGCACAGTTTCGCCAGCCACATCCTGGAGTCGTCCGGCGACCTGCGCGGCGTGCAGGAGCTGCTCGGCCACGCCGACATTGCGACCACCCAGATCTATACCCACCTCGACTTCCAGCACCTGGCCAAGGTCTACGATGCCGCGCATCCACGTGCGAAGCGCCGCAAGGATCCGCCCGGCGGGAGCGGGTAATGCCAGGCCCTTCCGGCGGCTGTGCGATCCATGCTTGGTGCTGCCGGAACAACCGCCGCTTGATCCGCATCAGGGCAGGGCCGGCGCCGTTGGCGCACCATGGTCGCAGGCCACGAGGACACTGCAGGCATGGCAAAGCCGGTTCCGTTGCATCCCCGCCACCCCGAGCGCATCTGCTGGGGCTGCGACCGTTACTGTGCGGCTGACGCGCTGGCCTGCGGCAACGGTTCCGGCCGCACCCAGCACCCGATCGAGACGCAGGGTGAAGACTGGTACATCGCCTGGGGCATCGAGGCCGATCCGGACCGGCCAGCGCACGCCAAGCGCTGAACGGCAGCCATCCACGCAGGCTTGATCGTACCCGGCGCTGTCCCCATGTCCCGGAGACAGCCATCGGAGGCCGCATGGACCCCAGTCAGAACCCCAACGTTTTCCACGCCACCACCATCGTCTGCGTTCGTCGCGGCGGGCATGTGGCCATTGCCGGCGACGGCCAGGTCACGCTGGGCCACACCGTGATGAAGGGCAACGCGCGCAAGGTGCGCCGCCTCGGCCGTGATGGCCAGGTGCTGGCCGGCTTCGCCGGTGCCGCCGCCGATGCCTTCACCCTGTTCGAGCTGTTCGAGGCCAAGCTGGAAAAGCACGGCCAGCTGCAGCGTGCTGCGGTCGAGCTGGCCAAGGATTGGCGCACCGAGCGCCGCCTGGGCAAGCTCGAAGCCCTGCTGGCGGTGGCCGACAAGGAAACCTCGCTGATCATCAGCGGTACCGGCGATGTGATCGAGCCGGAGGACGGCATCATCGCCATCGGTTCCGGTGGCTCGTATGCACTGTCGGCTGCGCGTGCGCTGATGGCACATACCGAACTGGATGCGCGCACCATCGCCAGCGAAGCGATCGGCATCGCCGGTGACATCTGCATCTATACCAACCGCAACGTGGTGGTCGAGGAGCTTTGACCGCTCTTCCGTAGTGCCGAGCCATGCTCGGCAGGGCTGCCCGCCAGCCGAGCATGGCTCGGCTCTACATGCATCTGAATCCGTGAGCACATCCATGTCGAAGATCGAAGTTTCCTCCGCCACCATGACCCCGCGCGAGATCGTGCAGGAACTGGACCGGCACATCGTCGGCCAGCACGACGCCAAGCGCGCGGTGGCCATCGCCCTGCGCAACCGCTGGCGTCGCATGCAGCTGCCAGCGGAGCTGCGCAATGAAGTCATGCCGAAGAACATCCTGATGATCGGCCCGACCGGCGTCGGCAAGACCGAGATCGCGCGTCGCCTGGCCACCTTGGCCAATGCGCCGTTCGTGAAGGTCGAAGCGACCCGCTTCACCGAGGTCGGCTACGTCGGCAAGGACGTCGAGCAGATCATCCGTGACCTGGCTGACACGGCGGTCAAGCTGTACCGCGAACAGGCCAAGGTGCGCGTGCGGACCCAGGCCGAAGAGCGCGCCGAAGACCGCATCCTGGATGCGCTGCTGCCGCGTCGCAGCGGTGGCATCGGGTTCGATCCGGACGTGGCACGCAGCGAACCGTCGGCGCAGGACAGCGAGACCCGCATCAAATTCCGCAGGATGCTGCGCAATGGTGAACTGGACGAGCGCGAGATCGAACTCGACCTGGCTGCCAACGTCAGCCTGGACATCATGACCCCGCCGGGCATGGAGGAGATGGGCCAGCAACTGAAGTCGATGTTCGCCAACCTCGGTGGCGGCGCCAAGGCGCACAAGCGTACGCTGGCCATCAAGGCCGCGCGTCCACTGCTGATCGAAGAAGAGGCCGGCAAGCTGGTCAACGAGGACGATATCCGCACCGCCGCGATCGAGGCCTGCGAGCAGCATGGCATCGTCTTCATCGACGAGATCGACAAGGTTGCCAAGCGCGGTGACAACGTCGGCGGTGGCGACGTCTCGCGCGAAGGCGTGCAGCGCGACCTGCTGCCGCTGGTGGAGGGCTCCAACGTGTCGACCAAGTACGGCACGATCAAGACCGACCACATCCTGTTCATTGCGTCGGGCGCTTTCCACCTGGCCAAGCCCAGCGACCTGATTCCGGAACTTCAGGGCCGCTTCCCGATCCGTGTCGAACTGGGGGCGCTGAGCAAGGGCGATTTCGTGCGCATCCTGACCGAGCCGAAGGCCGCGCTGACCAAGCAGTACGAAGCGCTGCTGGCCACCGAGGGCGTCAAGGTCAGCTTCACCACCGACGCGATCGAGCGCCTGGCCGAGATCGCCTTCCAGGTGAACGAGCGCCAGGAGAACATCGGTGCCCGCCGCCTGCACACCGTGCTGGAGCGCCTGCTGGATTCGCTCAGCTACGAGGCGCCGGACCGCGACGGCGAAACCCTGGCCATCGACAGCGCCTACGTCGACAAGCACCTGGGTGAGCTGGTGCAGGACCCGGACCTGAGCCGCTACATCCTGTAACGCCCGTTGGATGCGGGATCCCTTGCCGTGGCGAGGGCTCTGGCCCCGCCCGCAACAGAAGAGGCCGCCGGACGGCGGCCTTTCCTGTTGGCGGTCAGCGCGAGTGCCGGGCGCGATAGTCCTGCAACACCTGGTCGATCACCGCACTGGTGCGGGCAGCGCTGACGCCGGTCGAGGGCGAACGGCCGCTGCCGCGCAGTTCGTCCACAAGGGTGGCAATCAGCGGTTGCTGGATCGATGGTGGGTTCGGGATGTCGAACGTCTGCATGCCGGCTTCGGTTTCCAGTACCACGGGAACGTCCTCGAAGGTGGCAAAGCGCAGCCGGCCGCGGTCGCCGGTGATCTCGATTTCATCGTGGCGGCGGAATGCGCAGAAGCTCCACTGGGCGATGCCGTGGGCCCCGGTCCCGGTGCGGAAGCACATCGAGACGCTGTCCTCGGCGGCATACGCGCCTGCCTGCGAACTGGCCAGGCCGTGGACATCGGTCAACGGCCCCAGCAGGTGGTCGAGCAGGTCCAGCGTGTGCGAGCCCAGATCGACGAACAGCCCGCCACCTGCGATCGCGGGATTGGTCCGCCAGAAGTCCGGCGATGCGGCAGCTGCCGAATGCGCCCGGTGCAGGGTGGCGCGCACGCAGCGCGGCGTACCGATCACGCCGTTGTCCAGCAACTGCTTCACCTGCGCGAAGCGGGGCAGGGCACGGCGGTAGTAGGCCACGAACACCGGCACGCCGCTGCGCGTGCTGGCTTCCATGATGCGCTGGCATTCGCCGTGGTCCATCGCCATCGGCTTTTCGATGTAGACCGGCTTGCCTGCAGCGATCGCCTGCAGCGCGTAGTGCATATGAGTGGACGGCGGTGTTGCGACGTACACCGCGTTCACGTCCGGATCGGCGATGAGCGCACCGGCATCCGTGTACCAGCGGGGAACGGCATGGCGCCGGGCGTAGTCTTCGGCCAGCGCTGCATTGCGGCGCATCACTGCCGCCACCCCTGAGCCAGGCGTGCCGGCCAGGGCGGGGCCGCTCTTTTTCTCGGTGACACTGCCGCAGCCGATGAAACCCCACACCACGTTGTCCAGCACCATCGCGTCGTTCTCGCTGTTGATCGGGTCGGGAGCGTGCAACGTTCACCGCGCCAGGTGATCTACGCCTCCGGCAGCGGCTCGGGCACCGTACCGGGTACGAACACACCGTCCTTCACGTAGGCGGCCAGGGTCATGTCCAGCGCCAGCATGCCGTCGCGCTTGAGGTCCATGAGGTCCGGTTCGACCATCGCGCCGTGCAGCACGCCCAGCACGGTGGCGTGCAGCATGCGTGCGGCGATCTTCGGGTCGGCACCCTCGCGCAGCTGGCCCAGGTCCCTGGCACGGCGCAGTGCACGTTCCATGCGGTCCAGCGCGTCGCGGAAACCCGCCTGCTGCAGTTCGGTCAACACCCTGGTATCGGCCGAGGCATCGCTGCGCAGCATGATCTCCATGGTCTTGCGCAGGCGTTCGTCTTCGGACAGCTCGATGAACGAGTGGATCATCACCGCGCGCAGGTCATGCACCGGGGTGTCGCGCTGGTCGGTCGAGGTCCGCTCCAGTTCCTGCATGAAAGGCAGGTGCACCCGCTCGACGATCGCGGCCAGCACCTCGCTCTTGTTCTTGAAGTGCCAGTACACCGCGCCCCGGGTGTAACCGGCGCGGGCACCGATCATCTCCAGCGTGGTGCGGGCCACGCCGTGTTCATGGAAGCAGGCTTCGGCGGCGTCAAGGATGCCTTCCCGGGTTGCCTGGGTGTCCTCTTTGGTCTTGCGGGCCATGGATGGGTATGCGGGCGGGTGAAACGTGGCTGAATTGTACTGGTTTACAAACAAACAAGCATGTATGTATATTTCGCTCCCATCATTCCCGCCGTGTGCGTGGCAAGCCGGTCCGGCTCCCACTCCCCACTGGTGAGCGTTGCCTGCTGGCGCTTCGGTCGGTATCAGCGCTGTTTGAGATTCCTTTCCCTGAGAGCCTTTCCGTCATGTTGCTGAGCCGAATCCGACCCATTGCGCTGTCACTGGCGATCGCCGCGACCGTGGCTGCCTGTGGCGGCCAACCCCAGGCCCCCGAGCAGGGCCCCGGCCAGGTCACCGTGGTCACGCTGAAGTCCGCGACCGTGGGCCTGACCCGCGAACTGCCGGGCCGCACCAACGCCTTCCTGGTCGCCGAAGTGCGCCCGCAGGTCAATGGCATCGTCGCCAGGCGCCTGTTCACCGAGGGCGGCATGGTCAGGGCCGGCGAGCCGCTGTACCAGATCGAGGACGCCAGCTACCGCGCCCAGGCCAACAGTGCCCGCGCCCAGCTGGCGCGCGCCGAAGCCACCGCCAATGCCGCGCGCCTGAGCGCCAGGCGCATCAGCGAGCTGGCCAAGGTCGACGCGGTCAGCCAGCAGGACCTGGAAAACGCCGTGGCCGCGCAGAAGCAGGCTGAAGCCGATGTTGGGGCTGCCAGGGCCGCGCTGGATGCGGCCAACGTCACTCTGGGCTACGCCCGAATCACCGCGCCGATCAGCGGCCGCATCGGCAAGTCCAGCGTCACCCAGGGCGCGCTGGTCAGCGCCGGCCAGGCCACTGCACTGGCCACCGTGCAGCAGCTGGACCCGATCTATGTCGACCTGACCCAGTCCTCGGCCGAGCTGCTGCAGCTGCGCCGCGAACTGGCCGCCGGCCGCCTGCAGGACAACCAGACGCTGCCGGTCAGCATCCTGATGGAAGACGGCAGCACCTTCGAGCACAAGGGCACGCTGGAGTTCTCCGAAGTCAGCGTCGACCCGGCCACCGGCAGCTTCGGCCTGCGCGTGAAGGTGGACAACCCGGACGGCCTGCTGATGCCGGGCATGTACGTGCGTGCGGTGATCGGCGGCGGTGTGCGCAGCGATGCGGTGCTGGTGCCGATGCAGGGCATCGCCCGCGATCCGAAGGGCGACACCACCGCGATGGTGGTCGGCAAGGACAGCAAGGTCGAAGTGCGCCCGGTCAAGGTCAGCCGCACGGTCGGCGACAAATGGCTGGTCGAGGACGGCCTGAAGGCCGGCGACAAGGTCATCGTCGAAGGCCTGCAGAAGATCGGCCCCGGCATGCCGGTCAAGGCCACCGAGAAGGGCGACGCACCCGCCAAGGCGGCGCCTGCCCAGCCTGCCGCCCCGGCCGGCGACGCGAAGTAAGCGGAGAACCCCATGGCACGCTTTTTCATCGATCGACCCATCTTCGCGTGGGTGATCGCCATCATCATCATGCTCGCCGGCGGCCTGGCCCTGTTCAAGCTGCCGGTCTCGATGTACCCCAACGTCGCGCCGCCGGCGGTGGAAATCAGCGCCACCTACCCGGGTGCCTCGGCCAAGGTGGTCGAGGACTCGGTGACGCAGATCATCGAGCAGAACATGAAGGGCCTTGATGGCCTGATCTACTTCTCCTCCAACAGCTCGTCCAACGGCCAGGCCACCATCACCCTGACCTTCGAGAGTGGCACCAACCCGGACATCGCCCAGGTGCAGGTGCAGAACAAGCTGCAGCTGGCCATGCCGCTGCTGCCGCAGGAAGTGCAACGGCAGGGCATCAACGTAGCCAAGTCCAGTTCGGGCTTCCTGAACGTCATCGCGTTCGTGTCCGAGAACGGCAGCATGGATGCGAACGACATCGCCGACTACGTCGGCTCCAACGTTGTCGACCGCCTCAGCCGCGTGCCGGGCGTGGGCAACATCCAGGTGTTCGGTGGCAAGTACGCCATGCGCATCTGGCTGGACCCGAACAAGCTGCATGCCTATGGCCTTTCGGTTGCGGAAGTGACCGCCGCGATCAAGGCACAGAACGCCCAGGTGGCCATCGGCCAGCTCGGCGGTGCACCATCGGTGAAGGGCCAGCAGCTCAACGCCACGATCAACGCGCAGTCGCGCCTGCAGACCCCGGAACAGTTCCGCAACATCATCGTGCGTGGCGCGCAGGACGGCGCCGAACTGCGCCTGGGAGATGTCGCCCGCGTCGAGCTGGGCGCGGAGTCGTATGACTTCGTCACCCGCTACAACGGCCAGCCGGCCAGCGGCCTGGCCGTCACCCTGGCCACCGGCGCCAATGCGCTGGATACCGCCGCCGGCGTGGATGCCGCGCTGGAGGACATGAAGAGCTTCTTCCCGGCCGGGCTGAAGGCGGAGATCCCGTACGACACCACCCCGTTCGTGCGCGTGTCGATCAAGGGCGTGGTGCAGACCCTGCTCGAAGCGATCGTGCTGGTGTTCGTGGTGATGTACCTGTTCCTGCAGAACTTCCGCGCCACCCTGATCCCGACCATCGCGGTGCCGGTGGTGCTGCTGGGGACCTTCGGTGTGCTGGCGATGCTGGGCTTCTCGGTGAACATGCTGACCATGTTCGCGATGGTGCTGGCGATCGGCCTGCTGGTGGACGACGCCATCGTGGTGGTGGAGAACGTCGAGCGCATCATGTCCGAGGAAGGGCTGTCGCCGCTCGAAGCGACGCGCAAGTCGATGGGCCAGATCACCGGTGCGCTGGTGGGCATCGGCCTGGTGCTGTCGGCCGTGTTCGTGCCGATGGCCTTCATGAGCGGCTCCACCGGCGTGATCTATCGCCAGTTCTCGGCCACGATCGTTTCGGCGATGGCGTTGTCGGTGCTGGTGGCGATCGTGCTGACCCCGGCGCTGTGCGCGACCCTGCTCAAGCCGCTGAAGAAGGGTGAGCACCATGTCGCCCACCGCGGCCTGGCCGGCCGCTTCTTCAATGGTTTCAACCGCGGCTTCGACCGTACCAGCGAAAGCTACCAGCGCGGCGTGCGCGGCATCATCCACCGCCCATGGCGCTTCATGGGCGTCGTGGCGGCGCTGTTCGTGCTGATGGGCGTGCTGTTCGTGCGCCTGCCCAGCTCGTTCCTGCCCAACGAGGACCAGGGCGTGCTGATGGCGCTGGTGCAGGCACCGGTCGGTGCCACCCAGGAACGCACGCTGGAATCGATCGCAGCCCTGGAAAACCACTTCCTGCAGAACGAGAAGGATGCGGTGGACTCGGTGTTCTCGGTGCAGGGCTTCAGTTTTGCCGGCATGGGCCAGAACGCGGGCATGGCGTTCGTCAAGCTGAAGGACTGGAGCGAGCGCGACGCCAGCAATGGCGTGATGCCGATCACCGGCCGCGCGATGGCGGCGCTGGGCCAGATCAAGGATGCCTTCATCTTCGCCTTCCCGCCGCCGGCCATCCCGGAGCTGGGCACTGCCTCGGGTTACACCTTCTTCCTGAAGGACAACAGCGGGCAGGGCCACGAGGCACTGGTGGCCGCACGCAACCAGCTGCTCGGCCTCGCCGCCGGCAGCAAGAAGCTGGCCAACGTGCGCCCCAACGGCCAGGAAGACACGCCGCAGTTCCGCATCGACATCGATGCGGCCAAGGCGACGTCGCTGGGGCTGTCGATCGACCAGATCAACAGCACGCTGGCCGCCGCGTGGGGCAGCTCGTACATCGACGACTTCGTCGATCGCGGCCGCGTCAAGCGCGTGTTCGTGCAGGCCGACCAGGCGTTCCGCATGGTGCCGGAGGACTTCGATCTGTGGTCCGTGAAGAACGACAAGGGCGAAATGGTGCCGTTCAGTGCGTTCGCCACCAAGCACTGGGACTACGGCTCGCCGCGCCTGGAGCGCTACAACGGCGTGTCGGCGATGGAGATCCAGGGCGAGCCGGCGCCGGGTGTTGCCTCCGGTGATGCCATGGCCGAGATCGAGCAGCTGGCCAAGCAGTTGCCGCCAGGCTTCGGCATCGAATGGACGGCGATGTCCTACCAGGAACGCCAGGCCGGTTCGCAGACGCCGCTGCTGTATGCGCTGTCGCTGATGATCGTGTTCCTGTGCCTTGCCGCGATGTACGAGAGCTGGAGCGTGCCGACCGCCGTGCTGCTGGCCGCCCCGCTGGGCATCCTCGGCGCCGTGCTGGCCAACACCTTCAAGGGCCTGGAGCGCGACATCTACTTCCAGGTGGCGATGCTGACCACGGTGGGCCTGACCAGCAAGAACGCGATCCTGATCGTCGAGTTCGCCAAGGAAAACCTGGAGAAGGGCGCCAGCCTGATCGACTCGATCATGCACGCCGTGCGCGATCGCTTGCGCCCGATCGTGATGACCTCGCTGGCCTTCGGCATGGGCGTGGTACCGCTGGCGATCTCCAGCGGTGCCGGCTCCGGCGCCAAGCAGGCGATCGGCACCGGCGTGCTCGGCGGCATGATCGTCGGCACCGTGCTCGGCGTGTTCTTCGTGCCGCTGTTCTTCGTGGTGGTGCAGCGCGTGTTCAAGCGCAGATCCACGACGTGATCGAAACGGTAGTGCCGGCCACTGGCCGGCATTGCCTCCTGCCATCCGGCAGTACCGATGGAAGTCATTCCCATGAAAAGTGCATCCCTGTTCCTTTCCATTGCCGCCGCGCTCGCGCTGGCCGGCTGCTCCACCCTGGCGCCGAAGGACACCGCCGTCGCTCCGGCCATCCCGGCGCAGTGGCCGGCCGAGGTGTCCCAGGGCGAAGTCATCGATGCTGCTGCACTCGGCTGGCGCGACTTCTTCACCGATGCGCGCCTGCAGCAGGTGATCGACCAGTCGCTGCACAACAACCGCGACCTGCGCGTGGCCGTGCTGAACGTCGAGCGCGCGCGTGGCCAGTACCGCGTGCAGCGTGCCGATCGCGTGCCCGGCGTGGCCGTCACTGGCCAGATGCAGCGGCAGGGCACCGGCGCCGGTGTGACCGAACAGTTCACCGCCGGTGTCGGCGTGGCCGAGTTCGAGCTCGACCTGTTCGGTCGCGTGCGCAACCTCAGTGAGGCGGCACTGCAGCAGTATTTTGCCGTGGCTGCCAACCGCCGGAGCGCGCAGCTGAGCCTGATCGCCGAGACCGCTACCGCGTGGTTGACCCATGGGGCCGACGCGCAGCAGCTGAAGATTGCCGAAGCCACGTTGCAGACCTATGAGGATTCGCTGCGCCTGGCCGAAGCCCGGCACGAGCGAGGCGGCAGTTCGGCGCTGGAGCTGACCCAGACCCGCACGCTGGTAGAGGCCGCACGCACCGATGTGGCGCGCCTGCGTGGCCAGCTGGCCCAGGACCGCAATGCGTTGGCGCTGCTGGCCGGTGGCCCGCTCGATCCGGCGCTGCTGCCGGACAGCATCGAGCCGCGGCTGCTGGCGGTGGCACCGCCACCGGCGGGCCTGCCCAGCGACGTGCTGCTGCAGCGCCCGGACATCATGGCCGCCGAGCACCAGCTGCTGGCGGCCAATGCCAACATCGGTGCGGCACGCGCGGCGTTCTTCCCCAGCATTTCACTGACCGGGAGCCTCGGGAGTGGATCGACTGAACTGTCCAACCTGTTCGACAGCGACACCCGCCTGTGGAGCTTCCTGCCGAAAGTGACCCTGCCGATCTTCCAGGGTGGCAAGCTGCGCGCCAACCTGGCCATCGCCAACGCCGACCGTGATATCGCGCTGGCGCAGTACGAGAAGGCAATCCAGGTGGGCTTCCGCGAAGCCGCTGACGCGCTGGCGTTGAATGCCAGCCTGGATGAGCAGGTCAACGCCCAGCAGCGCCTGGTGGACGCCGCCGGGCAGGCCAACCGCTTGTCGCAGGCCCGCTATGACGCCGGCCTGGACAGCTTCGTCACCCTGCTCGATGCCCGGCGAACGGCGTACAGCGCGCAACAGACGCAGTTGCAGGCCCAGCTGGCGCAACAGGCCAACCGCGTAACCCTGTACAAGGTGCTGGGTGGTGGCTGGCACGAGCGCGGGTAGTCCGCGCTTCTGGCAGGTGCCAACCTTGGTTGGCACCTGCCTGGACGATCAATGGTAGTGCCGGCCGCTGGCCGGCATTGTCATTCCGGGATCTGCTACACCGCTTCGTCGTCGCGGTTCGCGGCATGGCAGGCGCGTACGCGCGCCAGCGCATCGCCGGCTTCGCGCGCCATCTGCTCGTACTCCGCGCGGATCTCTTCCAGTCGCGCTTCGTCCAGCTCTTCCAGGTCGAGAAGCTCGTTGTTGGCTTCGGACGTGGCCCGGATCAGCTCGTCCAGCTTGATCTGCATCGCCGCCGTATCCGCGTTCTGCGTGTGCTGGATCAGGAACACCATCAGGAAGGTGATGATCGTGGTGCCGGTATTGATCACCAGCTGCCAGGTGTCGTTGAACCCGAACACGGGGCCGGTGATGCCCCAGAAAACCACGATGCCGACCGCTCCGAGGAAGGTCCACGGCGATCCTGCCGCCGTCGAGGCCTTCTTGGCGATGGTGTTGAACAGCTTTCTTGCTCTCATCGTGACCGCTCCAGGGGAATCGATACGATGATCGGCACGCGGCCGTGCAGGCGACGTGCAGCGCCGTCAGGCGCGCATGCGCTGCAGCCGCGGTGCCTGCAGGCTGCGCACCGGGCTGCTCTGGTACACGTGCTCCCAGCAGCGCTCGACGAATTCGCGGGCCTGGGCTTCACTCAGGCGCGGCATGATCTGCAGGGCGTACTGGGTCTGGAACATCTCGTCCCGTTCGGCCTCGCTGGCGCGCGGCTGGGTGATCAGTGAGTCGCAGGCGAACTTGATCCACGGCACATAGGAGCCGAAGGAGTTGTGCGGCAGCACCCCGTCGGCATGCTGGCGGCGCCAGTGCTCGAGTTCTGCGTCGACATCGATGACCGGGGGAATGGCAGGAACTTCAGCGTGCATGACAATCCAGTTCGGTTGAGGGAAAAGGGAGTGGGGGGCCTTGGAGTGTGGCCGATGTGCCGGTGGATGCCGCGTCAGGACGATGTAGAGCCGGCGTTGCGGCTGCCTATCAACTGCGCGTGCTCGACCGCGCCCAGTTCCTCGGCGATTCCGGCCATCGCATTGCACAGGCGCACGTGGTCGATCGGATGGCCGCGTACCAGCTGCAGCTGCAGTGCCTGATAGGCGGTCCAGAACCGCGCGCCGCGCCGGTGCAGCACGTACTGCTGCCGCAGGCGCTCACGGATCGCATCGAGGGCAGGATCGGTCACGGGTCGTACGGCGCGAGCGCACATGCCTGGCTCCGTCGGGGGAAAGGAAATCCCGGTAGACCCCACCTTAGGCGCGTCGGCCGTGCGGGGTGTTACCACCGTGTATGCAGGCGTCGCAGTGGACTGTGCACTGGTTCACAGCGACTGATGCAAACGCTGCCAGCGCAAGGCGGCAGCGCTGCTGAAGCGTTCATTAAATCGTGCTGATTGATGTGGAAGCGGCCCCGTTCGCCCTCATTCACCAATGTCCTCGTTCCAGATGTCCGGATGCTGCGCGATGAAGCCGCCGAGCAGATCGACGCATTCCTGGCTGTCGAGGTCGATCACGTTGACGCCGTTTTCCCGCAGCCAGTCGATGCCGCCCTGGAAGGTGCGCGATTCGCCCACCACGACGGTGCCGATGTTGAACTGGCGAACCAGGCCCGAGCAGTACCAGCACGGCGCCAGGGTGGTGACCATGATGGTGTCCTGGTACCGACGCTGGCGGCCGGCCTTGCGGAAGGCGTCGGTTTCGCCGTGCACCGACGGGTCGCCTTCCTGCACGCGGCGGTTGTGGCCGCAGCCGAGCAGGCGGCCGTCGTTGTGGTACAGCGCCGCGCCGATCGGGACGCCGCCTTCGGCCAGGCCCTGGCGGGCTTCGGCAATGGCGGTCTGCAGCAGGGCCGGGTAGTCGGGCGTGGTGATCATGCGGGGCTCCGATGGGTCATGGCCGGCCATGATAAGGCCCGGTTGCCCCGCAGCGGCTCCGGCGGTGCGATAATCGGGGCCATGAGCGAATCCCCCTACAAATCCGGTACCACCCATTTCGGGTTCCGCGACGTCGCCGCCAAGGACAAGCAGAAGCTGGTCGGCCAGGTGTTCACCTCGGTCGCGCGCAACTACGACCTGATGAACGACCTGATGAGCCTGGGCGTGCACCGGGCGTGGAAGCGCTACTACGTGGCAACCGCGCAGGTGAAGCCGGGCGACCGCGTGCTCGATCTGGCCGGTGGCACCGGCGACATCGCCGCCCTGCTGAAGGAACGCGTCGGCGCCGAGGGTTCGGTAGTGCTGGGTGACATCAACGCCGGCATGCTGTCGGTTGGCCGTGATCGCCTGACCAACCGCGGCCTGGTGCTCGGCCTGGACTACGTACAGTGCAACGCCGAAGCCCTGCCGTTCCCGGACAACAGCTTTGATCTGGTCACCATTGCCTTCGGCCTGCGCAACGTCACCGACAAGGACGCCGGCCTGCGCGAGATGTACCGCGTGCTGAAGGTGGGCGGCCAGGCCCGCGTGCTGGAATTCTCCGAAGTGACCGCCGACTGGTTCAAGCCGATCTACGACTTCCACTCGTTCAAGATCCTGCCGAAGCTGGGCAAGCTGTTCGCCAATGATTCGGACAGCTACCAGTACCTGGCCGAGAGCATCCGCAAGCACCCGCCGCAGGACGAGCTGAAGGCGATGATGGGGCAGGCCGGATTCGAGCGCTGCCACTACAAGAACCTGACCGGCGGCATCGTTTCGATCCACTCCGGCTACAAGCTGTAGCCCCTGCCTTGGGAGGTGCCAACCCTGGTTGGCACAGCGCAGGCCGCGAGCGGTGAAAGGTCCGTGCCAACCTGGGTCGGCATGGTCGCGCACCGCGCACCCGGCCGGCCATTACCCCGCACCGCGCAACGCCTGCGGGGCCGGAGGGAGGTACCATTGGGGTTTGATCCCCGTAACGGTCCCGATTCATGCGTAATCCGCTGATGCTCCTTCCGCTGGCCGTGGCCCTGGCCGCCGGCTGCTCCCAGGAGGCGGCCGCGCCCGCCGCCGCCCCGACTGCCGCAAAGGCCCCCGCCGCCCCCGTGAACGCCGAGAACCGCAGCCACGACGAAAGCTCGTACGCCGAGCCGGACAAGGTCGCCATCAAGGACATCGCGCTGGATCTGAAGCTGGACTTCGACCAGAAGCAGATCGGCGGCACCGCCACCTACACCCTGGAATGGAAGCAGAAGGACGCCAGCCAGCTGGTGCTCGACACCCGCGAGCTGACTGTGTCCAAGGTCGAGGCCGTCGCCGCCGATGGCGCGCGCAGCCCGCTGAAGTTCGAGCTGGCCGCCGCTGACAAGGTGTTTGGCAGCAAGCTCACCATCGAGGCCCCGGAACAGCCGGCCAGGGTGGAAGTGACCTACCACACCGCACCGACCGCCTCGGGCCTGCAGTGGCTGGCGCCGTCGATGACCGAGGGCAAGAAGCTGCCCTTCATGTTCAGCCAGTCGCAGGCCATCCACGCCCGTTCCTGGGTACCGTTGCAGGACACCCCGAGCGTGCGCTTCACCTACAGCGCGCATGTGGTCTCGCGCCCGGACGTGATGGTGCTGATGAGCGCCGACAACGATCCGAAGGCCGCGCGTGACGGTGACTACACCTTCAAGATGCCGCAGCCGATTCCGTCCTACCTGCTGGCCATCGCCGCCGGCGACCTGGTGTTCGAGCCGATCTCCGGCCGCTCCGGCGTCTGGGCCGAGCCGACCATGGTCAACAAGGCCGCCAAGGAATTCGAAGACACCGAGAAGATGATCGGTGCTGCCGAGAAGCTGTACGGCGAATACCGCTGGGGCCGCTACGACATGCTGGTGCTGCCGCCGTCGTTCCCGTTCGGTGGCATGGAGAACCCGCGCCTGACCTTCGCCACCCCGACCGTGATCGTCGGCGACAAGTCGCTGGTCTCGCTGGTCGCCCACGAACTGGCGCACAGCTGGTCGGGCAACCTGGTGACCAACGCCAGCTGGAAGGACATCTGGCTCAATGAAGGCTTCACCACCTACGTCCAGGGCCGCATCACCGAAGCCCTGTACGGCAAGGAGATGGCCGAAATGGAGAAGCAGATCGACCAGACCGACCTGCTGGCCGAAGTGAAGGACATGAGCCCGGCCGACCAGGCGCTGGCGTTGCCGCCGCTGAACGAGCGCGACCCCGACGAAGCCCTCAGCCAGGTCGCCTACGTCAAGGGTGCCTGGTTCCTGGAGTTCCTGGAGCAGCGCTTCGGCCGCGAGACCTTCGATCCGTTCCTGCGTGGCTGGTTCGATGACCACGCCTTCCAGAGCGCGAACACCGACCAGTTCGTTGAGTACATGAAGAAGAACCTGCTGCCGAAGAATCCGTCGGCAGTGACCGAGGCCGAACTGAAGGCGTGGCTGGACGAGCCGGGCATTCCGGCGTTCGCGGCCAAGGCCCAGTCGCGCAACTTCAGCAGCGTCGATACCGCGCGCATCGCCTTCGCCAGCGCCGGCAACGTGCCCAGCAGCCAGGTCATCGCCGACTGGAGCACGCAGGAATGGGTGCGCTTCATCGACGGCCTGGGCGCGACCCAGCCGCTGGACAAGCTGGCCACGCTGGACAAGGCCTTCCACTTCACCGGCACCCCGAATGGCGAGATCGCCATGCGCTGGTACCCGTTGGCGATCCGCAGCGGCTACGAGCAGGCCAATGAAGGTGCGGCCGCATTCATCGAGCGCGTCGGCCGTCGCAAGCTGATCCTGCCGATCTACGCCGAACTGGTGAAGACCCCGAAGGGGCTGGAACTGGCCAAGCAGGCCTTCGAGAAGGCCAAGCCGGGCTACCACCCGATCACCACCGCCTCGGTCCAGGACATGCTGGCCAAGGCCGAAGCCAAGTAAGAAAACGCGCCGGGCATCCCCCGGCGCTTTTTTTGTAGAGTCGAGCCATGCTCGACTGCTGTTGAACGGCCAGTCGAGCATGGTTCGACTCTACAAGAATGCGAAAACACGAAGGACCTCCGCCATGAAACGACTGATCCTGCTTACTGCCTGCAGCCTGGCACTGGCCGCCTGCAGCAACCCCGAGGAAGAACGAAAGGCGCAGGAAGCCGCCGCGGCGGCCGCGCAGGCGCAGAAGGAAGCCAAGGCCGAGGACGTGGCCAAGCAGTACGACATGGCCGTGGCCGCGCAGGACTGGGAACGCGCACGCCTGCATGGCGCCTCGCTGCTGGACCAGTACAAGGACACCGCCGCCGCTGAGCGCATCGCCGCCGGCTTCGACGAGGTCAAGGCCAAGGGCGATGCCGCGCGCGATCTGCGCCGCATGCAGGCGCTGTGGCAGTACAACCAGATCCCGGTCGGCAGCAAGGGCAGCCAGGTCTCGGCGTCGATCTACAGCAAGGAACGGGTGGACGTGGATGGCAGTGGCGCCAAGCCGGTGCAGCTGGTGTTCCGCGATCATCCGGAGTGGAAGCGCCACGCCTACCTGGTGCTGCAGGCCGGCGATTTCCGGTGCCCGCAGTGCACGGTAAAAGTGACCGTGGACGACGGCAGGCCGGTGCCGATGGCGGCCTGGCGCCCGAAGACCGATGAAGCCATTGCCCTGTTCATCACCGACCAGAAGGCGCTGTGGAAGCTGGCCCGCAAGGGCAGGTCGATCAGCATCGAATTCCCGGTCAAGGCGGGTGGCACCCGCACTGCGGTGTTCGAGACCGGGGGTGTCGACGCCAGCCGGATGCCGCAGTGGTGGCAGTGACGCCCCAGGCAGGCAGCGTGCGGCACGCGCTGTCCACGATCCGCCACTGGGTATTCGACATGGACGGTACCCTGACCGTGGCGGTGCATGATTTCGCCGCGATCCGGCGTGCGCTGGAGATCGCGGCCGAGGAAGACATCCTCGAGCATATCGCGGCATTGCCGGATGCACCTGCGCAGGCCAAGCGTGAGTGGCTGCTGGACCACGAGCGTGCACTGGCCGAGGATGCGTTGCCGGCACCGGGCGCGGTGAAGCTGCTGCGCGCGCTGGCGGCGGCCGGCTGCCGGCTGGGCATCCTGACCCGCAACGATCATGCGCTGGCGAAGCTGACGCTGGAGGCGATCGGGATCGGGGCACTGTTCGATGATGCCGACATCATCGGCCGTGATGAGGCGGTGCCCAAGCCTTCGCCGGACGGCCTGCAGCAGCACCTGCGGCGCTGGGGCATTGCAGCGACGGAGGCCGTCATGGTCGGTGACCACGGCTACGACCTGGAGTGCGGCCGTGCTGCGGGCACCCACACCGTGCTGGTCAACCTGCCGGAGAACCCGTGGCCGGGCCGCGCCGACTGGCATTTCGCCGATTGCCGCGCGCTGTTGGCGGCCTGGCAGGGCGCCTGATGATGTAGAGCCGGGCCCAGGCTCGGCTCTTTTCGTTCCGATCGCGCTGGCGCGCGCAAGCCGAGCACGGCTCGGCTCTACAGGAATCAAGCAGCGCGTCGACCAAGGTCGACACCTGCCAACAGCATTCCCGGCAGCGCATCGGGTGGAAAGCCCCCTTGTTGTTCAAGGGGGCGCGCCGAAGGCGCGGGGATAAGGTGGAATGCGCGGGCAGTTCGGGTTACGCGCCCAGCGCGTAACCGAACTGCTGCTTGAACTGCTCGTTGAACTCGTCGAAGGTGAAGCGCTGGTTCTGCGTGCCCGGGTGCTCGACCTTCAGCGCGCCCATCAGGTTGCCCATGCGACCGATGGTCAGCCAGTCGTAGCCCTTCTGGATGCCGTAGATCAGGCCGGCGCGGAAGGCGTCGCCACAGCCGGTCGGGTCGACCACGCGGCGCTCGTGCGCCGGCGGGATGTCGTAGCTCTTTTCCGGGGTGTGGATGACCGCGCCCTTCGGGCCACGGGTGGTGATGTAGGCCTGCACCCGGCTGACGATTTCCTTTTCGTCCCAGCCGGTGCGCTCCTGCAGCAGGTTGGACTCGTAGTCGTTGACCACCACGTAGTCGGCCTGTTCGATGAAGACGCGCAGTTCAGGACCATTGAACAGCGGCATGGCCTGGCCCGGATCGAAGATGAATGGAATGCCGTCTTCGTGGAACTCCTGCGCGTTCTGGATCATGCCCTCGCGGCCATCCGGGCCGACCAGGCCCAGGGTCACGCCGGGCACGCCACGCACGTGGTTCTCGTAGGAACGCATCATCGCGCCCGGATGGAAGGCGGTGATCTGGTTGTTGTCGTGGTCGGTGGTGATGAACGCCTGGGGGGTGAACAGCTCATCGATCACGCGCACGCGCGAGAGGTCGATGCCCAGGCCCTCGAAGTACTCGCGGTAGGGTCCGAAGTCCGAGCCCACGGTGCCCATCGGGATCGGCTGGCCGCCCAGCAGGTGCAGGTTGTAGGCGATGTTGCCGGCGCAGCCGCCGAACTCGCGGCGCATGCGCGGCACCAGGAACGACACGTTCAGGATGTGCACCTTGTCCGGCAGGATGTGATTCTTGAACTGGTCCGGGAACACCATGATGGTGTCGAAGGCAAGAGAACCACAGATCAGAGCGGACATCGATGTAAGCCTATGCGGTGAATTTTGGGGTGGGCCAGCCCGGTTCGGCGGGCAAGCAAACGGCGCCCTTGGGCGCCCGACGGCGCAAAGGTTACCCGCTGGTGCCGTCCAGAGCCAGAACCGGGTGAGGCCCGATCAGGCCGAAAGCCTGTGAAGACGCGGGTTCAGCTGGATTTTTCCTTGCTCGGCGGCAGGCGGGTTGCTAGGCTTGTCGGCCTCGATTTCTGCCCATTTTTTCGCCATCCCGCGGCGGGCACGACACCCCTCAGGACTCCTTCCTCAGATGTTCAAGAAACTCCGTGGCATGTTCTCCAACGACCTGTCCATCGACCTGGGCACGGCCAACACTCTCATCTACGTGCGCGGGCAGGGGATCGTGCTGAACGAGCCGTCGGTCGTGGCCGTGCGCCAGGACCGCGCCATCGGTGGCACCCGCTCGGTGGCCGCCGTCGGCGCCGAAGCCAAGCAGATGCTGGGCCGTACCCCGGGCCATATCACCACCATCCGCCCGATGAAGGACGGCGTCATTGCCGACTTCACCTATACCGAGGCGATGCTCAAGCACTTCATCAAGAAGGTGCACAAGTCGCGCGTGCTGCGCCCGAGCCCGCGCGTGCTGGTCTGCGTGCCGGCCGGCTCGACCCAGGTCGAGCGCCGCGCGATCAAGGAATCGGCCGAGGAAGCCGGTGCCCGCGACGTGTACCTGATCGAAGAGCCGATGGCCGCCGCGATCGGTGCCGGCATGCCGGTCACCGAAGCCCGTGGCTCGATGGTCATCGACATCGGTGGCGGTACCACCGAAGTGGCGGTGATCTCGCTCAACGGCATCGTGTATTCGGCCTCGGTCCGCATCGGTGGCGACCGCTTCGACGAATCGATCACCAACTACGTGCGCCGCAACCACGGCATGCTGATCGGTGAAGCCACCGCCGAGCGCATCAAGGTCGAACTGGGCTGCGCCTACCCGCAGGCCGAGGTGCAGGAACTGGAGATCTCCGGCCGCAACCTCGCCGAGGGCGTGCCGAAAATGATCAAGATCAGCTCCAACGAGGTCCTCGAAGCCCTGCACGAGCCGCTGTCGGGTATCGTCAGCGCGGTCAAGCTGGCACTGGAGCAGACCCCGCCGGAACTGTGCGCCGACGTCGCCGAGCGCGGCATCGTGCTGACCGGTGGCGGTGCCCTGCTGCGTGACCTGGACCGCCTGATCTCCGAGGAAACCGGCCTGCACGTGCAGGTGGCCGATGATCCGCTGACCTGCGTGGCCCGCGGCGGCGGCCGCGCGCTGGAGCTGGTGGACATGCACGGCAACGAGTTCTTTGCGCCGGAATAAGCCGTCCCGGCCGCTTCCGCCCGCTGCGCCCTTCCGGGGTGCGGCCCGCCGTGATGGCGGGCCGGCGCCGGCGGGGCGCCCGCGTGTCTCCCTTCCGCCTTCTGCCAGTTGAATCGTCGCCGTGCCGCCCTACGCCGGTCCTCCCGTCGCCTCCCGATCCGGTGATGCCGTCAGCCCCCTGCGGTTGCTGGCCTACCTTGCACTGGCCATCACCCTGATCGTCCTTGACGACCAGGCCGGCTGGCTGGCGCGCCTGCGCGAGCAGGCCAACAACCTGGTGCAGCCTGTGTGGGCGCTGGCCGGGCTGCCCGGCAAGCTCGGCAACCAGGTCAAGGACTCCGCAGCGAGCCACAGCCAGCTGGTCACCGAGAACCGCGAACTGCGCAACCAGCTGCTGCTGGCCAACGCGCGCCTGACCCGCCTGCAGACCGCCGCGCTGGACAACGCCCAGCTGCGCGAACTGCTGAACGTGGCCGAGCGCAGCGGCCTGGACGTGCAGCTGGCGCCGATCCTGGACATCGACCTGGACCCGGTGAAGCAGCGCCTGGTGCTCGACGCCGGCAGCCGCGAAGGCGTGCACGTGGGCCAGGCGGTGATCGATGCCGGCGGACTGATGGGCCAGGTGATCAGCGTCACCAGTGGCACCTCCACCGTGCTGCTGCTGACCGATCCCGACCATGCGGTGCCGGTCACCGTGGCCCGCAACGGCGTGCGCCTGATCGTCTACGGCCGTGGCGATACGCTGGAACTGCGTGACATCCCGCTCAGCGCCGGCGTGGAAGTGGGCGATGAGATCGTCACTTCCGGCCTCGGCGGGCGCTTCCCGGCCGGCTTCCCGGTCGGGACGATCACCGCGCTGCGCCCGGACGACACCCATGCCTTCCTGGTTGGCGACCTCAAGCCGGCGGCGCAGCTCGACCGCGGCCGCGACGTGCTGCTGCTGCGCCCCGGCGCGGCGATCCGGATTCCGCCGGAACTGCGCCTGCAGCTGGACGAGGCCGCCCCGGGTGGCCCCGCCGCCGGCGCCACTGTGCCTGCACAATCGCCGACGGCTCCGGCCAGCTCCACGGTAGTGCCGGCCGCTGCCCCCGCATCGTCCCCTGACCCTGTTGCTCCGGTAGTGCCGGCCGTTGACCGGCAACCGACCACGCCGGAGGCCCAGCGATGAGCCGCCTGCGCGACAATCCGTGGGTGCTGCCGGCCAGCGTGGTGGTGGCGCTGCTGCTGGGCCTGCTGCCACTGCCGGCGTTGCTGCAGCCGCTGCGCCCGTACTGGCTGGCGCTGGTGCTGGCGTACTGGGTGATCGAAACGCCCGAGCGCGTGGGCTTGGGCATCGCCTTCGCCAGCGGCGTGGTCGCTGACCTGCTGTACGGTGGTGTGCTCGGCGAACAGGCACTGCGGCTGGTGATGCTGGCCTTCATCCTGCAGCGCTTCCGCGCCCGCATCCGGTTCTTCCCCATGTCGCAGCAGATGCTGGCCATCGGCGGCCTGCTGTTCAACGACCGCATTGTCAGTGCGCTGGTCCACATCGTGGTGGATGAGCCGACCCTGCCGTGGTCGTACTGGTGGGCGCCGCTGCTGGGCATGGGCCTGTGGCCGCTGGTGTTCGTGCTGCTGGACGCGGTGCGCTTCGGCAAGCGCGGGCGCTGAATCATGATCCCGCGCCGCCAGGTCAAGAACCCGCACGCCGAAGCCGAACAGTTCCGCCGTCGCGCGGCGCTGGGCTTTCTCGGCGTGCTGGTCTGCCTGCTGGGACTGGGGGGCTGGTACTTCAAGCTGCAGGTGCTGGATCACGACGTCTACGCCACGCGCTCGGAGGCCAACCGCATCAAGCCGCGGCCGGTGGTGCCCGGGCGCGGCATGATCTACGACCGCAACGGCCGCCTGCTGGCGGAGAACGTGCCGGCCTTCCGCCTCGATGTGACCCCGGACAAGGTCAAGGACATGGATGCCACCCTCGAAGGGCTGGCAAAGATCATCAGCATCAGCCCGGAAGAGCTGGAAGCATTCAACAGGTCGCGCAAGGCGCGCCGCAAGTTCCTGCCGGTCACGCTGAAGCTGCGCATGAGCGACGAGGAGATGGCGCGCTTCGCCGTCGACCGCTGGCGCTTCCCCGGCGTCGAGCTGGAGCCCTACCTGACCCGGCGTTACCCGTATGGCGACCTGTTCGCGCACATCATCGGCTATGTCGGCCGCGTCGATGACAAGGACCTGGAGATCCTCGGCGAAGGCAACGCCGCGCTGACCCACATCGGCAAGTCCGGCCTGGAGCGCTATTACGAGCAGCAGCTGCGCGGCAGGGTCGGCTACGAGCAGGTCGAGACCAACGTGCAGGGCCGTGCGATCCGTACCATCGGCCGTGTCGCCGCGCAGTCCGGCGCCGACCTGCGGCTGTCGATCGATGCCGACCTGCAGCGCGCCATGGTGGCCGCCTTCGGCGACCAGGAAGGCTCGGCGGTGGCGATGGACCCGCGCACCGGCGAAGTGCTGGCGATGGTCAGCCTGCCGTCCTACGACCCGAACCTGTTCGTCAACGGCATTTCCCATGCCGACTTCAAGGCACTGAACGAGAATCCGTCGCGGCCGCAGTTCAACCGCCTGGTGCTGGGCGGCGTCGCCCCCGGTTCGACGCTGAAGCCGTTGATCGGCCTGGCCGGCCTGGACTCGGGCGTGCGCCGGCCCGAAGACAAGGTGCTGTCCACCGGCATGTTCTACCTGCCGGGCACCTCGCGCGGCTGGGGTGATGCGCACCGCGGCGGCCACGGCTGGACCGACCTGCGCAAGTCCATCGCCGAGTCGGTCAACACCTATTACTACAAGCTGGCCCTGGACCTGGGCATCGAGCGCTTCGACCATTACATGGAGTACTACGGCTTCGGCCAGCCGACGGGTATCGACCTGACCGGCGAGATCGGCGGCATCCTGCCGTCGCCGGCGTACAAGCGGAAGACCCGCAAGGAAGCCTGGTTCCCTGGCGATACGGTCAACATCAGCATTGGCCAGGGCGACTGGAAAGTCACACCGCTGCAACTGGCACGTGGCGTCAGCGGCCTGGCCGACGGCCAGCTGCGCACCCCGCACCTGGTGATCCAGCAGCGCGCCGGCTTCGACAGTGCCTGGACACCGATGCCGGCCGGTGAAAGCCGGCCGATCAGCCCCAACCCCGGCAACGTGCAGGCCGTGCGCGAAGGCATGATGGCGACCATGCGGCCCGGCGGCAGCGGTTGGCGCGTGGCCGTTGGGGCGCCCTACGTCATGGCCGGCAAGACCGGTACCGCACAGGTGATCAGCCGCAAGGGCACGGCTGCCGTGAACCCGAAGAGCCTGCCGATGCATCTGCGCCACCGTGCGTTGTTCGTCGGCTTCGCGCCGGCCGAGAACCCGGTGATCGCGATCGCCGTGGCCGTGGAGGGCGGCGGCTACGGCGGTTCGGCCGCCGCGCCGATCGCGCGCAAGGTGTTCGATGCCTACCTGCTGGGCAGGATGCCCGAAGGCATGCAACCGCTGGACAGCGAGCGGGGCACCACCGCCATCGGCGCCACCGCGTTCGACAATGAAGATGCCGGCGCGCGCCAGGCCGGTGATCTTGCCGCCGGGCAGGTTGGCGAACACCCGGTCCTGATCGGTGTGCCGGCCCCGGCCCCGGCGCCGCCGCCGGGAGCGCCCACTGCCACCGCGCTGCCGGCCGCGCCACGCCCCATCCCTGCGGAGCCTGCCCGATGAAAGTGTTCCTGCGCTGGGCCGGCGACATGCTGCGGCGCTTCTTCAGCACGCTGGACTGGGTGTTGTGCCTGGCCCTGGGCGCGCTGATGGTGATCGGCCTCGCCACTCTGAAGAGTGCCGGTGGCGACAGCCTGGTGATGGCCCAGGGCGTGCGTTTCGCGGTGGGCCTGGCCGCGCTGTGGGGCATCTCCCGCGTGCCGATCCTGCGCATCCGCTCGGCCACGCCGATGATCTACGCGATCTCGATGATCCCGCTGCTGGCGGTGTTCGTGCTGGGGACCGGCAAGTACGGGCGGCAGTGGCTGGACCTGAAGTTCTTCTACCTGCAGCCGGCCGAACTGCTGAAGGTCAGCCTGCCGATGATGGTGGCCTGGTACCTGCACAGGATGCCGCTGCCACCGCGCTTCAACACCGTGCTCGTGGCCTTGGTCATCATCGGCGTGCCGACCGGCCTGGTGATGCTGCAGCCGGACTTCGGCACCGGCGTGCTGATCGCCGCCAGTGGCATGTTCGTGCTGTTGCTGGCAGGGCTGCCGTGGTGGTGGGTGGGGCTGGGCGTCGGCGGCGTGGCCGCGGTTGCGCCGGTGGCCTGGTTCTGGTTGCTGCGGCCCTATCAGAAGGACCGCATCATGATGTTCCTGGATCCGGAAATGGACGCGCTGGGAGCGGGCTGGAACATCATCCAGTCGAAGATCGCGATCGGTTCCGGCGGCTTCGATGGCAAGGGCTGGGGCGAGGGTTCGCAGTCGCACCTGAACTTCATTCCCGAGCAGACCACCGACTTCGCGTTCTCGGTGTTGAGCGAGGAATTCGGCTGGATCGGCGTGGCAATGGTGCTGACCCTGTACCTGGTGGTGATCGGGCGTTGCCTGTGGATCGCCAGCCAGTCGCGCGATTGCTACTCGCGCCTGTTGGCGGGTGCCACCGGCCTGGCGTTCTTCGTCTACGTGCTGGTCAATGGCGGAATGATTTCCGGCCTGCTGCCGGTGGTGGGCGTGCCGATGCCGCTCATCAGCTATGGCGGTACCTCGGCGGTTTCCCTGTTGGCCGGCTTCGGGCTGGTGATGGCGGTCCGCAGCCACAACCCGGTGCATGGGGGCTATGGGTAGTGTCCCCGCCGGGCCTGGGCGCAGCGCTACGCCGGCATGTGCAGCGTTACCCGCAGGCAACCCGGCTTCCTGAATCTGCGCAGCGTGCGTGATGGCGGCGCGTTCCATCCGGTGCAGAGCAACACGGTCTCCGACCAATGTCCGCAAAAAATGTTATGAAGTTCACATTTTGACGCCGCGTTGATCCTGATCAATGGACTTGTCGCAATCGGCCTGCACAATGGCGGCCCGTTCGGCACGGCGCGCCGCCATTCGATGCAGCGCGAGGGGGCGCCGGACGGGAAGCAGTACTGATCCAACGGGTACAGGGAGCGCGGGGTACTGCCACTGGGGAGCGGCAGCCGCGCAGGTACCGACCGGATCTGGTCGCCGGTTGCGTCTGCGGGGATGGGGCGCAACCGGCCACCTCTATCTGAATGGGCGGTCTGATCACCAGGTCTTCACATTTCCCGCCAGACGTGGGCAAATCGTTGTGATTCATGGTGTTAGGGGTTTTAATTCATCCATGACCTGCTAACCTGCGACGATGATTCGACGCACTCTGGCCTGCATGCTCACCCTCGGCCTGGTCGCCTGCGCGACCCCGCCGAAGTCCCCGACGTCTTCTCCGCAGGCCAGCAGCACGCCGCGCCACCCCGCCACCAGGGTCCAGGGTCCGGCCGAGGCCGCGCCCGAAGCCACCGCTGCCACCGCGCCGCCGGTCGATCTGACCCCGGTGCCGTTCGAGACCGCGCGGGCCAGGTTCATTGCCGATACCGCCAAGCGCTATGGCCTGCAACCGGAACAGATCCGCAGCGTGCTCGACCAGGCGCAGGTGCGCCAGCCGATCATCGCCGCGATGTCGCGCCCGGCCGAGCGGGTCAAGCCGTGGAACGAGTACCGGCCGATGTTCATCAGCAAGGCGCGCATCGATGGCGGCCGCGCGTTCCTGGCCCAGCACCGCGCTGAACTGGATCGGGTGCAACAGCGCACCGGCGTGCCGGCCGAAGTGATCGTGGCGATCATCGGCGTGGAAACCAGTTACGGAAGGAATGCTGGCAACCATCGCGTGCTTGATGCGCTGTACACGCTGGCGTTCTATTACCCGCGCAGCGGCGACCCGGCCAGGCTGGAACGCGAAGTGCGCCGAGAGCTGTTCTTCCGCGATGAGCTGGCCAAGCTGTTCGAGCTGGGCCGCGAAGAGAAGCTGGACATCACCACGCTCAAGGGCAGCTATGCCGGGGCGATGGGCATGGGCCAGTTCATGCCGTCCAGCTACCTCGATTACGCCGTGGACGGCAACGGTGATGGCCGCCGTGACCTGTTCAACAGCTACGACGACGTGTTCTCGTCCATCGCCAACTACTTCGTGAAGAAGGGCGGCTGGGTCCGGGGTGGCCAGGTGGCCGTGCCGGCCACGCTGGCGCCGGGCCGCGAGGAGTTCAATCCGACCGAATGGATGCCGACCTGGTCGCTGGCCGAGCTGGCGCAACGCGGCTACCAGCCCAGCGTGCCGGTGCAGCCGGGCGCCACCGCCACCCCGATCACGCTTGAGGGCAGCACCGGCAAGCAGTACTGGCTGGGCTTCCAGAACTACTACGCGATCACCCGCTACAACCTCTCGAAGATGTATGCGATGGCCGTGTTCCAGTTGTCCCAGGCCATCGCCGGACAGGAGCTGCCCCCGGCATGAACATCAGATGGCTGGTCCCAGGCCTGATCGTCCTCGCGCTGGCGGCCTGCAGCAGCGCGCCGAAGAAGCCGGCGGCGGCCGGTCACGGTGGAAAGCCCGGCGGCACGCTGGTACAGGGCCGCAGCTCGCGCCCGGCGCACTGCCCGGAAGGCTCGCCATACGCGGCGGCCAAGGAAGATCCCCGTACGCGCGGCAACTACACCGCTGGCGGGCTGTACAAGCCCGGGGTGCGTGACAGCACGCCGGACTACATTCCCAACGTGGCCTGCATTCCGGAGCCGGAAGTCACTGCGGAACCCCGCTCGGCGGTCGGCAACAAATCACCCTACGTGGTGCTGGGCAAGTCGTACAAGGTGCTCGACGATACCCGCAACTATGTCGAGCGCGGCACGGCGTCCTACTACGGCGCCAAATTCCATGGCCGCCTGACCTCCAACCGCGAGGTCTACGACATGTACCAGTTCACCGCCGCACACAAGACGCTGCCGCTGCCCAGCTTCGCCCGCGTGACCAACCTGGACAACGGCGAATCCGTGATCGTGCGCGTCAATGACCGTGGCCCCTTCCACGATGGCCGCGTGGTCGACCTCAGCTATGCCGCTGCCGTGCGCCTGGGCATCACCCAGCGTGGCACCGGCAATGTGGAAGTGCGCGCGCTGCAGCCGGGCGAGGGCAACCTGCTGGCGCAGAAGCCGTCGCGCCGCGAACGTCGCGCCGCCGAAGCCGCCGAAGCCGCCGCGGCCACCGTGGCCAGTGCGCGCCCGACGCCCGCCACACGGGCCAGCGCCGACAGCGACATCGATCGCCTGGTCAAGCGCCTGCCGGCCGACAGCATGCCGGCCCGTGGCCAGCCGGCCACCACCCAGGGCGTGGCCAGCACCGTGCCGGAGGTGGCGGTCAGCAGCCTGCCGCCAGGTGCGCCGCCGGTGCGCGGCACGGCGCCCACGCCGGCCCCGGCGGTCGTTGCCGGCACCACGCGAGCCGTTGTGCCGGCCCCGGTCCGCGCCGCACCGGCAACCCCGAGCCTGTCACAGCAGGTGGTGGGCGCGGTGATGGTGCAGGTGGCCAGCTTCTCCAGCCGCGACAATGCCAATCGCGCGATGGGCCAGCTCAACGCCGCTGGCATCGTGGGTGCGACCATCAGTGACATCGCGGCCGGTGGCCGCACCCTGTTCCGCCTGCGCGTTCCCGCCAGCGACCATGCCAGTGCCGCGGAACTTGTCGGCCGTATCGCCGGTCTGGGCCTGGGGTCGCCGCAGATCGTCAAGGATTGATCCGCCCGGGCCGGTGCTGCCGGCCCATGCTCCCCCGGCCTACAATGGCCGTTACGTTCCACCCTCCATTCCCGGCCGTCCCCTGGAGCCTGCTGTCCAATGAATTTCCGTTCCGCCGCCACCGCCCTGGCCGCCACCCTGGTGGTGGGCCTGGCTTCCGCCCAGACCCCGCTGCCGACTCCGGCCACGCCGGCACCCGCCGCCGCTGCCGCTCCGGTCGTCGTTGCCACGCCGCCGGCCCCGGCACCGAGCGTGTCCAAGGCCTGGATCCTGATGGATTACGCCACCGGCCAGGTGCTGGCCGGCGAGAACATCCACGAGCAGCTGGCGCCGGCCAGCATCACCAAGGTGATGACGTCCTACGTGGTCGCCGCCGAGGTCAAGAACGGCAAGGTCCGTGCGGATGACCAGGTGATGATGAGCGAGCGCGCCTGGCGCGAAGGTGGCGCCGGTACCGATGGCAGCTACAGCGGCTTCCCGGTCAACCAGACCGCGCGCCTGGAAGACATGGAAAAGGGCATGGCGATCCAGTCCGGCAATGACGCCGCGATCGCGCTGGCCGAACATGTGGCCGGCAGCGAAGAAGCCTTCGCGTCGCTGATGAACAGCTACGCCGCCAGGATCGGCATGAAGAACTCGCACTTCGTCAACGCCCATGGCCTGACCGCCGAAGGCCACCACAGCACCGCCTACGACCTGGCACTGCTGGGCCGCGCGATGGTGCGTGATTACCCGGAAACCTACGCGTACAACAAGATCAAGGATTTCCAGGTCGGCAACATCAAGCAGCAGAACCGCAACCTGCTGCTGTGGCGCGATGGCAGCGTGGACGGCATCAAGACCGGCCACACCTCCGAAGCCGGTTACTGCCTGATGAGCTCGGCCCAGCGTGGCGACCAGCGCCTGATCGCGGTGGTGCTCGGCGGTGCATCGGAGAAGCAGCGCGCCGATGACAGCCTGGCACTGCTGAACTGGGGCTTCCGTTTCTTCGAGACCCACCGCCTGTACGAGCCGGGCAAGGCCGTGGCCGAGCACAAGGTCTGGAAGGGCACCGCCGACAAGGTGCAGCTGGGCGTGGCCCAGCCGATGCTGGTGAGCGTGCCGCGTGGCCGCTACAACGACCTGAAGCCGAGCATCGATGTGCCCAAGACCCTGGAAGCACCGTTCACCGCCGGCCAGCAGATCGGCACCGTGAAGGTCACCCTGGATGGCAAGGTGGTGGCCGAAGCGCCGCTGGTGGCCGTGGCAGCGGTCGAGCAGGCCGGCTTCTTCAAGCGCCTGTGGGACAGCTTCTGGATGTGGTGGGAATCGGAATGAGCCACGCCCTGGCGCGATGAACGGAAAAGGCCGGCGAACGCCGGCCTTTTCCATTCTGTAGAGTCGAGCCATGCTCGACGGATGGGAGATGCAGTCGAGCATGGCTCGACTCTACAAAGGCCCGCTTACAGCGAACGGCTGATGGTGAAGCTGCCAAACACCGGTGCTTCGCGTTGGCCGTCGAATTCGCGGGTGCTGTGGTAGCGCGCCATGGCGAACTTCCAGCGGCCATGCATCACCGCCACGCCGTAGCCGCCATAGGCCACCACATGGCGCTTGTCCACGCTGTGGCTGTTGCGGAAGGTGTTGCCGTCCAGGGTGATGTCGCGGATCACCCAGGCCGCGTCGGTGGTCGCGAACAGGTGCCACGACCAGCCGCTCGGACGGCCACCGCGCGTGGGCGCGGTATTCTCGCCCGCCGGGCGCAACGGCGTGCTGCCGAAGTCATCCGGCAGCTTCCAGCCGAAGCGCACTTCGCCGCCGACGTTGGCCTTGGTTTCCAGATTGCCGATCGAGCCGCCGTAGTGGCTGATCGCATCCCAGCCCCAGCCGCCGGCATTGATGCTGGCATCGCCCGGCCAGCGCCGCATGCGTTCGTGGGTCAGCATGAACACCGGTTCGTTATGCAGCTGGTTGTCCCAGCCCTGGAACTTCTCGTCGCCCAGTACGCTGTGCACCGCGTCCTGCACCTGCTTGCCCTGCGCCCACGGGCCAACCACGCCCAGCGCCAGCTGGGTGGTCTGCAGGCGATCGCCGCTGCGCGCATTGAATCCGAAGCTGGCCAGCAGCACGCCCGCGTACGGCCGATCATCCTCGATCAGGTCGCGGCGCGTCGGATCGGTCGGGGTGAAGATGCCCTGGCCGATGCTGAAGATCATGTTCTGCTGCTCGAAGCGGCCCGGGTGCAGGCCTTCCAGGTAGCGGTTCACCCAGCGCGCCATGCGGGGCAGGCAGGGGTCATCGGTGTAGTCCACCAGGTTCGGCGAAACCAGCGTCAGCTGCGCGCCGTTGGTGTAGCCCTGGTCCTGGTGGCGGCCGCCCAGCAGGTCGTTGTCGACGCGGAAATTGACCTGCGGTGGATGATCGCGCATCGCGTCGGGGCCACATTGCGTGGAGGCCTGGGCGGCAAGGGGGAGGGCGGCAGCCAGCAGGCCGGAGAGCCCGGCGGCGGCGATGCAACGCATGGATGGAATGGTCATGGGGAAGGGGGTGCGTGTTGGTCGATTTGTGCAACAACACGTTACCGCTGGATGTGTGAGGGAACGAGCGTGTTCCGCTCACTTGTCTGTTCCGAAAACGACAATGTCCGGCCTGTGCAAGCTGTCCTGACGCTCTGGATGGCTGGCACCCCGGGCGCCGGTCGGCCTCCGGCGCTGCCGTATCGCGCCTGAACGGGCGTCCCCTGCAACGCAACGGCCCGCCGATGCCGTGCTTGACGTTGATGAATACTCTTGGGTTTGTTGTCCCGCGGCCCGATAATGGGCCCATGGAAATCAAGTCCGACAACCCCGACCACGGCTTCCAGTTCCCCGGCCAGTTCGAGCTCAGCGCCATGGGCCCGGCCAACCGCGGCCTGGAACACGAGCTTCCGCGCCTGCTGCAGGCTGCGGGCATCGATGTAGTGAACGAGCGCATCAGCTGGAAGCATTCAAGCAACGGCAAGTACGTGTCCGTCCGCCTGGTGTTCAAGGCCGAGAATCGTGAGCAGTACGACCTGGCCCACCAGGCGCTGCGCGACCATCCGGAAGTGAAGTGGACGCTGTAGCCGGCAACTGCCCGGCCGAAGCCGCTCCGGAAGACCGCGCGCCGCGCCCTGCGGTGGTCCGTGACCTCGGCCGCCAGGCCTACGAGCCGGTGTGGCGTGCCATGCAGCGCTTCACCGACCAGCGCAGCGATGCCGACGCCGACGAGCTGTGGGTGGTCGAGCACGATCCCGTGTTCACCCTGGGCCAGGCCGGCAAGGACGAGCATGTGCTGGCGCCGGGCGATATCCCGGTGCTGCATGTGGACCGCGGTGGCCAGGTGACCTATCACGGTCCCGGCCAGATCGTGGTCTATCCGCTGCTGCGGCTGCCACGGCTGGGCATCGGTGTGCGCGACTACGTGTGCCGCATCGAGCAGGCCATCATCGACACCCTGGCCGAATGGAACATCGGTGCCGAACGCCGCGACGGCGCCCCGGGGGTCTACGTCGGCGGCGCCAAGATCGCCGCACTCGGCATCCGTGTGCGCCGCGGTTGTACCTTCCATGGCCTGGCCTTCAACGTGGCCATGGACCTGGAACCCTTCCACCGCATCAACCCGTGTGGCTACCAGGGGTTGCAGGTGACCTCGGTGGTAGACTTGGGCGGGCCCTCCGGGATGGAGGCCGTCAAGCCGGTGCTGCTGGACCACCTGGCCCGCCAGTTCGGCCTGCTGCTGCAACCCACGCCCGAACTGCCCGATCTTTCTGCGGCCAACTGACCGCTCCCGGAACCGCCATGACTGAAACCACCGCCCGTTCCATTCCCCTGCAGGTCGTGCAGGGCGACTCTCCGTCCGCCGCGCCGTTGCAGGCCGGGGTCAAGCAGCTGGGCGGTGACAAGATCAACCGTTCGCCGGTGCAGTTCGCCGATGCGCCGGTGCTGCGCAAGCCGTCCTGGATCCGCGTGCGCATTCCCTCGGGCAATGCCGTGCAGAACCTGAAGGCCAAGCTGCGCGAGAACCGCCTGGTGACCGTGTGCGAGGAGGCCAGCTGCCCGAACATCCACGAGTGTTTCGGACACGGTACCGCCACCTTCATGATCCTCGGCGAGGTCTGCACCCGCCGCTGCTCGTTCTGCGACGTGGCCCACGGCCGGCCGAAGCCGCCGGATGCCAACGAACCGGCCAGCCTCGGCCAGACCGTGGCCGACATGGGCCTGAAGTACGTGGTGGTGACCAGCGTCGACCGCGATGACCTGCGCGACGGCGGTGCCCAGCACTTCGTCGACTGCATCACCGCCATCCGCGAGAAGTCGCCGGGTACCCGCATCGAAGTGCTGACCCCGGACTTCCGCGGCAAGGGCCGCATGGAGCGCGCGCTGGAGATCCTGGCGCAGAATCCGCCGGATGTGTTCAACCACAACATCGAGACCGTACCGGACCTGTACCGCAACGTGCGCCCGGGTGCGGACTACCAGTGGTCGCTGACCCTGCTGAAGAACTTCAAGGCGCAGCACCCGGACGTCCCGACCAAGAGCGGCATCATGCTGGGACTGGGCGAAGACTTCGAACAGATCAAGGCCACGATGCGTGACCTGCGCGCGCATGATGTGGACATGATCACCATCGGCCAGTACCTGCAGCCGACCGCGCACCATCACCCGGTGCTGAAGTACTGGACCCCCGAGGACTACAAGGCGCTGGAAGATTACGGCTACGAACTGGGCTTCAGCCACGTGGCCTCCGGCCCCATGGTGCGCTCGTCGTACCATGCCGACGTGCAGGCCAAGGGCGCCGGCATTTCCTGAGGTGGGTGCGGACCGTTGGTCCGTACGCCTTCGCCAGCCATCGCCCGGCGCTGCCAATGGGATGCCACCACCACCATGGTGGGTGCGGACCGTTGGGGTGGGTGCGGACCGTTGGTCCGCACGCCTTCGCCTGCATTCACAATTTGCTACACCGGCCCGGCTAGGCTGGTTTTCCACCGAGCGCGGCCGGGTGACAAACCCGGCAACTTTCGGCACTGTCGTGGTGTCTGAACACCCCGCAGTCTCTCCCTTGGCAAGGCGCCTTCGAGCACGTCAATGAAATTCAAAGCCCCCGCATTCCTGATGGCCCTGGCGCTGGTGGCGCCGCTGGCGCTGGCGGCCAAGGCCGACTCGCCGGCACTGCCCGCCGCGACAACCGCCGACCAGGTGACCACCTCCAAGCTGGTGTACGGCCTGTTGTCCGACAGTCGCTACGCCTATCGTCCGCGCGCGCTGGACGAAGCCACCTCCAAGGACGTGTTCAAGCGCTACCTGGAAACGCTGGATGGCGGCAAGCAGTACTTCACCCAGGCCGACGTGGCGCGCTTCGCGCCGTTCGAGGCCAACATTTCCCCGGCCATCCGCGGCGGTGAGCTGGAGCCGGCATTCCAGGTGTTCGCGGTCTACAAGCAGCGCGTCGGCGAGCGCGTGGCCTATGCGCGCAAGCTGCTCAAGCAGGAGCCGGATTTCACCACCGATGAGCGCTTCGAGTACGACCGCAAGAAAGTGCCGTGGGCGGCAAGCAGCGCCGAGCTCGACGAGCTGTGGCGCAAGTCGGTCAAGAATGACTGGCTGCGCCTGAAGCTGGCCGGCAAGAAGCCGGACGATATCCGCAAGACGCTGGACAAGCGCTACGCGACGCTGGAGAAGTCGGTCAACGAGCTGAAGGGCGAAGACGTCTTCCAGTTCTTCATGAACGCCTACACCAGCGCCGTGGATCCGCACACCGACTACTTCACCCCGCGCACGGCCGAGAACTTCAACCAGGCCATGTCGCTGTCGCTGGAAGGCATCGGTGCGCAGCTGCAGCGGCAGGACGACATGGTGGTGATCCGCGAGATCATCGCCGGTGGCCCGGCTGCGGTGGACGGGACACTGAAGCCGGGTGACCGCATCGTCGGCGTCGGGCAGGGCCGGTCCGGCCAGGTCGAAGATGTGATCGGCTGGCGTATCGATGATGTCGTGGCCAAGATCCGTGGCGCCAAGGACACCCAGGTCAAGCTGGAGTTCATTCCGGCCGCCGAAGGTGTCGACGGCAAGCACCACACGCTGGTGCTGACCCGCCAGAAGGTGCGCCTGGCCGAGCAGGCCGCCAAGGGCGAGACCATGGATATTCCGGCCGCCAATGGTGAACCGGCACGCAGGATCGGTGTGATCAAGCTGCCGACCTTCTACCAGGATTTCGAGGGCCGCCGCCGCAACGCTGCCGACTATGCCTCGGCGACCCGCGACGTAGCCAAGCTGCTGTCCGGCTTCAAGGCCGACAAGCTGGATGGCGTGGTGCTGGACCTGCGCAACAATGGCGGCGGTTCGCTGGATGAGGCGATCGAACTGACCGGCCTGTTCATCGAGCAGGGGCCGGTGGTGCAGGTGCGCGAATCCGGTGGCCGCGTCACCGTCAACAGCGACCGCAACCAGGGCGTTGCGTGGGACGGCCCGCTGGCGGTGCTGATCAACCGCGGTTCGGCATCGGCGTCGGAGATCTTCGCCGGTGCGATCCAGGATTACGGCCGCGGCCTGGTGATCGGCGAGACCAGCTTCGGCAAGGGGACCGTGCAGAACATCGTCGACCTGGACCGCTGGCCGAGCGGCGAGACCCAGCGCTTCGGCCAGGTCAAGCTGACCATCGCCCAGTTCTTCCGCGTCAGCGGCAGCAGCACCCAGCACAAGGGGGTGGTGCCGGACCTGGCATTCCCGGCCAGTGTCGATGCCACCGAGTTCGGCGAGAGCACCTACGACAACGCGCTGCCGTGGACCCGCATCGCCGCCGTGCCGCATACCCAGTACGGCAACTTCGCACCGCTGCTGCCGAAGCTGGAAAGCCGCCACGACGCACGCATTGCCACGGACAGGGAATTCCAGTGGTGGAACGAGGATGTGGAGCAGTTCCGCACCGAGGCGGCGAAGAAGTACATCTCGCTCAACGAAGCCACCCGCCGCGCCGAGCGCGAGCGCCAGGACGCCCAGCGCAAGGAGCGCCAGATGCAGCGCAAGGAACTGGGCCTGGCCCTGGACCCGCTGGCTGACGACAGCAGTGACGACGGCCTGACCGGCAACGAGCGCGACATCGTCAAGGATGCCGCACGCGAAAAGGCCGCGGAGAAGCGCCCGGATCCGCTGCTGCGCGAGTCGGCAGCGATCCTGGCCGACGCGGTGAACCTGCTGGCCAACGACCGCCCGCTGTCGGCACAGGTCCTGCCGCAGTCCACCGGCGTTGGCCGCTGGGCGGACTGAACCGGCGACGCCATGTGATCTCCGACGGGCCGGCATTGCCGGCCCTTCTAGCCTAAAAGGGGACGGAGGGGATTAAGTCGTTTGTGGCACAAACGACTGCCTCCGTCCCTTTTTTTATGCATGAACGGGGAGCAACGCGGGAGACGCTGTCAACCTGGCGCACACGGTCGCGGGACTACCCTTGGTGATCTCGTCCTCGCAGGAGTACCCATGCGGGCCTCCCGTCTTTCCAGCATTGCCTTGGGGTGCGCCAGCGCCCTGATCCTGTCGGCCTGTGGTGGCCGCGCCGCCGACAGCACCGTGCTGCGCGAATCGTTCGATTCCGGCGATACCTTCTCGCGTACCGTCGAAGGACGCCCCGCTGAGGCCTGCGAGGCGGCACGCCGCAGGCTGCTCAGCCAGGGCTATGCCATCGCCCGTGCCGACGATGCGCAGGTCGAGGGCAGCAAGAATTTCCAGCCGCGCGAGGACGACCATGAGCAGCTGGTGCTGCGCATCTCCTGTGCGCCCCGGGGCGATCAGGCGCTGGTGTTCGTCAGCGCGGTGCAGGACCGCTACGCCCTGAAGAAGAGCCCGACCTCGGCCAGTGTCGGCGTGGGCGCACTGGGATCTGTGTCGCTGCCGTTCGGCAGCAATGACGATTCACTGGTGAAGGTGGCCAGCAGCACGGTGACGGATGCCGATTTCTACCGTCGCTTCTTCCAGCGCCTGCAGCAGTACCTGCCGGCAGAGGCTGCCAAGCCAGTGCCGCCTGCAGCGGCCACTCCGGAACCGGCACCGGCCACTACGGATCAACGGTGAGCGTGCGCGGGACCGTGCTCGGCACGGCACTGCTGCTGGTGCCCGCGCTGGGCGCTGTGGCGGCGCCGCTGGACTGTGCGCAGGGCCTGCTGCAGCGGCTTGGCTGGCGGTTCGAGGAAGCGGCGCGCGCTGCGCCGCAGGTGCTCGGTGGCCCGGTCTGCACGCGCGCTTCGCTGGCTGAAGCACAGGCCGCCGGTGACCTGCGCGTGCGCTGGCCTGCAGACTGGCCGGCGGCTTCCCGCCAGGCCCTGCTGCAACAGCTGCTGGACGACCCGGCCACGGTCTGCGCCTATGCCTTCGAGCTGGGCAGGGCCACCGAGCGTGCAACGCGCGCATTGCAGGACAATCCAGAGTTCCGGTTTTCCGGCCTGCAGCTCGGGTGGATCGGCTTCGGCCCGCGCGGGGCGCACGCGCAAGGCTGGCAGCGCACGCGCAGTTTCGGCCGTGGCTTCGTGCCCAGCGCGGGCAACAGCCACGCACTGCAGGCGTTCTACAGCGGTGCCGTGCGCGCCGAATGCGGTGTCGGCCGGCAGGTGGCGCAGCTGGCGACCCAGCGCGAACTGTATGGCGACGCCGCGTTCGATGCCGAATTCGCTGCGGAGGAACTGTCGATCGGCACCTTCCTCGCGCTGCACGGGACCGACAGCATCCTGCTCGGCGCCCACGCTGGCGACTACTTCGCCGATGGCAAGGCGGCGCGTGCTTCGTCGATGGGGCGCCAAGCCTTCGTCGGCGTGCCCGGCTTCATCGAACACGTGTACGGCAAAAGCACGCTGGACGACCTGGCCAACCAGGCGGAGAACTTCGTGGTGGTCGAGGTGGGCAAGGGTGCTGCGCAGGCGCTGGCGCTGCACGGCGGACTGGCCTGGTATGACCAGCGCAATGCCGAGCTGTGGGAACTGGCGCAGGGTATCCCGCGCGTCGGCCGGCGCTATTTCGAACGCCTGCTGTTCGAGCGGGATACTGCGCTGCGCGCACGGCTGGCGCCGCGTTACCACGCTGCGCTGGCGCGCATGGACCAACTGCTGGACGATCCGTTCTACCAGCAGTTCGTGATCTATGTGCACCCGCGCGGTATACATCCGATTGGCTACCACATCGTCCGCCTGCTCGACCGCAATCCGCGAACGCCGTATTCGGTTGACCTTGCGGTGCACAATCTGCACACCACGCTCTACCGGCGCTGGCGCGAGGCGCAGCAGCGCCACTGCGCGATGACCGGCAGGCCAGGCAGCCTGACCCTAGACCCCAACTGAAGGTGAAACAATGGATATTGCAATGATCGGCCTCGGCCGCATGGGCGCCAACATGGCCCAGCGCCTGCATCGTGGCGGCCATCGCGTGGTCGGTTACGACCCCGGCCAGGGCGCCCGCGAACGGGCCGTCGAGGCCGGCCTGGAGGTGGTCGACTCGTTGGCCGCCGCCGTCGCCGCGCTGCCGGTGCCGCGCGTGGTGTGGCTGATGGTGCCGGCCGGAGAGAGCGTCGACCAGGCGCTGGGCCAGCTGACCCCGCATCTGGCGGAGGGTGACATCGTCATCGATGGCGGCAACTCCAATTACCAGGATTCCATCCGCCGCGCGAACGCGCTCGCCGCCGCTGACCTGGGCTACGTCGATTGCGGTACCAGCGGTGGCGTGTGGGGATTGCAGGAGGGCTACAGCCTCATGCTCGGTGGCGAAGCTTCTGTGGTCGAGCAGATCGCACCGCTGCTGCGCACGCTGGCGCCGGCCGAGGATCGCGGGTGGGCGCGTGTCGGTCCGTCCGGCGCCGGCCACTTCACCAAGATGGTCCACAACGGTATCGAGTACGGAATGATGCAGGCCTACGCCGAAGGCTTCGCGCTGATGGAACGCAAGGAGGACATGGAGCTGGATCTGGCCCAGGTCGCCGAGGTCTGGCGCCACGGCAGCGTGGTGCGCTCGTGGCTGCTGGATCTGAGCGCGCAGGCGCTCAGGCGCAACCCATCGCTGGATGGCATCGCGCCATACGTTGCGGACTCCGGTGAAGGCCGCTGGACCGTGGCCGAAGCGATCGCACTGGACGTGCCGGCGCCGGTGATCACCCTGTCCCTTTTGGAGCGACTGCGCTCGCGTGAGTCCAATTCGTTCACCGATCGCCTGCTGTCGGCGATGCGCAACGAGTTCGGTGGCCACGCGATCAAGAAGTCGTAAGCACGAAGCGGGGGGGGCGGATCCCTTTCCGGACAGCCGGAGTTTGCTGTCGCTTCGGCTTCGGCGGGTGCAGGGCGCAGCCCTGCCGATCACCCCAATGGCACCCGCCGCCCTTCGCGCGCGCTGTCCATGCCGGCCTGCAGCAACCGCATCAGCTGCAGCGCCTGCACCGGGCTGACCGTCGGTCCGCCGTCGCCGTGCATGGCCGCCGCAAACTGCGCGTACAGTCGCCGGTAGTCACCGGGCAGGTTGTCGACGGTCATGCGTTGCCTGTTGTCCTCGGTATCGCAACGCACCAGTTCGCCATGCCGTGGATCGACCCCCCAACCCGGCGCACCCGGCGCCACGCCGCGGCGCAGCTGCGCTTCCTGCACATCCAGGCCGTGCTTGATCCAACTGGCCCTGCTGCCATGCACGCTGAAGCGCGGCGCTGGCGCGGCGACCAGCGAACCGGCATGCACGATGGCGCGATGCCGCGGATAGTGCAGCACGGCATGGAAATAATCGATGCCGGTGCCGCCTTCGCGCTGGATGGCCAGATCTGCCTCGATCGCCTGCGGCCAGCCGAACAGCACCAGCATCTGGTCCAGCAGATGCGGCCCGAGGTCATACCACAGGCCACTGCCCGGACCGTCCTGTTCGCGCCAACGATCACGCACCTGCGGCCGGTAGCGGTCGAAGTGCGCGTGGCACTCGGCGATGTCCCCGAGCGCCCCGTTGGCCAGCAGCGATTGCAGGGTGAGAAAGTCGGCGTCGAAGCGCCGGTTCTGGAACACGGTGACGATGCGGCCGGCACCACGCGCGGCGGCGAGGACGGCGTCGGCCTCGGCGACATCCAGTGCGAAAGGCTTGTCGACCAGGACGTGCTTGCCGGCCGCCAGTGCCGCGATGGCCAGCGGGGCATGCTGCTCGTTCGGCGTAGCGATCACCACGGCATCGACGGCCGGGTCATCGAAGGCTTCCTCGGGCGTGGCACGCACATGGACGTCGCTGAACGCACGCAGCAGGGTGTCCCGCTGCGAGCTGACGATGCTGTGCAGCGCCAGCCCGGGCGTGTGCTGGATCAACGGCGCATGGAAAACGCGACCGGCGAGGCCATAGCCGATCAGGGCCAGTTGCAGGTCGGGGCGCATGGGCAGGCTCCGTGCGGTGCGGGGAAACAGGGTAAAGGATCATGGCCGATGCCCCAAGCTGAACCGTTGCCGTGCAAGGGGCCCGATTCACGGCGGCGTGACCGCAACGCCACGCCTGCGCTACAGCTGCATGTCCAGACTGTCAGCACATTCCGCAGGAGGTAACCCATGATGAGCACGATGACCCGCACGCTGATCGCTTCGGCCCTGACGCTGGGCCTTGCGTTGTCCTCCTCGGCCGCATCCGCCAATGATCGCGCCGCCAAGAGCCCGCCCAGGACCGACCATTCCGCGATGAATCATGCCGACCAGCATGATTCCAGCGAGCCGGTGACCGACAGCTGGATCACCACCAAGGTGAAGGCCGATCTGCTGACCAGCAGCAACGTGCCGGGCACCGAAATCAAGGTCGAGACCGTCAATGGCGTGGTCAGCCTGAGTGGCACCGTGGCCAGCCAGGCCGAGCATGACAAGGCGGTGACCACGGCCAAGGGCATCAAAGGCGTAACCCGCGTCGATGCGAGCGCGCTGAAGGTCAGCGCCGGCGCCAGGCGCTGAACCCCGGGGCGCCCCGGCCCGGGGCGCCCGGCTCTACAGGTGCAAGCTCCGACCCGTTCAGCCAACCGGGCCGAAAAGCCCAGCGTTGTGACCGCCTGCGCTATATTGCCGGTTCCGCCGCAGCCGGGCCGGTCCCGGCCGACGCCCTGCGGCCGTGCTGAAGAGGAACTATGGCGCTGGTTTTCAGTGACGACATCCGGGATCGCTGGCGTTTGCCCGCCTTGGCGCTCGCTGCGGTCGCGATCATCGTGGTGCCTTGGTTGACCCTGCGCAAGCTGCAGCAGGACAGTGAACAGGCCATGGCCTGGGTTACCCATACGCAGGCCGTGGGCGTAGCGCTGCAGCAGCTCCAGGCCGACGTGCGCGACGTCGAATCGGCCGCATTGACGTTGTCCAAGGGCGTGGACGCGCCCGGGCTGCGCGAGCGCATGGCGCGTGCAAATGACATTCCGGAGCGCCTGGCCGAGCTGGGCCGGATGACCCGGGACAGCCCCGATCAGCTGATCCGCATCGGCCGTATCGAGTCGATGCTGGAAGGCCGCATGGCACTGGCGCGTGAGCTGGCCCGGTCCGAACCGAACAGCGACCAGCGTGGGCTGGTGCAGGACCTGAGTACGCGCTACCCCATCCGTGGCCTGGTCGAGGAGCTGCAGGCCAGAGAGCAGAAGTTGTTGGCGCTGCGGGCAGAACAGGCGGCGCGGCAGCGCAGGCAGACCGAGCTCGTGTCCTGGAGTTCGCTGGCGGTGCAGTTGGCGCTGCTGGGGCTGGTGCTGTGGTTGCTGCACCGGCAGATCGGCCGCCGCCTGCTCGCCGAACGGCAATCGCTGCGCTCGGCCGCGCGTGCCGCATCGGTATTGCAGACAGTGCGCGAGCCGATCGTGCTGCTCGACCGTGACCTGCGCGTGCAGTTGCACAACCCGGCGTTCGCTGAACTGTACGGCCTGCAGGACGAGCGCGCCGACGGCCTGCTGCTGGAGACGGTAGGCGAGGGCGCCTGGCAGGATCCGGTGGTACGCCAGCGCCTGTCCGACGTATTGCTGCGTGGCCGCGAGCTATGGGACTTCGAACATGAGCAGCGCACCGCCGACGGCCTGGTGCGTTACATGCTGCTCAACGCGCGGCGCATGCCGCTGCCCGATACGGATGACGAAGTGGTGCTGCTCACCATCAGCGACGTCACCATGCAGCGCGCGGTGCAGCTGCGCGTTGAAGAACTGAATCGCCAGCTGGAGGGCAAGGTCGCCCAGGTGTCCGAAGTCAACCGCGAACTGGAAGCCTTCAGCTATTCCGTCTCGCACGATCTGCGCGCGCCGCTGCGCCATGTCGCCGGCTTTTCGGACAAGCTGTCGCGGCACCTCGGTGAGGGCGCCGATGACAAGAGCCGCCATTACCTGGAGGTGATCTCCAGTTCGGCGCGGCGCATGGCGGCCCTGATCGATGACCTGCTGGTCTACTCGCGGCTGGGCCGTGCGGCGATGCGCCAGCAGGCCGTGGACATGCAGTCGCTGGTGGCCGAGACGCGCGCCATGCTCGATTCCAACCTGCAGGCTGAGGCTGAAAGTACCGGTCGCGTGCACCAGGTGGAGTGGAGCATCGCACCGTTGCCGATCGTGGTCGCTGACGAGAACATGATCCGCCAGGTCTGGCTGAACCTGCTCGGCAATGCGGTGAAGTACTCGGGCAACCGTGAACCGGCAAGGATCCGCGTGGACTACCAGCAGCAGCCCGATGGTGGCCATCAGTTCACGGTCAGCGACAATGGCGCAGGCTTTGACATGGCGTACGCCGGCAAGTTGTTCGGTGTGTTCCAGCGCCTGCACAAGGCCAGTGATTACCCGGGTACGGGCATTGGCCTGGCCAGCGTGCGCCGCGTGCTGACCCGCCACGGCGGCCGCATCTGGGCCGAAGCCGAACCGGACGTCGGCGCCACCTTCCACTTCTACCTGCCTCCCGCGAACGACACGGATAAAAAAGGTTCTCCAGCATGACGACCCTGCGCACCATTCTCCTGGCCGAGGACAGCCCGGCCGACGCCGAGATGGCCATCGACGCCCTCAAGGATGCACATCTGGCCAATCCCATCGTGCACGTCGAGGATGGCGTGGAGGTGATGGACTACCTGCTGCGGCGGGGTGCCTACGCGAACCGCGAGGAAGGCCTGCCGGCGGTGCTGCTGCTGGATATCAAGATGCCGCGCATGGATGGACTGGAGGTGCTGCGGCAGATCCGGGACCACGAAGAGCTCAAGCGCCTGCCGGTGGTGATCCTGTCGTCCTCGCGCGAGGAGAGCGATCTGGCCCGCAGCTGGGACATGGGCGTGAATGCCTACGTGGTCAAGCCGGTGGACGTGGACCAGTTCTTCGGTGCGGTGAAGACCCTGGGCAAGTTCTGGGCGTTGATCAACCAGGCACCGGAGCTTGAGTGAGCCCATGCCCTTGACCGGTCCTGCCCTGGGGGCGTTGCGCATCCTGCTGGTGGAGGATTCCCCGGAGGATGCCGAGCTGATGTCCGAGCAGATGCTCGATGCCGGCCTGGAAGCGCGCTTCGAGCGCGTCGAGAGCGAAGCCGAACTGCGCCGGGCGCTGGTCGCGTTCCAGCCGGACATCGTGCTGTCCGACCTGAGCATGCCGGGGTTCTCCGGTGACGATGCGCTGCGCATCGTGCGCGAGACCGCACCGGAGGTGCCCTTCATCTTCGTCTCCGGCACCATGGGTGAAGAGAACGCGGTGGCGGCGCTGCAGATGGGCGCCAACGACTACATCATCAAGCACCAGCCCGCACGCCTGCCCTCGGCGGTGGCGCGGGCCATCCGCGATGCGCGCAGCGCGATCGAGCGCGCCCGGGTGGAGACCGAACTGATGCGCGCACAGCGGCTGGAAAGCCTTTCGCTGCTCGCTGCCGGTCTCAGCCATGACCTGCGCAACATCCTGCAACCGCTGTTGATCATGCCGGACCTGCTGAAGGCCCGTACCCAGGACCCGCAGCTGCACCATCTGGCCGATGTCATCGCCGAGTGCGGCCGCCGCGGCCATGAGATGGCCGAATCCATGCTGTCGTTCGTGCGGGGCTCGCGCAAGCCAAGCGAACGCATCGAGATCGACGGACTGTTCGATGCCGTGGCGCTGCTGCTGCGCAGCAACGTGCCCGACAATGTGAGGCTGGAACTGCAGGTGCAGGACGAGGGGTTGGTGGTGGACGCCAACTACACCGAACTGCAGCAGGTGATGCTGAACCTTGCGCTCAACGCGATCCAGGCCATGCCCGACGGCGGCTGCCTCAGCCTGACTGCCGGCCATGCTGGCCAGCGCGACGGCGTGGACTGGATGCGCATCTGCGTGGCCGACGAAGGCATCGGCATGGATGCGGATACGCTGTCGCACCTGTTCAATCCCTTCTTCACCACCAAGGCCGATGGCACCGGCCTGGGCCTGATTTCCTGCAAGCGCATCGTCGAAGGTGCCGGTGGCAGCATCCACGTCAGCAGCCAGCCAGGGCAGGGCACCTGCTTCGAGCTGCGGCTGCCGATGCACGAGGCCATTGATGGCGGTGAGCCGATCGAACAGCTGGTGGCACTGGGCAGTGGCCAGTCGATCCTGGTGGTCGATGGCGAAGCCACGCGCCTGTCGCTGCTTGGCAATGCACTGTCCAGCCAGGGCTACCAGCTGCAGCTGGCATCCGACGGGCCGGCCGCGCTGCGCTGGATGCAGCAGGAGGCGATGCCGGCGCTGGTGATCGCTGATGCCGGGTCCAAGCTGCTGCCCGCCAGCCAGTTGCTGGGCGAGATGGCTGCGCTGGGCTACCGGGGCCCGGCGCTGGTGCTGGAGGACGCCGCCGTGGTGGTGCCCGCCGACGCATTCCCGGCCGGCGTGGAGGTGCATGTGCTGCGCAAGCCGTTGCAGATGCAGCAGGTGTTCCGCGCGGTGGCCGAAGCGCTGGGCTGACGCAGCTGGGGTTCTGTAGAGCCGAGCCCATGCTCGGCTGTCGAGATCAATGCGAACAGCAGCCGAGCATGGGCTCGGCTCTACAGGGAAGATTCCCACGGGAAGCGCGGCAGGGCGTCCACCGCCTGTTCCAGCCGGCGCGACCAGTTCTGGTGGATGTCCGCGTACAGCGGCGAGTCCGCCCCCAGCCGCAGCTGCTGGCCGATGCGCAGTTCGCCCGTGCGCAGCAGCGCAAGGTCGACCGGCAGGCCCACGGACAGGTTGGAACGGATGGTCGAGTCCAGTGACACGATCGCCGTGCGCGCCGCATCCTCCAGCCGGGTGGCCGGCGTGACGATGCGATCGAGGATCGGCTTGCCGTACTTGGATTCACCGATCTGCAGGTAGGGCGTTTCCGGCGAGGCCGCAATCGCATTGCCCAGCGGGTAGACCATGTAGAGGCCGGGTTGCTCACCGGCGATCTGCCCGCCGAAGATCAATGTCGCCTGCGTACTGACCCCGTCATGGCCGTGCTCGCTGTGTTCGGTCTTGACCTGGCTGTCCACCAGCAGCTGCCCGACATAGGCGGCAGCCTCGAACAGGTGCCTCATGTCGCGCAGGTTGGGCGTCCGCCGCTCGTCGGCGTCGCGGCACAGGCGCGATACCAGCAGCTGGGTGGTGGCCAGGTTGCCGGCCGCCATGAGCACGAAGGCCGCCTCGCCCGGATACTCGAACACGTGCAGCTTGCGGTGCACGCGCACATCGTCCAGCGAGGCATTGGTCCGGGTGTCGGCGGCGAAGACCAGGCCCTCGTCCACCTCGATTCCAACGCAATAGGTCATGTGGGTGTCCTATCATGTGCGTCCCGGATTGTAGGTGCGCCGCCGTGATGGCGGCATGCCCGCCTCCCCCACCGTCGTCACCTGACCTGCATGACCATTGCGCTCCTGAGCCTGGGCAGCAACATCCAGCCCCGCCGCTACCTCCACGCCGCGGTGGCGGCCCTGCGCGAGCGCTTTGGCGCGCTGCGGGTGTCGCCGGCCTACCGTACCGCCGCGGTCGGCTTCGACGGCCCGGCGTTCCTCAACAATGCGGTGGCGATCGAGACCGACCTGCCGCTGCAGGAACTGGACGACTGGCTGCATGCGCTGGAAGACGCGCACGGCCGCGACCGCAGTGGACCGCGCTTTTCCGACCGGACCCTGGACATCGACGTGGTGTTCTACGGTGACCTGGTGGTGGAAGGTCCCGGCCACCTGCGCATTCCACGCCCGGAGCTGAAGCATGCCTTCGTGCTGAAGCCGCTGGCCGACATTGCCCCGGACTTCATCGATCCGGTCAGTGGGCTGGACCTGGCCACGCTGTGGCGCGCGCACAAGCAGTTTGGCGACGCGTTCGAGGTCGTGGACCTTGAGTGACGGGGTCAGATCCCTTTTCCCGGCGGGAAAAGGGATCTGACCCCGTTATGGACCCCGGCAACCTTTCAACTGACCGTGCGCCCGCCATCCACGCGCAGGGTGTGGCCGGTGACGAAGCTGGCTTCGGCCACCAGCCAGTACACCGCTTCGGCGACCTCTTCGACGGTGCCGATGCGGGCCAGCGGCGTGCGCGCCAACAGTGCCGCGCGGGCGAAGTCGTCCTTGCCCTGTTCCGGCCACAGGATCGCGCCGGGCGCCACCGCATTCACCCGCACCTTTGGCGCCAGTTCCAGCGCCAGCGAACGGGTGGCCATCTCCAGCGCGGCCTTGGCCATGCTGTAGGCGGCGTGGTCACGCATCGGGTCGGTGCCGTGCAGGTCGGTCAGGTTGACGATGCAGCCCTGCTGGCGGCGCAGGTACGGTGCCGCCGCCTGTGACAGCAGCAGTGGCGCGCGTGCATTGACCGCGTACAGTTCGTCCATCGCCGCGGCGGTGACCTGGCCCAGCGGGGTGGGGAAGAAATTGGACGCGTTGTTGACCAGCGCGTCGAGGCGGCCGAAGTGGCTGACCGCCTGTTCGACCAGATCGGGCAGGGCGTCGGCGTCCCGCAGGTCGGCCTGCAATGCCAGTACGCTGCCCGGGCGGACGTTGTCGAAATCGAACGCGGCCTGCTGTAGCTCGGCGCTGGAGGCATGGGCGTGCAGCACCACCGACCAGCCACAGGCATGGAACTGTCGGGCAATGGCCGCGCCGATCCGCCGGGCGCTGCCGGTGATCAGGGCCACGGGGGCGGTGTCGCTCATCGAGGGTCCTCCAAGGCTCGGCTATCCTGTGCACCATTGTCACCGCATTCGAAGACGCCATGCAGCCCACCTTCCCCCTGCCCGAAGCCGATGCCCTGGCCCACAGCGACCAGCTGGCGGCCGCCCTGCGTGCCGAAATCCTTGCACAGGGCGGGGCGATGCCATTCTCGCGCTTCATGGAGCTGTGCCTGTACGCCCCCGGTTGGGGCTACTACAGCGCCGGTGCCAGCAAGTTCGGCGGTGGCGGTGACTTCACCACCGCGCCCGAGCTTGGCAGCCTGTTCGCCGGTAGCGTGGCCCATGCGCTGGCACCGGTGTTCGCCCAGCTCGGCGCGCAGGCGCGCATGCTGGAGCTTGGCGGTGGCACCGGTGCGTTTGCCGAGGCGGTCCTGCTGCGCCTGGCCGAACTGGACGCGCTGCCCTCGCGATACGCCCTCCTCGAACCCAGCGCCGACCTGCGCGAGCGCCAGCAGCAGCGCCTGCGGCAGAACCTGCCGGCTGAGCTGGCCGCGCGCGTGGACTGGGTCGATCGCCCGTTCGAGGAGGACTGGGAGGGCGTGGTATTCGCCAACGAGGTGATCGACGCGCTGCCGACCCCGCGCTTCCTGATCAAGGACGGCGAGGTCTACGAAGAGACCGTCGAACTGGACGCCGGCGGCAATTTCATTCGCGGCGCACAGCCGGCCGACCTCCTGCTCAACGGTGCGGTGCGCCACATCGAGCGCTACCTGGAGAAGCCCTTTGCCGATGGCTATCGTTCCGAAGTGCTGCCGCAGCTGCCTTACTGGCTGCAGGCGGTGGCCGGTGGCCTGCAGCGTGGTGCGATGCTGTTCATCGATTACGGCTACACCCGGGGCGAGTTCTACCAACCCGATCGCGACGATGGCACCGTGCGCGCGTTCTATCGCCACCACGTACATAACGATGTCCATCGTTGGCCGGGCCTGCAGGACATCACCGCCTCGGTGGATTTCACTGCGATGGCCGAGGCCGGCATGCACGGTGGCTTCGAGTTGGCCGGTTACTGCAGCCAGGCCAGCTTCCTGCTCGGCAACGGCCTGGACCGGGTGCTGCTGCTGGCCGAGGAGCGCACCGATGAGGTCGGCCGCATCCAGCTGCGCGACCAGGTGAAGAAGCTGACCCTGCCGACCGAAATGGGCGAGCGCTTCCAGGCGATCGGACTGCAGCGTGGCGTCGATTTCGAGCCGGCCTTCGAACTGGGTGACCTGAGCTGGCGCCTGTGAGCAAGACGCCGCCATTGATCAAGCCGCTGCGCCGTCCGCGGCTGTGGACCGCGTTGTGGGCACTGGCGGTGCTGCTGGTCATCGTCGTGTGCCTGATCCCGCCGCCGCCGATTCCGCTGCCGGAGAACAGCGACAAGGGCGAGCACTTCCTGGCCTATTTCATTCTGGCAGGTGGCGCCGTGCAGCTGTTCCGCCGCGGCTGTCCGCTGCTGTGGGTGGGCGTGGGCCTGGTGCTGATGGGCATCGGCATCGAGTTCGCCCAGGGTGCGCTCACCCGCAACCGCATGGCTGATCCGATGGATGCGCTCGCCAACACGATCGGCGTGCTGGCCGGCATGGGCATCGCGTTCACACCGCTGCGCGATCTGCTGCTGCGCTGGCGCGGGTAAGGTTTCCTGTAGAGCCGGGCCCATGCCCGGCTTCCTCCCGAAAGGCAGCCGAGCATGGGCTCGGCTCTACAGTAGATCCACGCCATGCGTGGATGGATTGCGCCAGGACAGGCTTGCGGTTACTTCCCCAGCGTGACCTCATCCAGCACCCACATCGCCGGGCGCGTGTCGCCGGTGAAGTTGATGCACAGATCGCCGGTGCCCTGCGTCCCCTTCGGCAGCGCAGCGCGCAGGGTCACGAAGCCATCCGCATCGGGCTTGGCCGGCAACGCGGCCTCAGCCAGTACCTCGCCGTTGCAGTTGCCGCGACGCACCTGCATCTCGCCATGCGTGCGCTTGGCTTTTTCAAAGCGGCGCTTGGGTTCATCGTGAGCAAGCTGGAAATAGTACGGAATGCGGCCGGCACGCACCTCCACGCTGCCGATGCCGTCCAGCTGGGCCTGCGGCCAGCGCCAGCACGGTTGGAAGATATCGACGTTGAACACGGCGCGGTTGCCCTCGCGCGGGCCATCATCCTCCAGCCGCAGCACCAGTCCCTTGTTGCCCACGCAGCTGAGCAGCTCGTCACTGCGGCGGCTGAGCAGCGACTGCGGGGTGAATGCTGCGGTGGTCGGCGTTGCCGCCAGCATCTGGCCCCGGTAGAACGCCGCCGCCTGGACGGTGGCTGGCAGCGTTTCGGTCAGCGGCTGCCGGTACAGCGCCGACTGCGCGGTCACCGGCTTGCCATCGGTGCTGTAGCGCACCTCGTAGCCCAGCGGATTGGCCAGCGACACGGTCACGGTGTTGGCCGCGTGGTCGTCGGTATGGGCCACGCCTACTTCGAACGGGGTCTGCGCGTAGGCCAGGCCCCAGGCGCGGTAGCGCTGCAGCTGCGCCGGCAGGCGCGCGAGGAAATCGCGGAAGTCGCGATGTTCCGGCGTGCTCCAGCCGGTCTCGGCCACTGCGGCCAGGCGCGGGAACAGGTTGTGCTGCAGGCGCGCGTAGGTGCGCGTGTGCTCGGTGAACATGTTGGCCTGCAGGCCGAGGATGTGCTGGCGCTTGTCGGCGGGAAGACCGGCCGGCACCGGCTCGAAGTTGTACAGCTTGCCGAGGGTGACCTGGGTCGGGCGGCCCGGCGGCTCGTTTGGCGAGGCAGTCTGCAGGTAATCCAGGTACAGGTAGCCGACCGGTGACATGATCACGTCATGGCCTGCCCGGGCGGCGGCCAGGCCACCCTCGGTGCCCTGCCAGGACATCACCGTGGCCTGCGGCGGCAGGCCACCTTCAAGGATCTCGTCCCAGCCGATCAGGCGCCGGTCGTGGGCTTCCAGGAACGTCTCCAGGCGCTTGATGATGTGGCTCTGCATGGCCATCTCATCCTTGATGCCGAGCGCACGCATGCGCTGTTGTACCTGCCTGGAGGCCTTCCACTGGTCCTTCACTGCCTCGTCGCCGCCGACGTGCACGTACCTGGCAGGAAACAGTTCGATCACTTCTTCCAGCACGTTCTCGAGGAAGGCGACGGTGCTGTCCTCGACGTTGAACAGGTTCGGGAACACGCCCCATTCGCTCAGCGGCTTCAATGGCGTGTCAACGGTGCCCAGCTCGGGATACGCGGCGATCGCGGCGGTGGCATGGCCGGGCACGTCGATTTCCGGGATCACCTGTATATGCAGCTTCGCGGCATGGGCGATCACCTCGCGGATCTGCTCCTGTGTGTAGAAGCCGCAGTACGGATGTGCCTGGCCCGTGGCCGGATCGATGCCGCCGTCACCGGCCGGCAGGCGGCAGCTGCCCACTTCGGTCAGCTTCGGGTAGCGCTTGATCTGCATGCGCCAGCCCTGGTCGTCGGTCAGGTGCCAGTGGAAGGTATTGAGCTTGTGCGCGGCCATTGCGTCGAGCACGCGCTTGATCTCGTCCAGGCTCTGGAAATGCCGCGCCGAGTCGAGCATGAAGCCGCGCCAGCTGAAGCGGGGTGCGTCCTGGATCTGTACTGCCGGCAGCACGCCCTGGCTGCCGCCGGTCGCGAGCTGGGCCAGGGTCGTGGCGCCGTAGAACAGGCCAGTCTCGTTGCCGGCCTGCACCAGCACACCGTGCGGAGTGCTTTCCAGCGTGTAGCTTTCGCCGCTGTCCCGGAACGTGGGAACGATCTGGAAGCGGATGCCCCCGTCCTTGGCTGCAGTGCTGGCGTTGGCCACTGCCAGGCGCGGGCCGCCGCTGCGGGCAAGCAGGTCGGCGAACTGGGCAGCGACGCGGCGGGCGGCTTCGCCGTCGGCCTGCAGCACGGTGCCGGCGTGAACGGTAATACCGCTGCCCTGGCCGTGCTGCACATCGGCCGGGGCAGGGATCAGCATCAGGCTGCCGGCCCGCAGCTGCGGGCCGGGGGCTTCAGCGCCAGGCGCGGGATCGGCGGCGAGTGCCGGCGCGGCCGGCAGCAGGGCGAGCAGGCTGCCCAGCAGCAGTGCGCTGCGCACCCGGGCACGGGAAGGCTTGACCATCGGAACGACTCCTTGGAACGGTGCGATGAACGCTATACATGAAAAACGCCGGGCCCGGAATGACCCAGGCCCGGCGTGCACGCACGACTCGGCGATGTTGCTGCCGGCGGATCAGTACTTGAAGCGGAAGTTGAGGTAGTACTGGCGGCCGTTTTCATAGAACGCGCTCGGAATCGACGCGCTCTGGTAGTACTTCAGGGTCGGGTTGTTGAGGTTCAGCGCATCGAAGCTCACGCTCATCCAGTCAGTGGCCTTGTAGCTCAGCGACAGCGACAGGGTGCCGAAATCGTCCTGGTAGTACGGGCTGGCGCCCTTCAGGCCGATCAGGAACGAAGAACGGTAGGTGTAGCTGACGCGTGCACCGAAGGTGTCGTTCTCGAAGTAGGCACCCACGTTGTAGGTGTTCTTCGAGGTGCCCAGCAGGTTGTTGCTGCCGTCTTCCCAGGTATGCGAGGTACTGCCGTCGGCGTAGGTGTAGTTGGCGTTGAGGCCGAAGTTCTCGCCCAGCGGCTGCTCGTAGGCGAACTCCATGCCGTAGACCTTGCCGTCGGCGTTGACCGGCACGGCGACCTGGTAGGCCTCCAGCTGGTTGCTCAGCTCGCTGTACAGCATCTGGGTCTGGGTGCCGAAGGCCACGTAGTCCTTCAGGTTCATCGAGTACGCGCCCAGCGACAACAGCCCGCGCGGCATGAAGTACCACTCCACGTTCGCATCGAAGTTGGTCGACAGCACCGGCTTGAGCTTCGGATTGCCACCACCGCCGACCTTGGTCAGGTCCGAGCCCCAGGACGACGCGCCCAGCGCCGAGAAGTCCGGCAGGGTCTGGGTCTGCGAGGCGGCGAAGCGGAACACCAGGTCATCGGCCAGGTCGAACTTCAGGTTCACGCTGGGCAGAATGCGGTCGTGCTTGTTCTCGAAGGACAGTGCCTTCCACTTGCCGAACAGGCTGCTGACGTCGGCATTGGCAGCATCACTGACGGCCTGGTAGGTGTCGATGTCCTGCTTGATGTTGACGTAGCGCAGGCCGACATTGCCGCTCCAGCGATCGCCGCTGAAGTTGGCCTGCACATAGCCGGCGAAGTTCTTCTCGGCCACTTTCCACTCGGCGCCGTAGTTGTGGCGACCGGTCGGGCCGTCATTGCCGGCCAGCCAGGTAGAGTTGTTGAGCACGGCATCCTTCAACGCACCCGGAGTGTAGTACCAGATGTTGCGCGGGAAGTTGCCGCCGATGCCGCCGGCAAAGCCGCCCGGGAAGCTGCCGGTTGGCGCCCCCTTCAGTGCGTCCCAGATCGCGCCCGGAGTGGCGCCTTCCGGCGACAGTGCCTCACGCTTGTGATCGGCATAGCGCACACCGAAGTCGAGCGAGTTCAGCGCGCCGCCATCGCTGAAGTACTGGTTGAAGTCGGCGGTGAACCACTTTTCCTTGTCCTCGGCAGTGACTTCCTGGTTGCCCCAGGTGCCGAAGCTGGTCACGCCGTTCGGGCTGATGTCGCCGCCCACGTTCCAGTCCACCGGCGAACCGTTGCCGTGGGTGGTCCAGTTGGCGCCGCCACCGTCGGCCACGGTCACTTCGGCGATGAACTGGCGGGGGGTGGTGCCGGTGCCCTTGGTATTGCCGGCCTGGAACCTGGCGGTCAGGCTGTCGCTGATCTGCCAGTCGGCATCCAGGGTGACGTAGTTGCTCTTGGCAGTGGCCTCGCGGTAGATCATGTCGTACACCGCGTACGGCGTGCCGGCGACGCCTGCGAAGTTGGCGTTGGTCAGCACGCCATCCTTGACGACATAGCCGGGCAGCGGCGCCTGGCCCGGACGGGTGATCACGCCGGCGTCGTTCTTGTCATCGCCCATGATCTTGCTACCCCACAACATGAAGTTGCGGTTGTAGTTGTTCGCTTCCATCTTCGAACTGAAGCCTTCCAGGCCCAGGGTAAGGTTGTCGGCCGGCTTGAACTGCAGCGAGATCAGGCCGCCCTTGCGCTCGCGGGTCTGTTCGAACAGGGTCGAGCCGAGCAGGGCGGGTGCATAGACGCCGGCCAGGTCCGGATTGGACTGGGCAACGGTGCCGTTCGGGTCGATCTTGAAGAAGCCCGACGGGATTTCCTGCGCTTCACGACGCAGTTCGCGCTTCTGGCTGAAGCCCTGCACCATCACGCCGAAGGTGCCCTCTTCGTTCTTGTAGTTGAACAGGCCCGACAGCTGCGGATCGGTGGACTTGGCCTGGTCCGAACGCACGGCGCCGATCGAGGCTTCGGCAGTGATCGGCTTGGCGAACTCCAGCGGCTTGCGGGTGAGGATGTTGACGGTACCGGTGGTGCCGCCGTCCTGCAGCTTGGCCTGCGAGGACTTGTTCACTTCCACCGAGCGGACCAGTTCCGACGGCAGCAGGGTGTAGCTGACGCTGCGGCCGACGTTGCTGCCCTGGCTGAGCACGAACCAGTCGGCCGAGCCGACGCTGTGGCCGTTGATCAGGGTCTGGGTCAGGCTCGGGCTGGTACCGCGCAGGCTGACCCGGTCGGCTTCATCGAAGCCGCCTTCGTCGGCACTGGAGGAACTGATGTTCACGCCCGGCAGGCGCTGCAGGGTATCGGCGACGTTGTGCGCCGGGAGCTTGCCGACGTCCTCGGCGGTGACCACTTCCACGCGCGCGTTGGCGTCGCGCTTGGTGTCCAGCGACTTTTCCATCGAGCCGCGGATGCCGGTGACCTGCACCGTATCCAGGTCGGTGGCGGTCGGGGCAGCCTGCTGCGCGTGCGCGCCGAAGGCGAGGCAGCTGACGATGGCAGCCGAAAGCAGGGTCTTGCGGGTGTTCATGATGTCTCTCCTCATCACTCGATTGGATGCCGGCGGCGGTGTTCGGTTGCGGTTGCGATGTCATGCGCGGGCTGGTGGCGAAGTCCCGTGCGTTGGCGTGCCACGTACTGCGTGCTGCGATTGCGTTGGAACCGTTGTGGTATCAGGCGGCCGGGTGCTGCTGCAGGTACCAGCTGGCAGCGCCGATCACGCCCAGCTGGCCGTGTTCGACCACCTTCACCGGGATGCGTGCCAGCGCTTCGCCCATCGGTCCCTTCTGCAGGTAGCGCTCGACGAAGGTGCTGGCACGCAGGTATTCGCGGATCTGGGGTAGGATGCCGCCGGCCAGGTAGACGCCCCCATGGGCGCCGTAGAACAGGGCCATGTCGCCGATGGTGCTGCCGAGCAGGCCGCAGAACACGTCCAGTGCCTGGCGCGCATGCGCATCGGAACCGGCCATGGCCGCTGCGGTCACTGCGTCCGGGCTGGCCAGGGTTGGCGCCTGCCCCTGCAGTGCGCACACTGCGCGGTACAGGTTCATCAGGCCCGGACCGGACAGGGCGTGCTCGATCGACACGTGCGCGCGGTCGCGCTGCATGTGCCGGACGATGGCCATTTCCAGTTCGGTGCTGGCTGCCAGGGTCGGCTGTCCTGCTTCGGTCGGGAGCACCACCGGGCCATGCGCGGTGGGAATCCACAGTGCCGCACCGAGGCCGGTACCGGGGCCGACCACCAGGGTGGGACCGCGGGCGGCGGTCTCCGGCCCGCACAGGTGCAGCACGCCACTGGCATCCACCTGCGCGGCGGCATAGGCCACCGCCTCGAAGTCGTTGACGATGTACACCCGCTGCAGGCCGACGTCGGCCTCCACCTGGCGCGCCGAAAGCGGCCACGGCAGGTTGGCGGTGATCACGGTGCCATCCTCGCGGGCATAGCCGGCGCTGGCCACTACGCAGTGCGTGGGGCGCGGGCCTTCACCGAGGAAGTCGGACAGGATCGCGCTGAGGCCGGCATGGTCGGCGTTGCGGTACTTGCGGTATTCCAGCACCCGCACCGGATGGGCGGCATCACCGCTGGCCTGGACCCGGGCCACGCGCACATGGGTGCCACCGACGTCGGCGGCCAGGAACGAAGGCGCCACTCGGGACAGTACATGGGCGGGGGCGGGGTGGCTGGCGGTCACGCGGGCTCCTGCTGCGGGTGGGCCCGACCCCAGGGCCGGGGCCGGCAACTGGGCGGAGTCTGTAACTCTGCTGACAACGATGTCAACGAGTTCGTGACACTTTCGTTGCTGCGGCGCAACGAATGCAGCAGGCGGTAAACGTTTACATGGCGTGAGTGCTGGATTCACTCGCGAACCGTTGCCCCCTGGGGCCCAAGCTCTGCAGCGCGTTCAGCACGACGCGCCGCGACCGGCTTGCGCAGTGCAGCACGACGCTCATGGGCATTCGGATGAAAGTTGACAAACCGCCGTTGTCCATCGAAAGAATGTGACAACGTTGTTCCCAGCCACTCTCCGACGCCGCGCTCTGCGGCCGTCGCCGCAGGAGCCCTCCTGATGTCCGCCGTCCCCGCTGCAAGCGCGCGCCCGAACGTGGCCACCTCCATCGCCATCGTCGGCGTGCTGTTCTTCCTGATCGGCTTCTTCACCTGGCTCAACGGCCCGCTGATCACCTTCGTCAAGCTCGCCTTCGAACTCAGCGAGGTCGGCGCCTTCCTGGTGCTGATGGTGTTCTACCTGTCCTACTTCTTCCTGGCCCTGCCGGCGTCGTGGATCCTGCGCCGCACCGGCATGAAGAAGGGCCTGAGCCTGAGCCTGCTGGTGATGGCCGGCGGTGCCGCGTTGTTCGGTGAATTCGCCACCCAGCGCTGGTACCCCGGCGCGCTCGGTGGCCTGTTCGTGATCGGCAGTGGCCTGGCCCTGCTGCAGACCGCGATCAATCCCTACATCTCCATCCTCGGGCCGATCGAAACCGCAGCGCGGCGCATCGCACTGATGGGCATCTGCAACAAGATTGCCGGCATCCTGGCGCCGGTGCTGATCGGCACGCTGGTGCTGCATGGCATCGGCGACCTGGACAAGCAGGTGCAGGCCGCCGACGCAGTCACCAAGGTCGCGCTGCTCGACGATTTCGCCGCCAAGATCCACGCCCCGTACCTGGCGATGGCCGCGTTGCTGGTGGTGCTGGCGGTCGCCGTGCTGTTCTCGCCTCTGCCGGAGATCAAGTCCTCCGAAGCCAATGCAACGCCAACGGGTACAGCGGGAACGGCCGAGCGCCGCAGCATCTTCCAGTTCCCGCATCTGTGGCTGGGCGTGCTGTGCCTGTTCGTGTACGTAGGCGTGGAAGTCATGGCCGGTGATGCGATCGGTACCTACGGCCACGGTTTCGGCCTGCCGCTGGACCAGACCAAGATGTTCACCTCGCTGACGCTCGGTGCGATGCTGGCCGGTTACGTAGTCGGCCTGCTGGCGATCCCCGGCCTGGTCTCGCAGTCGCGCTACCTGACCATTTCGGCGGTGCTGGGCGTGGTGTTCTGCCTTGGCGCGTGGGCTACCCACGGCTACGTCTCGGTGGCCTTCGTGGCCCTGCTGGGCTTCGCCAACGCGATGATGTGGCCGGCGATCTTCCCGCTGGCGATCCGTGGCCTGGGCCGCTTCACCGAAACCGGCTCGGCGCTGCTGGTGATGGGCATCGCCGGCGGCGCGATCATTCCGCAGCTGTTCGCCGTGCTCAAGCAGCACATCGACTTCCAGCTGGTGTTCGTGCTGCTGATGGTGCCCTGCTACCTGTACATCCTGTTCTATTCGGTGATCGGCCATCGCGCCGGCCTGCCGCAGGAGCGCTGATCGGCGATGATGGACGGCAGCCAACCCCAGGGGAAATCCATGCGCAGAGCGACCATCAGGGACGTCGCCGAGAAGGCGAAGGTCTCGCTGAAGACAGTCTCGCGGGTGATCAACAACGAGCCCTCGGTGATGCAGGCCACCCGCGCACGGGTGCTGCGTGCCATCGCCGAGCTGGACTATGAGCCCGATCCGTCCGCACGCAACCTGCGCAGCGGCACCACCTTCGTGATCGGGCTGGTCTACGACAATCCCAATCCGTACCACATCATCGGTGTGCAGAACGGCGTGCTCGCCGCCTGCCGCGAGACTGGCTTCGGCCTGCAGATCCACCCCTGCGATTCAAGTTCGCCGCTGCTGGCCGATGAGCTGGCCGACTGGGTGCAGCGTTCGCGCCTGGCTGGACTGGTGCTGACCGCGCCGATGTCCGAGCGCCGCGACCTGGTCCAGGCACTGACCGCACGCGGCATCAAGCTGGTGCGCATCATCGCCGCCACCGAGGATCCCGCCGACGGTGCGTGCGTGTTCGTCGACGACCGCGAGGCGGCCTATGAGATCACCGAGCACCTGATCCAGCTGGGCCACCAGCGCATCGGCTTCCTCTGGGGCGGCAGCTCGCACCGTTCCTCGGGCGAACGCTATGCTGGTTACGAAGCCGCGCTGAAGGACTACGGCATGACGGTGGACAAGCACCTGGTGGTACAGGGCGACTACACCTTCGACGATGGCTTCCGCGGTGCGCGCCGCCTGCTGGCGCTGCGCGAGCCCCCCACCGCCATCTTCGGTTCCAACGACGAGATTGCGGCCGGTGTGCTGGCTGCCGCCAAGTCGGCCGGCATGAACGTGCCGTACGACCTGTCCATCGCCGGCTTCGAGGACAGCCCGTTTTCGCGCCAGTCGTGGCCGCCGCTGACCACGGCCAAGCAGGCCACCGAGGACATCGCCCGCCACGCCGCGCGCCTGCTGATCGCGCAGCTGCGCAGCGATGCCTACGACGATGCGCCGGCCCCGCTGCACAACCAGGGCTTCGTGCCGCAACTTGTGGTGCGCGGTTCGACCGCGCCGATGCGCCCGGCCGGCGCACGCTCCCTTCCTTCCGATCCTGCCTGAGCCCGTCATGCCGCTGTCAGACCCCACCGCCACCCTGATGTTCGCTGAAGCCGCTGAAGCGGCCGACGTTGTCGCCCGCCAGTTCTCGCGCAACCACGCAGTCATGGAGACGCTGGCGGCGGGCCTGCGTGCCGCGCCACCGCCGTTCGTGGTCACCTGTGCCCGCGGCAGCTCGGACCACGCCGCCACTTACGGCAAATACCTGCTGGAAACCCAGCTGGGCCTGGTGGTTGCCTCGGCCTCGCCGTCGGTGGGTTCGGTCTATGCCGCACCGCTGCAGCTGCGCGGTGCGCTGTTCATCGTCATCTCGCAGTCGGGCAAGAGCCCGGACCTGCTGCGCAACGCCGAGGCCGCCAAGGCGGCGGGCGCGCGCGTGGTCGCGCTGGTCAACGTCGAGGATTCGCCGCTGGCGCAGCTCGCCGACACCGTCATCCCGCTGCACGCTGGTGCCGAGAAGAGCGTGGCCGCGACCAAGAGCTACCTGGCCTCGCTGGCCGCGCTGCTGCAGCTGGCGGCGTACTGGAAGCAGGACAGCAGCCTGCGCAATGCCCTGGATCTGCTGCCGGATGCGATGCGCCAGGCCTGGCAGTGCGACTGGACGGCGCTGACCGAGGGCCTGGTCGGAGCCACCAACCTGTTCGTGCTCGGACGCGGCCTGGGCCTCGGTGCGGCGCAGGAAGCCGCGCTGAAGTTCAAGGAAACCTGCAGCCTGCATGCCGAGGCTTACAGCTCGGCCGAGGTCAAGCATGGCCCGATGGCGCTGGTCGGTCGAGGCTTCCCGGTGCTGGCCTTCGCCCAACCCGACGAGACCGGTGCGGGGACCCGCGCGGTGGTGGAGGAATTTTCCGCACGGGGCGCGCAGGTGTGGCTGGCCGGTGCCGGTGGCAACCTGCCCGTGGCCGCTGCACCACATCCACTGTGTGCACCGCTGCTCACCGTGCAGAGCTTCTACCGGGCGATCAATGCGCTGGCGCTGCGCCGTGGCTTCAATCCGGATCTGCCGCCGCACCTGAACAAGGTCACGGAGACGGTGTGATGGCGACGGTCCTGCGCAACGCCCGCGTCCTTGCCGGCGACGAGTTCCGCGATGATCTGGCGCTGGTGATCGAGGACGGCCGCATCAGCGCGCTGCTGCCCGATGCCGCGCCGCAGCTCGGCCACGCCGCCGAGCAGGTCGATCTGGGCGGTGGCTGGCTGCTGCCCGGCTTCATCGATGTGCAGGTCAATGGTGGTGGTGGCGCACTGTTCAACAACACGCCGGACGTGGCAGCGCTGCGCACCATCGCGCAGGCGCACCGTCGCTTCGGCACCACCGCGATGCTGCCGACGCTGATCAGCGATGACCTGGCGGTGATGCGCGAAGCCATCGACGCGATGCGCGAGGCCATTGCGCAGGGCGTGCCGGGCGTGATCGGCATCCATCTGGAAGGGCCGTACATCGCGCCGGCACGCAAGGGCACGCACGACGCCAGCAAGTTCCGCGTGCCCGACGAAGACGAGGTCGCTCTGGCCGCGTCGCTGGACAACGGCGTGACGCTGCTGACGCTGGCACCGGAGCGCGTGCCGCTGGAGACGATCCGCGCCCTGGTCGAACGTGGCGTGATCGTCGCCGCCGGCCACACTGCAGGCACCTACGAGGAGATCCGCGCCGGCCTGGATGCCGGTGTGCGCGGCTTTACCCACCTGTACAACGCGATGTCGCCGTTGCAGGGCCGCGAACCCGGCGCGGTGGGCGCTGCGCTGGAAGACCGCGACAGCTGGATCGGCATCATCGTCGACGGCGTGCACGTGCATCCGGCCAGCCTGCGCGTGGCGCTGGCGGCCAAGCCGCGCGGGCGCCTGCTGCTGGTGACCGATGCGATGCCGCCGGTCGGCGCCGACGACCCCAGCTACGTGCTTTACGGCGAGACCATCACCGCCATCGATGGCGTGGTACGCAACGCCGCCGGGTCGCTCGCGGGTTCTGCGCTGGACATGGCCACTGCAGTGCGCAACACCGTGCAGCTGCTTGGCCAGCCGCTGGCCGAAGCCGCGCGCATGGCCTCGACCTATCCGGCACAGTTCCTCAACGTGGACGACCGCCTGGGCCACATCGCCGAGGGTTACCAGGCCGATCTGGTGCTGCTGGATGACGCCCTGCAGGTGCGTGGCACCTGGATTGCCGGACAGTACGAGGCCGCCTGATGAAGGGCTCGCCGCCGCGTCGCCTGGGCTCGATCGACGCCCTGCGCGGCATCACCGTGGCGGCGATGCTGCTGGTCAACAATCCGGGTGACTGGAGTGCGGTGTTCGCACCACTGCGCCATTCGGAATGGCATGGCTGCACGCCCACCGACCTGGTGTTCCCGTTCTTCCTGTTCCTGGTGGGCGTGTCGATGGCCTTCAGCGTGGCGCCGCGCGCGCGGGATGCGGCGGCGCGACCCGCGTTGGCGCGCGGCGTGCTGGAGCGCGCGCTGCGCATCCTGGTGGCCGGTGTGCTGCTGCACCTGCTGATCTGGTGGGCGCTGCATACCCATCACTTCCGCATCTGGGGCGTGCTGCAACGGATTGCGGTCTGCGCGGCGCTGGTGGGCGTGCTGGCGGTGCATGCGCGGCCGCGCGTGCAGGTGGGCGTGCTGGCCGCGCTGCTGGTGGGCTACACCGTGCTGCTGCTGGGCATCGGTGACCTGGCGCCGTGGACCAATCCGGCCAGCCGCCTGGATACCGCGCTGTTCGCTCCGTGGATCTATCAGTGGCATGCCGACGCTGGCCTTGGGCACGACCCGGAAGGATTGCTGAGCACGCTGGGCGCGCTGGCCAGTACCGTGCTCGGCCTGTTGGCCGGTGGCCTGCTGCGCAGCGGGCGTGCCGCGGCGCTGGCGGGGCTGGGTGCGGTGACCGCCGTGCTCGGCTTGTTGCTGGCCGCGGTGCTGCCCTTGAACAAGCAGTTGTGGACGCCCAGCTACGTGCTGTGGACCGGCGGCCTGGCCGCGCTTGCGCTGTGGCTGGGCCACGTGCTGGTCGACCAGAAGGGCTGGCCGGCGCTGGGCCGCCGTTTCGGGGTCAACGCGATTACCGCCTATCTTGGCGCGTCGGTGATGTCGGTGCTGTTGATGGCCACGGGCGCCTGGGGCTGGATCTGGCAGCAGCTTGCCACCGCCATGCCGCGGGCGCTCGAACTCGCGTCGATGCTGCAGGCGCTGGCGTTCGTCGCGCTGTGGTGGGGCGTGGCGTGGTGGCTGGACCGGCGGCAGATCTATCTGAAGATCTGATGCCGCGTCGCTCCCGCTGTGCGCCGATACGGTGCGCTCGACCTGCGAGCCGAAGAAGTGAACGATTTCAGTTACGTCATTACGGCGTGACGCGTGGCGGACTTCACGATCGAAATGTGATTCCTTGCGCGCAACTTCACCTACCGCAACGGTTCACATCAAGGCAGACTGCACCGGCAGTGCCGTGCATACGCAGTTCCTGATCCAGTGTCCAGGAGTGCTCCATGTCCCGTGCCGTTCCGCGTTTTCTCCATCCTCGCCGCCTGACCCTTTCCCTGCTGCAGGCCCTGGCCGTGCCCTCGGCGGTATTGGCGGGCGCCAGCGTCGCCTGGGCCGGCTGTGACAACGTCGCTCCCATCGCCGGCCAGACCGTCACGTGCGATGCCAACGCACCGAATCCGCAGACGGTTCCCATCACGGCCAACGGCGAAGCCGGCATTACCGTCAACGTCGCCGGCGATGCCCAGCTGCAGCAGAGCGGTGGTGCGTCGGCCATCGCCCTGGCCGGTGCGGGCGGTCACCTGTTGTCCAACCAGGGCGCGATCAGTTCGGTGGGCGGCGTGGCGGTCCAGCTGGGGGGCGGCAGCCGGGTCGACAATATCGGCAGCATCAGCACCGGCAACAACGTCGCGCTGCAGTTCATCGGCAGCGGTGACAGCGTTCTGGTCAATCGAGGAACGATCAGTGGGCAGGCCGGCGTGCAGTTCGGTGGCGGCAACGATCGCCTCGAAATGCAGGCTGGCAGCATCACGGGGGGCGTCCTGCAGGGCGATGGCAATGATGTGCTGCTGCTCGGCAATGGCACGATCGACAGCGTCGACCAGGGCAACGGCGATGACCAGATGACCGTCACTGGCGGCACCGTCACCGGCGTGGTGGCGCAGGGCAGCGGCCGCGACGATTTCGTCATGAGTGGCGGCACGATCGGCGCGCTGCAGCAGGGCGACAACATCGATACCTTCCGCATGAGCGGTGGCCGCATCATCGGCGCGTTCGAGGACGGCGACCAGGCGTGGATGACCGCCGGCCGCATCGGCCGCGTCAACATGAAGCTGGACAAGAACCTGTGGGACCAGTCCGGCGGCACGGTCGATGGCAACGTGGTGACCGGCTTCGATACCGACACCATCATCATCTCGGGTACGGCGTACATCGGCGGCAACATCAGCGTCAGTGGCGGTGCCGACAGCGTGACCATCACCGATGGCACCGTGCGCGGCCAGGTGCTGCTCAGTACCGGTGAGGACACCTTCAACTGGAGCGGCGGTGGCATTGTCTACGGTGCGATCGACATGGGCCCGGACAACGACGTGGCCAATCTCGGCAACCTCAACCAGGGCAACCTGGGCGCGGTACCGCTGTTCGATGGTGGCAGCGGCAGCGACCAGCTCAATTTCAGCAACGTCAAGACCGCCGGCGTCGGCCGCTTCCAGAACTGGGAGGCGATCGGCCTGGCCAACAGCACCGAGCTGAGCTTCGACGGCGACCTGGTGCTGGGCGACAGCACGACCGGCACCGGCACGCTGACCGTCGATGACACCAGCACCGTCTACGCGGGCAGTGGTGGCCACGCCATCCGTCCGCTCAACAGTGGTGCCCTGGTGGAGATGGTCAATGCCGGGCGCATCGACCTGACCGGTACCGGCGCCGGCGATGTGTTCACCGTGCGGGGCAACTACCGCGGCGACGGCGGTGGCCTGTACCTGCGCACCGTGCTGGGTGCGGACAATTCCACCAGCGACCGCCTGGTGATCGATGGCGGCAGCGCCTCCGGCACCACCGGCATCGGCGTGCTCAATGCCGGCGGCAGCGGTGCCGCCACGCTGGCCGATGGCATCCTGGTGGTGCAGGCGCTGAACGGTGCAACCACCGCGCCGGGCGCGTTCTCGCTGTTCGCGCCGGTGGCGGCCGGTGCCTATGAGTATTTCCTGTTCAAGGGCGGTGTCAGTGCCGGCACCAGCGAGAACTGGTACCTGCGCTCGACCCTGGTCACCGGGCCGGTACCGGCGCCCAATGGCAGCGGCAGCGCGGCACCACCACCGCCGACTCCGCCGGTGGCACCACCACCGCCCATCACCCCGGCGCCACCCCCGCCACCGGAGGGGGCCACCGACCCGGACCTCACCGCGGGGGAGACCGCGCCGCCGCCGCCGCCGCCGGAACCGGTACCGGTGGCGCCGCCCAGCGACCCGGCCGTGCCGGAGGTGCCGGTGGCCAGTGGAGCGTTGCCCGGTACCGGCAGCCCGCCGACGCCGGGTGCACGCCCCGCCGAGGGCGCAGTGGTGCCGCTGTACCGCGTGGAGGCCGCCGCCTATGCCGTGGTGCCGCCGCTGCTGCGCGAGACGTCGCTGGCCAGCCTCGGCACGTTCCACGAGCGGCAGGGCGAGCAGCGCCTGCTGTACAACCAGGGCACATTCCGCACCGCCTGGGGCCGGCTGGTTGGGCAGAGCAGCGAGATCCACTGGAAGGGCGATGCGCAGCCCGGCTTCGATGGCGATGTGATGGGCCTGCAGGCCGGCCTCCATGTGTGGGCCGCTGCTTCTGGCAACCATCGCAACCAGGTCGGCGTGTTCGTCGGCCGTACCCGCGCGCAGGGCAGGACTACCGGCCTGGCACTGGGCTGGGAGAACGTGCAGGTGGGCCAGAACCGCCTGGACGACAAGCACGTGGGCCTGTACTGGACGCTCACCGACAGCAGCGGGGGCTACATCGACGCCGTGGCGATGCAGAGCCGCTACGACGGCCGCGTGCGATCCTCGCGCGGGCTTGGCTTCGGCCTGAGCGGCGACGGCACCAGCCTGTCGGTGGAGGCCGGCAAGCCGCTGCTGCACTTCGGGCAGTCCGCATGGTGGCTGGAGCCACAGCTGCAGGTGATCTGGCAGCGCACCTCGCTGGACGACCGTCGCGATGAAGTATCCAGCGTGCGCTTCGACAACGACAACGCCTGGACCGGCCGCATCGGCCTGCGCCTGGCAGGCGACTACCAGCTGGCCGACAACGGCTGGCAGCCGTATTTCAAGCTCAACTACTGGCACGGCCGTTCCGGTGAAGACCGCATCCGCTTCGACGATGACGTGATCATCAATTCGCAGCGCTCGCGTGCGCTGGAAGCCGGTGTCGGCGTGGTCGGGCGCTTCAACCGCACGATCAGCGCCTATGCCGTGGCCGACTACACGCGCGAACTGGGCGGCGATCGCAACGAGAAGCGCCGTATCATCGAGGGCAATATCGGCCTGCGCGCGGACTGGTAGCACCGGTCCATATCCGGCGGCATGACCCGCTCTGGTGTCGACCTTGGTCGACACGGTGCTTTCCGCCGCCATGACCCTGTAGAGCCGAGCCATGCTCGGCTGCTTTGATCCTGTCCCACGCAGCCGAGCATGGCTCGGCTCTACAACAGGGGCGCGTGCATCCGCTTTGACCAGCGCCCGGCATGATCGGCCAGCACCAGGGCTGCGTGCGGTCGCCTCTCCACCACCTGTCTTGCTGCAACCCGCGACGTGGCGGGATACGACAATTTGCGCATGGCGGAAGTCATCACCTGCGGGCTATGCTGTGCGTCTGCCTCAACGACAAGGAAACGTCACATGCAGGTTCGCAAGGGAGTGCGCCGTATGGGTGCGCTGATGATCGCGCTGGTGGCTGCCAACGCCATGGCCGATATGCCGAAGCCGGTCGAGGCGCCCTCGCCGGAGGTAGAGGCCGAGATCCTCAAGCTGCTTGAACGGCAGGCGCTGTATCGCGACCGGGTGGACTGGCCTGCCACCCGCGCCCGGTTGCAATCGGTGCAGGGCGACCCTGCGCAACGGCTGACTGTGCTGCGCGAGGCCATCGCGCTCAGCACCGGCAATCATGGCGCATGGACGACGACCCAGCGCCAGCGCGAATCCCTTGCGCGCGTGCAGCAGGTCGGCGCCGCTGCCGTGGAAAGGGCCAGGGCCGCCGATGCGGTGGATGCACGCATCGGCTGGGTGGTCATCGAGGGCTATGCTTCGGCGCCGGGCGCGACGCCGCAGGAGAAATTCCGCCAGGACATCCAGCGTGCCGCGCGGTGGCAGCAGGTCATCCGCAGCAAGGACGACGGCACGCGCTGTGGCTGGATCGTCGACCTGCGTGACAATGGCGGTGGCACCATGTGGCCGATGCTGCTGGGCATGGCACCGCTGCTGCGCACCTCGGTGCTGAACAGCGAGGACGTTGGCTCGTTCGAAACCGCGCAGGGGCCACAGCGATGGACGTTGACGGCGGCCGCCGTGCAGCTGGCGGGCAAGCCGCTGCTGGACTTCGGCCAGTCGGGTCATGTGCTGCGGCAGCCGGGCGCGCCGGTGGCGGTGCTGTTCGGGCCTCGCACCGCCAGTTCGGGCGAGGCCTCGGTGCTGGCGTGGCGCGGCCGCGCGCAGGCGCGGAGTTTCGGCCAGCCGACCGCGGGTGTCTCCACCGGCAATGTCGTGCACACCCTTGCCGATGGCAGCCGCCTGTTGCTGACCACCAGCGTGATGCGGGACCGCAATGATCGTGGCGATGGGTTGAAGATTGAACCCGATGAGCGTGTCGAGGGTGACGCGGCCACCGTGGCCGCCGCCCAAGCCTGGCTGCTGGCCCAACCTGCCTGCCAAGGCCGCTGATCCATGATCCTGATCGGCCAGCAGGAGCGGGTGGTGGTGGTCGGCCCAACCGAAGCCCACCACTGCCTACGCTGCCAGACGGAAACCGAGTTCGCCCCGCAGCTGCGTTACAAGATGGCGCGCATCGACCTGCTGTTCGGGTTCACCTACCAGCGCCGCTACGAGCTGGCCTGCAGCCGCTGCGAGCATGGCTGGGTGCTGGACACGGAGACCATGGACCAGCAGCTGGGCGGGGTGCCGATCCCATGGCGGCACCGCTTCGGCCTGCCGCTGATGCTGCTGGGGGTGGTTGGGTTGGCCGCGCTGGGCTGGCTGTGGCGGCACGGATTCATCGGCTGAGGACGGGGCCTGTTAAAGTCTGCCCTGCAATCACGTACCGGAACCGACCATGGACCACGACACCCCGTTCGACCCCCTCAACGACCTCGAGGTGCGCCTGCTGCAGGCCCAGGACGGCACGCTGACCGCAGCGCAGTTCCTCGACGGCCTGCTGACCTCGACGGCGTTCGTGCTGCTGGACAAGGCCATCGGCGAAGATGGCGCCTGGGACGAGAGCATCTCGCCGCTGGTGCTGACCAGCGAGAGCGGCGAGCCGATGTTCGCGGTGTTCACCGCACCCGAGCGCGCCGGCCTGTGGCACGAGCAGCTGCCGCAGTTTGCGCATGCCATGCCGATCGCGGTGCACGCGCTGCTGGCCGGTATCGGCGACGGCGTCGGCCTGGTGCTGAACCCGGGCCTGGACGTGGGCATGGAGATGATTCCCGATGCCGTGGCCCAGCTGAAGCAGCGTGCGGCGGCGATCACCCGCGGCATGGCGCATTGAATCCAGCGATATGAAGGTGCCGGCCAGCGGCCGGCACTACCGGGTACTTCAGCGGGCCGCCGCGATGGCTTTCACCCGCGCCTTGGCCAGCGCTTCGCCAACGGCCGGTCCCTTCAGATGCGTGGTATCCAGATCCCGCGCCTGCACTGACAGCGCTGCCTGGTGCAGGCGCTTGAGCGTTTCGCCCTGCGGGTAGTCGGCGTCCTCGAAGCCGAGCCGGCCGCGCTTGTCGGCCTCGCAGCACAACGCGATGCGCGCCACGCGTTCCGGCCGGCGCAGCGCATCACATCGGCCCAGCAGTTCCAGCACGGTGGCATCGCGCAGTTCGTCGATGCGGTGCACGTTCAGGTGCTCGCGGCAGACCGCTTCGGCCAGCTGCTGGTGTTCGGTGGGAATCTTCAACCGCGCACACAGTGCCTTCAACGGCTTGATGCCGCGCTGCTCGTGCATGATGTGGCGCGGCCATTCCTCCGGCGGGGTCAGGCCCTTGCCGAGATCGTGGGTGAGGGCAGCGAAGCCGACCAGGTCATCACCCGGCGCCAGTTTCGCGGCCATGTCGCTGACCATTTCCTGGTGGATGCCGGTGTCGACTTCCGGGTGGAATTCGGCACGCTGCGGTACGCCGTACAGCGCTTCCAGCTCAGGCAGGATCGGGCCCAACGCATGCGCATCGTGCAGCGTGCGCAGGAAGGCCGAGGGGCGCTCGCAGGCCAGTGCCTTGCGCAGCTCCTGCCACACACGCTCGGGTACCAGCGCGTCCAGCTCGCCGTTGGCGGCGACCTCGCGCATCAGCGCCATGGTCTCTTCGGCGACGGTAAAACCCAACGGCGCAAAGCGCGCCATGAACCGGGCCGCGCGCAGCACGCGCAGCGGATCTTCCACGAACGCCGGGCCGACATGGCGCAGCACGCGTCGCTCGATATCGCGCACACCGCCATAGGGATCGACCAGCGTGCCGGTCTCTTCATCGCAGGCGATCGCGTTGATGGTGAAGTCGCGGCGCTGCAGGTCTTCTTCCAGCGTCACCGCCGGATCGGCATCGACCACGAAGCCGCGATAGCCACGGCCGGATTTGCGTTCGGTACGCGCCAGCGCGTATTCCTCACCGCTCTTCGGGTGCAGGAACACCGGGAAATCGCGGCCCACGGCGGTGTAACCCTGCGCCTCCATCTGCGCGGGGGTGGCACCGACCACGACCCAGTCGCGGTCGCCGGCGGGGCGCTGCAGCAGGCGGTCGCGCACGGCGCCGCCGACAAGATAGATCTTCATGGGGGGGATGATCGCATGGCCGGCCTGTAGAGCCGAGCCCGTGCTCGGCTCATCGCGTGGCAATGCGACCGGAACGAACAGCAGCCGAGCGCAGGCCCGGCTCTACAGGCGCTGCGCGATCAGTCGCCGCCCTGGTCGGCGTCGGCAGCGCAGCTGAAGCGCTTGCGCTTGTCCACCAGGCGCCCCACCAGGCGGTCGCTGAGCGGCAGGGCATCGCCGTTGAGGCGCCAGTCGTAGATCACGCTGAAGGCCAGCACGCGGGCGACATATTCGCGGGTTTCCTTGTAGCTGATGGTCTCGATCCACAGGTCCGGATCGTAGCCCGGGCGCTGGCTCTGCCACCGCGCAGTCGGCGTGGGACCGGCGTTGTAGGCAGCGATGGTCACGTAGGGCAGGCCCTCGTACTTGTTCAGCAGCTGGCGCAGGTAGGCGGTACCGATGGCGATGTTGGTATCGGGGTCATACAGGCTGTCGGCGCCGCCATAGCCAGTCAGTCCGGTGGACCTGGCCACTCCCGCGCCCGTGCCCGGCAGCACCTGCATCAGGCCCATCGCGTTGGCCGGGGAACGGGCGCGTGGGTTGAATACGCTCTCCGCACGGATTTCTGCCGCGACCCAGGCCGGGTCCAGCGCATTGCGGGCCGATTCGCGGCGGATGGTGGCGTCGTGGTGCAGCGGGAAACGCAGATCGTACAGGCGCTGCTCCTGCGGCTGCTTGCCGAGCGAGAACACGGCACGGTCGAACCAGCCGTTGTCCTGTGCCACGCGTACCGCCAGGCGGCGCTGGGTGTCATCGAAGCGCGACAGCGCGCTGTTCCATTCGGCCACGGCCCAGCCAGCCCGGTCGATCTGGTACAGCGCCATCGCGCGCTGGATGGCTGGGTCACGCGCGATCACGGCCTGCGCCTGCGCGCTGTCATTCGGCTTCCACGGGCACAGCGTGTAGCCCTGCTGCAGCTTGTCGGCGGCGAGGAAGCCGTGGAAGGTGGGCGCGCGTGCGGCATCGCGGAACAGCGCTTGCGCCTGCTGTGCCTGGCCGGTCTTTTCCAGCATGCGGCCTTCGAAGTAGCGCCAGCGCGAATCATTGCGCTGCTTGTTGCCCATCTTGCGGATCGCAGCCAGCGCGGCGGGCCAGTCACCACGCGACATGGCTTCGCGCGCGCGCCATTCGTGCAGGCGTTCGTCATAGGCCGACTCCGGCACCGCGTTGAGGCGGCGCGCCGAGTCGGGCAGGTAGGACGCCACTGTCCACAGCGCGATCTGGTACCGCACCTGGCCCTGCTGCTCGGCGCTCAGGCCGAGGGACTGTGCGTACTGCGGCAGTTGCTGCTCGGTGGCGGCCGGGTCGGCCTTGGCCAGCTTGGCCAGGCCATCGGTGGCGATACGCCGGCTGCGCTCGTTGCGCGGCCAGTTCAGGGCACTGGCATTGGGCGAATCGACGAAGGCGGCATAGCTGTTGGCCAACGCCAGCTCGGCGGCGGGCAGGCCGCGCGCGGCACTGCGCATCACCGCCGGCTGCTGCGCGTCGGCGGCGGCATCGATGCGTTCCCAGCGCAGGGCGTCGCTCAGCCCGCCCTGCGCCTGCAGCACGGCGAATACCGCGTCGCAGCCGTCCGGCAGCGACTTGCCGTTCCTGCGCCAGAGGTCCTGTGCTTCGCTGATCCACTGCGGATCGACCTTGCCGGTCACCTGCCGCGCGGTCAGCTGCGCACAGCGCAGGCCTGCATTGTCGGTAGGGGCCCAGTTGGCGAGCAGGGTCGGCCAATCCTGGCGGCGCGCGACCGAGGGCAGCCACACGCTGCGGAAGGTGTTGGCCACCGCTTGGCCGTCGTAGCGCTTGAGGAAGGCCTGCGCCTGCGCGGTATCGACGGTATCGATGTTGCGGCGCAGGTTCGCGTACTCCAGCCAGGCATAGGCCGGGTGGCGGCTGAGTGCTGCGGCCTGGCCGGGATCGAACTGGCCGCGCTCGGCGGCAGCGATCGCGGCCTTCAGCTGCGCATTCTGGGCGTCGAGGGACTGGGCATTGGCGCAGCCGATCAGCAGCGTGGCGGCCAATGGGAACAAGGTGAGGGCGGTCGAAGAGCGTCGGGTCATAGCGGCAGCATAGCGGGCAGTGGCTGAATTCAGTTTCGCATTGCGTGCACGCGGGGCGTCGGCAACGGCAGCTGAATGAACCCGCGCACACCTCTGCCGGAGGTGCTGGCAGGCGTCGTAACGTCGGCCCTGGGCGAACGGCCCGGCTGCAGGGAGCGGCACATGGCGTTCAGTAGCGCAGGAAGAAGCGGCCCGCTGGCGGACATCAATGTCACGCCACTGGTGGATGTGATGCTGGTGCTGTTGATCATCTTCATCGTGACCGCGCCGATCGTGGCCCGGCCGATTGCGGTGCAGCTGCCACAAGCCACCGATCGCGTGGTCGACCGTCCCGAACCACCACCGCCGATCGAGCTGCGCCTGGATGCGTCGAACCAGCTGAGCTGGGACGGCCAGCCGATGGCCATCGGCGATCTTCAGATACGCCTGCAGGCGCAGGCCAGTGAGCATGCCGGGAATCTGCCGGAGCTGCGCATCGCCACCGATCCGTCGGCCGAGTACGAAGGCATGGCGCGGATCCTGGCTGCGGCCGAAGCCACCGGCATGGAGCGCATCGCCTTCGTGCGGTGAGGCCGTCAACGGGCGGCCTGCCATCGGCAGGTCGCTCTTTCTGCGCGGAAACGTAGCATGCGATACGGGACACAGCGCGCGACCTCATGGATTGCCACCCCCAATCTGGCACCGCTGGTGGACGTGCTGCTGGTGCTGCTGGCACTGGTGATCACCACGCTGCCCATGGCGCAGGCAACCGGCCTCCTGGCGTTCCCGCAGCGCACCTCGTGCCCACCCTGGCCGGCGGCCTCGCTCCAGCCGATCAACCTGCGCATCGACGCAGCGGGGGCGGTCTTCTGGAATGGCCAGCCGCTGGATGCCCCCGCATTGCAGCGCTACCTGGCGCAGGCGCAACAGAGTCCGCCGCAGCATCGCCCCTGGGTGCATCTGTCGACTGCCGACGACACTGACTACGGAGACATGGCACGCGTGCTGCTGGCCGTCAGCCAGCATGGGCTGCGCATCGGCGCGCAGGCAACTGGCGGCGGTATCGACAAGACCCCTTGATGGGCGGTAGCGGATCTCGGCGCGAGTTGTCGCTGTCGGCATCCATGCCGCTGTGATGGACAGCAGCGTCCGGTCTGAATGTGCAGCGATCTGGCGTAATCAGCCGTCAATCACGTCAAATCCATGTGAAAGAGTGTCGATCATCACGCCGTGATTTTTACCGCTTGTTTACAAAGGAGGCGCTGCCGCCATGCAGGGGGAGCGCGGTAGTCCATGTCCCGACATTCCTTTGGAGAGAGAGCGAATGATTCACCTGCATCACCGCCCGTTGGCGGTTGCCGTCGCGCTGTGCGTGACGGCCCTGGCACCGCTGGGTGCCGCTGCGCAATCCACCACCAATCTCGATGCGGTGGAAGTCACCGGTACCCGCATCAAGCGCGCTGAAGTCGAGGGGCAGGTGCCGATCCAGACGCTGACCCGCGGCGACATCGAGCGCACCGGCCTCACCTCGATCGGCGAGGTGCTGCAGCAGCTCACCGGCTCCGGTTCGGCGCTCAATGCCAAGTTCAATTCGTCCGGCAATTTCGGTTTCCCGCCCGATGGCAGCGGCGTGGGTGCCGGTTCGGCGCAGGTCGACCTGCGTCATCTGGGCGCCAAGCGCGTGCTGGTGCTGGTCGACGGCATCCGCTGGGTCAACGAGTCGTCGGCATCGGGCGTGGGTGCGGCCACCGACCTCAACACCATTCCGCTGGCCATCGTCGAACGCATCGAGGTACTGGAAGACGGCGCATCGTCGCTGTACGGCTCCGACGCCATCGCCGGCGTGGTCAACATCATCACCCGCCGCGACTTCGATGGCGGCCAGGTGACGCTGAACTACGGGGAGTACAGCAAGGGCGATGGCACGCAGAAGGGCGTGGACCTGGCGTGGGGCAAGAGTGGCGATCGCTACAGCCTGTTCCTCGGTGCCAGCTGGACCAAGCAGGACCCGGTGTTTGCCAAGGACCGCGAGCAGTCGCGCTTCCCGATACCAGGAACGGGCCTGGCGTTCGGCAGCGGCGGCATCCCGCAGGGCCGCTTCATGTTCACCGACCCGAACACCGGTGCCGTGCAGAACATCGTGCCCAACACCGGCGTGAGCAATCCGCGTTACGACGGCAGTGCCGGCTGCAACCGCAGCGATGACTACCATTGCTTCACCACGGCCGACCGCTTCAATTTCGCCGAGTACAACATGGTGCTCACGCCGTCGGAGCGCAAGGGCCTGTTCGGCCAGTTCCGCTTCGACATCACCGACAACGTGCAGTGGTACATCAAGGCGCTGGGCAATCGCCGCGAGTCGACCAACCAGGCCGGTCCGGAACCGCTGTTCTTCGGTCCGGATGGCGCCACTGGCAATCCACTGGCCGACAACATCGTGGTCTCGCGCCTGAATCCCTACAACCCGTTCGGATTTGATCTGGTATCAGGCGACAACATGAGCCTGATCGGTCGCCGACCGGTCGAAGGCGGACCGCGCGTGTTCAAGCAGGAGGTGAACACCACCTATTTCGCCACCGGCCTGGTCGGCGACTTCCACGCGGCCGACCGCAGCTGGTACTGGGACGTCAACGGCATGTACAGCAAGAACAAGGCCGAGCAGACCAACCATGGCAGCTACAACATCTACAACGTCAACATGGCGCTGGGCGACCCGGCCGTCTGTGCGGCAACGCCCGGTTGCGTGCCGCTGAACATCTTCGGCGGCGCCGGTTCGATCACCCCGGACATGCTGAAGTGGATACAGCCGGTGGTACGCGACCGCAGCCAGAACGAACTGAGCCTGTTCACGGCGAATCTGTCCAGCGAGCTGTTCTCGCTGCCGGCGGGCCCGGTGTCGTTCGCGACCGGCTACGAGTACCGCAAGTACGAAGGCTGGTACCAGCCTGATCCACTGACCGTGGCCGGTCACTACAACGGTGTTCCGTCGCAGCCGACCTCGGGCTCCTACGATGTCAACGAGGCCTATCTGGAGCTGAGTGTTCCGATCTTCGCCGACTCCACGTTCGGCAAGAAGCTGGACCTGAGCCTGGCCGGGCGCTACTCGGACTACTCGACGTTCGGCGGCGAGTTCACGCCCAAGTACGGCCTGCGTTGGCAGGTAACCGACGACTTCGTGCTGCGCACGACCTACGCCGAGGGCTTCCGTGCGCCGTCGATCGGTGAACTGTATGGTTCGGCCGCGCGCGCCGACCTGCAGCTGTTCGATCCGTGCTCGGTCGGCCTGGGCGGCACGGCGCCGCGCGGCAGCGCCGCCAACTGCGCCGCGCTGAGCGTGCCGGCTGGGTTCCAGCAGGCCAATTCGCAGATCTCGGTGACCACCGGCGGCAACCGCGAGCTGGAGCCGGAGCGCTCGCGCAGCTTCAGTGCCGGCTTCGTGTGGAGCCCCTGGTTCGGCAACAACGCGTCGTGGTCGGAGCGCTTCGACGTGGAAGTGACGTTCTACCGCCACGCCATCGATGGCGCGATCCAGGCGATCAATGCGCAGACCCAGCTGGACCTGTGCGTGGATACGCTGGACCCGGTCTACTGCGACGGCATTACCCGTGCCAGCACCGGTGCGGTCAGCAGCTTCAACAACCGCCTCACCAACCTGGGCTCGATCAAGACCGACGGCTGGGACGTGGACCTGTTCTGGACGTTGCCGCAGACCTCCATCGGCCAGTTCAAGCTGGCCTGGAAGAACACCTTCGTCGGTCGCTATGAGGCTACCGGCGCCGCCGGGCAGAGGCAGCCGCAGAAGCCGGGCGTGGAGGTGGCCGACAGCTCCATTCCGGAGTGGACCAGCAACGCCAGCATCGGCTGGACGCTGGACAACTGGAGCGCCAACTGGACGGTGCGCCATATCTCCGAGCTGACCGAAGACTGCGGGGACGCGGTAGCGTTCCCGGTGTGCAGCAACCAGGCCGCCGGCACCAACACGCTGTCGGCCACTACGTTCCATGACCTGCAGGTCGGCTACAAGATCGACTGGATGAAAGGGCTGCAGCTGACAGCCGGCCTGAACAACGTGTTCGACAAGGATCCGCCGATCTGCCTGTCGTGCTCGTTGAACGGCTACGACGCCTCGACCTACGACATCCCGCGTGGCCGTTACTGGTACCTGCGCGCGGACCTGCGGTTCTGATGTGAGGGTGGCAGCGCCGGTCGGTTCCGGCGCTGCCTTGCGGATGTAGCGCCGAGCCCGCGCTCGGCTGATTCTCTGAGCCGAGCATGGGCTCGGCTCTACAGTTACGGGGCGGTCGTGCCCCGCGCCTGATCAGAACGACCAGGTGAACGTCAGCGAGCCGTTGCGGCCATCGCCGTAGGCACCGTAGCCGTTGATCTGCGACAGGTACTCCTTGTCCAGCAGGTTGTTGAGGTTGGCCTGCACGCTGAACTCGGGCGAGAGGCGGTAGCGCACGAAGGCGCTGACCAGTGCGTAGCCGCTCTGCTCGATGCGACCGTAGGCCGGCACCGGGTAGTAGATGCGGTTCTGCCAGTTGGCGCCGCCACCGACGGTCAGTGCCTGCAGCGACTGCGGGGTGTAGCTGGTGAACAGCTTCAGCGCGGTCTGCGGCAGGTTGGTGTTGATGTCGGCGCCGTCGATGTCCTTGGCCACGTAGCGCGAGGCGCCGAAGGTGGCATTCCAGCCCGGTGCCAGTTCGCCGTTGAGCTCGAACTCGAAGCCACGGCTGACCGTGCCACGTGCGGCGCGATAGGCGAACTCGTTCTGGCTGCCCTGCACCGGCTCACCGGTGGCCTGGCCGACGTTGTCCTGTTCGATGCGGAACACAGCCAGCGATGCGTTGAGGCGGTTGTCGAACCAGGCGCCCTTGACGCCCACTTCGTAACTCTTGCCATCGACCGGATCGAGGTAGCGGCCGTTGCGGTCCTTCAGCGTCTGCGGCTGGAAGATCTCGGTGTAGCTGGCGTAGGTCGAGTACGTCGCGTTGATATCGAAGACCAGGCCCGCGTAAGGCGTGGTCACCTTGTGCGTGCGGTCGGCGCCTTCGCCCTCGCTCTTCCAGTCGGTGTAGCGTGCGCCGATGATCAGTTTCAGCGGATCGGCCAGTGACAGGCGTGCGGCCGCGTAACCGGCCTTCTGCGTGATCGCGCCTTCGCTGGCCAAGGCCAGCGGATTCCAGCTTGGCTCGCTGATATTGCCCGTCCAGTTCAGATAGCTGGCGAACGGGTCCCAGGCCTGGCCGGGGCCACCGACCTGGTAGTCGCCGTAGTTGGCGTACTCGCGCTTGTTGTAGCTCAGGCCGGCCATCAACTGGTGCTCGCGGCCGAACAGCTGGAACGGGCCATCCACGTAGCCGTCGACGCCGGTGACCTTGCGCTCGGTGTTGTAGAAGCCCGCGGACGGCGAGATGCCCGTGCCCGTGGTCCTGTCGAAGTTCGACGCACCCGTGGTCCAATCGTTGTAGGCCGGATAGAACAGCTTGTCGTCGGCCTTGGTTTCATCATGGGTTGCGCCGACCTTGAACTTCCAGCCATTGCTGAAGGCGTGCTGCAGCGTGGCGAAGGCTCGCTTGCTGGTGGTGTCCCAGTAGGTCCAGTCCGGGCTGGCGTTGAACGATGCGTCGTAGCCGGTGCGCGAGCCATCCGAGTACAGCATGGGGAAGCCGCCCCAGGTAGCCCCGTTGGCGCGCTTGTGCTGGTAGTCGTAGCCCACGCTCAACTGCGTGTCCGGGGTCAGGTCGGCATCGATCACCACGTAGCCCAGCGTTTTCTGCTGGTTGTAGCGGTCCATCTGCGCGTCGGTATCCAGGTAGCTGCCGATGACGCGGCCACGCACGCTGCCGCTGGCGTTGAGTGCGCTGCCCACGTCCACCGTGGTGCGGGTGCGGCCCCAGCTGCCGACATTGACCGACACGCTGCCAGCCCGTTCGGCGCTGTCGGCGTGCTTGCGGACCAGGTTCACCGACGCGGACGGATTGCCGGCACCACTGAGCAGGCCGGTGGCACCACGCACCACTTCCACGCGGTCGTACAGCGCCAGGTCCAGGCCGGAATCACCATAGCTCCAGTTCTGCACCATCTGCGTGGGCAGGCCATCGAACTGGTAGGCATCGATGTAGAAGCCGCGCGCGTAGAACTCGGTGCGCTCGCTGTCGGACTGGGTGCTGGTCACGCCGGTGGTGTTGGCCAGCACGTCGATGATGTCGTCCAGGTTCTGATCTTCGATGCGCTGGTGGCTGATGATGCTGACCGACTGCGGGATCTCGCGCGGTGCCAGGTCGAAGCGGGTACCGGCCGAGGTGCGGCGCACCGAATAGCCCTCGGCGCGTTCGCCCTTGACCACGACCTTGTCCAGCGTGGTCGGGTCGGCGGCGGTGTCCGCGAAGGCGGCCGGGGCCACGGCGCAGAGGATGACGAGCACGGCAACGGACAGCCGCTGCGGCTGCAGGGTACGAAGGGCGGGACGGGTCATGGGGATCCTGGACGAGCACGCGCATTCGGCCGGCATCCAGGAGGCGAGGCGCTACGGAGAAGGGAAGGGCAAGCGGGCCGTCCTGGCCCCACCCCCGGAAACGAAAGGAATGTTAATACGAACTATTCCCATTTACAAATCCAGGGAATGCAGAGGTGGGCCCCGGCCGTCGGTGCGAACGGCAGTCGAGCACGACTCGACGCTACAGGGGCGGTGCCAGCGGCACCTGGAAACTCCGCTTCAACGTGGCCAGCGCCACCGAGGTGCGGAAGCGCTCGATGTTGTCGTCGCCGCCGAACAAGCGCTCGCTGATCGCCTCGTACTCTTCCATCGAGGCCGCTGAAAGCAGCAACAGGAAATCGCCATCGCCGGTGACCGAATAACACTGCTGCACGGCCGGGTCGTCCTGAACGCGGCGCTTGAACGGCGCCACGCGCTCGCGCTGCTCGCTGACCACGCGCACCTCGGCGATGATGGTCAATGGGCGCCCGACCTTGGCTGCGTCGATCACCGCCACGTTGGCGGCGATCACGCCGCCGTCCTGCAGGCGCTTGATGCGGCGCTGCACGGCCGGGGTGGACAGGTGCACGGCCTCGGCGATTTCGCGCTGCGGCAGGTGTTGTCACGCTGCAGCAGATCGAGGATGGCGCGGTCGAAGCGGTCGAGCACGGGGGCGGTAGCCATGGCGAGCAGAAATTGCACGAACGGGCCGTCAATTGAGCCAAGTGCTCGGCGCCGGCGCAATAGACTTGGCCCATGCAGACCTCACGACTTGCGCAGATGTTGCCGGCGCTGGCGGTGCTCGGCTCGGTCACCTCGCTGGCCATCGGCACCTCGTACGCAAAACAGCTGTTCCCGCTGATCGGCGCGCAGGGCACCAGCGCGCTGCGCGTGGGTTTCTCGGCGCTGTTGCTGCTGCTGTTCTGGCGGCCATGGCGCTGGAAAACCACGCGCGTGGATGCGATCACGATCCTGCGTTACGGGCTCACCCTGGGCCTGATGAACCTTTTGTTCTACATGGCCCTGCGCACGATTCCCTTCGGCATCGCGGTGGCCATCGAGTTCACCGGGCCACTGACCGTGGCGATGCTGTCGTCACGACGGTGGATCGACTTCGTCTGGGTCGGCTGCGCCGTGGTGGGGCTGTTGCTGCTGTTGCCGCTCGGTGGTGGCCCGGCGCTGGATCCGGCCGGGGTGCTGTACGCCATGGGCGCGGCGGCATGCTGGGGCCTGTACATCGTGTTCGGCAAGCGCGCCGGCCACCTGCACGCCGGGCATTCGGTGTCGTTGGGGCTGCTGGCAGCTTCGCTGGTGGTGGTGCCGGTGGGCGTGGTGCATGCCGGCGCCGCGCTGCTTGATCCGAAGCTGTTGGCTGCGGGCCTGCTGGTGGCACTGGTCTCCAGCGCGATTCCGATGTCGCTGGAGATGATGGCGCTCAAGCGCCTGCCGAAGGAGACCTTCGGCATCCTGATCAGCATGGAGCCAGCGGTGGCTGCGCTGTGGGCGATGCTGCTGCTGCACGAGCACCTGCACGGGCTGCAGTGGCTGGCGATCGGCTGCACGGTGCTGGCCTCGGTGGGCAGCACGATGACGGCGCGGGGGTTGAAGGCGCCGGCCACCGCATGAAAAAAGGGGACGGAGGGGATTAAGTCGTTTGTGCCCCGATTTAGGGGGCGCCGGGCGGCGCCCGGCGCAGAGCGTGCGGACCAACGGTCCGCACCTACCGTAACGGCGAGTCAGCGCAGGGCGTCGGCCGGGACGTCGATCTGCATCGCCAGGGCGAGGTGATCGGAGAACGCGGCCGGTACGGCTTCCACGGTGCGGGTCTGTAGTCCGCTGCTGACCAGGATGTGGTCGATGGCGCGGTCCGGGCGCCAGCTGGGAAACGTCGGCACGATGCAGTCTGGCGGCTGCAGCCGGGTCTTCTGGTACAGCACCTGCATTTCCGGGCGTTCGGCCAGACAGTTGAAATCGCCCATCAGCACCGCGTTGGGATGATCGGACAGCAGCTCGGCGATGAAGCCCAGCTGCGCCATCCGCGAGCCCGCGCCCAGCGACAGATGGGCCACCGCCACCGCCAGGCCATCGGCACCATCGCCGAACCTGGCCAGCAGCACGCCGCGCCCGCCGATGCGGCCGGGCAGGGCGTGGTCCTGCACTTCGACCGGTTCCAGCCTGCTCAGCAGGCCGTTGGCGCTGGAGGCGACACCGCCCATGCGCCGGTTCGGCTGGTGGCTCCAGTAATTGAAGCCGGCGCGCTGGGCCAGGTAGTGGGTCTGGTTGGTGAAGCCCGAGCGCAGGCTGCCCGGGTCGGCCTCCTGCAGGCCGACGATGTCATGGTCGCGCGCCAGGGTGGCGATCGCGTCCAGGCTGCTGCGCTTGCGGCCCGCCGGCAGCGCATGTGACCAGCTGCGGGTCACATAATCGCTGTAGCGGCGGGTACTTGAGCCGGCCTGGATGTTGGCCGTCAGCAAGCGCAGGGTCCGTGTCTGGGGGGAATTCACGGCCGGGAAACGCTTCTCTTGGATCAGTGAGCCTGGGCCGCACCGCGTTCGCGGGCGATCAGGTGATCGGCAATGCGCAGCATGTCCGGGAAGCTCTTGCCCTTCACCAGGTACTTGCCGTTGACGATGATCGACGGGGTGCCGCTGATCTGGCTGCGCTGCGCGAACTGCTTGGCCGAGTTGGTCTTGGCGTTCACCGCGAAGCTGCCCATGGTGGCGGCGAACTGCTTCGGATCCACGCCGTAGGCGCTGTAGAACTTGGCGATGTCTTCCACCGAGTCACGACCGCGCTCGCCCTTCAGGGTCTTCTGCGAGTGGATGGCGGCGTACAGCGCTTCATGGGTCTTTTCCTGCACGCCCAGGGTCTGCGCGGCGTAGAAGGCACGGGCGTAGTCATCCCAGGTGCCGCCGAACATGGCCGGCACGTAGACGAAGTTCACGTCGCTCGGCAGCCCGGCCTTCCACGGGCCGACCAGCGGCTGGAATGCGGCGCACGCCGGGCAGACGTAGCCGAAGATCTCGGTCACTTCGATCTTGCCGGTGGCCGGCTGGAACGGCTGGCCGTTCGGGATCACCTGGTAGTCGGCGCCTTCCACCGGGGCCGGGCCGGTCAGCGCGGCAGTGGTCGGGGCCGGCGCGGCGGCGGGCGTGGCGTCAGCTGCGGCCTTGTCGCCTTCGGTAGCGGCCGGGGCGGCGCCCTCGGCACCGGCGGCCGGAGCCGAAGGCTCGGTGGTGGCAGGAACGGCGGCCGGTTCGGCTGGGGCGGTGGTGTTGGTGCTGCCGTCGTCGGCTTTGCAGGCGGCCAGGATCGGCAGCAGCGCGGCGAGGGCGAGGGCGTAACGGATCTTCATGGAAACGTCTCCAGCATCTGGAAAGGTGGGGCCGGCGGCAGGCGCCAGCCAGGGGGAAATGATGACACGCGGCGGCGACAGCGCCGTGTTGAAGGGTGGGTATCGGTTCAGCGGCCGCGGGCGGCGCGGGCCTCGGCGATCAGTCTGGAGGCAATGCGCAGCTGGTCATCGAAGCTGTTGCCACGCACCAGGTACTGGCCGTTGATGATCAGCGCCGGGGTGCCCGGGATCCGGGTGCGCTGGGCGAACGCACGGGCGGCATCGACCTTCTTCTGCACGGCATCGCCGCGCAGGGCCTGCAGGTAACGGTCCGGGGTCACGCCATAGGCTTTGTAGAAGGTGGCGAGCTCATCGGCCGAGACGTTCTGCATCGGCAGCGATCCCTGTTCGTGCAGGGCCTTGAACACGGCAGCGTGGCTGCGCTTGGCCACGCCGACTTCGTCGGCGGCGTAATAGGCCAGTGCCCAGGCATCCCAGGTGCCACCGAAGGCCGCCGGGACCGGGGTGAAGCGTACGTCGGCCGGCAGCTTGGCCGCCCAGGCTTCCAGCTGCGGTTCGAAATGGGCGCAGTGCGGGCAGGTGTAGCCGAAGACTTCGACCACCTCGATCTTGCCGGCCAGCGGCTGGAACGGGCCCGGCTGGGCGATGCGCTCGTAGTCTCGGCCCTCGACCAGCGGCGCGTTGGCAGGGGCGGCGCTGGCGGCCAGCGGCAACAGGACCAGCAGGGACAACAGCAGGCGGGAAATCAACCTCATCGACACGCATCTCCGTTGAAAAAAGCAACGCCGGCGCAGCCGCCGGCGTGAAGGAACATACCGCAGCCGTGGGCCGACGTGGCGGCCCGGGCCGACCAGTGGTGGTCAGGGGGCGGCAGCCGGTTGCGTCGGCGCGGCCGCTGCGGCCACGTCGTCGGCCTTGTTGTGCAGGCCCTGCAGGTAGCTCGACAGCGCCTGCACCTCCTGCTCGCTCAGCTTCTGCGCGACCGTGGCCATGATCTGGAAATGCGTCCTGTCCGTTTCGTGGGTCTGGCCGGCCTGGTATTCCTGCAGGCGGCGTGCGACATAGCTGGCGTGCTGGCCGCCAATATGCGGATAGGCCGGGCCCGGATTGCCGGCACCGCTGGGGCCGTGGCAGGCCATGCAGGCCGGCAGGCCGCGCTTGGCATCGCCGCCGCGATACAGCTGCTGGCCGATCTCGTAGAACTTCATGCCCTTGTAGGGGCCGTCGGCAACTACAGTGTCGTCGGCGATGCCGGCCGCGGCCTTCTGGGTGGCGAAGAAGGCACCGATGTCCCGCATGTCCTGCGGCGTCAGGTTCTGCACGAACGGCACCATCGCCGCCGCCGCGCCTGAACTGCGCTGGCCGTTGGCGATCAGGGCCATCTGCTGGGCCACGTAGCGTTCGCTCTGGCCGGCGATGGACGGGTACATCTCGACCGTGGAATTGCCGTCGACGCCATGGCAGGCCGCGCAGGCCGAGGCCTTGGCCTGGCCGGCCTTGGCGTCGCCCCAGTGGGTCTTGCTGAAATCCACCTCCAGCGAGGCGGTGTTGATCGGCCCGTTGTCGGGCAGCGGGGTCAACGTGGTCTGCGCGAACGCAGCGGCGGCAACGACTACGGCAGTGGCAAGAGCGGATACGGCAAGAACGCGAGCGTGGCGCATGCTGAAGCTCCGTATGGACCGGGCCGGGCGGTGGCCGCCGGCATCGCCCGGATTATCAACGCCGTTTCCGCGCACGGTCAACGCAGCAGTGCAGCAAAGTGGCCGCAGCGGCCGCCGGCACGGGCGCGCGGCGCCGCAACATGCGATCCTAGGCACATGTCATTGCTCATCGAACGCGCCCGTTACCATCTTTCGGCCCACAACGTGCGGCAGCTGCCGCCCGACGAAGGGGCCGAAGTGGCCTTCGCCGGCCGCTCCAACGCCGGCAAGTCCAGTGCGCTCAATGCGCTGACCCGCCAGAACGCCCTGGCCCGTGTCTCCAAGACCCCCGGCCGTACCCAGCAGCTGGTGTTCTTCCAGGTCACCCCGGAAGCGCATCTGGTCGACCTGCCCGGTTACGGCTACGCCAAGGTGCCGCTGGACCTGCAGGCGCACTGGCAGGCCTTCATCGACAAGTATTTCCGCACCCGCGAAGCCCTGAAGGGGCTGGTGGTGGTGATGGACATCCGGCATCCGCTGAAGGACTACGACCGGCAGATGCTGTCCTACGCCGTGCAGCGCGGCCTGCCGGCGCACGCGCTGCTGACCAAGGCCGACAAGCTCAGCCGCAGCCAGCAGATGCAGTCCCTGCAGAAGGTGCGCAAGGAGCTGCAGTCGGCCTACGGTGACAGCGTCAGCGTGCAGGTGTTCTCCGGCGAAGACCGTACCGGCGTGGACGAAGCCCGTGCCGTGATCGGCGGCTGGCTGGGGCTGGAATAAGGCTTCCCCTGCCTTCCTGTAGAGCCGAGCCTACGCTCGGCTGTGGAATCCCGGCACGCTGAGCGCGGTAGCCGAGCATGGGCTCGGCTCTACACGGGTCAGTTCAACGGCGAATACTCCGCCGGGACCCACGCATAGGCCTGGCCTTCACTGCGTACGTGGCCCAGGCCGGGGAACGGCAGGTGGGCACCGGCCACCCACCAACCCTGGGCGGTGGCCTGCTGCAGCAGGCTGCGACGGCTGGCCACGGCTGCCTTGCGGTCCGAATCCGCCTCGAACGCCGCTTCAGGATGCGCGAACTGCACTGCATGGAAGTGCAGCACATCGCCCCACACCAGCAGGGCCTGGCCCTGGCTGTCAAACCGGTAGGAGACATGGCCGGGGGTATGGCCATGGGTATCCATCGCTACTGCGCCGCCGGGCAGGGCATCGCCGGGGCTGAAGGTGCGCAGGCGGCCGCTGGCCTGGTACGGCGCAACCGCATTGCGCGCCAGCGGGAAGGCGAAGCGCACGCCCTTCGGCGCGGTGGCCTCGCTGGCCGGATCGAGCCAATAGTCGGCATCGGCCCTGGACAGCCACACCGTTGCATTCGGGTAGGCCGGCTTGCCCTGTGCGTCGAGCACCCCGCACAGGTGGTCCGGATGGGCATGGGTCAGCAGCACCTCGTCCACCTCGGCCGGGTCCACGCCGGATGCGCGGAGGTTGCCCAGCACCTGGCCCAGGCCGGGTCCGAAGCACTGCGCGGTGCCGGTATCAACCAGGGTGAGGTGGGTGCCCTGGCGGATCAGGAAGGCATTGATCGCGGTCTGCAGGCCCTTCTTGTCCTCCGGCACGTAGCGGCCTTCCAGCAGCCGGCTGACCAGCGTTGGCGGCACGTCCACCACCTCCTGCCGGCCGAGCGCGACCACGCCGTCGAACAGGGCGGTGACCTGCAGTGCACCGACGCGCTGGTGGTAGACGCCCGGCACCTGCTGGGTGGGGGCCTGCGAAGTGGCCTCGGCCAGCGCGGCCAGCGGCAGGGAGGACAGGGCCAGCAACAGGGCGCCGCGCAGCGGCAGGTAATGGGAGGTCATGGCGGTTCTCGGTAGATGACGGGCAGTTCCGTTGCCGCCAGCGTGCCGTGGCCAGCGTGTGCGTGGCGCTCAATCCACTGCGCGGAATGCTCAGGGGGGTGTTGTCTGCAGGGCTGCGCCCTGCACCCGCTACGAGCCAGGGCAACGGCCGAAGCAACAGCAACAGCAACAGCAACAGCGGGCTATCCGTGGGATGGCGGGGTGGGTCCGGTTGGGGGAGACGCCGTAAACCCATCCCTGGGGGCTTGGCCGCGGCATCCATGCCGCGGACACTCCCGCAACCGGACCCACCCCGCCTTCGACAGTTTTCCGCGATCTGTTGGAAATTCTCTTTGGGTCAGATCCGTTTTCCGGAGGAAAACGGATCTGACCCCAGATCGATTTCGATATCTGACAGATGTGTCGACCAAGGTCGACACCTACCAACAGCCGCGAAGATCTGTCAGAGGCGGGGCGGTGTGGGTGGGCAGGACCGTTGGCGCCATGGATGGGTTTACGGCGTGTCCTGCCCACCCACACCGCCCCGCCATCCCACGGATAGCCCGCTGTTGCTGTTGCTTTCGCTGTTGCCGTTGCCTCTGCAGGTGCAGGGCTGCAAGCCCTGCCGAACCCCCTCAAATGTCTGTGGGAGCCAGGCCGTACTGCTCGGCGAAGCGCTTGCTGAAACTGGCCGCAGACCGGTAGCCCGCGCGTGCGGCGACGGTCTTCAGCGGCAGGTCGGTGGTGTAGAGCAGCTGCATGCCATGCGCCAGCCGCGCCTCGGTGAGCAGCTGGCGCAGGCTGGTGACTTCGGCGGCAAGCCGGCGGCGCAGGGTCGCGCCGCTCAGCGCGAACAGTTCTTCCACATCGCGGGATTGCCAGTCGCGTGCCGGGTCGGCGGCGATGCGGTCGCGGATCTGCTCGCCCAGACTGGGCGCCTGCGGCAGCAGCAGGTTGCCATGGCCCTGCCGGCACAGGGCCAGTACCAGCGTGGCCAGGGCCAGGCGTGCGTCGCTGTATCGGCCGTCCTGCAGCGATTGCCGCCACTGGCGCAGTACCGCGCCGTGTTCGGTCAACGGTAGCCGCGCCATCGCCTGGCCAGGCGCGGGAAGCTCCTCGTTCCAAAGCGTGCGCGCCGCCGAAAGCACTTCGGCGCAGAGCGGCACGATGACACTGAGGTAGCGGCCGCTGCGTGGATCAGGGGTGTTGACTACGTCGATGCGACAGCGCTGGGTCAGCAGCAGGATGTCACCGGGGACGAACGCCAGTGCCTGGTGCGCTGTACGCACCTGCTTGCGGCCCTCCAGCAGGATCGCGAACTGTGGTTGCGGAACCTCCACCGAGCTGGCGCCATGCTCACGGCGGGCGCTGATGCAGGCGTAGCCTTCGGCGCGTTCGCAGCCGGCCAGGCTGGCCAGTTCGGCCAGCAGGGCGGTGGCCGGGGGCAACATGCCGGTCATGCGACGTGGATGCCAAGCAGGCGGCCAACGCCGGCGGCAGCGGCCATGGCCAAGGCGCCCCAGAATACGACCCGGACTGCACCGCGCAGTGGGGACGCGCCGCCGGCCTGGGCCGCCATCGCGCCGGTCAGGCACAGGCCGAGCAGGGTGCTGGTAGTGGTCATCAACGCAACCCTGTCCACCGGCGCCAGCAGCGCGATCAGCACCGGCAACGCAGCGCCACAGGTGAAGGCACCGGCCGACGCCAGCGCCGCCTGCAGGGGGCGCGCGCGCAGCGTGTCGGTGATGCCCAGCTCGTCGCGGGCATGGGCGCCCAGCGCGTCGTGGGCGGTCAGCTGCTCGGCGACCTGGCGCGCCAGCGCCGGGTCCAGGCCCCGGTGGCGATAGATCGCGGCAAGTTCTTCCAGTTCACTGTGCGGATTGTCCCGCAGTTCGCGCTTTTCCATCGCCAGGTCGGCGTCTTCGGTGTCGGCCTGGGTCTGTACCGAGACGTACTCGCCAGCGGCCATTGACATCGCGCCGGCTACGGTGCCGGCCACGCCGGTGGCCAGGATGGTGCTGGCCGACGCGCCGCTGGCGGCTACGCCGACCACCAGGCCGGCCACGGAGACGATGCCGTCATTTGCCCCCAGTACGGCAGCGCGCAGCCAGCCGACGCGTTCGGAGCGGTGCAGTTCGGTATGTCGTGAATGGCGGCTCATGCCTCGGAGTGTACGAGGGTCAAGTGGGTGCCGATAGGATGCTGAAACCTGTCATCGTTGCATGACGCGACGGAGTGCCACGCTATAGTGCGCCCTTGCGATGGGAGGCCGCCAGCCCCACATCCCCCGCCACAGCCCAGCGAGTCTTCCCCTTGTCGAGCCCCAGCCACGTCGCCGATACCCCCATTACCGACCGCTCGCAGCTGGTGGAGGTGATCGCCTCCGGCGAGAAGCCCCGCGCGCAGTGGCGCATCGGCACCGAGCACGAGAAGTTCGGGTTCCGCCTGGATGACCTGCGGCCGCCGACCTTTGAGGGAGAGCGCGGCATCGAAGCGCTGCTCAACGGCCTGGTCCGCTTCGGCTGGGAACCGGTGCAGGAGAATGGCAACACCATCGCCCTGCTGCGCGATGGCGCCTCGGTGACGCTGGAACCGGCCGGCCAGCTGGAACTGTCCGGCGCGGCGCTGGAAACCATCCACCAGACCTGCGTGGAGACCGGCACCCACCTCAACGAAGTGGCACAGGTGGCCGGCGAACTGCAGCTGGGCTTCCTCGGCATGGGCTTCCAGCCGAAGTGGAAGCGCGACGAAATGCCATGGATGCCGAAGGGCCGCTACAGGATCATGCGCGCGTACATGCCCAAGGTCGGCTCGCTGGGCCTGGACATGATGACCCGCACCTGCACGGTGCAGGTGAACCTGGACTACGCCACCGAAGCGGACATGGTGAAGAAGTTCCGCGTATCGCTGGCACTGCAGCCGATCGCCACCGCGTTGTTCGCCGATTCGCCGTTCACCGAAGGCAAGCCGAACGGCTACCTGAGTTACCGTTCGCACATCTGGACCGACACCGACGCCGACCGCACCGGCATGCTCGACTTCGTGTTCGAAGATGGCTTCGGATACGAACGCTATGTCGATTACCTGCTCGACGTGCCGATGTACTTCTCCTACCGCGATGGCATCTACCACGACGCCAGCGGGCAGAGCTTCCGCGATTTCATGCAGGGCAGGCTGCCGGTCCTGCCGGGCGCGCTTCCGACCCTGCGCGACTGGTCGGACCACATGACCACCGCGTTCCCGGAAGTGCGCCTGAAGAAATACCTGGAAATGCGCGGCGCCGACGGCGGTCCGTGGAGCCGCCTGTGTGCCTTGCCGGCGTTCTGGGTCGGCCTGCTGTATGACGACGCTGCGCTGGATGCTGCCTGGGACCTGGTGCGTGACTTCACCCTGGCCGAGCGCCATGCGCTGCGCGATGGCGTGCCGAAGCATGCGATGAACCTGCCGTTCCGCAATGGCACGGTACGTGACCTGGCACGTGAAGCCCTGAAGATCTCGGTGGAAGGCCTCAAGCGCCGCGCCGCACGCAATGCCGACGGCCAAGACGAGAGCAAGTTCCTGGACGTGCTGCAGGAGATCGTCGAATCCGGCCTCACCCCGGCCGAACGCAAGCTGGCGCTGTTCCACGGCCGCTGGCATGGCGATGTCGACCCGGTATTCCGCGAGTTCGCTTATTGATGATGTTGGGTGGGTGCCGACCTTGGTCGGCATGCCATGAAAAAACCCCGGCATTGCCGGGGTTTTTCTTTCTTACATCTGCCTTGGATCAAGCCGCGTTCTTCAGCGTTGCCATGTCGATCACGAAGCGGTAGCGCACATCGTTTCTCGCCATGCGTTCCCACGCCTGGTTGACGTCCTTGATGTCGATCACCTCAACGTCGCTGACGATGTTGTGCTCGGCGCAGAAGTCCATCATTTCCTGGGTTTCGGCCATGCCGCCGATCGCCGAACCGGTAACGTGCTTGCGCCCGAAGATCACCGCACCGCCCCTCAGCGGCGGGTCCAGTTCGGTGATGACGCCGACCAGGCACATGGTGGCGTCGCGCTTGAGCAGGCTCATGTACGGGTTGGTGTCATGGCTGACCGGCACCGTGTTGAGCAGGAAGTCGAAGCTGTTGGCGTGGGCCTTCATCTGTGCGGCATCGCGCGAGACCAGCACCTCGTCCGCGCCCAGGCGCTTGGCATCGGCACCTTTTTCTGGAGTGGTGGTGATCATCACGACGGTGGCGCCCATCGCCTTGGCGAACTTCACGCCCATGTGGCCCAGGCCGCCCAGGCCGATGACGCCTACCTTCTGGCCGGGGCCGACCTTCCAGTGGCGCAGCGGCGAGTAGGTGGTGATGCCGGCGCACAGCAGCGGCGCTGCCGCTTTCAGGTCCAGCTTCGCGGATACTTTCACCACGAAACGCTGTTCCACCACGATGTGGTCGGAGTAGCCGCCCATGGTCAGCTCGCCGGTGTTCCGGTCGTGGCTGTTGTAGGTGTAGGTCGGGCCCTTTTCGCAGTACTGCTCCAGGTCGTGGTCGCAGGCATCGCAGTGGCGGCAGGAATCGACCATGCAGCCGACGCCGGCGAAATCGCCGACCTTCAGGGTGGTGACGTCCGGCCCGACTTCGACCACCCGGCCGATGATCTCGTGGCCGGGCACCATCGGGTATGCGGCACCACCCCAGTCGTCGCGGGCCTGGTGCAGATCGGAATGGCAGATGCCGCTGTACAGCACCTCGATGCGGATGTCGCTGGCGCCGACGGCGCGGCGTTCGAAGGTGAAAGGCTCAAGCGGGGCGGTGTTGCTGCGGACCGCATAGCCATGGGCAAGGGACATGGGTAATCCTTGGCGGGGTTTATGGAAAGGCGTTTTACAATACGCCCCGTACCCAGCAGCAAGAAGCGTGGATATCGGCATGATTCATCAAGTCGGACTGCATAATCATGGCCACTGACAACCTCTCGCACCTGGCCGCGTTCGCCGCGGTCGCCCGCCATCGCAGTTTTCGCCGTGCCGGTGCCGAGCTCGCGCTGTCCACCTCGGCGGTGAGCTATGCGATCCGCGCGCTGGAGGAACGGTTGGGTGTGGGCCTGTTCCATCGCACGACGCGCAGCGTGGCCCTGACCGAAGCCGGGCAACGCCTGCTGGAGCGCCTGCAGCCCGCGTTGGGGCAGGTGCACGATGCGCTGGAAGAGATGAACCAGTTCCGCGCCGCTCCGGCCGGCCTGCTGCGCATCAATGCCACCCGTGCGGCGGTACCGACCCAACTGGGACCCCGCCTGGCGCACTTCCTGCGCGCCCACCCCGACGTGCGCGTTGAGCTGACCGAGAACGATGGCCTGGTCGATATCGTCGCCGAGGGCTACGACGCCGGCGTACGCCTGCACGAGTTCGTGCCGGAGGACATGGTGGCGGTGCCGATGGGGCCGCCGCTGCGCGGGCTGATCGTCGGCTCGCCGGACTACCTGCGGCGGCGGCCGGCACCGCAGCATCCGCGCGACCTGGCCATGCACGAGTGCATCCGCTTCCGCTTCGCCAGCGGGCACCTGTACAAGTGGCAGTTCGAACGCGATGGACAGGCGCTGGAAATCGACGTGCCCGGGCGGCTGACCCTGGGCGAGCAGGGCACGGTCGTGCGGGCGGTGCTCGATGGCATCGGCCTGGCCTATGTGCTGGAAGACACCGCAAGGCCGTACATCGAATCGGGGCAGATGGTGGCGGTGCTGGAAGACTGGAGCGAGCCATTCGCCGGCTTCGCGCTTTACTACCCCAGGCAGCGGCAGATGCCGGGCGCGTTGCGTGCGTTCGTGGATATGTTGCGGGAGTAGTTGCGGTTGGGGGCTGCAGTGCCGACCAACGGCCGGCAACCGCCATCGCTCATGTCACCAGTGCATCGTAGCCATCGCCACTGAACTGGATCAGGCAGAAACCATGCCCGAACGGATCGGCCAGCGCGGCGATGCGCCCCCAGCGGCGATCGCGCACGGGCTGCTCGACCGTCGCCCCGGCCGCGACCGCACGAACCAGCGCGGCCTTGATGTCATCCACTACCCAGTCCAGGTGCAGCGGCGTCCAGTGGCGCTCGTAGTCGCGCACGTCGCCGTCGTCGGTGGCGGCGCTGCCGGCGACGTTCTGCAGCAGGTACAGCGGCGTCGGTCCACCCAGCAGCTCCACCGCGCCGGTACCGAGCCGGCGGCCGACGCGCAATCCAAACGCGGCCACGTAGAACGCTTCGGCGGCGGGCAGGTCGGGGACGTCGATATTGGCGATGAAGCTGCAGGCAGTGGAGTCCATGGCTGTGATTGGCGGCATCCGGTGGCCCGCAGTCTAGTCCCGCCGCCAGCAGCTGCCGGTTCATCTTCTGCGGGAATTCGGGCAAGCTGTGCGACCTCTGTCGACAAGGACATCCATGAGCACGCTATCTGCCATCGAACAGGCCACCGGCCAGTCTTTCCCGCCGTTGTTCAAGCAGCTGCATGAGGCCGGACGGTTGAGCTGGGGCGCCCCCCATCCGGAATGGTCCGAGGTGGTGTTCCCGACGCTGCAGGCAGATCCGCCAGTGCTGTTGTACGCCCAGGACTATGAACCCCTGGAACTCGATGAGCTGCTCGAGGCGTGGCAGGAGCTGACTGCCGAAGACCACTACAATCCCCTGCGCCCCGACCTGCAGCTGCTGCCGTTCGCGCGGACCGGCGCGGGCGACAGCTACTGTTTCTGGAGCAACGCGCCCGGTTTCGCCGAGCCGCCAGTCGTGCTGGTGTGGCATGACGACGACCGTGCCGATGTGCTGGCCGCCAACTACCAGGATTTCCTCTTCCGCAAGATGGTCGAAGCGGTTGCCGAATATGAGCCACCCTACTCGCTGCTTTCGCACGGCGAGCTGGCCGGGAACCTGCAGCGCTGGCTGCAGAGCCACCAGCCGTTCCTGCGCGACGACCAGTACGCGGCGTTGCAGCGGCTGTTCGCCCGCGTCGAGGACATTGAGGAAGGAGACATCAGCGACGACGACGCCCAGGACATCGTCGCTGAAGTGATCGGCTTCGAGCGGTTGGACGAGTCGTTCGCCTACGTACGCGAAGAGGCCTGATCCACGTCGGTCGGAGCGCGGCCATCAGCCGTGCTCCGGCCCATCGCGCGGTCGGCCTGCGACCGGGTCATCAAGCCCGCCTTCCTCGCCGCAACAGGTGCCGTGCCCAAGCCTGGCCGGCGCGCTATCGCCGCTGCGCTCGACCTGTTCCGGATCGGCGGTGAACGGAGAGGCGAACGTCGCCGGGTCGGCAGCTGAGGGCGTTCGATCGAGCGACGTCGATTGAGCTCCACGGCACGCTGTGTATACTATCCCCCAGTATAGTTCCTGGGTGGCCTCGCCATGCCGCACTCCCCCGAAGAGAAGAAGAAGGTCCTGGCCCGCGTGCGCCGCATCCGCGGCCAGTGCGATGCGCTGGACCGCGCGCTGGAAGCCGGCGCCGACTGCGGGCCGGTGCTGCAGCAGATCGCCGCCATCCGTGGCGCGGTCAACGGCCTGATGTCCGAGGTGATGGAGGCCCATCTGCGCGAGGAGTTCGGCCAGCCTGCGGCATCCGACGAACAGCGCGCCGAACGCGTGCGCGACATGAGCGCGTTGCTCCGCTCGTACCTGAAATGACGATGGCGCGACGTTGCGCCGATCACGCTGTACCCCATTCCCGCCTGATCCTGGAGAAGCCACCATGAAGTCCCGTGCCGCCGTCGCCTTTGGTCCCGGCCAGCCGCTGCAGATCGTCGAGATCGACGTTGCTCCGCCAAAGAAGGGCGAAGTGCTGGTCAGGATCACCCATACCGGCGTCTGCCATACCGATGCGTTCACCTTGTCCGGCGATGATCCGGAAGGCCTGTTCCCGGTGGTGCTGGGCCATGAAGGTGCCGGCATCGTGGTGGAGGTGGGCGAGGGCGTGACCAGCGTCAAGCCGGGTGACCACGTGATTCCGCTGTACACCGCCGAGTGCGGTGAATGCCTGTTCTGCAAGAGCGGCAAGACCAACCTGTGCGTGTCGGTGCGCGCCACCCAGGGCAAGGGCGTGATGCCCGACGGCACCAGCCGATTCAGCTACAACGGCGAGCCGCTGTACCACTACATGGGCTGCTCGACCTTCAGCGAGTACACCGTGGTGGCCGAGGTCTCGCTGGCGAAGATCAATCCGGAAGCGAACCCGGAGCACGTCTGCCTGCTCGGCTGCGGTGTCACCACCGGCATCGGCGCGGTGCACAACACCGCCAAGGTGCAGGAAGGTGACAGCGTGGCGGTGTTCGGCCTCGGTGGCATCGGCCTGGCGGTCATCCAGGGCGCGCGCCAGGCCAGGGCCGGCCGCATCATCGCGGTGGACACCAACCCGTCCAAGTTCGAGCTGGCGCGCGAATTCGGCGCCACTGACTGCATCAACCCGAAGGACTTCGACAAGCCGATCCAGCAGGTCATTGTGGAAATGACCACCTGGGGCGTGGACCACAGCTTCGAGTGCATCGGCAACGTCAACGTGATGCGCGCGGCGCTGGAATGCGCGCACCGCGGCTGGGGCCAGAGCGTGGTGATCGGCGTGGCCGGTGCCGGGCAGGAGATCTCCACCCGCCCGTTCCAGCTGGTGACCGGCCGCAAGTGGATGGGCACCGCCTTCGGCGGCGTGAAGGGCCGCAGCCAGCTGCCGGGCATGGTCGAGGACGCGATGAAGGGCGACATCGAACTGGCACCGTTCGTTACCCACACCATGGACCTGGACAGGATCAATGAAGCCTTCGACCTGATGCATGAAGGCAAGTCGATCCGTTCGGTGATCCACTACTGAGCCGCGGCGTGGGCTGGCTCGATGCCCTGCGCAGGCCGCACGCGGAGGATCCGCGCGCGGCCCTGGTCGACCCGATCGAGCAGGCGCTGCGCGCGCTGGGCTGGGTCGAGGGCGAGGTGGGGCCACCGCGCGCGGTGGATTCGCCGTTCGGCATCGACGAGATGCCGTTCGAGCACTGGCTGGCCCAGGTATTCCTGCCGCGCCTGCACGAAGCGCGTGCCGAGGGCCAATGGCCTTCGCGCAGCACTGTGGCCGTGGCGGCGTATCGCAACCTCGATGGCCAGCCCGGTGTCGAGCCGTTGCTGCGCCTGCTGTCGCAGCTGGATGAACTGATCAACAAAGGGATCCACGCCAAGCGTGGATAGGCCGGCCAGGGCCGGCATCTACCAAAAGCGCGTGTGCGCGCAAGCGCCACGCAGGAGAGCCCCATGGAATGCATCGAACACCGCGCCTGTTCCGGCGGATGGCAGGACGTCTACCGGCATCATTCGACCACGCTGGGCTGCGCCATGCAGTTCGCCGTGTACCTGCCGCCGCAGGCGGCAACCCAGAAGCTGCCGGTGCTGTACTGGCTGAGCGGGCTGACCTGCACCGAGCAGAATTTCATCACCAAAGCGGGCGCGCAGCGCTATGCGGCCGAACACGGTGTGATCATCGTCGCGCCCGATACCAGCCCGCGCGGTGACGACGTGGCCGATGCCGAAGGCTACGACCTCGGCAAGGGGGCGGGGTTCTACCTCAATGCCACCCGCGCGCCCTGGGCGAAGCACTACCGCATGCATGACTATGTGGCGCAGGAGCTGCCGGCGCTGATCGAAGCGAACTTCCCCGTGACCGCTGCACGTGCCCTCAGTGGCCACTCGATGGGCGGCCACGGTGCGCTGGTGATCGCGCTGCGCAACCCCGGGCGCTACCGCAGCGTATCTGCGTTCTCGCCGATCGCTGCACCCAGCCAGGTGCCATGGGGGCAGAAAGCGTTCACCGCCTACCTGGGGGACAACCCCGCCGACTGGGCGCAGTGGGATGCCTGCGAACTGATCACCACGGCAGGCGAGCGCCTGCCGCTGCTGGTCGACCAGGGTGAAGCCGATGAGTTCCTGCAGGTCCAGCTGCAGCCGCAGCGCCTGCAGCAGGCCTGCATCGCCGCCGGCCATCCACTGACCCTGCGCCTGCAGCCCGGCTACGACCACAGCTACTACTTCATCGCCAGCTTCATCGGCGAGCACATCGCCCACCACGCCCGCGCGCTGAAGGACTGACTCCCTGTAGAGCGGAGCCCACGCTGGGCTCTCCCTTGAGCCTGCGCCCGGATGACCGCCGAGCCTGGGCCTGGCTCTGCGGTTGTGCACCGCTTTTCGGGTGTGGGTCACACCCTCGTGGTACCGCTCCGCGCTATGGTGCGGCCGTACGGCCTTGCGGATTGGGGGAAGCATGCCGGTAGTGCTGGCGCTGCTGTATGTGTTGTGCCATGGAGTGGTCGTAATCCTGTGGCCCGGTCCGGCCGGCCTGGGCTCGTTCGTGTTCCTGACCGCTGCGCCGCTGCTGGCGGCTGTGGCCTGCCTGTACCGGGCCCGCCGCGACCGCGCTGCGTTGGGCTGGCGTGCGACCGCGATGGCATTGCTGCTGTGGGCCGGTGGCATGGGCCTGAACATGGTGGACGCGCTGGGTGTCGGCCGCGCGGATTTCACCCCGCAGGCCAGCCTGCTGCTGTACGTGCTGTACGGCGTGCCCCTGGTGTTCATCCTCGCCCGCGCACGCCGTGAGCAATTGAACATCAGCCTGATCGACGCAGTGATGGCGGCACTGCTGGGTGTGCTGTTCTTCGTGCACACCCGCTCGTTCGCTGAACACGTCGAAGTCGACCGCTACGCCATGTCCAACATGCAACGCATGTTCGACATCCAGAACCTGTGCATCGCCGGTTTTGCGGTGGTGCGCTGGCTGGCCGGCGAGGCACCCGAGCGGCGCAGCTTCTTCCGCGCGCTGGCGGCGTACGCACTGGCCTATCTGCTGGTGGCGTACTACATCAACCACTACACGTCCGAACAGTCGTTCGGCGCCCTCAATGATCTGCTGATCGATCTGCCGTTCCTGCTGCTGGCCGTGCTGGCCGTGGGCCGCGCACCGGCGACGGGCACAGGACCGCATCCCCGGCTGGTACGTACGGTGCAGGCCGCAGGCCCGATGATCCTGCCGTTGCTGCTGCTGGTGGTGGGTACCCTGGTGGTCGACCATGCACGCGCGCTGGCCGTCGCAGGCTTCGTGGTGGCGACACTGGGCTTCGGCCTGCGCAGTGTCCTGCTGCAGACCGATCTGATGGAACGGCAGGCAGCGCTCGACCAGCTCGCAAGGCAGGATGGCCTGACCGGCGTGGCCAACCGCCGGCAGTTCGACGCCGTGCTGCAGGCGGAATGGAACCGGGCCCGGCGCAATGGCACCGGACTGGCGTTGCTGCTGGTCGACATCGATCACTTCAAGGCCTTCAATGATGCGCACGGCCACCCCGCCGGTGACCGCTGCCTGCGGGCGGTCGCTGCGCTGCTGCAGGCTACTGCCGGCCGGGCGGCCGACAGCGTGGCGCGTTATGGCGGCGAGGAGTTCGCGGTCATCGTGCCGGGTACTGCCCTGGAGGGCGTGCTGGCCCTGGCCGAACGCCTGCGCCAGGCGGTGGCGGCGCTGGTTCTGCCGGAGGGGCGCGTGAGCATCAGTGTCGGCGTGGGCTTCCTGCATCCACCGGCGAGGGCCAATGCGGACCAATTGCTGGCCGAGGCCGATGCCGCGCTTTATGCCGCCAAGCGTGGCGGGCGCAACCGGGTGGTCGTGCATGAGAGCGCGGCCTGCATCTAGGCGCGGAGGTCCCCGGCTTCGTCAGCCCCAGCGGCGTTTCATCGCTTGGCTGCTGCAGCGGGCGCGGCGTAGTTCCATGCTGCACCGGCGTCGAGCGAAAGAGGGCATGGCATGTACAGGTGCGGCATCCTGCTGCTGATCGTCACAGCGAGCGGGTTTGGCGGCGGGCTGCCGGCGGCATTGGCCGCCGCCGCGCCAGTGGCTGATCGCTGCGAGGTCGGCAGCTACCGGTTGGCGGATGGCAGCCTGCTGGATGTCGCGGAAGGGGAGGGCGACGCGCTGCGCTGGCGTGCCCCGGATGGCCGCACCGGTGCGCTGCAGCGGCGGGATGAGGCGTCATGGTCAAGTACGCGCGGCTGGACCGGTCGTGCGGACGGGCACACGCTGAGCTTTCCCGACTGCAACAAGGGCCATATCCGCTTCGATGCGCTGGACGGGCAGCGCGTGCCGCTGCTCCAGGTCGAGACCCGTTTCGCTGGGGCAGGCGCCATGCTGCAGGGGCGGCTGACCCTTCCGCCTGGCGAGGCGGTGGTACCGTTGGTGGTGCTGGTGCACGGTGCCGAAAGCCATTCGGCGTTGCGCAGCTATTCGCTCCAGCGCGAGTTCGCCAGCGCGGGCATCGCGGTATTCGCCTATGACAAACGGGGCACTGGCCGTTCCGGCGGCCGGTATACGCAGAATTACCTGACCCTGGCCAACGATCTGATCCTGGCCACGCGCGAGGCACGCCGGCTGGCCGGTGCGCGCGCTGGCAGGGTGGGATACCAGGCCGGCAGCCAGGGCGGCTGGGTGGCGCCGCTGGCCGCCCGTATCGAGCCGGTCGATTTCATCGTCGTCAGTTTCGGCCTGGCGGTGTCGCCGCTGGAGGAGGATCGCGAAGCCATCGCCTTCGATATGCGGCGGGCCGGGCAGGGACCTGAAGCCACTGCGCAGGCCATGGAGATCGCCGATGCGGTGGCGGCCATCGTCGAGAGTGACTTCACGGAGGGCTTCGACGTGCTGGCCACGGTCAAGCAACGCTACCAGGAAGCGCCGTGGTATCCGGCATTGCGCGGCAACATCACCGGCTACCTGCTGTCGACGCCGGAAGCGACCCTGCGTGTGCAGGGGCCGAAGCTGCTGGAGGGCGTACCGGCGCACTACGACCCCATGCCGGTACTGACCCATCTGCAGGTGCCGCAACTGTGGATCTTCGGTGGGCAGGATCGCGATGCCCCGCCGCAGGAAACGCTGAGGCGGCTGGCTCTGCTGCAGGCACAGCGTCGCCCGGTCACCACAGCGGTCTTTGCGGAGGCTGACCATGGCATGTACGAGTTCGAGCACAGCGCGTCAGGCGAGCGCGTTTCGACCCGGCAGCCATCCGGCTACTTGCAGATGATGGTGGACTTCATCCACGGTGATGTGCTGGACGCGAAGTACGGGCAGGCGATGCCAGTCCCAGCGCCGGCCGTACAGGCCGGGCGGGAGGGCCGCTAGGCCGGTTCAAGGCAGCGGAGCCGGCGTCGGGCATCGCGTGGCTTCTTCTCGCCGCGCATGCCGAGGCGGGGGATGCGCCTTTTCCATCCGGCCAATGTGCCAGCCACATGAGCGCTGCAGAGCGCCAACCGAGGTTGGCATCTACCGGAGCGTGGCCTCAACGCACATCGCGCAGTTCCCAGTGGCTGCCGGCCAGCAGGCGCAGGCGCTGCTTGAACACGTCGCTGTCGATGCGGGTGGTGGCCACCAGGTTGATGCGCAGGTCCTTCTGCTCGCCGGTCACGGTGGCGTCCGGATCGGTCACGCCCCACTGCGGTTCCACTGCATCGGGGTCGGGCTGCTTGGCCTTCCAGCGCTCGAACAGCGTGCCGCTGCGCAGGGCCTCCTGCAGCTCTTCGGCGAAGCCGGCCGCGCCCTGCGAATGGAAGGACAGGTCAGGATCGTTGCCGCGGGCCTTGGACGGGTCGGGCAGGCTGATGTGGTACTGCGCAGGCATGGTGTTCTCCTTGAAATGCGGCAAGGCTGGCATAGCGGCGGTGGAATGCTTGTGTACGCGCCTCACTCGAACCGATGCGCGCCATCGGCAAAGCCCAGGGTGACCGCGCCCTTGCCGACGTTGACCATGCCGGTCAGGCTCATCACCGATTCGTATACGGCGACGCCATGGGTGGCGCAGACTTCCTTCAGCGGGGCGTAGCCGGGCAGGGCACGCAGTTCATCCAGTTCGCCTCCATAGCTGACGCACAGGGTCGGGGTCATCAGGCCGGCACGCACGCGCTGGCCGGCTACCGAGAACAGCTTCTGCACGGCATTGTCGAAGCCCTTGATCCTGGCCACCGGCCTCGTCCCGCCACGGTAACCGTGCAGCACCGGCTTGATGTCCAGTGCGCTGCCCAGCGCGGCGCTGAGCAGGCCGACGCTGCGGTCGCCCTTGTGCCGTGCGCGTGCACGCATGTAGTACAGATCACGGGTCACCATGTAACCGTGCACGTTGCCGGCCAGTGCTTCCAGGCGCTCGCGGATCTGCTGCACGCTGGCACCGCTGTCACGCAGGCGTACCGCCTCCACGGCGGTCACTGCCTGCGCCGCGAACAGGTTCTGGGTATCGATCACGCGCAGCGCGAACGGCGAGTTGTAGCCCGCCGCCTGCCGCACCGGCTTGTAGTCGTTGAGGATGGCGAAGCTGGCCTGCAGCGCGTTGTCATGGATCGGGCTGCGGGTCTTGGTGAGGGTCATGCAGAACACGTGGTCGTAATCGATCACCAGCTGCTGCAGGAAGAGATCGCGGATCTGGTTGACGCTGAAGGGGATGGTTTCCGCTTCGGCGCCGTGCTCGGCCACGTGCGCGTGCAGGAAGCTCAGAGTGGCCTGCTCATCGCGGTGATCGGCCAGCACGGCTTCGCCGATCCGCACAGTGATCGGCAGCAGCACGATGTTGTGCTCGGCAATGAAGTCCTGCGGCAGGTCGCAGGCAGAGTCGACGACGATTCCGATGCGCATCCGCAGCTCCCCTCCAGGGCGGTTGTAATTCGGAAATGTGAAAACTATCCCAGAACCGGACCCCGCGCGCGAGGGAAACGCGCATGCCCTGTTCAGCGACTGCGCTGCACGGCCACCGGCAGCTGCGCCAGGCGCTGCCATTCGGGCTGCAGCAGCAGTCCCGGGTCGGCCAGCACCGCAGCCATCAGCGGGTGCGCGTCATTGCCCCAGAACAGTTCGTCATCGATGGCCAGGGTGGGTACGCCGAACACCCCGGCGCCGATTGCCGCTTCGGTATTGCGTCGCAGCTGTTCCTTGACCGCGGGCGCGGCGATGGCCGTGGCGACATCGTCAATGCCCAGCCGTGCACCCACGCCCTGCAGGGCCTCGGGGCTGTCCCCGGCATTGCCCTCGTGCCAGATCCAGTTGAACAGCACATCCACCGCCTGCGCCCCGGCACCTGCAGCCAGGCACAGGCGCAGCGCCGGCAACGGATTGAACGGGTGGGCCGGGGGGAAGCGCAGGGGCGTCCCCTCGGCCTGTGCAGTCCACAGCAACTGGCGGTAGATGAAGCGGCGTTTGGCCGGAATCTCGGCCGGGCCAAGGTTGCCCAGATGGTGCAGCACGGCACCCAGGGCGATCGGCAGCGGCTGGATCCCGGAAAACCGGGGCAGCTGCTTCAGCTTCTGCCAGTGCAGGTAGGCGTACGGCGAAATGAAGTCGAAGTACCAGCGCAGCGTGGCCATCGGCGGCTCCTCGTTTGCAGTCAGGGCTGCGCGTTGCGCTGCAGGTAGCGGTCGCGCAGTTCGGTCTGGCGCGAGCGCATCGGCAATGCGCGGCCGCCCAGCCAGACCTGTTCGGCATAGTGCTCCACATCCAATGGATCGCCTTCCCACAGCACCAGGTCGGCGCGCTTGCCCGGCTCGATGCTGCCGATCTGGTTGGCCACACCGAACGCCTGTGCCGGCACCCGGGTCAACCCAGCCAGGCCGTCGGCCCACGGCAGTCCGTTGGCCACCGCATTGCCTGCCAGCTGGCGCATCTTGCGTGCGTTGTGGCTGGCGTCGCCGCGTTGCATGAAGGAGACCGGTACACCCGCGCGACGCAGGCGCGCCGCGTTTTCCAGGGTCGCGCCGATCTGGTCGAAGCTGGCCGGCAGGTTGGCCAGTACATCGACGAACACCGGCACCTGGGCAGCCGCCAGTTCCGGGGCAACCTGCCATGCCTCGCTGGCGCCGGCGATGGCGATCCTGGCCTTCTCGCGCGCGGACCAGCGCAGCAGCTGGCGGATGTCGGCGGCGCGGTCCACTTCTACCACGAGGCGGCCCTGGCCGGCCAGATAGCGGCTGAGCGTGCGCCGCCCGGCCGGGGTCAGCAGCGCATGGGGGGAGTCCGCGCCCACCTGGCCACGTGCCTCGTCCACCATCTGCTGCAGCAGCATCCATTGTGCCGCACGCGAGTGACCGGTCAGTTCGGAGGCGCCGGCGCCGATGCGCAGGAACAACGCGCGCGGTCCGATCGGGTCGGCGCTGCCGTCCAGCCGCATCACGCCCCCCTGCCCGGCCACGAAGCCACCACCGGTCGCCGCGCCCAGCGCAGTGAAGCCGATGCCTTCCAGTCGTGTTACCGGGATCAGCACCGAGGCCGGGTTATAGGCCAGGGTGACATCGAACTCCGGGCGCAACGGCTGTTCGCCGATCTTCAGCGTGCTGTCGACCGTACTCGATTCGCCTGAGACCTCCTCGACGCCGATCTCGGTGATGCCACCGAACAACGCCGGGGTCAGCGGCCGGCCCCCGGCCTCGACCACGGTTGCTCCGGCCGGGGCGGACAGGCCGGGGCCGACTGCGCGGATGATGCCGTCCTGCACCAGCACGTCGGTGCCCTGCAGGCTGCCGCGCGCGCTGGCGGTATGCACCGTCGCGTTGCGCACCAGCAGGTCCTGCGCCTGTGCGGATGCGCAGATGCAGGCCAGCAACATGGCCGTAGAGCCAAGCCAAGCCCGGCTGCGCTTCGCGGCAGACTGCGCCAATTGCCTGAACACCACCATCAGTGCACCTCCTGGCCAAGCTGGAAATCCGAGCGGGGTGCCGCCGCCGGCGCGTTGCGGTCATACAGGCGCCGCCCATCGACGAAGACCTGCTCGGCCAGTGCGTATGAACTGAACGGATTGCCGTTCCACACCACCACGTCGGCCATCTTGCCGGCCTCCAGGGTGCCGGTCTGGGCCTCGATGCCCAGCGCCCTGGCGGCGTTGGCGGTCATCCAGGTGATGGCGTGTTCTGGCGTGATCTCCGGCATGCGCGCGCGGCGTGCGGCGGCGATCACCTTGGCCGCTTCCTGGTTGAGGCGCTGGATGCCTTCGGGCGAATCCGAATGGACGATCGCGCAGCTGTTCTTCGGCCGGTCGACCAGTGCGATGTTTTCCGGAATGCCGTCGAAGGCTTCCATCTTGAAGCCCCACCAGTCGGCCCACAGCGCGGCGCAGACGCCGTCGGCGGCGAGCCGGTCGGCCAGCTTGTAGGCCTCCACGCCGTGGTGGAAGGCGGCCACCTTGAAGCCGAATTCCTTGGCCAGGTCGAGCATGGTGGCCATCTCGTCGGCGCGGTAGCAATGGATGTGCACGCGGATGTCGCCTTCGATGGCACCGGCCAGCGTGTCCAGCTTGAGGTCGCGCTTGCCGCCGGCATCACCGGCGCTGTCGCCCTTGTCGCTGCCGAACCAGCCCCTGCGCTTGGCCGGCTTGGGCGCGTTCTTGGCGATGTAGTCGGCGGCGTCGATGAAGGCGGCGCGGTAGCCGGCCACATTGCCCATCCGCGTCGCCGGAGCCACGTTCTTGCCTGCCCCGTAGACGCGCTTGGGGTTCTCGCCGCAGGCCATCTTCAGACCCCACGGCGCGCCGGGGAACTTCATCGCCTGGTAGGTGATGGCGGGAACGTTCTTCAGGGTCACGCCGCGGCCGCCGACCAGGTTGGCCGAGCCGGGCAGCACCTGCATGCTGGTCACGCCGCCGGCCAGCGCGGTGGCGAAGCCCGGGTCCTGCGGCCATACCGAATGCTCGGCCCAGACGTTGGCGGTGACCGGCGCGGTCATCTCGTTGCCGTCGCTGTGTGCGCCGACGCCCGGGCTGGGGTACACGCCCAGATGCGAGTGCACGTCGATCAGGCCGGGGGTGACCCACTTGCCCTGCGCATCGATGCGGGTGACGCCCGCATCGGCCTGCAGCCGGGGCCCGACGGCAACGATTCGACCATCGCGCAGCAGCACGTCGGCATTGTCCAGGCGCTGGCCGGTGCCGGTCAGCACGGTGGCGTTGTGGATCAGCACCGGCGCATCGGGATGGGCCTGGTAGGTGCTGGGGTAGGGGTCGGCCACGAAGCGCGACGCGCCCACGGCCGGCGCCGCACTCAACGAAACCAGCGCCAGCCCAAGAGCGGCGCGCAACACTATCGATGCCATGCGGATCCCCAACCCCACGAGTGAATTCAGCGACGCTATCTGTCGTCGATGCCACTTGCCAAGTGACCTTGGGCAGGGGCCGTGGGGTGGGAATTTCCCTATACAGAAATCGTGAATCAAGTATTAATTTTCTGTGATGCCTGCCGCTACTACCCGGTGGGTTAGCGCGCGCTGATCCGCCGCGAGGTGTTTTTTCCACTGCTCCATGACGGAGCTGCACCTGAAATATTCCATGGAATCAAGGACGTAACTGCAGATGACTGTCTTCCCGTCGTACCGTTCCACCGCTTCCCGCCGCTCCATCCTCCCCTCCCCCCTGGCCTCGGCCATTGTTGGCTCGCTGCTGATGGCCGCCGCCGTGCCGGCGCTGGCCCAGGACAGCAACGTAGACGCCCTGTCGCGTTACCAGTTCCAGCGCAGCCTGCAGGCCGCGTTTGCCGCACCGGTCGTCACCGCTTCGCCGTCGCTGACCGTCGCCGCCGCCGATGTGGAAGTCGATCCGGAACCCATCATGGGCAAGCCGGGTGATGCCGCCAGCTGGCGCACCAACGAGTTCAACAGTGACTGGGGCCTGCAGGCGATCAACGCCGATGTGGCCTACGCACGCGGCCTGACTGGCACCGGCATCCGCCTGGGCGTGTTCGACAGCGGCACCGGCCTGGACCACGACGAGTTCGCCGGCAAGAACCACCGCAGCATCCATCTGGCCGACGTGCTGGCCGATGGCAGCCTGTGCGCGCGCGAAGTGCTGAGTGGCCCGGACGCCTGCTTCGCCAGCGACGGTGACCAGGTGGCCGTGTCCTACCAGCTGCTCGACCCGGACTATGCCGATCTGCTGGAGCGCAATGGCTTCTACGAAGGCCTTAGCTACAACGTGCACGGTACCCACGTGTCGGGCACCATCGCCGCCAACCGTGATGGCAACGGCACCCACGGTGTTGCCTTCGGTGCCGACCTGAGCGTGGCCCGCCTGTTCTCCAACAGCGCCACCTATCTGTCGGTGGTGAACATCGGCGGGGCCCTGTATCTGGACGAGCAGACCATCGCCGCCATCCAGGCCGACGATTCGATCTACCCGCAGCTGTACGCGCAGATGAACGAACAGGGTGTGCGCGCCATCAACCACAGCTGGGGCCTGACCAACGAGCCGACCACCGCTGAAGACCTGGACATGTACCAGTCGCACCCGGTGTTCGCCGCCAGCCTGGCTGCGATGGCCGAAGGTTCGCGCAGCAGCGGCCTGATCCAGGTCTGGGCCGCTGGCAACACCGATTCGCCCAACACTTCGCCGGAAGAAGCGCCGATTGCCGGCATGTATGCCTCGCTGCCGCGCGCCATCGCCGACATCGAGCCGTACTGGCTGGCCGTGGTCAACGTCAATCAAGACCTGGAGCTGAGCAACCGCTCGATGCGCTGTGGCCTGGCGGCGAACTGGTGCCTCGCCGCGCCCGGCTCGAACATCAACTCGACCGTGTACGGTCCCGATTCGGTGATCGAAGGTGATTTCTATGATGACAACGGCAACCTGGTGGTGGACATCATCAGCCAGACCCCGTCGTCCGATTACGAGGAACTGAGCGGCACGTCCATGGCCGCCCCGCACGTCACCGGCGCGCTGGGCCTGCTGTTCGAGCGCTTCCCCTACCTGGACAGCGCGCAGGTGCGCGATGTGCTGCTGACCACCGCCACCGACCTGGGCGCCGAAGGCGTGGACGATGTCTACGGCTGGGGCCTGATGAACCTGGCCGCGGCCGTCGAAGGCTACGGCTCGCTGCGCGTGGACACCGACGTGGTGATGAACCAGAAGGCCGGCGGCCTGAAGGTGTGGGAAGGCGATGCATGGGACGACTGGACCAATGACATCGGCGGCCCGGGCAAGCTGACCAAGAGCGGCATCGGCTGGCTGCGCCTGAGCGGCGACAACAGCTTCAACGGCGCGGTGGTGCGCGAAGGCGTGCTGGAACTGGACGGCGTGAACACGCTGACCAGCGCCGTGGACGTGACCGGTGGTACCTTCCTGCTGAACGGCACCCTGCAGAACACCGCGCTGAACAGTCTGGGCGGCAGCAGCCGCATCACCACCACCGGTGTGCTGGACGGCTCGGACCTGACCGTCACCGGCGGCGTGGTGTCGTTCAACGGCGTGCAGACCGGTGGCAGCACCTTCGTGGGTGAAAAGGGCATGCTGAAGGGCGTGGGCCAGCTGGGAGACACCACCGTGGCCGGCATCATCGCCCCGGGCAACTCCATCGGTACGCTCACCATCAACGGTGATTACGTGCAGACCGCCACCGGCGTGTACCAGGCCGAAGTGGCCCCGGGCAGCCGCAGCGACCAGCTGCACGTGACCGGTACCGCCACCCTCGGCGGCACCCTGGTGGCGCTGCCGGAACCGGGCATCTACTACCTGGGCGAGCAGTTCAACTTCATCCAGGCCGACGGCGGCGTGAACGGTCAGTTCGCTGCCACCGATTTCAGCGCCTTCTCGCCCTTCATGCAGTTCAGCCTGGCCTACACCGCCGCTGGTGCGCGCATCGAGGTGACCCGCGGCAACGCGCTGGCTACCTCGGCCACCACCGCCAACCAGCTGGCCGTGGCCACCGTGGCCGACGGCCTGGCGGTCAACCAGGGCCTGCCGCGTCCGCTGACCATGCTGTTCCCGGAACAGGTGGGCAGCGCACTGGACAGCCTGAGCGGCGAACTGCACGCCGCCACCAGCGTGGCCCTGCTGGAAGGCAGCCGCTACGTGCGTGATGCCGCGCTGGCCCGCCGCGCCGGTGCCGCTGCGCCGGGTGCCGAAGGCGGCGACGCTACCGGCGTGTGGGTGCAGGCCCTGGCCGGCAGCACCACCCTGGACGGCAACACCAACACCGCCCGCACTGAGGCCAACAGCAACGGCCTGCTGGTCGGTGCCGACCGCGAGTTCGGCGGCTGGCAGGTGGGCGTGCTGGCCGGTACCGGCCGCACCGACGTGAAGCAGGGCGAAGGCCGCCGTGCCAAGTCGAAGGTGGACAACACCCACTTCGGCGCCTACGCCAGCCACAACTGGGGCGGTTTCGGCCTGCGTGGCGGCCTGGCATGGAGCGAACATGAGGTGGACAGCACCCGTGAGCTGGCGTTCGCCGGTTACAGCGACACCCTGAGCGCCCGTTACGACGCGCGTACCCGCCAGGCCTTCATCGAAGCGGCCTACCGCTTCGGCGGTCGCGAGGCCGGCCTGGAGCCGTACCTGCAGGTGGCCCGCGTGGAAGTGGACACCAAGCGCGTGAACGAGCGTGGCGGTGCTGCGGCCCTGCAGGGTTCGGTGGATGACGTGCGCACCACCCTGGCCACGGCCGGCGTGCGTTTCGACAAGGGCCTGAAGGCCTCGTTCCAGCAGGACAGCTGGTTGCACGTGCGCGGTGCGGTGGCGTACCGCCACGCCAGCGGCGACCGCAACCCGGCGGCCCGCCTGGGCTTTGCCAGCGGCGGTGACCGCTTCGTGGTCAACGGTGCACCCATCGCCGACAGCGCGGTGGTGGCCGAACTGGGCCTGTCGGCCTGGCTGACCGCCAAGCAGCAGCTGGAACTGGGCTACAGCGGCCAGTTCGGCGACGAAAGCCGCGACCACGGTGCCAACCTGCGCTGGTCGGTGCGCTTCTAAGCCACCGGTTCCCGCAGGGAAACCAAGAGGGGCGGCCGCAGGGCCGCCCCTTCTGCGTTGTGCACCCAGGTGTGGGCCGGGCGGCACGCGCCTACAATGGCCACCCCACGGCGTACCGGATTCCCATGAAGACCAAGCAGGACATCGTCGACAACTGGCTGCCGCGTTATACCGGCGTACCCTTGGACCAGTTCGGCCAACACATCCTGCTGACCAACTTCCTGGGCTACCTGCATACGTTTTCCGCATTGACCGGTGCCCCCGTCGTCGGGCTGGACCGGCCCATGGCCAGCGCCACCATCGACGGCATCACCCTGATCAACTTCGGCATGGGCAGCCCGAATGCCGCGATCATCATGGACCTGCTGTCGGCGGTGATGCCCAAGGCGGTGCTGTTCCTCGGCAAATGCGGTGGTCTCAAGCGCAAGAACCAGCTGGGCGACCTGGTGCTGCCGATTGCCGCGATCCGGGGTGAAGGCACCTCGGGCGACTACCTGCCGCCGGAAGTGCCGGCCCTGCCGGCGTTCGCGCTGCAGCGAGCGGTCTCGACCATGATCCGCGACCTCGGCCATGATTACTGGACCGGTACGGTCTACACGACCAACCGCCGTGTCTGGGAGCACGACGAGGCCTTCAAGGAACGGCTGCGGGCGATGCGCTGCATGGCCATCGACATGGAGACCGCCACCGTGTTCGCCGCTGGCTTCGCCAACCATATCCCCAGCGGTGCGCTGCTGCTGGTGTCGGACCAGCCGATGATCCCCGACGGGGTCAAGACCGAGGCCTCCGATGCCAAGGTCAGCTCCCGCTTCGTGGAAAACCATATCCAGATCGGTATCGAGGCGCTTAAGCTTATCCGGCGCAACGGCAAGTCGGTCCGCCACCTGCGCTTTGACGAATGATGATGATGGCCTGGCGCGGCGCGCCGGCCCTGGGGAGTAGGTGATGGACGTTGCCGCGCAGGTGGTGGAATTCTGGAAGGAGGCGGGCCCTGCGAAGTGGTTCGCCCGCGACGATGCGTTCGACGCGCAGTTCCGCCGGTTGTTCCTGGATGAGCACTACACTGCGGCGTCGCGCGCGCGCGAGCATTGGCTGGGCAGTGCAGAGGGTGCACTGGCGCTGATGCTGCTGCTGGACCAGTTCCCGCGCAACTGCTTCCGTGGCACCGCCCATTCCTACGCTACCGATGGCCTGGCCCGGCATTACGCCATGCGCGCCATCGAGGAAGGCCTGGACCTGCAGCTGGTGCCGAAGCTGCGCGCGTTCATCTACCTGCCGTTCGAGCATTCCGAGGACCCGCTGGACCAGGACCGCTCGGTGGCCATGTTCGACGTGCTGGGGGATAAGGAATACCTGCAGTACGCCGAACTGCACCGCGACATCATCCGCCGCTTTGGCCGTTTCCCGCACCGTAACGCCGTGCTGGGCCGCATCCCGACGCCGGAAGAACTGGATTACCTGGCCGAAGGCGGATTCGCCGGCTAAGAAAAAGGGGACGGAGGGGATTAAGTCGTTTGTGGCATAAACGACTTAATCCCCTCCGTCCCCTTTTTCGGTGCCGATCAGTACTTCGGCACGCCGTTGTCGACGTCTTCCGACCAGGCATTGATGCCGCCGGTGACGTTGAACACCTTGGTGAAGCCCAGCGCACGGAACTGTTCGGCAGCCTGCGCGCTGCGGCCACCGTGGTGGCACATGAAGGCCAGCGCGGTGTCCTTGGGCAGCGCCTCCAGCGCGGCGCGACCGTTGCCGTCGAAGGTCTTGAACGGCACGCCCACTGCAGCGATCTCGCGCTCGTCGGCCGGGCGCACGTCCACCAGGGTGATGTTGCCGGCGCGCACCAGGTCGTCGGCATCGCGCACGCTGATTTCCTGCACCGGCTTGGGCGCGTTCGGGTTGTCGATGGCCAGGCCCTTGCCGCGGATGTCGTCCACCCAGTCGATGGTGATGCCGTTGGCGCGACGGGCGCTGGCCAGGTCGAACTGCACGCGCAGGCCGTTGGACTCGGCGGCGATGGCGCCTTCGTCGTGCGGGGCCAGCTGGAAGTTCGGCTGGAAGCGGGCATCGATGGTCAGCTGCAGGGCGGCGCCCGGAGCATCGGCCAATGCACCCTTGAGCATTTCCACGGCGGCCGGGGTCACGGTGATGCTCGGCGGCGTACGGTCCGGCGCCGGCAGGCCGAGCACGTTGCTCAGTTCGCCGCTGGCGGCCATCTGCAGCACGATGTCGCTGCCGCCGACCAGTTCGCCGTCGATGTACAGCTGCGGGATGGTGGGCCAGTCGCCATAGGCCTTGATGCCTTCACGGATTTCCTGGTCGGCCAGCACGTTGACATGGGCGAACTCGACGCCAAGGTCCTGCAGCGCGCCTACGGCCTTGGCCGAGAAACCGCACTGCGGCATCGACGGCTGGCCCTTCATGAACAGCACGACGCGGTTGGCGTTGAGGATGGATTCGATGCGCGAACGCAGGGCGGGATCGAGGGACATGGACGTCGGGGTTCCGGGAATTCGAACCATCGATTCTACCCCTCATGGCATCATGGGGGATGAGCAACGCAGGAACATTGCATCGCATCCCGACCCGGCCCTGGCGCTGGCTGCCCTGGCTGGTGGCGTCGCAGCTCGGCGTGATCCTGGTCTGGGTACTGGCCGGTTGGCATTGGGGGTTGCCGCTGATGGTGGCCAGCCACGCGCTCTTCCTGGTGCCGGTGTTCCTGCCCAACAGCCACTTCTACGCACCGGTGCTGAGCCGGGTACCGGAGGCCGGCAACAGCGTCTGGTTGACCATCGATGACGGTCCCGGCCCGGAGACCCGGGCCGTGCTCGATCTGCTGGATCGCCACCAGGCACGTGCCACGTTCTTCCTGGTCGGCGAGCGGGCGCTGGCGCAGCCGGAGCTGGTCCAGGAGATCCTGCGCCGCGGCCACGACCTGGGCAACCACAGCCACAGCCATCCACAGGCGCGCTTCTGGCGGCTGGGCCCGGCAGCCATGCGCGCCGAGATCGAGGGCTGCCAGCAGGCGCTGCAGGCCATGAGTGGCCGCCCGGTGCGCTGGTACCGCTCGGTGGTGGGCATGACCAATCCGTTCGTGGCGCCGGTGTTGAAGCGGCTGGGGTTGGTCCGGGTTGGCTGGAGTGCCCGTGGCTTCGACGGTGTCGGCTGCACCCCGGACGGCGTGCTGGCGCGGCTGCTGCCCGACCTGCGCCCGGGGGCCATCGTGCTGTTGCACGAAGGTGCTGCCCATGGCCACAACCTGGCGATCATCGAGCGCGTGCTGCAGGCGCTGGACGAGCGAGGGCTGAATGCGCGGCTGCCGGTCACGTAGCGCCTGGTCCGGGCCGCGGGGAGCGGCCGAGCGTGGGCTCGGCTCTACGAGGGGAGACCTTTCCGTAGCGCCCGAGCCGACGCTCGGGCGGCGGTGCGCAGCACCGGAAGGGCCCAGCATTACAGCGCAGGGCGTTCGGCCACCAGCAGCCAGCTGTTGAAGGGGGTACGCCCGTGCAGCGGCCGGGGTGGCGTCACCTGTAATCCGGCTTCGACCAGCGTTGCCTGCAGCGCCTGCGGATCCGGGTAATGACGGGGGCGGGTGCCCATCCAGCCGATCAGCCAGGCCAGCCGGTCCGCCACCCGGGTAGTGCGGTCGCGGCCATCGCCGGTAGCCAGCGGCGTGCGCAGCAGCAGGCGGCCACCGCGGGCTACCCGTGCACTGGCCGCGCGCAGCAGCGCCTGCTGTGGGCCGGCATCCAGGTACTGCAGCACATCCAGCAGCAGCACATGCCCGGCCTGCGCAGGCAGCGGCGCCTGCACGTCCAGGCAGTCGAAACGCACAGCGGGCAGGCCGGCGGCGGCACGCTGCGCACGGGCAATCTTGCCGGCATCCACGTCCACGCCCAGGTAGGGCTGGGAGCCACCGCGCTGGCGCAGCACGTGGGCGAACAGGCCCAGCCCGCAGCCCAGGTCCAGCACGGGTTGCCCGTCGCCAGGCAGGTGCTGCAGCACGCCGTCATACAGCGGGTCGCTGCCCAGCTTGCTGCGGGTGTAGTAGTAGTCGCGGCGGCTGGCCCAGGCGTGTGCGGGGCGGAATGCCTCGGCGATCGCACGGGCCTGCGGTGCGGCCAAGGGAGTGCAGGGCAGGGGCGAGCCGTTCCGTGGCGTGCCGTCCATCGCCTCAGTCCGTTCCGCCAAGCAGGTGCGCGGCGACCGGCAGTGCGCGGGCGCTCCACAATGCGTACATCCGCGCCGACGGATGCAGGCCGTCTTCGGCGATCATCGCCGGGTTGTCACCCTGATCACGGCTGATGTCGGTGATGTCGACGAAGGCCACGCCCTGCTGGGTGCTGATGACCTCGGCGGCCGCGTTGAACTCGTCGGTCTCGATCTCGATCGCGGCCAGGTCACGGCCGCTGCCGATACCGAACGGGGTTGCGCCCCAATCGGGGAAGGACAGCACCAGCACACGCCCTGGTTGGCCACCGGCAAGGCCGACCGCCCGCTGCAGCAGGGCCTGGAACTGGACGCGGTACTCGTCCAGCGGGCGGCCACGGTACTGGTTGTTGACGCCGATCAGCAGGGTGACGAAATCGAACGGGCCCCGCGGTGCAGCCTTGTCGATGCCGGCGTCCAGTTCGTCGGTGGTCCAGCCGGTGGTGGCAATGGTCTGCGGATCGGCCAGGTCGATGCCCTGCGCGCGCAGCGCGGCGGCCAACTGGTGCGGCCAGCGGCCTTCAAGGGCAACGGCTTCACCAATGGTGTACGAGTCGCCCAGCGCCAGGTAGGACAGCGCCACAGCTCAGGCCACCGAACGGCGTGGCTTCAGCGGCACGACCTTGGTGGCGTCCTCGGCACGGCGCGCCAGCACGCGGTCGATGCGGGCGAACACATCGCGCATCACCGAGGCCTCCGGCAGCAGGGTCACGCGGAAATGATGGCGGTACGGCACGTTGAAGCTGGAGCCCGGTACCACCAGCACGCCCTCGTTGTTCATCAGGTCCAGCGCGAAGTCGTGGTCGTCGAAACCCTTGGCGGCGGCACCGACCACCGCCGGGAACGCGTACAGCGCGCCGGCCGGCGCGACCAGCGACAGGTGTTCACTGGCCTCGCAGGCCTCGATCACCGCGCGCCGGGTTTCATACAGGCGGCCACCCGGGGTGCACAGTCCGGAGATAGTGTCCGGGCCGTTCACTGCGGCCTCGATGGCGTACTGGCCAGGCACGTTGGCGCACAGGCGCAGCGCGCCCAGCAGGTCCAGCGCGGCGCGGAAGTCGCCCAGGCGCGCGTCGTCACCACTGAGATGGGCCCAACCCACGCGCCAGCCGCAGGCACGGTGCACCTTGCTCAGGCCGCTGAAGGTCAGGCACGGATGATCGCCGGCCAGCGGCGCGACCGGCTGGAACACCGCATCGTCGTACAGGATCTGGTCGTAGATCTCGTCGACCAGCAACAGCAGGTTGTGGCGTCGTGCAATCTCGACCACGCGCTCCAGCAGTTCGCGCGGGTAGCTGGCACCGCTGGGGTTGTTCGGGTTGATCAGTACGAGGGCGCGGGTGCGTGACGACACCAGCGTCTCGATCTCGCTCGGGTCCGGCTGGAAGCCGTTCTCGGCGGCGCAGCGGTAGTACACCGGGCGGCCGTCGTTGAGGATGGTCGAGGCCGACCACAGCGGGTAGTCGGGCGACGGCACCAGCACTTCATCGCCCGGGTTGAGCAAGGCGCGCAGCGACAGGTCGATCAGTTCGCTGACGCCGTTGCCGACGAATACGCGGTCCGGATGTGCATCCGGTGCGCCACGGCGGGCGTAGTAACCGGCGATGGCCTCGCGTGCCACCGGCAGGCCCTGCTGGTGGGTGTACGGGTCGGTGCGGCCCATGTCGTCGGCGATCGCGCGCTGCAGGTGCTCGGGCGCGCGGAACCCGAAGTTGCCCGGGTTGCCGATGTTGAGCTTGATCAGCTTGCGGCCCTGCGCCTCCAGCTCCCGGGCTCGCCGCGCCAGTTCTCCGCGGATTTCGTAGCGCACTTCGGAAAGGCGCTCGCGGATGGCCAGGGGCTTGGGCGAGGGGGTGGACATGGGAACTGGGCCGTCAATGGGCATGGGGCTTCCATCCTACCGGAATTGCTGCAGTGCATGGCAAGGCGCGGCGCCGTCGCCGCCGGGCGGGCAGGGCGCTGGCACAGGTAGAATGGCGGCGATGACCCAGATCCCCGATTTCACCGCCCTGCAGACCATTGGCTGGCCCTGGCCTGGACCGCCGCAGCAGGCCGACTGGCAGGCTGTGATGGCGGCTCACCCGCAGGCCCGCCCGGCGCGGGTGATCGAACAACATCGCACGCATTACGTGGTGGCCGACGGCCCCGACGCGTCGATCAAGGCCGAGTCGCTGCCGGAATGGCAGCGCCCGCGCTTCCCCAGCCACGAGCGGCCGGCGGTGGGCGACTGGGTGCTGCTGGACGGCGTCCGCATCGCCGCGTTGCTGCCGCGGCGCACCGCGATCAAGCGCGGTGCGGCCGGGGAGCATTACCACCAGCAGGTGATCGCGGCGAACATCGACACGGTGTTCATCGTCTGCGGCCTGGATGCCGACTTCAATCCGCGCCGCATCGAACGCTACCTGCTGCTGGTCGGCGGTGGTGGTGCCGAACCGGTGGTGGTGCTGACCAAGGCCGACCAGACCGAGTACAGCGAGGATGCGCTGGCGGTGCTGGAAGAGCTGGAGATGCAGGGCATTGCCCTGCATGCGATCAACGGCCTGGATGCCAACAGCGTGGCGGTGCTGCAGCCGTGGCTGGGCCCCGGCCGCACGGTGGTGCTGGTCGGTTCCTCCGGTGCCGGCAAGTCCACGCTGACCAACACGCTGCTGGGCGAGCAACGGATGAAGACCAATGCGGTGCGTGCCAACGATTCACGCGGTCGCCACACCACCACGCACCGTGCGCTGATGCCGCTGCCGACCGGCGCCTGCCTGATCGATACGCCGGGCATGCGCGAGCTGAAGCCGACCGGTGAAGAGACATTGTCCGAAGGTGGCTTCGCCGATATCGAAGCGCTGGCCGAGCAGTGCCGCTTCCGCGACTGCTCGCACCACCAGGAACCGGGCTGCGCGGTGCGCGCGGCGATCGATGCCGGCGAGATCGAAGAGAGCCGCCTGCAGAACTACTTCAAGCTGAAGGAAGAAGTGGCCGCCGCTGCCGCCAAGCTGGCGGTTCGCCAGGCCGAGACCGCGCAGGAGCGCGGTGGCAGGAAGGGCAAGGGCCAGCAGTTCCGCCCGGCCGGAAAGCCGCGTAGGCGGTAACACGGCAGCCGAGCATGGGCTCGGCTCTACACCTGGTCCGCGGTGGAATCATTTCCTGTAGCGCCCGAGCCGATGCTCGGGCGGTGGCGCACTGCGCCGGGCACGGCAGGGCGTATAGTCCGCGCATGGAACCGACCGCGACGCTGGACCGTGAAGTGGCCCACCATGCGGCGCTCGATGCGCGCCTGGTCGAGGCCGTGGGAGGCATCCGCCTGCTGGGCCTGACCAGTTGGCCGGCGACCGTGCAGGCCCCGTTCCTGGACAGCGTGGCACGCGGGCAGCCGGCACTGCCGAAAGTGGACTACCCGCGACTCGATTTCAGCGAGGAGCGGCGTGCACTGGCGGCGATCGCCGCCGACTGCGACGACAGTCATCCGCTGGGCCACTACGTGCAGCAGTCTGCGCAGAGCTGGGACCTGGCCGCGCAGCTGCTGGAAGGGCTGGGCACTGCCGCCGTCGACACCTGTTCGGTGCAGCTGTTCGGCGCGCCCGAGCAGCCGCTGCCGGGTAACGGCCCGAGCACGCGGGACGCGGCGCGCCACTTCATCCAGATCGCCGCCGAGCTGGACCACGAGCTGCTGGCCCCGGAAGAGCAGGTGCCGGTCTCGGCCATCGCCCTGCAGCTGCAGCTGCAGAATGATCTGGACGCGTTCTTCGAATCGCGCATCATCCAGGTGCAGCTGGACCCCGAACTGGTGTCCAAGGCTGCTGCCGGCCCGACCCGCATCCGCCTGCGCACCAGCGCACGCTTCAGTGCCTACGATCGCGCGCAGCTGTTCCACCACGAAGCGCTGGTGCATTCGCTCACCGCATTGAACGGCCGCGAACAACCGGTGTTGCCGAGCCTGGCACTGTCATCGCCGCGGGTGACGGCGACCCAGGAAGGGCTTGCGACGTTCGCCGAGCAGATCACCGGCAGCATCGACATCGAGCGCCTGAAGCGCATCAGCCTGCGCACCGAGGCGATCGCGATGGCGCGCGAAGGCGCGGACTTCCTCGACGTCTTCCGCTACTTCTGCGACGCCGGGCAGAACCCGGAGGAGAGCTTCGCCTCGGCACAGCGGGTTTTCCGTGGCGTGCCTCCCGGTGGCGGACTGGCGTTCACCAAGGACACGGTATACCTGCGCGGGCTGGTTTCGGTGCATACCTTCTTCCGCCACATGCTGGCCGAGGACCGCCTGCAGGTCTGCCGCTGGTTGTTCGCCGGCAAGATGAGCCTGACCGATGCGCTGGCCTTCGCGCCGTTGTTCGAGGCGGGGGTACTGAAGCCGCCGCGCTGGCTGCCGCACTGGGTGAGCCGGGCGAACGGGCTGGCGGGCATGCTGGCGTTCTCGCTGTTCGCCAACCGGATACGGATGGACCAGCTGGCGCCGGAATGAAAGGCGTTGGCGGATCCTCCAGCGCCTGCCTGCTATCGGTGGGGAGGAGGCGGGGCACCCTGGCCAGGACACGCAAAAGCCCCTCCATGGTGCTCGATGGCGCCCTCCATGGCGCCAACGGTCCTGGCCAGGGTGCCCCGCCTCCTCCAGACAGTTTTCTGCGGGCGCGGTAGCAGGTCCACCAGAGGGATTGCGCTTGAAAAGCAAAGAGCCGGGCAATGCCCGGCTCTTTGCTTTTGCTCTTGCTTTCCATTGCCTCCGCGCCGGCGCGGGGAACTCTCCAGCGGGGGTAGGCAGGCCCATGCAGGACCGTGAGGCGCATGGATGCGCCGATCGAGCCCCCATGGATGGGTTTACGGCGTGTCCTGCATGGGCCTGCCTACCCACGCCATGCAGGAACAATCAACGCGCCGCAGCGCCCGCTTTCGATTTAGAACTCCGCCGCCACCGTCATGAACAGCTGCCGCGGTGCACTGGCATGGATCGCATAGCGCGTGCCCTTCGGATCGGTCGGTGCGAACGAACTCAGCTGGCCGGCGTAGCGCTTGTTGGTCAGGTTGGTCGCATTCAACGACACCCGCACGTTGCGCAGGCCCAGGCCCGGGCCGAAGTCGTAGCCCGCACCGGCGTCGAAGGTGGTCACGCCCGGCACCGACTGGTCGTTGGTGTAGGTGTAGTAGCGCTTGCCGGTGTACTTGGCACGCAGGCTGGCGAAGAAACCGTCGCGGTTCCAGCTGATTTCACTGGAAGCCATGCGCTGCGGCGTATCCACCGTGATCTTGCCGGCCACCGGCACGATAGCACCGCCCGAGGTGTAGTCATCCTCGTAGGTGGTCTTGTTCCAGGACAGTGCGTTGTACCACTGCAGGCCGTCGATCGGCTTGAGGATGAAGGTCAGTTCCGCACCGTGGCTCTTCACCGAACCGACGTTGATGAAGCGTGTCACGCACTCCGGACGCGTGCCGACTTCGATGCTCGAGCACGGGTTCAGTGACAGCAGGCGATTGTCGAACGTCACGTTGTAGGCCGCGATCGACGCCTGGTACTTCTCGCCGAAGGTGCGGAAGCCGGCTTCCAGGCTCTTGGACTTCTCCGGCTCCAGCCCGGCGCTGGCGGCGAACGATTCGGGCGACACCTGCAGCGGGCCGCCGCTGCCACCGCCGACGAAGGCGGCGATGTTCTCGGCGTACGAGGCGAACAGTTCATTGTTGGCGTTGAGCCTGAAGCCCACGCCCAGCTGCGGCAGCACCGATTCCTTGGCGGTCAGCGTGCCCGAGGCGATGCGGGTTTCCACGCCCGGGTTGGCGGTGGCGCGCATGCGCGTGTTGGGACTCTTGATGCCCACGTCCACGGTCAGCCGCTGGTCCAGGAAGCGCATGCGGTCCTGCACGTAGAACTGGCGCGTGCGGATGTCGAAGTCCTGGTTGAACAGCAGGCGGTCCGGGTTCTTCAGGTACAGGTCGTCCAGGAACGGGCCGCTGATGTAATAGAAATTGCGCGAGACATTATGGTCGTTCTGCTCGTACCACAAGCCGGCTTCCAGCTCGTGGATGCCCACCGTCCACGACAGTGCCGCGGTCAGTCCATCGCGGTTGATCGTGTAGTTGGTGCTGCGGATCGAGATCGGCAGCATCCTGTCGGTCCCCGGATAGGACGGCTGGCCCGGCGCCCACCAGTGGCCCTGGCCACGGTTGTCGTGGTGATAGGCCAGCAGCTTCAGCCGGCCCTGCTCGCCCAGGCGCAGGTCGGCATCGACCGAGTACAGGTTGTCGTCACGCAGCGCACGGCTCTGGTAGTACGCATCGTCGATACTGTTGACGCCGCCGCTGAAGGCGCAGCGCGCCTTGTTGTAGGTGCCCGGCGCACAGTACGCGGCGGCGACGGCGCGGTCCCAGTCCGGCGCATAGATGTTCCAGTCATAGCCCAGGCCACGTGCCAGCATGTCCTTGGACAGATAGGCGTAGTTGGCCTGGCTGGCGCGCGAGGTGGCCACGAACGCACCGAAGCGGTGCTCGCCGACATTCCACACCGCCTTGGCGTTGAACTGGCGGGTGGTCTGGTTCTGGTAGGGCGCGGCCCACATGTCCTGGTCCTGGTGCACGCCGGACACGTAGGCCGAGAAGCCGTTGAGGTCGCCGGTATCCACACGCAGGTAGCCGCGGCGCTGGTTGTTGTCGCCGACGGTGACGCTGGCGCGGCCACCGAATTCGGTGGAGGGATCCATCGAGAAATACTGGATGGTGCCGCCCAGGTTGCTGGTCGAGGCCACGCCCAGCGAGCCGATGCCCTGCGACAGTTCGGCGCCGGCCAGGTTCTCGGCGATGATCGCGCGGGCGATGCTCAGGCCGTTGTAGTTGCCGTAGCTGTTGTCACCCAGTGGGATGCCGTCCAGCGTGTAGCCGAGGCGGCTCTTGTCGAAACCGCGCAGGCTGATGGTCTGCGATTCCTCATTGGCACCGAAGGCATCGTTGGACTGCACCGACACGCCGGGCAGGCGGTCGAGGATCTTCTGGCCGCTGGTCCCCGGCGGCAGCACCTGCTTGTCGACCGCCGTGATGCGCTGTACCTGACGGGTCTCGCCCTGGCCGATCACGGAGACGGTATCCAGCGTCTGCGCGCTCAGCGTGGCGTCTGCGCTGGTGGTGGCGGTGTCAGCCGCGGAAGCGGCATGTGCGCTGGTGGCGGCGGAAAGCGCGATCGCCACGGCGAGGGTCAGGTGTCGGGTCTGCATGGGGATCCGTTGCATTGGGAGTGGTCACCGGCATGGATGCGCGGTGCATGGCCACTATGCGAACGGAACATGAAACCTTCTTTACGGGCTCCAGCGAGCGCCGCAATGCGCGCATGGCATGGATCCACCGGGGGAGGTGCGTGGATCCATGCCCTGCGCGGATGCGGTCTATCCCATGTACAGGCCACCGTTGACCGGATAATCCGCACCGGTCACATAGGAGGCATCGTCGGACGCCAGCCATGCACACAGGCCGGCCACTTCTTCCGGACGGCCGAGCCGGCGCACTGGTACCGAGGCGGCCAGACGGTCCAGCACGTCCGGCGGGAAACTGCTGATCGCCTGGCTGGCGATGTAGCCCGGCGACAGCGTGTTGACGGTGACCCCGCGCGACGCCACTTCGGCGGCCAGGGCACGGCTGAAGCCATGCATCGCCGCTTTGGCGGTGGCGTAGTTGACCTGGCCGATCTGGCCCTTGTGCGCGCTGACCGAGCCGATGTTGATGATGCGGCCCCAGCCCCGCGTGGCCATGCCATCGACCACCTGCTTGGTCAGGTTGAACAGTGCATTGAGGTTGGAGGCGATTACTGCATTCCAGTCCTCCACGGTCATCTGCCGGAACAGCAGGTCGCGGCTGCCGCCGGAGTTGTTGACCAGCACATCCACTTCACCGACCTCGGCGCGCACCTTGGCGAACGCGGCACTGGTCGAGGCCCAGTCGGTGGCATTGCCCTCGGAGGCGATGAAGTCAAAGCCCTGTTCGCGCTGCTCGCGCAGCCAGTTGGCCTTGCGCGGCGAGTTCGGCGCGCAGCCGGCGACCACGGTGTGGCCGCTGCGGGCCAGGCTCTGGCAGATGGCAGTGCCGACACTGCCCATGCCGCTGGTGACGTAAGCGATTCGAAGCGTCATTGCAGAAGGTTCCTCGGGAAGGGGTCAGGCGGTGAGCGGATACAGGCCGAACAGCAGGCTGCCGACCATCAGCAGCATCGAGATGGCGATGGCCCACTTCAGAGTGAACTTCTGGTGGTCGGCGAATTCGACCTTGGCCAGGCCCACCAGCAGGTAGGTGGACGGCACCAGCGGGCTGAGCAGGTGCACCGGCTGGCCGGCCAGCGACGCGCGTGCCATTTCCACCGGAGTGATGCCGTAGTTGCCGGCGGCTTCGGACAGGATCGGCAGCACGCCGAAGTAGAACGCATCGTTGGACATGAAGAAGGTGAACGGCATCGAGGCTACCGCCGTGATGACCGCAAGGTACGGGCCCCACGAATCCGGAATGATCGCCAGGAAGCTGTGCGACATCGCCTCGACCATGCCGGTGTTGTTGAGGATGCCGGTGAAGATGCCGGCGGCGAAGATCAGCGAGACCACCGACAGCACGTTGCCGGCATGGTTGACCACGCGGCGGCGCTGCTCGGCCAGGTTCGGGTAGTTGATCACCAGGGCCACGGCGAAGCCGACCATGAACAGCACTGGCATCGGCAGCACGCCGATGATAAGCGCGGTCATCAGTGCGAGGGTCAGTGCCAGGTTCACCCACAGCAGCTTCGGCCGCTTGATGTCTTCGGCGTCCTCGACGGTTGGCAGCGGGCTGCTGTCATCGGACACGCTGTTGTCCATCCAGCTGCCACCCTTGGGCAGCGTCACCACGCCGAGGCGGCGGCGTTCCTTCAGCCCCAGGTACCAGGCCAGCAGCAACACGCCGGCGCAGGCGATCACCATCGACGGAATCAGCGGCACGAACACATCGGCCGGGTCCACATGCAGCGCGGTGGCGGCGCGTGCGGTCGGGCCGCCCCACGGGGTCAGGTTCATCACGCCACCGGCGAGGATGGTCACGCAGGTCATGTTCAGCGCGTTCATGCCAAGCCGCTGGTACAGCGGCAGCATCGCCGATACGGTGATCATGTAGGTGGTCGAGCCGTCGCCGTCGAGCGAGATCAGCATCGCCAGCACCGCCGTGCCCAGCACGATCTTCATCGGATCGCCCTTGACGAAGCGCAGGATGACCCGCACCAGCGGATCGAACAGGCCGGCGTCGATCATCACCCCGAAGTAGAGGATGGCGAACATCAGCATCACGCCGGTCGGCGCGATCTTCTTGATGCCTTCCAGCATCATTTCGTCGATGCCGGCGCCGAAGCCGCCGATCAGCGCGAACAGGATGGGGATGGTGATCAGGGCGACGAGCGGCGACAGGCGTTTGCTCATGATCAAGTACATGAACGTAATGACCATGCCAAAGCCGAGGATGCTCAGCATCATCTGCGGACTCCTTGCGAAAACAGGACGTGGGGGAGTGGAAGGGTCGCGGGCGGCGCGCGCCCGGAGTTTCAGGCCTAGAAGTCGTACTGCAGGCGGCCGGTGACCGCCCGCGTGCGGTCCACCGTGACCCCGGCCAGGCGGTCGCGGTTGCGGCTTTCGATCACGTTGAGCATGAAGCGCAGGTTGTCGCGCAGGTACCAGTTGCCGCCCAGCGTCCACGCTTCGGTGCTGCCGCGGCGCAGGTCCGGCGCGCCATCCAGGTGCTGCGCGCCCCGCATCTGGTCGTAGCGCAGCGCCACTTCGAAGGCACCCGCCTTGTGGCGGATGTCCTTCACGCGCGCGAAGCGGCCGGTCTTGCGGTCGTACGCGCGGCTTTCGCCGGTGACGAACCAGCTGAGCATGCCGTAGGCCGCCATCACGTCGCCGCGCTGGGCCCCATCATCGAAGGTGGCGCCACTGAACTCGCCCTGCCACGACAGCGGGCCGCGCACCTGCGCGTATTCCAGCGACCACTTGTTGACGTCGGTGTCGCGGCCGGTGGAAAAGTCGACCAGGGTCAGGCGGATGTTGTCGGACAGGTGGCCCGCCGGGCGCGGGCGGATCCGCAGCGCCGGTACGCCGTTGGCACCGGGGTTGTCATACGCCTCGCGGGCCAGTGACAGGCCCAGGTGCAGCACGTCGCCGTCGCTGGGAGAGGGCGCCCAGGTAACGCGGCCACCGGCGGCACGGCCCTTCACCTGCCAGGCGTCGATGCTCTCCAGGCTGTAGATGCTGGCGGCCCAGGTGACGTCGCCCGGATTGGCCTGCCACGATGCGCCCAGGCGGTACAGCGGAGCCAGCGTGGTGCCGGCGTTGCCGCGCTCGAGGAAGCTGCCGTAGTTGGAACTGGTGCGGTCATCCAGCGAGAAGTACTGCTTGAACTGGCCGACGGTCAGCTTGCCGGCCTTGCCGAAGCTGCGCGCCAGGTACACGTCCTTGGCCTCGACGCGGTCGCCGGAGAAGTCGGCTTCCAGCTTGTAGTCGACCACGAAGAACTTGCCCGACACGTCCAGCCACGCACGGCGGATCTCGGTGTCGTCCTTGTTCGGGGCACCGCGGTTGTCGTTGTCGAAGGTGGCGAAGTCCAGGTGCAGGCGGCCCCCAAGGGCGGCCGTGACCGGACGGTCGTCTTCGGCGGCAAAGGCCGGCGCCGACAGGACCGCCAGCGCCATCATGGCGGCAGGACGCCGCCAGGCAAACGTGAATTCCACAAACCCTCCCAGGTGCACGCCAGGCGCGCGGCAATCGTGGGCACCGGACGGTGCGTGGCCGCAGTCTGGGTTGCCGTAGCTGTCATCGTCCTGTCAGCGGTTTGTGCGGTGCAGCGTAAACGGCTTCGTTCTGCCGCCCGGACCATGCCCCGGGGCTGGCCACGCGCCATGCGGTAGCATTCGCTTCCCCTCCCACCGTTGTGCCCATGCGCCTGCTGCTGGTCGAAGACAATCCGGATCTGGCCGATGCGATCATCCGTCGCATGCGCCGCAGCGGGCATGCCGTGGACTGGCAGGCCGATGGCCTGGCGGCGGCCAGCGTGCTGCGCTACCAGAGCTTCGACCTGGTGGTGCTGGATATCGGCCTGCCCAAGCTCGACGGCCTGCAGGTACTGGCTGGCATGCGCGAACGTGGCGACAGCACGCCCGTGCTGATGCTGACCGCACGCGATGGCATCGAAGACCGGGTGCAGGCACTGGACGTCGGCGCCGACGACTATCTTGGCAAGCCGTTCGATTTCCGCGAGTTCGAGGCGCGCTGCCGCGTGCTGCTGCGGCGTGCACGCGGCCAGGCCAGCGAAGTGGTGCAGATCGGCAGCTTCCAGTTCGACAATGCCGCGCGCCGGGTCAGCCTCGATGGCGAGCCGATCGAACTCCCCAACCGGGAGTACCGGTTGCTTGAGATCCTGGTCGGCCGACTCGGCCAGGTGGTAGGCAAGGATGAGATCGGCAATAGGCTGTTCGGCTTCGATGATGAGGCGGGACCGAATGCCATCGAGCTGTACGTCGGCCGCCTGAGAAGGAAGCTTGCCGGCGCACCGCTGCGCATCACCACGGTGCGCGGCGTCGGCTACCTGCTGGAAGCCAGCAATGGCGGCTCCGATGCCGATGGTTGACACGCGTGTCGCGAATGCCGCGCCAGGCTCGCTGCGGCGCACGCTGCTGCTTTACCTCGGGGCGTTGCTGGCGGTGTTCGCGGTCGCCCTGCTGTTCGCCGCGCGCGATTATGGCCAGCGCGCTGCAAACCGCTCCTATGACCACCTGCTGGTGTCCTCGGCGCTGTCCATCGGCGATTCGGTGGCCCTGGTCGATGGCCAGTGGCAGGTCGACCTGCCCTATGCCGCGCTGGACCTGCTGGCGATGGCACCTGAGGACCGCGTGTTCTATCGCGTGGCCGACAGCCGCGGCAACCTGATCACCGGCTACGGTGACCTGCCGGCACCGCCGCGCCGGCCCGGTGCGAATCCGCAACTGTTCGATGCGGTGTACAGCGGTGAGAAGGTGCGCTTCGTGGTGGTCAGCCGCAGCTTCGCCGCCGCCTCGGCGCAGGGCGAGGTGCAGGTGCAGGTGGGGCAGACCCGCCGCGCGCGCGAGGCCGTCGCGCAGGACATGGTCAACCGCGCGCTGCTGGCAATCGGCGTGTTGTCCGGCCTGCTGCTGGCACTGGTCGCCTTCGGCGTGCATCGCGCGTTCCGGCCGCTGGTGCGTGTGGAGCGCGAGTTGTCGCGGCGTGAGCCTTCCGACCTGAAGCCGTTGGATGCGCACGTGCCACGCGAGATGGACCAGATGGTGGCGGCGCTGAACCGCTTCATGGAACGGCTGTCCAGCAGCAACGAAACGCTGCGCGCGTTCATGGCCGAGGCTGCACACCAGATGCGCACGCCACTGGCGGCGCTGCGCGCGCAGGCGCAGCTGGCGCTGGATGATGATGATCCGGAAGACATGCGGCGCAGCCTGCAGGCGATCGAGCGCAACGCCACCCACATGAGCCGGTTGCTCAACCAGCTGCTCAGCGATGCCAGCGTGATCCATCGTTCGCATCTGCAGCGGTTCGTCGCGGTGGACCTGGCCGAGACCGTGCACCAGGCCCTGCATGACGTCCTGCCGCAGGCCGGTCCAGCACCGCGCGTGCAATTGGCGATGACCGCCGAACCGGTACAGGTGCATGGCGATGCGTTGCTGTTGCGCGAGGCGATCAAGAACCTGGTCGACAATGCACTGAAGTACGGCGGCGAGGGCCCTCTGCAGATCGCGCTGACCGTGGAGGGCGGGCAGGCCGTGCTGACCATTGCCGACCACGGCGCCGGCATCGCGCCTGCGGACGCCGAACGCGTGTTCGAGCGCTTCGCCCGCGGCGAAGGCGCACCGTCGGGGGGGGCCGGCCTTGGCCTGGCCATCGTCAAGCGCGTGGTCGACAGCCACGGTGGACGCATCGACCTGAGCAACCGCCCGCAGGGCGGGTTGATCGCCACCGTCCGCCTGCCCCGGAGCAGCCCATGATCCGATTGTTCGCAGTGGCTTTTGCCCTGTTGTTGGCCCTGCCGGTACTGGCCGCGCCCGGTGATGTGCGCCGCTTCCCCGCCCAGGGCAAAGCCACCGCACAGCTGCGCATCCATGGCACCACCGACATCGAGGTATTCGCGGTGGTGATCGCCGACTACCAGCGCCTGCATCCGGGCACCGAGGTCATCTATGAAGACATCATCACCCAGGACCTGTACGCACGTTACCTGCATGACCGCCACGGTCCTGCTTCGCCGGACCTGCTGATCTCCAGTGGCATGGACCTGCAGACCAAGCTGGTCAACGACGGCCATGCGGTGCCGCACCGCTCGGCGCAGACTGCCGCGTTGCCGGCATGGGCGCAGTGGCGCAGCGAGGCGTTCGGCATCAGCTATGAGCCGGTGGTGATGGTCTACAACACCCGTGCACTGCCTGCGGCGGAAGTACCGCATACGCGGCGCCAGCTGCTGGATCGCCTGCGTGCCGAAGGCGCACCACTGCGTGGCAGGGTCGGTACTTATGACATCGAGCGCAGCAGTGTCGGTTACCTGCTGGCCACCCAGGACGCGCAGCGCGGCAGCATCGCCGGCGCACTGCTGGGCGCGCTCGGCGACAATGACGTGGTGCGCGAGGAGCGCACCGGTGTGCTGCTGGACCAGGTTGCCAGCGGCCAGCTGTCGCTGGTCTACAACGTCCTTGGTTCCTATGCACAGGCGCGCATCGACGCCGGCGCGCCGCTGGCGATCGTCGAGCCGGAGGACTACACGCTGGTGGTGCTGCGGACTGCGGTGATTCCGCGCACCGGGCCACACCCGCAGGAGGCGCGCCGTTTCCTCGATTACCTGTTGTCGCCCCGCGGCCAGCAGGTACTGTCGCGTGAGGCGCGGTTGATGCCGATCGTGACCGGCAGCACGCACGATGACGGTGCGCCGGGCCGCAGTCGCCGCCCGATCCAGCTCGGACCGGGCCTGCTGGTGTATCTGGACGCACTCAAGCGCCGCCAGTTCCTCGACGCCTGGCGCAGCAGCGTGGAGCCCGCGGGGCGCTGAGGCGGCGGCCCGCCCGTACAATGGCCGCATGAGCGAATACACCATCCTGATTGCCGATGACCATCCGTTGCTGCGTTCGGCGGTGGTGCAGTCGCTGCGGCAGAGCCTGCCGCTGGCGCAGGTGCGCGAGGTGGCGAGTGCCGAGGCGCTCGCCGAGGCCCTGGATGCCCATCCGGACGTGGACCTGGTGCTGCTCGACCTCACCATGCCGGGCGCGCATGGTTTCTCTGCACTGCTGCATGTGCGCGGCGCGCATCCGGACATCCCGGTGGTGATCCTTTCGTCCAATGACCACCCGCGCGTGATCCGCCGCGCCCAGCAGTTCGGTGCCGCCGGATTCATCCCGAAGTCGGCCCCGGCCGAGACCATTGGCGAGGCGGTGCAGGTGGTGCTCGATGGAGGCCTGTGGTTCCCGGCGATGGCCGCTGAACGGTCCGAGGCCGACGCGCTGCTGGCCAGCCGCCTGGCGCAGCTGACCCCGCAGCAGTTCCGGGTGCTGCTGTGCCTGGCCGATGGCCTGCTCAACAAGCAGATTGCCTATACGCTGGGGCTGGCCGAGAACACGGTGAAGGTGCATGTCACCGCGATCCTGAAGAAGCTCGAGTGCCATAGCCGAACGCAGGCAGCGGTGCTGGTGAAGGCGCTGGAGCCGGAAGGCGACGCGGGCGCTGGACTGTAGTTTCCAGCCAACGGCGCCGCCCCTCGTGGGTGGACACGTAGAGCAGTTCATGGGTGAGGCCGGGCAGGTTCCGTGCACGTCCACCCACGGAAGAGAAAAGAAGATCAAAAGCAAAGGCAGCCTGACAGGCCGCTTTTTGTAGAGCCGAGCCCACGCTCGGCTGCTTTCTGGCCGGTCCGTGAAGCCGAGCATGGGCTCGGCTCTACACGAGCAAGCGCAGCGCGCGACCCGCTTTTGATCTTATTTTCTTCTCCGTGGGTGCAGGCCACCGAAATCTGTCGGAGGCCGGTCGGGTTGGGTGCGCGGGGGTGTCAGCCGCATGGATGCGGCTGCCAAGCCTCCAGGGACGGATTCACGGCGTCCCCCGCGCACCCAACCCGACCGGCCCACCCACGGCTTTTGCTTTCCACGACCAACCAGACACCACCCACGAGGGGCTGCGCCGTTGGCTGGAAACTACCCGCGATGCCGCACCAGCAACTGACTCATCAGCGCCCGCAGCGCCGGTGGCTTCACCGGCTTGGCCATCATTCCCCAGCCGCGCCCGGCGGCCATCTCGCGCAGCCCCGCGTCGCGCTCGGCGGTGACCAGTACCACCGGCGGGCGTGCCTGCCACAGCTCGGCCAATGCCTCGTACAGCACCGGCCCATGGTGGTCGCCCATGCGCACATCCAGCAATACCAGCTCCGGCACTGTTGCCGTCGCGGCAAACTGCAAGGCCGCCTGCGGGCCATCGGCCAGCGTCACCTCGCAGCCCCAGCGCTCGAGGAGCGCGCGGCTGGCCGCGCACACGTGCGGATCGTCGTCGATCACCCACACCCGGCGCCCGCGCAGGGGATTGTCCGCAGCCGGTTCCTGCACCAGCACCGGCGCGGGCGCAGTCGTAGGAATCGCGCTGGCTTCACCGAATGGCACGCCCACCGCGAACACGCTGCCCTGGCCCAGCCGCGAGCGCAGCCGGATCGGGTGGCCGAGCAGGCGACCGATGCGATCGACAATGGCCAGGCCGAGGCCGGCACCGCGTTGCTGGCCGTCGTGCAGGCGGCGGAACTCCTCGAAGATTTCGCCCTGCAGCGCATCGGGAATGCCGGGACCCTGATCGTGTACCTCGATCCACAGCCGTCCATCGCGGCGACGGCAACCAAGCAGCACGCGGCCGCGTTCGCTGTAGCGCAGCGCGTTGGACAGGAAATTCTGCAGGATGCGGCGCAGCAGTGCTTCATCGCTGACCACCACCGCATCGGTATCGACCCAGTCCACCACCAGCCCGCGTGATTGCGCGGCGATGCCGAACTCGCGCGCCAGCGTCTGCAGCAGGGGGCCCAGCCGGAAGGCCTGCACGCGCGTGGGCAGGCTGCCTGATTCCAGCCGCGCGATGTCCAGCAGGCTGTTGAGGATCGCATCCTGCGCCGCCAATGCGGCGTCGATGTGGTCGGCAGTCTGCTGTTGCGCCGGGTCGCCCAGCTTGCCGCGCAGCACGGACACGAACATGCGCGCGGCATTGAGCGGCTGCAGCAGGTCGTGCACTGCCGAAGCGACGAAGCGGGTCTTGTAGCGGTTGGCCTGTTCGGCCTCGCGGCGCGCTTCATCCAGGTCGCGGGTGCGCTCGGCGACGCGATGCTCCAGCGCGTCGGCCAGCGAGCGCAGTTCGCGCGCCGCGTTCTTGTAGCTGGTGATGTCGGCGTAACTGGTGACAAAACCACCATCGGGTAGCGGATTGCCGCGGATCTCCAGCACCGTGCCGTCGTCCTTCTCGCTCTCGCGCATGTGCGGGCGGCCGCTGCGCAGATGATTGAGGCGACGCTCGATGGCCTCGTCTATCGGGCCGGGGCCGAGCAGGCCGCGGCGAGCATTGAAGCGGAACAGGTCTTCGATCGGCCGCCCGACGCGCACCAGGTCCGGCGGGAAACGGAACAGCTCCAGGTAGCGGGAGTTCCATGCGACCAAGCGCAACTCCCGGTCGATCACCACCACGCCCTGCGGCAGGTGCTCGAGGCTGCGGCTGAGGCCGCTGTCGGCGGCCGTAGCGGCCTGCAGCAGGCCGTCCTGCGCGGTGCGCAGCTCCTGGGCATGCTGCTTGAGCAGGGTTTCCAGTTCGCGGCGGCTGCGCAGGCGGTGCTTGGCCAGGCGCCGGCGCTGCTGCACGAACAGCACCAGGAAGCCCAGGGCCAGCCACGCGGCACCGCCGGTGAGTGCGGCCGCGCGACCGGCGGCGATGGCGCTGCCGGCGTCATGCAGCAGGTGCAGGTTCCAGCCTTCGGCCGGCAGCGGCAGGCTTTGCCACAACATGGGTTGCGGCAACGCCGGATCCAGCAGCCGCACCATGCGGCCGCCGTCGGCCAGCACGTCTTCGGTGCGTGCGCGCAGCGGCTGCAATGCGCGGTCGGCGTACTGGCGGGCGTCGAGCATTTCGCGGCGCTCACCGGCACCCAGTGGACGCAGCAGCCGGTAGCGCCAGCTGTCACGGTTGGCCAGGAACACCACGTCGTGGTCGTCGCTGGCCAGCACCACGTCCGGACTGCTCAACCATTCCTGTTCCAGCGCGGACAGCTCGACCTTGATCACCACCACACCGAGCCGCTTGCCGTCATCCTCGATGGCCTGCGACAGGTAGTAGCCGGGCACGCCGGTGGTCATGCCGATGCCATAGAAGCGGCCACGGCCGCTGGCCAGTGCCTGGCGGTAGTAGGGGCGGTAGCTGTAGTTCTCGCCGACATTGCTGGTCGGCTGGTCCCAGTTGCTGGCCGCCACCGCCACGCCGTCGTGGCCGACCAGGGTCAGGGTCGAGGCACGCGTGACTTCGTTGGCCCGTTGCAGCTTGAGGTTCAGCCGTTGCCGTTCGGCCGCCGAGGGCGCTACGCGCAGCGCATGCAGCAGGTCCGGATCCAGTGCCAGGACCTGGGGCAGGGTGCCGAAGCGGTCGATGCGCTGTTGCAGGCCCTGGCCATACAGTTGCAGCTGGCGTTGCACCTGGCTGCTTTCCTCGCCGAGCGCGCGCCGCCAGGCGTAGTGGCCGGCGGCGACCGCGCACAGCATGGTGCCACCGACCATCACCAGGATCGTCAGCAACAGCATCCGGTGGCGGCTGAGCCAGTACATGGCGGCAGTCTACGCAGGGCCGGCGGGCGTGGCGTGCACGCCCGCCGGGGCTTGACGTGGAAGGGTCAGAAGTGCATCTGTGCGCGAAGTTCGAAGATCTCCGGCGTGCTGTGCACGCCACGACGGCTGGCGTCGACCTTCACGTAGTTGGCCTGGAACTTGAAGTGGCTGGTCAGGTACCAGTTCGCGCCCAAGGTCAGGTCGTGCTGGCGGCCGCCGAGGATGCTGCCATCGTCCAGGTCGAGGCGACTGTAACGGGCGACCAGTTCCACCGCACCGTAATCGTGCGCGGGCTTGATGTTGGCCACTGCGCCAGCGTTGTACGGGCGCGATTCGCCGGTCAGCACCCAGCTGGCCATCGCGTACTGGCCGCTGCCGGTGTAGTCGGGCTTGCCGTCATGGCGGGTGACCGTGGCGCGCAGGGCTTCGGCCTGCAGCGAGAACGGGCCACGGATCCAGATGCCTTCCAGGCCGGTGCGGCGGATCTGGTCGGCGGTGGCCAGCGCGCCCGAATCGACGTAGCGGATGTCGGTCAGGCCGGCTTCCGGGCGGGCGCGCAGGCGGGCGCTGGCCTCGTGGTGCACGTCGCGGCCATCGCGGTAGCCGCGCGGGTTCTCCTGCGAATAGGCCAGGCCCAGGTGGATCACGTCACCCGGCGCCTTCACCGGCGTCCACACCGCACGCGCGGCCTGGGTGGTGCCGGGGTTGTCACCCTGCAGGTCCTTGCCGCCATAGGCACCGGCCTGCAGCAGGTACTGCGGGCGCTCCAGCACCCACTCCACGCCGGTACGGCGGCCTTCGTAGAAGGCCTGCACCGGCAGCGAAGTTTCCAGGAAGCTGCCGGCACGCGAGGAGGTGTTCGCATCCAGGCCGACCGGGGTCTTCATGTAACCGAAGCGGAAGCGGCCGACGTCGCGCCCGAACAAGGCCTTGCTCTCCAGGCGCACGAACACGTCCAGCCAGGTGTCGGCCTGGAAGTCGTAGTAGACCATCGCATCGTAGACGCCCTTCTTTTTCAGCGTTGCGCCGAATTCCTTGCGGCGCACTGCGTCATCGTCCTCCAGGCCGCTGCCCGACGAAAAATCGTTGTAGTCGTAGGCAATGTTGGCGGTGGCCGCCAGCTCGGTGCCATCGCCGAAGGTGTACCGGGTCGGCCAGTTGTCGAAGTCGGCAGCAGAGGCGAGGGCGGGAAGGGCGGCCAGCGACAGGGCCAGCAGGGGGGGAATCGGGCGCATGGTGGGTGCGGCTCTCTCGGATTGCGTGTGGACAGGACAACAACGGCCGCTGCGGCCGGAACTTTTGCAGGAAGAACGTGCCCGGCCGTTCAGCCTGGGCCACCGGCCATCCCGTGGTCGGGCGGTGTGGCGCCAGTGTAGGCACCACGCTCACCTGAACCGGGGGGCTAGTACCAATAGGTTATCTGCGCCGGCGTGCCCGGCGCGTACAAAGGCGTCCATTGGTCGCACCCCCTGCGCGTGCTGCGCAGGGCCTGCGAGCAGTTTCCACGGTAACGGTTCCCGTGCAGTCCCGGGCCCGTACGTGCCTGAAAACGCCCCTTCCGGAGTCCGCCATGCACATCCCGACCGCAGCACCGGTGCCTGCAAAGCCGTTGCCGATCTATCGCCAGCTGTACGTCCAGGTGATCGTGGCGATCATCCTGGGTGCCATCCTGGGCCACTATGAACCGCTGCTCGGCGCGAAGATGAAGCCGCTGGGCGACGCCTTCATCAACCTGGTGAAGATGATCATCGCGCCGGTGATCTTCCTGACCATCGTCACCGGCATCGCGGGAATGACCCACCTGCGCACCGTGGGCCGGGTGTTCATCAAGGCGATGGTGTATTTCCTGTTCTTCTCCACGCTGGCGCTGGTGGTAGGCATGATCGTGGCGCACGTGGTGCAGCCCGGCGCGGGCATGAACATCAATCCGCTCGACCTGGACCAGACCGACGTCAACAACTACGTCAAGAAGTCGCATGAGCTGACCCTGGTCGGCTTCCTGATGGACATCATTCCCAAGACGCTGATCAGCGCCTTCGTCGACGGCAACATCCTGCAGGTGCTGTTCGTGGCGGTGCTGTTCGGCGTCGCGCTGGCCTCGGTGGGCGAGAAGGGCAAGCCGGTGCTGAACTTCCTGGAAGCGCTGGTCGCCCCGGTGTTCAAGCTGGTGCACATCCTGATGAAGGCGGCCCCGATCGGTGCCTTCGGTGCGATCGCCTTCACCATCGGCAAGTACGGCGTGGGTTCGCTGGTCAACCTGGCGTGGCTGGTCGGTTCGTTCTACCTCACCGCCTTCCTGTTCGTGGCGGTGATCCTGGGCGTGGTCTGCCGCCTGTGCGGCTTCTCGGTGTTCAAGCTGGCGCGCTACCTGAAGGCCGAGCTGCTGCTGGTGCTGGGGACCTCCTCGTCCGAATCCGCGCTGCCATCGCTGATGGAGAAGATGGAACGCGCCGGCTGCAGCAAGTCGGTGGTGGGCCTGGTGGTACCGACCGGTTACTCGTTCAACCTGGATGGCACCAACATCTACATGACCTTGGCGGCACTGTTCATCGCCCAGGCCACCAACACCGAACTGACCCTGGGTCACCAGATCGCGCTGCTGCTGGTCGCCATGCTCAGCTCCAAGGGGGCGGCCGGCGTGACCGGTGCCGGTTTCATCACCCTGGCGGCGACGCTGGCGGTGGTGCCGGAAGTGCCGGTGGCCGGCATGGCGCTGATCCTGGGCGTGGACCGCTTCATGAGCGAATGCCGCTCGCTGACCAACTTCATCGGCAACGCGGTGGCCACCGTGGTGGTCTCGCGCTGGGAAGGCGCGCTGGACCACAACCGCCTGCAGCTGGCGCTGGACGGTCGTGAAAGCGAGTTGCCGCCGCCGGTCGATTCGCTGCCTGAGGCGCTGCCGGCCAAGGGCTGATCCACTTGTGTGGTGCTGCGGGGCCGGTCACGCCAGTGGCACGGCCCCGCGGTGTTTCAGGGCGTCCCGGGATTGTCACGGACGGCGCCGAAGCTGGCATCCGGATACTCTCGCGTATGGCGGTCTATTGTGCGGTCGCAGCATGGTTGCGACAGGATAGCGACAGGTCCCGACGCTCCAACGGGGGTATCATCCCCTGTCCCTCTTGCCCATTCATGTAACCAACGTCGATGTCCAACGAAGATTTCAAACAGGCCGCCCTCGATTACCACCGGATGTCCCCGCCGGGCAAGATCAAGGTCTCTGCGACCAAGCCGATGCTGACCCAGCGCGACCTGTCGCTGGCGTATTCGCCGGGCGTGGCGTATGCCTGTGAAGCGATCAAGGCCGACCCGCAGCAGGCCAGCGAGCTGACCGCCCGCGGCAACCTGGTGGCGGTGATCTCCAACGGCACCGCGGTGCTGGGACTGGGCAACATCGGCGCACTGGCCGGCAAGCCGGTGATGGAAGGCAAGGGCGTGCTGTTCCAGAAGTTCGCCGGCATCGATGTGTTCGACATCGAAGTCGACGAGACCGACCCGGACAAGCTGGTGGACATCATCGCTTCGCTGGAGCCGACCTTCGGCGGCATCAACCTGGAAGACATCAAGGCACCGGAGTGCTTCGTGGTCGAGCGCAAGCTGCGCGAGCGCATGAAGATCCCGGTGTTCCATGACGACCAGCACGGCACGGCGATCATCGTCGGCGCGGCCGTGCTCAACGCGATGGCGATCACCGGCAAGAAGATCGAGGAAGTGAAGCTGGCGACCACGGGCATGGGCGCGGCCGGCGTTTCCTGCGTGAACATGCTGGTGCAGCTGGGCCTGAAGCCGGAGAACATCCTGGCCTTCGACCGCGAGGGCGTGATCCACACCGGCCGTACCGACCTGGACCCGGAAAAGAAGCGCTATGCGCGCGACACCGACAAGCGCACCCTGGCCGAGATCGTCGACGGCGCCGACATCTTCCTGGGCCTGTCGGCACCGGGCATCCTGACCGCCGAGATGGTCAAGACCATGGCACCGGACCCGGTGATCTTCGCCCTGGCCAACCCGACCCCGGAAATCATGCCGGAAGTGGCGCGCGCGGCGCGCCCGGACGCGATCATCGGCACCGGCCGTTCGGACTATCCGAACCAGGTCAACAACGTGCTGTGCTTCCCGTACCTGTTCCGTGGCGCGCTGGACGTGGGCGCCACGGCGATCAACGAGGAAATGAAGATCGCCTGCGTGCGCGCCATCGCCGCACTGGCCCGCCGTGCCGCCACCGACATGGGGTCGGCCTACGGCGGCGACACGCCGAGCTTTGGCCGTGAATACCTGATCCCACGCCCGTTCGATCGCCGCCTGCTGGTTGAGCTGTCGGCCGCCGTGGCCCAGGCCGCGATGGATTCGGGCGTGGCCTCGCGCCCGATCGAGGACATGGGCGCGTACCGCGACAAGCTGGCCCAGTTCGTCTACCGCACCAGCCTGATGATGAAGCCGGTCTACGACCGCGCGCGCAGCGACAAGCAGCGGGTGGTCTACGCTGAGGGCGAAGAGGAAGTGGTGCTGCAGGCGGTGCAGAACGTGGTCGATGACGGCCTGGCGCACCCGATCCTGATCGGCCGCCCGGAAGTGATCGAGTCGCGCATCGAGCGCCTCGGCCTGCGCCTGAAGATCGGCGAGAACGTCGAAGTCACCAACATCAATGATGATCCGCGCTTCAACGAGTACTGGCAGTACTACCACGGCCTGACCGGCCGTCGTGGCGTGACCGTGGCCGCGGCGAAGAACCTGATGCGCTCGCGCCCGACCCTGATCGCGGCGGTGATGGTCGCCCGTGGCGAAGCCGATGCGATGCTGACCGGCATCGTCGGCCGCTTCCACAAGAAGCTGGGCTACGTGCGTAGCGTGCTGCCGCTGGAGCCGAAGGTCACCTCGACCTCGGCGATGACCGGCGTGATCAACCAGCAGGGCGTGTTCTTCTTCGTCGATACCCACGTGCAGGAAGATCCCACCGCCGAGCAGCTGTGCGAAGCGACCCTGCAGGCGGCTTACCGCATGAAGCTGTTCGGCATCGAGCCGAAGGTGGCGCTGCTGTCGCACTCCAACTTCGGCAGCCATGATTCGAAGGATGCGCTGAAGATGCGCCAGGTGCGCGAGCTGCTGCTCAAGCGCAACCCGCGCCTGAACGTGGACGGCGAAATGCAGGGCGACACCGCGTGGGATGAAGCGCTGCGCCAGAAGCTGCTGCCGGGCTCGACCCTGCAGGGCCGCGCCAACCTGTTCGTGCTGCCGAACCTGGAGGCTGCCAACATCGCCTACAACCTGGTGCGCGTGTTCACCGACGGTGTTGCGATCGGCCCGATCCTGATGGGCGTGAACAAGCCGGTGCACATCCTGACCACCAGCGCGACCTCGCGCCGGATCCTCAACATGACGGCGATTGCTGCAGTCGACGCGCAGATCAGGAAGCAGCTGGAAGCGGAAAAGAAGGCATAAGCCTTCTTTCCCGCTTCCGCTGCCCACGCATTCTTCCTCTACCCCCGCCTTCGGCGCGCCCCTTCAACAAGAAGGGGCTCCTGGTCGGAAGAATGATGGCGCTGGCGCGGTTGGACGTCGGCACAAATGAAGACACCGGGCATTGCCCGGTGTTTTCATTTGCCGCAATGGCCGCCGAACCTGCCACACGCGCTACGCAGGCCGGTCATTCGCCTGCAACGCCGCCACGGCCCAATACACCCACGCGGCCCGGCCGTGGGAAGGAACCGGACCGGCCTTCCCACCCTGGGCCCGACCACTTTCTCACTGGCGAGGGTGTCATGCGCAATCGAGTGACGCGGCGGTACTTCCAGCAACTGTTCGCGCTGTACGCCGGTTTCGTGCAGTCTCGCTGAGGCTACGACGCGGGAGTGCCGGGCCACGCCCGGCGAATGCGTGGTGCGTGGGGGTCAGCGCGGCTTGCCGCGGCGTGCCGGCGCCGATGGCGGTGCCTCCGAGCGCGGCTTCGCATACTGCGCCCACAGCGCCGGCAATGCCTTGCCGGTGTGCACCTGCCACAGCGCGGGTGCATAGCGGCCGTCGCGCAGGGCCTTGTCCAGTGCCAGCACCAGGCCCGGATGTTCCGCCTCGGCCCATTTCAGGAACGCAGCGGTGACCCGGTAGCCGCTGTCGAAATTCTGTCCCTTCTCGACCTTGCCCGGCAGTGCCCATCCGGCAGCGGCATTGTCCAGGCCGTAGCGATCGCGTGCGTAGTCGGCGATGCCTTCCACCAGCCAGCCCGGTACGCGTGCATCGCCGTAGCCGGGATAGCCCTGCACGATGTGCATGGCTTCATGGGTGACCAGGTCGATATCGTCCGGGTGCTGCGCCAACCAGCCCGGGTTGATGGTGATCGTTGCGGCCTGGTCCTTGTCGCCGACGAAGGCGATGCCGGTGTAGGCCGGATCGATCACGATGCGCACCGTCGACGGTGCCGCCGGATGGAAGTCAGCGCGTTGGCGGAGATAGGCGTGGAAGAACGCATCGAGCATGCGCCTGCGTTGCGGCGTGGCGAGGACGGCTCCGGCGTCCCGATAGTCCAGTGTCACCCCGCCACGCGTCAGCGATGCATCGAATGCCGGGGCCTGGCCGGCACTGGAGAAGGACAGGCCCAGCAGGGCCAGCGGCAACAGGCGGCAGCGCAGGGTGTTCATCGTGCGGCGCCGGCGGCCAGCAGCTCGATCTCCGCCAGCGACAGGCGCCCGGGCGCCCCCAGGCGCAGGCGGTACTCGTTGTAGCGGCCGGGATGGGCGATGCGGAACGGACGCGTCTGGCGGGCGGATTCGAAGTCCTCGCCGCTGCGCTGGTCCAGCACGCTCCAGCGGCCGCTGCCGTTGCGCGCTTCCAGCGTCCATTGGCCGCCCTGGATGCGGCCGTCGCCGCTGGTCAGCGTGTATATCGTCGGCGTGCCGTCGCCCAGGCCGGTCAGCGCGATGGTTGCGCCAGCGCCCAGGCCGAGGGTGGTGGCCGCATCGTCATCGACCAGCGCCGGCAGGGCGCGGCCATCGGCCAGCGTCGCCTTTGCGCCGCTGCCGAGCAGGTCGTGCAGCAGCTGCGGGCGCTGGCCGCGCGCGGTCAACGAGCGCGGTACATCGTCCACACCGCTGCCCCAACGCGACGGCCGCGGCCCCATTTCGAAGTCCAGCGTCGCGCCCTTGGCGATCAGGTCGTGCGGCACCCAGGTCTTCGTCCAGGGCTTGCCGTTGATCTTCAGCGACTGCACATAGACGTTCTCGCGCGAATTGTTGGCCGCGTTCACGGTCAGCACCGCGCCGCCCTGCAGTTCCACCCGCGCATGGCGGAATGCCGGCGAGCCGATCACGTACTCCGGGGCGCCCATGCGCAGCGGGTACAGGCCCAGCGAGGCCAGCACGTACCACGCCGAGGCCTCGCCGTTGTCCTCGTCGCCGGGATAGCCCTGGCCGATCTCGCTGCCGACGTACAGCCGCGACAGGATCTCGCGCACGTGCTGCTGGGTCTTCCACGGCTGCCCGGCGTACAGGTACATCCACGGGATATGGTGCGCCGGCTGGTTGCTGTGCGCGTACATGCCCATGCGCACGTCGCGCGCTTCGGTCATCTCGTGGATGGTGCCGCCATAGGAGCCGGCCAGCGCCGGGTCGGCGGTTTCCGGCGTGGCAAAGAAGGCATCCAGCTTGGCGGCCAGCTTGTCGCGGCCACCGTACAGCGCGGCGAGGCCTTCACCATCGTGCGCGGCGGTGAAGGCGAAGGTCCAGCCGTTGGATTCGGTGTAGTCGTGGCCCCACACCCGCGGGTCGTAATCCTTGGCGTCCACCCGCCAGCGGCCGTCGGCGTTGCGGCCCTGGAAGAAGCCGGCCGCCGGATCGAACATCGTCGCGTAGCTGGCCGCGCGGTAGCGGAAGTAGTCGGCCTCAGTGCTGTAGCGCTCGCGCGCAGCGGGCGAGGCCGCACGCCTGGCCAGGGCATCGGCCATGTTGGCGATGCCGAAATCGTTGAGCGCGCCTTCCATCGTCCACGACATGCCCTCATGCACGTCGGCGCTGGCATAGCCACGGAAAGTCGAGCGGTCCATGCCCTTGCGGCCGACATGGCGGTCGGGTGGTACCACGGTGGCATTCTTCAGCGCGGCGGCGTAGGCCTCGGCCGGGTCGAAACCGCCAATGCCCTTCAGCCACGCATCGGCGAAGGCCACGTCCGAACTGGTACCGACCATCAGGTCGGCGTAGCCCGGCGACGACCAGCGTGCGATCCAGCCGCCGGCGCGGTACTGCTCGATGAAGCCCTGCACCAGCTGGCCGGCATCGTCGGGCGTGAACAGCGCATAGGCCGGCCAGGTCGTGCGGAACGTGTCCCAGAAGCCATTGTTGACGAACACCTTGCCATCACGCACGCCGGTGAAGCTGCGGCTCTCGCTGCCCTCGGTGTTGTCATCGCTGGCGCTGGCCTGGTTCGCGTAGCGCCAGGCCGGCGCGGCCGCGCTGCCAGCATTCTCGTGGCCGGAATTGGGGTAGAGGTACAGCCGGTACAGGCTGGAATACAGCGTGGTCTTCTGGTCGTCGCTGGCATCGCCGATGTCGAAGCGGGACAGGCGTGCATCCCATGCATCCTGCGCCCGGCCGGCCACGCTCTCCAGCGTGTCGGCGGCGCTGATCTCCAGCGCCAGGTTGTGCCGCGCCTGTTCCACCGAAATCAGCGAGGTGGCAATGCGCATCGTCACCCGCCGGTCGCTGCCGGCATCGAACTTGATGTAGCCGGTCGGACGACCGGTGCCGATGCGGCCGCTGCTGCGCCAGGGCTTGTCGAAGCTGGCCACCACGTACATGCGGCTGGCGCCGTTGGACAGGCCGCTGCGGGTATCGGTGTAGCCGGACAGCGTCTGCGTGGCGGCGTCCAGGGTCAAGCCACCACGCGCATCGACATTGTCGAACAGCAGGTTGGCGTCGCCGCCCTCGGGAAAATCGAAACGGAACAGCGCGGCATGGTCGGTCGGTGCGATGGCGGCCGCGATCCCGTTGTCGAAACGCACGTCGTAGCGGTACGGACGCGCGCTTTCATGGCGGCGGTCGAACGACAGCGCGCGCTTGCGGCGGTCGGCGTCCGGCACGCCACGGCTGGCCGAGGGCATCACCTGGAAGGTCTGGCGGTCGCCCATCCACGGGCTGGGCTGGTGGCTCAGCGCAAGCGCCTGCAACTGCGGGCGGTTCTGTGCGTCGTTCTGCTCGTTCCAGCGGTACAGCCAGTTCAGCGCGCCGGCATCGGTCACCGGGGTCCAGAAGTTGAAGCCATGCGGCACCGCCGTGGCCGGGAAATTGTTGCCGCGCGAGAAGGTGCCGTTGGCCTGGGTGCCGCGGGTGGTCAGTACCCAGTCGGAGACACGCTGCGGCTGCTGCCTCGGCACGCTGTCCAGGCGCACGTCGTCGATCCAGCCGGAGACCGCGGCACCGTCGGCACTGGCCACTTCCAGCTCGATCGCCACCACGCGGCGGCCCTTCAGTGCGGGTACGTCGCCCAGCCGCACCGACTTGCGTGCCCATTGCTGGGGATACAGTGTCTTCGATTCGCCCTGTGCACGTGCGCCGAGGGCCACCCCATGCTGGTCCCGCGCAGCGCCGGCCGAAACGCGGCTGCCGTCGTCCAGCAGCAGGTCCAGCGAGACATAGGTCGAGGCCACGGTGTCCTTGCCGACGATTTCCGGCAGCACCAGCCACGACAGGGTGGTATCGGCCTCGATGGGCAGGTCGGTCGTGAACAGTTCGCGCCGCGTGCTGCCGCCGGTGCTGCTGTAGCGCAATGCATGCAGGCCGCTGTAGCCGACGTTGCGCTTGGCGGCGTAGGGCGCCGCAGGGCCACTGCCGATCGTGACCTGCAGCGTGCCGGCGGCCTTCGACGGGGCCGGTTCACCGGGTTCGAACGAGGTCTGCAGTCCCTGTGCCAGCACCGGCATCACGGTAGTCGCGCAGGCCAGGGCCAACGCGAGTGGAAGCAGGGCGCGGCGAGGATCGGACAGGGTCATGCAAGGGTCTCCCGGATGGGCTGGCGGCGGGCAGAACCCGCATCGGCGGACACCACGGGCAGCATCGCTCCGCCCGCCAACGTGGCAGTGGAAGAGGCGATGCCGGTCCGGTGGGGGCGGGCCATGCGATCGGGTCGGATGGGGGGCCGAGTTGCGCGACCCGGCCCGATCCTGCAACAGCATCGATGTGCTGGCAAGTGCCATTTAGTTCGATCCAAACCCGGGAAATATCGCGATGGCCGATTTTCGCCGGGTCTGCGCGGATCGATCCGGGAAGTTCTTCCGCTGCATGGCCCGGCAGCCCAGGGCCGCACGGTGGCGATCACCGCGAAAGTGCGCAGGCCGGGCCGGCGCGGCGCCATGCCCGGCTGGCCCGGGTGCTAGAATTACAGGCCTCGCAACCCGTGCATCGACATCCGCCATGAGCCATACCGCCACCGCGCCCGCCAACGCCGAGAAGCGCTACACCGTGCATCGCAGTGATCTCCCGCTGAGCTGCCCGACCCCGGAAATGGCGCTGTGGAATTCGCATCCGCGCGTGTACCTGCCGATCGAAGACGAGCCCAACGGCGAAGCGCAGTGCCCGTACTGCGGTTCCGTGTTCGTCCTGGCCGACTGAACGGCTGCTCCCTTCAATGCGCCGATTGACCGTGGTGCAGTTGCTGCCGGCGCTGCACTCCGGCGGCGTCGAGCGCTCGACCCTGGAAATCGCTGCGGCCCTGGTCGCTGCCGGCCATCGTGCGCTGGTAGTCTCCGCCGGTGGCCGCCTGGTGCAGCCGCTGCTCGATAGCGGTGCCGAGCACCTCACGCTCGACATCGGCCACAAGTCGCTGCTGACCCTGCGCCATCTGCCGACCCTGCGCAGGCTGTTTGCCGAGGTTGGCGCGGATATCGTGCATGCCCGTTCGCGGCTGCCGGCCTGGCTGGGCCTGTACGCGATCCGTGCCATGCCCGTCGCGCAGCGCCCGCATTGGGTGACTACCGTGCACGGGTTGAATTCGCCCAGTCGCTACAGCGCGGTGATGACCAGCGGTGAACGCGTGATCTGCGTGTCCAATACCGTGCGCGCCTACGTGCAGCGTCACTATCCGACGGTGCCGGAAGAAAAGCTGCAGGTCATTCCCCGGGGCGTCGATGTCGGCCAGTTCCCACGCGTGGCGCGTGCCGACCGTCGCCCGCGGCTTGCCTTGGCGGCCGATTATCCCTGGCTGGCCCAGGTTGAAGGACCGCTGCTGCTGCTGCCTGGGCGCGGCACCCGGCTGAAGGGTCACGCCCACGCGCTGCACCTGCTGGCCGACGTGCGTGCCGCCGGCGTGCCTGCCCAGCTGTGGATGCTGGGCACCGACGAGCCCGGGCGCGAGGCCTACGTGGCTGACCTGCGCCGCCAGGCTGCGGCACTGGGCGTGGCCGAGGCCGTGCAGATCAGCACGCCTACCGCACGCATCGCCCAGGCCTACGCGGCCAGCGATCTGGTGCTGCAGCTGTCGGACAAGCCCGAAGCGTTTGGCCGCACCGTCGTCGAGGCGCTGTCGGTCGGCCGCCCGGTGCTGGGCTGGGACCACGGTGGTGTCGGCGAACTGCTGCAGCAGCTGCAGCCCAGCGGCGCGGTGCCGCTCGGCGACGCGCGTGCGCTGGGTGAACGTGCGCTGGCCCTGCTGGCGCAGCCGCCGTCCCTGCCGGCCCGGATCCCGTTTACCCTGCAGGCCATGCAGCGCGATACCCTCCGCCTCTATGCCGACCTCGCTGGCTGATTCCGCCGTGGTTGTGCGCGAAGATCGTGCCGGGCGCTGGGCGCCCTGGTGGGTGCTGGCATATGTAGCGATGTGGCCGCTGCCGGGCATCGCCGAAACCGTGCTCGGGCTTGGCGCGCTCTACGCTGCCGCGCGCATGGTCATGCGCCGGCTGCAGCGCCGCCCGCACCTGCTGAGCACGGCGGCGTGGGCGCTGGCCTCGATCCTGTTCCTGGGCTACTGGCTGCCGCAGGCGTTCTCGGCCATCGATGCCGTCGACCCTTCGGTCTCGTGGACCAAGGCCGCCGCCGGACTGCGCTACCTGCCCTTCATGTGGCTGGTGGCGATCGCGGTGGCCACGCCGGAGCGGAGACGGCTGACCTTCGGCGGCCTGGCGCTGATCACCGGCGCGTGGATGCTGGACGCACTGGTGCAGGCGCTGGCTGGCACCAGCCCGTGGTTCTGGTCGCTGGAGCATCTGAAACTGGCCGTGAGTGGGCACGCACTGTGCCCGGCCGACGAAGCCGCCCTGGCCGATCGCCTCAGTGGGGCGCTCGGGCCGTGCAACCTGAAGTTCGGCCAGGTGCTGGCCAGCCTGTCGCCCTTCCTGCTGCTGCCCGCAGCACGGCGATTTGGCCATGCGGGCTGGTGGCTGGCGGCCGCCGGCCTGGGATGCGTGCTGCTGCTGGCCGGTTCGCGGGCTTCATGGATTACCTTCGCGCTGGTGCTGGCCTACAGCGGCGTGCGCCAGTTCGGCTGGGCGCGGCTGTTGCTGCTGGCGCTGGTGGCGGCACTGGCTACTGCCACCCTGGCAGCGGGTGTGCCGCAGCTGCGCGAGCGTGTCGCGCGTACGGCACAGGCATGGAGCGAAGACGCGCAGGGTGTTGACGAGGCACTTTCGGGGCGCGCGCGCATCTGGAAGGCGGCCGTGTGCATGATCGAGGAACATCCGGTGAACGGTGTCGGTGCGCGCGGCTTCCGCGATGCGTATCCGGCCTGCGTGGCCGACGAGGGTCCCGCCGTCTGGGGCGATCAGCCGGCACTGCACGCCCACCAGATCGTGCTGGAAATCCTTGCCGAGACCGGCGTGCTGGGCCTGCTGCTGTGGTTGGCGGCGGTGGCGCAGGCCTGGCGGGCATGGCGTTACGCTCCGGCAGCCGCACGTGACCGAGCACGCCCGGCGATGCTGGCGCTGGCGGTGACCGTGTTCCCGCTCAACACCCACCTCGCGTTCTATTCCGCGTTCTGGGGGGGCCTGACCGTGCTGCTGGCTGCGTTGTTCGCCGGCAGCCTGTTGGCCCGCGAGCCGGACGCGCCGATCCGCGCGGACTGAGCACCGGCATCCACGCATGGCGTGGGTCTACTTCAGAATGCTCCGCGTCATCAAATCCACGCCATGCGTGGATGGAGCCCTGCCGTCCCAGCCTTACCTGTAGAAATCACTCCGGCCGCCCGGCTGGCGCTTGAAGCGCCGGTGGATCCAAAGGTACTGGTCGGGGGCCTCGCGCACCATCGCTTCGATGGCCTGGTTGACCCGCGTGGTGTCGGCTTCAACATCCTCGCTGGGGAAGTTCTCCAGCGGCGCGCCGATCTTCAGGAAGTACCTGCCGCCTTCGCGCCGGTGGAAATACGGGATCACCGCGCAACCGGTCATCCGTGCCAGCTGGTGGGTGGCGGTGATGGTCGATGCGGTGTGCCCGAAGAAGGGCACGAACACGGTGTCCTTGCCGCGCATGTCCTGGTCGGGGGCGTACCAGAGGAAACCGCCCTTCTTCAGGTGGCGCACGGTCGCGCGGATGTCCTCGTTGGCGAACATCGCCTTGGCGTAGCGCAGGCGGCCGAACTTCACCGCCCACTCATACACCGGGTTCTTGTGCCTGCGGTACATGCCCGACAGGTCGACGTAGTCGCACAGCAGGCGGCCGCACATCTCCAGGGTCATGAAATGGCCGGACACCAGCAGAACGCCGCGGCCCTCGGCCTGCATCCGGCGCAGATGCTCCAGGCCTTCGATCTGCACCTGCGGGCGGATGCGGTCAATGCTGCCCCACCAGGCACGGATGCACTCGAACACGCCCACGCCCAGTGCATCAAAGCTGTCGCGCACGAGGCGCTGGCGCCAGGCGTCGTCTTTCTCCGGGAAGCACAGCCGCAGATTGACCTCGGCGGCCCGGCGGCGGCTGCCGAGCAGGCGCCAACTGACCCAGCCGACGCCCCGGCCCAGTGCGCGCTGCAGCATCCACGGCAGGCGGGCGATGGCGAAGGCGCCGAGCATGGCGGCGAACATCGGCCAGTTGCGAGGATTGCGCAGCGGCGGCCGGACGGCGGTGGTGGCATCTGACATGGCTCCATTCTACCAACCCCGTTGCGTGTCTTTCCCCAGGGGCTCCCGTATCCTTGCCGCATGCGTAAAGACCCTGTCGAATGGATCCTGCGCGGCCTGTATTCGGCCGTGCTCTACGTCCTGCTGCCGATCACCGTGTACCACCTGGTGTGGCGCGGCTTCCGGGTCCGTGAGTATTTCAGGCGCTGGGACGAGCGCTATGCCTCCTACCCGCAACCGACCTGCCAGCCGCGGGTCTGGCTGCATGCGGTCTCGGTGGGGGAGGTCAATGCGGCCGCTCCGCTGGTCAATGCGCTGCGCCAGCAGCGCCCGGACATCCGCTGGGTCATCACCACCATCACCCCGACCGGCTCCGAGCGCGTGCGTGCGTTGTGGGGGGACGCGCTGGACCATGTCTACCTGCCCTACGACGTGCCGGGCAGCGTCAACCGCTTCCTCGGCCACTTCCAGCCCAGCCTGGCGCTGATCCTGGAAACCGAGCTGTGGCCGAACATGCTGTTCGGTTGCCGCGACCGGCGCATCCCGGTCTATATCCTCAATGCGCGCCTGTCAGCCCGCTCGCTGCGCGGCTACCGGCTGCTGGCGGCGCTGATCCGGCGTGCGTTGCGCACGGTCACCTGCGTGGCCGCGCAGTCGCAGGACGATGCCGACCGCTTCGTGCAGCTCGGCGCCGCTCCCGAGCAGGTGCAGGCGCTGGGCAACCTCAAGTTCGACATCGCCACGCCGGAAGTGCAGGGCTTTGTCGAGCAGTTCCATGCCCGCGTACCCGCCCGGCGGCCGGTGTGGATCGCCGCCAGTACCCACGATGGTGAAGAACAGGCGGTGATCGACCTGCACCGGCGCCTGCGCCAGCAGCATCCGGGGCTCCTGCTGCTGTGGGCGCCGCGGCACCCCGAGCGCTTCCCGAAGGTGGAAGCGCTGGCGCGCGACCAGGGTTGGAACGTGGCGACGCGGCGTGCGACGCAGTGGCCGGAGGCAGGAACCGATGTGTTCGTCATTGACACGCTGGGCGAGTTGATGCCGTTCTACGCCTGCGCGCAGGTGGCGTTCGTCGGTGGCAGCCTGCAGCCAATTGGCGGCCACAACCTGCTGGAGCCGGCCGCGATGGGCACTGCCGCCGTGACCGGCCCGCATCTGCACAACTTTGCCGAGATCTCGCGACGCATGCGCGAAGCCGGTGCGTTGCTGATCGGCGAGGACGTGCAGGCGATCGGTGACCTGCTGCAGCACCTGCTCGACGACGCGCAGGCGCGCGAGGACATGGCGCGGGCCGGCTGCACCCTGGTCAGCAACGGGCGTGGCGCCCTGCAGCGCACGCTGGCGCTGGTCGCGCCACACCTGCCACCACCGCTCAGCTGAGATGGCCAGCGCGGTGCATGAGAGCTGACGTGATCGACTGCATCAATTCGGCTTAGCAACCGGATTCGTGTCGCAGCGGGACCGGCTGTGCATCTTCCAGCGTGCCTGTGGTCACATCGCGATACGCGTGCAGCCAATTCCGATATCGCCCGCGGGCGCGGCCTGCCAGCCTGCTGTCGACCGCGCTTGAGCGGCTATCAAGGGAGCTTGCGATGGACAGCGACAGCGGCCGGGACGTCGGCCTGGGCATGGATCACGTCGCCGGGATGGCATTGACCCTGTTGCTGGGCGGCAGCGTGGTCGCGCTGGTTGGCCAGCACACCGCCGCGCAGGCCGGACCGGCCATCGTGCTGAGCCTGCTGCTGGCGGCGCTGGGTGCCATGCCGATGCTGTGCTGCCTGCACGTCCTGGACCAGCGCCTGCCGAGGGCCGGGGGCCTGCAGGGAGCGCTGCGCATCGGCTGGGGCAGCAGGCCCGCCCGCCTGATGGGTTGGGCGCTGCTGCTGGAACTGCTTGCAACCAGTGCCGGCGTGGCGTGGTCCACGGTCGACCATGTACACGCTGCGCTGGCCACGTGCGGACTGGATGCCGGCGTGGGCCTGCCGGGTCAGGCGGTGGCCGCCGCAGGCCTGCTGTTGCTGGGAGTGGTCACGCTGCTGCCGGCACGTCGCGTGGCGCTGATGGCATGTGGGTTGTTGACGGTGAAAGTCGGCGTGGGACTTCTGTTGCTGGCCCTGGCTGCCCGCCACGTGCACTACGCGCACTGGGTCCCTTGGCTGCCGGAGGCCACCGCGCCCTATCGCTTCGGAATCGGCGGTGTATTGGCAGCCAGCGTGCCATTGCTGGGTGTTTTCGCCAGTGTTGGATTGGTGCTGGGCCTCCCCCAACCGCGTCAGCAGGCACGGCCACGACAGCTGCTGGTGCTGGCGCGGGTCGTGCTGATCGCCATGCTGTCGCTGATCGTGCTGGCCGCCGTGCAGGCCGGCCTGGTGGAGTTCCCGGTGCTGGCCAGCACACGGCCCCTGTCGATGGCATTGCAGGGCCACCCGCAACTGCAGTGGATGTTGCCGCTGCTGCCGCTGGGCGGTGCGGCCGGACTGATGGCGCTGCAGCTGGTCCTGCTGCAGTTGGGGGCGCAACTGGCAACGCAGTTGTGGCCGACCGGGTGGGGCACCGCGCCCCGGTTGTGGCTGCGGCTGAGGGGCATCGTGCTGGTCCTGCTGGCGATGCCGCTGGTGCTGTGGGTGCCGCCAGCGGCGTTGCCGGTGTTGCCGGGCCCGGTGACCCTGCTGGTGATGGCAGCGTTGTGCCTGGCCGCACTGCGCGCGCCTGCGCCCATACCACGCGGCATGCCGGTGCTGGCGCCCCTGGCGGTGGTGCTGTGCCTGCTGGCTGCGGCGGAGCGGTTGCGCGCCTGGCCGGGTTGATGGCCTGGCGTGCAGCGGGGCATGACGACCGCACAGGCAAAAAAAAAGCCACCCTTGCGGGTGGCTTCTTCATGGCTGGCCGGACCAGGGCTCAACGCGTGCTGGTGGCCGGATTGCCGGCATCCTGGGTCAGCAGGCGGTTGATGTCCTGCAGTTCGGCCACGTCCAGGGCACCCAGCGACTGGCTCAGCAGCAGGCGGTTCTGCAGGAAGGTATAGCGGGCCTGGGCGTATTCGAGCTGGGCCGAGAACAGGATGCGCTGGTTCTGGATCACGTCCAGCACGGTACGGGTGCCGACTTCCAGGCCGACCTGCGAGGCGTCATAGGCGCTCTGTGCCGAGACCACGGCCAGGCGGCGGGCTTCCACCTCGCTGATACCCTGCACCAGGGTCTGGTAGGCATTGCGGGTATTGCGGTCCAGGGCGCGCTTCTGCTGCTCGTAACCGTCCTGGGCGATGTCGCGTTGGGCCAGCGCCTGGCGCACGCCGGACTGGGTGGCGCCACCGGAGAAGATCGGCACGCTCAGGGTCAGCCCGATGCTGTTGGTGCGCGCGTCCGGCGACAGCGAACCGGCGCCCACGCTGTCGCCCCAGGTGGCGCTCTTGCCCCAGCTGCCACCCAGCGACAGCGTCGGGTAGTGACCACCACGGGCTGCCTGCACACCGGCCTCGGCGGCGCTGACCTTCAGTTCCTGCGCCTTCAGCGCCGGGTTCTGGGTGGTGGCCTGCTGCACCAGCTCATCGATGTTGCCGCGGTTGGCCGGCACTTCCGGGCGGAAGTCGGCTGGCAGGCCTTTCAGGTTGGTTACCGGCTGGCCGGTCAGCTCGGTCAGGGCCTGGTAGTTATCGGCCAGGGTGTTCTGCGCAATGATGGTGTTGGCACGCGCCTGGTCGTACTGGGCGCGTGCTTCGTGCACGTCGGTGATCGGCGCCAGGCCCACTTCCAGGCGCTTGTCAGCGAAGTCGAACTGCTTCTTCGCGGCCGCTTCGTTGGTCTGTGCGGCGTTCAGCGATTCGATCGCCACCAGCACGTTGAAGTAGGCCGCCGAGGTGCGCACGATCAGGCTGTCGTTGGCCGAATCGAGGGTGAAGTCCGCCGCCTTGCTCAGTTCGCGCTGCGAGCGCAGGTTGTTGATCTGGGTCCAGTTGAACAGCGTCTGGCTGCCTTCGATCGCATAGTTGCGGCGCTTGCTGGTGAACGAGCCGGAGTTGGCGTCGGCGTCGGGCTCGCTGCGCGTGCGGTTGAGCGTGGCCTGGCCGTTGATCTGCGGCAACAGGGCAGCGCGCGCCTGCACGGCGCCTTCCTTGTCATACAGCCGGGTCGATTCGGCGGCCGACAGCTGCGGATCACCGTTGCGCGCCATCTCGTAGACCTGCAGCAGGTCGGCGGCATGGGCGGACAACGGCAGCAGGGCAGTGGCCAGCGCAACAGCGAGGGATCGACGGATCATTGCGGCTTCCTTGGACTCAGAGGTGGAACTGGGGTGCCGGGGCGGCACCGCGCAGGTAATCGATATCGGTCTCGAACAGGGACTCGGTGCCGCCGTCGGCCTTGACCAGCAGGGCCTCCATCGCCGGCGAGCGGCCATGGATCACGAACAGCCGCCCTCCCGGACGCAGCCACGATGCGAACTGTGACGGCACCACGTCCACGGCGCCAGTGACACAGATCACGTCGAAACGGCGTTCGGTCTGCCAGGCGAGGGCGTCTGCCACCTCCACCCGGATGTTGGTGCCGAGGCCCGAGGCGTCCAGGCGAGCGCGCGCGGCCGCAGCCAGCTCCGGGTCGATCTCCAGGCTCAGCACGTCGCGCGCCAGCGCGCCGATGCAGGCGGACAGGAAGCCGCTGCCGGTGCCGATTTCCAGTACCTCGTCACCCGGCTGCAGGTCCAGCGCCTGCAGGGTGCGGCCCTCGATGACCGGCTTCATCATCTTCTGGCCATTGCCGATCGGCAGTTCGACATCGGCGTAGGCCAGTGCCCGGTGCGCGTCGGCGACAAAGGCCTCGCGCGGCAAGCGGGCCAGGACGTCGAGCACCTTGATGTCCAGCACATCCCAGGGACGGATCTGCTGTTCCACCATCAGTTCGCGGGCGTGGGCGTAATCAATCGTCATGAGGTTCAAATCCAGCGCAGTGGGCCGGCCATTTTACCGGTGCCGGAGGCCGGCGGCGCGCCCAGAGCATCAGCTGCCGGGGGCCGGGATCGCAGTGCCGGAAGTCATCGCGACCTCCGGTTCATTCAGGTTTGCCGTTTCAGCCGGTTCCGGCCCCCCGCGGCGCATACGCGCGCAGGAAGAAGTCGATGCTCGCGGCCACGTGGGCCGAAGGATCGCTGGCGACCGGTGACAGTGGCATGCCGCACATCATATGCATGTGCACTTCGCCCTTGACCAGGGTCAGGAACTGCTCGCCGGCCAGTGCGTAGTCGGCGATCTCCAGTTCGCCGCGCTCGCTGCGCGAGCGCAGGAACTCGGCCAGCGCTTCGCAGGTGCGCTCCGGACCGGCCTTCCAGAACAGTTCGCGCAGGCGCTCGTCGGTCTCGGGAGCCATCATCACCCGCTGGATCGAGATCGCTGCATCCGAGGTGATCAGCTTGAAGAAGGCCAGGCCGATGCCGATCAGCTGGTCGCGCAGCGGGCCGTCCGCATCCGCCACGAACAGGGCGTCGGGCAGCATTTCGATGCATTTGGACTGCACGGCCTCGGAGAACAGGGTCTCCTTGTCGCCGAAGTGGCTGTACACCGTCAGCTTGGAGACGCCGGCCTGGGCGGCGATGCTGTCCATGCTCACGCCGGTGTAGCCCTGTTCGATGAACAGGGCCTTGGCTGCCTCGAGGATTGCCGCGCGCTTGCCGAGGTCCTTGGGGCGCCCGGGGCCAGTGGTCCTGGCCGCCGGCTTGGCCGGCGGCTTGCGGGAAGTGGGAGAACTCATCGACGTAATACTAGACCAAGCGGTTCGATATTTATACTATACCGCCCGGTTTATTAAATTGGGCCGGCAGTCGCGGCTCCCCCTTGTTGGAACCCTGCGTTATCAGGACGTTGACCGATGAAGATCGTGCGCTGGATGGGCGGTATGGTGTGGGTGGCTGCGTTGGCAGCCTGTTCGGGACCGGAGCAGGCGCCGCAGGCGGCCGTGCCGGTCCTGGTGGTTCATCCCGGCGAGCAGGCCGGGCAGGCACCAGCGGCGTTCCCGGGCACGGTCCGCGCCCGCCAGGAAAGCCCGTTGTCGTTCCGGGTGGGCGGCAACCTGGTCAAGCGCCACGTCGATGCCGGCCAGCGGGTGAAGAAGGGCGATGTGCTGGCCGAACTGGACGTGGCCGACTTCGCGCTGCAGGCGCGCGCTTCGCAGGCGCAGCTGGCGGCGGCCGAGGCCGACCTGGTACGTGCCCGCGATGACCTCCGGCGCTACCAGGTTCTGGCCGACCAGCAGCTGGTCAGCCGCTCCCAGCTGGACCAGCAGTCTGCCGCCTTCAAGGCCGCGCAGGGCCAGGCCAATGCTGCCCGTGCCAACCTGGACGTGCTGCGCAACCAGGCCGGCTATGCGCAGCTGCGCGCGCCGGCCGATGGCGTGATCGCCAGCCGCGAGGCGGAAGCCGGGCAGGTGGTGTCCGCTGGCCAGACCATCTTCAACCTTGCCGCCGACGGTGGCCGCGACGTGCGGATCGACCTGCCTGAGGCCACCATCCGGGACTATGCGGTGGGCCAGCCGGTCGAAGTGGAGCTGTGGAACCGCCCGGGCCAGCGCCTGCCGGGCACGATCCGTGAAATCGCCGCTGCCGCCGATCCGCAGGCGCGCACCTATGCCACCCGGGTCAGCCTGGCCGCCGATGCGCTGGCCGATGTCGAACTGGGGCAGAGCGCACGCGTCTACAGCCGCGCCGGCCGCCACGGCACCCTGCAGCTGCCCCTCGGCGCACTGCAGCGCGGGGCCAACGGCGCTGCCAGCGTGTGGGTGGTTGATCCTGCCAGCAGCACGCTGAAGGCTACGCCGGTCACCACCGGCACCTACGGCAGCGAGACGGTGCCGGTGTTGTCCGGCGTCAGCGCAGGGGATTGGGTGGTCGCCGCCGGCGGTCACCTGCTGCGGGCCGGCCAGGCAGTGATCGCGGTTGACCGGCAGAATCGCCCGGTGCTGAAGCCCGCCGCGCCGGCGGCGGCTGCCAAGGCGAAGGAGTAAGCCGGTGCGCCGCTTCAATCTTTCCGAATGGGCGTTGGCCAATCGCCCGCTGGTGCTGTTCGCGATGCTCGCCTTCGCCCTGATCGGTGCGTGGTCGTACAAGCACCTGGGCCAGTCCGAGGATCCGCCGTTCACCTTCAAGGCAATGGTGGTGCGCACCTTGTGGCCAGGTGCAACGGCCGAGCAGGTTTCCCGGCAGGTGACCGAGCCGATCGAGAAGGCCCTGATGAACACCGGCGAGTACGAATTCATCCGTTCGTACTCGCGGCCGGGCGAATCTCAGGTCATCTTCATGGCGCGCGACAGCCTGCGTTCCAGGCAGATTCCCGACCTCTGGTACCAGGTTCGCAAGCGCGTGGGCGACATCCGCCCGACGTTGCCGCGCGAGATAGTCGGCCCGTTCTTCAACGATGAGTTCGGCGACACCTACGGCAACATCTATGCGCTGACCGGCAAGGGTTTCGACTATGCGGTGATGCGTGACTACGCCGACCGCATCCAGCTGGAACTGCAGCGCGTGCCCGACGTCGGCAAGATCGACCTGGTCGGCCTGCAGGACGAGAAGGTGTGGATCGAGCTGTCCAACACCCGCTTGGCCACGCTGGGCGTGTCGATGCAGCAGGTGCAGCAGGCGCTCGCTGACCAGAACGCGATCACCGGCACCAGCTTCTTCGAGACCGCCACCGACCGCGTGCAGCTGCGCGTGACCGGCCAGTTCAACGACGTCGAAGCGATCCGCCAGTTCCCGATCCGGGCCGGCGACCGCACCGTGCACCTGGGCGACATCGCCGAGGTCAAGCGTGGCTTCGCCGATCCGGCCTCGCCGAAAATGCGCTTCATGGGCGAAGAGGCGATCGGCCTGGCCGTTGCGATGAAGGATGGCGGTGACATCCTCAAGCTCGGCGCCAATCTGGATGCCGAGTTCGCCCGCCTGCAGAAGACCCTGCCGGCCGGCATGCAGCTGCGCAAGGTTTCCGACCAGCCGCAGGCGGTGGAGGAGTCGGTCGGCGAGTTCGTGCAGGTGCTGACCGAGGCGGTGGTGATCGTGTTGCTGGTCAGTTTCTTCTCGCTGGGCCTGCGCACCGGCCTGGTGGTGGGCGTGACCATCCCGCTGGTGCTGGCGATGACGTTCTTCGTCATGCACTACTTCGATATCGGCCTGCACAAGATCTCGCTGGGCGCGCTGGTGCTGGCGCTGGGCCTGCTGGTGGACGATGCGATCATCGCGGTGGAGATGATGGCCACCAAGATGGAGCAGGGTTACGACCGCCTGCGCGCGGCCAGCTTCGCCTGGGAATCGACCGCGTTCCCGATGTTGACCGGCACCCTGATTACCGCCGCGGGCTTCCTGCCGATCGCCACGGCGGCATCGAGTACCGGTGAGTACACCCGCTCGCTGTTCCAGGTGGTGACCATCGCGCTGGTGGTGTCGTGGATCGCCGCGGTGTTGTTCATCCCGTACCTGGGCGACAAGATGCTGCCGGATCTGTTCAATCCGCAGCCGCCGAAGCTGGGCAGCCTGTCTGCGCGCTGGCGTGCCCGGCGCCAGCAGTGGGCCGACCGCTCTCCGGCGCTGGCCAACCTGATCGCGCCGCCGCAGCATGGGCACGACCATGATCCATACCAGCGCCCGTTCTATCGCAGTTTCCGCTGCTTCCTCGATGCCTGCCTGCGCCATCGCTGGTGGGTGATCGCGGCGACCATCGGCCTGTTCGTGTTCTCGCTGTTGATGTTCCGCTTCGTGCCGCAGCAGTTCTTCCCGGATTCGACCCGGCCGGAATTGATGGTGGATATCGAACTGGCCGAGGGCGCGTCGTTGCGCTCGACCCAGGCCCAGGCCGAGAAGCTTGAAGCGCTGCTGGCCGGCCACAACGGCATCGCCAACTACGTGTCCTATGTGGGCACCGGCTCGCCGCGCTTCTACCTGCCCCTGGACCAGCAGCTGCCGGCCACCAACTTCGCCCAGTTCGTGGTGCTGGCCAAGGACATCGAGTCGCGCGAGAGCACCCGTGACTGGCTGCTGCACGAGGTGGTTCCGAAGTTCCCGGACGTGCAGATGCGCGTGACCCGGCTGGAGAACGGTCCGCCCGTGGGCTACCCGGTGCAGATGCGCGTGTCCGGCGAGCATATCGAGAAGGTGCAGGCGATCGCGCGCCAGGTCGAGGCCAAGGTGCGCGAGAATCCGCATGTGATGAACGTCAACCTGGACTGGAGCGAGCCAAGCAAGGTGGTGCGCCTGGTGATCGACCAGGAGCGCGCCCGCGCGCTGGGTGTCAGCAGCGCACAGGTCAGCCAGTTCCTGGCCGGTGCGTTGGCGGGGCAGTCGGTGAGCGTGTACCGTGAAGGCAACCGCCAGATCGAGATGCTGCTGCGTGGCCCGGCCGATGAGCGTGACCGGCTGGAGTTGCTGTCCAGCCTGTCGATGCCGACCGCCAGTGGCGGCAGTATCACGCTGTCGCAGGTGGCGACGATGGAGTACGGCTTCGAGGACGGTATTGTCTGGCACCGCAACCGCCTGCCGACAGTCACCGTGCGCGCCGATATCAGCGATGGCATGCAGCCGCTGGATGTGGTGCACCAGATCCTGCCGACGCTCGATGGCATCCGTGCCGAGCTGCCCAGCGGCTATCTGCTGGAAACCGGCGGCACCGTCGAGGATTCGGCGCGTGGCCAGGACTCGATCAAGGCGGGCATGCCGTTGTTCCTGGTGGTGGTGGCGACACTGCTGATGCTGCAGCTGCGCAGCTTCTCGCGTGCGGCGATGGTGCTGGTGACCGCACCGTTGGGCATCATCGGCGCGACCCTGTTCCTGCTGCTGTTCCGCGCGCCGTTCGGCTTCGTGGCGCTGCTGGGCACGATTGCGCTGGCGGGCATGATCATGCGCAACTCGGTGATCCTGATCGACCAGATCCAGCAGGACATCGATGCAGGGCATGACCGCTGGCATTCGATCATCGATGCCACGGTGCGCCGTTTCCGCCCGATCGTGCTGACCGCGCTGGCGGCCGTGCTGGCGATGATCCCGCTGTCGCGCAGCGCGTTCTACGGATCGATGGCAATCTCGATCATGGGCGGACTGATCGTGGGCACGGTGCTGACCCTGGTGTTCCTGCCGGCGCTCTACGCGGCGTGGTTCCGGGTGAAGCCGGACGAATCCGGGGCGTGATGCCCCGGGTTGTCCGATCGGGGTCAGAGCCCTTTCCCGCGGGGGAAAGGGCTCTGACCCCATGCACGCCCATCCACGCAGGGCGTGGATCTTATCTCTTGCCGATCTGGCACCTTGGGTGCCGAGAGCCCGGCGTGGGCGACCGTGTGGATCCAGGTCTTGCGACCGAGAAGTGGCTTGGGTCCCCACGCCGGATTCTCCCTGAACCGCCCGAACAGTTGGTTGAGTTGGCGCTCGAACTGATAAGACCGGGCAAGCGGGGGGGAGCTCTCGACCCTGTCAGCCTAGCGGAGTTCTGCCATGTTTGGGATTGGGATCGATGTGAGCAAAGCCACGCTGGATGTGGCCGTCCATGGAGAGCAGTTTCGCCAATTCAGCAACGACAAGCGCGGCTTTGTGCGCTTGATTCGGTGGTTGAAGAAGTGGCCGATCAAGCAGGTCGTTCTTGAGGCAAGCGGGGGTTACGAGCGGGCTGCTCTGGATGTATTGCACGCCGCCGGCCTGCCGATGGTACGGATCAATCCAGCGCGTGCACGGCGATTTGCCCAAGGCACGGGCCGTGCCGCCAAGACCGATCGGCTCGATGCGACGGTGCTGGCGCAGATGGCCCATTTGTTGCCGCTGACCCGCTACGTACCGCCTGCTCCTTGGCAGCAGCGTCTGTCTGAGTTTGCACAATGCCGCAGGCATCTGGTGCAGATGCGGGTCAGTGAGATGCAGCGCTTGCGGCGATTGGTCGATCCGGATCTGATTGCGATGAAGCAGCGCCATATAGCTCAGCTATCTGACGACCTGAAACAATTGGATAAAGCTATTGCCGAGCAGCTTGAGGGACAGCCTGGCTGGAAGAATATCGGCGCGCTCAAAGGCGTCGGACCCATCCTGATCAGTACGCTGGCCTGCGAGCTCCCGGAACTGGGCAGTTTGGGAAGCAAAGCCATAGCATCGCTGGTGGGTTTGGCCCCGATGAACCGCGAAAGTGGCACTTGGCAGGGTCAGCGACGCATCAGTGGTGGGCGCGCGGTGGTGCGCGAAGCCCTTTACATGGCGGCCCTCACCGCCATCCGGTACGAGCCGAGACTGCGCGCGTTTTACGCTGGCTTGAAGGCCAAGGGCAAAGCGAGCAAGGTGGCGCTCGTGGCGGTTATGCGCAAAATGCTGGTAATCCTCAACGCCCGCAAGCGGGACGCCGAGGTGACCCCCGGCTGCCCCTGACAAGACAGTTGCTACT
>NZ_LYVJ01000004.1 GCF_001676385.1 Stenotrophomonas maltophilia | reverse complement strand
GTGCAGGGGACGCTGCAAGTACGTCCCTGTAAGCTCGGTCGCCGCATCCATGCGGCTCACGCCCCTGCACGGCCCACCCGCCCCGCCTCGGACAGGTTCCCGCGTGCGGCCGGCCACGGAGTGAAGAAGGAAAAGCGAAAAGCGGGTCGCTTCGCTGCGCTTGCTGGGAGCGGAGCATGGCTCCGCTCTACAGAATCATTCATTCCGGAACATTCGTTCATGAGAACGTTTCATCCACGCATGGCGTGGATCCACCGGACGCACCGGGATACTGTCAGGGGCGGGGAGGCATGGGTTCGCGGGGGTGTTCGCGGCATGGCGCGGCCAAGCCTCCAGGGATGGATTCACGGCGTCCCCCGCGAACCCATGCCTCCCCGCCAAGCCCTCAGCCCAGCCGTTGCCGTTGCCGTTGCTCCGGCTTCAAAGGCGGGTGCAGGGCGGCAGGCCCTGCAATGCAAAACCTCTTACTTCCCCCGCAGGCGGCTGTGCCTGAAGCCGTAGCAGAAATAGATCACGAAACCGACGAAGGTCCAGACGCCCATCAGCATCCAGTTGTGCATCGTCATCGCCGACAGCAGCGCCAGGCAGCTGAGCACCCCCAGACTGCAGATCAGCCACGCCATGGGCATGCGGAACGGGCGCGGCAGGTCCGGCTGGGTGCGGCGCAGGATCAGCACGCCGGCGCAGACCGCCGCGAACGCAATCAGCGTGCCCATCGAGGTCAGCTCGCCGAGAATGTCCAGCGGGAACAGCGCCGCCAGCAGCGCGATGCCGATGCCGGTGATCACCGTGTTGATGTGCGGGGTGCGGTACTTCGGGTGGATCCTGGTGAACACCGGCGGCAGCAGGCCGTCGCGGCCCATGATCATGAAGATGCGCGGCTGGCCGATGATCATCACCAGTACCACCGAGGACAGGCCGACCAGCGCGCCGACTTCGACCACCCAGCGCAGCCAGTCCAGCTGCGGGTGTGCCGCCACCGCGGTCACCACCGGCTCGTCGGTGCCCAGCAGCTGGAACGGCACCAGGCCGGTCAACACCGCCGCCATTGCGATGTAGAGCACGGTGCAGATCACCAGCGACAGCATCATGCCGATCGGCATGTCACGCTGCGGGTTCTTTGATTCCTGCGCCGCCACCGATACCGCTTCAAAGCCGATGTAAGCGAAGAACACCATCGCCGCGCCACGCAGCACCCCTTCCATGCCGTACCTGCCGGGGCCTTCGTTGGCCGGAATGAACGGAGTCCAGTGGCTGGTATCAACGTATTTCCAACCGACCACGATGACCAGCACGATCAGGCCGGTCTTGAGCACGACCATTGCCATGTTCATCGCCGAGGACTTGCTGATGCCGACGTAGCACAACCAGGTCAGCAGCAGCACCAGCGCGGCCGCCGGCAGGTTGGCGATCGCGCCGGTGGGGCGCAGCTGTGCGTCCAGTGGCGCACTGACCAGCGCGGCTGGCAGATGGATGTCAAACTGGCTGAGCAGGCTGAGGAAGTAGCCGGTCCAGCTGACCGCCACTGCCGAGGCGGAGACGCCGTACTCGAGCACCAACATCCAGCCGATGAACCAGGCCGAGAGCTCGCCGAAGGTGGCGTAGGTGTAGGTGTAGGCGCTGCCGGAGACCGGCACCATCGAGGCAAATTCGGCGTAGGCCAGCGCGCAGAAGGCGCAGCAGATCGCGGCCAGCACGAACGACAACATGATCGCCGGTCCGGCGTGGTTGGCGGCGGCCTGGCCGGTGATGACGAAAATGCCGCCGCCGATCACCGCGCCGATGCCGAGGGCAGTCAGGCCCCAGGGACCGAGGTGGCGGCGCAGGCTCAGGCCGTTGGCGTCTTCATGGGCGGCATGCGGGTGCTTGGTGGCCCACAGTTGCTTGAACATGTGTGGTGGTCTTGTCGAAGCGCGCCAGGACCGGCGCGCGGGGAATACGGACGGGCCGGCGCGAGGCCGGCCCGTAGGCGGATCAAGGCGACCTGGCGAGCTTGCTGTTGCGCATGCCGTAGCCGAGGTAGATCAGCATGCCCAGCACGGTCCAGCCGACGAACAGGTGCCAGTGCACCACGAATGCCTGCCAGAACAGGAACAGGCAGGCCGCGGCGCCGAGCGGGCAGATGATCCAGACCGCCGGCACGCGGAATGGGCGATGGATCTCCGGCTTGGTATAGCGCAGCACCAGCACGCCGATGCAGACCGTGGCGAAGGCCAGCAGGGTGCCCATCGACACCAGTTCGCCCAGCACGTTCAGCGGCACCAGGCCGGCCAGAGCGGCGGCAACGACGCCGACCACGATGGTGGCCCAGTACGGGGTGCGGAAGCGGGCATGGACCTTGCCGAAGAACTTCGGCAGCAGGCCGTCACGCGAGATGGTGTAGGCGATGCGGGTCTGGCCCATCATCATCACCAGCACCACCGAGGACAGGCCGGCGATGGCACCGACCTCGACGAAGGTCTTCAGCCACGACAGGCTGGGGTAGGGCTCCAGCGCGGTCGCCACCGGCTTGTCGGTGCCCAGCAGGTGGTACGGCATCATGCCGGTCAGTACGGCACAGACGATGATGTAGACGATGGTGCATACGGCCAGCGAGCCGAGCAGGCCGATCGGCATGTTGCGCTGCGGATCCTTTGTTTCGCCGGCGGCGGTGGAGACCGCATCGAAGCCGATGTAGGCGAAGAACACGATGGTGGCCGCGCGGAAAATGCCGCTCCAGCCGAACTCACCCGGCACGCCGGTGTTTTCCGGGATGAACGGCTGCCAGTTGGCGGGGTCGATGTGGGCCGCGCCGATGCCGATGAACAGGCAGATGACGGTGACCTTGATCGCCACGATGATCGCATTGACGAACGCCGATTGGGTCACGCCCACGTACAGCAGGCCGGACACCGCCGCCACGATCAGCACCGCCGGCAGGTTGAACAGCTTGCCGGAGGCCACGAACTCGCTGCCGGTCCAGGCAATGGGCGCGGCGCTGAGCAGGTCCGGGAAGGGCATGTGCAGCGTGGTGGTGATGAAACTGATCAGGTACGCCGACCAGCCCACCGCGACCGAGGCCGAGGCGAACAGGTATTCCAGCACCAGGCACCAGCCGATGAACCAGGCCATGCCTTCGCCCAGGGTGGCGTAGGAATAGGAATAGGCGCTACCGGAGACCGGCATCATCGCCGCGAACTCGGCGTAACACAGGCCCGCCAGGGCGCAGGCGAAACCGGCCAGCACGAACGACAGCATCACCGCCGGTCCGGCGTGGTTGGCGGCGGCCTGGCCGGTGAGCACGAAGATACCAGCGCCGATCACCGCACCCACACCGAGCAGGATGAGGTGTTTAGCCGTGAGGGTCCGTTTCAACGTGGCTTCGCCGTCCAGGCTGCCTTCGATGGGTTCGCCAGCATCGACGTGCCCGGCCGGTTGGACCGGCTTGACCCTCAACAGAGCTTTCAGCATGCAGTACTTCCTAGTGATCGGATGGGGTGGGCCGCCGATACGTTGCCGGCAGCCCGAATGGTGAAGGCCGCGCGAACGGCCCGCTGTACCTTAGCCAAAGCTGAAGCCAACGCACAAGCGCAATCGCAACAATGAACGGCGATAATGGGCAGTATTTTTCCGGACTGCCCCCATTCATGAGCCAGACCGCCGAAACCCTTGCCACGCTTGACGATCGCCTGCGCAGCCTGCTGCGGGACTATGCGCACCTCGAGCCTGACCACCACGCCTTGGCTGCCGAATTCAGCACATTGCTGGACGATCCTGAAAATGCGTTCCGGCGTGAACGGCTGGCCGGCCACTTCACCGCCAGCTGCTGGCTGGTCAGCGCCGATGGCCAGCGCCTGCTGCTGACCCACCACCGCAAGCTGCAGCGCTGGCTGCAGCTGGGTGGCCACGCTGACGGTGACCGCGACCTGGCCCGGGTGGCACTGAAGGAAGCCGAGGAAGAATCGGGCCTGAGCGGCCTGGTGCTGGAAGATTCCGCCATCTTCGACCTGGACAAGCACTGGATTCCCGAGCGCAAGGACGTACCGGGCCACTGGCACTACGACGTGCGTTTCGTGATCCGTGCAGTCGGTGGGGAGGACTTCGTGCTCAGCGAGGAATCACTCGACCTCGCCTGGCGGCCGGTGACCGAGGTCGCGGCCGACCCCGAATCGGATGAGTCCATGCAGCGCATGGCGCGCCGCTGGTTGGCGCGGTAGCAACCTGTAGAGCCGAGCCGATGCTCGGCTCAGTGCGGGCCGGAACCGCAGCCGAGCATGGGCTCGGCTCTACAAGTGCATGGCGGGATCCGCGTCAGTACAGGATGCGCGTCCGCAGCGTTCCCGGAATCGCGGCCAGCTCCTCGCGCACGGCGGCGGCCTGTTCCTCGCTGGCGGTGATGTCGATCACCACGTAGCCCACCTTCGGGTCGGTGCGCAGGAACTGGCCGTCGATGTTGACGTTGTGGCGCGAGAAGATCTCGTTGACCCTGGACAGCACGCCCGGCACGTTCTGGTGGATGTGCAGCAGGCGCAGGCTGTCTTCATGTTCGGGCAGGGTCACTTCAGGGAAGTTGACCGCGGACAGGGTGCTGCCGTTGTCGCTGTAGCGCACCAGCTTGGCGGCCACTTCAATGCCGATGTTGTCCTGCGCTTCCAGCGTGCTGCCGCCCACGTGCGGGGTCAGGATCACGTTGTCGTGGCGGGTCAGCGGCGATTCGAAGATATCGCCGTTGCCCTTCGGCTCGACCGGGAACACGTCCAGCGCGGCACCACCGACGTGGCCGCTGGCCAGGGCTGCGTCCAGCGCATCGATGTCGACCACGGTGCCGCGCGCGGCGTTGATCAGGTGCGCGCCCTTGCGCATCTTCGCCAGCTCGGTGCTGCCGATCATCCATTGCGTGGACGGGGTCTCCGGCACGTGCAGGGTGACGATGTCGGCGCGCGCCAGCAGGTCGTCCAGGCTGGCCGCAGCACGGGCGTTGCCCAGCGCCAGCTTGGTTTCCACGTCGTGGAAGATCACCTGCATGCCCAGCGATTCGGCCAGCACGCCGACCTGGGTGCCGATGTGGCCGTAGCCGATGATGCCCAGGGTCTTGCCACGCACCTCGTGGCTGCCGCTGGCCGACTTCGACCAGCCGCCGCGATGGCATTCGGCATTCTTCTGCGGGATGCCGCGGGTCAGCATGATCGCCTCGGCGATCACCAGCTCGGCCACGCTGCGGGTATTGGAATAGGGGGCGTTGAACACCGGGATGCCGGCCAGCTCGGCCGCGGCCAGGTCCACCTGGTTGGTACCGATGCAGAAGCAGCCCACCGCGATCAGGCGCTTGGCCTCGGCCAGCACGTCGGCGCTGAGCTGGGTGCGCGACCGGATGCCGACGATGTGGGCTTCGGCGATACGCGCCTTCAGTTCATCCTCGGGCAGCGCCTTGGTGTGCGCTTCGATCTGGCTGTAGCCGGCGGCGCTGAACACCTCCACGGCGGTCTGGCTGACCCCCTCCAGCAACAGCACGCGGATATCCTGCTTCGGGAACGAGGTCTTCTTCGGCGACATGGGGCGACACGGCCAGTGGGACAGGGGCTGACCACTATGCCAGATCGCAGCGTCCATGGTGCAGTGCGCAATTGGTTGCATCCGTAGCTATCTGGGCCGGGGCGGGGCTGGACGCTGGCGCGCGCCACTGGCACGCTTGCCCGCTCTTCACGCACCACGCTGGCCCGTCATGACCGATTCCCGCATTGCCTCGCTGCAGCAGGCCTGTCCCGGCCTGAAGCTGAAGACCGACCCGGCCGACCTGGAGCACTATGGGCGCGACTGGACCCGGCGCTGGACGCCGGCGCCACTGGCGATCGCGCTGCCGGCCACGGTCGAAGAAGTACAGGCGGTGATGCGCTGGAGCGCCGCGGAAGGCGTGGCGGTGGTCCCGTCCGGTGGCCGCACCGGCCTCTCCGGTGGCGCGGTGGCCGCCCATGGCGAGCTGGTGCTCAGCCTGGAACGGATGAGCAAGGCGCTGGCCTACGATGCGGTCGACCGCACGCTGGTGGTGCAGGCCGGCATGCCGCTGGAGGCGGTCCACAACGCGGCGCTGGAGCATGGCCTGATCTACCCGGTCGATTTCGCCGCACGTGGCTCCTGTTCGATCGGCGGCAACATCGCCACCAACGCGGGCGGCATCCGCGTGATCCGTTACGGCAACACCCGCGAATGGATTGCGGGGCTGAAGGTGGTCACCGCCAATGGCGAGCTGCTGGAACTGAACAAGGGGCTGATCAAGAACTCCAGCGGTTATGACTTCCGCCAGCTGCTGATCGGTTCGGAAGGCACCCTGGGCGTGATCGTGGAGGCGACGTTGAAGCTGACCGACCCACCGCCGGCCAGCAACGTGATGTTGCTGGCGCTGCCCAGCTTCGAGGTGCTGATGCAGGTATTCGCGGCGTTCCGCGCGCGGCTGCAGCTGCAGGCGTTCGAGTTCTTCACCGACCGGGCGCTGGCGCATGTGCTGGCGCACGGCGAGCAGGCGCCGTTCGACGAGGTGCACCCGTACTACGTGGTGACCGAGTTCGCGGCCAACGATGAAGCGCAGGAGGCGGCCGCGATGGCGGCCTTCGAGGACTGCATGGGCAACGGCTGGGTCAGCGACGGCGTGATCAGTGCCAGTGACGCCCAGGCCGCCCAGCTGTGGCGCCTGCGCGAAGGCATCACCGAATCGCTGGCGCGCTACAAGCCTTACAAGAACGACGTCTCGGTGCGGATCTCGGCGATGCCGGCATTCCTGGCCGAGACCCAGGCGCTGATCGGCACGGCGTATCCGCACTTCGAGGTGGTCTGGTTTGGGCACATTGGCGATGGCAACCTGCATATCAACGTGCTCAAGCCGGACGGTACCAGTGATACCGATTTCGTGGCGCAGTGCGAGCATGTCACCAAGCTGCTGGCGCAGGTTCTGGCCCGCTTCGACGGCAGCATCTCGGCCGAGCATGGCATCGGCCTGGTCAAGAAGGGCTACCTCGGCAGCACCCGCAGCCCGGCCGAGATCGCCCTGATGAAAGCGGTCAAACGCGCGTTCGACCCCCAAGCGCGGCTGAATCCCGGCAAGCTGTTCGACACCTGAGCCGGGCAAAACGACGGCGTACCCGCTACGCTCCCCGCATTCCTCACAACCGGCACCGACCCGATGACCCGTCCGCTTCTACTGCTTGCCCTGCTGTCCCTGCCGCTGGCCGGCGTTGCTTCCAGCTTTGCCGGCACCTCGGCCGGTTCCGCCTCGGGCGCTTCCTCCGCTTCCTCGGGCAGCAGCTCGGGTGACGACAAGGTGGTGCTGGCTGCGCGCGATGACGCGGCTGCGTTCGTCGCCAGCGATGGCCAGATCCGTGGCGCACGCCTGCAGGCGGCATTGGCTCACCTGCGCGAGCAGAGCACCGCCGCACAGCAGCGGAGCGATCTGGAACTGGCCCGCGCGCTGCTGGCACGTTGACCCCGGCCGCATGACCCCCGCGTTGAATGCCGCCGGGCACGGCCCGGCGCTACCGAAACGCGGGTGGTGGCTGGGTGCGCTGGCGCTGGTGGTGTGGCCCACCGCCCACGCGACCGACCGCCTGCTGCTGGACCCGGCGGGCCTGGATCCTGCACAACAGCAACTCGCCGGGCAGACCCTGGCCGACGTGCAGTCGCTGCTGCCGGAAGGCCTGCTGCGTGCGTTGCCTGCGCAGATCCAGGTGAGTTGGCGCGATGATCTTCCGGGAGACGTCCATGGCCGGGCCTTCGCCGACCGCATCGCACTGCGCCGCGACCTGCTGGACGACGAGGTGCCCGGCACCCGCCGCGCGCGCCGCAGCGCGCTGGTGCACGAACTGACCCATGTTGCTGACCGTGCGGGGGCGAACTGGTCGCGCAGTCCGCGCTGGCGCGACCTGGCCGGCTGGCAGCGCAGGCCGTGGCGTTTCGGCCGTGGCGGCAACGATTTCCGTGACCGCAGCCCCGATGCCTATGAACTGAAGGATCCGGCCGAGTACCTGGCGGTGAACGCCGAGCATTTCGTGCTCGATGCCGAGTTCGCCTGCCGGCGTCCTGCGCTGGCGCAGTGGTACCAGGTGCATTTCGGCACGCCGCCATCGCAACCGCAACCGCATTGCGCGGCGACGCTGCCATTGCTGCAGGCCGAACCGGAGGAGGGCGCTGCATCGCTGTTGCAACTCGATCCGTCGCGCGTCTACGCCGTGGACTATCTGTTCGCCGAAGGCAGTGCCCAGCCGATGAGCCGCTGGGGCCACAGCATGCTGCGGCTGGTGCTCTGCCGGCCGGGCCGTGCGCCGGGGCCGGACTGCCGGCTGGACCTGGAGCATCATCGGGTGCTGTCGTTCCGCGCATTCGTTGGCGATGTGCAGATTTCCAACTGGCGCGGGCTGAGCGGTGGCTATCCCTCGCGCCTGTTCGTGCTGCCACTGCAGCAGGTGGTGGACGAGTACACCAAGGTTGAATTGCGCGGACTGCAGTCGCTGCCGCTACGACTGGATCGTGATGAGATCGCCAGCCTGCTCGAGCGCACCGCGCAGGTGCACTGGAGCTATGACGGGCGCTACTACTTCATCAGCAACAACTGCGCGGTGGAAACCGCCAAGCTGCTGCAGGCCGGTGTGCCACGCCTGGGGCAGGCCGGCCTGGCGCAGCTGAGCCCGCGCGGATTGAAACGCCGGCTGGCACGCCTGGACGTGCTCGATGAGCAGGTGCTGGCCGACCGCAGCGCGGCACAGGCGCAGGGCTACTACTTTGCCTCTGCCCGTGACCACTACCAGCAGTTGTTCAATGTGGTGGCCGCACAGCTGGAGCTACCGGTGCGCGATGTGCGGGGCTGGCTGGAGCTGCCTGCCCGCCAGCGCGCACCCTGGCTGCTGCAGGGCGACCTGCGCGCGAGCGCCGGCATGCTGCTGCTCGAACAGGCCGCGCAACGACGCGCCGAGCTCCGCGCGCGCGATGTGCTCAAGCGGCGCCTGCTGGCGGCGCCGGAAAGCGCCGAGACCCGGAGTCTGCGTGGGTTGCTGGAGCAGGGCGGGCAATGGCTGCGCCCGGGCATGCTGCTGCCGGACGGCGGTTACGGGTTGCCGCTGGCCGATGAGCAGGCCTTGCTGGCCGGGGCGGTGTCCGCCGCCAGTGCCCAGGCGGTACCCGCGTGGCAGGCCCTGCGCGTGCAGCTGCGCCAGCAGTTGCCGGCGAGCCAGCGCGACGCGCTGGATGCCATCGATGCCAACCTTGCCCTGCTTGGCACGCACCTGCGGGAGCAGGCGGCGGCACCGGCTACTGGCGCGGCAGTTCGATGACGAAGCGGCTACCGCCGGCGCTGCCCTGCCTGCAGTAGACCTGGCCACCATGTGCATCGGCGATGGCCTTGACTACGGCCAGGCCGAGCCCGCTGCCACCCCCCTGCCGCGAACGCGAGCCGTCGGCGCGCATGAACGGAGTGAAGATATCCGCGTGCAGCTCCGGGTCGATGCCCGGGCCCTCGTCTTCGATCGCCACCTGCACATGGCCGGGTGTGTCGTGCACCGCAATCCGCACCCTGCCCGGGCTGGCGTAGCGCCGCGCGTTCTCCAGCAATGCCAGCAGGGCCTGGCGCAGACGGGTGGGGTCGCAGTGTGCGTCGTGTTCCTCGCGGCTGGTTTCCAGCTCCAGCACGAAGCCGGCGGCGCGGAACTGCGGGTCGACCAGGGTCATCACCGAATGGACTTCGGCCACCACGTCGGTACGGGCGCGGCGCACGTCCAGCCGCGCGTTGTCGGCCAGGCTCAGCACGCGCAGATCCTCGATCAGGCGTGACAGCCCCTCAACCTGGGCCAGCAGGCTGCGGAACTGCGACTCGTCGGGATGGAACACGCCCTCGGCCAACCCCTGCAGGCGGCCGCGCAGGACCGTCACCGGCGTGCGCAGCTCGTGCGCGATGGCGGCATGCCACATTGCGCGTTCGCTCTCCATGTGCTGCAGGCGGCGCGCCATCGCGTTGAAGTCCTCGACCAGCGTAGCTACTTCGCCTGGGGAGTTCTCCTCGACGCTGGCTCGCGCGCTGAGATCGCCGCTGGCAAGCGCGCGCACGCTGTCCACCAGCGAGTTCAGAGGCGAGAGAATGCGATGGGCCAGGCGGAAGGAGGCGGCAATGGCCAGTGCCAGTCCGGTCAGGATCACCCCGACCATCCACGCCAGCTCCGGCCCGGTCGGCAGCCAGCTCTCCGGTTCCTCGGTGCTGCCGGGGAAGAACTCGACCAGCACGGCGTACAGCAGCCATGACGACAGGATCATCATCACGATGACGCCGATCACCATCAGCGACATCGACACAATGATATGACGGCTCAATCCAGAACGGCGCAGGGTGCCCATCAGCGGTCGGCCATCAACCGGTAGCCGACGCCGCGCACGCTGGCGGGCACATTGAGCAGGCCGACCTCGTCCAGCTTGCGGCGCAGTTTGCTGACATGGCTGTCGACGGTGCGCTCCAGCGCCTCGCTTTCAGGCAGGCATTCATGCATCAGCTCGCTGCGGCTGAAGATGCGGGTCGGCGCCAGCGCCATGCAGTGCAGCAGCTTGAACTCGGTCAGGGTGAGCAGCACTTCATGGCTGTAGCCGTCGCCTTCCACATGCACGGCATGGGTGGCCGGATCGATCAGCAGCGGGCCTGCGCGCAGCGCGCTCGGTGCATCCACGCGCGAGGCACGCAGCGTACGCCTCAGTACAGCGCGCACGCGTGCAGCCACTTCGGCGGGATTGAACGGCTTGACCACGTAGTCATCGGCGCCCATCCGCAGTGCGGTCAGCTTGTCCAGATCCTGGTCGAGCGCGGTCAGCATGATCACCGGCGTCTCACCCCGCTGGCGCAGCTGGGTCAGCACGCTCCAGCCGTCCAGTCGCGGCAGCTGCACGTCAAGCAGGACCAGGTCGGGGCGGGCGCTGCGGTGCAGGTCCAGCGCGCTGTGGCCATCGCCGGCGCGCAGTGTGCGCAGTCCTTCGCGTTCCAGATAGGCGGTGAGAATATCGGCGATCTCGGCCTCGTCCTCGACGATCAGGACGAGGGCGGCCAGGGCAGGGGCGGCATGCATGCAGGGGCGGAGCCTCAAGGTGCTTGCCTCCATCGTATCTCCACACTCCCTCCATCGAAACCCCATCATCGCCGCGCACACTGCGCGCCTCAGAACCTATCCGCCGCCTGCGCGGCATTGTGCACAGCAATGAGAACCTTCAGGACTCCGGTCGCGTTGATCGCGGCCCTCGCCCTGGCCACGACGGCCTGTTCCCCCCCCGAAGCCACTCCCGATCCTGCACCGCGCGTCAGCGTGGTTACCGCCGGCCCGCGGATGGTGCAGCGCGATGACGAACTGCCTGGCCGCGTGGCCGCCGTCCGAACCGCGCAGATCCGCGCCCAGGTGGGTGGCATCGTGCAGCGCCGCCTGTTCGAGCAGGGGGCCGAAGTGAGTGCCGGACAACCCTTGTTCCAGATCGATCCGGCGGCGTTCCGGGCCGACGTCGATTCGGCGCTCGCCGCGCTGCAGCGCAGTGAAGCCGCGCTGGCCCGCAGCCGCGTGCAGTCGCAGCGCCTGCATGCGTTGGCCGCCGCGCAAGCGGTCAGCCAGCAGCAGCGCGATGACGCGGACGCCGAGTACGTGCAGGCGCGTGCGGCCGTGAACGAGGCACGCGCGGTCCTCGCCCGTCGCCAGCTCGACCTGCGCTACGCCACGGTCAGCGCGCCGATTGCCGGCCGCATCGATCAGGCACTGGTCACCGAAGGTGCGCTGGTCGGCGTTGCCGATGCCGAGCCGATGGCCGTGGTGCAGCAGATCGACCAGGTCTACGTCGACGTGCGCCAGCCCGCCGCGCAGTTGGCGTCGCTGCAGCGCAGTGCTGCCGGACGCGGTGAGCTGCCGGTGACGATCATCGGCCCGGCCGGCCAGCCGCTCGCCGAGCGCGGCCAGCTGCTGTTCTCCGGAATCAACGTGGACGCGCGCACCGGGGACGTGATCCTTCGCGTCCTGGTCGGCAATCCGCATCGCCAGCTGCTGCCCGGCATGTACGTACGCGCACGGGTACCACGTGGTGCCCCGGCCACTGCGTTGACCGTACCGCAGCAGGCCGTGCTGCGCAGCGCCGGCGGGCAGGCCTATGCGTGGGTGATCGCCAACGACGGCAAGGCGGTGATCCGCACGCTGGAGGTCGATGGCAGCGTCGACCGCCAGTGGCTGGTGCGCACCGGCCTGAAGGCGGGTGAAAGGGTAGTGGTTGAAGGCCAGGAACGCTTGCAGGAGGGCGTAGCGGTTGATGCGCGCGACTGGCAGGGGCCGGTCGCCGGCGCCGGTGCAATGCAGGCCGGCAGCAAGGGCTGAGGCCCCCCGGGCCGGCCCCTCCAGGAAAATCCAAAATGGCACGTTTCTTCATCGATCGCCCGGTGTTCGCCTGGGTCCTGGCGATCTTCATCATCCTGGCCGGCGCATTGGCGCTCCCGCGCCTGGCCGTGGAGCGGTATCCGGCGGTCGCACCTCCCAGCGTCAGCATCTACGCCAGCTACCCGGGTGCGAGCCCGCAGACGCTGAATGATGCGGTGGTCGGCCTGATCGAGCGCGAGCTGTCCAGCGTCAAGCACCTGCTGTACTTCGAATCGTCGGTGGACACCTCCGGCGAAGCCTCGATCACTGCGACCTTCAAGCCGGGTACCGACCCGGAGCTGGCGCAGGTGGACGTGCAGAACCGGATCAAGGCGATCGAGCCGCGCCTGCCGCGCAGCGTGCGCCAGAACGGCCTGTTCGTGGAAGCCGCCGATTCCGGCTTCCTGATGCTGGTTGGCCTGCGTTCGCCTGATGCCAGCGTCAGCGAGGCGGCGCTGGGGGACTTCATGGCACGCAACATCATCGAAGAGCTGCGCCGCATCGAGGGTGTCGGCCGCGTGCAGCTGTTCGGCGCCGAGCAGGCGATGCGCGTGTGGCTGGATCCGACGCGGTTGACCGGCTACGGGCTGAGCATGGGAGACGTGGCCGCCGCCATCGAGCAGCAGAACCTGGAGATCTCACCGGGGCGCATCGGCGATTCGCCAAGCGTGCCGGGCCAGCGCATCAGCGTGCCGCTCAGTGCCGATGGCCAGCTGTCCACGCCGGAACAGTTCGCGGCCATCGTGCTGCGCGCAGGGGCCGACGGTTCACGCGTCGTGCTGGGTGACGTCGCCCGCGTCGAGCTGGGTGCGCAGAGCTATGCCTGGGGCACCCGCGAGGATGGCCATCCGGCCACCGCTGCCGGTGTACAGCTGCGCCCGGGCGCGAATGCGGTGCGTACCGCCGCTGCGGTGCGCGAGCGCATGGCCGAACTGGCACCGCTGCTGCCGCGAGGGGTGGAGTCGAGCATCCCGTTCGACACCGCACCCTTCGTGAAGATCTCGATCCAGAAGGTGGTACAGACGCTGCTGGAAGCGATGCTGCTGGTGTTCGCGGTGATGTACCTGTTCCTGCAGAACTGGCGCTACACGCTGATTCCGGCCATGGTCGCGCCGATCGCACTATTGGGTACGTTCGCGGTGATGCTGGCGCTGGGCTTCTCGATCAACGTGCTGACCATGTTCGGCATGGTGCTGGCGATCGGCATCATCGTCGACGATGCGATCGTGGTGGTCGAGGGCGTGGAACGGATCATGGCCGAAGAAGGGCTGCCACCGCGCGAGGCCACCATCAAGGCGATGGGCGAGCTTACTGGCGCGGTGATCGGCATCACCCTGGTGCTGACCGCGGTGTTCATTCCGATGGCGCTGGCCAGCGGTTCGGTGGGTGCGATCTACCGCCAGTTCACCGTGGCGATGGCGGTGTCGATCCTGTTCTCGGCCGTGCTGGCGTTGAGCCTGACGCCGGCACTGTGCGCGACCCTGCTGCGCGCGAACACGCGTGGGCACCATGGCCGTGGCGGGCTGTTCGGTGCATTCAATCGTGGTTTCGGGAAGATGACCGGGCGCTACCAGCGCGGCGTGGCCTCGGTGCTGCAGCGGAGCGGGCGGGTGATGGGCGTGTTCGCCGCACTGGTGGCGGCGTTGCTGCTGGGCCTGCACTGGCTGCCGGGCGCGTTCCTGCCGGAAGAGGACCAGGGTTACTTCATGACCTCGATCCAGTTGCCAGCCGAAGCGACGGCCGAACGCACGCTGGCGGTGGTAGAAACCTACGAACGGCACGTGGCCTCGCGGCCGGGCATCGGCTCCAACCAGTCGATCCTTGGCTACAGCTTCTCCGGGTCCGGCCCGAGCGCGGCGCTGGCCTACACCATGCTGAAGGACTGGGGCGAGCGCGCAGGTGCCACTGCGGCCGGTGAAGTGGAGGCCGCGCAGAAGGCAATGTCCACGGTCGCCGAGGGTGAAGTCATGAGCGTGATGCCGCCGGCCATCGACAGCCTTGGCCGGTCGTCCGGCTTCTCGCTGGCCCTGCAGGCGCGCACCGGGCAGAGCCAGGCGGAACTGCGCGCGGCGCTGCAGCAGCTGTTGAAGCTGGCCGAGGCCAGCCCATTGCTGTCGGAGGTGCATGCCGATGGCCTGCCGGCCGGCACCAGCGTGCAGCTGGACATCGACCGTGCCAAGGCCGAGGCGATGGGGGTGGGCTTCAGCGACATCAGCAACACCCTGTCGGCAGCAATGGGCTCGCAGTACGTCAACGACTTTCCCAACAAGGGGCGCTTGCAGCAGGTGATCCTGCAGGCCGACGCGCCGCACCGGATGGAGCTGGATGACGTGCTCAGGCTGTACGTGCGCAATAGCGAAGGCGGCATGGTGGCGCTGTCCGAACTGGTGACCCCGCGCTGGACCGAGGCGCCGCTGCAACTGCAGCGCTATCTCGGCTTCCCAGCGTTGAACCTGTCCGGTGCACCGGCTTCCGGCGTATCGACCGGCCAGGCCATGGCGGAGATGGAGCGATTGGCGGAGAAGCTGCCATCCGGATTTGCCCTGCAGTGGACCAGCCAGTCGCTGCAGGAGCGCGAGTCGGGGCAACAGGCGCCATGGCTGTTGTTGTTGTCGATGCTGGTGGTGTTCCTGGTGCTGGCGGCGCTGTACGAGAGCTGGTCGATCCCGCTGGCGGTGCTGCTGGTGGTGCCACTGGGCCTGCTCGGTGCGGTTGCTGCCGTGTTGTTGCGCGGTATGCCCAACGATGTGTTCTTCAAGGTCGGCATGATCACCGTGATCGGGCTGTCGGCGAAGAACGCGATCCTCATCGTCGAGTTTGCCCGCCAGTTGCAGCAGCAGGGCCGCGGCCTGGTCGAGGCCGCGTTGGAAGCGGCGCGGCTGCGCCTGCGGCCGATCGTGATGACCTCGCTGGCGTTCGCGCTGGGCGTGGTGCCGCTGATGCTGGCGCAGGGCGCGTCGAAGGAAACCCAGCAGGCGATTGGAACCGGTGTATTCGGCGGCATGGTCAGTGCGACCGTGCTGGCGGTGTTCTTCGTGCCGGTCTTCTATGTAGTGGTGCAGGGCGCGTGGCGGTGGATCGCGCAATGCCTGCGCAGGCGCCGGCCGATGCCGGAAGGAATCGTGGATGGAACGGAACATCGTTGAAGATCTGCACGCGCGGCAGTTGATGGCGCTGGAGCAGCGCTTGTGCACGGCGCTGCTGGAGCATGACCAGGATGCGCTGAGCGTGCTGGTATCGCCGGCATTGTTCATGATGGACGGGCAGGGCGGGCGCATGCTCGATCTGCCATGGCTGGGCGACTGGCTGGCAGGAAACCTGCAGGTGCGGAGCCTGCAATCGTGCGCGGTGGAAACGCTGCTGTGTGGCCGCCTGGCGTTGCTGTCCAGCGACGTGCGGTTGTCCGTGCGGCAGCAGGACCGGGAGCGCGAGCTGGAACTGCGCCTGTTGCGGGTGTGGACCTGCAGCTCCGGCGGAAGCGGCGCACAGCTGCTGGCGATGGCGGTGCTGGCCGCGTAAGCGCGGTCAGGCCGCTTTCAGGCCCCGCTCACCGTCAGGTGGTAGGGTCGAGCATCTCTGTAGTGTCGACAAGGAGTCGAGCCATGCGTGTAGTTCCCAGTCTGTTGGCAGCCTCCCTTGGGTTGGTTCTGGCTGCGTGCCAGCCGACCCAGGCACCCGCTGCGGGCGGCAGCGACGCCCCGCCTGCCGCGCCACAACCGAGCGCCAGCAGCGAGGGTGGCAGCCAGACCACCTATCAGTGTGGTGACCTGAGCGTGCGCGCCACTTTCAACGGCGGGGATGCGGCCACGGTGGTGATCGGCGAACGCACCCTCTCCATGACCTCCGAGCGTGCGGCATCCGGCGCGAAGTACGGCGATGGCCAAGGCAACAGCTTCTGGACCAGGGGCCGCGATGACGGCCTGCTGAGCCTGAAGGGCGAGGCGGAACGCGAGTGCCATGCGGTGGAAGCCGCCGAAGGTGATGGCAGTGCCGGCAATGCCGCGTTCCGTGCAACCGGCAATGAACCCGGCTGGCTTGCGATCGTCGACGGCGATGCGCCGGGCCTGCAGGTGGAAGTGGATTATGGCGAGCGCCGTTTCGACGTGGCCAAGCCCACCCAAGGGGCTGATGGCTGGAGCGGGAAGGCGTCCGATGGTACCGACGTCAAGCTGAGCTTCCAGCGCACCACCTGCCAGGACGACATGAGTGGCGAGGCGTTCGAAGCCAAGGTGATGCTGACCGTCGGTACCCGCCAGTACCACGGCTGCGGCAATTTCGGCGCGAAACAGTAAGTCATCTGCAGGGCCGGGCCCACGTTCGGCTGCGTTGCGCGCGGGGCAGGCACGGCAGCCGAGCATGGGCTCGGCTCTACACGACTGCCGTCACCAATGCGCTGTCCGCTGCCCGCGGCGAACGCGCCGCAGGCAGGGACAGGCAGACGACCCGGGTGGGGCGCTCAGTCGGCACGACCGGCGAACTCGCCGGTGGCGGTGTTCACCAGCACCCGCTCGCCGTTGGCGATGTACTCCGGCACCATGATTTCGATACCGGTGTTGAGCTTGGCCGGCTTCGGACGCTTGGTGGCGGTGCCGCCCTTCAGTTCCGGCGGGGTCTCGATCACTTCCAGTACCACCGATGCCGGCAGCTGGATGGCGACCGGCTGCTCGTCGATCACCTGCACGTAGATGCCGGTCAGGCCGTCGGTGATGTAGCCGGCGTCATCGCCGATCACGTCCGCATCCAGGGTGTAGGGGGTGTAGTCCTCGTCATCGAGGAACACGAAGGCATCGCCATCCTTGTACGAATAAGTGGACTGGCGGCGCAGCAGCTCGACCTCGACCAGGTTGTCGTCGGCGTCGAAGCTGGCGTCGAGCTTGTTGCCGCCCGGCACGCTGTACATGATGAAGCGGAAACGCACGTTGCCGCCGCGGCCCTGTGGCGAGCTGCGCTCGATGTCGCGGATCTGGTAGACGCCGTTGTTGTATTCGACGACGTTGCCCTTCTTGATGTCGCTGGCTTTCATGGTGTGTGTCTGTCAGGGGGAGCGCCTTCCCGGCGCCCGGGGGAATCACTTCGGAGCGAGGCGGGTAGCGCCGTCCAGGCGGATGGTCTCGCCGTTGAGATAGGTGTTGCCGAGGATGAAGCCGACCAGGCTGGCGAAGTCTTCCGGCTTGCCCAGCCGCGACGGGAACGGAATCGAAGCGGCCAGTGACTGCTGCACGGCTTCGGGCATGCCGTCGACCATCGGCGTCCAGAACACGCCCGGAGCGATGGTGTTGACGCGGATGCCGAATCGCGACAGTTCGCGCGCCATCGGCAGCGTCATCGACACGACACCGCCCTTGCTGGCGGCATACGCGGCCTGGCCGATCTGGCCCTCGTAGGCGGCGATGCTGGCAGTGTTGACGATCACGCCACGCTCGCCGTCGGTGCCGGGATCGTTGTGCTGCATGCGATTGGCCGCGGCCTTGGCGACATTGAAGCTGCCGACCAGGTTGACCATGACCGTGCCCTGGAATCCTGCCAGCGGCATCGGGCCTTCCTTGCCGAGCACGCGGCCGGCGCCAAGGATGCCGGCACAGTTGATGGCCACATTCAGGCCGCCGAGGAAAGCGTGGGCGTGGTCGATGGCCGCGGCCACGGCTGCTTCATCGCTGACGTTTACGTTGAAATAGCGGGCCCGATCGGCGCCCAGGCCGGCAACGGCGGCCGCGCCCTTGTCGTCGTTGAGGTCGAACAAGGCTACCTTGCCGCCCTGTGCGACGAGGTGTTCGGCCACGGCCAGGCCGAGGCCGGAGACGCCGCCAGTGATCACGGCACGTACGGAAGACAGCTGCATTGCACGGTCCTGCAGGTTCGAGAACCGCCGATTCTAACGGAAGCCGTGCTGCCCGCCGTTGTGCACTGCGCCGCCGCGGGGCGGCGCAGCGGGCAATCAAACGGCCGCCAGTGCCTGCCCGGTACGGCTGGCGGTGGCGCGGCCGAGCAGGCCGGCCAGCCAGCGGCCGGTCTCGGCCAGCGCCGGCAGGTCCACTCCGCTGTCCAGGCCCAGACCCTGCAGCAGGTAGACCACGTCCTCGCTGGCAACATTGCCGCTTGCGCCCTTGGCATACGGGCAGCCACCCGCGCCGGACACCGCGCTGTCGACCACGCGCACGCCTTCTTCCAGGCAGGAGGCGATGTTGGCGACGGCCTGGCCATACGTGTCGTGGAAGTGCACGGCCAATGCCTCCATCGGAATCTCGGCAGCGACCGCCTGCAGCATCGCCCGTGCCTTGCGTGGGGTGCCGACGCCGATGGTGTCGCCCAGCGAGATTTCGTAACAGCCCATCTGGTGCAGGGCGCGCGCCACCCGTACCACGTCGGCCAGTGGGACCTCGCCCTGGTAGGGGCAGCCGAGCACAGTGGAGACGTAGCCGCGCACGCGCACGCCATCGGCGGCGGCGCGGCGCAGGATCGGCTCGAAGCGGGCCAGCGACTCGTCGATGCCGGCATTGGTGTTGGTTCGGTTGAACGCCTCGGACGCGGCAGTGAACACCGCCACTTCCTCGACGCCGACCGCGCGGGCGCGGTCGTAGCCCTGTTCATTCGGCACCAGTACCGGGTAGTGGATGCCGGGGCGGCGCTGGATGCCGGCGTAGACTTCGGCGGCATCGGCCAGTTGCGGAATCCACTTTGGGCTGACGAAGCTGGTCGCCTCGATGCTGCGCAGGCCGGTCGCCGAGAGGCGGTTGATCAGTTCGATCTTGTGGGCGGTGGACACCGACTGCTGTTCGTTCTGCAGGCCGTCACGGGGGCCGACCTCGACGATGCGGACGTAATCACTCATGCGGCCGCCCCATCGGCGGGGCGGTGGCAGACCGCCTCGATGTTATTGCCGTCCGGGTCGAACACGAAGGCGGCGTAGTAATCGGGGTGGTACCACGGGCGCAGGCCCGGCCCGCCGTTGTCGCGGCCGCCGGCGGCGAGCGCGGCGGCATGGAAGGCGTCCACCTGCGCGCGGTTGGCGCAGGCGAAGGCCACATGCACGCCGTGGCTGGGGGTGCCGCCATTGCCGAGCCAGAAGTACGGCTTGCCGTCGCTGCCGAAGCCGATGTGGTCGTGGTCGCCGGTCTGTTCGGCGGTCACTTCCATCACTACGCCGATCTGCAAGGGCGCCAGTGCCTGCAGGAAGAAGGTCTTGCTGCGCGCCAGGTCGGCGCTGGTCAAACCAAGATGATCGAGCATGTTCAGGCTTCCGTGACCCATTGGGGGGCGCGCTTGTCGAGGAAGGCGCCGAGGCCTTCCTGGCCCTCGGCGGAGACCCGCAGGCGCGCAATCAGGGCGGCATTATCGCGGTCCAGGGCATCGCGGTCATGGCTGTCGCAGACCCGCCGCACCAGCTTCTTGGCCGACGCCGACGCGATCGGCCCGGCCTTGTCGAGCAGGGCCAGCTGGCGCTGCACGGCCTCATCCAGCCGTTCCGGCTCCACCAGCTGGTGGACCAGGCCGATCCGCAATGCGGTATCGGCGTCGAAGTGCTCGCCGGTGGCGAACCAGCGGCGGGCCTGGCGCGGCCCGATGGCCTCGACCACGTAAGGCGAGATCACCGCCGGCAGCAGCCCGAGGCGGCTTTCGGTCAGGCCGAAGCGGGCCGCGCTGCTGGCGATGGCGATGTCGCAGCAGGCAACCAGGCCGACCCCGCCGCCAAAGGCGGCGCCGTGGACACGGGCCAGGGTGGGCTTGGGCAGCTCGTCAAGGGTACGCATCAGCCGCGCCAGCGCCAGCGAGTCCTCGCGGTTGTCCGCCTCGCTGGCGGCCACCATGCCGCGCATCCATTGCAGGTCGGCACCGGCCGAGAAGGAGGCACCGTGGCCGGCCACCACCACGGCGCGCACCGAGTCATCGTGGCCGGCAGCCTCCAGTGCGGCGGTCAACCGGGCGATCAGGCCGGCGTCGAAGGCGTTGTGCAGTTCCGGCCTGTTCAGCCAGAGGGTGAGGACGGCGCCACTGCGCTCGATCTGCAAAGCATCGTTCATGGGATTCCAGGGTCACTCCATACCTGTATGGATCATAGCGGGCCATTGGTCATGGGCCATGACGCGACGCGGGAATGTTAGAATCGAGAACCATTTACATCCAGCAGAGACCTCGCTAGATGACGTTGTCCGAACTGCCGCTGCACACCCCGGCCCTGGTCGAGTCCGTGCAGGACCTTCATGCCAACGATGCGATCGCCCGACGCCTGCGCGAGCTGGGCTTCGTCAAGGGGGAGGAGGTGCGCCTTGTGGCCAAGGGGCCGGTGGGGGGCGAGCCACTGCTGGTGCAGGTCGGGTTTACCCGGTTCGCTCTGCGGATCAGCGAAGCCAAGCGCGTCGTGATCGACGCTGCGCCACAGGAACGACATGCATGACTGCTAGTGCCACCACCGGTCCGCTGCGCATCGCGCTGGTCGGTAACCCCAACAGCGGCAAGACCGCGCTGTTCAACCAATTGACCGGCAGCCGGCAGAAGGTCGCCAATTACACCGGTGTTACCGTCGAGCGCAAGGAAGGGCGGCTGCGCGCGCCATCCGGACGCGAGTTCGCCGTGCTCGACCTGCCGGGCGCCTACAGCCTGCAGCCGGCCAGCCTCGACGAAGCGATCACCCGCGACCTGTGCCGGGGCTTCTACCCGGGCGAGGCGGCGCCGGACGTGCTGCTGTGCGTGATCGATGCCACCAACCTGCGCCTGCACCTGCGCTTCGCGCTGGAACTGCGCGAGCTGGGCAAGCCGATGGTGGTGGCCCTGAACATGGTCGATGCCGCCCAGCGCCGCGGCATCCAGGTGGACGTGGCCGCGCTGGAGCGCGAACTGGGCGTGCCGGTGGTCGAGACCGTGGCAGTGCGCAAGCAGGGGGCCAGGGCCCTTGTCGAGCGTCTTGATGCGATGGTCCCGCACCTTGATGCACCGGTGCCGGGGCTGGAAGGCGGTGTTGATTATCACGCCAAGGTGCGCGAGATCCTGTCGGTGGCCGTGCGCATGCCGGCGCGGACCGCGAAGATCGATGACGCGCTGGACCGCTGGCTGCTGCACCCGGTGTTCGGCCTGATCAGCCTGGCGGTGGTGATGTTCCTGATCTTCCAGGCGGTGTACGCCTGGGCGACGCCATTGATGGACGGCATCGAGGCCGGCTTTGCCTGGCTGGGGGAGTTTGTCGGCGGCGTGTTGCCCGAGGGTCCGCTGGCCAGCCTGCTGACCGACGGCATCATCGCCGGTGTCGGCGGCGTGGTGGTATTCCTGCCGCAGATCCTGATCCTGTTCTTCTTCATCCTGGTGCTGGAGGAGTCCGGCTACCTGCCGCGTGCGGCATTCCTGCTGGACCGCATGATGGCCGCCGCCGGTCTGTCCGGCCGCTCATTCATCCCGCTGCTGTCCAGCTTCGCCTGCGCGGTGCCGGGCATCATGTCCACGCGCAGTATCCAGGACCCGCGAGACCGCCTGGCCACGATCCTGGTGGCGCCGTTGATGACCTGCTCGGCGCGCCTGCCGGTGTACGCGCTGCTGATCGGTGCATTCATTCCACAGAAGACCGTGTGGGGCGTGTTCAACCAGCAGGGCCTGGTGCTGTTCGGCCTGTACGCCGCCGGCATTCTCAGTGCGCTGGCGATGTCGTGGATCATGAAGAAGTGGCGCCGTGACAGGAGCGAGCATCCGCTGATGCTGGAGCTGCCGTCGTACCGCCTGCCGCACGTGCGTGACCTGGCGGTGGGCCTGTACGAGCGCGGCATGATCTTCCTCAAGCGCGTCGGCGGCATCATCCTGGCACTGACCATCCTGCTGTGGGTGCTGCTGTCGTTTCCGCAGGCTCCGGCCGGTGCCACGATGCCGGCCATCGACTACAGCTACGCCGGCCAGATCGGTCATGCGATGGCCGTGTTCTTCGCACCGCTGGGCTTCAACTGGCAGATCTGCATCGCGCTGATCCCGGGCCTGGCTGCGCGCGAGGTGGCGGTGTCATCGCTGGCCACCGTGTACGCCCTGTCGGCAGCCGATGACGATGCTGCCAGCCAGGCGTTGACCCCGCTGATCAGCGACGGCTGGTCGCTGGCCACGGCGCTGTCGCTGCTGGTCTGGTACATCTACGCCCCGATGTGCATCTCGACGCTGGCCACCATCAAGCGCGAGGCCAATTCCTGGAAGCAGATGGGCTTCGCCGCGCTGTACCTGTTCGCAGCGGCGTACGTGGCTGCGCTGATCACCTACCAGGTGACCCGGGCGCTGGGAGGCGGCTGATGGACAGTGGACTGCTGCTGCAATACCTGATCATCGCGGTGGCCGTGCTGGTCAGTGCCTGGGTGGTATTGAAGAAGCAGTTTCCAGGTACCGTGCGCCGGCTGCGTGGCACGCTGGCACTGGTCCTGCTCAAGCCTGCCCGGCCGCCCTGGATGCAGGCGTGGGGGCGGAAGATCGCGCCGCCCGCCGTCGGTGGCGGTGGCGCATGTGGCGGCTGTGACAGCTGTGGGCCGAACCGGCCGAAGCAGCACTGATCGTTGCCCGCGCATGGCGTGGATCCAGCGCTCTTGCTGGATCCAGCATGCGCCGCTAGCCTGCGTGGATGAACCAGACTCCCTTGCGATTGCTCATTCATGGCGCTTCCGGGCGCATGGGCCAGGCCCTGCTGCGGCTGGCCGCCGCACAACCCGAAACCCTGCAGGTCGTGGCCGCGGTGACCGGCCGTGCTCCGGCCCAGCGCGTGGTCGACGGTGTGCCGTTCTTTGCTGCCAGCGAGCTGCCCGGTGCGCCGGCGTTCGACGTGGCGATCGATTTCAGCCTGCCGGAAGGTTTCGACCCGATGCTGGCGCTATGCGTGGAACGTAGCGCGGGGCTGGTGTCGGGCACCACCGGGATCTCCAGCGAGCAGCGGCGGGCGCTGGAGGCGGCGGCGGCGAAGATCCCGCTGGTCTGGGCCTCCAACTTCAGCCTGGGCGTGGCGGTGCTGGACGAACTGGTCGAGCGCGCGGCCCAGGCGCTGGCCGGCTGGGACTGCGACATCGTCGAATCGCACCACACGCAGAAGAAGGATGCGCCCTCGGGCACCGCGCTGAGCCTGGGCGCGGCCGCGCAGCGGGGTGGGGCGGCGCCGCACTACGCCAGCCTGCGTGCCGGAGACATCGTCGGCGAGCATCTGGTCCAGTTCACCGGGCCGGGCGAGCGCATCGAACTGGTGCATCGGGCCACCAATCGCGACATCTTCGCCCGCGGTGCCCTGTTTGCCGCCCGCCAGCTGCACGGCCGGGCCGTGGGCAGCTACCGGGTGCGCGATCTGCTGGATGGGCCGGCGGGCTGACCCGTGGGGCCGGATCCCTTCCCATCGGAAAGGGCCCTGACCCCGAACCGCCGATGGGTCAGCGCCTTTTTCCGGCAGGAAAAGCGATCCGACCCCGGCGCCACCGCTTTGCACACGCAGGCGTATTGAAATGAATGTGCAATCGCCTGTTCATCCAGCGTGACAACTGCTGGCGCGGGCGCCCCGGCGGCGCTACAATTCGCACTCGCCGAATCACGAAAGCCGGACCGGTCCCGCACCGCACGTCCGCGCTTTTTTGCAACCGGATTTCCGTGAAGCGCAGGCGTGACTTCGGCAGCCCCCTCGGTAGCCAAAGTGAGATTCCCGTGACCCAAGCCGCAATCCTCGTCCTCGAAGACGGCACCGTATTCGAGGGCGAATCCGTAGGCGCGCCCGGCCTGTCCGTCGGTGAGGTGGTGTTCAACACCGCCATGACCGGTTACCAGGAAGTGTTGACCGATCCGTCCTACGCCCGGCAGATGGTCACGCTGACCTATCCGCATATCGGCAACACCGGCATGACCGACCAGGATGATGAAGCCACCAAGGTCTGGTCGGCCGGCCTGATCGTGCGCGACGTGCCGCGCCGTCCCAGCAACTGGCGCAGCCAGGTGTCGCTGCAGGACTGGCTGATCCGGCGCGGCGTGGTTGCCATTGCCGGCATCGACACCCGCAAGCTGACCCGCATCCTGCGCGAGCGCGGCGCCCAGAACGGCGCGCTGATGGCCGGCGACATCGACGTGGAAAAGGCGCTGGAAGCCGCCCGCAAGTTCCCGGGGCTGAAGGGCATGGATCTGGCCAAGGTCGTCACCACCGGGAAGACCTACACCTGGACCGAGGGCCAGCTGGACCTGGATGCCAATGCCTTCGTCAGCGTGCCGGCCAGGTTCAAGGTCGTGGCCTACGACTTCGGCGTGAAGACCAACATCCTGCGCATGCTGGCCGAGCGCGGCTGCGAAGTGACCGTGGTGCCGGCCCAGACCCCGGCCGCCGAAGTGCTGGCGCTGAAGCCGGACGGGGTGTTCCTGTCCAACGGCCCGGGTGACCCGGAACCATGCGACTACGCCATCGAAGCGATCAGGACCTTCATCGACGTGAAGATCCCGACCTTCGGCATCTGCCTGGGCCACCAGCTGCTGGGCCTGGCTTCGGGCGCGCGGACCATCAAGATGGGCCACGGCCATCACGGCGCCAACCACCCGGTGCAGGACCTGGACAGCGGCCGGGTGATGATCACCTCGCAGAACCACGGCTTCGCCGTCGATGAAGCGACCCTGCCGCCGACCCTGCGCGTGACCCACCGTTCGCTGTTCGATGGCACCAACCAGGGCATTGCCCGCACCGACGTGCCGGCGTTCTCGTTCCAGGGCCATCCGGAAGCCTCGCCGGGCCCGCATGACGTGGGTCCGCTGTTTGACCGTTTCGTGGTGCTGATGGAGCAGGCCAAGGCGTGATCAGTACGCCACCGTCCTGCCGGTGGCGTCGCGATGGACCGCAAGCCCCTGCAATGCTGCTGCCCCCGGCGCGGCGTTGCGGTTCAAGATTCCTGATCGACAGCGTGCGATCACCCCCTTGTCACGCTGTACTGACTTAGAGAAGAAAATGCCCAAGCGCACTGACCTCAAGACCATCCTCATCATCGGCGCCGGCCCGATCGTCATCGGCCAGGCCTGTGAGTTCGACTACTCCGGTGCCCAGGCCTGCAAGGCCCTGCGCGACGAGGGTTACCGCGTAGTGCTGGTCAACAGCAACCCGGCCACGATCATGACCGATCCGGAGATGGCCGACGCCGTCTACATCGAGCCGATCAACTGGCAGACCGTCGAGAAGATCATCGACAAGGAGCGCCCGGACGCGCTGCTGCCGACCATGGGTGGCCAGACCGCGCTGAACTGCGCGCTGGACCTGGCTGACCACGGCGTGCTGGAGAAGTACAACGTCGAGCTGATCGGCGCCAAGCGCGAAGCGATCCGCATGGCCGAAGACCGCGAGCTGTTCCGCGTGGCCATGAGCGAGATCGGCCTGGAATGCCCGACCGCCGCCGTCGCCCATACCCTGGACGAAGCGCTGGAGATCCAGACCCGCGTCGGCTACCCGACCATCATCCGCCCGAGCTTCACCCTGGGCGGCAGCGGTGGCGGCATCGCCTACAACCGCGAGGAGCTGGTCGAGATCGTCAACCGCGGCCTCGAGCTGTCGCCGACCACCGAAGTGCTGGTGGAAGAGTCGGTGCTGGGTTGGAAGGAGTTCGAGATGGAAGTGGTCCGCGATACTGCGGACAACTGCATCATCGTCTGCTCGATCGAGAACCTCGACCCGATGGGCGTGCACACGGGTGACTCGATCACCGTGGCCCCGGCCCAGACCCTGACCGACAAGGAATACCAGCGCCTGCGCGACGCCTCCATCGCCGTGCTGCGCAAGATCGGCGTCGATACCGGTGGTTCGAACGTGCAGTTCGGCATCAATCCGAAGACCGGCCGCGTGGTCGTGATCGAGATGAACCCGCGCGTGTCGCGTTCCTCGGCACTGGCCTCCAAGGCCACCGGCTTCCCGATCGCCAAGGTCGCGGCCAAGCTGGCGGTGGGCTATACCCTGGACGAACTGAAGAACGAGATCACCGGTGGCCTGACCCCGGCCTCGTTCGAGCCGGCGATCGACTACGTCGTCACCAAGATCCCGCGCTTCGCGTTCGAAAAGTTCCCGGCCGCCGACGCGCGCCTGACCACCCAGATGAAGTCGGTGGGCGAGGTGATGGCGATGGGCCGCACCTTCCAGGAGTCCGTGCAGAAGGCCCTGCGTGGCCTGGAGACCGGCAAGGTCGGCTTCGACCCGACCGGCCTGGACCTGGCCAACGAAGAAGACCTGCAGACCCTGCGCCGCGAGCTCAAGGCGCCAGGCCCGGAGCGCCTGTTCTTCGTCGCCGACGCGTTCCGCGCCGGCATGAGTGTGGAGGACATCTACGCTCTGTCGTTCATCGACCACTGGTTCCTGGACCAGATCGAGGAAATCATCGCAGCTGAAACGGCGGTCGCCGCCGATGGCATCGATGCGCTGGACGCTGCGCGCCTGCGCAGGCTGAAGCGTGCCGGCTTCTCCGACGCACGCCTGGCGCAGCTGACCGGCACCAATGAAGCGGCCATCCGCGCCCTGCGCCGTGCGCACAAGGTGCGCCCGGTCTACAAGCGCGTGGATTCCTGCGCCGCCGAGTTCGCCACCGGCACTGCCTACCTGTATTCGACCTACGAGGACGAGTGCGAGGCCCAACCGAGCAACCGCGACAAGATCATGATCCTGGGTGGTGGCCCGAACCGCATCGGCCAGGGCATCGAGTTCGACTACTGCTGCGTGCACGCGGCACTGGCGCTGCGCGAGGATGGCTATGAAACCATCATGGTCAACTGCAACCCGGAAACCGTGTCGACCGACTACGACACCTCCGATCGCCTGTACTTCGAACCGCTGACCCTGGAAGACGTGCTGGAGATCGTCGAACTGGAACAGCCGAAGGGCGTGATCGTGCAGTACGGTGGCCAGACCCCGCTGAAGCTGGCGCGCGCGCTGGAAGCCAACGGCGTGCCGGTGATCGGCACCAGCCCGGACTCGATCGACCTGGCCGAGGACCGCGAGCGCTTCCAGCAGCTGGTCGACACGCTGGGCCTGAAGCAGCCGCCGAACCGCATTGCCCGCAACGACCAGGAAGCCCTGCTGCTGGCCCGCGAGATCGGTTACCCGCTGGTGGTTCGCCCGAGCTACGTGCTGGGCGGTCGTGCGATGGAAATCGTCTACGGCGAAGCTGACCTGGCCCGCTACGTGCGCGACGCGGTGAAGGTGTCCAACGATTCGCCCGTGCTGCTGGACCGCTTCCTCGACAACGCCGTCGAGTGCGACGTCGACATCATTGCCGATGCCCAGGGCAACGTCCTGATCGGCGGCGTGATGGAGCACATCGAAGAAGCCGGCGTGCACTCGGGCGATTCCTCGTGCTCGCTGCCGCCGTACTCGCTGTCGGCTGAAACCCAGGCCGAGCTGCGCCGCCAGGTGGTGGAGCTGGCCAAGGCCCTGAACGTGGTCGGCCTGATGAACACCCAGTTCGCGATCCAGACCAGCGATGAAGGTGCCGATACCATCTACCTGCTGGAAGTGAACCCGCGTGCCTCGCGCACCGTGCCGTTCGTGTCCAAGGCCACCGGCATGCCGTTGGCCAAGATCGCCGCCCGCTGCATGGCCGGCAAGACCTTGGCCGAGCAGGGGGCGACCAAGGAAATCGTGCCGGACTACTACTCGGTGAAGGAAGCGATCTTCCCGTTCGCCAAGTTCCAGGGCGTCGATCCGATCCTTGGGCCGGAAATGCGCTCCACCGGCGAGGTGATGGGCGTGGGCCGGACCTTCAACGCCGCCTTCGCGCGTGCGCAGGAGGCCGGTGGCATCAAGGCGCCGCCGGTCGGCAAGGCCTTCGTTTCGGTGCGCGATCCGGACAAGAAGCGCGTGCTGCCGGTGGCCAGGGCGCTGCTGGCGCGAGGCTACAGCCTGGTCGCCACCCGTGGCACCGCCGCGTGGCTGCAGCAGCACGGCATGGACTGCGAGATCATCAACAAGGTGGTCGAAGGCCGTCCGCACATCGTCGACTCGATCAAGAACGGCGAGATCGTCTACATCGTCAACACGACCGAGGGTCGTTCGGCGATCAACGACTCGTTCTCGATCCGCCGCGAGGCACTGCAGCATCGCGTCACCTACTCGACCACCATTGCCGGCGCCAAGGCGCTGGTGGATTCACTGGAATTCCGCGGCACCGGCCCCGTCTGGTCGCTGCAGGAGCTGCACAAGGAGTTGAATGCATGAGAGCCCCCATCACGATGAAGGGCGCGCAGAAGCTGCGCGACGAACTGGAACACCTGAAGTCGGTCAAGCGCCCGAAGGTGATTGCCGCGATCGCCGAGGCGCGTGAGCATGGCGACCTGAAGGAGAATGCCGAGTACCATGCCGCGCGCGAGGAGCAGGGCTTCATCGAAGGCCGCATCAAGCAGCTGGAGGGCGAGCTGTCGCACGCCGAGATCATCGACGTGAGCAAGCTCAATGCCGGCTCCAAGGTGGTGTTCGGCGCCAGCGTGACCCTGGCCGACGTGGAAACGGACGAAGAGAAGAAGTACCAGATCGTCGGCGACCTGGAAGCGGACATCAAGCAGGGCCTGATCGCCATTTCCTCGCCGGTGGCGCGCGCGATGATCGGCAAGCTGGAAGGCGATTCGATCGTGATCGACGCCCCGGCCGGGCAGCGCGAGTACGAGATCGTCAGCGTCAGCTACGTGGACTGACCGGGTGGCAACGGCGACCCTGCTGTTGCCGCCACGCAGCCGCTTTGCCGTGGCTGCGCTGCCGGACGAGGTGGCGCGTGCGCTCGGCCGCGCCACGGCGGTGCCGGTCGCACCGGGCGAACGCGCGCAGCTGTCGCGCCATTTCACGGTTGCGGCGCCGCAGTGGCCGGTGGCCGCACTGACCCGCCAGCGCGACGTCGGCGATGCTGCTGGCGCCAGCTGGCTGCGTGCGGATCCGGCCTGCATGGTGCCGGACATGCACGGCGCACGGATGATGGCCCATGGCGAAACGCTGCGGCCGACGCTGGCCGACAGCCTGGCGCTGCTGCCGGTGCTGCAGCCCTTGTTCGCCGATGCCGGCTTCGTGCTCGACGCGCCGGATCCCTCGCGCTGGTACCTGCGGCTTCCGATCGACCTGGCATTGCCGGACTTCGACAGCCCGGACGAGGTGCTCGGCGATGACCTGTTCTCGCACCTGCCGGACGGCGAGGACGGCCGCCGCTGGCGGGCGCTGATGACAGAGGCGCAGGTGCTGTTGCACAACCATGCCTGGAACCAGCAGCGCGCCGCGCAGGGCCAGCAGCCGATCAATTCGCTGTGGTTCTGGGGCGGTGGCGTGATGCCGGTATCGGTCAGCACGCCGCACGCGCAGGTGCGCAGCCGTGACGCACTGCTGCAGGGCCTGGCGCTGGCGGCTGGCGTCGCCGTGGATGGCGAACAGGCGGTGGATGCACTGGTTGATCTGCGCCAGCTGCGCTCGCTGCAGCAGCTCGGCAACGATGCGATCCGCCCGCTGCTGGCTGCGCTGAAGCGTGGCGAGCTGCAGCGGCTGGTGCTGGACTTCGAGGACGGCCTGCAGTTCCAGTTGGACCGCGGCCAGCGCTGGCAGTTCTGGAAGAAGCCACGCCAGCTCCACGATTGAGTGGGGCTATCCACGCATGGCGTGGATCTACTGTAGAGCCGAGCCCATGCTCGGCTGGTGTCATCTCACCTCGCTGACCACCGTCGGCAGCGTCCAATGCCCGCCCGCAACGCCCCGGCACTGTCCGGTAGTGAACTGCCTGCTCTTGACGAAACGCGCTCCATCCCAGACCCAGTCGTGGCCGGAGAAACAGTCGCCGACGCCGCGCCCACGAAAGCGGCCACTCAACGTGGCGTCATCGCGATCGAAGTCCTCCGCATCGGAAGTGACGAAGCGCGCCTCGTATGGTGCCTTGTCCTGCACCACCCAATAGCCGCTGCTGAAGTTGTAGGCACCCATAAAGCAACGGGTGCTCGCCAGCACATGCTGGGTGTCCAGTCGCTGGATCTCGATCTCATCTTCCTCGCCATCGCTCAGGCGCCCGCACTCATCCGCCTTCGGCAGGCTGGCGATCAGTGCCTTGCGCAGGCCCGGTGCCTTCGCCAGCGCCGCGTCCGCGGCACGCGGTGCCACCAGCGTGCCGCGCATGATCACTGGCACCGGCAATGCCGCAGGGACGCTCGCTTCGGCCCTGTCGCCACGCCGCACCAGCGCACCCGGCGTACCCAGCCGGCCCTGTGCCTCGTCCATCTTGAGCAGTACGGCCGCCGCGCCGATGTCGGATATCGGCCACGACGTGTTCCTGCCATCGATGATTTCAACACGCGCCGCGCGGGGCAGGGCGGAAACCAGCGCATCGGTCTGCGCCCGTGTGAGCACCACCTCCTCATTCTCGCCGGTGTCCCGTACCGGGCCCAGGTCGTTGCCGTTCAAGCGTAGTCGCAGCGTGCCGACAGGCGTCGGGCTTTCACCATCCTCGCCACTGCGCAGCCGTGCGATGACCGGCGTGCCGGGGCCACCGGCGCGTTCCAGCATCAGGCTGAGCAGGTTGCCCGCATCCTGCGGGCTGTATCCGGCCGCGCGGCAGGTGCCGGTGTTGTCACAGGCGAGGGACCAGTCGTTGTATTCGAATTCGACCCCTGCCTTGGGCTCCGGCGTGGCGGCGTAGGCGGCCGGGGCCACGGCGAGCGCCAGCAGCGTGGTCAGCAGGGTGCGGTGCATCGATGGACGTCCGTTTCAGGGCAGGCAAGCATGGAAGATGTGGCGGCGGAATCCAAATGCCTGGGCGAGGTCAGATCCCTCTGCCTGAAGGGGGATCTGACCCCGTCTCCGACCCCGCGCTATCATGAAGGCGTCTTCCGTCTCCCGGCGATGCCGATGTCCCTTGCCGCCGATGCTGTGCAGCCCGCCTCTGATACGCCGATGATCCGCCGCCGCGATGCGGTCGTGCCCGGCAACTGGCCGGAGGGCACGCTGCCGCTGCTGGCGCGTCTCTATGCCAGTCGGGGAGCGGACACGCCGGAACTGGCGCTGCCGAAACTGGGCAACCTGCATGCGCCCGAACTGCTGACCGGCATCGATGATGCGGTGGGTCTTCTGATCGAAGCCATCGCCAACGACAAGCGCATCCTTGTGGTCGGTGATTTCGACTGCGATGGCGCCACCGCCTGTGCGGTCGGCGTGCGTGGCCTGCGCATGCTCGGCGCGCAGCATGTCTTCCACGCGGTGCCGAACCGCATGGTGCACGGCTATGGCCTGTCGCCGTCGCTGGTGGAGGAACTGGCCGCGCTGCAGCCGGACCTGCTGGTCACCGTCGACCACGGCATCGCCTGCCACGCGGGCGTGACCGCGGCCAAGGCACGTGGCTGGCAGGTGCTGGTCACCGACCATCACCTTCCCGGTCCTCAGCTGCCGCCAGCCGATGTCATCGTCGATCCCAATCTGGACGGCGATGCCTTCCCCAGCAAGTCGCTGGCTGGCGTCGGCGTGATCTTCTACGTGCTGATGGCGCTGCGCCGACAGATGCGCGAGGCCGGCGTCTTTGCCGATGGCAAGGGGCCGGACCTGACCTCGCTGCTGGACTTGGTGGCGGTGGGCACCGTCGCCGACCTGGTGGCGCTGGATCCGAACAACCGGGCACTGGTCAGCGCGGGCCTGCGCCGCCTGCGCGCGGGGCAGGGCTGTGTCGGCCTGCGTGCACTGATCGAAGCCAGCGGCCGCGACGCCGCGCGGTTGACTGCCACCGACATCGGCTTTGCACTGGGCCCACGCCTGAACGCCGCGGGCCGGCTGGAAGACATGGCGCTGGGCATTGCGCTGCTGCTGACCGAAGACCCGCGCCAGGCGCGCGAAATCGCACAGACGCTGGAACAGATCAATTCGGAACGCCGCGCCGTGCAGCAGTCGATGACCGATGACGCGGAACAGGCGCTGACCCGCGTGGTGCTGGACCTGGCCGGGCAGCGGCCGGTGGCGGCCTGCCTGTTCGATGCCGACTGGCATCCGGGCGTGGTCGGCCTGGTTGCGTCGAAGATGAAGGATCGCCTGCATCGCCCGGTGATCGCCTTCGCCCCGGCCGAACCCGGCGCCGACACCCTGCGTGGCTCGGCGCGCTCGATTCCCGGGCTGCACATCCGTGACGCGCTGGCGCTGGTCGATGCGCGCCATCCGGGCCTGATCGAACGCTTCGGCGGCCACGCCATGGCAGCTGGCCTCAGCCTGCGGCTTGATCATATTGATGACTTCAAGGCCGCCTTCGTCGCCGTGGTGCTGGAAATGCTCGACCCGGCGGCGCTGCAGCAGCAGGTCCTCAGTGACGGCGAACTGGCCGCCGACGAGCTTGACCACCGCCACGCCGATGCACTGCGCCTTGCCGGGCCGTGGGGCCAGGGCTTCCCGGAGCCGCTGTTCGACGGCCACTTCGAAGTGGCCAACTGGCGCGTGCTCAAGGAGCGCCACCTGAAGCTGGAGCTGCGCCTGCCGGGCGTGCCCGGCACGATCAATGCGATCCATTTCGGCGGCTGGCATGGCAACGCGCCCGGCCGTCACGTGCATCTGGCCTATCGGCTGGCCTGCGATGACTATCGTGGCGGCGGTGCCATCCAGCTGATCGTCGAGCACTGCCTGCCAGCCTGAAAAAGGGGACGGAGGGGATTAAGTCGCCTTTGCCTTGTTTGCCATTTGCGACTTAATCCCCTCCGTCCCCTTTTTTCGAGGGTTCCCATGGTGCGGGCGGGGGACAGGGATGCATGGCAGGACCAGTGCGGGCGCAACCCCGTTCTGCCACGCCATGCGTTCAAGAGTCCACGTTCCCATTGGAGCCTGTCATGGCCTTGGTCCGATACTGCACGCTGTTCCTGTTCGCGCTTCTGGCCTCGTCCGCCAGCGCTCAGACCCCTCGCAGCGTGCGTCTGGTGCCGCCGCGCCCCCTGCTGACTGCGGCGGCGGCAGAACAGCCGGTTCAACTGCAACAAGCCCGCATCGAAGGCGAGGTCCAGGCCGGTATCGCCCAGACCCGCATCACCCTGGAATTCCGCAACCCCAACCGGCGGGTGCTGGAGGGCGAGCTGCAGTTCCCACTGGCCGAGGGCCAGCAGATCACTGGCTTCGCGCTGGACATCGGTGGCGAACTGCGCGACGCCGTGCCGGTGCCCAAGGACCGCGGCCGCCAGGTGTTCGAGGAGATCGCCCGGCGCGGCGTCGACCCGGGCCTGCTGGAACAGACGGCCGGCAATCAGTTCCGGCTGCGCATCTATCCGCTGCCGGCCGGCGGCAGCCGCCGGGTGCAGTTGGTACTGCGCGAGCCGTTGGCGTTTGCGGGGCAGGCCTGGCAATGGACGCTGCCGTTGCAGTTTGCCGCCGGTGCGGAATCGGTTGAACTGAAGCTGCACGCGCCCGGCGCGGCCGCCGCGGGGACGGCTCCGTTCCGCATCCACGCGGGCCAGTTGCAGTGGCAGGGGCGGGGCGCCCAGTTGCCTGCACAGCTGCAGTGGACCCTCCCCGCTGCGCGCCAGGCACAGGTGCAGGTGGCGCCCTGGCAGGATGGCCACTATCTGCTGGCGCAGCTCCCGGTGGCGGTCCGCGGCAGGCCGCGCACGCCGCCCAGCGAGATCGGCCTGCTGTGGGACGGCTCGGGCTCGTCGGGGCATCGCGATCGCAGCCGCGAGTTCGCGCTGCTGGACCGCTACTTCGCCGCGATGGGCGATGGCACGGTGGCCTTGACCGTGCTGCGCGACCAGGCCGAGCCGGTGCGTCGCTTCCGCGTCCGCGCCGGCCGCTGGAACGAGCTGCGTGCCGCGCTGCAGGCGGTACGTCCGGACGGCGCCAGCGCGCTGGCCCAGTGGCAGGCGCAGCCGACGGTGAAGGAATACCTGCTGGTCAGCGATGGCCTGCTGACCTACGGGCCGGAAGTGCTGCCGGGGCTGGCACCGGAGCAGCGCCTGTTCGCCGTCAGCAGCGCCGGTGCGCGCACCGATTCGGTGCGCCTGCGTGGCTGGAGCGAGGCCCATGGCGGTCGCTTCGTTGCTCTTGGTGAAGATGTCGACGCGGCCGCGCGCGAACTGCTGTCGTCACCGCCGGATGTGCAGCTCGATGCGGGCCGGGGCGTGCAGGACGTGGTGATCGACCGTCGCAGTGAAACCGACGGCTGGCTGTGGCTGCACGCGCGCCTTGCCGCGGACGGTGCGCCGATACGAGTGCGCGTGAATGGCGGCGAGTGGGAAGCGCTGCCGGCGACGCGGCACAGCGATGATGGTGAACTGCTGGCCGGCCTGTGGGCCCAGGCGCGGCTGCGGCAGCTGGGCGCCGACCGCCGTGGCAACCGCGAGGCCATGCAGCGCCTGTCGCAGCAGTTTGGCCTGGTCGGGCCGGACACCTCGCTGATCGTGCTGGAAACGCTGGAGGATTACCTGCGCTATGCGATCCGTCCGGCGGGCGGCCTGCGCGCCGAGTACGATGCCCGGTTCGCGCGACAGGTGGCGGATCGCGCCGCCGCCGACCGCCAGCGGCTGGATGAGGTTGCTGCACGCTGGAAGGAACGCCAGCAGTGGTGGAGCCGCAACTGGCCGAAAGGCGCGCCGCCGCAGTTGAAAGGAGGGGCACTGGAAGTGGCGTCCGCCGGCCGCGCGGTGGAGTCGGCGCCGATGGCGATGCCCGCCGCGCCGGCCCCTGCGGCACCGCCTGCACCTGCACCGATGGCCGCGCCGGCAGAGCAGCGCGTGCAGGCCGGCAGCGCGCGTCGCGCGGCATCCGCATCGAACAGTGCGCTGGATTCGATTGTGGTCACCGCTGGCGCGGCCGATACCGCTGCGGCCGCCAACGACGGCCAGCTCGGCATCCAGCTGGCAGCATGGCAGCCGGACTCGGCCATCGCCCGGCGCCTGCGCCAGGGCCCGCCATCGCAGCTCTACGACCGCTACCTGGCCGAGCGCGATGCCCACGCCGACAGCAGCGCGTTCTTCCTCGACGTGGCCGACCTGCTGCTGGAGCAGGGCCAGCGCGAACTGGCGCTGCGGGTGCTGTCGAACCTGGCGGAGATGGATCTGGACAACCGCCACCTGTTGCGTGTGCTGGGCTATCGGCTGATGCAGGCCGACGCGCCCGGACTGGCGGTGCCGGTGTTCGAGCAGGTGCTGGCGATGGGCCAGGAGGAACCGCAGAGCTTCCGCGACCTGGGCCTCGCGCTGGCAGCGGCCGGCAAGCCGCAGCAGGCGCTGGCGCCGCTGTACCAGGTGGTGGTGCGACCGTGGGACAGCCGTTTCGATGGCATCGCGCTGATCGCACTGGATGAACTGACCAACCTGGTGGCACGCAGCACGCCCCGGCTGGATACCCGCGGCATCGACCCGCGCCTGCTGCAGGCGATGCCACTGGACCTGCGCGTGGTGCTGTCGTGGGATGCCGACAACAGCGACATGGACCTGTGGGTGACCGACCCGAACGGCGAGCGCGCGTACTACGGCAACCGCCTGACCTGGCAGGGTGGGCAGATGTCACAGGACTTCACCGGCGGCTATGGTCCCGAGCAGTTCTCGCTGCGCAACGCCAAGCCCGGCAGGTACAGGGTGGAGGCGAATTACTTCGGCAGCCGCCAGCAGCTGGTGACCGGTGCCACCACGCTCATGCTGCGCCTGACCACCCATTGGGGCACGCCCAAGCAGAAGGACCAGATGGTCACGATGCGGCTGAAGGACCGCGCCGAAACCGTGCTGGTGGGCGAGTTCGAGGTGCGCTAGCGCACGGCGCGCAGGGCTGCAATGCGCGGCGCGGCCGACGGCGGATGGGCAGGCGGGCCTGGCGGCCCGCCCACTGGTGGCTTACTTCCTGTCCTTCTTGATCATCGCGTCGATGCGCGCGGCGCGGGCCTCCGAGCCCGGGTGCGAGGACATCAGCCCGCCTTCGCTGGACAGCTTGCGGAACATGCTGGCCAGGGCGGCCGGGTCATGGCTGTGGCGCTTCATGAACTGATAGCCGTACTCGTCGGCCGCGCTCTCTTCCTTCTGCGAGAACTGGGCGTTGACGAAGCCCTCGGCCAGCTCGCCGAGCTGGCCCTGGCTGAGCTGGGTCAGGCTGCCGTTGCCCGACGCGGCCAGGCCCTCGCGGCCGGCGGAGGCGAGCAGGGACGTGCGCATCCTGCTCTTGCTGTGGCCCAGCTTTACGTGGCCGATTTCGTGGCCGATCACACCGCGCACTTCGTCGTCGCTGGCCATGTCCATCAGGCCGGTGTAGACGCGGACGCAGCCATTGGCCATCGCCCAGGCATTGACATCGGTGGTGCGGTAGACCTTGAAGTTCAGGTTCAGGCCGTCTTCGTTGGCCAGGCCCTGGGTGATCCTGGCCAGGCGTTGCGCATACGGATCGTTGCCGGCCGCCACCTGGTTGTTCTCGTCCATGTAGGCGCAGGCCTGGTCGGCGGCGGCCGAAACTTCCGCGTCGGACAGGGTCAGCGCCTTGCCGGCCTTCATGCCGGTGTCGGTCAGGCCCTTGAGGTCGATGGCCGAGGCATTGGCAGCCAGCAGGCAGGCAGCCAGGCACAGGGTGGAACGCGTGATCGTCATTGAAGTGGTGCTCCTGGGTTGGGATGGACCGCGTGGCCCCTGTTCCCGCGGCGGCCGGCAAGTCTACCGGGATCGCCCGGTGCCGTCTCGCGCAGGGCCCGTGCCCCTGCCTGCCTCGCCGGGGACGGGAGGCCTGCGGTATCATTGGCAGTCATCATTTGATTGCACGACCGCCGACATGATCGAACTGAATCCTGTCCGCCAGCGCATCACCGATCTGACCGATCGCGTGCTGTCGCTTCGGGGGTATCTTTGACTACGACGCCAAGAAAGAGCGTCTTGAAGAAGTAACGCGGGAGCTGGAAAGCCCCGACGTCTGGAACAATCCCGAGTACGCGCAGAACCTGGGCCGCGAGCGCGCCAGCCTGGACAAGACCGTGGGCGGCATCGCCTCGGTGCTGGAAGGCCTGGGTGATGCCGCCGAACTGCTGGAGCTGGCCGAGTCCGAGCAGGACGAGGAGACGGCGCTGGCCGTGGTCGCCGACCTGGACAAGTACCAGTCGCACGTGGAGAAGCTGGAGTTCCAGCGCATGTTCTCCGGCGAGATGGACAGCGCCAACGCCTTCGTCGATATCCAGGCTGGTGCCGGTGGCACCGAAGCCCAGGACTGGGCCGAAATCCTGCTGCGCATGTACCTGCGCTGGGCCGAAAGCCGCGGCTGGAAGGCCGAGCTGATGGAAGTGTCCGGTGGCGAAGTGGCGGGCATCAAATCCGCGACCTTCCGCGTGGAAGGCGATTTTGCCTATGGCTGGCTGAAGACCGAAATCGGCGTGCACCGCCTGGTGCGCAAGTCGCCGTTCGACTCGGACAACCGCCGCCACACCAGCTTCACCTCGGTGTTCGTATCGCCGGAAATCGACGACAACATCGACATCACCATCAACCCTGCGGACCTGAAGACCGACGTCTACCGCTCCTCCGGTGCTGGTGGCCAGCACGTCAACAAGACCGAATCGGCCGTGCGCATCACCCACGTCCCCAGTGGCGTGGTGGTGGCCTGCCAGACCGAGCGCAGCCAGCATGCCAACCGCGACCGCGCGATGAAGATGCTGGCGGCCAAGCTGTACGAGCTGGAGATCCAGAAGCGCAACGCCGAGAAGGACGCGGTGGAAGCCACCAAGTCCGACATTGGCTGGGGCAGCCAGATCCGCAACTATGTGTTGGACCAGAGCCGCATCAAGGACCTGCGTACCGGCATCGAGCGATCGGATACGCAGAAGGTGCTCGACGGCGACCTCGACGAGTTCGTCGAAGCCAGCCTGAAGGCTGGCCTGGAGGCCGGCTCCAAGCGTGCCGATGCCTGATCGACGCGCCTGCGCGGATATCATCGGCTTCGTGCGCAACGCCAAGGGTGGCCGAACCGGCCTTCTGTAGAGCCGGGCCATGCCCGGCTGCTTTTCGCAGGCTAGCAGATGCGTCGAGCATGGCTCGACGCTACAAAGGGTAGGGTGCGCCGATGATGCGCAGCGAAAGTGAACGCAAGGAACTGGGCGGCTTCCTCAAGGCCTGCCGCGCCCGTGTAGACCCCGCCACGCTCGGCCTGCCGGCCGGGCGCCGGCGTACCCCGGGCCTGAAGCGTGAGGAAGTGGCGCTGGCGATCGGCGTCAGTGTCAGTTGGTACACCTGGATCGAGCAGGGGCGTGAAGTGCGTGCCTCGCCCGAGGTGCTGGAGCGCCTGGCGCGGGTGCTGCGGATGAGCGACGACGAGCGCGCGTACGCGTTCGCGTTGTCCGGCTACGGCGTGCCGCTGGAATCACCGGATGAGAGCGTGACCGACGGCCTGCGCCAGCTGGTGGACGCGATGCAGCCGATCCCGGCCTACGTGCGCAACACCCGCTTCGACATCCTGGCCTGGAACCCGGCCATCGCCGATCTGTTCGTGGACTACAGCCAACTGGCGCCGCATGAGCGCAACACGCTGCGGCTGATGTTCCTGTACCCGCCGTACCGCACGCTGATCCTCAACTGGGAAGAAATGACCCGCGGCCTGCTGGCAGGCTTCCGCGCGGCAATGGCGCAGGCACCGGACAAGACCCCGTTCCTGGCGCTGGTCGAGGACATCGCGGCGCACAGCGAGGAGTTCCGCCAGTGGTGGCCGGAGCACGACGTGCGTCGGTTCGATGAAGGCGCGAAGAAGCTGAACCATCCCACGCGCGGGTTGCTGGACCTGCAGTACGTGGCGCTGGTGCCGGAGAGCCGGCACGATCTTTCCCTGGTGACTTACCTGCCGCGTAGGTAGGTTGGTCGGCAGGGCTGCGCCCTGCACCCGCAGAGGCCGAAGCGACAGCAACGGCAACAGCAACAGCGGACTATCCGAGGGATGGCGGGGTGGTGTGGGTTGACAGGACACGCCGTAAACCCGTCCATGGGGGCTCGATGGCGCCATCCATGGCGCCAACGGTCCTGCCAACCCACACCACCCCACCTCAGACAGATTTCGCGCGGCTGTTGGCAACTGCGGCTTTGTTCCGTGCGGCTGTTGGTAGGTGTCGACCTTGGTCGACACGATCTTTCTTTCAGATATCGAATGAGTCATCCACGCATGGCGTGGATCTACTGTGTCGACCAAGGTCGACACCCACCAACAGCAACGCAGAGCGCCGTCCCGACAGATCGCAGAACTCTGTCGAAGGCGGGGTGGGCGCGGTTGCGGGAGTGTCCGCGGCATGGATGCCGCGGCCAAGCCCCCATGGAAGGGTTTACGGCGTCTCCCGCAACTGGACCCACCCCGCCATCCCACGGATAGCCCGCTGTTGCTGTTGCTTCGGCTGTTGCCGTTGCCTCTGCGGGTGCAGGGCACGGCCCTGCCGGCACCCACCCCCATTCAGGCAGGTAAGTGCAGGTCACAGGATAAGCAGACGCCTTGTTGCCTCGGCCGAACGGGTCCACATTCCTGTGCAGGAGACGGGCCACCGCCCGTTGTCGAGACACCCGGAGCCCTGCATGTCCGCTGCCCCCACCACCGCCATTTCCCGCGATCCGGCCACCGGCCAGCAGATCGCCAGCCATCCCTTCGCCACCGACGCCGAGCTGGACGCGATCCTCGAGCGCGGCCAGGCCGGCTTTGCCGCCTGGAGCGCCAGCAGCCTCGAACAGCGCGCGGAGGTCCTGCGTGCAATGGCCGCGGTACTGCGCCGCGACCGTGAGAAACTGGCCGCGCTGGCCACCGCCGAAATGGGCAAGGTCCAGGCCGAGGCACTGGCCGAGATCGAGAAGTGTGCCGTGCTGTGCGACTGGTACGCCGACCACGGTGCGCAGTTCCTGCGCGACGAACCGACCCAGGTGCCCGACGACAAGGCTTACGTGTCCTACCTGCCGCTGGGCGTGGTGCTGGGCATCATGCCGTGGAATTTCCCGTACTGGCAGGTGATGCGCGCGGCCGTGCCGATCCTGATGGGTGGCAACGGCTTCCTGCTGAAGCCGGCCGAGAACATCGTCGGCACCGCGCAGTTGCTCGACGCCGCCTGGCGCGATGCCGGGCTGCCGGAAGGTACCTTCATCGCGGCCAACATCAGCCGCGAGGGCACCAGCCGCGCCATCGCCGATGACCGCATTGCCGCGGTGACCTTGACCGGCAGCGTGGCGGCCGGCCGCAGCATCGCCGCCCAGGCCGGGCAGGCGCTGAAGAAAGTGGTGCTGGAGCTGGGCGGCTCGGATCCGTTCATCGTGCTGGCCGACGCCGACCTCGATGCTGCGGTCGAGGCGGCGGTGGCCTCGCGCTTCCAGAACACCGGGCAGGTGTGCATCGCCGGCAAGCGCATCATCGTCGAAGACCCGGTATACGACCGCTTCGTCGCGAAGTTCTGCCAGAAGGTGCAGGCGTTGACGGTCGGTGATGGTCGTGACCCGGGCAACCGTATCGGCCCGATGGCTCGCCAGGACCTGCTGGAACAGCTTGACGCGCAGGTGCGTGCCTCGGTGGACGCTGGCGCGCAGCTGCTGGTCGGCGGTCACCAGCTGGACCGGCCGGGCGCGTTCTATGCGCCCACCGTACTGGCCGGCGTGGCGCCGGGCATGCAGGCCTTCGACACCGAGACCTTCGGACCGGTGGCCTCGATCAGCCGTGCCCGCGATGCCGACCATGCGGTGGAACTGGCCAACCAGAGCGAATTCGGCCTCAGCGGCAACCTGTGGACCGGCGACCGCGCCCGTGCCATGCAGCTGGCGCGACGGCTGCAGACCGGCGGGGTGTTCGTCAACGGCTTCTCCGCCTCCGACCCGCGCGTACCGATCGGCGGCGTGAAGAAGAGCGGCTTTGGCCGCGAGCTGTCTCATTTCGGTATCCGTGAATTCGTCAACGCGCAGACGGTGTGGTTCGACAAGCATTGACGCGCGGCTTTCATCCTTCCTGCAACGATCCATCACCAGTCCAGCGAAAAGGACGGCACTCCCATGTCCAAGGGTTCAGACCTGCTCGTCGCCGCGCTTGAGAACGAAGGCGTCGAGCGCATTTTCGGCATCCCCGGCGAAGAAAATCTCGACGTCGTCGAGTCGCTCCGGCATTCCAGCATCGAGCTGGTCATCACCCGCCACGAACAGGCAGCGGTATTCATGGCGGCCACCTATGGCCGCCTGACCGGCAAGCCGGGCGTGTGCCTGGCCACGCTCGGCCCGGGTGCGCTCAACTTCACCACCGGCGCCGCCTATGCGCTGCTCGGCGCATGGCCGGTGATCATGATCACCGGCCAGAAGGGCATCGTCGCCAGCAAGCAGGCGCGCTTCCAGATCGTCGACATCGTCAGCACGATGAAGCCGCTGACCAAGCTGGCACGGCAGATCGTCTCCGCGCGCACCATCCCGACCATCGTCCGCGAGGCCTTCCGTGTTGCCCAGGAAGAGCGCCCGGGCCCGGTGCTGCTGGAACTGCCGGAGGATATCGCTGCCGATGAGGTCGAGGGCGCAGCCCTGATTCCGCCGCATGCGGTGGAGCGGCCGATTGCCGGCCCCGAGGCGCTGGACCGCGCGGCGGAGATCATCCGCAATGCCAGGCGCCCGCTGTTGATGATCGCCTCGGCGGCGTCGCGGCCGCAGTCCAGTGAAGCGCTGTCGGCGTTCGTGTTGCGCGCTGGCATCCCGTTCTTCACTACGCAGATGGGCAAGGGCGCGGTGGCCGGCGGTTCGGGCCTGTACATGGGCACCGCAGCGCTGACCGAGCGCGACTACGTGCACATGGCGATCGACCAGGCCGACGTGATCGTGACCATTGGCCACGAGGTCACCGAGAAGCCGCCGTTCGTGATGCGTCCGGGCGGGCCGACGGTGATCCATATCGGCTACTCGCAGGCGGCGGTGGAGCAGGTGTACTTCCCGCAGGTGGAAGTGATCGGCGATATCGGCCGTTCATTGACCCAGCTGGCCGACCGCATCGAAGGCGCGGTGCCGAACGCGGCTGCGCTGCTGCCGCTGCGCGCGACCATCCTCGAGCATCTGGCCGATCGCGCCGAAGAGGCCGGCTTCACCCCGCAGCGGCTGGTGCACGACGTTCGCAAGGTGATGCCGCCGGACGGCATCGTGGCGCTGGACAACGGCATGTACAAGATCTGGTTTGCCCGCAACTACCGCACGCAGGTGGCCAATACGCTGCTGCTGGACAACGCGCTGGCGACCATGGGCGCGGGCCTGCCGTCGGCGATCATGGTCTCGATCCTGTACCCGCAGCGACGGGTGCTGGCGGTGTGCGGCGACGGCGGCTTCATGATGAACAGCCAGGAGCTGGAGACGGCGCGCCGGTTGGGCCTGAACCTGGTGGTGCTGGTCCTCAACGACGGCGCCTACGGGATGATCCGCTGGAAGCAGGCGGTCGATGGCTTCACCGACTACGGCATGACCTTCAGCAATCCCGATTTCGTGAAGTACGCGGAGGCCTATGGCTGCAAGGGCCACGAGGTGACGGCGATCGAGCAGTTCATCCCGACCCTGGAAGCGGCGTTCGATGAGGGCGGGGTGCACCTGGTGTCGGTGCCGGTCGACTATTCGGAGAACCAGCGGGTGCTGGTGGACGAGTTGCGGCAGGCGTTCCCGGGGAACGGCCAGGCATCGATCCGATAGCTCCGGTAGGTGCCGACCTTGGTCGATACAGGGACCGCCAACCCAGGTTGGCGACTACCGGGGCAGGCGGCGGCGGGGCCGGGGCAGGGCGGTTTTGGTATGCTGTGGGGCCGGCTGCGCCGGGCGTGACATCCCCCACCACTACATGATTTCCGCAGATCCATGAGCGAAGCCACCGATACCCCCCCCGTCGACGAAAACAAGTTGATCGCCGAGCGCCGTGAGAAACTCAAAGCGCTGCGTGGGCAGGGCATCGCGTACCCGAACGATTTCCGCCGGGAGGACTTTGCGGGGCGCCTGCAGGAAGAGTTCGCCGATGCGGAGCAGTGGACCGCCGAGGCGCTGGAAGGCAGCGGCCGCCAGGTAAGGATGGCCGGCCGCCTGATGGCCAAGCGGATCATGGGCAAGGCCAGCTTCGCGCAGATCCAGGACGAGTCCGGCCGCATCCAGCTGTTCCTGCAGGGTGCAGCGCTGGGCGAAGCGTATGCCGCCTTCAAGGGCTGGGACGTGGGTGACATCATCGCCGTCGAGGGTGGGCTGACCCGTACCCGGACCGGCGAGCTGTCGGTCAAGGCCGAATCGATCCGCCTGCTGACCAAGTCGCTGCGCCCGCTGCCGGACAAGTGGCATGGCCTGGCCGACGTCGAGCAGCGCTACCGCCAGCGTTATGTCGACCTGATCGTGACACCCGAGTCACGTGCGGTCTTCATCAAGCGCTCGAAGATCATCCGTGCCATGCGCGCATGGCTGGACAGCCGCGACTTCCTGGAAGTCGAAACGCCGATGATGCATTACATCCCCGGCGGCGCGGCAGCCAAGCCGTTCACCACCCACCACAACGCGCTGGACCTGGACCTGTACCTGCGCGTGGCGCCGGAGCTGTACCTCAAGCGCCTGACCGTGGGCGGCCTGGAGCGGGTGTACGAAATCAACCGCAACTTCCGCAACGAAGGCGTCAGCACCCGCCACAACCCGGAATTCACCATGATGGAGCTGTACGAGGCCTATGCCACGTACAATGAAATCATGGACCTGACCGAAGGCGTGATCCGTGACGTGGCCAAGGCCGTCAACGGCAGCACCGAGGTGGAGTGGGAGGGGGCGAAGATCGACCTGGGTCCGGCGTTCCGCCGCTGGCGCATGGACGAAGCGGTACGCCACCACAACCCGGAAATCTCGGCGGCCGACTGCACCGACCGCGAGGCGCTGCTGCGCCATTGCGAGCGCCTGAAGATCAAGGTCAAGCCGTCGTACGGCTGGGGCAAGCTGCTGCTGGAGATCTTCGAGGCGACCGTCGAGCACACCTTGATCCAGCCGACCTTCATTACCGACCATCCGGTGGAGGTCTCGCCGCTGGCCCGTGCCAACGACAACGATCCGGGCTATACCGACCGCTTCGAGCTGTTCGTCAATGGCAAGGAGCTGGCCAACGGCTTCTCCGAGCTGAACGACCCGGAAGACCAGGCCCAGCGTTTCCAGGCCCAGGTGGCGGCAAAGGAAGGGGGCGACGACGAGGCGATGCACTACGACGCCGACTACATCCGTGCGCTGGAGTATGGAATGGCGCCGACCGGCGGCCTCGGCATCGGTGTCGATCGCCTGGTGATGCTGCTGACCGGCAGCAGCTCGATCCGGGACGTCCTGCTGTTCCCGTACATGCGTCCGGAGCACTGAGGCTTTCGAGCCCGTTTGTGCGCGCCGTCGCGAAATGAGACGGCGCGATTGACGCCTCCCGCACGCGGCGTATCGTTAATGCACGTCCTTGACGTCGGCTATGGCTTGATCGGCGGCAGGGGAGTACGCAGCGCGGAGAATCCGCTTCACGCTGTGACGACGATCATGAACCGGGATGCACGACACGGGAGTCACGCCGATGCAGGGTGCGAGCGTTCGCAGCGGCAGGGTATCCTCGCCTGCTGATGATCCAGCATGGTCGAGAAACCAGGCAGAGTACGCGTTGAACATCGTCATTATTGATGACCAGACGTCCGCGCGGACGATGTTGCGCCATGTCATCGAGGACATCGCGCCAGAACTGAGCGTGCATGACTTTGGTGATCCGCTGGCCGCATTGGCCTGGTGCGAGGCGCATCCGGTCGATCTGCTGCTGCTTGACTACCGCATGCCGGAGATGGATGGGCTGGAGTTTGCCCGCCGTTTCCGCCGCCTGCCCAAGCACCGTGACATTCCGGTGATCCTGGTCACGGTGGTTGGCGACGAACCGATCCGGCAAGCGGCGCTGGAAGCGGGTGTCATCGATTTCCTGGTCAAGCCGATCCGGCCGCGCGAGCTGCGTGCGCGCTGCTTCAACCTGCTGCAGTTGCGCCAGCAGAGCGAGAACGTGAAGCAGCGAGCGCTGTCGCTGGAACAACGGCTGCTGGCCAGCATGCACGAGGTCGAAGAGCGCGAACGCGAGACTCTGTCGCGATTGGCCCGGGCGATCGAGTTCCGTGACGCCGGCACCAGCGCCTACCTCGAGCGCATGGCGCGCGTTGCAGGCCTGATCGCCGATCAGCTGGGGCTGCCTGAAGAGGACGTGCGGCTGATCGAAATGGCGGCACCGCTGCACGACATGGGCAAGATCGCCATTCCAGACGCGGTGCTGCTCAAGCAGGGCAAGCTCAACGACGAGGAGCTGGCGATCATGCGCCGGCACCCGCGTATCGGCCACGAGCTGCTCAGTGGCAGCCAGAACCGTTTCATCCAGGTGGGTGCGCTGATCGCGCTGCGCCATCACGAGCGCTTCGATGGCAGCGGCTATCCGGATGGCCTGGTCGGCGAAGCGATCCCGCTGGAAGCGCGCATTGTCGCTGTGGCCGATGTCTTCGATGCGCTCATCTCGCCGCGTCCCTACAAGGAAGCCTGGACCCTGGAAGCCACGTTGGCCTATCTCTATGCCCAGCGTGGCCGACTGTTCGATCCGCGCTGCGTGGACGCGCTGATGAAGGGGCGTGAGCAGCTTGAACTGATCTGCGCCGAGCATTCGGTCGCCTCGGCGCGCCCGGGGCTGGGCGCGTGAAACGCCTGCTGGCGCAACTGCGGCTGCGCCTGTCCCAGCGCCAGGACAGCGAGCACGGCCAGCAGATCGTCCGCATCGTCCTGATCAGCCTGATCCTTGGGTACGTGCTGTTGCCGGCGCCGCGCCACGATCTGCCGCACGGGCAGTACGTGGGCGTGCTGGCCATCGTGCTGACCGGCCTGAGCCTGTCGCTGCTGCTGTTCGGTTGGCTGCTGTGGCGGCCGGAACGTTCCGATCCGCGCCGGGTACTGGGCATGCTGGCCGATTACGGCCTGATTGCCGCCGGCATGGTGCAGATGGGCGAACCCCTGGCCTGGGTCTACATCGTGGTGATGTGGGTCACGGTCGGCAACGGCATGCGCTTCGGCAACCATTACCTGTACGTGGCGGTGGCGATGGCCATGGCCAGCTTCGGCTGTACCGTGCTGCTCACGGCGTACTGGCAACAGAATTTCCGCTTGGCGATCGGGCTCTGGCTTGGGCTGGCGGCGGTGCCCCTGTATTTCTCGACGCTGTTGCGGCAGTTGACCGAGGCGATGGCCGAAGCACGCCGCGCGAGCGAGGCCAAGAGCCGCTTCCTGGCCAACATGAGCCATGAGTTCCGGACTCCGCTGAACGGCCTCAACGGCATGACCGAGGTGCTCGCAACCACGCGCCTGGACGATGAGCAGCGCGAGTGCCTGAACACGATCCAGGCGTCCTCCCGCAGCCTGTTGGCGCTGGTCGAGGAGGTCCTGGACATCTCGGCCATCGAGGCCGGGAAGCTCCGAGTGGTCGCCGAGGATTTCGCCCTGGCTGACGTGATCCAGGCCATTGGCCTGATCCTGCTGCCACAGGCCAAGGCCAAGCGCCTTGATTATCGCGTGAAGGTCGCCGACGGGGTCCCGGCGCGGTTGCGTGGCGATGTCGGGCACCTGCGGCAGATCCTGTTGAACCTGGCGGGCAACGCCGTCAAGTTCACCGACCACGGCCGGGTCGAGATGCGGGTGGGCGTGGTACACGCCGATACCAGCGGGGCGGTGCGCCTGCGCTTTGACATCTTCGACACGGGCATCGGTGTGCCCCCGGCGATGCGGGCGCGCTTGTTCGATGCCTTCGAACAGGCTGATGTAAGCATGGCCCGGCGCCATGAGGGCACCGGCCTGGGCACGACCATCGCCAAAGGCCTGGTCGAGGCGATGGAGGGCGAGATCGGCTACCTGGATAATCCGCCCCGGGGCAGCCACTTCTGGGTGGAACTTCCGTTTGCGCCGCCGCAGCCGAGGGTCCCCGGCGCGGTGCCGTCCGTGGCACCGTCCGAGGAGGCGGGCGCGGGCGGCAACGTGATCGCATTCGCGGATCCCTTCCTGCGCCATCGCGCGCGGGTGCGCAGCATGCAGATCCTGGTGGCGGACGACCACGAAGCGAACCGGATGGTGCTGCAGCGCCTGTTGCAGAAGGCAGGCCATCGGGTGCTGTGCGTCGACGGTGGCGAAGCCGTGCTGGATGCCCTGGCGGGCAGCGAGTTCGATGCGGTCATCGTCGACCTGCACATGCCGGGCATGAGTGGGCTGGACATGCTGAAGGAGCTGAGGGTGATGCAGGCCGGTGGCGGTCCACGCACGCCGGTGCTGGTGCTCAGCGCCGATGTCACTCCCGAGGCGATCCAGCGCTGTACGCAGGCCGGCGCGCATGCGTTCCTGGCCAAGCCGGTGGTGGCGGTGCGGCTGCTCGATACCCTGGCCGAAATCGCCAGCAATGCGCAGTTGAGAAGCGCTGCGCCGCCGGTGGTGAGGCCGTCGGTCCTGCAGCAGGATGGCGTGCTCGACAGCAGCGTGCTGGACGAACTGGCGTCGCTGGGCATGGGGGATGGCTTCGAGCGCGAGTTCATCCGCCAATGCCTGGAAGACGCTGCCAGCTGCATGGGCAAGGCCGAGCAGGCCGGCGAGGGTGCCCGGTGGGAGGTGTTCCGCGAGCAGGCCCACGCGATCAAGGGGGTGGCCAGCAATCTCGGCCTGATGCGGGCCGCCAACCGCGCGGGCGAACTGATGCGGATGGCCGATTGGCAGCTCAAGGCCGAATGGCGGCAGCGCGTAGCGATCCTGCAGGACGCGATCAAGGAAGGCCGCCGCGCGCTCGATGCGCGGGCCGAGCGTCGGCTGCGCGGCGCTGCCGATGATCGCGAGCGCTAGCTCCGGGGCAGGCAGGGCGGCAGGCGAAAAAAAGCCCGGTGGCCAACCGGGCTTGAACCCTTCTGGGGGAGGGAGAGTCAGGCCGCGTCGAGACTGGCGCGACGGGTCTGGGCCTTGATCAAGCGATCCATGGTGCGCAACGAACGGTCGCCCAGGGCCAGGGCGGAATCGACCCAGACCTTGGTGATCTCCAGGAGTTCGTCATAGCCGACGGGCTGGGCGATGGCGCGTGCGGCGTTCATCGCCAGGTATGACTGTGGGATGCGCTGCTGCTGGCGGATGAGGTCCTCGACGGCGGCGCGGCCCTCGCCCTTCTTCACCAGCACGTCGACCACCCCCATCGCGTGCATCTCCTCGGCGCTGTACACGCGACCGTCGAGGATGATCTTCTCGGCCAGGTGCGGAGACACCCGGCGGCACAGGAAGGAGTAGGCGCCCATGCCCGGGAACAGGCCGAACAGCACCTCTGGCAGGCCCAGGCCGCTGCCTTCCTCGGCCACGATGGTGTGGCAGGCCAGGGCCATCTCCAGGCCGCCGCCCAGCGCATCGCCCTGGATCAGCGCGATGGAGCGGATGTCGCCGCCGAAGCCGGTATGCAGGTGGTGGACGCCTTCCACGCAACGCTGGGCGTAGGTCAGCAGGAGGTCCCGGTTGCCTTCCCGGATCAGCCGGGTGAACAGGTCCAGGTCGCCCCCCAGGTTGTACGCGGCGGCATCGGATGCCAGTACGAAATGACGCAGCCTGCCGGCGTGGCGCTCCGCCGGGCTGCGGGTGATGGCGCTCATGTAGGCCCACATCTCGTCAAGCATGTCCTTGCGGCAGCAGGGGCGGATGCCGGTGCCGGCGTCGGCATGCATGAACAGCCAGTGGGCGGCGCCATCGTCGCTGTCCTCGGTGCGGATGGTGGCGAAGGGGGCGCCGCTGACGGGCAGCTTTTCAATGGTACTCATGGAAGGGTCCTCGACGTGCGGCCCGCAGAGAGGGGTGGGTGGCCGGCGGGCCGGACGGTCCACACACGCGGCGATGCTACACCGCCTCTGCGGTGGCGCATGCGAAAAGGCCCGGAGCGTTCCCGTCCCGGGCCCAAGCCGTCCAGATTGCCGAAAACCCTTACTGGGCGGGCGTGTCGCGCAGTTCGCGGCGCAGGATCTTGCCGACATTGGTCTTCGGCAGTTCCTTTCGGAATTCTACGATTCTGGGGTGCTTGTAGCCGGTGAGGTTGGCCCGGGCATGCTCCTTGACCATCTCGGCGGTCAGGTTCGGGTCCTTCTTCACGATGACGACCTTGACCACTTCGCCCGACTTCTCGTCCGGCACGCCGACCGCCGCGACCTCCAGTACGCCCGGCATCATGGCGATCACGTCTTCCACTTCGTTCGGATAGACGTTGAAGCCGGACACCAGGATCATGTCCTTCTTGCGGTCGACGATGTAGCAGAATCCGCGATCGTCCATCTTCGCCATGTCGCCGGTATGCAGCCAGCCATCGGCGTCGATGGCCTTGGCTGTTTCCTCCGGGCGCTGCCAATACCCCTTCATCACCTGCGGGCCCTTGATGCAGAGCTCGCCGACTTCGCCCAATGGCAGGATCGTACCGTTGTCGTCCTTGATGCAGGCATCGGTCGACGGGATCGGCAGGCCGATCGAGCCATTGTATTCGGAAAGGGTGAGCGGATTGATGCAGGCCGCCGGAGAGGTTTCGGTCAGCCCGTAGGCCTCCACCAGGGTCACGCCGGTGGTCTTCTTCCAGCGCTCGGCCACGGCACGCTGGACCGCCATGCCGCCGCCCAGGGTGACCTTCAGCGACGAGAAGTCGACGGTATCGAAACCCGGCGTGTTGAGCAGGCCGTTGAACAGCGTGTTGACGCCGGTGATCGCGGTGAATCGTACCGACCTGAGCTCCTTGACGAAGCCCTTCATGTCGCGCGGGTTGGTGATCAGGTGGTTGCAGCCACCGAACTTCATGAAGACCAGGCCGTTCGCGGTGAGCGCGAAGATGTGGTAGAGCGGCAGGGCGGTGATGATCCACTCCTTGCCCATCTCGATGCCCGATGCACTGATCCAGGCCGAGGCCTGCTGCATGTTGGCGATCAGGTTGCGGTTGGTGAGCATTGCGCCCTTGGCCACGCCGGTGGTGCCGCCGGTGTACTGCAGGAAGGCGATATCGTCGTGGTCGATCTCGACCTTCGGAAGCGTGTGGCGACTGCCCAGCTTGAGCGCCTGCCTGAAGCGCACGGCACCCTTGATGTGGTAATTGGGCACCATCTTCTTGATGTACTTGAGTACGAAGTTGATGATCGCGCCCTTGCCACCCAGCAGGTCGCCCAGGCCGGTGGTGATCACGTGCTTGACCGGGGTATCGGCAATGACCTGCTCGACGGTGTTGCCGAAGTTGTCGACCACCACCAGTGCGGTCACGCCAGCGTCAGCCAGCTGGTGCCTGAGTTCGCGGGGGGTGTACAGCGGGTTGACGTTGACCACGGTCAGGCCCGCACGCAGCACGCCGAAGGTGGCGACCGGATACTGCAGGCAGTTGGGCATCATCAGGGCCACGCGGTCGCCCTTCTTGAGCTTGAGCTCGCCCAGCAGGTAGGCCGCGAACTGGTTCACCAGTGCGTCCGTTTCACCGTAGGTCAATACCTTGCCGAAGCTGGAGTAGGCGGGCCGGTCGCGGAATTTCGCAACAGAAGCGTCGAAGACCGAAGCTACCGAATGGAATTCATTGACGTCGATTTCGGCGGGAACGCCTTTCGGATAGCTCTGCAGCCAGGGACGATCCAGACTCATATTCCCCCTCCAGGAATCGTGGTGTATTAGGGTCCGGCGCTGAGCGTATCGGCAACGACCGGTCATTGCAGCATACCCCGCCGTAGGGAAAACGCGAAGGGGGCGCCTGGGGCGGGTTGTGCAATAACGTCAAACACCGCCGGACGCGGCCCGGCGCTGCCGAAGCCACGGTGTGCCAGGCAGCGCCGGGCCCTGACCGGCGGGCATTCCGGGTTGTGCGATGCGTTCAGCCCTGCTTGCGCACCGGTGCGCCGTTGGCCTTGTAGTAGGGTGCGGTGCTGCGGGGCAGCGGCGTGCGGCCGCGGATCACGTCGGCCAGCTTCTCCGCCATCATGATGGTCGGCGCGTTGAGGTTGCCGGTCACCACCTGCGGCATGATCGAGGCATCGACGATGCGCAGGCCTTCCAGGCCGTGCACGCGGCCCTGGCCATCGACCACCGCCATCGGGTCGTCGGCATGGCCCATCTTGTTCGAGCACGAAGGATGGTAGGCGGTCTCGGCGTGCTCGCGCACGAACGCATCGATCTGCGCATCGGTCTGCAGCGCGCTGCCCGGCGAGATCTCGCGGCCGCTGTACGGGGCCAGCGCCGGCTGCGCGAAGATCTCGCGGGTGATGCGGATCGCCGCGCGGAATTCGCGCCAGTCCTGCTCGTGAGACATGTAGTTGAACAGGATGCTCGGATGTTCGCGCGGGTCCTTGGAGCGCACGTGGATGCGGCCGCGGCTGGGCGAGCGCATGGAGCCGACATGCATCTGGAAGCTGTGCGCCTTGATCGGGTTGGAGCCGTTGTAATTGATCGCCACCGGCAGGAAGTGGTACTGCAGGTTGGGCCAGTCGAATTCGGCGTCGCTGCGGATGAAGCCGCCGGCCTCGAACTGGTTGCTGGCGCCGATGCCGGTGCCCAGGAACAGCCACTCGGCACCGATCGCCGGCTGGTTGTACAGCTTCAGCGCCGGGGCCAGCGACACCGGCTTCTTGCACTCGTACTGCAGGTACATCTCCAGGTGGTCCTGCAGGTTGGCGCCGACGCCCGGCAGGTGGTGCACCAGGTCGATGTCCAGGCCGCGCAGCAGGTCGGCCGGGCCGACACCGGAGCGCTGCAGGATCTGCGGGGAGGCGATGGCGCCGCCACACAGCAGCACTTCGCGGCGGGCGGTCGCACGCTGCGGCTGGTCGTTGTGCAGCCACTGCACGCCCACCGCACGCTTGCCCGAGAACAGGATGCGGTCGGTCAGCGCATGGGTGACGATGGTCAGGTTCGGGCGTGGCCTGGCCAGGTCCAGGTAGCCGCGGGCGGTGCTGGAACGACGGCCCTTCGGGGTCACCGTGCGATCCATCGGGCCGAAGCCTTCCTGCTGGTAGCCGTTGAGGTCGTCGGTGCGTGGGTAGCCGGCCTGCACGCCGGCTTCTACCATCGCAGCGAACAGCTCGTTGTTGCCGGCCTTCGGCGTGGTCACGCGCAGCGGGCCGTCGCCGCCGTGGTAGTCATTGGGGCCGATGTCGCGGGTTTCGGCCTTGCGGAAGTAGGGCAGGCAGTCCAGGTAGGTCCAGTCTTCCAGGCCCGGCATGCTCGCCCAGTTGTCGTAGTCCATTGCGTTGCCGCGGATGTAGCACATGCCGTTGATCAGCGACGAGCCGCCCAGGCCCTTGCCACGGCCGCAGTCCATGCGGCGGTTGTTCATGAAGGGCTCGGGATCGGTCTTGTATGCCCAGTTGTAGCGCTTGCCCTGCAACGGGAAGGCCAGTGCGGCCGGCATCTGGGTACGGAAGTCGAAACGGTAGTCCGGGCCACCGGCTTCCAGCAGCAGCACGCTGACATCGGCATCTTCGGTGAGGCGGGTGGCCAGCACGTTGCCGGCCGAACCGGCGCCGATGATGATGTAGTCGTACTCGTTGTGGGTGCTCATGGGTGTCTCCTGCAGGCCGGGGCGCGCTGCATGCACACGTCCCGGCGGAATGTCGGCCCGGCGCGGCGGCCGGGCGATGGGGCGGGCTCGGGGCGCGCCGGTCAGAACACGCTGGCGTAGTCGCCCAGTTCCACCTGCACCGACTTGATGCGGGTGTAGTGGCCGAGGGTCGAGATGCCGTTCTCGCGGCCGACGCCGGATTCCTTGTAGCCACCGACGGGCATTTCGGCCGGCGATTCACCCCAGGTGTTGATCCAGCAGATGCCGGCTTCCAGGCGGTGGATGATGCGGTGGGCGCGGCTGACGTCCTTGCTGACCACGCCGGCGGCGAGGCCGAAAGTGGTGTCGTTGGCACGACGCACCACTTCGTCTTCGTCGTCGTAGGCGAGGATGCTCATCACCGGCCCGAAGATCTCTTCCTTGACGATGGTCATGTCGTCGCGGCAGTCGGAGAACACGGTCGGCAGCACGTAGGCGCCGTTGGCCAGCGCACCTTCGGTGGCACGGCCACCGCCGGTCAGCAGGCGGGCGCCTTCGGTCTTGCCGCTCTCGATGTAGCGCAGCACGTTTTCCATATGCGGGAAGCTGGTCAGCGGGCCGAAGTTGGTCGCCTCGTCCATCGGGTCGCCGATGCGGATGCGCTTGACGCGCTCGACAACGGCGGCCTCGAATGCGGCCAGCATGCTGCGCGGCACGAACACGCGGGTGCCGTTGGTGCAGACCTGGCCGGAGCTGAAGAAGTTGGCCATCACCGCGATGTCGGCGGCGCGGTCCAGGTCGGCGTCATCGCAGATCACCAGCGGCGACTTGCCGCCCAGCTCCATGGTCACTTCCTTCAGCGACGAGGACGCGGCGCTGGCCATCACCTTCTTGCCGGTGGCGACGCCGCCGGTGAAGGAGATCTTCTCGATCAGCGGGTGCTCGGTCAGCCACTGGCCGATTTCGCGGCCCGGACCCTGCACGACGTTGAACACGCCGGCCGGCACGCCGGCTTCGGTGTAGATCTCGGCCAGTCGGATCGCGGTCAACGGGGTGACCTCGGAGGGCTTGAACACCATCGCATTGCCGGCAGCCAGCGCCGGGGCCGACTTCCACATGGCGATCTGGATCGGGTAGTTCCAGGCACCAATGCCGGCGACCACGCCCAGCGGCTCGCGGCGGGTGTAGAAGAAGCTCGATTCGCGCAGCGGCAGCTGGATGCCTTCGATGGCGGTGGCCAGGCCGGCGTAGTACTCGACCACGTCGGCTCCGGTGACGATGTCCACCGTGGTGGTTTCGGCCAGCGCCTTGCCGGTGTCCAGGGTTTCCAGGTGAGCCAGTTCGTCGTTGCGCTGGCGCAGGATCTCGACGGCGCGGCGCAGGATGCGCGAACGCTCCATGGCGGTCATCGCCGCCCACACCTTCTGGCCCTCGGCCGCGCTCTGAACGGCGCGCTCGACATCGGCCTGGCTGGCGACCTGCACCTCGGCGATCACCTCGCCGGTGGCCGGGTTGACGGTCTTGAAGGTCTTGCCGCTGGTGGCATCGACCCGCTGGCCGTGGATGTAGAGCTGTTGGACGGGCAGGGCGGTCATGGGGCGTACTCCTTGGAAGGGGGCGGGGTGCTGGGGCGCTTATAGCGCGGCAGCCTGCAACTGGAAGTCGATGTAGCCGTAGGCGATGCGACGGCACTTCTCGGCGTTGAACTGGCCGCCGACCAGGCTGCCGCGCAGCCACAGCCCGTCGATCATCGCGGCCAGGCCGCGGGCGGCGAGGCGGGCCTGCGGGTGGGGCAGCAGGCGGTTGAACTGGTGGCACAGGTTGGAGAACAGGCGCTGGTCGTTGGCGCGCTGCAGCCGGGCCAGTTCCGGCTGGTGCATGCTCGCGGCCCAGAAGGTGAGCCAGACGCGCATCGCGGTACCGTTGATCTGGCTGTCATCGAAGTTGCCATCGACGATGGCGCGCAGCTGCGCGCGCGGGTCTTCGCCGGCGTCGGCACGGCAGCGGGCGACCGCCTGCTTCAGCTCGCGCAGGATCTGCCGCATTGCAGCATTGAGCAGGCCGTCCTTGTCGCCGAAGTAGTGGGCGACGATGCCGCTGGACAGCCCTGCCTTCTTCGCGATGGTGGCGACGGTCGCATCGGCCATGCCGATCTCGTCGATGGTCTGGAAAGTGGCCCGGATCAGCTGTTCGCGCCGTACCGGTTCCACGCCTTTCTTCGGCATTGTCTCTCCACGGATTGCGACCCGAAGGATCGGGCTGACAGTCATTATGCTTTTTATTGATTGAACGTTCAATCAATAAACCCTAGGATGCGCTCGCGCCCCACGCCATGGGCCCGGTTTTCCGGTCCGGCCCCGCCCATGTGCTCCCCCGGACTGATGAGACGACCCCATGTCTGCCCTGGCTCATCCCACGCGTTCGCCCCTGCGCCTGAACCGCTTTGTCTTCCTCAGTTCTTCGGTGTCGATCGGCATCCTCGGGCTGCTCACCGTTGTCTACCCCGAGGCCAGCGAGCACTGGCTGCAGTGGGCCCAGGCCGAAGTGTCGGCCGCCTTCGGCTGGTGGTACATGCTGCTGATCGTGCTGTGCCTGGGCTTCGTGCTGTGGCTGGCGTGCTCTCCCTATGGCCGCATCCGCCTGGGCCACAACGAGGAGTCGCCGGCCTTCGGCTACGTCGCCTGGGTCTCGATGCTGTTCTCGGCCGGCATCGGCATCGCGCTGCTGTACTACGGAGCCTACGAGCCGCTGGACCATTTCCTCCACCCACCCGGGCAGCCCGGCGGGACCGTGGCCGCCGGCCGCGAGGCGATGGTGCTGACCTTCCTGCACTGGGGCCTGCATGGCTGGGCGCTCTACGCGCTGGTGGGCGTGGCGCTGGGCTACTTCGCCTACCGGCGCGACCTGCCGCTGGCGCTGCGCTCGGCGCTGTATCCGGTGTTCGGTGAGCGCATCCATGGCCGCATCGGCGACATGGTCGATGGCTTTGGCATCCTGGCCACGTTGATCTCGATGGTGACCAACCTCGGCATCGGTGCGCTGGTGGTGCAGTCCGGACTGGTCTATCTGTTCCATATCCCGGATACGCCGCAGGTGCTGGTCGCGATCGTGCTGGTAATGATGGCGGTGGCCACCATTGGCGTGGTTGCCGGCGTGGAGAAGGGCATCGCCTGGCTGTCCAATCTCAACGTGCGGCTGCTGTGCGTCCTGTTGCTGTTCGTGCTGGTAGCCGGGCCGACCCTGCACCTGTTCGACGGCCTGATCCAGAACACCGGCGATTACCTCGGCGCCTTCGTGCGCAAGAGCTTCGACATGTACCTCAACGACCCGAAAGGCCGTGAGTGGATGGGTTCGTGGACGCTGTTCTATTGGGCATGGTGGATCGCCTGGGCGCCGTTCGTGGGTCTTTTCGTGGCGCGCATCTCTCGCGGCCGCACCATCCGCGAAGTGATCCTGGGGGTGCTGCTGATCCCGCTCGGCTTCACCCTGGCGTGGCTGTCGATCTTCGGAAATACCGCCATCGACCTGGTGCTCAACCATGGCCAGGCGGTGCTGGGCGAGGTCGCGCAGCACGATGCGGCGATGACGCTGTTCAAGCTGCTGGAATACCTGCCTGGCGCGCCCTACGTGGCCGGTGCCGCGGTGGTGATCGGCTTCGTGCTGTTCCTGACTCCGGTCGATTCGGGCACGCTGATGATCGCCAACCTGTGCACCCGCCGCGTCGATGACGGCGTGGAGGATGGCCACGATGCGCCGATCTGGCTGCGCGTGTTCTGGTCGGTGGGCATCACCGTGGCCAGCATCGGCCTGCTGCTGGCCGGTAATTTCAGTGCCATGCAGACGGCCGTGGTGCTGTGCGGCCTGCCGTTCTCATTCACCCTGGCGTTCTACATGTGGGGCCTGCTGAAGGCGCTGCGCACCGATCCGGATGCACCGCGGCGGTGAGCGCCTCTGTAGAGCCGAGCCCACGCTCGGCTGCTGTTGGCGCAGAAGCAGCCGAGCGCAGGCTCGGCTCTACAGGGGGCATCGCAAACGCAATGGGCCGGATCCGCAAGGATCCGGCCCATTGCTCAATCGGACGCAACCGCGCCGTTACTTGGCTGCCAGCTGGCGCAGCACGTACTGCAGCAGGCCGCCGTGGCGGAAGTACTCGACTTCCTTAGGGGTCAGCAGCATCACCGACACCTCGAAGGTCTTCTTCGTGCCATCGGCCCTGGTGGCGGTGACCGTGGCGCGCTTGCTGGCGCCGTCCTGCAGGCCGGTGATGTCGATCACTTCCGAACCGTCCAGGCCCAGGGTCTGCGCATTCTCGCCGTTGCGGAACTGCAGCGGCAGCACGCCCATGCCGACCAGGTTGGAGCGGTGGATGCGCTCGAAGCTCTCGGCGATGACCGCCTTCACCCCCAGCAGCAGGGTACCCTTGGCTGCCCAGTCACGCGACGAACCAGTGCCGTACTCCTTGCCGGCCAGCACCACCAGCGGCACCTTGTCGGCCTTGTACTTCATGGCCGCATCGTAGATCGCCAGCTTCTCCGGCTGGCCGCCCCCGGCCGGGTAGTACAGGGTGTTGCCGCCTTCCTCGCCACCGAACATCAGGTTCTTGATGCGGATGTTGGCGAAGGTGCCGCGGACCATCACGTCATCGTTGCCGCGGCGGCTGCCGTAGCTGTTGAAATCAGCCGGCTGCACGCCCCTTGCCTGCAGGAAGCGGCCCGCAGGCGAGTCCTTCTTGATGTTGCCGGCCGGGGAAATGTGGTCGGTGGTGATCGAATCGCCGAACAGGCCCATCACGCGCGCGCCGTGCACGTCGTCGATGCTGCCGGTCTGCATGGTCATGCCATCGAAGTACGGCGGGTTCTTGATGTAGGTGGAGGCGTCGCTCCATTCGTACAGGTTGCCGTCCGGCGAGGCGATGGTGTTCCAGCGGGTGTCACCCTTGAACACATCGGCGTAGTTCTGCTTGAACATCTCCGGGCCGAGGGTGGCGGCGATGACGTCGCCGATTTCCTTGTTGCTCGGCCAGATGTCGCGCAGGTACACCGGCTGGCCATCGCTGCCGGTGCCCAGCGGCTGGGTGGTCAGGTCGATGTCGGTGGTGCCGGCAATGGCATAGGCCACCACCAGCGGCGGGCTGGCCAGGTAGTTCATTTTCACTTCGGGGTGCACGCGGCCCTCGAAGTTGCGGTTGCCCGACAGCACCGAGGTCACGACCAGGTCACCGGCGGCGATGCCGGCACTGACTTCGACGGGCAGCGGGCCGGAGTTGCCGATACAGGTGGTGCAGCCATAGCCGACCACGTAGAAGCCGATCTTCTCCAGTTCCTTCAGTACACCGGCCTTTTCCAGGTAATCGGTGACCACGCGCGAACCCGGGCCGAGCGAGGTCTTCACCCATGGCTGGCGGTTCAGGCCCCTGGCGGCCGCGTTGCGGGCGAGCAGGCCGGCACCGATCATCACCGCCGGATTGGAGGTGTTGGTACACGAGGTGATGGCGGCGATGACCACGGCGCCGTCCTTCAGCCGCACCTTGCGGCCTTCGATCTCGATGTCGGCAAAGCCCTTGGCCAGCTGCTCGTTGCCGACTGCGGCACCGCCGCCTTCGTTGACGAACGAGGAGACATCATCGCTGCGCTTGTCGCGGTTGGCGGTCATGCCGACCAGTGCTTCGCGGTAGTTGTTCTGCACGTCTTCCAGCAGCACGCGGTCCTGCGGGCGCTTGGGACCGGCCAGCGACGGCTTCACCGTGCCCATGTCCAGCTCCAGCGTGGTGCTGTACTGGGCGTGCGGGCTGCCGGGCTCGTGCCACAGGCCCTGTGCCCTGGCGTAGGCCTCGACCAGCGCGATCTGCTCCTCGCTGCGGCCGGACAGGCGCAGGTAGCTCAACGATTCGGCATCGACCGGGAAGATGCCGCAGGTGGCGCCATATTCCGGTGCCATGTTGCCGATGGTGGCGCGGTCGGCCAGCGGCAGGTGCTGCAGGCCGTCGCCGTAGAACTCGACGAACTTGCCGACCACGCCCAGCTTGCGCAGCATCTGGGTGACGGTCAGCACCAGGTCGGTGGCGGTAGCGCCTTCGGGCAGCTTGCCGGTCAGCTTGAAGCCGACCACCTGCGGGATCAGCATCGACGACGGCTGGCCGAGCATGGCGGCCTCGGCTTCGATGCCGCCCACGCCCCAGCCCAGCACGCCGATGCCGTTGATCATGGTGGTATGGCTGTCGGTGCCGAACACGGTGTCGGGATAGGCAATCTCCCTGCCATCCTTCTGCGCGGTCATCACCACGCGCGCCAGGTTCTCCAGGTTCACCTGGTGGACGATGCCGGTGTTCGGCGGCACCACCTTGAAGTTGTCGAAGGCCTTCTGGCCCCAGCGCAGGAAGCCGTAACGTTCCTGGTTGCGCTGGAATTCGATCTTGCCGTTGAGGTCCAGCGCGTCGGGCTTGCCGAACACGTCGACCTGCACGGAGTGGTCGATGACCAGTTCGGAGGGAATCTGCGGGTTGATCTGCTCCGGCTTGCCGCCGAGCTTGACGACGGCATCGCGCATTGCGGCCAGGTCGACCACGCAGGGCACGCCGGTGAAATCCTGCAGCACCACGCGCGCGGGCATGAAGGCGATTTCGGTGTCCGGCTCGGCGGCCGGGCTCCAGCGGGCCACGGCCTCGATGTGGTCCTTGCCGACGGTGATGCCACCATCCTCGTGCCGGAGCAGGTTCTCCAGCAGGATCTTCATCGAATAGGGCAGGTGGGAGATATCGAAGCGCTGGCCCAGCGCGGGCAGGCTGAAGTAGTCGTAGGTCCTGCCGCCGACGTTCAGCTGGCTGCGGGTGGAGAACGAATCGCTCATGCGGGGTAACTCCTTCTTGCGGATGGCTTGCAGTGGTGCGTGCATGGACACGCACCTGCTTGCGGTCGCCGCGGGCCTTGCGGCCCCGGTGGCTCCAGTATGAACCCCGGACTGAATGGATTCATCCGGGGCGGGCCGGCCTGCGGCATCGGTTCCAGACTACAGCGGGAGGTGTATGGCGTATGTCACGTTTGTGGCCGATCCTTTGCGAGGCAAGGGCTGGCGGGCTGCCTGTCCTGTTCAGGGTGGAAGTATGCCAGGGAAAGTATGTATAATTTGTGCATACTTTGGAGGGCCTGCTGATGGAAGCCACTGTTGCGGAACGCGGACAGATCACCCTGCCGAAGGCGGTGCGTGATGCCCTCGGCCTGACCAAGGGCACGCTGCTGAAGGTCGAGCTGGATGGCAGCCGCATCATCCTGCGCAAGAGTGTGGACGATGCCATTTCACGGGCGCGCGGCAAGTTCGCGCTGGACGGCTTCGAATCCTCGGATGCGGCCGTGCGCTCGGTACGCGACGAGGGCTGATCCGTGATGATCGCCGTCGATTCGCCGGTGCTGGTCGAGCTGCTCAGCAATGGCCCGCAGGCCGACGCGGTTGAAGCCATCCTCAGGCAGAGCCTGGTGGGCGGCCGCGTGGTGGTCTGCGGCGCGACCCTGGCCGAAGTCTGCGCGTCGCTGCGAGGCGGTGCCGAGGTGCTGGAAGCACTGGAAGAGATGGGCGTGCACTTCAACCCGATGGAGGCCAAATCGGCCCTGCGCGCCGGCGAGATGCACCGCCGCCATCGCCAGCGCGGCGGCAGCCGCCGCAGCCTGGATGAATTCATGGTCGGCGCCCACGCACTGTTGCAGTGCGACGGCCTGATCACCTGGAACGACACGTTTTACCGCGACTACTTCAAGGGCCTGAAGCTGATCGTGCCGCACGCCTGAGCCCACCCAAATCCTTAAATCGCATTACCCGGGAGTTGTCATGTTGGAAGCCTACCGCCACCACGTCGCCGAGCGCGCTGCGCTTGGCATCCCGCCGCTGCCGCTGAGCGCGCAGCAGACGGCCGATGTCATCGAACTGCTGAAGAATCCGCCGCAGGGCGAGGCCGAGTTCCTGCTCGACCTGCTGACCCACCGCGTGCCGGCCGGCGTCGATGACGCGGCCAAGGTCAAGGCCTCGTACCTGGCGGCGATTGCCCTGGGCAGCGAGCAGAACCCGCTGATCAGCCGGGAGCGTGCTACCGAACTGCTGGGCACCATGCTTGGCGGCTACAACGTCGCGCCGCTGATCCAGCTGCTGGACGATGCCAGCGTCGGCGCCATCGCCGCCAACGGCCTGAAGAACACGCTGCTGGTATTCGACGCCTTCCACGACGTGCAGGAAAAGGCCAAGGCCGGCAATGCCAACGCCCAGGCCGTGCTGCAGAGCTGGGCCGATGCCGAGTGGTTCACCAGCAAGCCGGAAGTGCCGCAGAGCCTGACCATCACCGTGTTCAAGGTGCCGGGCGAAACCAACACCGACGACCTGTCGCCGGCCCCGGACGCCACCACCCGCCCGGACATCCCGATGCACGCGCTGGCGATGCTGAAGAACAAGCGTGACGACGCGCCGTTCACTCCGGAAGAAGACGGCAAGCGCGGCCCGATCCAGCAGATCCTGTCGCTGAAGGACAAGGGCCACCTGGTCGCCTACGTTGGCGACGTGGTCGGCACCGGTTCCTCGCGCAAGTCGGCCACCAACAGCGTGCTGTGGTGGACCGGTGACGACATCCCGTTCATCCCGAACAAGCGCGCCGGTGGCGTGTGCCTGGGCGGCAAGATCGCGCCGATCTTCTACAACACCATGGAAGATGCCGGTGCGCTGCCGATCGAGCTGGACGTGTCGAAGATGGAGCACGGCGACGTCATCGAGCTGCGCCCGTACGAAGGCAAGGCGCTGAAGAACGGCGAGGTGATCGCCGAGTTCCAGGTGAAGTCGGACGTGCTGTTCGACGAAGTGCGCGCCGGCGGCCGCATTCCGCTGATCATCGGCCGTGGCCTGACCGGCAAGGCGCGCGAAGCGCTGGGCCTGGCCCCGGCCAACCTGTTCCGCCTGCCGGTGCAGCCGGCCGACACCGGCAAGGGCTTCTCGCTGGCGCAGAAGATGGTCGGCCGTGCCTGCGGTCTTCCGGAAGGCCAGGGCATGCGCCCGGGCACCTACTGCGAACCGAAGATGACCTCGGTGGGCTCGCAGGACACCACCGGCCCGATGACCCGTGACGAGCTGAAGGACCTGGCCTGCCTGGGCTTCTCGGCCGATCTGGTGATGCAGTCGTTCTGCCACACCGCCGCCTATCCGAAGCCGGTGGACGTGAAGACCCACCACACGCTGCCGGAATTCATCTCCACCCGCGGCGGCATCTCGCTGCGTCCGGGCGACGGCGTGATCCACAGCTGGCTCAACCGCATGCTGCTGCCGGACACCGTCGGTACCGGTGGCGACTCGCACACTCGTTTCCCGGTGGGCATTTCGTTCCCGGCCGGTTCGGGCCTGGTCGCCTTCGCTGCGGCCACCGGCGTGATGCCGCTGGACATGCCGGAGTCGGTGCTGGTGCGCTTCAAGGGCAAGATGCAGCCGGGCGTGACCCTGCGTGACCTGGTCAATGCCATTCCGCTGTACGCGATCAAGTCGGGCCTGCTGACCGTGGCCAAGGCTGGCAAGAAGAACATCTTCTCCGGCCGCATCCTGGAAATCGAAGGCCTGCCGGACCTGAAGGTCGAACAGGCGTTCGAGCTGTCCGACGCTTCGGCCGAACGTTCGGCCGCCGGTTGCTCGGTGCGCCTGAACAAGGAACCGATCATCGAGTACCTGACCAGCAACATCACCCTGCTGAAGTGGATGATCGCCGAGGGTTACCAGGATCCGCGTTCGCTGCAGCGCCGGATCGAGAAGATGGAGGCGTGGCTGGCCAATCCGCAGCTGCTGGAGCCCGATGCCGACGCCGAATACGCTGCCGTCATCGAGATCGACCTGGCCGATATCCACGAGCCGATCGTGGCCTGCCCGAACGACCCGGACGACGTGAAGACCCTGTCCGAAGTCGCTGGCGCCAAGATCGACGAAGTGTTCATCGGCTCGTGCATGACCAACATCGGTCACTTCCGTGCGGCGGCGAAGCTGCTGGAAGGCAAGCGTGATATTCCCACCCGCCTGTGGGTGGCCCCGCCGACCAAGATGGACGCTTCGGAGCTGACCAAGGAAGGCGTGTACGGCACTTTCGGCAGCGCGGGTGCGCGCATGGAAATGCCGGGCTGCTCGCTGTGCATGGGCAACCAGGCGCAGATCCGCGAAGGCTCCACCGCGATGTCGACCTCGACCCGCAACTTCCCGAACCGCCTGGGCCGCAACACCAATGTGTACCTGGGTTCGGCGGAACTGGCGGCGATCTGCTCGCGCCTGGGCCGCATCCCGACCAAGGAGGAGTACATGGCGGACATCGGCGTGATCAACGCCAATGGTGCGGAGATCTACCGCTACATGAACTTCGACCAGATCGAGGAATACCAGGACGTGGCCGGCACGGTCGCTGCCTGACGCGGTGAAAATGAAAACCCCCGGTGAAAGCCGGGGGTTTTTTGTTGCGTGATGCTGTGTAGAGCCGGGCCACGCTCGACGTGTTGGAGCGATGCCCGCAAAGTAGCCGAGCGTTGGTTCGGCTCTACGGCTGTCGCATCAACCGCGGGCCAGGGCGAGCAGCCGCTCGGCAATCCGCTCCAGCGGCACCTGTTCCTCGGCCGCGCCGAGCTTGAACGCTGCACCCGGCATGCCCCAGACCACGCTGGTGGCCTCGTCCTGCACCAGCGTCGGGGCACCGGCCTGGCGCATTTCCAGCAGGCCGCGTGCACCGTCATCGCCCATCCCGGTGAGGATGGCGCCGATGGCGTTGCTGCCTGCGCTCTGTGCGATCGAGCGGAACAGTACGTCCACCGCCGGCTTGTGGCGGTTGACCGCCGGGCCATCGTCGACGCGGCAGCGCCAGCGCGCACCATCGCGGATGATCCGCAGGTGCTTGCCGCCGGGCGGCAGATAGGCGTGGCCGGGCAGCACGGCTTCGCCGTCGCTGGCCTCGCGCACGGCCATCGCCGAATGTCGGTCCAGGCGCTCGGCGAAAGCGCTGCTGAAGCTGGCCGGCAGGTGCTGGGTCATCACCACGGCGGGTGCATCGGCAGGCATGCCTTCCAGCACCACGCGCAGCGCTTCGGTGCCGCCGGCCGAAGAGCCAATCGCAATCAGCCGGTCGGTGGTGCGGAAATGCGGTACGGCCGGGCGCATCGTGGGCGCTGCGTCCAGCGTGAGTTTCGGTGGGGCGGCGCGCACCAGCGGCCGCACCCGCGAGCGCGCTGCCATCTTCACCTTGGCGATGATCTCGTCGGCGTAGGCCTGCAGGCCGCGCGCCACGTCCAGCTTCGGCTTGGAGACGAAATCCACCGCGCCCAGTGCCAAGGCCTGCAGCGTGGTATCGGCGCCGCGCTCGGTCAGCGAGGAAATCATCACCACCGGCAGTGGATGCAGCCGCATCAGGTTTTCCAGGAACGCCAGCCCGTCCATGCGCGGCATCTCCACATCCAGCGTGATCACGTCCGGGGCCAGGCGCTTGATCTTCTCGCGCGCCAGCAGCGGGTCGGCAGCGGTGCCGACCACGTCGACGGCCGGATCGCTGGACAGGATCTCGGTGAGCATCTGGCGCACGACGGCGGAGTCGTCGACGATCAGGACCCGGCAGGGGGCGTTGCCGGTGAAGGTCATTCGAACAGCTCCACGCCACCGGTGACCGGGGCCTTGGACAGGCGCGCACGCACCGCCGATTCGGTGGCGGCCACTTCAGCCTCATGCGCATGCGGCAGGCGCTGCACCACCACGCGGCCGGTGTCCGCGAAGAACCAGATCTTGCGCGGATGGATGCCGCACAGGTCCTCGGCGATGATCGGGATGTGCTCGGCCTGCAGGTACTGGCGCACGAACTCGGCGTTGCGGGTGCCGACCGGGTTGCTGGTGAAGCCCTTCAGCACGTTGGCCCCGCCGAATACCTTGGCTTCGATGCGCTTGCGGTGGGCGCCTCGCTTGAGCATGTCGTTGATCAGCAGTTCCATCGCATAGCTGCCGTAGCGCGCGGGCGCGCCGTCACCGGCATTGCCTTCCGGCAGCAGGAAGTGGTTCATGCCGCCGATCTTCAGTACCGGGTCGCGCAGGCAGGCGGCCACGCAGGAGCCCAGCGTGGTGGTCAGCGCGGTGGTGTCATCGACCACCAGGTACTGGGTCGGCAGCAGCTTGGCGGCAATCGTCTGGAAGCGCGCATCCTGATAGCGCATCACATCGTCGGTTCGCAGCGAAGCATTCATGCGCCGGCCTTTGCCGCGCGGCGGTACAGGGTGCGACCGCAGGGCTGGATCAGGTCGGCGGCGTGCAGGTAGTTCTCCGAGTGGCCGGTGTACAGCAGGCCGTCATCGGCCAGGTGCTGGACCAGGCGACCGAGGATGGCGCGCTGGGTCGGCTTGTCGAAGTAGATCATCACGTTGCGGCAGAACAGCGCATCGAAGGGGCCGCCGACGTCGTAGCGTGGGGCAAGCAGGTTCAACGGGCGGAACTCGATCAGCTCGCGCAGTGCGGGCAGGACGCGGCACTGGCCCTCGTTGGGGCCGCTGCCGCGCTGGAAGTAGCGTCGGCGCAGGTCCGGATCGAGGTTGGCGACGCGATCGATGGCGTAGACACCCCGGCCGGCGGTGGCCAGTACCTGGGTGTCGACGTCGGTGGCGACGATGCGTACCGGCGGCTTCAGCGTACCGAACGCCTCGCAGGCGGTGATCGCCATCGAGTACGGTTCCTCACCGGTGGAGGCAGCGCACGACCACAGCAGCAGCGGTGCACGGCTGGCGCGCTGCTGCAGTTCCTCGCGCAGCTTGTCGAAGTGGTGCGGCTCGCGGAAGAACGAGGTCAGGTTGGTGGTCAGTGCGTTGGTGAACGCCTGCCACTCATCACCGTCTTCCTGTTCCAGATGGTCCAGGTACTGCTGGAAACTGCGCATGCCGAGCGTGCGCAGGCGGCGCGACAGGCGCCCATACACCATGTCGCGCTTTGCCGGGGCGAGGGCGATGCCCACGCGCTGGTAGATCAGGTCGCAGACACGGCGGAAATCACGGTCGGCGAACTCGAACTCGCGCGGGCCGGTGACGATCGGGGTAGGACTTTGCACGGGGGACGTGTCCATCGGCGGAGGCGGTGGCCGGAGCCACCGCGGGTGGGTCTCAGAATGCCTGCCAGTCAGTGCTGCTGGCGACGAGGACGGCCGCATCGGCGCCGCGCCGATGCGATGCCGGCGCGGCCTGGGCGACCGCCGCCTTCACTGCCATGGCGACCTGGCTGTCGAGGCGGAAGATCGCGACTGCGTCGGCCAGCTGCGCGGCCTGTTCTTCCATCGCACGCGCGGCGGCGGTGGCTTCCTCCACCAGCGCGGCGTTCTGCTGGGTGGTCTCGTCCATCTGCACCACGGTCTGGTTGACCTGCTCGATACCGGCCGACTGCTCCTGCGAGGCGGCGGAGATCTCGGCCATGATGTCGGTCACGCGCTGCACCGAGGCGACGATCTCGCCCATGGTGGCGCCGGCCTTGTGCACCAGCGCCGAGCCGTCGTTGACCTTGCCGACCGAATCATCGATCAGGCCCTTGATCTCCTTGGCGGCGGCAGCCGAGCGCTGGGCGAGGGTGCGTACTTCGCTGGCGACCACGGCGAAGCCACGGCCCTGTTCACCGGCCCGGGCGGCTTCGACGGCGGCATTGAGGGCCAGGATGTTGGTCTGGAAGGCGATGCCGTCGATCACGCTGATGATCTCGGCGATCTTCTTCGACGAGGCTTCGATGGCCGACATGGTGGTGACCACCTGGCCGACCACCTCGCCACCCTGCGAGGCGACGCCATGCGCGCCGATGGCGAGCTGGTTGGCCTGGCGGGCATGTTCGGCGTTCTGGCGGACGGTGGAAGTCAGTTCCTCCATCGACGCGGCGGTTTCCTCCAGGTTGGCGGCCTGCTGCTCGGTGCGGCGCGACAGGTCGCTGTTGCCCGAGGCGATCTCGCCGGCGGCCAGGGTGATGCTGGAGGCACTGGCCTGGATCTGGCTGACGATCCGGGTCAGCTGCGTGACGGTGGTGTTGGCATCGTCACGCATGCGCGCGAACACGCCCTGGTAGTCGCCCTGCATGCGCGCGGTCAGGTCGCCCTCGGCGATGGCCGACAACAGCTGCGAGAGTTTTCCCAGGTTCTCATCGCTGACGGCCATCATCGCGTTGAGATTCTCCAGCATCAGGCGGAAATCATGATCGAAGCGCTCGGCGTCGCCGCGCTGGCTGAAGTCGCCGGCCGCTGCGGCGCTGGCCAGATGCCTGATCTCGGCGTTGATGCGGCCAAGATTGGCCTTGACCGTGTCGACGATGGTGGTCATCGCCGCCTTCTCGCCCGGATAGCGCGCGACATCGCGGCTGAGGTCGCCTATGGCGTATTGCTGCACGACGTCCAGCACGTCGTGCAGGGTCTGCACGTGACTGTCGACCAGGGCATTGGTCTCCTGCACCATCAGCCCGTATTCGCCAGGGAAGGCACTGGCATCGGCGCGATGGCTCAGTTCGCCGCCCTCGTGGCGGCGAGCCATCTCGCGTTGGGCACCGATCACCGCATGCAGCTGCTGCTGCATGCCGGACATCGCGTGCAGCAGGCGCCCGGGCTCGTCATGCGGCTGCGGGCCGATAGGGTTGTCCAGCTTGCCGACGGCGATGCCTTCGGCGACTGCGGTGGCCTGCTTCAGCGGCCGCGCGATGCGATTGCCGATGATCCAGCTCAGGACCAGCACGATCAGCACCAGCAGCCCGCCGGAGACGGTCATGATGCCGGTGAAGACCAGCGCCTGCTTCTGCACATCGTCCATGTAGACGCCGCTGCTGACCACCCATTGCCAGGGTTCGAACAGGCCAGCATAGGACGCCTTGTCGTACAGGCCCTCGGTATTGGCCTTGGCCCACTTGTAGGACACCACGCCGCCACCGGCGCGTGCGACGTCGACCAGGTCATGGAACAACCGCACGCCATCCTCGGAGCGGAAGTCCTTCATGTCCTTGCCGATCAGATCCTTGCGGAACGGATGCATCAGCACGCGGTATCGGGTGTCATAGACGCTGTAGTAGTAGGTGTCATGGTCGGCGCGCATGCGTGCCAGTGCGTCAAGCGCGGCCTGGCGGGCGGCGGCATCGGTGAGCTCGCCCCGGGCGGCGAGGCCGTGGTAGTGACCGAGGATGCCGTAGGTGAGTTCGACCTGGGTCTTGAGGGAGGCCCTGCGGGTTTCGTTGAGATCCAGGTACTGCATGCGCGCGGCGATCACCGAAAGCGCGATCACCCCGAGCGCGATGAGCAGCGTCAGCAGATTGAGCTTGCGCCGCACGGAAAGATTGCTGAAGTAGTGTTGCCAGCGATGCAGGAGATTCATCGAGCAGGACCGGTTCGGGTCTGGCGGGCGGCGCCTGGCCGGTCGCGGCGGAACGCGCCGTGACAGTTTCGTTATCGGCGGCGGAGGCAGCGGATTGAGCTGCGGTGTCCGAACAGATTCAGGTTGCCTTGCGGTGGCGGCCGCGGGGCTGCGCGCCGCAGGCTTCTGAAGCAACAGCAACAGAGGGGGGGCGTTCGTCACGGAGTGCGGGAAGAGTCCCGGGCATGCCTCGGACGGATTGGGCGGGAGGCCCAACCCCAGCCCTGCCGCGTGCGCGGGACAGCGCACACGAGCAAGGCGCGCCCGAGCCTGCAGGGAGCTCTCTGCGCCGCAGCCTGCACAGCCCATCCCGGGGGGGCTCCGCCGTTGGCTGGATATCCGCCTGCCCCGGAAACGAAAACGCCCCAGCGCAAGGCCAGGGCGTTTCGTCCAGCAGGTCAGGCAGGAATCAGAATTCCTGCCAGTCTCCGTCGGCCAGTTCGGTGGCCATCGGGCGACCGCCGGCGGTGCGGCGGGCCGGCGCTGCAGCCGGGGCCGCTGCGGCCGGTGCGGCCGTGCGCGGGACCGGAGCGGCAGTGCGCGGGGCGCTTGCAACCTCGGTTTCGTCGACCACGAAGATCGACACGGCCTCGCTCAGGTAACCGGCCTGTTCTTCCATCGCACGCGCGGCGGCGGTGGCTTCCTCCACCAGCGCGGCGTTCTGCTGGGTGGTCTCGTCCATCTGCACCACGGTCTGGTTGACCTGCTCGATACCGGCCGACTGCTCCTGCGAGGCGGCGGAGATCTCGGCCATGATGTCGGTCACGCGCTGCACCGAGGCGACGATCTCGCCCATGGTGGCGCCGGCCTTGTGCACCAGCGCCGAGCCGTCGTTGACCTTGCCGACCGAATCATCGATCAGGCCCTTGATCTCCTTGGCGGCGGCAGCCGAGCGCTGGGCGAGGGTGCGCACTTCGCTGGCGACCACGGCGAAGCCACGGCCCTGTTCACCGGCCCGGGCGGCTTCGACGGCGGCGTTGAGGGCCAGGATGTTGGTCTGGAAGGCGATGCCGTCGATGACGCTGATGATCTCGGCGATCTTCTTCGACGAGGCTTCGATGGCCGACATGGTGGTGACCACCTGGCCGACCACCTCGCCACCCTGCGAGGCGACGCCATGCGCGCCGATGGCGAGCTGGTTGGCCTGGCGGGCATGTTCGGCGTTCTGGCGGACGGTGGAAGTCAGTTCCTCCATCGACGCGGCGGTTTCCTCCAGGTTGGCGGCCTGCTGCTCGGTGCGGCGCGACAGGTCGCTGTTGCCCGAGGCGATCTCGCCGGCGGCCGAACTGATGGCACGACTGGACTGCTTGATGCGCGTGACGATCTCGCTCAACTGGGCGGCAGTGGCATTGGCGTCGTCACGCATGCGCGCGAACACGCCCTGGTAGTCGCCCTGCATGCGCACGGTCAGGTCGCCCTGGGACAGTGCGGCGAGCAGGCCGGAGATCTGTTCGATGCTGCCGGCGTTGGCGTCGAGAAGGCCATTGATCTGCTGCGCGAGCTGCAGGAAGAAGCCTTCCTTGTCGCCGGTATTGATGCGTCCGGACAGGTCCCCCGCGGCAGCCTGGGCGATCACGCGGGCGACTTCAGCCTCGACCTGGGCTTCCTGGGTACGGTCCCGCCACTCCACTACGTGGCCCACCGTGTCGCCGCTATCGTTGCGGATGGTCGAGACCACCTGGGCGAACTGGGCGTCACCATACTGCATCGGGCGACGCGCCACGCCGTGCGCCTTCAGGTTGCCCAGCAGGGCCTGGTCCATTTCGCCGCGATGCTCGAGTACCGTCAGCGGCCTGCCGATCAGCGATGCCTGCGCGTCGAAGTCCGGCAGCTCACGGCGCATCTCATCCTGGTACTGGAGAAGTGTCTGCTGCAGCGCGCGGTTGGCATAGACGATGGTGTTGCTGGTATCGGTCAGGTACACGCCGGTCGAACTGTAATCCAGCGCGGTGCGGATGCGCAGGTTCTCGCGGGCGATGGCCTGGTCGGTCTCGATACGCTCGCGCAGGTCGCGCTGCATGCGCTGCATCGCCTGCATCAGCTCGCCGACTTCATCCTGGCGGCTGACGTCGATGTGCCCATCGAGCTTGCCGCCGGCCACGTCGTTGGCGACCGAGACGGCACCGCGGACGCTGCCGACCAGCGCGCGGGCAAACAGCCAGACCAGCACCAGGCCGAGCGCGGCGCCGCCCAGCAGGGCGATCACGATCAGCACCGCCGAGGCCGAATAGGTGGTTTCGGCGGCTTCGCGCGAGGCGCGGGCCAAGCGGTTGTCTTCGGCGATCAAGGCCTCCAGTGCGGAGGCGGCCTTGCGGTGCTTGGTGCGGGTCTCGCCGACGAAGGTATCGATGGCGTCGTCCGGCAGGTCCAGCTCCAGCATCTCGGTGACGCTGTCATAGGAGGCCAGTGCCTCCTTCCATTCCTTGGCGAAGGTATCGAACAGCTTCTTCTGCTGCGCGTTGTCCACCAGCTTTGGATAGTCCTTGATCGACTCGTCCATGTGGGTGCGCAGTTCGCCGGCCTGCCTGCGCGCGTCCGCCTTGACGTCGTCGCTGGCCCGGATCAGCTGCTGGTAGGCCGCGTTGCGGTACTCGCCCAGCATGCCGCGCATCTCGCCTGCCATGCGGATGCTTTCCATGCGCGATCCGGCCAGTTCGGTGGTGACGTTGTTGAGTGAGTACAGGCCGCGGTAGGCGACGATACCCTGCAGCAACATGACCAGCAGGAGCACGCCGAAGGTCAGCAGCAGCTTCGGCATCAGTTTCAGGTTGTTGATCCACGGCATGGGCGTTGCGATCTCCTAAGGCAGACGCGTCCGGGCATCGGCCCGGTTGCAGCAGGAACCGCACCGACCGCAGGGCCGGCGCGGTTCGACGGACAGCGGATTACTTGATATTGGCCAGCTTCAGTCCGGCCGGCGAGCTGACCTCGATTTCCGCGCGCGAGGCGTCACGCTGGATCTTGCCGATCACGCACACGGTCTTGCCTTCCAGGGTTTCCAGCGGGAAGGAGAACTTGCCGCGGTTCTCGCCGGCGATGCGCGCTGAGAAGGTGTGGCGCGGGAAGGCGCCGCCCATGTACAGGAAGGTCGGCTGGCCTTCGGAGCCTTCCGCGTAGCGGGCCTTTTCGACCTTGCCGCAGACCATGCCGTCCTTGCCGACCGAACGGGGTGCCAGCTCCGGTGGAATCATGTCGGCCGACTGCGCAACAGCCGGGGACGCGGTGATGGCCAGGACAGCAGCCGAAACGAACGCAAGCAGGGACTTCATCGGGGTGTATCTCCGGGGATGGTGACGGTCGGGCCGGTCCTGCGCGCTCCAGCGCGACCGGCTTCTGTCCCCCTATCGGCACCGCCTGGGGGAACTGAAGGGCGACGTGTCCAGAACGTGAAGCAGGTCCGCCGGCTCAGGCGGCGGCGTCTTCGATCACGCTGGCCTGGCCCATGTCGGCGCTGTCGAGCAGGGTCTCGATATCGAGCAGGATGAGCATGCGTTCGTCATGGGTGCCGATGCCGGAGATGAAACGGGTATCCACCGCAGCACCGAATTCGGGGGTGGGACGGATCTGCTCCGCCGACAACGGGATCACATCGGAGACGCTGTCGACCACGATGCCGACCACGCGGTCATCCACGTTCAGCACGATCATCACGGTGAACGCATCGTAGCGGGCGTTGTCCAGGCGCAGCTTCAGCCGCAGGTCGATGACCGGAACAATGGTGCCGCGCAGGTTGATCACGCCCTTGATGTAGTCCGGGGCATCCGGTACGCGGGTGACGGCGTCGTAGCCGCGGATTTCCTGCACCTTGAGGATGTCCACGCCATAGTGCTCGGCACCAAGGGTGAAGCTGAGGAACTCGCCACCGGCGCTGGCGGTGGAACTGGTCTTGTCATTCATGGAGGGGTCCTGGTCCGCCGGAAGTCCCGGTGTCACGCTCGATATCGGCGCCGCCGGGAGGGACTTTAGATGCGACAGCGGCTGGGCCGGGCGTCCACGCCTGTGCCGGGCATGGCCCGGCGCTGCCTACAGCTCACCGTTGCGGCGGGCCTTGCGCTGGCGGTCGATGCGCAGGATGTAGCGCTGGATGGCGCTGTCGGCGCCGCGTGGCAGGGTCTCGAACCGCATCCCCACGCGCTTGACCTCGATGCCGTTGGGCTGCCGTTGCGGCAGCAGGTTGCAGGTCACCAGCTCGATGTCCAGGTCCGGTCCATCGGGCAGCGACAGCCGGGCCGGGTAACGTCGCTGCAGGCTGAACACCGCGCAGTCGATGGGGACGATCACGGCGAGCCCGCCGCCGCTGATGTCGACCACCCGCATCGACAGTGGCTCGGCGGCGGCGGCACCCGCGTCCAGCAGCAGCTGCGGTGAGTCGGTGACCGGCGTCTCCAGCCGGTACAGCTCGCGGCGCTGCAGGTGCACCAACTCCTCGGGAAGGGGCGCGCGGAAGGCCACATGGCCGTCATTGTCCAGCCGCTGCAGCGCGTGCAGGCGGAAGCGCACCAGGACCCGCTCGAGCTGGGCGAAGCACAGCAGGTGGCCGGCCTGCTCGGCGGCACGGTTGCAGGCCTCCTGCGGGCTGCCGTCCAGCAGCAGGGTGTCGTCATCCTCGTCGAGAGCGAGCAGTGCGGTCGGGAAAGATTGGTCGCGGCCGTCGATATGTGCGTTGATCAATGAGCGCTGGTCGATCAGCGAGCGCAGCAGCTGGCGCAGCTGGCGGGGATTGCGGACCAGGAAGCGTTCGTCGGAAGCGTCGGCCGCGTGGACATCATGCGCTGCAGGGTCATTGCCGTCGGACATGGCATCTGTGGTCAGGGGCGGGCGCCAGCGCGCACGGGCACGAGGCTCGATGGGGATATCGGCCGCGTTGCGGAATTATGTAGCGCTGGATTCTCCGGATTTCCCGGCGGCGCACGGGCCGGCCTGGACGCGCTGGTTCGCCCAGGCCGGCCAGGTCAGGGCCCGACGCCGGCGAGCTGCCGCACCCGCTGCATCACCGCCGGATTGCCGTCACCCTCATGCAGGTGGAAGCGCGCTACCGCGGCAGCCAGCAGGTTGGCCTGCTCGGCCATGTCCTGGGTGGCGTGGGTGGATTCTTCCACCAGCGTGGCGTTCTGGCGGGTGTTGGCATCCATCTGCGCGATGCTCTGGTTCACCTGCTCGATGCCTGCGCTCTGCTCCTGCGACGCGGCCGAGATCTCGCCCATGATCTGGTTGACCTGCTGCACGGCACTCACGATCTGGCCCATGGTGGTGCCGGCCTGGCGGACCAGCGCCGAACCTTCGTCGACCTTGCCGACCGAGGCGTCGATCAGGCCCTTGATCTCCTTGGCGGCGGACGCAGAACGCTGGGCGAGGGTACGTACCTCACTGGCGACCACGGCGAAGCCACGGCCCTGCTCGCCGGCACGAGCCGCTTCGACAGCGGCATTCAGGGCCAGGATGTTGGTCTGGAAGGCGATGCCGTCGATGACGCCGATGATCTCGGCGATCTTCTTGGACGAGGCTTCGATGGCGGACATGGTGCTGACCACCTGGCTGACCACGGCGCCGCCCTGGCCGGCAACGTCGGCGGCGCCCACCGCGAGCTGGTTGGCCTGGCGCGCATGTTCGGCGTTCTGGCGCACGGTGGCGGTCAGTTCCTCCATCGTCGCGGCCGTTTCTTCCAGGCTGGCGGCCTGCTGCTCGGTGCGGCTGGCGAGATGGTCATTGCCCTGCGCCAGCCCCGTGGCGGCGCCGGTGAGGCGGGTGGATGCGGCCTGGATGCGGCCGACAATCCGGGTCAGTTCGGCGACGGTGGCATTGGCGTCGTCGCGGATGCGCGCATAGACACCCTGGAAATCGCCCTGCATGTGCGCCGTCAGGTCGCCCCGTGACAGCGCCGACAGCAGCTGGGAGATCTGCTCGATGCTGTAGGCGCTGGCATCGAGCAGGCCGTTGAGGCGCTCGGCCAGCTGGAGGAAGAAGCCGTCCTTGCCGGCAATCCCGACCCGGCCGCTGAAGTCGCCCTGCGCGGCGGCCTCGACGATGCGGCCAAGCTCTTCCTCCACCTGGAGTTCGGCGGTGCGATCGGCCCATTCGACCACGAAGCCCTGGCGTTGGCCGTCTTCGCCGATGATCGGGTTGATGATCAGGCGCATGCAGCGGCCGCCGATGCGGATCTGCGCACGCCAGGTGCCGGCGAGCCCATCGAGCAGCCGGGCCTGGTGGGCCGGGTTCTGGTGGAAGATGTCGATGTTGCGCCCGATCAGGTCGGCGGCGCTGAACTGTGGCAGGTCGCGACGCAGGTCGGCCTCGGCGGCTGCCAGCATCTGCCGCAGTGGCCGGTTGACGAAGACGATGTTGCGTTCGCGATCGGCGATCATCACGTGAGTGGTGACGTCGTCCAGTGCGGTGCGGATGCGCAGTGATTCGGCCGCGGCCATCTGTTCCCGGGCGCGGCGCTGCAGCAGCCGGTTGCCGGCCTGGACGAGGGCGGTCGCCAGCGAATCGCGTGGGAACTGGCTGGCCTGCAGTGATTCCGGTAGGGGCTGGTCGTCAGCGAGGCCGCGCGCGAGCTGTGCCAGCTGCTGCGGATCATGGCCGAGCAGCAGCAGCTGGCGGCGCATCTGGATCGCCATCACGGACAGCAGCGTGGCTTCAACGGCGACATAGAGTGCATGCAGAGCAAGCACGCCGAGGCCGCTGCCGGCGGCGAAGACAGGGTAGGGCAGGCCACGCACCTGCAGTGCGTAGAACACCACGTGGTGCACGGCGATGGCCGTGGCGGCGACCACGATCGGCAGCCAGTCGCGGTAGTACAGCAGCAGGGCGATCAGCACGATCACGGTGAAATGGGTTTCAAGCTGGCCGTGGGTCTGGTGGATCAGCGTGGCTGACAGCACCATCCAGGCCAGGGCGACGGTGCAGCGGCTGAGGCGGCTGCCGGGCTGCAGCTGGATCTGTGCAGCCGTGACCAGCATGGCCGGCAACGAGACCGCCAACCAGGGTGTCCATTGGCCGCCATGAAAAGCCAGGCCCAGCGAGACCAGCAGCAGCCCACCGCTGACTACCAGGAACAGGCGGTCGGCACTTGCCGACATCGCGCGAAGGAAGGGCGGTGAAGCGTGCTGGGCTGGGGCATTGGCAGGAAGGTTCGGGGCGTGCATGCGCTACTCCTTGTGGCATGGGCAATGGTCGGACAGCACGACGGGCGCATGAGCGCCCCGCAGCAGCTGGGTGACGAGATGGGTAGCGGCCAACGGACTTCCGCCGCAGGCAGGTGCGAGCACGGCAGGGCCTGCATAGACCAGGCGCTGTTCGTGCAGCACCAGCCATTCAAAGGGCAGGGAGGGCGTGCCGGCACGGACACTGAGGCCGGCCGGCAAGGCCGGTGCGCTGGCACAGCCGCAGGACGAAGGCGAGCGCAGCAGCAGGGGCTGGCGCCCGCTGTCGGCAAGCAGGCCGGGCGGCAGCTGCGCGAGGATCTGCCCGGCATTCCAGTCGCTGGCAGGAGTGGCGCGGCCCGCTGCCTGGGCCCAGAGTGCGGGCAGGGTCCAGCCCAGCCAGAGGGCCAGCAGCGCCGGTGCCGCCAGCGTGCGCCAGCGGGGCGTGGGTGTGTCAGGACAATCGGTGCTGGCTGGCATGGGCTCGCTCGCGTAGGACCGTGACCGGATAGCGGCGAGCGATGGCGGGATCTGAAACGAAATTAAATGAACTGCTTCAGTGGTGTGGTGAAAGTGTGACGGAATGAGGTGCCTGCGGCGGCTGGCCGGGGCCGCCGCAGCTCCGCAACTCGGGGATGGCAGGACCGGACTGCGTCATTGCAGAAGCGGGTCCGGCCCCGGTCGTGGCCCAGCCAGGGAGCCGCCTATCGTGAGGGCGGCTTTGGCCGGTCGCCGCTTCAGAACTCCTGCCAATCCCCATCTGTTGCCAGCGCCGGCTGTACCGCCGCACGCTGCGTGCGTGCGGGCGCCGCCTTGGCGACCGGTACCGGCGCGGCGGCCGCCCTGCGCGGCGCCGAGGATGCCGCCGCGTGCACCGGTGCTGCGGCGCCGGTGTTCGAGGAAGCAAGCCGGAAACGGGCCACGGCTTCGCTCAGATGCACGGCCTGTTCTTCCATCGCACGCGCGGCGGCGGTGGCTTCCTCCACCAGCGCGGCGTTCTGCTGGGTGGTCTCGTCCATCTGCACCACGGTCTGGTTGACCTGCTCGATACCGGCCGACTGCTCCTGCGAGGCGGCGGAGATCTCGGCCATGATGTCGGTCACGCGCTGCACCGAGGCGACGATCTCGCCCATGGTGGCGCCGGCCTTGTGCACCAGCGCCGAGCCGTCGTTGACCTTGCCGACCGAATCATCGATCAGGCCCTTGATCTCCTTGGCCGCAGCGGCCGAGCGCTGGGCGAGCGTGCGTACTTCGCTGGCGACCACGGCGAAGCCGCGGCCCTGTTCGCCGGCCCGGGCGGCTTCGACGGCGGCGTTGAGGGCCAGGATGTTGGTCTGGAAGGCGATGCCGTCGATGACGCTGATGATCTCGGCGATCTTCTTCGACGAGGCTTCGATGGCCGACATGGTGGTGACCACCTGGCCGACCACCTCGCCACCCTGCGAGGCGACGCCATGCGCGCCGATGGCGAGCTGGTTGGCCTGGCGGGCATGTTCGGCGTTCTGGCGGACGGTGGAAGTCAGTTCCTCCATCGACGCGGCGGTTTCCTCCAGGTTGGCGGCCTGCTGCTCGGTGCGGCGCGACAGGTCGCTGTTGCCCGAGGCGATCTCGCCGGCGGCCAGGGTGATGCTGGAGGCACTGGCCTGGATCTGGCTGACGATCCGGGTCAGCTGCGTGACGGTGGTGTTGGCATCGTCACGCATGCGCGCGAACACGCCCTGGTAGTCGCCCTGCATGCGCGCGGTCAGGTCGCCCTCGGCGATGGCCGACAACAGCTGCGAGAGCTGGCCAAGATTGCTGTCGGCGACCTGCATCATGGTGTTGAGGTGCTCGATCATCAGCTTGAAGTCATGCTGGAAACGCTCCGCGTCGCCGCGCTGGCTGAAGTCGCCGGCGGCGGCCGCCGCCGCCAGGTGCTGGATCTGGGTATTGATCGCGAGCAGGCTGGCCTTGGCCGCATCCATCGATTCGTGCAGGATCGCGCGGCTGCCGGGCAGGCGGCGCGCGTCCGGTGCAAGGTTGCCGATGGCGTACTGGTTGAGCACGTCGATGGCATCGCGGATCGCGTCGAGGTGTTCGAAGATCACGGTATTGATGCCGCTGGCCAGCTGGCCGTAGACGCCCGGGAAGTCTTCCGGAATGCGGTGGCTGATGTCCGGGCCGGCATGCATCTGTGCCATCAGCTGGGTCTGCTCGGAGAAACGGCGCAGCATCGCGGTCATCTCGCCGGTAGCGGCCAGCATCCGGCCGGCCTCGTCCTTGCTGCTGGACTGGCTGCTGACGCTGAGGTCGCCGCGGGCGACGGCCTGGATCGCAAGCACGGCCTTGCCGAGCGGACCGGTGACTGCGCGCGAAATGACCGTGGCCAGGGCGGCCGCCACCAGCGACAGCAGCACGATGCAGCCGATGATGGCGATCTTGCTGTTGCGGTGGGTGGCATTGGCCGCAGCGATCTTGCCTTCCATCAACCCGGCGATGTGCGTACTGAGTGCCTTCAGTGCGGTGAACAGGTCGCGGCGTGCAGGGCGCGACTGTTCATCGGAAATCTGCCGGGCCAGCACGCCGTCTCCGGCAGCCACGGCCTCGCGCATGGCCTTGTTGGCGGCGAAATAGCGGTCCAGCTGTGCGCTGGCTGCGCGGTACAGTTCGCGTTCCCGGGCCTGTGCCGGCAATGCCGAATAGGCGGCCAGTTCGTCACGCACGGTCCGGGCCGTGGTGTCCATGCGCGTATTGTAATCGGCGACCTTTTCCGGTTGGTCAAGCATGCTCAGCTGGGCCAGCTCATAGGTACGGAATTCACCCAGCTGCGAGCGGGCTTCTCCCAGGTGCCGGGCCGAAGGAATGTCATTGCCGGCCATTTCTCCCAGCTGCCGGTTGGCTTCACTGAGGCGCAGCAGGGCGAAGACGCCGAGGACCAGGGTCATCAGCGTGGTGAGGGTGAACCCCACGGCCAGCTTGCGGGCGATGGGCAGATCGTGGAACCACTTCATGCAGGGTGCTCCAGGGTGCAAGGGGGGCCGGCGTCGTTACGTCGGCTGGGATGAGTGCGGCGGAAACGGGGTGCCCGGTGAGGTTCGGTGACGGCCGTCACAGCGAAATAGCGGCGCGGTCCCGGCGGACTTTATGGATGCAGATCACATTCGACTGCGTAGGGAGGAGCGGCCGAAAATCCAGTCGTAGCGGGGATTGCGCGCCGGCGACGTGGTTTCCGTCGAAACCATCGTGCCGACGGAGTTCACGGAATGGAGGAAGCCGTGGGTTGGGATCAGCTCCCTTTCCGCGGGAAAGGGATCTGATCCCTTGGCAGCGCGCGCACAAACAAAAACCGCCGCCCGGAGGGCGGCGGTTGTACTCAGCGTTGCAGGATGAATCAGGCGGCCTGTGGCATTCGCAGTGAGCGCACCAGGCCGCCGATGTCGACAATCAGCGCGACGCGGCCATCGCCGAGGATGGTGGCACCGGAGACCCCGCCGATGCGGCGGTAGTTGTTCTCGATGTTCTTGACCACGACCTGCTGCTGGCCGACCAGTTCGTCCACTTCCAGCGCGATCTTCTGGCCATCGCCTTCGACAACCACCACCAGCGATTCGCTGCCGGGTGCGCGGTTACCGTAGCCGTAGTACTCGCTCAGCGACAGGATCGGCAGGTACTCGCCCCGCACGCGCAGCACGCGGCCCTCGCCGGCCATGCTGCGGATGTCCTCAGGCTGCGGCTGCAACGCTTCCAGCACGTAGGCCAGTGGCAGGATCAGCGTTTCGCCGGATACGGCCACGGTCATGCCATCGAGGATGGCCAGCGTCAGCGGCAGCCGGATCAGGGTGCGTGTGCCCGCGCCGAGGCTGCTTTCGATCTGCACTTCGCCACCCAGCGCCTGGATGTTGCGGCGGACCACGTCCATTCCGACACCACGACCGGACAGGTCGGTAACTGCCTCGGCGGTGGAGAAGCCGGGCTGGAAGATCAGGTCCCACACCTGCGCATCGGTCGGGTTGTCCGGAACGGCCAGGCCACGTTCGGTGGCCTTGGCCAGGATCTTCGCGCGGTCCAGGCCACGACCATCGTCGCTGACCTCGATGACGATGTGCCCGCCCTGGTGCGAAGCGGCCAGGGTGATCGTGCCGGTCTCGTCCTTGCCCGCGTCGCGACGCACATCGGGCATTTCCAGGCCGTGGTCGATCGAGTTGCGTACCAGGTGCACCAGGGGGTCGGCGATCTTCTCGATCAGGCCCTTGTCCAGCTCGGTGCCTTCGCCGACGGTGCGCAGGCGGACCTGCTTGCCGAGGCGGCTGGACAGGTCGCGGACCAGCCGCGGGAAGCGCCGGAACACCGCATCGACCGGCAGCATGCGCACGCCGATCACCGCTTCCTGCAGGTCACGGGTATTGCGTTCAAGCTGGTCCAGGCCGGCGAACAAGCTTTCGGCATGGACCGGATCCAGCGCATGCGAGACCTGCTTGAGCATTGCCTGGGTGATGACCAGTTCGCCGACCAGGTTGATCAGCGCATCGACCTTGTCGACGCTGACGCGGATCGAGGTTTCGGCTTCCTGGCTGGTGGTGGTACTGGCAGACGCCGGGGCCGGAGCCGCAGCCGTAGCTGCCGGTGTGGAAGGCCCTGGCGTGGCCGGTGCCTGGGTGGCCAGGCTCGGCGGTGCGGCGGGGCGGATGTCCAGTTCACAGTCGTCCAGCACCCAGGCGAAGGTGTCTTCGATGCTGCTGCGCGGCACCTTGCCGACCAGGCCCAGGTCCCACGCCAGGTGGGCCTCCAGCGGGTCGAGCTGGGCGAAGGCCGGCAGGCGCTCCATGCGCGCGGCGACCTGCAGCGACCCAAGGTGTTCCAGTTCGCGGATGATGCGCAACGGGTCGTTGCCGCTCATGAACAGCGATGGCGCCGGGGTGAAGCCGATCTGCCAGCCTTCGGGCGTATCGTCGGCCTTGGCCGCTGCAGCTGCCGGGGCGCTCGGCGCGGCCTGGCCGGAGAGAACCGCTTCCAGGCGCGCCTTCACCGCAGCAACGGCAGCAGGATCGGCGGCCTGGCCATGTTCGGCTTCGCGCAGCAGCGCGCGCAGCACGTCCACCGAGGACAGCATGGCATCGACGGCATGGCCTTCCAGCGCGCGTTTGCCGGCACGCAACTCATCGAGCAGCGTCTCCAGCACGTGGGTCAGGCCCGCGATCGCATCGAAACCGAAGGTGCCGGCACCGCCCTTGATCGAGTGGGCGGCGCGGAACACCGAGTTGATGATTTCCGCGTCCTGCTGGCCCGACTCCAGGGCCAGCAGGCCAGCTTCCATCGCGTCGAGGCCCTCGCGGCTCTCTTCGAAGAAGGTGGCGTGGAAGCGTTGCAGGTCCAGGCTCATGGCGGTGGTGGTCCGGAGGCGAAGAGGGGGAGCGGTGTGGGGCGATCAGCCCAGCACTTTCTGCACGGTGGCGACCAGCTGCTCGGGATTGAACGGCTTGACCAGCCAGCCGGTGGCGCCGGCGGCCTTGCCTTCGGACTTCTTGTCGGCGGCCGATTCGGTGGTCAGCATCAGCAGCGGGGTGAACTTGTAGTCCGGCAACTGGCGCAGTTCGCGGATCAGGGCGATGCCGTCCATGTTCGGCATGTTGACGTCGGTGACCACCGCATTGAAGCGCTGGCCCTTGGCACGACCGAGCGCGACCGCGCCGTCTTCGGCTTCTTCGACGGCAAAGCCGGCCGAGGTGAGGGCGAAGGAAACCATCTGGCGCATCGACGCCGAATCGTCCACCACCAAGATACGTGCGCTCATGCAGCGTTCTCCACAGATTTCAGGTTGTCATGGGTTACGTCCAGGCCCAGGGCCTGGGTGACGCCCAGCAGGCGCGCGGCGTCACGGAAGGTTGCGGTGCAACCGTGGAAGCCGGTGCGCAGGCCGGCCTCGCGGCGCGCGTGCACGAATGCGCACAGCACCTGCACGGCAGCCGTGTGGATGCGGGCGACCTGGCTCGCATCCAGGGTCAGCTCCCCTGCCTGCTCCAGCAGTGGGGCAAGGCGGTTCTTGAGCTCGGCGGTGCCCTCGATGCCGAGATCCCCACCCAGTTCGACAGTGCTCATCGTTGCTCCGGACAAACGGTTCCGTGATCCATAACGGCACCCTGGTGGGGTTCTTTAGGGGAATCGGCGCGGTGCGCCGATGCGGTCGCTGTTGAAAAGGGGACGGAGGGGATTAAGTCGCAATCGACCTGGCTCTACTGCAGCCCCCCTCGGCAACGGCGACCGCGCAGTGCGGACGGAAGGTGTTGATCCAAGGGATCAACTCCTTGCGTCCCCGACAGGCAACGCGCCGGCGCAAAGGCCGAGCCACTTGCGACTTAATCCCCTCCGTCCCCTTTTTTTCGAATCAGCTCAACAGCCGGGTGGCGTCCAGGAGGATCATGGGACGCTGGCTGATGCGGGCCACGCCGCGGAACAGATCATTGGAAATCTGGCAGATGCGCGCGGTATCGGGTGGCTCGATCTGTGAATCGGTAAGGTTGGCCACGTCTTCCACCGCCGACACGCGCAGGCCGATGATCTCGCCGTCCTCTTCCAGGACCACGATCCGTGTCTGTGCGTCCTCTTCGGCGGCAGCCGCGCCCAGGTGCAGGCCCAGATCCATTACCGGAACCACCTGCCCGCGCAGGTTCATGATGCCGAGCATGGCAGGGGCTGTTCCGCGCAACGGCAGCAGCGGCACTGGCAGCACCACTTCCTGCACCTTCAGCAGCTCCAGCGCATAGGCCTGGGTACCGCAGCGCAGGCGCAACCAGCGCGAGGTCCGCTCACCGGCGCGACGATTCTGCGGATGCGGGCTGCTGGCCGGCGCGTGGGCCTGTGCCTGCAGTTCCTGCCAGCTGCCGGGCCGGTTGCCCGCCGGGGCATCCACGGCCACCCGTGGCGGCGGCACGGCGGCGCGCGCCGATGCGCCACGCGGCGGCGGGACCGGTGCTGCGATCACGGCTGGTGGCGGCGCAGGTACATCCTCACCGGTCGCAGCAGCTTCGAAGGCGGCCTGCAGGCCGGGGCTGTCAGTGTGGGCGAGGTGATGGCTGCCAGCCGCATCGGTCTCGTAGATCACTTCGTCCGGCAGATCATCCCAGGTGGGCTCCGGTCCGGGCGGTGCGGTGACGCTGGCGGAGGCGGCTTCGTGGATGACGTCGTCGGGCAGGTCGTCCCAGGTCGGTTCGCGTTCGCTGGCCGCTGCATCCGCCGGGCATGGCCCGGCGCCAGCGCAGGCGGCCGCCTCGAAGGCGGCGTCCAGTGCGGCGTTGTCGTCGGCCGGGGCGGAGACGGTTTCCGTTTCGTAGATCACTTCTGGCGGCAGGTCGTCCCAGGTGGGCTCGCGTTCGATCGCCGCTGCACCCGCCGGGCATGGCCCGGCGCCAGCGCAGGCGGCCGCCTCGAAGGCGGCGTCCAGTGCGGCGTTGTCCTCGGCCGGGGCGGAGATGGTTTCCGTTTCGTAGATCACTTCTGGTGGCAGGTCATCCCAGGTGGGCTCGCGTTCGCTGGCCGCTGCGCTACCGGTCATGCCCGTTGGCGCTGCGGCGGGGGCGAGCGCTTCACCCAACAGTTCGTCAAGATAATCGTCCAGTACGCCGGTGCTGTTCATGCCGCCTGCTCCAGGGCGCGGGCATCTTCGCGCAGGATCCAGTTCAGGGCTCGGCGATAGGCCGCCAGGCCTCGGCCCGGATAGTCACCGCCGACGCTCGGCAGGGCCAGGCCGGCAGCGTTGCTGACGCGGGTATCGATCGGAATTGCGTCTTCCCAGACACGGGCACCGTGCCGGTCCTGCATGCTGCGCAGCGATTCGTTGCCAGCCCGGGTACGGCGATCGAACAGGGTGGGCAGGATCGACGTCGGCAACGGGCGGCGGCGCGAGCGTTCGACCATTTCACCGGTGCGGACCATGCCTTCCAGTCCGTGCAGGGCCAGCGGCTCGGCCTGGGTCGGGATGACCAGGCGATCGGCGGCGGCCAGTGCGTTGATCATCAACAGGCCAAGGGTCGGTGCGCAGTCCAGCAGGATGTAGTCGTGCTGGCCCTGGTGGCGTGCCAGTGCGTTCTGCAGGGCCAGGCCGAGGCCGGGCTGGTTCGCGCTGCGGCGCTCCAGCGTGGCCAGCGCCGACTGTGCGCAGACATGGTCCAGCCCCGGGATGCTGCTGGCACGACAGAGGCTGGCCAGTTCGGCCGGTGGCGTGCCGAACAGTTCCAGCACGCCGGCCGGCGGTGGATCCACCGGCACGCCGAAGGCGCGGCTGAGTGAGGCGTGCGGATCGAGATCGATCAGCAGCACGCGATGGCCCAGTGCGGCCAGGCCGCGGCCAAGGGCGAGGGTGGTAGTGGTCTTGCCGACTCCGCCCTTCTGGTTGGCGATTGCCCAGATGCGCATCGGTCTACTCCTTCATTGCCGGGGGAACGGCGGCGCCAACATGGCTGCCAGCCGGCACCGGTGGCAACGTCACCGGTGCGGGAGGGGAAGGCGGGGCGATCGCCGGCGTTGCAGCAACGTGACCGGAGCTGCTGCCGGTGGCGCCGTTGGTCGCATTCAGGCGCTGGCCCAGCGGGTCCACGGCGTGCGTGGTGTCGGCCAGGATGATGACCATGACCCGCCGGTTGCGGTTGCGGCCCTGCGCACTGTCGTTCGCTTCGCGCGGGCGGAACTGGCCATAGCCAACCATCGCCAGCCGCGACGGCTGCAGGCCCTGGTCGGCAAACAGGTGCACCACGCTGGCGGCGCGCGCCGCCGACAGCTCCCAGTTGGACGGGAAGGTGGCCGTGGCGATGGGCACGTTGTCGGTGTGGCCTTCCACCCGCACGCTGTTGGGCACGTCGCGCAGCACGCCCGCCAGGCTGGCCAGCGTTCCGCGCGCATGCGCGTCCAGCGCAGCCGAACCGGTGGGAAACAGGATGTCGCTGTTGATCTCGACCTCGATCCACAGTTCGGTGCGGCGTACGCTGATCATGCCGCGGTCGATCAGCGGTGCCAGCGCGGCGGTGAGGCGGTCGGCGATGCTGTTGAGCTGGCGCTCGGCACGCGCGATCTGTTCCTGGTTGTGCACTGACACCGGCACGCGCATCTGCGAGGCCATTGACGGCAGCAGGGTGGGGTCGTGCGATGGCGCCGGTGCGGACGGGCCGATCCTGGTGCCGGACTTGATCACCGATGGGCTGTCCCAGCCACCACCCTGCACCTGCTTGTTGCCGACCTGCACCGGGTTGATCGTGCGCGGCGCGCCACCGAAGGCATCGGTGAGCGCGTCGGCCATGATCCGGTACTTGCCCTCGTTGACCGAGGAGATCGCGTACATGACCACGAAGAAGGCGAGCAGCAGCGTCATCAGGTCGGCATAGGGGATCGCCCATGCTTCATGGTTGGCGTGCTCTTCGTGGTGCTTGCGGCGGGCCATGTCAGTGCAGGAAGCCGGAAAGGTTGGTTTCGATGTTGCGCGGATTCTCGCCCTGGGCGATCGAGATCAGGCCTTCGATGACCATTTCGCGGTCGCGGGTGGTGTGTGAGATCACGCTCTTGAGCTTGGCCGAGATCGGCAGGAACAGCAGGTTGGCCGAGGCGATGCCGTAGATGGTGGCGGTGAACGCGGCGGCAATGCCGTGGCCGAGCTTGCTCGGGTCGGCCAGGTTCTTCATCACCGCGATCAGGCCGAGCACGGCCCCGATGATGCCGAGCGTCGGCGCATAGATGCCCATCGCTTCGAAGACCTTGGCGCCGGCCTGGTCCTGGTGTTCCTGGCTGCCCAGTTCGATCTCCAGCATGTGCCGCATCGATTCGGGTTCAACACCGTCGACCAGCAGCTGCAGGCCCTTGCGCAGGAACGGATCCTGCTGCGCCTCCACCTGCGATTCCAGCCCCAGCAGGCCCTGGCGGCGGGCGATGTTGCTCCATTCGACGATCTGCTGGATCAGGGCGCGGCGGTCGCTGTGCGGCGGGCGCACGACCCAGCGCACGATCTTGAACGCGTGCCTGAAGACGATCGGCGAGGTATGCAGCAGGATCGCGGCGACCGTACCGACAATGACGATCACGAATGCCGCAGGCGACCACAACGACGCCAGGCCGGCGCCCTTGAGGATGCTGCCGCCGACCAGGGAGGCCAGGGCGAGGAAGAGTCCAATGAGGCTGAGTCTATCCATGGTTCCGGTATCGGCGTATATGAATGGGACTTGAGACACCGGCAGATCGCGTACAGACGGCAGTCACAGTTTTCGGGTCGCCGGGCTCTGCCCGGCACGCTTCAGCGCAGTCCATCCACGTCCAGGATCAGCGCCATGCGGCCATCGCCGATCAAGGTGGCACCCGCATAGCCGCGCAGGCCGCGCAGGGCTTTCGGCAGCGGCTTGATCACCACTTCCTCGCGCCCGCGGACCTGGTCCACGACCAGGCCGAAGCGTGCTTCGCCTGCCTGCAGCACCACGATGGTCAGCAGGGTCGACGTGGCGGGCGTCACATCCAGCCACTGGCGCAGATCGACCAGCGGCAGGGTGTGCGAGCGGCGGTCAAGCACGGCGCGGCCGTCGAACCAGCCGAGCGAGGTGCGCGGCGCGTGCAGCACCTCCATCACGCGCGCCAGCGGCAGCGCATAGACATCCTCGCCGGCCTGCACCAGCAGGGTCGGCAGGATCGCCAGGGTCAGCGGCACGCGGATCAGGAAGCGGCTGCCACGGCCCAGTTCCGACTGGATCTGGATCTGGCCGCTCAGCTCGCGGATGCGCGACTGCACCACGTCCATGCCGACGCCGCGGCCGGAGATATCCGTGACCTGCTGCTTGGTCGAGAAGCCAGGCAGGAACACCAGGTGCAGGCATTCCTCGCTGCTCAGGCGGGCGGCGGCCTCCGGATCGATCAGGCCCTTCTCGCGCGCCTTCGCACGCAGTTTCTCCGGGTCGATGCCTGCGCCATCGTCCTGCACCTCGATGCTGACGTAGTCGCCTTCCTGCTGTGCCGAAAGCCGCACATGGCCCATCCGCGGCTTGCCCTGCGCCTCGCGCAGGTCGGGCATTTCCACGCCATGGTCGATGGCGTTGCGGACCAGATGTACCAGCGGGTCGGCCAGGGCCTCGACCAGGTTGCGATCGAGCTCGGTCTCGGCACCGATCAGCTCCAGGTCCACTTCCTTCTTCAGTGAGCGGGCGACGTCGCGGGCGACCTTGGGGAAGCGCGAGAACACCTTGCCCACTGGCTGCATGCGGGTGCGCATCACCGCCGACTGCAGGCGCGCGGTGGCGATGTCCAGGGTGGATACGGCGCGGTCCAGCTCCTCGTCGCGCAGGCGCGCACGCAGGGTCTTGAGCCTGTTGCGTGACAGCACCAGTTCGCCGATCAGGTTGACGATCGCATCCAGGCGCTTGGTGTCCACGCGCACCGTGTGTTCGGCCTCGGCCAGCGGCTTGGTGGCCGGCTTGGCCGCAGGCGCGGGTGCGGGCGGCCGTGCCGCGGGTGCCGGGGGCGGCGGTGCGGCGGCGACCGGCCTGGCACCCGGCGCGGCGCCACCGTGCAGCTGGTCGAGCAGGGCCTCGAATTCGTCTTCGCTGATCAGCCCGTCGTCGGCCTTGGTGGCCGGCGCGACGGCGGTCGGCGCTTTACCACCGTGCAGCTGGTCGAGCAGGGCCTCGAACTCGTCGTCGGTGATCAGGTCGCTGCCGGCAGCAGCGGGCGCAGCGGCGGCCACCGGTACCGCGGTGCCGCCGCCATGGACATCGAACTGTGCGATCAGGTCCGGCGGTGCATAGCCGGGTTCGGTGCCCGACGACACTGCGTCGAGCATCGACTGCAGGTAGTCCAGTGATTGCTGGGCGGCATCGAAATGATGGGGCTGCAACACGGCCTGGCCAGCGCGGGCCGCCCCCAGGGCTTCCTCGGCTGCATGGCACAGCTCGACCATGGCGGTGACGCCGAGGAAGCCGGCGCCGCCCTTGAGCGTGTGGTAGCCGCGGAATACCGCGTTGAGCTGCTCGCTGTCCTGCGGTGCCTGCTCCAGCGACACCAGCTGTTCGCCGAGGCGATCCAGGATCTCCTGCGCCTCGATGATGAAATCGGCGGTGATGTCGTCGGATACCGCGCTCATGCTTACAGCCCCAGATCCGACAACAGGTCGTCGGCGTCGTTCTGCGAAACCGCGTGGCGGTCCAGTCCCTTCAGTGCCGGCCCGGCCAGTTCCGGACCGGTGCGATGCTGCTCCGGTGGCAGGCCAAGCGCGCCGAAGCCTTCGTGCACGCGGCGGACGATGCCGACCACGCAGCGGATGATCTGCCCGGTCAGGTCCTGGTAGCTCTGGGTCAGGGCAATCTCGGTCAGGTTATGGCGGATGCGCTCGAGCTGCGCGTCCTGGCCCGGTTGCAGGCCGTCGGCGCGCAGCTGTTCGGTCAAGCTGCGGCATTCCTCGGCCAGGTCCAGGGTGCGGTGCGTGGCCTGTTCGGTCATGGCGACCACGTGATCCAGGCGTGCGCAGGCATCGTCCAGCTCGCCGGCTTCGCTGGGCACGGTCGGCAGCTCACCGAGCGCCTGGCCGAGCTCACGCGCCAGCCGCGAGAGGCCGCTCATCATCGGCTGCGTGCGCAGCGCGACCAGTCCGTCGATGCGCTGCCGCCACCCGGCTTCGTCACCGGACTCCAGTGCGTCCAGGGCTTCCTGCAGGCGCAGGGCGAGGGCGCTCTTGTCGACCGTGGTATCCATCAGGCGCTGGCCGCCAGGCGTTCAAAGATCTTGCCGAGCTTCTCTTCCAGCGTCTGCGCGGTGAACGGCTTGATGATGTAACCGTTCACGCCGTTCTGCGCCGCTTCGATGATCTGCTCGCGCTTGGCTTCGGCGGTGACCATCAGTACCGGCAGGGTCTTCAGCTTGGCATCGTTGCGGATCGCCTTGAGCAGTTCGATGCCGGTCATCACCGGCATGTTCCAGTCGGTGACCACGAAATCGAACGGCTGGCTCTGCAGCAGCGACAGCGCAGCATGCCCGTCCTCGGCTTCGGCGGTGTTGGTGAAGCCCAGATCGCCCAGCAGGTTCTTGACGATGCGACGCATGGTCGAGAAGTCGTCGACGATCAGGATGCGCATGTTCTTGTTCAAAGCAGAGTTCCTTTGTTGTTCATTCCGGGCAGCCGGGGGCAGCCACCTCGGGCATGTTCATTCTTCGAGGCCTGCATCTGCGGCCTCGAAAATCTTCAATCGTCCACGCAGGCGCAACACCGCCTGGCCGTGGATCTGGCAGACCCGCGATTCGCTCACGCCGAGCACCGCACCGATCTCCTTCAGGTTCAGTTCCTGCTCGTAGTAGAGCGAGAGCACCAGTTGTTCGCGCTCCGGCAGCAGGCCGATGGCCTTGCCCAGCTCGCGGCCGAACTCGCCACGCTCGAGTACCTGCTGCGGGGTTGGGCCACCCTGGGCGACGGTGTCCAGCTCGCCCTGGTCTTCAATGCGCGATTCCAGGCTGAGCACCTGGCCACGCGCGGCGTCTTCCATCAGGCGCAGGTACTCGGGAAGCGGCATCTCCATCGCAGCGGCCACTTCGGTGGCACTGGCGGCACGGCCAGTGCTCTGTTCCAGGCGGCGGATGGTGGCGGCCGCATCGCGCGCGCGGCGGTGCACCGAGCGCGGCACCCAGTCGCCCCGGCGGATCTCGTCGATCATGGAGCCGCGGATGCGGATCGAGGCATAGGTCTCGAACGAGGCTCCCTGGTCGGCGTCGTAGCTGCGCGAGGCTTCGATCAGGCCCATCATGCCGGCCTGGATCAGGTCGTCGACCTCGACGCTGGCCGGCAGGCGTGCGGCCAGGTGGTGGGCGATGCGCCGCACCAGGTCCGAATGCTGGGCGATGACCTCGTTGGCCGCCGCACGCTGGACTTCCCTGTACTGGGCTGCGCCTTTCATGCCGCCACCCCGCGCTGCTTGAGGATGCGTTCGAGGAAGAATTCGACCCCGCCCCGTGGTTCGGTCGGTGCCTGCCAGCGTGCGGTGCGCCGGGCGATCTCGGTGATCGCCAGTGCCGCCGGGCTGGACGGATAGGCCTTCACCACCGGTTGCTGGCGCTGCACCGACAGCCGCAGCCAGTCATCCTGCGGCACGCAGCCCAGGTAGTTCAGCGAGACGTCGGCAAGGAACTTTTCGCAGACACGGGTCAGCTTTTCGTAGAGCACGCGGCCCTCATTGGGGTCGCGGACCATGTTGGCCACCACCTGGATGCGGTCGACGCCACGTTCGCGCGACAGCACCTTGATCAGCGCATAGGCGTCGGTGATCGAGGCCGGCTCGTCGCAGACCACCACCACGGTGTCCTGTGCGGCCTGGCAGAAGGTCAGCACGCCGTCGGTGATGCCGGCGGCGGTGTCCACCACCATGATGTCCAGTTCGCGTTCCAGCTCCGAGAACACGTTGACCAGGCCGACGTGCTCGGCAGGGGCCAGTTCGGCCATGTGGCGGCGGCCGGATGCGGCCGGGACCACCAGCACGCCATTCGGGCCCTCGACGATAACGTCGTCCAGCGAGCAGCGGCCGGCGACCAGGTCGGCGAGCGTAAAGGTGGGGTTCAAGCCCAGGATCACGTCGATGTTGGCCAGGCCGAGGTCGGCGTCCAGCAGCAGCGTGCGCTTGCCCATGCCGGCCAATGCCACGGCCAGGTTGGCCGACACATTGGTCTTGCCCACGCCCCCCTTGCCGCCGGTGACGGCAAGGGTGCGCACAGGGCCGAGCGGCTCGCTGCGGGTGGCCGACAGCGGGAAGGTCTTGGTCAGCTTGGCGTACTCACGCGACGGCATGGTTCAACTCCGGGTTGCAGGGCATATCGGCCGCTCGGCGCAAATCTTCAAGGCGAAGTACGAGGTTGGCCGCGCTGGCCCGGTGCAGGTCCTCCGGCACGTCCTGGCCGTCGGTTACCCAGGTGATCGGCAGGGCGTGGTCCACGGCCACGGACAGTGCGTTGCCGAAACGGCCGGTCTCATCCAGCTTGCTCAGCACCAGGCCCTGCAGATTGGCGGCGCCGAAGCGGCGGACCACCTCGTCCATGTCGCCGGAGCTGGTATTGGCCGGCAGCACCAGCAGGGTGCGCACCTGGCGCGCAGCGCGCAGCCACTGCAACTGGGCGGCCAGCGCACGGTCACGCGGGCCCAGGCCCGCGGTGTCGATCAGCACCAGCTTGTAGTCCTTCAGGCGTTCCAGCAGTTGGTCCAGGTCGGTGCCACTGTTGGCCTCGTGCACCGCGATGCCGAGCTGGCGGCCGTAGCCGTACAGCTGTTCGCGGGCGCCGATGCGGGCGGTGTCGGTGGTCACCAGGGCGACGTCACGCGGCGCGTGCTTTTCGGCGAAACGCGAGGCCAGCTTGGCGATGGTGGTGGTCTTGCCGGCACCGGTCGGGCCGACCAGCGCGATCACGCCGCCTTCTTCGAGCGGGTCGGCCGGAGCGATCGGCAGCTTGCGCGAGATCAGGCCCAGCATCAGGCCGCGGCCGCGATGGGCTTCGGTTTCCAGCGGGATCTGCATGGCGACGTCGCGGGCCAGGCCCGCATCGAAGCCGTATTCGTCCATCAGGTCCAGGGCGGTGGCGCGCACCGGGCTACCGCGCAGGCGCTCATCGGTGAACCGGTTCATTTCGCGCTCGATCACCTGGCGCATGCCGGCCACTTCCTGGCGCAGATGGCGGATCTCGGCGTCGTCCTGCGCGACCACGGTCAGCACCGGGGCCGGAGCGAGGGTAGGCTGCGGCGTGGTTCCGGCGATGGCATCGGCCAACGCCGGTTCACTGGTGGCGTTGGCCGGCGGCGCGTCGGCGACGGCAGCGGTCGGCAGCGGCGGCGGCTGCAGCGGCGGCGCCATGTTTTCGTGATGGGCGTCGTGCGGCGGATCGATCTGGAAGCGTGCGCGGTTGGCCGGTACGGCGGTGGCCGGTGCGACGATGGCTTCGGCGAACGCGGCGAAGCCCGGTTCCGGCCGCGCCGGTTCGTTGACGGCGGCACGCGCCAGGGTGGCGGCGAAGCCGCTGCTGCCGCGGGTCGGCACGATCTCGTCGGCGCTGTCCAGGGTGCGGCCGGTGGCGCCGACTGCGGCGCGGGCGAGGGCGGCCACGGCCGAGGTGGTGGCGGCGACCGGTTCCGGCGCAGGGGTGCTGCTGCGGCGGCGGGTGACCGCAGCAATCACCGCATCGGCGGCGGTGCGCGGCTTCGGCACCGGCGGCGGAGCGATGTCACGACGCGAGGCTTCCAGTGCACGCTGCACGGCGCTCTCGTCGTAGTTGGCGGCGGCGACGATCTCGATGCCTTCCTCGATCCGGCGGTTGGACAGGATCACGGCATCAGGGCCATGTTCCTTGCGCACCAGGTTCATGGCCGAGCGCATGTCGGCGGCGACGAATCGTTTGATTTTCATGCTGTGGTCACGGGACGGAGACGGCGGGGTGGCGGTCGGGGAACTCGGGTGGTCGGTGGTCTGCACGGTGCGGGTTCCCCTTGGTGTCTGTCTGTTGCGTTGGATCGGAAGTGGTGTCTGTTTTCTGGCGCGTCGTCGGGCGGCGTCAGCTGATCGTTCCGACCAGCTTCAGGCGCTTGTCCTCCGGCACTTCGCTGTAGGCCAGCACCGACAGCGACGGAACGCTGTGGCGGACCAGGCGCGCCAGCGCGGCGCGCACCGGACCAGGCACCAGCACGACTGCAGGCTCGTTACGGGCCTCCTGCTTGCTGACACATTCGGCCAGGCTCTGGTGCAGTCGCTCGGCGAGTCCGGGTTCCAGCGCGGCGCCGTTGCCCTGGGTGGACTCCTGCAAGACACGTTCCAATTGCGGGTTGAGGGTGAACACCGGCAGCTCCGCCGACATTCCGGCGATCTCCTGCACGATGAAGCGGCCCAGCGCGGCGCGGACGGCGGCGGTCAGCACGGCCGGGTCCTGGCTGCCAGGTGCGTGCTCGACCAAGGCTTCGGCGATCTTGCGCAGCTGGCGGATTGGAATCCGCTCGACCAGCAGGTTCTGCAGCACGCGCACCACGGCGGACAGCGGCAATGCCTTCGGCGTCAGATCTTCGACGAGCTTGGGTGCGCTCTTGGCCAGATTGGCCAGCAGCTGCTGTACTTCTTCGTGGCCGAGCAGTTCTGGCGCGTGTTCGCGGATCAGGTGCGAGAGATGGGTGGCAATCACGGTGGCCGGGTCGACCACGGTGTAGCCCAGCGTTTCGGCCTGTGCGCGCTGGTGGGGCTGGATCCAGGTGGCATCCAGGCCGAATGCGGGATCCTTGCCGGCGATGCCTTCCAGGCTGCCCAGCGCGCTGCCCGGGTCCAGTGCCAGCTCGCGGTCCGGATGGATCTCGGCGGTGGCCACCGGCACGCCGTGCACCAGCACGCGGTAGCCGTTGGCAGGCAGTTCCAGGTTGTCGCGGATGTGCACCGACGGGATCAGGAAGCCGACATCCTGGGTCAGCTTGCGGCGCACGCCCTTGATGCGCGCCATCAGCTCGCCGCCCTGGTTGCTGTCCACCAGCGGGATCAGCCGGTAGCCGACCTCCAGGCCCAGCGGATCGACCGGGCGCAGTTCGTCCCAGCTCAGTTCGGCGGTGGGCGCCGGTGCGGCCGGGCGGCCGAGGGCGTTGAGCGCGGCGGGGTCCTTGCCCGCTGCAGCGGCATCGGCGGCCGGGGCGCGGGTCTTGCGGTACAGCTTCCAGGCGATGAAGCCGAGGATCGACGCCAGCGTCAGGAAAGCGACGTTGGGCATGCCCGGCACCAGGCCGACCAGGCCGATGATGCCGGCGGTGATCGCCAGCGCGCGGTACTGGCCGAACACCTGCCCGGTCATGGCCTGGGCCATGTCCTGCGAGCGCGAGGCGCGGGTGACCAGCATCGCGACCGCGCTGGAGACCAGCAACGCCGGCAGCTGTGCCACCAGGCCGTCACCGATTGACAGCAGGGTATAGGTGGCAGCGGCCTGCCCGAACGGCATGCCGTGCTGCAGCACGCCTACGGCGAGACCGCCGAGCATGTTGATGAACAGGATCAGGATGCCGGCGATGGCATCGCCGCGGATGAACTTGCTGGCACCATCCATCGCACCATAGAAATCGGCTTCCTCGCGGACTTCCTCGCGGCGGGCCTTGGCTTCCTCGCGCGTCAGCAGGCCGGCGTTGAGATCGGCATCGATCGCCATCTGCTTGCCGGGCATCGCGTCCAGGATGAAACGGGCGGTCACTTCCGAGACGCGGCCAGCACCCTTGGTGATGACTACGAAGTTGATGATGGTCAGGATCGCGAACACCACGATGCCGACGGCATAGTTGCCGCCGATCACGAATTCGCCGAAGGCAGCGATGACCTTGCCGGCGGCGTCGTGGCCGTTCTGGCCGTTGAGCAGGATCACGCGGGTGGAGGCCACGTTCAGGGCCAGCCGCAGCATGGTGGTGATCAGCAGCACGATCGGGAAGATCGTGAAGTCCAGCGGGCGCTTCACGTAGACCACCGCCAACAGCACCATCAGCGAAATGGCGATGTTGAAGGTGAACAACGCATCGAGCACCGGCGCGGCCAGCGGCACCACGACCATAGCCAGCAGGGCCAGTACGATCAGCGGCGCGCCGAGGCCCTGGCGGATCATTTCCAGGGCGCGGCGGGTATTGAATCCGGCGGACGGCTGGGCGCTCACGGGCGGCCTCCCTTGCCGAATTCATCCACCTGGATGTGCGGTGCGTCCGGCATCGGGCCAGTGCGCCAGGCGCGCAGCTGGTAGACATAGGACAGGACCTGGGCGACGGCCGAATACAGTCTCACGGGGATTTCCTTGCCGAGTTGGCCTTCCCGATACAAGGCGCGTGCCAAAGGCGGGGCGGAGACGATGGCGACCTTGTTGCCGTCGGCCACTTCACGGATGCGCAGGGCGGTCTCGTCCACGCCCAGGGCGACCACCGTGGGCGCGTTCATGGAGCCGCCCTCGTACTTCAGCGCCACCGCGTAGTGGGTGGGGTTGACCACCACCACGTCTGCGGTCGGTACCGCTTCCATCATCCGGCGGTTGGCCATCTGCTGCTGCAGCTGGCGGATGCGGCCCTTTACCTCGGGGCTGCCCTCGCTTTCCTTCATTTCCCGGCGCAGCTCTTCCCGGGTCATCTTCAGCTTGCGCATCCAGTTCCAGCGCTGGTACGGGGCATCGATGGCGGCCAGCACCAGCATGGCGCCGGCGGTGGCCAGCAGCAGGCGCAGGGTGAAGCCGAGGCCGTCGGTGATGGCGGTCTCCAGCGGGCGGTGGATCAGCCCGCGCAGTGTGTCGAAGCCGGTCCACACCACCAGGCCGGCAGCCACACCGACGAAAGCCACGCGCAGCAGCGATTTGGTGAACTCGGCCAAGGCCTCCGGGCCATACAGGCGCTTGAGCCCGCTCATCGGGTTCATGCGGTTGAGGTCGGGCATCATCGCCTTGGCCGACCAGCGCAGCCCGCCCATCACCAGCGGCGCGACGAAGCTGGCCAACAGGCAGACCAGCACCAGCGGCGCTATCACCAGCATGAACTGCAGCAGCAGGTCACCGAAGTGACCGAACAGCTCCTTCGGGTTCTGCCGCAGGCTCTGTTCCGGGCTGAGCGCGTGCTTCATCCAGGCGCTGGCGCCGCGGCCGATCGAGCCGCTCATGGCCATCACCGCCAGTACGCCGGCGCCGAACACGGCGGCCGTCCCGAGCTCGCGCGAGCGCGGTAGGTTGCCCTGTTCACGGGCGTCGCGCAGGCGTTTTTCGGTAGGTTGTTCGGTCTTTTCGCCGGCGGATTCGTTCTCGGACATCACGGGCACTGGGGCAGGAGATGCCTGGGTGCGTGCAAGAACCGTTCCACGCATGGCGTGGTGCGACCGACGGCCGGTCTTGTAGAGCCGAGCCCACGCTCGGCTGCGCTTCGTGCCTGGCGCCTACCGCAGCCGAGCACGGGCTCGGCTCTACCGGGGAGCGCCGCCGCCGGTCGGTGGGCCCTGCGCCAGTTCCATCCGCGGCCGGGGCAGGTCATGCAGCTGCATGAAGCGCGCCGCGTCGACCGGGCGACCGAGCAGGTACCCCTGCAGGAAGTCGCAGCCCAGGCGCTCCAGGTAGGCGCGCTGCGCGGCGGTTTCCACGCCCTCGGCGACGATGTCCATGTCCAGTGCATGGCCCAGCGCCACGATGGCCGAGACGATCACCACGTCCTCGGCACTGTGTTCCAGGTCACGCACGAACGCGTGGTCGATCTTGATCTCCGTGGCCGGCAGCCGCTTCAGGTACAGCAGGCTGGAATAGCCGGTTCCGAAATCATCGATGGAGATGCCCACGCCCAGCGCCGACAGGGCCTGCAGCAGGCGAAGGCTGGTATCGGTATCGCGCATGACCGTGCTTTCGGTGATCTCCAGCACCAGGTGGCGCGGGGCAATGTCGTAGCGTTCGATCACTTCTCGCACATCCTGCAGCAGGTGCGGCGAACTGAACTGCACCGGCGACAGGTTCACCGACATCGACCAGCCTTCATGCCCGGCGTCGCGCCAGCGCCGCAGCTGCTGGCAGGCCTGGTCCAGTGCCCAGCGACCGATCTCGTTGATCGCGCCGCTGCGTTCGGCCAGGCGGATGAAGCGGTCCGGTGGGATCAGCCCGTGCTCCGGGTGCTTCCAGCGGATCAGCGCTTCGGCACCGGCCACCTTCTGGGTGGCCACGCGGATCTTCGGCTGATAGTGCAGGAACAGCTGCTCGCTGCCGATCGCACGGCGCAGGTCGGCCAGCAGCCGGAACTGCTGCTCGGCGCTGTCGTTCATCCAGTCGGCGAACAGCACGAACGCATTGCGCCCGGATTCCTTGGCCTGGTACATCGCCGCGTCGGCGAAGGCCATCAGTTGCCGTTCGCTGGCGGCGTGATCGGGGCAGATCGCCACACCGATGCTGGCGCTCACCTGCAGTTCGTTGTCCGGCAGCAGCGGGCCGCTGCCCACCGCCTGCAGGATGCGCCGGGCGAGGGTGGGCAGGTCCTCGTCGTGCTCGATGCGGACCACCAGCACGAATTCGTCGCCGCCCAGGCGCGCCAGCATGTCGCTGGGGCGCAGCAGCTGGCGGGTGCGTTCGGCGACCGCCACCAGCAGGGCATCCCCGGCCTGGTGGCCATAAGCGTCGTTGACCTGCTTGAAGCCGTCCAGGTCCATGAACATCACCGCGAAGCGGCTGCCGTTCTGTTCGGCTTCGGCCAGCGCCTGCACGATGCGCCGCTGCAGCAGCAGGCGGTTGGGCAGGCGGGTCAGAGGGTCATGCAGCGCGGCCTGGGTCAGTTCCTGCTGGGCATCGGTCAGCGACGTGCTCAGCATCGAATTGCGCAGGCGCAACAGCTGCGCTTCCACCCGCTGGTCGAGCCAGGACACCACCAGCACCACCGCCAGGATTGCGACGGTCAGCACCACCACCAGCATCGCCAGCCATTCGTTCTGCAGGCCATCGCCCACCGCCGCGCCGCAGATGCTGCCTTGCGGGAAGCGCGCGGCGGCCATGCCGGTGTAGTGCATGCCGACGATGGCCAGGCCGAGCAGGCTGGCCGCCAGCAGCCGGTTACCGACGCGGGTGTGCCGTGCACGCAGGCGGAAAGCCACATACAGCGCGGTCCACGAGGCGGCCACGGCCACCAGCAGCGACAGCAGCAACCAGCCGGGGTGGTAATCGATGCCCGGTCGCATGCGCATTGCGGCCATGCCCACGTAGTGCATGCCGGCAATGCCGGCGCCCATCAGCAGGGCACCGCCGGCCAGGTGGCGGTGTGGCAGCGTGCGCAGCGAGACCAGCCACAGCGCGAATACCGACGAAGCGATCGCCAGCGCAAGCGAGAGCAGGGTGATCGGCAGGTCGTAGCCCAGCGGGATGGGCAGGCTGAAGGCGAGCATGCCGATGAAATGCATCGACCAGATGCCCAGGCCCATGGCGAAGCCCCCGCCAAGGCGCCACCACCAGGCCGCGCCCTTGCCGGGGGCGGTGACCGTGCGCCCGGCCATGGCGAGCGCCGTGTATGAAGCCAGTGCCGCCACCAGCAATGAGACGGCAACCAGCCACGGGTTGTACGTGCCTACCAGCATTCATCAGCCTCCCGGACCTGCCTGTCGACGGAAACTACGGCGGGGCATGCATGAGGCAGGCCGGCGCGGGCGCCGGCCAGGTGCGGCATCCCCCCGGTTGCCGCGCGTTCACTGTAACGCGCAGACCGGGGGCAACTTCAAGCGCCCATGCGTGAAATTCCGCCCCTGTAGAGCCGAGCCCATGCTCGGCTGCCGCTCCTGCCGAAGGCAGCCGAGCATGGGCTCGGCTCTACAGAAACAAATGCATCGGGTCAGTGTGTGACCGCGTCCGCAGCCTGGAAGGCAGCGTTGAACAGACGCTGTACCGGCGGCCCCATTTCGCCGGCCAGCAGCGCCAGCAGGAACAGGCCCAGCAGCAGTGACACCGGCAGGCCCAGCTGGATCGGATTCAGCGCAGGGGCGGCACGCGCCAGCACACCGAAGGCCAGGTTCACCGCCAGCATCGCCACCGTCAGCGGAAGGGCCAGGGTCAGTGCACCACGCAGCACGGTGAGCAGGAAGGTCGGGGCGATGCTGAAGAAGGCGTGCGGGTCGGGCAGGGGCGCACCGATCGGCAGCGCCCGGTAACTGTCCACCAGCAGCGATATCAACGCGAGATGGCCATTTGCGGTGAAGAACAGCAGGCCGAACAGCAGGTAGAACCACTGTCCGATCACACCCGAGGTGCCACCGCGCAATGGATCGCTCATCTGCGCGAAGGCCAGTCCGGTACCCTGCGCGACCAGTTCGCCGGCCACCGCGCCCGCCTCGAACACCAGTCGCAGCAGGAATCCGATGGAAACGCCGATGGCCAGTTCGCGGGCGATGGTCAACACGGTGGCGGCATCGAAGCCGGTCCAGTCCGGCACCGGCGGCAACAGCGGAGCCAGCGCAATGGCCAGGGTGCCGGCCAGCACCACGCGCACCCGCGCCGGAACCGCGCGCGTGCCGACCATGGGCATGGCCATGGCCACCGCGCCGACGCGCAGCAGGGTCCACAGCACGGTGCCGATCATGCCGAAAGCCTGCAGGCCGTCGGCCGCCATCTGTGTCGCGGCGTCCATCGAAGCGCGCGCCCTAGCCGATCAGGTGCGGAATGCGCTGGAACAGCAGCGTGGTGAATTCCACCAGGTGGCCGATCAGCAGGCTGCCCAGCGCGAACAGCACCGCGGTCAGCGCCGCCGCCTTGGCGACGAAAGCGATGGTCGGTTCGTTGAGCTGGGTGGCCGCCTGCACGACACCGACCACCACGCCGACCACCAGCACGGTCAGCAGCAGCGGGCCGGCTACCCACAACACGGTGATCAGGCCGCCACGCAGTTCGGTCAGGGCAAGTTCGGGAGACATTCGGGTTCCATCTGCTTTTGTAGAGTCGAGCCATGCTCGACTGCGCTTACGGGGGATATCACGCCGGATTGAAGCTGGCCGCCAACGTACCTACGGTCAGCACCCAGCCATCGACCAGCACGAACAGCAGGATCTTGAACGGCGCCGACACCAGCATCGGCGACAGCATCATCATGCCCATCGACATCAGCACGCTGGCCACGACCAGGTCGATGATCACGAACGGAATGAAGATCAGGAAGCCGATCTCGAAGGCGGTCTTCAGTTCGCTGGTGACGAACGAGGCGACCAGCACCGGGAACGGGATCGCGTCGGGACTGGAGTAGGTGCCATGCCCGGCGATGCCGGCGAAGGTCATCAGGTCGGTCTCGCGGATCTGTGCCAGCATGAAGCCGCGCAGCGGCTGCGTGGTCAGCGTCCAGGCGGTCTGGAAGTCGATGTCGCCGTTGAGGTAGGGCGCCATGCCGGCGCTCCAGGCCTTGTCCCAGGTCGGCATCATCACCATCGCGGTGAGGAACAGGGCCAGGCCCAGCAGCACCTGGTTGGAGGGCGTCTGCCCGGTACCCAGCGCCTGGCGCAGCAGGCCCAGCACGATGATGATGCGGGTGAACGAGGTCAGTACCAGCAGCATCGACGGGATCAGGGTGATCGCCGTCATCAGCAGCAGGGTCTGCAGCGGCAGGCTGACCGGCGCACCACCGATCTTGCCGACGTTGACGTCCGGCAGCGGGGTGGACGGTGCGCCGGGCGCGGCCCATGCCAGCGCCGGCAACAGGCACAGGGCAAGCAGCAACAGCCACGGCATCAGGGTGGCGAGACGGGTACGGGTGACACGCATGTCAGGGTTCCTTGCGCAGCCGCTGCTGCAGCAGCTGGGCGAAATTCGGCAGGTTCTTGAAGTCCGGCACGCGCACCGGTGCCGGCGGCGGCAGCGGCTCGGGCAGGGTATGCAGGGTGTTGATGCCGCCGGCGGTGACGCCCAGCAGCAGTTGCTGGCCGTTGACTTCCACCACCACCACCCGTTCCTTGGCACCGACATTGAGGCTGGCCACCAGCTTCATGCCGTCGGCCGGGCGGAAGCCACTGCCGGGCAGGCGCTTGAGCAACCAGCCCAGGCCGATCACCAGCGCCAGCACCGCCAGCAGCGCCAGCACCGCGCCGAACAGGCTGGGTGCGGCGGCCGCGTGCTGGCCGACCTGCGGTCCGATCGGGGCGGCGGTCTTGCCGACCGCCAGCAGGGTGGAGGCCAGCAGGCTCAACGCAGTCTCCGGATCCGCTCGCTCGGGCTGACCACATCGGTCAGGCGCACGCCGAAGCGGTCATTGATCACCACCACTTCGCCGTGGGCGATCAGGGTGCCATTGACGAACACGTCCAGCGATTCGCCGGCACCGCGCTCCAGTTCCACCACCGAGCCCTGGTTGAGCTGCAGCAGGTTGCGGATCGGCAGGCGTGCACGACCGACTTCCAGCGACAGGGTCACCGGCACATCGAGGATCACGTCCAGGTTCAGGTCCGGGCCGTTGGCCTCATCGGCCTGCAGGCTGCTGAACTGGGCCGGGGTCGGTTCGAGGGCGTCGATATCGTTCATTGCGGGTCTTCCTGGATGACGGGTACGCGCGGGCGGCTGCCCGGCGGATGGGTAGCGGTGATCTTCACGGCGTTCATGCCGTTGGCGATGCCGAATTCGCCGGTGAACACCGGGATGTTCTCCACGCACAGCGGCACCTGCGGGTTCAGCTCGATCGGCAGTACATCGCCAACCTTCAGCCGGGTCAGGTCGCGCAGGGTCATGCGCTTGCTGGCCAGCACGCTGGACAAGGTCACTTCGGCGATGTTGAGCTGCTCGCGCAGGGTCCGGCCCCAGCTTTCGTCGCGGTCGTTGCGGTCGCTCTGGATGCCGGCGTCGAGCAGTTCGCGGATCGGCTCCAGCATCGAGTACGGCAGGGTGACGTGGATGTCGCCGCCACCGCCGTCGAGTTCGACGTGCAGCCGGCACACCACCACGTACTCGCGCGGGGTCACGATGTTGGCGAAGTGTGGGTTGATCTCCGAGTTGATGTACTCGAAGTCGACGTCCATCACCGGCGCCCAGGCCTCGCGCAGGTCGGCGAAGGTCTGCTTCAGCAGCAGGTGGATCACCCGCATTTCGGTGGCGGTGAACTCGCGGCCTTCGATGCGGGTGGGGTAGCGCCCGTCACCGCCGAAGAAGTTGTCGACGATGGCGAATACCAGGGTCGGCTCGAATACGATCAGGCCGGTGCCGCGCAGTGGCTTGAAGCGGATCAGGTTCAGGTTGGTCGGCACATACAGCGAGTGCATGTAGTCGTTGAACTTGATCAGCTCGATGCCGCGCACCGACAGCTCGGCCGAGCGGCGGATCAGGTTGAACAGGCCGATGCGCCACAGGCGCGCGAAGCGCTCGTGGACCATCTCCAGGGTCGGCATGCGACCGCGGATGATGCGGTCCTGGCTGGCGAAGTCATACGAGCGGGCCTCGCCTGACGGCGGTTCCGGTTCGGTTTCGACCGCGCCGCTGTCCACGCCATGGAGCAGGGCATCGATCTCGTCCTGGGACAGCAGGTCATTCATCGGCGGGCCCTTACTGGGTCACGAAGCTGGTGAACAACAGATCGTCGGCGCCATTGCTGCCGGTCTCGGCCTTGAGCACCTTCTGCACCTCGGCCAGCGACGCGGCCTGCAGCTTCTGCTTGCCGGCGACGTCGGCGATCTGGTCGGGGCTGACCTGCGAGAACAGCATCAGCAGGCGAGCGCGGATGGCCGGCGCATGCGTCTTGATCGCCTCCAGCGCCAGCGGGTCGCGGGTCATCAGCTGCACTTCCAGCTGCAGGTAGCGCGGGCCGTCGATCGGGCCGTTGAGGTTGACCACGAAGGCCGGGTCCAGCGCGAAATACTGGGCCGGTGCGGGCGTGGCGGCCGTCTTCGGGGCCTGTGCGCTCTTGTCGTCGTGCTTGGACTGGGTGAAGAACCAGACGCCGCCACCGGCCGCCGCGGCGGCGAGCACGGCGACCAGTGCGGTGATCAGGATCGGACTGCGCGGCTTGGCGGCCTTGTCCTTCTCGGCGGTCTTCTTGGTTTTTTCAGCGGCTGCGGCCACGGGGTGAAGCTCCTGAGGGTTGCTTCACCGGGATATGCAAGGGGCGTGCCGAACGCAGGGCAGAGGGGTGCGGCGGAATTCCGTCGGGGTGCCGGTGGGGCCGTGCGGAGCAAGCTCCGCACCCACCAACGCGATACTGGCAGGGGCGAACCCTACTTGGCGCGCCTGTCAGGCGTACGCGTCCAGCAATCCGCGCTGGCGGATCAACTGCGCGGACGACACACTGCTGTCGCCCGGCGTCGGTTCTCCGTCGCCGGGCATGCCGCCGCCACCGGGCCGTCCCGGCGCGTTGCCATCACCGCCGGGTGCCTGGTGGCCGACATCGGCGTGGGCCAGCTGGAAGCCCTGTTCGCCCAGCAGCTCGCGCAGGCGTGGCAGGCTGCCTTCCAGCGCCTGGCGCACCTCCACGTGCGGGCTGCTGAAGCTGGCGTGCACCTTGTCGCCGTTCAACTGCAGGCGCACGTCGACCGGGCCCATGTCATCCGGGCTCAGTCGGATGTGGGCGTGGCCGATCTTCTGCTCGGCCAGCCAGCCCAGGCGAGCGCCGATGGCCTGGTCGAAGCCTTCGTCACCCAGCACCGGCTTCGGCGTGGGTTCGCCATTGAAGATGGCATTGCCGGTGGCGAGCGCGGCCTTCAGGTCCTGTACGGCCGCCGCACCCGGGGCATGCAGCAGCGGTGCGGTGAGGCGGTCCCCGGCCGTGGCCGGATCGCTACCCTCGCCACGCTCGCTGTGCCTGCCGGGCAGGATCATCTCCGGCAATGGCAGCGCGGTGGCATCGCCAGCGTTGTTCGCCGCCGGCCTGCTGTCGGCCGCCGCGGGTGGGGCGGCGGTTGCGGTTGCCGGGGCGGCTGCAGGCAGTGCCGAGTTCGTTGCGGGTGTAGCCACCCGCGCCGTGCCATCGCTGTCCAGCGATGGCGCAGATGCTGTGAATTGAGCGGCGACCGGATCGGCAGCCGTGGGCGTCGCCAGCACCAGGCCGGCGAGGCCGAACGGAGGCCACGGGGCGTCCTCGGTCGCGGCGGGCTTGTCCTTGTCGGTGCCGGGTCCAGCCGGGGCCACGGCAGCGGGCGGCAGCGGCGGCGTCTCAGCCGTTGTCGCCTCGGCGTCCACGTTACGTTCGCCCGGTGCCTGGCCGTCGCTGCTGGCGGTCGACGGCTGGCCCGGCGTGGAAGAGGGGGGCGGTGTCGGCGGAGCGGCGCCGCTGGCGGGGCCGGGTGCCGTGGGCGCGTCGCCCTGCAGCAGCTGGCTGAAGTCCTTGCCGCTGTCGCTGCGTGGGGCACGCGCGGCATTGTTGCTGGTGGCGGGCGTGGCCGTGTTGGCACTGCCGGCGAGCGGGGCGGGCATCACGAGCGGCCTCCCTGCTCGGCGCCGTCCTGGTCTTCGGCCTGCGCCAGGCGTGCACGCCGCGCACCAATGTCGTCCATCTCGCGCTGGTCGCGACGGTCGGTCACCACCTTCTCCTGTGCGCGGTAGCTGGCGGCCAGCTGTTCCAGCACCGCCTTGTCACGGCTGGCCAGGATCAGGCGGGCGCGCTCGGCCTCCACCTTTTCGCGGTTGCCGTTGACCGTGGCCTGCTGCTGTTCGACCGCACTGTCGAGGCGGTCGAGGAACGCGCGGCGGTTCAGCAGCTGTGCCGGGCTGGTCGCTGCCATCTGGGCGTTGGCGTACTCCTCGGCATAGCGGCGCAGTTCGTCCAGGCGCGACAGATGGGTGTCGAGCACGCGCTGGCGTTCGGCCAGGTCGCGGGCGACCGCGTCCTCGTGTTCCTGGGCCCGCTTGAGCAGGGGATCGATGCGCTTGGACTGGTTCATGGCTCAACTCTCATGTTCCACCAGGCGCTGCAGCGCCGCCTGGCTGTGCGGGAGATCTGCGGCCTTGGCAACGTCCTGGCCGAGGAACTCCATGATTTCCGGCCAGCGTTCCAGGGCTTCGTCGGTGGCCGCGTCGTTGCCGCGCTGGTAGGCACCGATGGCGATCAGGTCCCGGTTGGCCGAGTAGGCCGAGACCAGCCGCTTCAGCTTGCGGATGCGCAGGCGCCACGGTTCGTCGGCGATTTCGGTGACCACGCGGCTGACCGACGATTCAACGTCGATGGCCGGGTACAAGCCGCTGTCGGCCACGCGCCGCGAGAGCAGGATGTGGCCATCCAGGATGGCGCGCGCGGCGTCGGCGATCGGATCCTGTGGATCATCGCCCTCGGTCAGTACCGTATAGAACGCGGTGATCGAGCCACGGCCCTTGGCGCCGTTGCCAGCGCGCTCGACCAGCGCCGGCAGCTTGGCGAACACCGACGGCGGATAGCCGCGGGTCGTGGGCGGTTCGCCGACCGACAGGCCGATCTCGCGCTGGGCCTGGGCAAAACGGGTCAGTGAATCCATCAGCAGCAGCACGTTCAGGCCCTGGTCGCGGAACCATTCGGCGATCGCGGTGGCGCGATAGGCGCCATGCAGGCGCGCCAGCGGCGGACGGTCGGCCGGGCTGGCGACCACCACCGCTCGGCGCAGGCCTTCCTCGCCCAGCGTGGTCTCGACGAAATCGCGAACTTCGCGTCCACGTTCGCCGATCAGGCCGACCACGATCACGTCGGCGGCGGTATAGCGGGTCATCATGCCCAGCAGCGTCGACTTGCCGACGCCGGAGCCGGCAAACAGGCCCACACGCTGGCCACGACCGATCGGCAGCAGCGCGTTGATGGCGCGCACCCCCACGTCCAGCGGCTGGGTGATCGGTTCGCGTGCCAGTGGATTGATCGACACGCCGGCCATGCCGACGTGGCCCTCGGCGCGGATCGGGCCCTTGCCGTCCAGCGGCACGCCATCGCTGTCGATGACGCGGCCAAGCAGGCCTTCGCCCACTTCCACGCCACCGCGGCGCGCCGACGGCACCACCCGGGCGTTGGGCAACAGGCCGTGCAGTTCGGCGCTGGGCATCAGGTAGGTTCGCTCGCCGGCGAAACCGACCACTTCGGCATCGACCCAGCCGCCATCAACCACTTCGACCTTGCAGCTGGCACCCAGCGGTGCCTCGCAGCCGACCGCTTCCAGGGTCAGCCCGACCGCGCGGCGCAGCACGCCTTCGCGGATCAGGCCGCGGCCATGCGCGGTATCCACGCGCAGGCCGTCCAGGCGACGCGCCAGCCGCAGGTTGCGGGCGATGGCCCAGTCGGCGGGTGGCGGCGTCAGTTGCGGTCCGGCGGTCATGCGGTGGCTCCGGCCTGGCGGATCACCGCATCGAGCGCGCCGCGCAGGCGGGCCTCCAGGGTGCCGTCGATGCGCACGGCCTCGGCGTGCACGCGCAGGTCGCCACGGCTGAGGCTGGTATCGGGCACCAGGCGCTGCTGCGGCGACAGGGTCAGCAGCGGGGCGAGGGCGGCGATGTCGTCCGGATGCAGGCGCACCTCGACCTCGCGGTTGCTGCCGCCTACCGCGTCGATCGCTTCACCGACCAGCTGCGCCAACAGTGCCGGGTCGGCCTCATAGGCGCGACCGACCAGCGCCCCGGCGATGCGCACCGCCAGTTCGCCAAGTGCACCGACCACTTCGTTCTCCAGCCTCACCAGCGGCCGGCTGAAGTTGTCGAGGATGCCCTCGATCTGTGCTGCGAGGCGACGCACCTCGGCCTGGCCCTGGCCGTAGCCCTCGGCGTGGCCATGCTCGAACCCTTCCTTCTCGGCGCTGTCCTGGATCGCCTGGATCTCCTCCAGGGTGGGCAGTTGCAGCGGCGGCTCCGGCACGTGCTCCGGGTCCGGCTCGGTGGGTTCGAACGCGTCCTCGTGCTCCAGCAGCGGTTCGGGCTGGGCCAGCAGGTCCGGGGCGAGCCAGCGCACAACGTTGCTCACAGCATGGCCTCCGCGCTGCCACCGAGGGTGACCGTGCCTTCATCGGCCATGCGCTTGACGATGGCCAGGATTTCGCGCTGCGCCCCTTCCACGTCGGACAGGCGCACCGGGCCACGGGCTTCCATGTCTTCCAGCAGGATTTCCGCCGCGCGCTGCGACATGTTGCGGGTGATCTTGTCGCGCACCTTGATGTCGGCGCCACGCAGGGCCAGGCCAAGGCGCTCGCCGCTGACCTCGCGCAGCACCAGCTGCATCTCGCGGTCGTCCAGGTCGACCAGGTCGTCGAACACGAACATCAGGTCCTGGATGCGGTTGCTCAGCGGCGCGTCGATGCGCGCGATCTCGCCCAGGATCGCCTGGTCCTGGCCGCTGTCCATGAAGTTGAGGATGTTGGCCGCGCACTGCACGCCGCCGATGTTCGACGACTTCAGGTTCTGGTTGCCGGCGAACTGGCGCTCCATGATTTCGTTGAGCTCGTTGAGCGCGTTCGGCGGAATGCCGTCGAGGGTGGCGATGCGCAACAGCACGTCCACGCGGGTGCGCTCGGGCAGCAGCTTGAGCGCGTCGGCGGCCTGGTCGGTTTCCAGGTGTGCCATCACGATGGCGATGATCTGCGGATGTTCGTTGCGCACCAGATCGGCCACCGCCCGCGGGTCCATCCACTTCAGTGCATCCAGGCCGGTGGTGTTGCGGCCGAGCAGGATGCGGTCGATCAGGTTGCCGGCCTTCTCGCTGCCCAGCGCCTGCACCAGCATGTTGCGGATGTAGTCGTCCGAGCCCACGCCCAGCGACGTCTTCGAGCCCAGCTCCTGGCTGAACTGGTCCATTACCCGTTCCACCTGCTCGCGGGTGATGTCGGTCATGGTCGCCATGGCGATGCCGATCTTCTGCACCTCCTTGGGCTCCATGTGGCGCAGCACTTCGGCCGCATCCAGCTCGCCCAGGGAGAGCAACAGCACGGCAGCGCGCTGCACGCCGGTCAGGGGTGCCTCAGTCATTGGCCACCCAACCCTTGACCACCTGGGCCACGCGCTTGGAGTCGGTCTTCACGGCTTCACGCGCCATCCTCAGTCGTTCCTCATATGAATCCACCGGCAGGGCCAAGGTGTCCGGCCCGGTCAGGCTCGCGCGGTCGTTGCCCAGCACCGGCAGCGGAGTGCCATCGTCATCCACCAGCTGCACGTCGGCGACCTGCGGTTCCATTGCCTGCATGTCGTCCTTCCTGTTCTGGCCGGTGATCGCCCGCAGCGCCGGGCGCAGCACGCCGAACAGCAGCGCCAGCACCACCACCGCGCCAAGCAGCATGCGGCCGGCATCGTGCACCCAGGGCAGTTCCCACCAGGCCGGGCCTTCAACCGGGGTGGTGTCGCGCACGAATGGTGCGTTCATCACCGACACGGTATCGCCACGCTCGGCGTTGAAACCGACGGCCTGCTTGACCAGGGCCTCGACGCGGGTCAGTTCCGCGGCCGACAGCGGCTGCGGACTGACCTTGCCGTCGGCACCGGCACGCGGCACGTTGTCCACCAGCACCGCCACCGATACGCGCTTGATGCGGCCGGCCGGCTGGCGGGTGTGCTGCAGCGTGCGGTCCAGCTCATAGTTACGGGTCGCATTCCTGCTGCTTTCGGTCGGCGCCTGCGCGGTGGCCGGCGCGGCCTGCTGGCCCGGCGGGCTGTTGCTGGTTGCGCCAGGCACGCCCTGCGGGCCCGGGGTGCTGGTGGTGTTCTCGCTCATCTGCTCGCTGCGCAGCTTCTGCGGTTCACCGTTGTAGAGCTCGCGGGCTTCCTCGGTCACCGAGAAATCCATGTCGACGCTGACCTCCGGATTGACCCGGCCGGGACCGGTCATCGGTTCCAGCAGTTCGCGGATGCGCTGGTTGAACGAGGTTTCCTGGCGGCGCACCTGCTCGAACTGGGCGGCATTGACTGCCGCTTCGCTGTTGGGGTCGCTGACGCTGAGCATGCGCCCGCTCTGGTCGACCACGGTCACCCGCTCCGGTGCCAGGTCAGGGATGCTGGCGGCAACCATATGCACGATGGCGTCGACCTGGCTGCGCTCCAGCTGCTGGCCACCGCGCAGTTCCAGCGTGACCGACGCGCTGGCGACGTCGCGCTGTCGGGTGAAGGCGCTGGGCTTGGGGATGGCCAGGTGCACCCGGGAATCGCGCACCGGGCGCAGGGTGTTGATGGTGCGCGACAACTCGGTTTCCAGTGCGTGCTGGTAGCGCGCGCTTTCCACGAACTGGCTGACGCCGAAACCCGGGTCGCGTTCCATCAGTTCGAAGCCGAGCTTGCCGCTGTCGGTCAGGCCGGATCCGGCCAGCTTCAGGCGCGCATCGTGCAGGTTCTTTTCCGGCACGGTGATGCCCCCGGTGGCGGAGTCGAGTGCGAACGGAATCTGCGCGGCGCGCAGCAGGTCGGTCGCTTCAGCGGTCGCCTTCTGGTCCAGGCCGGTGTACAGCGGGACCATGCCCGGCTTCTGCGACCAGAAGAACACGAACAAGCCTGCCGCCACCGCCACCGCGATCATCGCCATCAGGCCCAGCCGACGGGTGACCTGCAGGCTCTGCAGGCGGTCGAACCATTGCCCGGCCTTCTCGGCGTTCAGGCTGTCCTTGGAGAGCGTCAGTGCCATGCGTCTCTGTTCCTTACAGCGGCATGTTCATCACGTCCTGGTAGGCCTGGACGAGACGGTTGCGGACTTCCACGGTGGCGCGGAAGGCGATCTGGGACTGCTGCGAGGCGACCATCACCTTGGCCAGGTCGGCACTGGGGTCGCCCATTTCGAAGGCCTTGGCGAGGGCGCCGGACTTCTGCTGCGCATCGTTGACGCCTGCAATCGCACCACGCAGGGTCTCGGTGAAGCTGGCCGGCTGCACCTGCGGCGCATCCAGCACTGTGCCCGGCAGGGCATTGCTGCGCGGCGTTTCGCCCAGCGGGTTGAGCGCCGGCTGTCCCATCTGGGTCTGATAGGAGCGGATCTGCGAAAGGATCGAAGTGACGGAGTGGGACATCTGCAACGGTTCCAGAAACAGGGATGGGGTTGTCTGCTGGAACCAGTGCAAGCGCCGTGCCGAAACCGGTTTTCGATTCAGTGAAGTGAGGGTTGGGGGGACGGCTGGCAGGGCTGCGCCCTGCACCCGCCGAAGCAACGTCAACATCAACGTCAAAATCGGGCTATCCGTGGGGTGGCGAGGTGGCCGCGATCTGTTGGAACCTGCTGCTGATGGTGGGTGCCGACCGTTGGTCGGCACGGGGTCGGATCCCGTTGCAACGCAACGGGCTCTGACCCCGATTGGTGGCGCCATTTATCCGGCGTCGGTTTTCTGGCCTATGGCTGCAGGGTCCAGCGACCGGAATTCTGGCGCTGGCGCGGTGCGATGGGGCCCTCGTGCTGGGTGTAGATGAAACGGCCCTGGTGGTCGCTCTGGCAGGTCAGCAGCAGTGTGTAGTGGGCGGGGCCGGCCGGGTGGGCTTCGGTCATCTGGATTTCCGCGATATGCGGGGCCAGGCGCTGGTAGCGGTAGCTGCCGCCGATGCGCAGGTCAGTGCCGAGGATGTCCAGCACGTACTGGCTGCCGGCAAAGCTGAGCTGCACCATGCGCCCGGCGTTGGGGTTGTCCGGCGCGTACAGCGGGTCGCTGAGGTTGGTGAACTGGCGCTGGTCCAGCGTGGCGGGCAGGGTGCAGTTGGCGGCGGTGGCCATGGCCGGGTAGAGCAGGGCGGCGAGCAGGCTGAGGCGATGCATGGTGGAACCTCCTTGGAGTGTTCTTGCCATGCTCCGCACTGCGGTGGCGTTGTCTTTAGGAAAACGTGCAAATGCAGAAGGGGTCAGATCCCTTTCCTGCAGAAAGGGATCTGACCCCGCGCGCCAAGAACACCGGCGCCCGGGCTTGCCCGGGCGTCGGTGTCCCCTTGATGAGGGGCGCGCGGTTCAGCCGGCCAGTTCGGCCTGCTCGCGTTCGATACCGTACTTGCGCAGCTTCTCCACCAGGGTGGTGCGGCGCAGGCCGAGCAGCTGGGCGGCGTGGGCGACGACGCCCTGGGTGCGTTCCAGTGCTTCGTTGATCAGGCCCAGTTCGATGTTGGCCATGTGGTTGCGCAGGTCCAGGCCGTCGTCGGGCAGCGCCGCCGGTGCCGCCGGGCGGTTGACCGCGATGCCGTGCTCCAGCACTGGCTGGTTGCCGCTGCCCGGGGTGTGGAACGAGAAGCTGCGCAGGTCCAGGCGTTCTTCGCTGGGCGCGCGCTGGGCCGGTGCCGGGCTGGCCGCTGCTGCCAGCGCGGCATCGCCGCGATAGCGGGCCGGCAGGTCCTGCACGCGCACCGAGGCGCCCGGATGCAGCACCGCCAGTCGTTCGACCAGGTTGGTCAGTTCGCGCACATTGCCCGGCCACTCGTAGCCGGCCAGGGCCTGCAGGGCTTCCGGAGTGAAGCGCACTTCGCCACGGCCGGTGCGGGCCAGCTGCACGGCAATGGTTTCCACCAGCGCCGGCAGGTCTTCGCGGCGTTCACGCAGCGCCGGCACTTCGATCGGGAACACGTTGAGCCGGTAGAACAGATCCTCGCGGAACTTGCCCTCGGCGATGCGGGTTTCCAGGTCGCGGTGGGTCGCGGCGATGACGCGTACGTTGCAGCGGATGGTCTGGTTGCCACCGACGCGCTCGAAGCTGCGCTCCTGCAGCACGCGCAGTAGCTTCACCTGCATCGGCAGGCTCATGTCGCCGATTTCATCCAGCAGCAGGGTGCCGCCCTCGGCCATCTCGAAGCGCCCCTTGCGCGCGGTCAGTGCGCCGGTGAACGCGCCCTTCTCGTGGCCGAACAGTTCACTCTCCAGCAGATCGGCCGGGATGGCGCCGCAGTTGATTGCCACGAACGGGCCATCGCGGCGCGGCGAGCGCTGGTGGATCGCCCGCGATACCACTTCCTTGCCGGTGCCGGATTCGCCCAGCACCAGCACGGTGGTATCGAACGCAGCGACCTGCTCGATCATCGTGCGCAGCGCGGTCACCGCCGGGCCGTTACCGGTCGGCCCCTGGTCCTGTACAGCGCCGGCCTGGTGCTCGGCGTCCAGGCGCTTGAGGCTGGCGCGACGCAGCAGCGCTTCCATCTGCGCATGGCGCAGCGGCGCCTCCAGCGGCCAGATGTTGGCTTCGTGCAGCCCATGCTGCTGGGCAAACGCAGCGGCATCGCCGTCGGCCAGCAGTACCGGCGGTGCCAGGCGGCTGCCGCCCAGCCAATGGTATAGCGCGGTGCTGGCTGCACTGTCGTCCAGGTGGCCGACGATCACTGCCATCCAGTCGCTCTGGCGCTGGCGGGCGAGGTCGAAATCGGCCGCATCGGACACCCAGCGCGGGTTGAAGTCCATGAATTCCAGCAGGGAAACGGTGCGCTCCGCGCGTACGGCATCGTTGTCCAGCACCAGGATGCGTGATTCGCTCATGATCGATCCTCCCTGAGGCCTTCCAGGATCGGCATGACTTCCTGGATGTAGGACAGCTTGCTGACGAAGTTGTCGGCGCCGGCGCGCAACGCATGTTCGCGGTGTTCGACGTCGTCGAAGTGACTGGCGATCACGATGTACGGCGCATCGTCCTGCGACTTGATCAGGCGGGTGGCCTGCAGGCCGCCCATCTCCGGCATGGCCAGGTCCATCAGCACCACCTGCGGGCGCAGCGCTTCGGAGCGCTCGATCGCTTCCAGGCCGTTGCCGGCGCTGCCGACGATCTGCAACCAGTCGATCTTGCGGAAATGGCGCATCGCCGCGTTGATGAAACCCTCGTGGTCATCGACCAGCAGGACCGTGAGCTTGTTCATGTCCAACATCCTTTTCAGCCCACCCGGGCCAGCTGGGGTTGCCTGGCGCTGAGCCGGCGCCGTTCGCGGGCCGGGGCGATATCCAGTTGTTCTCGGTATTTTGCGACGGTTCGGCGGGCAATGTTCACCCCCTGGCGTGACAGCAGGCCGGCGATGGCCTCGTCGGCCAGCGGCCGGCCGGCCGGTTCAGCATCGATCAGGCGGCGAACCATGGCCTTGACCGCCTGGCCGGAGACGCTGGCACCTTCCAGGCGCACGGCGAAGAAGTGCTTCAGTTCAAAGGTGCCGCGCGGGGTCTGCAGGAACTTGCCGGTGGTGATGCGCGAGACGGTGGACTCGTGCATGCCGATTTCCTCGGCTACCTCCTTCAGGGTCAGGGGAGCCATGGCCTCCTCGCCCCGGACCAAGAACGCGGCCTGGCGCTCGACGATCACCCGTGCGGTGCGCAGCAGGGTGTCGTAGCGCATCGACAGGCCGCGGCTGAACCAGCGCGCTTCCTGCAGCAGGTCGCGCAGTGCCGGTGCGGCGTCGTTGCAGTCGGCCAGTGCCTGTTCGTACTGGCTGTTGATCGAGACGCGACGGCTGGTGGCCGGGTTCAGTGCGACCTTCCATTGGCCGTCCGCGTGCCAGGCGACCACGTCCGGCACCACTACGGCGTTGCGTTCCGGCAACAGGTCGTCGCCGGGCCGCGGCTGCAGCGAGAGGATCAGCCGAACCGCCTCACGGACGTCGTCGATCTCGGCATCGTGCTGGCGGGCGAGGGCGGCGTAGTCATGCGCGGCCAGCGCCTCGAGAGCGCCATCCAGGATGCGTGCGGCCAGATGCCGGGCAGGTACCACGCCATGCAGGCTGCGCAGCTGCGCCTGCAGGCCTTCGCGCAGGTCCTGTGCAGCCATGCCGGCCGGCTCGCCATGCAGCAGCTGCTGGCGGATGGTTTCCACGCCCTCGGTGGCAAGGTCGAACTGGGCACTGGCCAGCCGTTGCAGCTGGGCCAGCGGGGCCTGTAGGTAGCCGGCTTCGTCGCACTGGTCCAGCCAGAACGCGGCGACGGCCAGCGCGTGGTCGTCCATGTCCAGCGAGAGGCGTTGCAGCACGCGCAGCTGTGGGTCGCTCGATTCACCGGCGGCGATGCGCGCCATGCGGTCGTCATCGCCGTCCTGCCAGCTGGCACCGGCCACGTCCCACATCGAGGATTCGGGGAGTTCATCAAAGGCCGCCGTCTCCAGGGCCGTGGCAGCGGCATCGGTGGGCTCGGCGACGGGCGCTTCGGCCTCTTCGATTTCCAGCAGGGGATTGGAGTCCAGCAGGCGCTGGATTTCCTGTTCCAGATGCAGCCCGTCAAGCTGCAGCAGCCGGATCGACTGAAGCAGCTGCGGCGTGAGATGGAGTTGTTGGCCCAGCTGGGCCGAGAGTGCAGCCTTCATCGCGGTTCCCCGGCGCCTCCCCGGCGCCCTGTGGAACGCATCTTGCTTCTGATCCGGCACGCGCGGAATCGGGGGGTTCCTGAGGGCTTTCGTGGAGATCCCGACAGGGTGTAGGGGTATTCCCTACACCGGCGCGGGAAATTGACGAAATGCGCCGCCAGGTCATTGATTTGTCGTGGCGAAGCCGCTGGGCGCGTGGCGACCGGGGTACGGATTCCTGTCAGGGACTGTCGGGGTGACGGGATTTCGTCGCCGACGCAGGGTGTCGCGCGGTCAGATCCCTTTCCACGGGAAAGGGATCTGACCCCGATACCGGCGGTTACTCCAGCTCGTGCTGGTGGCGTGCGGCCAGCAGCAACAGATCATTGGCGCGTCGGCAGCCCAGCGATTCCATCATGCGCGCGCGATGGGTCTCCACCGTCTTGACGCTGATGCCGAGATCGGCGGCGATTTCCTTGTTGCTCTCGCCCTTGCCGATGCGACGCAGGATCTCGCGCTGGCGTGGCGACAGCGCGGCAATCCCGGTGGGTTTTTCGCGGCCGAGCATCGGTGCCAGCATCTTGGCCGAGATCTGCGGGCTCAGGAACACCTGGCCGGCGTGTGCGGCGCGCAGCGCCAGTTCCAGTTCCTGCGGCGCGGCATCCTTCACCAGGAAACCGACCGCGCCGCGGTCCAGCGCGTCGCGCACGTGGGCGGCGTCGTCATGCATGGTCATCATCACCACGCGGGTGCCGGGGGCACGCAAGCGGATGTCACTCAGGGCTTCCAGTCCGGTGCGGCCGGGCAGCGACAGGTCCATCAGCACGACGTCCGGTGCGTGCTGCAGGGCCAGTTGCAGCGCCTGCTCAGCGTTGCTTGCTTCGGCGACGAGCTGCACGTCGGCAAACCCCTGCAGCAACCGCGCCAGGCCGGCGCGGACGAGGGTGTGATCGTCGACGATGAGAACTCGCACAGGCACGCAAGCAGGTCCAGGTAGGGGCGTCCACCTTAACTTAGCTGAACGGGTGCGCCAAGCGTCGCCCGTTCCTCCGGGGGTGGTCGCGATCAGCGGGCCCGGCGCGCCTCGGCGACCTGGCGGCGATGCAGGCGGAACAGATGGCGCTCCATGGCCATTTCCAGTCCGTCACCCAGGCGCTGGAAGCGCAGCCAGAGGTAGTGGCCACCACTGCCGTCGGCCACTTCGGCAATCACCTCCACCGGCAGATCGATGTGGTCAGGCAACCAGTCGCTGGGCTGAAGGCGCAGCAACCCGGCCTGGCCCGGGCTGGCGCCGCTGCGCGGACCCAGCTGCAGGCGGATGCCCCGGCGCGACCAGCGCAGCGGGCGCAGGGCCAGTGCCTGGCCCTGCTGGCGCACCAGCCGGCCGAGCAACACCATCGCCAGGTCCAGCTTGGCTTCCAACCGCTGCAACTGCAGGGTCGTCTCGCTGCGTTCGTCGTGTTCGTCGGCGCGGCTGTCTTCGACCAGTGCCAGGCTGCGCAGCAGGCCCTCGGCGCTGCTGGTACGGCCGGCGGCGCTGCCTGCCTGGAACTCGGCCGGCAGGGCCAGCTCGCAGCTGAGTGTTTCGTCGAACAGCTCGCTCTCGGCGGGGTGGTGCAGCGACGTGGTCGGCAGTGGGTTCATGCCAGCGATTCTGCCTGCAGGTAGGCATGCGCCGCGCGAAGGGAGCGCTGGCCATCATTGATCAGCGCGGCGACTGCGTCACGGCGGTGGCGCAGCAGGCCCAACAGGCTCTGCTGGCGCTCGAACAGCGCCTGCAGCGGCGCCTGGTCGGCCGGGCCCAGCGACTGGCTGAGCAGGGCATGCAGGGCGCTGTCATGGCCGTCAAGCAGGATGCCGGCCTGGTCCAGCGCCTCATCGTCCAGTGCCTTCTCGAAGGCATCCAGCTGGGCGTGCAGCGCGTGCAGATTCATGGTGCCACCGCCGCCGGTCGACGCTGTTCGTGCGGGATGGCGTTCCAGGCACTGTCGATCTCGCCCAGCAGCTGCAGGGATTCGTCCAGGGCGGCGCGGTCGTTGTGCAGGTTGGCTTCGGTCAGGCGCTGCAGCACGTAGTCATACAGGGCCGACAGATTGCCGGCGATTTCGCCCCCGGCCTCGTGATCGAGCGATCCATTGAGGTGGCCGACGATGGCGCAGACTTCGCCGATCGCCTTGCCCTTGCCGGCCTGGTCGCCGCGGTCGAGGCTGGCCAGGGCGCGCCGCACGCGCTCCAGCGCGCCGGCCAGCAGCATCGCCACCAGCTTGTGGGGATCGGCGTCGGCGACCGCGCTGGTCACTCCCACCTGGCGGTACTGCTCGGCATACTGACGGCTGGAACCGTACATTCGTGATTCTCCTTGCGCGGGCGCCGCCGGTTGATCGTGGGGATCGCGGCCGGCGGCACGGCGATGATGGCTGTTGCGTCCGTTATCGGTGCGCCGCACGCCAAACTTGAGCGCTGCACCCCGTGCTTCGCTGGATCAGCGGTTCAGCTGGGCCAGCTGCTGCTGCAGCGACGAACTGCTCTGCTGCAGCTTGCCCATCAGGCTGTCCAGCGCCAGGAACTGTTTCTTGTAGCGCTCTTCCACGTTCTTCATGCGCGTATCCAGGTCCTTGCGGCGCTTGTCGATGTTGTCGAGCGTGGAATTCAGGCCCTTGGTACGCGCAACGAATGCGCCTTCCTTGCCGGTGGTGGTGCTGACATAGCCGTCGACCATGGTGTACAGCCTGCCCGCACCACCGGTGTCGCCGGTGATCGCCGAGCGGATCTTTTCCGGCTGGCTGGCCAGCGCGGCGGCAAACTTGGTGGTGTCCAGCACCAGGCTGCCGTCGGCGTTGGGGTAGCCGCGCGTCTGCAGGCCCAGCGTCTTCGGATCCAGGCCTTCCGCGGAGAGGTCCTTCAGCACGCCCGACATCATGGACCGCAACTGGCTGGAGGCGCCGCGCATCTGCGCATCACCGGTCAGCGTGGCCGCCTCCTTGGTCTTGGCGTCGTACCGGGTTTCGGTATTGATCGCTGCGATCGCCGCATTGTAGGCGGTCACGAATTCCTGCATCACCTTGGTCGCGGCAGCGGTATCGGTGCTGATCACCACGGTGCTCTTGCCGGGCACCTTCAGGTTCAGGGTCAGGCCCGGGACCGCATCCGCGACGGTGTTGCTGGCGCTGACCACGGTGACGCCATCAATGGTCAGTTCCGCATCCGCCGCGGGCGTGTTCTGCTTCAGGCTGCCCACCAGCGCGCCCAGCTTCGGATCGCTGCCGCCGTATTCGAGCTTGATCGCGTTGGCGGCGCCGGTCTTCTCCTGGGCGATTGACAGGTACTGGTTGTCGCCGGAACTGATCAACGTGGCCTGCACGCCCTCCTTGCGGCCGGCGGCGTCGATCTTGTTGCGGATGGTGGTCAGCGTGTCGCCGTCCTCCACCTCCACGTTCATGGTCCTGGCCTTGTCGCCGACGCCAACGGTCAGCGTCAAGGTTCCGGCGCCGAAGGTATCGGTCTTGGGCACCGAGGTGTCGGCAATCAGCTTGTGCGCCGTGGCCAGGGACTTCACCTCGACGACGTGCGTGCCGTTGGAGGCCGCCGCTTTGGTCGTGCCCACCTCGTACAGGGCCACCGATGCCGTCAGGACATCATCGGCATTGTTGGGGCCGGCCTTGCCGGTGGCGGTGACGGTCCGCGTATCGAAGGCAGTGGTGGCCTTCAGCGCGGTCAGCGCCGTCTTCAGCTTGTCGAACGCCGCCGTGACGGTGCCGATAGACGACAGCTGCATCTTGGCCTTGGACTGCTGCAGGTTCAGCGCGTTGTCGGCCGGCTTGCGGTCAGCCGCGACGAGCTGGCTGACGATGCTGGAAATATCCAGCCCCGAGCCGATGCCACCATATCCAAAGTCTGCCACGTTGTTTCTCCTGGGTATCCGGGCCCGTCCGCCGTACGGTGGCCCGTCGTCAACGAAAATAGCGGCCTGCGCCGCGGGGTCTTGAGGACTTCGTTGATGCATGTGCCGTGCCAGTGCTCTGGCGCAGGTTCTGGCACGCGGGTTGCAGGAGGGCTGGGGCAGGGTGCGGGGAAGTTCACCGCGGGCTGCCGGAAGCCTGCAAAAAACCCTCCCCCAATGCAGGGGAGGGATCAGGCCACTGACAATCGGGGGGAGACGAAGCCGCCCGGTACGTACAGTCAAAGGTACAGCGCTGAAAGAGAAGTCCGCAGGAGCGGGCGATGCCAGGCCGGTTCGGGAGTGATCCCGGGCCGGGCATGGCCCGCGCCTTCGTGCACCGTGGCTTCCGGGTTGCCGCTACCGTCGGGTCGAACCGACGGTAGCGGCGCCTTCTTGCCGTGGATCAGCGCAGCAGGCTGAGCACGCCCTGCGGCACCTGGTTGGCCTGGGCCAGCATGGCCGTACCGGCCTGCTGCAGGATCTGGGTGCGGGTCAGTTCGGCGGTTTCCTTGGCGAAGTCGGTGTCCTTGATGCGGCTGCGCGACGCCGACAGGTTTTCCGACGAGGTCTGCAGGTTGGCGACCACCGAGGTGAAGCGGTTCTGCACGGCGCCGAGGTCGGCACGGGTGCTGTTGATCGCACTCAGGGCCTTGTCGACCACTTCCATCGCCTGCTGTGCACCCTTCACGGTGGACACGTCGATCTTGTCGGCGAACTGGGCGGTCGGCGCGGCACCTGCGGTGAACCCGGCGATGGTGCTGCTGAAGGCCGTGAAGGCACCGGCATTGTTGACGCTGTCCTTGACCGAGGTCAGGGTGAGCGCGCCGGCCGCGTCGGCTTCGGCATAGACGCCGGTCTCGCCGATCTTGGCATTGATCGCGGTTGCGACGGCCTTGCCGGCTGCCGCGGTGTTGGCGGCCGCATCGCCGACGCTCTTCACGGTCATCGCGTCGAAGTTGACGACGGTGCCCTTGCTGTCGGTGATGGTGAACGCGGCAACAGCGGTATCAACGTCGTCGGCACCGGTGACGGCTGCAGTGGCCGTGGCGAACTGGGCGCCACCGAGGGCGTTGGCCTTGGCGTCGATGGTCTTGTCGATGGCGATGGCCTGGCCGGCGTTGGCACCGACCTGGAACAGCTGGCTGGAGAACGAGCCATCCAGCAGCTTGGTGCCGTTGAAGTCCGACTGCTTGGCGACGCGGTCGATTTCCGAGACCAGCTGGGTCACTTCGGCCTGCAGGGCCTTGCGGTCGCTGGCCGAGTTGGTGGCGTTGGCGGCCTGCACCGACAGCTCGCGGACGCGCTGCAGGTTGTTGCCGATCTCGGTCAGCGAACCTTCGGCGACCTGGGCCAGCGAAATGCCGTCGTTGGCATTGCGGATGGCGACGTCGGTGCCGCGGATCTGGGTGCCGAAGCGCTCGGAGATGGCCAGGCCGGCGGCGTCGTCCTTGGCGCTGTTGATGCGCGAACCGGAGGACAGGCGCTGGATGGTGGTGGCCAGCGAGCTGCCGCTGGTGCTCAGGTTGCGCTGAGCATTCAACGACATCGTGTTGGTGTTGATGACTTGTGCCATGGTGCGTTTCCTTTGGCGAGGGTGGAGCGTGTTCCAGGGCCCGTGCGCCGCATCATCGCGGCGCACGGAGGTTGATCAGGCGGTCAGCGCAGCAGGCTGAGCACGCCCTGCGGCACCTGGTTGGCCTGGGCCAGCATGGCCGTGCCGGCCTGCTGCAGGATCTGGGTGCGGGTCAGTTCGGCGGTTTCCTTGGCGAAGTCGGTGTCCTTGATGCGGCTGCGCGACGCCGACAGGTTTTCCGACGAGGTCTGCAGGTTGGCGACCACCGAGGTGAAGCGGTTCTGCACGGCGCCGAGGTCGGCACGAGTGCTGTTGATCGCACTCAAGGCCTTGTCGACCACTTCCATCGCCTGCTGTGCGCCCTTGACCGTGCTGACGTCCAGATCGCTGGCGAACTTGGACGCCGGCGCGGCGGTCGCCAGCGTGGCGGTGAAGGTCGGTGCGGTAGCGCCGGTCCAGGTGCCCACCGATGCGGTGATGGCCTTGAACGAACCATCGGCGTTGACGCTGTCCTTGACCGACGTCAGGGTCACGCCGGCGGTGCCATTGACCTCGGCGTAGACGCCGGTCTCACCGATCTTGGCGTTGATGGCAGTCACCAGCGCCTCGCGGGAGGCCTTGCCGGTAGCAGCGGCGTCGGCACCCTGCTTGACATCGACGTCGGCGATGGTGACGCCATTGATCTGCAGGCCGGTGACCTTGAAGTCGGCGTTGGCGCCCGGGTCGGCCAGTGCCAGCGAGTTGGTATCGAACTTGGCGCCACCCAGGGCATTGGCCTTGGCATCGATGGTCTTGTCGATGGCGATGGCCTGGCCGGCGTTGGCACCGACCTGGAACAGCTGGCTGGAGAACGAGCCATCCAGCAGCTTGGTGCCGTTGAAGTCCGACTGCTTGGCGACGCGGTCGATTTCCGAGACCAGCTGGGTCACTTCGGCCTGCAGGGCCTTGCGGTCGCTGGCCGAGTTGGTGGCGTTGGCGGCCTGCACCGACAGCTCGCGGACGCGCTGCAGGTTGTTGCCGATCTCGGTCAGCGAACCTTCGGCGACCTGGGCCAGCGAAATGCCGTCGTTGGCATTGCGGATGGCGACGTCGGTGCCGCGGATCTGGGTGCCGAAGCGCTCGGAGATGGCCAGGCCGGCGGCGTCGTCCTTGGCGCTGTTGATGCGCGAACCGGAGGACAGGCGCTGGATGGTGGTGGCCAGCGAGCTGCCGCTGGTGCTCAGGTTGCGCTGAGCATTCAACGACATCGTGTTGGTGTTGATGACTTGTGCCATGAGGAGAGGTCCTTGAGCGGTTGCACGTGAGTTGGGTCAGACGCCCCCGACGTGCGCGGGGGCGGCTCGCGTCAGCGCTGCAACAGGCTGAGCACGTTCTGCGGTACCTGGTTGGCCTGGGCCAGCATGGCCGTGCCGGCCTGCTGCAGGATCTGGGTGCGGGTCAGTTCGGCGGTTTCCTTGGCGAAGTCGGTATCGCGGATGCGGCTGCGCGAGGCGGACAGGTTTTCCGAGGAGGTCTGCAGGTTGGCGACCACCGAGGTGAAGCGGTTCTGGATCGCGCCCAGGTCGGCGCGGACGCTGTTGACCGATTCCAGGGCCTTGTCGACGATCGACAGTGCCTTCTGCGCGCCTTCAGCGGTGGTGACGTCCAGGTCTTCCACGAAGCTGGCCGTTGCGCCGGTCAGGGTGCCGCCGTCGGTGCCGTTTTCGGTCAGGCCCAGGCCGGCGAGGGTGGCCGCGGTGATGCCTGCGGGCGGCACCGCCGCGCTGACGCCAAGGGCGAAGGTCTGGCCGTCCTTGATGGACGCCAGGCTGACCACGCCGGCATTGACCGAGGCCATCACACCGGTCTCGCCCAACTTGCCGTTGATCGCGGCGGCGGTGGCCGAGGTGATCGACTCGCCGGCCTTGACCGTGAAGTCGCTGATGGTGACGGTGGTGGCGGTGCCACCCGGCGGGGTCACCGTGATCTGCAGGCCGGAGTAGGTCGTGTCAGCGGTGGCCTTGTCGGCCGCGAGCGCGGTGCCGGTGTAGGCGTTGGCGAACGTGGCGGCGCCCAGCGCGTCGGCCTTGGCGTTGACCACGCTGTTGATGGCGATGGCCTGGCCGGCGTTGGCGCCGACCTGGAACAGCTGGCTGGTGAAGGAACCGTCCAGCAGCTTGGTGCCGTTGAAGTCGGCCTGCTTGGCGACGCGGTCCACTTCCGAAACCAGCTGGGTCACTTCCGCCTGCAGCGCCTTGCGGTCGCTGGCCGAATTGGTGGCGTTGGATGACTGCACGGCCAGTTCACGGATGCGCTGCAGGTTGTTGCCGACTTCGCTCAGCGAACCTTCGGCGACCTGGGCCAGCGAGATGCCGTCGTTGGCGTTGCGGATGGCCACGTCCAGGCCGCGGATCTGCGTGGTGAAGCGCTCGCTGATCGCCAGGCCTGCGGCGTCGTCCTTCGCGCTGTTGATGCGCAGGCCGGACGAGAGGCGCTGGATGGTGGTGGCCAGCGAGCTGCCGCTGGTGCTCAGGTTGCGCTGAGCGTTGAGCGACATCGTATTGGTGTTGATTACCTGTGCCATGGGGTCGTCTCCTCTTATTTGGAACCCGTTGGTGAATGGAGCGAAGCGCCGCCTGTTTTTTTGTGTGGCTGTGTGCTTCGCCGTTGCCAAATGAATAACGGCGCTTTGTCAACAACCTTTAGCCGTGAAATCCGATGAATCCGCATTTCGTTGCTGGAGGCTGCGTATCCGGGGAGGTCCCCCCTGGAGGGCCCGTCCGGGCGGCCCGGATGGGGCGCCCGGGCATGCCCGCTCAGTGCCGCTGAAGGTATCGGCGGGGCCGCAGTGGGCTTGATGGGCAATCGCGGAACGTCCGCGGCCACGGCCCGGTGCCAGCAGAACCTGCACGCGCTGGTGCCGGAATGCGGGGCCGCGCCCGGCCATGCCCGGTGAGTGCAGCGGTACCGGCCGCTGGAAACGAAAAAGGCCGCGATGCAGGGCATCGCGGCCTTTCCGGGAGGACGCGGGGGCGCGTCAGCCGATCTTGTTGAACAGCGACATGGACTGCATCTGCGAGAAGATCGTCTGTGCGGCCTGCAGCGCCGTGCTCTGCAGTTGGTACTGGCTCAGTGCGTCCGCGTAGTCCAGGTCGCGCATCTGCGACAGCGTGGTCTTCAGCGTCACACTGTTGGATTCACGCATGTCGGCCGCATTGTCCAGCGCCTTCAACTGCGCCCCGCCCGCTGCACGCGCATCGATCATCCGATCCGACGCGCGGGCCACGTCGCGCAGTGCGCTTTGCAGCTCGTTCTGCTGGGCGGCGATCTTCGCCGGAGTACCGGTGTCGGCGTCAAGCGCGGCGATCAGCTTGTCCATGGTGTCGAAGATGTCGCGGCTGGCCGATGGCTTGACGCTGAAGCTGTCGCCGGCGGCGGGTGTACCGGTGATCTGCAGGCGCACGCCGTCCACCTCCAGGCTGTCTCCGGCCTTGTAGGTACCGGTGCCGGTCACATTGCCGGCGCCGTCCAGCACCTCGTACTGGTCGGCAGCATTGAAGCGGATGCTGAAGGACTGCCCGTTCCAGCTGCTGCTGCCGTCGCGGGTGATGTTGGTCAGCACGCCGTTGCCGGTATTGCCGGCGGCGGCGCTGCCATCGACGAAGCCGTCGCCGGTGGGGATGCGCAGGAAGATTTCGCTGCCGGGCAGGGCATCGTGCACGTAGGTGTCCGGGCCGACTTCGATCTCGCGCTGGGTCTGGTCGCCACGGTACACCACCTTGCCGTTGATCCTGGCGAACGGTGGATCGCCATCGTTGGTGCCACCGAACACATAGCGCCCGGTACCGTCGTCTGCATTGGCCAGCGACAGCAGGCCGTCCCGGATCTGGTTCAACTCGGTGATCAGTGTCTTCCTGTCGGCCGCGCCCAACGCCGGATTGCTGGCCTGGATGGTGAGATCGTTGACCCGCGCCATCAGGTCGTTGACCTGGGCCAGGGTGTTCTCCTGCACGCCCAGGCGGTTCTGCACGTTGCCTGCGTTGAGCTTCATCCGCTCCAGGGCGGCCAGGCTGCGGTCAAGGCCGACGGCGGCGCCTGCCGTGACCGGATCGTCCTTGGCGCTGACGATCTTGCTGCCGGTCGCGATCTGCTGCTCCAGGTGGCTGAGCCTGGCCTGCTTGGCCATCATCAGCGACACCGACTGGTTGAACATCATGCTGGTGGAGATGCGGCTGCTCATCGACGGACGGCTCCCAGGATGGTCTGGAACATGCTGTCGGCGGTGGAGATCAGCTGCGAGGCGGCCTGATAGGCCTGCTGCAGGCGCAGCATGTCGGCGGCTTCCTCGTCCAGGTTCACTCCGGACACCTCGTCGCGTGCTTCCTGAGCCTTGTCATTGATCACCAGCTGCGCCTCCAGCGAGTATTCGGCCGAACGTGCTGCGGCGCCGACCTGGGTGGTCAGGCCGCCCAGTGCACCGTTCAGGGTGACGGTGCCGGCGTTGAAGGCCTTGGCACTCTCTACCTTCGCCAGCCTGGTGGCGTTGCTGTTGTCCGAGGAACCGGCCGGGGTCGGGGTGATGTTGAAGGTGTCGCCAGTCTTCGGCGCACCGTCCAGCACGAAGCTCCAGCCGTTGGCACTGATGGTCTGGCCGGGCGTGTAGGTCTGCGGCGGGCCGCCATCGACGGTGTAGGTGGTGGCCGAGGTGAATACGATCGCTGCCGGATTGCGCAGGTTCGGGTTGGCCGAATCGGTGACGGTGACGCCACTCAGCTTGCCGGTGCCGGTATTGGTGGTGGCCGCCGCGCCCTTGACTGCGGCGGCGGCCGCAATGCGCGAGGGATCGGTGATCGCCATTTCCAGGCTGCCGGCGACGCCCGCCGTCGGCTGCAGCAGGAAGCGGTCGTCAGCCGCCGGCGTGCCACCGACCACCAACGAAACACCATTGATCACCAGTGGGTCGGCGGCGGTGCCGGTGCCGGTCAGCGGAAGGCTGGCGCCGGTGTCGGCGCGGCTGGCCTTCCAGTTGCTGCCATCGAACTGCAGCACCACGTTCTGCCCGTCCAGCTTGCCCAGGTCGCCATAGGTGGCGCTCAGCGTCGCGTTGCCGGTGTTGCTGTTGTTGGCGGTGACGCGCGGGTTGCCGATGTTGAAGAAGTCGCCGCCCAGTTGGCCGTAGAGATCCACGCCCTGGTGGTGCACCTGGTTGAAGCTCTCGGCCAGGCCCACCGCCAGCTTGCCCAGCTCGGCCTGGGCCGGGGTCAGCACGGTGTCGCGGAACTCCAGCAGGCCACCGATCTGGCCGCCGACCGCCTTCGGGTCGAGGCGGATGGTGTTGCCCTGGGTTTCCAGCGCCAACTGCAGGCGCTCGGGCTGGTACGGATCGGCCACGGTGGTAACCCTGGTCGCCGTGGTCCCCACCACCAGTGCATTGCCGCCGGCGGTGTAGACATTCATGATGCCGCCGTCCTGGATCACAGCGGTCCCACCGGTGTAGCCGATCAGCTGGGTGATCAGCTGGTCGCGGCGATCGAGCAGGTCGGGCGCGGCGGTAGCGAGATTGGTGCCGATGGCGCCGTTGATCTGCGCGATTTCCTGCGCTAGGCGGTTGACCTCGGTGGCGCCGGCCAACAGTCCGTTGTTGACCTCGCTGTTGAGGTTGTTGAGGTGCGTGTTGAGCTGCCCGAAGCGATTGGCCAGCGTCCTGCCTGCGTCGAGCATGTTCTGGCGGTCGGCCGTGCCGGCGGCGTTGGAGGACAGCCCACTGACCGAATCGAAGAAGTTGGACCAGACGCCGGAGACGTTGGTGGCCGCATCGGAGAACAGTGCGTTGACCCGGTCGGCCATGCCTGAAAGCTGCTTCAGGCGGGCCAGTTCACCGCTGCTGTCGAGCAGGCGCGAGATCGCCAGCTGGTCGGCGGTACGGCGGATGTCGGCGATGCGGGTGCCGTTGCCGACCGTCCCGTAACCATAGTTCTGCGGGTCGGCGGTGGCGAAGTCGACCTTCTGCCGGCTGTAGCCGGGCGTATTGAGGTTGGCCACATTGTGGCTGGTGGTCGCCAACGCACGCTGGAAAGCGAGCAGGGCACCGGTGCCGGTGGAAAGTACGCTGGACATTGAGTTCCTCAACGACGGGTGAGACCCAGCCCCGCCGTGGCGGTGCTGGCGAAGGTCTGGCCAAGGCGCGAGCCGGCGTCGGCGACCGCGGCCACGGCGCGCGCGATGGTCGGGCCACCGGCGATCGCAGCGATCTTGGCGGCGTAGCGCGGGTCGGTGGCATAGCCGGCGCGCTGCAGGCCGCGGGCGAAGCCCTGCACATCGGTTCCGGCCTGCAGGGCCTGCTGGTAGCGCGGACTGCTCTTCAGCAGGCGCACGTAATCGGCGAAGCTTTCGGCCGGGGAGCTGTAGGCGCGGAAGCTGGCCGTCTCGTTGCGGCGCACGCCATCGACGTACTCATGGGTGCCGGCCACGGCACGCTTCCCGTTCCAGCCGGTGGCCTTGATGCCGAACAGGTTGTGCGAGGTGCTGCCGTCGGCATGCGTGATATGGCGCTTGCCCCAGCCGGTCTCCAGCGCCGCCTGGGCGACCAGGGCCCGGGCGTCCACGCCCAGCTCCCTGGCGGCGCTCTGAGCGTGCTGCCAGATGCTGGCCACGAAACCCTCCGGGGTGTGCGCGCCGAGGCGAGCGACGGCGGTGCGGGTGGCCGCCGCATCGCCCGGGCTGATCGCCGTGCCGCGATTGCTGGCGGTGGCCGCCCACTGATCGTTGCTGGCCGCCCAGTCCTCGCCCTGCAGGCTGTCGATATACGGATCGTCGGTACCCAGCGCGTGGTGCATGCGGCTGCTCTCGCGCCCGGCGATCAGGTCCAGCGCCTGCTCCATCGGTGCCAGCGCCGCCTGCGCGCCCTGCCGGGCGCCGGCCGCCATCTGCTGCAGCACGCGCATGGCCTGGCTGCTGTCTTCCAGCGGCAGCGACGGCGCCGGCCTGGCAGGTGCATTGAGTTCGTAGGCGCGGCTGGCCCTGGCCGGGTTGACGCGGGTATCCAGCGCCGGTCCCTCGGCGGCCTGCCCGGACAGCTGGCGCGCGATCAGGCCCGACAGGCCCAACCCCTTGCCGCGGGTCATCGCTTCGGCAATCTTCTGGTCGTACATGTCGCGGAACATCGTGTTTTCGCCGGGGAACAGCGCGTCACCGAAACTGGCGTCGCGCATGCTCTTGACCAGCATCTGCGCGAACTGGCCTTCCAGCTGGCGAGCGACCTTGTCGATCCTGGCCGGGTCGTTCTGCTGTGCTGGATGCAGATCGATTGCAGGCGTGATGCGCATGTCAGATCACCTCGAGCTCGGCGCTCAATGCGCCGGCCTGCTTCAGCGCTTCCAGGATCGCGATCAGATCGCCCGGGGCCGCACCCACGGCGTTCACCGCATGCACGATCTCGTCCAGGGTGGTGCCGCCGTTGAACTTGAACATGCGGCTGCCATCGTTGGTGGCGGTGATGGTCGACTGCGGGCTGGCCACCGTGCGGCCACCGGACAATGCATTGGGCTGGCTGACGTTGGTGCTTTCCTGGATGGTCACCGTCAGCGAGCCATGCGAAATCGCCGCGGGCCCGACCCGCACCTGCTGGCCGATCACCACGGTGCCGGTGCGCGAATTGACTACCACCTTGGCCGGGGCGCTGCCCGGGGTCAGTTCCAGGTTCTCGATGCGTGCCAGCAGGCCGATGCGTGCGCCCGGGTCGGCCGGCGCGGTGACCGCCACGGTGACACCGTCGACTGCGCGTGCCGCGCCTTCGCCGAAGGCATTGTTGAGTGCAGCGACCATGCGCGAGACGGTGGTGAAATCGTTGTTGTGCAGGTTCAGGGTGATTTCGCCGCCGTTGGCCAGCGGGTCGGGCAGGGCACGTTCAACGGTGGCGCCGTTGGGAATGCGGCCGACGCTGGGCACGTTGACCGACACCCGGGAACCGTCCTTGCCCTGCGCGCCGAAGCCGCCGACGATCAGGTTGCCCTGGGCGATGGCGTAGATCTGGCCATCGGCACCGCGCAGCGGTGCCATCAGCAGCGAGCCACCCCGCAGCGACACCGCGTTGCCGATCGAAGACACGGTGATGTCGATCGGCTGGCCGGGCTTGGCGAACGGCGGCAGTTCGGCGTGGATTGCCACGGCCGCCACATTCTTCAGCTGCGGATTGACGTTGGGCGGCACGTTGACCCCCAGTTCGCCGAGCAGGTTCTTCAGGCTCTGCACGGTGAACGGTGCCTGGCTGGTGCGGTCACCGCTGCCGTCCAGGCCGACCACCAGGCCGTAGCCGACCAGGGCGTTGCCGCGCACACCGCCGACCTGGGCCAGGTCCTTGATGCGCTCGGCGCTGGCCGGGCTCGCGGCGATGAGGAGGATCACGCAGCAAAGCGGTGCCACGCACCGCTGCACGAAATGTCGGAATGGGATGTTCATGGCCATGCTCAGAACGGGGTCAGGCCGGAGTTGAAGAATCGGCTCAGCCAGCCCATTGCGTTGGACTGCGCAACCGGGCCACGGCCGCCGTAGACGATGCGCGCTTCGGCCACGCGGCTGGACGGGATGGTGTTGTCCGGGCTGATGTCGCCCGGGCGCACGATGCCCTGCACCTGCACAAGTTCATCGCCCTGGTTGAGGCGCAGGTTCTTCTGTCCCTGCACGACCAGGTTGCCGTTGGGCAGGCGCTGGATCACCGTCACCGTGACGTTGCCCTGCAGGCGGTTGCTCTGCGCACTGTTGCCCTTGCCGGTGAAATCGCGGGACCCCTTCGCGCTGGCGCTGAGAATGTCCTTGCCACCCAGCGTGACCGCCGCGCCGAAGATCGACGGGGTGCCCAGGCTCAGGTTTGATTCCTTCTCCGTCGCCGTATTGGCACTGGTCTGCGCGGTGGTGTTTTCCAGCAGGGTGATGGTCAGCAGGTCACCGACATCGCGCGCTCGGCGATCGGAGTACAGCTGCAGGCTTGGCCCGGCGGCGTAGATCGCGCCAGCGGTCGGGGCGGCCTGCGGCGGCATGATCGGCTGGATCGGCGCCATCGCGGGGTAAGGTCGCACGTCGCCGGCGATCACGCAGCCGCCGAGCAGGGCGGCCACGGTGCAGGCAAGAGCAGTGCGGGCGAAGTTGGAATGGGGCGACATGGCGGATTCCCGGTTGGGCCGGTCAGATCTTGTTGTTGAGGTAACCGAGCATCGAGTCGGTGGTGGAGATCGCCTTGGCGTTCATTTCGTAGGCGCGCTGGGTCTCGATCATCGACACCAGCTCTTCGACCACATTGACGTTGCTGCCTTCCAGCGCGCCCTGGACCACGGTGCCCAGGCCGTTGAGGCCGGGGTTGCCGTTCTGCGCCGGGCCGGAGGCGGTGGTCTCCAGGAACAGGTTCTCGCCGCGGGCCTGCAGGCCCGCCGGGTTGACGAAGTCGGTCAGGGTCAGCGCGCCCACTTCCACCGAGGCGGCGTTGTCAGCCAACTTCACGCTGATGGTGCCGTCGCTGCCGATGGTCACCGACTGCGCGCCCTCGGGAATCTGGATGCCCGGCTGCACCGGGTAGCCACTGTTGGTAACCAGTTCACCGTCCTGGTTGATCTTGAACGAGCCATCGCGGGTGTAGGCCGAGCTGCCGTCCGGCATCTGCACTTCGAAGAAGCCGCGGCCGTTGACCATCACGTCGAGCGCGCGGCCGGTCTGTTGCTGGCTGCCCTGTTCGAAGTTCTTGGCAGTGGCCACCACGCGTACGCCGGTGCCCAGCTGCAGGCCGGTGGGCAACTGCGTCTGCGCCGAGGAGGCGCCACCCGGTTGCCGCACCTGCTGGTACAGCAGGTCCTCGAAGCTGGCACGGTCCTGCTTGAAGCCGGTGGTGTTGGTGTTGGCGAGGTTGTTGGAAACCACCGACATGCGCATCTGCTGCGCATCCAGTCCGGTTTTCGCGATCCACAATGCCTGGTTCATCTTCGCTGTCCTGTCTGGTCAAGCCGGCCGCGACGCGGCCCCTGTAAATGGAGGTGCAAGGGGTGTGCCAGCGCCAGCCCCACGGTGGCGCCAGGATTCCGTCAGCTGCCCAGGCGCAGCAGGCTGTTGGCGCTGCGCGCGTTGTCGTCGCCGTGCTTGATCACCTGCACCTGCATTTCGTACTGGCGCTGCAGCTGGATCATCTGTACCAGCGCACCGGCGGCATCGACGTTGCTGCCTTCCAGCTGGCCGCTGTGCACCGCAGTGCCCTGCGCCGGTGCGAACGGCTGCTGCGGATCGGTGTTGCGGAACAGGCCATCCAGCCCGCGCTCGAGGCGCTCGTCGGGGGCCTCCACCACTTTGATGCGGCCGATCTGCGCCATCGTCTGCGGGCCTTCCCCCTGCGGGATGATCGAGATCGTGCCGTCCGCGCCGATCTCCATTGCCTGGTAGGGCGGGATCGCGATGGGGTTGTTGTTGTCGTCCAGCACCGCACGGCCACTGGACGTCACCAACTGGCCGTTCGGAGTGACAGACAGCGCCGCGCCACGCGTGTACGCCTCGCTGCCATCGCTGGACTGCACGGCCAGCCAGGTGCCGTCCTGCAGGGCCAGGTCCAGCGGCTTGCCGGTGATGTGCTGCGCCCCGGGCCGGCGGTTGAAGCCGGCGTCGACGTGCAGCGCATCCACCCGCGAAGCAAAGCCCGGGCCCCGGATCGGGAAGGCTTCGGTGTTGGCCAGCGCTTCCTTGAAGCCGGGGGTGTCAGAGTTGGCGAGGTTGTGGCTCAGCGTACCCTGCGCCTGCAGGGAGGCGCGGGCACCGGTCATCGCCACGTAGAGGGCTTTATCCATGCGGGGAGTTCCGTGACAGGGTCAGCCGGTCATCAACGGATGTTGATGACGGTCTGGGTGATCTGGTCCTGGGTGGTGATCATCTGCGCGTTGGCCTGGAAGTTGCGCTGCGCGGTGATCATGTTGACCAGCTGCTCGGTGAGGTCGACGGTGGACGCTTCCAGCGAACCAGCCTGGATCTTGCCCAGGTTCGAGGTGTCCGGCATGCCGGTGCGCGGCGTGCCGGACTCGAAGGTCTCCACCCACAGATTGTTGCCCTTCGCTTCCAGGCCCTGCATGTTGTTGAAGGTGGTCAGGGCCACCTGGCCCAGCGGCTTGTCGTCGCCGTTGGAATATCGCGCATAGACCACCCCGGTTTCCGATACGGTGATCTCGTTGAGCTTGCCCGCGGCATAGCCGTCCTGCTGGGTGTTGCGCAGCGCGAATTTCTCGCCGTACTGGGTCGAGCCACCGACGTCCAGCGTCATGTTGAGCTGGCCTGCACCGGTGGTCGGGGTGAACGTGCCCAGGCTGATCTTGCCATCGGCCGGGCTGGTCAGCTTGCCGCCGTTGTCGAACGCGAGGGTCGTCGCCGCGCCGGCTGGCTGGCCGTCGACATAGTTGTGGACCGTCCATTCGTTGGGATTGGCCCCCTTCACGAAGTACGACACCTGGATGTGGCTCACGCCCAGCGAGTCGTACACGGTGATGCCACCGCTGGAGTGGTTGTAGCTGTTGGAGTCGGTCGGGTCGAACGTGGCTACCGTCGGCTGCTTGGCGTTCGCAGGCAGGGTGAAGCCGACCTTCACTTCACTGGTCTGCTTCGGCGGGCTGTCGGTGGTCAGCAACTGCAGGTCGACCAGGCGCCCGGCATCGAAGTTGGTGCCATCTGCATTCGGGGCGAACACCTGCAGGCGCGCGCCCTGCGGGTTGACCACGTAGCCGGCGGCATCGGTCTGGAAGTTGCCGGCGCGCGAGTACACGCGCGAACCGTTCATGTTCATGGTGAAGAAGCCTTCACCGGAAATGGCCATGTCCAGGCTGCGGCCGGTCTGCTCGTTGTGGCCCTGGATGAACTGCTGGGCGACGTTGGAGACACGCACGCCCGAGCCGGTCTGGTTCTTCGACAGGCCGTAGCTGGTCGATGCGAACAGATCGGCGAACTCGGCGCGCGACTGCTTGAAGCCGGTGGTGTTGACGTTGGCGACGTTGTTGGCGGTGACGCTCAGGTCGGTATTGGCGGCATTGATGCCGGACAGCGAGACATTGAAGCCCATGGGATGCTCCTGGTTGATGCGGATGTGCGGCTCAGCTGACGCGGAGCACGTAGTCGATCGGGGCCGTGCCCAGGCCCTTGAGGTTCAGGTACAGGCCGTCGGAACCGACGGTCACGCTCTCCACCGGGGCCTGTACGTAGGTGGACAGCTTGGTGCTTTTGCCAGCGGTGTCGACGTGGTTGGCGACGACCGAGTACTTGCCCGGCTCCACGCGCTTGCCGTTGGCGTCCTTGCCATCCCACTGGAACGCCGTTTCACCGGCGGCCTTGGCTTCCACGCTCAGCGAGGTGACCTTGGCGCCGTTGGCGTCGGTGATGTCCACGGTGATGATGCCGGCCGACGGTGCAGCTACCGTGCCTTCGACACTGCCTTCCTTCTCCAGCACCAGCTTCTCCGATGGCACCAGCACCTGGTGGCCGACCAGCGCCGCGCCCCGCAGCACCTGGTCGCTGGTCATCGATTCCTGGAAGCCCTTCACCGTCGTGTTCAGATCGGTGATGCCCTGCACGGTGGACATCTGCGCCATCTGCGCGACCATCTGCGTGTTGTCCATCGGCTTCAGCGGATCCTGGTGCTGCAGCTGCTCGGTCATCAGGCGCAGGAAATCGGCCTGGTCCAGCGTGTTCTTCTTTTTCGTGGCGTTGCTGTTGGGGGCGTTCAGGCCGAGCGCGGCGTAGACGTCCTGGTTGGTCTGGTTGTTGACGGCAGTGGTCATGACGGTGTCCGGTACGGCAGGCCTCAGCGGCCCATGGTCAAGGTGGCCAGCGCCAGTTCCTTGGCGGTGGTCAACATCTCCACGCCCGCCTGGTAGTTGCGCGAGGTCGAGATCAGGTTGACCATCTGCGCGACCGGGTCGACGTCAGGCTGGTAGATGTAGCCATCGGCATCGGCCAGCGGATGGCCCGGCTCGTAGCGCTTGATCGGCGCCGCCTCGCTCTGGGTGATCTCCTTGACCTTCACCGAGGTGATGTTCGGATCTTCCTTGCTGGTGACTGCCTGGAAGATCGGCTCCAGTGGCTTGTATACGGCGTCGGCGGAACCGGCGACGGTGTCGGCGTTGGAAAGATTGGAGGCGATGGTGCTCATGCGCACCGACTGCGCCTGCAGTGCGGAGCCGGCAATGTCGAAGATCGGCAGGTTGCTCATGGCTTATTGCCCCGTGATCGCGGTCAGCATGGAACGCACCTTGCTCTCCACGAAGCTGAGCGAGGCGCGGTACTCAAGCGCGGCACGGCCATAGGCGGCGCGCTCGGCATCGGGATCGACGGTGTTGCCGTCCAGGCTGGGTTGCACGCCTTCACGCGCGACCTGGAAGGGGTTCAGGCCACTACTGATCTCGTAGTGCTGCTCATGGGTGGTGGCCATCAGGCCATTGGCGTCCTGCCCCTGGGCATGGCGCAGGGCGGCATCGAAGTCCAGGTCCTGGGCCTTGTAGCCGGGCGTGTCGGCATTGCCGAGGTTGCTGGCGATCAGCTTCATCCGCTGTTCGCGCAACGGCATGGCCTGGGCGTGGACGCCCAGGTAGTCGGTAATCAGGTTGCGCACGGTGCACTCCCACGGGAACGTTGCCCGGGAAGCTGCAAGGCGTGTGCCAAAGTGCGCGCGATCCTGCAGAGCCGAGCCATGCTCGGCTGCCTTTCGTTCAGGCGCCGCACAAGCCGGGCATGGGCTCGGCTCTACAGGAGAGGGCCTCAGGCCGCCAACGCGACCTTGCGCAGGCGCTCCAGCACGAAATCGGCCAGCTCGTGCGGCGAGTACTTGGCGACGAAGGCGTTGGCGCCGACGCGCTCGACCATGGCGTTGTTGAAGACGCCCGACAGCGAGGTGTGCAGCAGCACGTACAGGCCGGCCAGGCCCGGGTGGCGCCGGATTTCCGTCGTCAGCGTGTAGCCGTCCATCGCCGGCATTTCGATGTCCGAGATCACCATTGCGTAGCGTTCGGCCGGGTTCTCGCCCGAGGCGTGGATCTGCAGCAGGTGGTCCAGTGCCTGCTTGCCGTCGGAGAGCAGGGTGGCGCCCACGCCCAGCTGGTCCAGCACGCTGCGGATCTGCTGGCGGGCCACGCGCGAGTCGTCCACCACCAGCACCTGCAGTTGCGGGCCATCGGCCGGCATCGCCATGGCCGGGTCGAGCACCGCCTCGCCGCGCACCTGGGCGATGTCGGCCAGCACGCTTTCCACGTCAATCACCTGGATCAGCTCGCCCTGGAAGCGGGTGACCGCAGTCAGGTAGCTGGACTCGGCGCCCAGTTCCGGCGGCGGGTGGATGTCCTCCACCGCGATGTTGACGATACGCTCCACGCCGCTGACCAGGAAGCCCTGGATCGATCGGTTGAACTCGGTCACCACCAGGTAGCCAGGCGCGGTGTCCGCATCGGGTTCACGCTCGGGGTGGCCGATGGCCAGGCCCAGGTCCAGTACCGGTACCGAACGGCCGCGGACATCGGCCACGCCAGCGAACTGGCTCGGCAGGCCGGGCACCTGGAACAGCTCCGGGCGGCGCAGGACTTCCTGCACCTTGAAGACGTTGACGCCAAAAAGCTGGCGTCCACCGAGACGGAACAGCAGCAGCGCCAGGCGATTGTGGCCGGCCAGTCGGGTCCGCTGGTCGATCCGGTTGAGCAGGTCATGGGACATGGCTGCTGTATCGGCGTCGCAGCGGCGGAACTTGAGGGTGCTCTATCGCCCGCGTGGTCCGCACTGCTTAGTAGCGTCGGGCCATGCTCGGCCGCTCTGCTCCCAACACGCAGGTCGAGCATGGCTCGACGCTGCAGGGGCCAGCCCGGCCTCTGGCACAGCGCTTGCAAGCACGAGGGCCAGGTCTTCATCGATAGGGAGGCGCCATGCGCCGGGTCACATATCTGTTCGCCATCGCGCTCGCCATGGCCGCGCCGTGGGCGACTGCTGCCGACTGGCAGCCGGTCGCCAGCATCCGCGCGGCGGCATTGTCCACGCTGCCACCCGGCAGCGAGGGCGAGGCCCAGGTGGCCGATGCGCTGCGCCTGCCGAAATGTGGCGGTGCGTTGCAGGTGCAACCCACCGCCAACACCACGGTGGAGGTCAGCTGTCCCGATGCGGGGGGCTGGCGGCTTTTCGTGCCTGTGAAGGTGCGGCGCAACCAGACCGTGCTGGTGCTCAACCGCGGAATCGGTGCTGGAGAAACCCTCGCCGCCGCCGATATCACCACTGCCCAGCGCGATGCTGCCCGGATTGCCGGTGCGGTGCTGTCTGATCCCAATGCAGCGATCGGCCGCATTGCCCGGCGTCCATTGCAGGCCGGTGCGCTGCTGTCGAACAACGACCTGGTCGCACAGCGTCTCATCAAGAGGGGAGACAGTGTGGCCCTGGTCTCGCGCCGCGGCGCGGTCGAGGTGAGAATTGCGGGCCGCGCGATGGGCGACGCCGGTGAGAATGAACGGGTCTCGGTAGAGAACCTGTCGTCGCGCCGGGTCGTGCAGGGCACGGTCGATGCCGCCGGTGACGTAATCGTGGCGCGTTGAGTTACCGAAAATATCCCTAAAGATCACGGTCATGTGGCCGTTATCCCTTCAGTACGGCAACCCCAGGACACCCCATGAGCCAGAAAATCGACGGCAATCTGCAGGCCCCACAGGCACTGCGCAGCGTGACGAGCCCGGCCAGCAAGCCCGGCGTCAGCAGCGATGTGCCGGCGCGCCCGGTCGAGGCGGCCGACAGCCTGCGCCTGACCGGTGAGGCCACCCATCTGCAGGCCATCGAGCGCGAACTGGCCACCGCCCCGGCGATCGACAACCGGCGCGTGGCTGCCGTGCGCGAATCACTGCAGAACGGCACTTACAGGATCAATCCGGACGCGATCGCATCGCGCATGCTTGAACTGGATCAGCAGCTGCACGGATGACTGCGGCGATGAGCGAGCCGCTGCAGCGCCTGGCCCAGGCCTTGGAGGTTGAACGCCAGGCACTGGTCGAGCACGACGTGCACGCGCTGATCCGGGCGACCGGCGCCAAGCTGGAAGCGCTGCGGGCGCTGGAAGGCGCGCCGCCGGTAGGGCAGGGCGAGGAGCTGCAGGTGCTGGCCGAGCGCAACCGCGCCAATGGCGTGCTGCTGTCGCGGCGGCGCCGGGAGGTCAACTGGGCACTCCGCCAGTTGGGCCGCAGCGAAGACGCGTCTGCTTACGACGCCAGGGGGCAGGCTCACACCGTCACCGCGCGGCGACCGCTCGCCGTGGCCTGACTCCTGCGGCCCGCTGTCTGCTGCGGGCTGAACCTGGCTGCACGACGGCGTATATTGGGCGCCTGTTCCAACGTCCCGAGTTGCCGTGTCCGCTGCCAACGCCCTGGTTACCGCTCCCCTCCCGCCGCAACCGGTGCTGCAGGCGCTGTTCGAGCGCCTGCGCGAGGGACTGCTGCTGTTCACCGACGATGGCCGGGTGGCCCTGGCCAACCCAGCGGCACAGAGCCTGCTCGCGAACGGGCAGGAGGGAGGGCCGCCGCCGCCGCAGCGCCTGCGCGAACTGCTGCCTCCCGATGCCCTGGAACACGCCCGCCAGCATGGTCACTGGAATGGCAGCCTGCCCCTCGGCGAGGGAGTGGTCATCGCCCATCTGTACCACCATGGCCTGGCCGGCCAGGGGCATTTCCTGGCCCTGTTCCGCCACATCGAAGGTCAGGAAGACTATGAGCGTGAGCTGCAGCAGCGCCACGCCGAACTGCGCCAGGCCTACCTGCGCCTGAACGGCACCCAGGAAAAGCTGCTGCAGTCGGAAAAGATGGCCTCCATCGGCCAGCTCGCCGCCGGTGTTGCGCATGAGATCAACAACCCGATCGGTTACGTGCACTCCAACCTGGGCAGCCTGCAGGAGTACCTGCGCAGCCTGTTCACCGTCATCGAGGCCTACGAACGCGCCCTGCGCGCGCCGGACCCGAAGGCCCTGATTCCGGAAATCGACGATATCCGTGACCGCCTGGACATCGACTTCATCAGCCGCGACCTGCCGCAGCTGATGGCCGAATCACGCGAAGGGATCGAGCGCGTGACGCGCATCGTGCGCGACCTGAAGGACTTCTCCTATTCCGGCCGTGACGAGTCGTGGAAGCTGGTCGATCTGCACGCCGGGCTGGAGTCGACCATCAACATCATCTGGAACGAGCTCAAGTACAAGGTCACCCTGGTGCGCGAGTTCGGCCAGCTGCCGCTGGTGGAATGCCTGCCGTCGGAACTGAACCAGGTCTACATGAACCTGCTGCTCAATGCTGGCCACGCCATTGCCGAGCGCGGCACCATCACCGTGCGTACCGGCGTGGACGGCGACCACGTCTGGGTCGAGTTTGAAGACAGCGGCGGCGGCATTTCTCCGGAACTCCGCCAGCGCATCTTCGACCCCTTTTTCACCACCAAGCCGGTGGGCAGTGGCACCGGCCTGGGCCTGTCGATCTCCTACAGCATCATCAACAAGCACCACGGCCGCATCGATCTCGACAGCACGCCGGGCGTGGGCTCGCGCTTCCGCGTGGTGCTGCCGGTGAAGCAGCCGCGCTGACTGCGGCTCTGCAGAGTCGAGCCATGCTCGACTCTACAGGTGGGTCACCGTAATGGCCGGTCCTCGCCGCCATCCCCGCTTTCCACCGGCGTTGGCCCGGCGTTGCTGCGGCGCTGCTCCTCGTAGGTGCGGAAGGCCTGGTGGATGTGCTTGCGCAGCTCGTCGTCGTTCCATGGCTTGGTCAGGAAGCGGTAGATCGCGCCGCGGTTGATCGCGTCGGTCACCGTGTTCAGATCGGTATAGCCGGACAGCACCAGGCGGATCGTGTCCGGGTACAGCATCTTCACCCGGCCCAGGAATTCGGTTCCGCTCATGTCGCTCATGCGCTGATCGGACAGGATCACCTGCACGTCGTTGATCGCCAGCAGGTCGAACGCATCGCGCACGTTGCCCGCGGCCAGGATGCGGTAGCCATCGCGGCGGAACAGGCGCACCAGCGAGCGCAGCACGTTCTCTTCGTCGTCCAGCAGCAACAGCGTGCGGTCCGGGCGCGTCTCGGCGAAGGCCTCCGGGCGCAGGTAGCGGCGGCGCAGGGTCATGCCGGCAGCATCGGCCGACATCGGCTCGCCGAACAGGTAGCCCTGGAACACGTCGCAGTCGTTGCGGCGCAGGAAGCCAAGCTGCGCCTGCGACTCCACGCCGTTGGCGATCACCGTCATGCCCAGCTGGTGGCCCATGGCGATGATCGCGCGGGCAATGGCCGCCTCGCGGTTGCCGGCCGGCGCGCTCTTGATGAAGCTGCGGTCGATCTTCAGCTTGTCCACCGGGTAGCGCACCAGCGCGCTGAGGCTGGAATCACCGGTTCCGAAATTGTCCAGGCTCAGGCTGATGCCTTCATTGCGCAGGTTGGCCAGCGTCTCGTGCACGAAATTGACGTTGTTGGTCAGCGCACTTTCGTTGATCTCCAGGGTGAGCATGTGCGCCGGCACACCGGCCGTCTGCATCAGTGACATCACCTCGGCGAAGAAGTTCGGCCGCAACAGCTGCAGGGTCGAGACGTTCACGGCGATGGTAAAGTCATCAAAGCCCTGGTCGCGCCACAGGCGGGCCTGCTTCAGCGCCCCTTCCAGAACCCAGGTGCCGATCTGCACGATGATGCCGAGTCGTTCGGCGGTGCGCATGAAGCGTTCCGGTACCAGCATGCCCAGGGTCGGCGACTGCCAGCGCAGCAGCGCTTCCATGCCGACCACATGCCCGTCGCGGGCGCTGACCAGGGGTTGGTAGCGCAGCTTCAGCTCGCCATTGGGAATGGCGTCGACGATCTGGCGGGCGATGATGCTTTCGCTGTGGGCACTCGGCGGGGTATCAACCGCATGGATGCGCACGGCATTGCCACCTTCGCGGGCTGCCTGGTACAGCGCGTCCTCGGCATGGTCAAGCAGGCGCGAGGCATTGCTGGCATGTTCCGGGCACAGGCTCACGCCCAGTTTCCCGGTCATGAACAGCGTGTACGGCAGCACCGACAGCGGCAGCTCCATCTGCTGCCGGATCTCCTCGGCGAAGTCCTCCGGCAGCGGCACGTCGGTGGTGCGCGGCACCGCGATCAGGAACTCGTCGCTGCCGTGCCGCCACAGCTTGCCGCGCCCGCGCAGGTAGGACTGCAGGCGCTGCGCCACCAGCACCAGCGCCTGGTCGCCGACGTCAGCGCTCATGTTCTCGTTCACCGAAGCAAAGTGGTCGATGTCCACATGCATCAGCATCAGCGCAGTGCCGCCCGAGGCCGCTTCAGCGACCATCGCCTGCAGCTCGGGATTGCCCGCGCCGAGGCGGTCGGGAGCGTCGTCGATGCTGACCGGGGGCAGGTTGGGATTCCACATAGGCTCAGTATTCCGGTGACTCGACGGCGGCCACGCTGGCCGCCTGGTAGGGAAGATGGACGTCGATCAGCGTGCCCTCGCCGTGCGCGGATTCAATCCGTACGTGGCCCCCAACGCTCTGTGCGCGTTCGCGCATCACGATCAGGCCGAGGCCACGTGGACCCTCGGGGTCGAAGCCCTCGCCGTCGTCACGGATCTGCAGGTGCAGCCCGTGCTCGCCGGCATCCTGCAGCAGCAGCTCCACCTGGCTGGCACGGGCATGGCGCAGCACGTTGGTCAGGCTTTCCTGCGCAATGCGGAAACAGGCCTGTTCGATGCTGGTGTCCGGACGGTGTGGCAACGGCTCGATTCCCGCCAGCAGCTGCACGGGCGAGGAGCGGAACAGCACGCGCGCCTGCCAGCTCAGGGCAGCCTCCAGGCCCAGTGCGTCCAGCTGCGGCGGGCGCAGCAGGGTCGAGATGTCGCGCAGCTTGGCCACGGTCGTGTCGGCCAGACTGACGATCTGGGCCAGGTCCTCGCCACGGCGCTGCGGGTCATCCTCGTCCTGCGCTGCACAGGCGGACAGCTTGATCGCCGTAATCGCCTGGCCGATGTCGTCGTGCAGGTCGCGCGAGATCGCCCGGCGCTCGTCCTCCTGAAGCGAGAACAGGCGGCCCGCCATCGCCTGCAGTTCGCGGTTGCTCGTTTCCAGGGCGCTGCGGGTCCGCTCGGCATCGCTGAGGTCGCGCACGATCAGCAGGGTGCAGTCGCGGCCACCATAGCGGACTCCGCCCGCCGACAGCCCTGCATGGAAGCGACGGCCATCGGCGCGCTGCATCGCGACCACGCGGCTGTGGCCGGGCCCCAGCAGCGGCTGCCCGGCGTTCAGCTGGTTGCGCACCCGCGCCAGATCTTCCGGCGCGACCAGCGCCGACAGCGGCTCGCCGAGCAGCGCATGGCCGCCATAGCCGAACAGGCTGGCGGCCCAGGCATTGGCGTACAGCACGTGTTCGTCGGAAAGGATCACGACGCCATCGGGCAGCACCCGCACCAGTTCGCGGAACTGCTCCTCGCGTTCGCGCAGCAGGCGTCGCGACTGCTCGCGTTCGGTCACATCCTGCAGGGTTCCCAGCACGCGGCTGCGGCCGGCCTCGTCGAGACCGCTGGTGGCGCGCAGATGGACCATCAGCGCCCGGCCATCCATCGACAGCAGTGGCAGCAGGACGTCCACCTGCACCGGCTCGCCACAGCACAGCTCGGCCAGCAGCTGTTCGGTCTGGCCTGCGGTGGCGGGGTCGGCCGGCACCAGCAGCTCGTCGAAGCGGTGCCAGCGTCGTGCTTCGGGCGGCCGGCGGCCGAGCAAGTGGTAGACCTGCTTGGAATAGCGGCCCAGGCCGGTCGACGGATCCAGCTCCCACGCACCGATGCGGGCCAGCTCATGGGCTTCCTCGACCCGCGCCAGCGCCTGGTCGCGTCGCTGCTGGGCCAGGTCCTCGGCCGTGCGGTCGATTGCGATCAACAAGCGGGCGTTGTGGCCGTCGTAGCTGATCGCGTTGGAACGCAGCTCCATGTGCCGCAGGCTGCCATCGCGCAGCTGCAGCTGGGCACGCAGGATGCACAGCTGCTCCGGTGCTTCCCGGATCGCCTCCAGCTTGGTCTGCAGGGCCTGATCCTGGCCGGGCGGCCACAGCACGTTGATGGTCTGTTCCAGCAGCGCCTCGCGATCCCAGCCGAACGCACTGCAGGCGGCGGGGTTCGCGTCAAGGATGGCCAGGGTGTCCAGGTCGTAGACCAGCACCGGGCCCGGGTTGCCTTCGAACATCTGCCGCAGGCGAAGTTCCGAGGCCTGCTGGCGCGCGTGCGTATGCAGCGCGTGCTCGGCCAACGGGCGCAGCAGGAAATACAGCAGGCCAGCACTGGCCACGGCGAAGAACGAGCCCTTCAGGCCCTGCCACAGCGCAGCCTGCTGTGGATCGGGCACCAGGGCCCGCACCGCGCTGTCGGTGGAGATGATCCAGGCCAGCGCCATCGCCAGGTAAGCCAGCACCACCCGCCGCCGGTCGCGGCTGAGCGCCTGGGCCATCCGCGGGTCGGGAACAGGGGCGTTGCCGGTCGGTTCTGCAGGCATGGACAGGGAGCGGGAAAGGGGCGCCGGCCATCTTACCGCGCGGGTGTGCCCTGGCCACTCAATTATCCGTCACCGGCGCCGCTAACCACTGCGTGCCCCGCTGACGGGCGAGTCATCCGGAGCAAGATCGCGTGGACCAAGGGATCATCGCCAGCCTGCTGCAGCACCCGCTCGCGTCGGCGCTGGTCATCGTCGACCGCATGGGCAGGCCACTGGCGGCCAATCCGGCTGCGCGCGAACACGGCCTGCCCGCGACGGTCGCCGCGTACGCGCCGATGCTGGAAGACCTGCGCCTGCTTGCGGCCGATGGCGGCCTGGTCGCCTGCACGTTGCCTGGCGGTCCGCGCGGCCACTACGACGGCCACCTGCGCGCGGTGCACGATGGCGACGGCAACCTGCTGGCCTTCACCTTGAGTGTCCCCGAACCGGTGCCGGTCGAAGGGGGAGGGCGCTGGGAACTGGCCCTCGACAGTGCAGGCCACAGCCTGTGGGACTGGGACATTCCCCGCGACCACGTGACGCGGACGCCAGCTCTGGCCGATGATGGCGCTGCCGGGATGCTGGCACGGGTGCACAGCGAAGACGTCGCGCGGGTGCGCGACGCGCTTGATCAGCACCTGCGCGGGTCTAGCGAGCAGTACAGCGCGCAGTTCCGCTTCCGCCAGGCCGATGGCCAGTGGCGCTGGGTGCTGGGGCGCGGCCGCGTGGTCGCACGCACCGCTGACGGCCAGCCACTGCGCATGGTCGGCACGCATACCGACATGGAACAGCAGAAGCAGCTGGAAGCCCTGCTGCAGGAGCAGCAGCTGCATCTTATCGAGGCGCAGCGCATCGCCAGCATGGGGAGCTGGTCGTTCGACCCGGACAGCGGCCACTTCTGGTGGTCGCCGGAGCTGCGTTCGCTGCTTGCGCTGGAGCAGGGGGCCGTGCCCGGCCAGCGACGCTGGCTGAAGCAGCTGCACCCGCGATCGCGCGGCGCACTGCGCGCGGCGTGGCGGCGACTGTGGCGTGATGGCCGCGCCGCCGACCTCGAGCTGGAACTGACCCGTGGCACCGAGCCCTCGCAGCATCTGCGGCTGTGGATGCAACCGTTGCTGGACAGGGCCGGGCAGCCGAAACGACTGCTGGGCCAGGTGCAGAACATCACCGAGCAGCACCAGACCGACGCGCTGATCCGCTGGCGGACCGAACTGCTCAACCGGGTCTCCGCGCTGGGCCGGATTGGTGGCTGCGAGATCGAAGTGCAGACCCGCCACATGCAGTGGACCGAGGAGTGCTACCGCATCCACGGCCTGCGCAAGGAGCCGATTACCCTTGACCAGGCGCTGGCGCTGTATACCGAGGACTCGCGCAACGCCTTCGAGGCGGCGCTGGGCCGGATTGCCGGCGGCGGGCTGCCCGAGCAGCTGGACCTGTGCTTCTACCGCCAGTCCGGCCTGCGCGTGTGGGTGCAGGTGCTGATCGAGCTGGATCGCCGCGATGGGCTGCCGCCACGCTTCGTGGTGCTGTTCCGTGACATCACCCGCGAGCGCGAAGCCAACGAGCGCATCGAGCTGCTGGCCCACTACGATCTGCTGACCGGCCTGCCCAACCGCGTGCTGCTGGGCGAGCAGACCGCAGAGGCCATCGAGGAAGCGCGCGATCGCGGTACCTCGCTGGCGATGCTGTTCATCGACCTGGACGGGTTCAAGACCATCAACGACAGCTTCGGCCACGCCACCGGCGACGCCCTGCTGAAAGCCGCCGCTACGCGCCTGCACCAGAACCTGCGCAACAACGACCTGTTCGGCCGCTTCAGTGGCGATGAATTCATCGTGGTGCTGCGCGACCTGGCGGAACCGGAAGATGCCGGCCATGTGGCACGCAAGCTGATCGCCTCGCTGGCCGAACCGCTGCGCCGTGGCGACACCACGCTGAAGGTTGGCGCCAGCGTCGGCATCGCGATGCTGGGCGACGCGCAGGCCGATTTTGATTCCCTGCTGCGTGCCGCAGATGCAGCGATGTACGCGGCCAAGGAGGCTGGGCGCAACACCTACCAGTACTACAGCCAGGATGCGCTGGCGCGCATCCAGCGCCGGCTGGAGGTCGAGCACGCGCTGCACGGCGCGATTGAACGCGACGAGTTCAGCCTCGCCTACCAGCCGCTGCTGCATGCACACCATGGCGAGCCGCCGGCCATCGAGGCGCTGCTGCGCTGGCATCGGCCTGGCGTCGGCTACTGCAGTCCGGCCGAGTTCATCCCCATTGCCGAGAAATGCGGCGAAATCGTGCGGATCGGTGATTGGGTGCTGGGTGAGGCCTGCCGCCAGGCCGCTGCCTGGGACCGTGCTGGCCTGCGCTTCAACCGCATTGCGGTGAATGTATCGGCCGTGCAGCTGCGGGACCGCGGCTTCGCCGAGCGCGTGATCGAAATCTGCCATGCCCATGGCTGGCCGCCACAGCGGCTGGAGCTTGAGCTGACCGAATCGGCGCTGATCCGTGACACCGATGTGCTTCGCCACTGCTTCGACGTGCTGGAGCGGCATGGCGTGCCACTGGCAGTGGACGACTTCGGTACCGGCTTCTCCAATCTCCACTACCTCAACCGCTTCCCGGTTGGCCGCCTGAAGATCGACCGCAGCTTCGTGCAGGGCATGCTGCATGATTCGGGTACGGCCGAAGTGACCCAGGCCATCGTGCACCTGGGCCACGCGTTGGGCATGAAGGTGGTGGCCGAAGGTGTGGAAACGCACCAGGAAGAGGACATGCTGCGCCGCCAGGGCTGCGACGAGATCCAGGGCTACCTGTACTCGCGCCCGCTCAGCCCGCGCGACCTGGCCCAATGGCTCCGCCAGCAGCACCCGGTACCGATGCGCACCGACGCCAGCGGCGAAGCGGTGCTGGTCCGCTGAGAACCTGCTCTGGCAGATGCCGGCCCGGTGTGGCCTGACTCTGGTGCGCCCAGCTCTGGTGGGTGCCGACCGTTGGTCGGCACGGATGCCCTGGCGCTCGCGATCATCCACGCACGGCGTGGATCTACGTTGGAAACTCCGCCTTCAACTGCATGCGCAGCGCCTCGACGATGGCGGCATAGCGCCGCTTCTGGATCAGATAGCTGGCCAGGAACAGCGGCAGCACCAGCAGCATCGGCGCCGCCATCGGGCGCACCGCCACCAGCGGCAACAGCAGCAGCGACAGGACCACCACGAACCAGCTGCACATCCCGATCACCCGCACCTCATGCCGCCGGGTGTTGGGCACGATGCGGCCGCGCATTACCGGGAAGTAGCGCAGGCCGAAGCTTGGCGCGAAGCTCTCGCGGAACGCCATGCTGCCGTCGGGTAGCGCATGGAAGGCCAGCCGCAGCCACTTGTCCTGCGGCAGGTCGCGTTCCAGGCTGCCCAGCGAGAGCCGGGCCTGGAGAGCCGGCGATGCCGCGATGCGCTCATTGAACAGGATGATGCCCCAGCGGAAATAGCCGGCCACCCAGGTCATCAACAGGGCGGTCTCGATCAGCAGCACTGCAATCAGGGTGATGGCCATCGGTCTTCCATGAGTGGGACCAGGGCATTCTGCCACATGGGTTCTGGCAGCCAGCCTGCCGACTCAGGCGTGCAGGGTCTACCGGTCCATCAACGCGACGAGGGCGATGGCGTAGCTGCAGATGAAGAGTCCCGACAAGTACTCCATCGCAATGCACAACCAGAAGAGCATCGGTTCGGTATCCCGCCACGCATCCAGCGTGCCGTAGTGGCGATGGCTGAGGTGGGCGTGCCCGGTGCTGATGGCGGTCGCTGCCATCCAGCTGCAAGCAAGAGCCACCAGCAGGAAGAACAGGCCGCCGAACAGGAACGTGACAGGCCTGTGCCGGGCCGGCCGCAACGTGGAGTAGGCGCAGCGCCAGCCATACGACACGGCAATGAGCAGCATGGCGGCAAACCCGGTCCAGGTCATGGATACAACGCTCATGCAACGACACTCCGTGTCCAGCCGTAGGTAGCATGCGCGAATCATGCCATGAGGCTGGAACGGAGGGCAGTCAAACCGTTCCACGCATGGAGCAGATCTACTTCAGGGCTTCACCATCCAACCCCAGGTCCCACGCCAGTCCCAGCAGCTCCTCGCCCGCATGCGACGGGGCAGGGCGCGCATCGGCCAGTTGCTGAAGATCGCGCAGTTCCCCGCGGGCGACGTCTTCCAGCTGCTGCAGCTGCTCCCGCACGCTCGCGTTGCGCGGACGCCCGGTGTCGCTGAGGGAGGGCAGGGCGCGGATCAGGGTCATGGTTCGCGGCGCAGGGGCATCCAACGGCGGGTCGCTGGCAAGGGCCCCGGACAAACCGGGGCCCTGCGGGCTGCCGGCGACGGCAGCGGACATCAGGGTCAGAACAGCTCGACGGTGCCAGCGCCCATGCTCTGCTGGGCGACCGGCTTGTGCGGCGGGCGTTCCCATTCGCTGCGCAGTTCGCGCAGGCGGTTGCCGGTGCGCTGCAGGGCGGTGGCGATCTCTTCGTCGAACACACCGCCGTTGCGATGCAGCAGTTCCTGCAGGGCCACCGCCTCGCGGTTGATGGCGGTCAGGCGATCGAGGTGGGTGTGCACGCCGCCCAGGGCCTGGGTGGCGATGTCCTCGAACTGCAGGGCACGCACGGCTTCGGCCACGCTGCCATCGATCGCACGGGCGCACTCGGAGACTTCGCGCATGCCGTCGCCCAGCGAGGCGTTGATCTGCGCGACATTGTCGAGCATCGCCGCCGCCTCCTGGCGCGCTTCGCGGGAGCGGTCCATGTCGCGCGAGGCCATGTGCGAGACCGTCTCGCGAACCTTGGCGATCGCATCCTTGGAGCTGTGCGCGAGCTTGCGGATCTGCTCGTTGAAGGTAGTCGAGCGCTCGGACAGGTTGCGCACTTCGTCGGCGACCACCGCGAAGCCGCGGCCGGCTTCACCGGCACGCGCGGCCTCGATGGCGGCGTTCAGTGCCAGCAGGTTGGTCTGGTCGGCGATCGACTTGACGTCTTCCAGCAGCGCGAAGATGCCATCCAGGTGCTGTGCCATCTGGTCGATGTGCTGCACGGTGGTGCTGCTCTGGCCGCTGACCTGTTCCAGTGCTTCCACCAGCTGTTCCATGCGATGGCTGGCGTGCTGGGCGAAACGGGCGACGTCGAGGCCGGCATTGCCTTCATCACCGGCGCGGTCGACGATGCGCGACAGTGCCTGGCTCTGCTGGCGCGACTTGCGGTTCATCGCATCGAAGCTGCCACCCAGGCTGGAGACGGCCTGGCGGATCAGGTCGCGGGCACGTTCCACTTCCCCGCGCGAACCCTCGATTTCGTTGCCGACGAAGCTGCGCAGTTCGGTCAGCAGCTGGTCCTGCTCGCGCAGGATGCGGGCCTGTTCCGGCGAACGATGCGCCTGGCTGCGGGCGGCCCACCAGGCAAAGCCGAGCCAGCTCAGCGTCATCGTGGTCAGGATTGCCCAGCGCAGGGCAGCCGGCCATTCGAAACCGATGGCGAAGGGGAGCAGCAGGGTCAGGGCCAGGGGGGCGGCCAGACGGATGAAAATGCGTGAGTACATGGACGTTCTCGGGAGGTGCACGGAGGATGTATCGGCCGTACCCCCTTTCTCTTTAACGTCGATGTGTTTCGAAATGCATTCTGAATGCGCTGGTTTTCCGGCGCTCTGGAGGCTTCGGGTCAGAGCCCTTCCCGAGCAGGAAAGGGACCCGGCCCCTTGGGCAGGCAGCAACGGGGTCGGATCCCTTTTCCATGGAAAAGGGCTCTGACCCCACCCTCAGGCCAGCTGCCGGTCCACGGCCTCGATCATGGCCTTGCGGCTGAACAGGAAATCCCAGTAGCTGCCGCCCAACTGCCGCCACAGCACCGCCGAGCGAACCGCGGCCAGCAGCAGGGCGCGGATCTCGGCGACCACGCCGGCCTGGCCCAGGTAGTGCGGGTTGCCCTGGACCATCACCCGCGGCTTGAGGTGGCTGATGGTGTCCGCGTAGAGGCCGCCAAGCGTGGCCAGCACGTCCGGGTGGGCGCTGTCACCCAGTTCCGCCGCCTGGCGCTCGGCACGCTCGATGCCGGCGGCGACCTTGTTCACGGTGGCGCCCTCCTGCACGAAGCGGCGCTCCAGCTGCAGCACCGACAGGGCCAGCTTGGGCAGGATCGGGTCCTGGCCCTGGCTGCGGAAGTAGTTGTGCAGCAGGCGCAGGCCTGACTTCAATGCATGGCGGTCGCCGAACACCGCCTGCGGCGAGGACGCATCGACACGGAACACGCTGTCCACGGCAGTGCGCACGGCGGCGGCATCGGAATGGCCGGTATCGGCGATGCGGCGTACCTGCTGCAGGGCCTGGGCGATGCCGGCCAGGGCCAGGACGCGGTCGTCGACGGTGAAACTCATGCAGCGAATACCTCAAAAGGGGAGGGGGTGGTGCGCAGGCGCTGTTCCAGCGGCGCATCGGTGGCAGCAATCACCGCGCCACCCAGGCATACATCACCGTCATACAGCACCAGCGACTGGCCGGGGGTCACGGCGCGCTGCGGGTTGGCGAAGCTCACCCGCAGGCTGCCATCGTCCAGCACCTCGACCGAGCACGGCTCGTCGGGCTGGCGGTAGCGGGTCTGCGCGGTGCATTCGAAGCGCCGTGCAGGCGGGGAGCCGGCAATCCAGTGCGCGGTTTCCGAGTGCAGGCGGTTGGACATCATCCACCGGCTGTCGCGGTCCTGGTCAACGTACAGCACGTTGCTGGCCACGTCCTTGCCGACCACGTACCACGGCGCAGCCGGGCGGCCCCGCACGCCTCCGATGCTGAGGCCCTCGCGCTGCCCCAGGGTGAAATAGAACACACCCGGATGCTCGGCGATCACGCTGCCGTCGGCGGGGTCGATGATCTGGCCGGGCCGGGCCGGCAGGTAGCGGGCGAGGAACTCCCGGAAGTCGCGTTCGCCGATGAAGCAGATGCCGGTGGAGTCCTTCTTGGCATGGGTCGGCAGGCCGACGTCACGCGCAATCCGGCGCAGATCGCTCTTCTCCAGGTCACCGATCGGGAACAGCGTCGCGGCCAGCTGTTCCTGGCCCAGCTGGTGCAGGAAATAGCTCTGGTCCTTGGCACGATCGGCGCCCCGCAGCAGAAGCCACTGGTGGCCGCGCTGGGCCACCCGTGCGTAGTGGCCGGTCGCGATGCGCTCGGCGCCCAGCTCGCGAGCGGCATCCAGGAAGTGCTTGAACTTGACCTCGCGGTTGCACAGCACGTCCGGGTTCGGCGTGCGGCCGGCAGCATACTCGGCCAGGAAATGCTCGAACACGCCCTGCCAGTACTCGCTGGAGAAATCGCGGAAGTGGAACGGGATGCCGAGCAAGCCGCACACGGCCACCGCGTCGCGGCGGTCGTCCTCGGCGCGGCAGTCACCGCTGCCGTCGTCGGCCCAGTTCTGCATGAACAGCCCGGCCACGGCCTCGCCCTGCTGGACCAACCGCCAGGCGGCGACCGAGGAATCAACGCCGCCGGAGACGCCGACCATCACACGCGGGGCGCTCATGCGACCTCCCGGACCAGGGCGAGCGGATGGCGCTGGCCACCGAGATAGTCGGCCACCACCTGCCAGACCAGCGGGCTGCGCTGGCGTTCGCCGGCAGCCTGCAGTTCGGCCGGGGTCAGCCACAGTGCACGGTCGATGCCGGTATCCAGCGGCTGCGCCGGGTCGTGCGAGACCGGCCGCGCGGCGTAGCAGAAGCGCAGGAAGGGGGTGCCGTCACCTGCGGTCCACTGGTAGCAGCCGATGAAATGGGTCAGCTGTACCGTCCAGCCGGTTTCCTCGCGGGTCTCGCGCAGCGCGGCCTCGGCCAGGCTCTCGCCCGGCTCGAGGTGGCCCGCCGGCTGATTCAGCACCTGGCGGCCATCGATGGTCTCTTCCACCAGCAGCAGGCGGCCGCCGTCGACCACCACGGTGGCGACGGTAGCGTGCGGTGCCCAGCGCAGGTCCGGCGTGGCGTTCAATTCAGAATTCGTCCTTCTTGGTCAGTTCCAGCTCCATCGCATCGGCGGTGCGGATGGCCGCATCAATGGCGTCGCTGAGCTGCTCCGGGGTCGCGTCGGCGTCGATTTTCACCACGAACATGGCGGTGGTGTCCTGCTTGACCCATCCCCCCATCTTCGCATCCTGGGAATCCTCCAGCAGGCGGTTGGCCACCGCCACCGGGAACTGCTTGCTCTTGGTGCTGTAGCCCGGGGACCAGATCTCGCGGATGTTGTGGGTGCCGAAATCCTCCACCGCCGAGCGTACGTAGACCATCTGGGTGCGATCGTCTTCAACGTCGAACACCATGCGGTAGTCGCCGTCCTCGTCGACCTCGTAGGTATAACCGAGCTTGTCCAGGTGGCGGGCCACGGACTTGTCGGCATCCGTCGCGGCGGCTGCGGAACCGGAGGCGGCCAGAGCGATCAGCAGGGCGGAGGGAAGGGTCCTTTTCATGAAGATCCTGTGAAACGTGGGTGGTTGAAGGAAGGCGTAATTGTGACGGCGGGCGTGCGCGGCGTCCAATCCACCGCGGGCCGGCGCAGGCCGGCGCTAGACTCTATAATGGGTGGATGCCCCATGAGTCCTCTCCCGAATCCCATCACGAGCACGGTATTGCCGTGGAACCTGCGCGCCCGGAAGTGGCGCCGCCGCCGTTCTACCAGGTGATGCTGCTCAACGACGACTACACCCCGATGGATTTCGTGGTGGATGTGCTGCAGCAGTTCTTCAGCATGGACCTGGACAAGGCCACGCAGGTGATGCTGCACGTGCATACCCGCGGCCGGGGTGTCTGCGGGGTGTTCACCCGCGAGGTCGCCGAGACCAAGGTTGCCCAGGTCAACGAATACTCGCGGATGAACCAGCACCCGCTGCTGTGCACGATGGAAAAGGCCTGATCGGTCATTTGTAGAGCCGAGCCCATGCCCGGCTGCTGTTCGTGCAGGCATCCAGATCGCTGTCAGAGCAGCCGAGCGTGGGCTCGGCTCTACAGCTGGATCACGCTTCAGCCAGCGCCTGCAACGCCATCCTCGCGACCGATTCGTCCACATCCGCTGGGTCGCCATCATCGCGGAACCACACCGCCGACAACCCTGCGCTGGCAGCGACCCAACGCAGCAGGCGGGTGCGCTCGATGCCGGCCAGCGAGGTCACCTGTTCTACGCGCGCGGCAAACCGCTCCGGCCGGGTCGCCACGTGGATGCCGGGGCCACACAGGTCGGGATTGCTGAACAGCGTCGTGTAATCGAATACCCGGTCGCCGAGCAGCCGCTTCGGATCGATGGCCAGCCAACCCCGTGCCCCGAAGTCCAGCACATTGTCGTGATGAAGATCGCCGTGCAGTGGCCGGATCTCGTGTTCCTCCTGCAGCAGGGTCCCGGCCAGTGACCTGCACTGTTCCAGCAGTGGCGGCAGCGGCGCCCTTGGCAGCAGCAGGTCGGCGAACCATGTGTGCAGGCGGACCAGGTCGCTGGGCGGGTCACGCCGAGGCCGATGCAGCCGCTGCAGGACCTGGCACAGGATCGTGGTGCAGGCATCGTCCGCGCCAGCGATGGCGTGGCGGCGCAGCGAGTCGCCATGGGCCCGTTCGATCAGGATCGCCGGGCCTTCGTGGGCCAGCAGGCGGGCCGCGCCATCGCCATCCCACCAGCGCAGCAGGCGGTGGCTGTGCTGCTCCTCGGGTTCGCTGCTGACCTTGAGCATTGCTGCCTCGCCGGCGGCGGTCAGCACCGGCCAGAGCCGGGCGTGGGGCGTTTGGACGGCGTCACCGTCACGCCGCAATCGCCAGCGGCTCAGGTAGGGTTCGCTCATGGTGGCGGGTAGGACCTGGAGTGAATGAAGATCAAGCGATCCCGACTGCTAACGCCATCTGAACGCAGCAATCCGCTAGGGTGATGGAAATCGCGTAGTCAGGCCGCATATTGTCTCCATCTGCCGCCGGAGTAATCCATGTTCAGCAAAGACCTCGAACACACCATCGGCCAGTGCTACAAGCGCGCCCGTGAGGCCCGGCATGAGTTCATGACGGTCGAACACCTGCTGCTGGCACTGCTCGACAACCCGTCCGCCCAGGCGGTCCTGAAGGCCTGCGGTGCCGACGCCGAGCGCCTGCGCCAGGAGCTGGAGCAGGCCATCGAGGCCTCCGTCTCGCGCCTGGCCGAGGATGACGATCGTGACACGCAGCCGACACTGGGGTTCCAGCGCGTGCTGCAGCGAGCCGTGTACCACGTGCAGTCCTCCGGCAAGAAGGAGGTCACCGGCGCCAACGTGCTGGTCGCCATCTTCGGCGAGAAGGACTCGCACGCTGTCTATTACCTCAACCAGCAGGACGTCACCCGGCTGGACGTGGTCAATTACCTGTCCCACGGCATCGCCAAGCTGGGCGAGGAAGGCGAGCAGCCCTCTTCTTCCCCCGACGGTGAAGGCCGTGCCGAGGCGGGGGAGGGCGAACCGAAGGGGGATGCCCTCACCGAGTTTGCCAGCAACCTCAACGAACAGGCCCGGGCGGGACGCATCGATCCGCTGGTCGGCCGTGCCGACGAGATCGAACGCACCATCCAGGTCCTGTGCCGCCGCCGCAAGAACAACCCGCTGTACGTCGGTGAAGCCGGGGTGGGCAAGACGGCCATCGCAGAGGGGCTGGCCCGGCGCATCATCGAAGGCTCGGTGCCTGAGGTGCTGGCCGACGCGGTGATCTTTTCGCTCGACCTGGGCGCGCTGGTGGCCGGCACCAAGTATCGGGGCGACTTCGAAAAGCGCCTTAAGAGCGTGCTGACCGCGTTGAAGAAGGTCCCCAACGCGGTGCTGTTCATCGACGAGATCCATACCATCATCGGTGCCGGTTCAGCCTCGGGCGGCACCATGGACGCTTCCAACCTGATCAAGCCGGCGCTGGCCTCCGGCGAGCTGCGCTGCATCGGCTCGACCACGTTCCAGGAATACCGCGGTATTTTCGAGAAGGACCGGGCGCTGGCCCGCCGCTTCCAGAAAATCGACATCGTCGAACCGACCGTCGGCGAGACTTACGAGATCCTGCAGGGCTTGAAGTCCAAGTACGAACTGCACCACGGCGTGACCTATTCCGACGAGGCGTTGCAGGCTGCGGTCGACCTCTCGGTCAAGCACATCGGCGACCGCCTGCTGCCGGACAAGGCCATCGACGTGATCGACGAGGCCGGGGCCCGCCAGCGCCTGCTGCCGGACGACCAGCGCAAGGAACTGATCGACGTCGAGGAAGTGGAGGCGATCGTGGCCAAGATGGCGCGCATCCCGACCAAGCAGGTCAGCGCGACCGACAAGGACGTGCTGCAGCACCTGGAGCGCAACCTGAAGATGGTGATCTTCGGCCAGGATCCGGCCATCGAGACGCTGTCCTCGGCGATCAAGCTGGCCCGCTCGGGCCTGGGCAACCCCGAGAAACCGATCGGCAACTTCCTGTTCGCCGGCCCGACCGGTGTCGGCAAGACCGAGGTGACCAAGCAGCTGGCGCTGCAGCTGGGCATCGAGCTGGTGCGTTTCGACATGTCCGAGTACATGGAACCGCATTCGATCAGCCGCCTGATCGGTGCCCCTCCGGGCTACGTCGGCTTCGACCAGGGTGGCCTGCTGACCGAGAAGATCGTCAAGACGCCGCACTGCGTGCTGCTGCTGGACGAGATCGAAAAGGCGCACCCGGATATCTTCAACATCCTGCTGCAGGTGATGGACCGGGGCGTGCTGACCGATACCAACGGTCGCGAAGCCAACTTCAAGAACGTGGTGCTGGTGATGACCACCAATGCCGGCGCGGCACAGGCCTCCCGGCGTTCGATCGGCTTCACCAGGCAGGACCATGCCACCGATGCGATGGAGACCATCCGCCGCAGCTTCACCCCGGAATTCCGCAACCGCCTCGACGCAGTGGTGCAGTTCCAGGCGCTGGGCTTCGAGCACATCCTGCGCGTGGTCGACAAGTTCCTGATCGAACTGGAGATGCGCCTGCAGGAGAAGCATGTGAGCCTGTCGGCCACCCCGACGGCCCGCGACTGGCTGGCGCACCATGGTTTCGATCCGCTGATGGGTGCCCGCCCGATGGCGCGCGTCATCCAGGACAAGATCAAGCGTCCGCTGGCCGACGAACTGCTGTTCGGCAAGCTGGTCAACGGCGGCAAGGTCAGCATCGACGTCCGCGACGACGAGCTGGTGGTCGAGACCCAGGCCGAGCCGGAGCGCCTGCTGCCGGTCACGGTGGAATGAGCTGACCCTGGGCCCGGCTCGGCAGGCCTGAAATGACAGGGGCCGCTTCGGCCGCCCTTGCCATGTACAGCGCTGCCGTCGGTACGGCTGGGCCTCTTTCCCGGGCGTGGCCCCGCCGCCCGGCTTGATCCGCCATCGGCCGGGGGCCGGGAGCCTTGCCGCGCGCGCCGGGGAGTCCGGCCAACGATGGCCTCCGCCATCGCTGGATTCCAGGCATGACAAAAGGCCAGCCGCCAAGGCCGGCCTTGTCGAAGTGGCGCGATGCGCCGGCCGCTTACTTCATGCGGTAGGTGATACGACCCTTGGTCAGGTCGTACGGGGTCATTTCAACCTTGACCCGGTCACCGGTGAGGATGCGGATGTAGTTCTTGCGCATGCGGCCGGAAATGTGGGCGATGATCTCGTGCCCATTTTCCAGGCGGACGCGGAAAGTCGTGTTCGGCAGCGTCTCGCTGACGGTGCCCTCGAACTCGATGGAATCGTCTTTCGACATGTAGTCCTGTGCGGTTCAGAAAACGGCCACGCTGGGCCTAAGGCGCAGTATTTTACGCGCGACCGGCGCCGCTTGCAAAGTTTGTGTTAACCCCCGGCCAGGCGCCGTGCCGGCAGGCGGCCCACTGCCCGGGTCCAGGGCCCCACGCGGCCATCGCGGCGTACCGCCTGGCGCACGTGGTCGAGAAACGCTGCGCGTGGCAGATGCTCAGCACCCATCCGCAGCAGGTGCGGGTTTTCCACCTGAGCATCGATCAGTTGCCAGCCCCAGCCACGCAGGGTAGCCGCCAGTGCAGCCAGCGCGATCTTGGAGCCGCCACTGGCGCCGCTGAACATGCTCTCGCCGAAGAACACGGTGCCGATCGCCACCCCGTAGATGCCGCCGACCAGGGTCTGCCGATCCCAGACCTCCACGGAATGGGCAAAGCCGAGGTCGTGCAGCTGGCTGTAGGCCTCGATCATGGCAGGGCTGATCCAGGTGCCGTCCTGGCCGGGGCGCGGCGCCGTCGCGCAGGCACGCATCACCTGGCGGAAGGCGGTATCGGCGGTGACCTCCCAGTCGCTGCCGCGCAGCTGGCGCCGGAAGCGGCTGGACAGGTGCACGCCGTCGGTACGGAACACCATGCGCGGGTCCGGCGACCACCACAGGATCGGCTCGCCGTCACTGAACCACGGGAAGATGCCGCCGGCGTACGCGTTGAGCAAGCGTACAGGGTGCAGGTCGCCACCCACCGCGAGCAGGCCGTCGGGTTGGCGCAAGGCGGTCTCGGCCGGAGGGAAGGGCGCGTCCGGCGCGTCGGCCAGGCGCCAGGGCAGCTGGCGGGTCATGCTGCGCATTGTAGGCGTGCTGCCGATGGCTGATGTCTGGCACCATCACGTCTCCTTGGCAGGGAGTGCCCGCATGAGCGACCCGATCGTTGCCATCCTTGATGTGCACGACAGCCCACGCACGCGCACCGACAGCCAGGGCATGCTGCTGGCGCTGGCCAGTGAAGCGCCGCAGCAGCTGGGCGAGCTGATGCGGCAGGCGCTGGTGCGGCGCTCCCCCGGTTCGGCCTTGCTCGACATGGCGCTGGATCTGTTGCCGGACGACAGCGTGCCGCCGCTGTGCGCAGACGCGTGGCGCCGCTACCGGGACGGCGAGCGCGGAGAGTTGCTGGCCAGCGTGCTGGAGTTCGCCAGCTACCAGGCGCCGCAGGTGCTGCAGGACGATTGGAACGCACTGCTGGCGATGGCCTGTGAGGGCAAGGTGCGGCTGGCCACGCAGGTGTGGCAGGCGCTGCCGCCTGCATTGGCCGAGCGCTGGGCACAGGCGCTGGCCGAGGCCGACGATGATCGCGAGATGGCGAGGGCGGAGGCGCTGCTGCTCGCCGCCCAGCCCAGGACCTACCCGGTCGCCCGGGGGTACCTCGCCGATTGGGGGCAACGGGACGCTGGGGTCTGGGCGCACTGGGCCGGCGTTGCCGACGGCCCGCAGCCGCGCCGCCTGCACGGTGAACGTCCACTACACGTCCGTTTCGGCCGTGAGCAGCATCGTGCGCAACTGGCCGACGCGCCCGGTTGGCGGCAGCGCATCTGGCGCCTGCACCCCACCTGGAATGGCGGGCAGGTGCATCACGCGGGGCGCATGGGCGGACTGCTGGAGGCGCTGTGTGGCAGCTGCCATGCGCCGCTGCAACGGCTGCTGCAGACTGACGCCGCCGCGCTGCAGCCGGGCGCGGTGGGCGGAATCACACTCGGCCTGTGCCTGGACTGCTGCGGCTGGGAAGATCCGCCCGTGCGCTTCTATCGCCACGATGCCGCTGGCCTGCCCAGCTGCCACCCTGGCCAGTATCTGCAGGTGCCTGCCACGCCTACCGACAGCGGTGACCTGCTGCCGTCCGACGTGGGCCTGGCCGCTATGGACTGCACGCGCTGGCGGCAGCAGGACTGGGGCCAGTCCAACCATCGGCAGAACCTGTCGCGCGTGGGTGGTGCACCGAGTTGGGTGCAGGGTGCCTGGTATCCGGCGTGCATCGACTGCGGCGAAGAAATGCCGTTCGTGATGCAGCTGGATTCGACGCTGCCGACCAAGGCCGAAGGCACGTTGTTGTGGGGCAGCGGCGGCATGCTCTATACGTTCTGGTGCGCAGGATGCCGGGTCAGCGCCCACTTCTGGCAATGCACCTGAGCGCGGCGTCCTCGCCATCGTTCTGGCAGGGGCCAACCTTGTTGGCACGGCCCGCGGGCACCTCCGGGTGGACCGTGCCCGGCGCTACGGTCCGGCGCGGAACGGCCCATGCCCCTGCAGCTCCTGCTGGTAACGCCGTACATCGCGCCGCTCCTGCCGGCACCAGTCCTGCAGCGCCTCGGCGAAGTCCGCGTCGGCCACCCAGTGCCGGCTACGCACCAGGGTTGGCAGGAAACCACGAGCCAGCTTGTGTTCGCCCTGCGCGCCGGGCTCGAAACGGGTGAGCCCTTCGCGCAGGCAGTACTCGATGCCCTGGTAATAGCAGGCCTCGAAGTGCAGGCCGGGCAGGGTAGCGCCGCCCCAGTAGCGGCCGTACAGGGTGTTGCCACCGCGCAGGCAAAGTGCGCCGGCAATCGGCTGGCCCTCCTGCTCGGCCAGGAACAGCACCAGTCCACGGCCCAATGAAATGGCCAGATGGCGCAGGAAGGCCTCGGTCAGCGCCGGGGCATTGCCGTATTCGAGGAAGGTCTGCAGGTAGAAGCGGTACATCGCCTGCAGGTCGGCGCGGCTGGCGTCGTCGCCGTGCACCACGCGGAAGGTGATGCCCTGGCGGGCGACCTTGGCCCGTTCCTGGCGGATGTTCTTGCGGTGCTTGTGGTCCATCGCGCCTAGGAACTGCTCGAACGTTGCCCAGTCACCGGGGTTCTGCCACTGGAACTGCACATCCTCGCGCAGCAGCCAGTCATCGCCGAACAGCGCCTCCTCCGTGGCACCGTGGAAGTTGATATGGGCCGACGATACGTCCAGCGCCGGCAGCGCAGCACGCAACGCCGACAGCAACGTTGCGCGCTCTGAATCGTGACGGGCCAGCAGGCGCGGCCCGGTGACCGGCGAGTACGGCACCGCACCCAGCCACTTCGGGTAGTAGTCGCGGCCATGGCGGGCATAGGCATTGGCCCAGGCGTGGTCGAACACGAACTCGCCGTGCGAGTTGGTCTTCAGGTAACCCGGAATGGCGCCGATCAGGGTGCTCCCTTCCCATAGTGTGAAATGCCGGGGTTGCCAACCCCAGTCCTCGCGCAGGCAGCCGTGCTGTTCCAGGCCCGAGAGGAAGGCGTGGCTGACGAACGGGTTCTGGCCGTCGTGCAGGGCATCCCAGTCAGTGGCGGGAATGGACTGCAGAGCGTCGAGGAAGCAGGGGGAGGGCATGGGGAAAGGATAGGGCAGATGAAACAGAAAGGCCGACGCATTGGCGTCGGCCTTTTGCCTGGGTCGAGCATGGCTCGACGCTACAGAAACGGGTTCGCCTCTCAGCTGGCCTTGCCCTGCGCATCCAGGTAGCGCTCGGCGTCCAATGCCGCCATGCAGCCGAAGCCGGCCGAGGTGATCGCTTGGCGGTAATGCTGGTCGGCCACGTCGCCGGCGGCGAACACGCCTTCCACCGAGGTCTGGGTGGCGTTGCCGCCCAGGCCCGAACGGATTTCCAGATAGCCGTTGTTCATCGCCAGCTGGCCGTCGAACAGGGTGGTGTTCGGATGGTGGCCGATGGCCACGAAGAAGCCGTGGGCGTCGATGTCGCGGGTGCTGCCGTCCAGGGTGGACTTCACGCGCACGCCGGTCACGCCGGCGTCGTTGCCCAGCACTTCCTCCACCTGATGGTGCCAGACGGTCTCGATCCTGCCTTCGGCCACCTTCTTGAACAGCTTGTCCTGCATGATCTTTTCCGCCTTCAGGGTGTCGCGGCGGTGGACCAGGTAGACCTTGCGGGCAATGTTGGACAGGTACAGGGCTTCTTCCACGGCGGTGTTGCCGCCGCCGACCACGACCACGTCCTGGTCACGGTAGAAGAAGCCGTCACAGGTCGCGCAGGCGGAGACGCCGCGGCCCTTGAAGGTCTCTTCGGTGGGGATGCCCAGGTACTTGGCGGTGGCGCCGGTGGCGATGATCAGCGCGTCGCAGGTGTATTCGTGGCTGTCGCCGATCAGCTTGAACGGGCGCTGCGACAGATCGGCCGTATGGATATGGTCGAAGATGACCTCGGTCTCGAAGCGCTCGGCGTGGGCCTGCATGCGCGCCATCAGGTCCGGGCCCATCAGGCCGTGGGCGTCGCCCGGCCAGTTGTCCACCTCGGTGGTGGTCATCAGCTGGCCGCCCTGCTGCAGGCCGGTGATGACCACCGGCTTCAGGTTGGCGCGGGCGGCGTAGACGGCGGCGGTCCAGCCGGCCGGTCCGGAACCGAGGATGACGAGGCGCTGGTGGCGGGAGGGCAGGCTGGTGCTCATGTAGACTCGCGAAAAGGTAGATGGGACAAGGCGCTGGCGAAGTTTGCGCAGCATCCTCGGCAGGTCATAGAGTGGCGGCTGGGGCAGGGCGATTCAAGCCGATGAACGGAACGCCGTCGTCCAGCGATGGTTCCGGCACCCTGGACGCCCCGCCGAATGAGGCATAACTGAAAACTGACGCCGTCTCGTTTATTATCAATCACTAACAGCGCATTCCAAAGGTATGGTCTAAGGTGGCGAAGCAGGTCCCCGAACGCTCCAAGTCCGACGACAGCAAGGCGTCACGTCGCACGGCCGCGGCGGCGGCGACCGACAATCCCCGCCGCCAGCGCCTCTGGCGCGACCTGGGCCTGATCGCCATCGCCCCGGCCCTGCTGTACCTGACGGCCAGCCTGTTCACGTATTCCGCGACCGATCCCGGCTGGTCGCATACCGGCAGCGTGGTCGCGCCGGTGCACAACCTGGGCGGGCGTGCAGGTGCCTGGATCGCCGACGTGCTGCTGCAGCTGTTCGGCTACGTGGCCTTCCTGCTGCCGGTGGTGCTGGGCGCGCTGGCGTGGATCGCGATGTTCGGCCTCAAGCGCGAGAGCAAGGGCGAGAACGACCTGGACCCGGCGCTGCGCCTGGTAGGCCTGGTCGGCTTCCTGATCGCCGGCACCGGCTTCCTGCACGTGCGCCTGTTCAGTGGCGATGTCGCCAGTGCCGGCGGCATCCTCGGCAAGCTGGTGGGCAACTCGCTGACGGTGGGCTTCGGCGCGCTGGGGGCCAACCTGTTCGTGCTGGTGCTGCTGCTGGCGTCGATCACGCTGGCCACCGGCCTGTCCTGGTTCCTGGTGATGGAGAGGATCGGCCGTGGCGTGATGGCGCTGGCCCCCCTGCTGGAACGCAAGAAGGAAGAAGTCACCGAGTGGAAGCAGAGCCGGGTGATGCGCGAGGAGCGCCAGGAAGTGCGCAAGGCCGATGCCGAGGTGCGGGCCAAGCGCGAACCGGTGAAGATCGAGCCGCGTCCGGAACCCGTGATCGAGAAGAGCGATCGGGCCAAACGCGACAACCAGATTCCGATGTTCCGCGGCGTCAATGGCGACGGCTCGGATCTGCCGCCCTTGGCCCTGCTGGATGATCCCAAGCCGCAGCCGAAGGGCTATGACGAGGAAACGCTGGAGACCCTGTCACGGCAGATCGAGTTCAAGCTGAAGGATTTCCGCATTGACGCGCAGGTGGTGGGGGCCTATCCGGGCCCGGTCATCACCCGTTTCGAGATCGAGCCGGCGCCGGGCATCAAGGTCAGCCAGATCAGCTCGCTGGACAAGGACATCGCCCGCGGCCTGTCGGTGAAGTCGGTGCGCGTGGTCGATGTCATTCCGGGCAAGTCGGTGATCGGCCTGGAAATCCCCAACGTCACCCGCGAGATGATCTTCCTCTCCGAGTTGCTGCGCTCGAAGGAGTATGACAAGGCGTCCAGCGTGCTGACGCTGGCGCTGGGCAAGGACATCGCAGGGCGCCCGACCGTGGCCGACCTGGCGCGCATGCCGCACCTGCTGGTGGCCGGTACCACTGGTTCGGGCAAGTCGGTGGCGGTCAACGCCATGGTGCTGAGCCTGTTGTACAAGGCCTCGCCGAAAGACCTGCGGATGCTGATGATCGACCCGAAGATGCTCGAACTGAGCGTCTACCAGGGTATCCCGCACCTGCTGGCACCCGTGGTCACCGACATGAAGGAGGCCGCCAACGGCCTGCGCTGGTGCGTGGCCGAAATGGAGCGCCGCTACAAGCTGATGAGCGCGGTTGGCGTGCGCAACCTGGCGGGCTTCAACAAGAAGGTGAAGGATGCCCAGGATGCGGGCCAGCCGTTGATGGACCCGCTGTTCAAGCCCAATCCCGAGCTGGGCGAGGCACCGCGCCCGCTGGAGACGCTGCCGTTCATCGTCATCTTCATCGACGAATTCGCCGACATGATGATGATCGTCGGCAAGAAGGTCGAAGAGCTGATCGCACGCCTGGCACAGAAGGCGCGTGCGGCCGGCATCCACCTGATCCTGGCCACCCAGCGCCCGTCGGTGGACGTGATCACCGGCCTGATCAAGGCCAACATTCCGACCCGCATCGCCTTCCAGGTCAGCTCCAAGATCGACTCGCGCACCATCCTCGACCAGTCCGGCGCGGAAACCCTGCTGGGCCACGGCGACATGCTGTACCTGCCGCCCGGCACCGCGCTGCCCGAACGCGTGCACGGCGCGTTCGTGTCCGATGACGAAGTGCATCGCGTGGTCGAGCATCTCAAGGCGATGGGCCCGGCCGACTATATCGACGGCGTGCTGGACGAAGTGCAGACCATGGGTGACGGCGTGGTCGTCGGCGCCACCGGCCTGCCCGAGAACAGCTCGTCCGGCGATGAGTCCGACCCGTTGTATGACGAGGCGCTGCGGGTGGTCACCGAGACCCGTCGCGCCTCGATCTCCGGCGTGCAGCGCCGGCTCAAGATCGGCTACAACCGCGCGGCGCGATTGATCGAGGCCATGGAAGCGGCCGGCGTGGTCAGTGCGCCCGAGCACAATGGCGACCGCACGGTGCTGGCGCCGCCGCCGCCGAAGTAGGCGGCGCAACCGGTGCATGCACCCCGAGTAACAAGCGCGTGGATGCCGGCATCGGCAGGGCCGCTGCGGCGGGCTTCCGTCGGCAGATGCTGTGCAGGCGGCGGCCGGCATCCGCTGGCTGAATCGCCGATACACGTGCGCGGCGGCATAATGTCGCCCTGATCGCCCATTCATGTTTCTCCGGGCACACTGGCCACCATCTTTCCTGGCGTCCGCGCCCACAGGATTCCCGCATGAACTTCCGCTACCGCCGTTTCCTTGCCACCACCACCCTGGCCATGGCGTGCGCCGTCGCCGGCAGCGCCTGGGCTGGTGCCCGCGACGACCTGAAGAGCTTCACCAGTGGCCTGAGGGGCCTGGACGGCCAGTTCAGCCAGCAGGTGTTCGACAACCGCGGCAAGGTGAAGGAATCGACCAGCGGGCGCGTGGCGCTGTCGGCGCCGCGCCTGTTCCGCTGGGAATACGTGCGTCCGCACGAGCAGCTGATCGTGGCCGATGGCAGGAAGGTGTGGATGTACGAACCGGACCTGGAGCAGGCCACCGTGCGCGAACAGGGCAAGGAAGAGCAGAACAGCCCGCTGACCGCGCTGATCAACCCCGCACTGCTGGAGCAGCAGTACGACCTCAGCGAGGAGGCCGCACCGCGCGAGGGCCTGCAGTGGCTTTCGCTGTCGCCCAAGCGCGATACCGAAGCCAGCTTCCAGTACGCCGCGCTGGGCTTCAACGCCCAGGGCCTGGCGAAGATGGAAATCACCGACGCCGTCGGCCAGCGCACCGTGATCAGCTTCAGCGGCTGGAAGCGCAACCCGGGCTTCGCCGCCGGCACCTTCAGCTTCACCCCGCCCCGGGGCACCGACGTCATCGGTAATTGATGGCGGATCGGTAGTGCCGGCCAGCGGCCGGTACTACCGGTCCCGGCTCGGCGCTGGTGGGTGCCAACCTTGGTTGGCATGCTCTCGCGGTACAATGCGCGTGTGCCAAGACATCGCTCCACTTCCTTCCCCGGCCCCGATCTGCTGAGCGTCGATCGGGAACACCTGCGCCCGCTGGCCGAGCGCATGCGCCCGCGCACCCTCGACGAAATGGTCGGGCAGAAGCGCCTGCTGGCGCCGGACAGCGCGCTGCGCCGCGCGGTCGAATCCGGTCGCGTGCACTCGATGATCCTGTGGGGTCCTCCGGGCTGTGGCAAGACCACGCTGTCGCTGCTGCTGGCCGAGTATTCCGACGCCGAATTCCGCGCCATCTCCGCCGTGCTGTCCGGCCTGCCGGAAGTGCGTCAGGTGCTGGCCGAGGCCGCGCAGCGCTTCGCCGAGGGCCGCCGCACCGTGCTGTTCGTGGACGAGGTGCACCGTTTCAACAAGGCACAGCAGGATGCCTTCCTGCCGCATATCGAGCGCGGCACCATCCTCTTCGTCGGCGCCACCACCGAGAACCCGTCGTTCGAGCTGAACTCGGCGCTGCTGTCGCGCTGCCGCGTGCATGTGCTGGAAGCGGTGTCGCCGACCGATATCGTCGAGGCGCTGGAACGTGCGCTGGGGGATCGCGAGCGCGGCCTTGGCGCAGAAGGCATCGAGGTCGCCCCCGAGCTGTTGCTGGAGATCGCCACTGCCGCCGACGGTGACGTGCGCCGTGCGCTGACCCTGCTGGAGATTGCCGCCGAACTGGCGGGCGGGGAGGGCGGTCGCATCACCCCGCAGACCCTGACCCAGGTACTGGCCGATCGTACCCGTCGCTTCGACAAGGGCGGCGAGCAGTTCTACGACCAGATCTCGGCGCTGCATAAGTCCGTACGCAGCTCCAACCCGGATGCCGCGCTGTACTGGCTGACCCGCATGCTCGATGGCGGCTGCGATCCGTCCTATCTGGCGCGCCGCCTGACCCGCATGGCCATCGAGGATATCGGCCTGGCCGATCCGCGTGCCCAGAGCATGGCGCTGGAAGCGTGGGACATCTATGAGCGGCTGGGCAGTCCGGAGGGGGAGCTCGCCTTCGCGCAGCTGGTGCTGTACCTGGCCAGTACCGCCAAGTCCAATGCCGGCTACGCGGCCTTCAACCAGGCCAAGGCCGATGTGCGCCAGAGCGGTACCGAAGAGGTGCCGCTGCACCTGCGCAATGCGCCGACCAAGCTGATGAAGGAGCTGGGCTACGGCGCCGAGTATCAGTACGACCACGATGCCGAAGGTGGCATCGCGCTGGACCAGACTGGCTTCCCGGATGCGATGGGCGAACGGGTGTACTACTACCCGGTGCCGCGCGGCCTGGAGATCAAGCTGAAGGAAAAGCTGGACCGGCTGCGCGCCGAGCGCGAAGCAGCGCGGGCGGCAAAAGGCCGCTGACCCAGCTTATGTAGAGTCGAGCCATGCTCGACTTCGCTCTGGACCGGGCCATCAGCACCTCCAGAAGCAGCAGCCGAGCGTGGCTCGACTCTACAGGGCAGGTAAATGAAGCCGGCGGCCAGCCGGCTTCGTCGTTATTTCAGGGTGCAGTCGCCGAAGGACAGGTAGTCCGTGCCCGAACTGAACTGCAGCGTGCAACTGGCGGTGAAGCTCGCGCCTTCTTCCAGCGCGCCCAGCTTGGCCGCCTGCTGGTCGTCGGAGGACGTGAGGCGGGCCATGACATTGCCCTGGTCGTCGCCGGCCTCGACCAGCGGTTCGCCCGCGAGATTGCTGGAAACGCCCAGCGCCACGGCGGTGAATGTCACGGTCTGGTTGAGCTCTTCCATGCCCAGCGACGAGTTGCCGGCCTCTTCAAATGCCTGGTAAAGCGTCGGCAGATCCTGTGCGGCGTGGGCGGCCAACGGTGCGAGCAGGCCGAGGGCGAGGGTGATCAGTGCGGTGTGCTTCAAGGTGTTCTCACAATCATGGGATCCAATCCCAGGGCGGTCATGGCGCAGAGGAACACACCCCGGACTACGGCTGGATGGCCGCCGTCTGCGGGTGCGTCGGAACCGGGGCGATCCAATGCCCCGTCGGGCGGCAAAATAGGAGATTGCCATGGCATGCGCATCCGGCCAGGTGTGGCGGTGATGTGCAGCGTGACATCCATGATCGATGTGATAATCATTCGCGTTTGAGTTAGACTGCGGTCCCTTGTGTACAGGTGGCCCTTGCGGCCGCGCCTGCCCCGCTGATGAAGCATTCCATTCCGCCTTCGTACCGTGGCCCGCTGGTCCACGGCCTGGTCGCCTTGATGATGGGTTTGTTGCTGGCCACTCCGTATGCCCATGCGCAGCAGCGCAATCCGCTGCAGAAGATCGGCCATACCGTGCTCGATGAGCCTGCGGCCAGCTATCGATTCGAGCATTTCGTGGTGGACAGCCCGGATCGGCAACGCCGCTGGCGGGTGAACGTCGCGATTCCGGCCCAGGCCGGGCCGATGCCCTTGCCGGTGCTGTATGCGCTGGACGGCAACGCGGTGGCGATGGTGCTGGACCAGCCGCTGCTGGCCGAACTGGCCGCGCGCAAGGCGCCGCCGGTGCTGGTGCTGATCGGCTACGACAACGACCTGCGGATCGATTCGGAGGCGCGTACCCGCGACTACACTGCGTGGATCGATCGTTCCGATGACGAGAGCGGCAGCACCCGGGCGGTCGGTGGTGGCGCCGCAGCGTTCCTCGACATGATCGAGCGCCGCATCAAGCCGGAAGTCGAGCGTCGCGCTCGCATCGATACGCAGCAACAGGCGTTGTGGGGCCACTCGCTTGGTGGCCTGTTCGTGCTAAACGCGCTCTACACCCGCCCGGCAGCGTTCCAGTCCTACCTGGCGGCGAGTCCGTCGCTGTGGTGGAGCCAGGGGGCAGCACTGGGCGATGCGGAACAGCAGTTCGTGCAGAACGTGCATGGCCAGCCGGCAAACGTGTGGCTGATGCTGGGCGGCGCGGAGCGTGTCGGTGACCGCGGCGCGCGTGACATGAGCAACCCGCGCGTGGTCGCGCACCTGCGCCGCATCGGTGGTGCCACGCCGGATGCAGCAATGCAGCTGTCCGAACGGCTGGCGAGAGTGCCAGGGCTGAGCGTGCGGTACCGCGAGTTCCCCGGCCTCGGCCATGGTCCGATGCTGCCGGCATCGTTCCACGCTGCGCTGCATGAGCTCTACGGCGTTACCGACCGCAGCGCGGGCAGCGCGATCGAATGAGGTCGCATCCATCGTCGTGCGACCCCGGACACGTCGCGTAGCGCCGAGGCCCGAAGCACGCCCCCCACCCCGAAACAGCAGGGCACACGACGTGCGAGACGCGTCGCACTGCCTGCAAGGAAAACGTCCATGAACATCGCGTCCCGTCTGCGCCTGTGCGCGCTCCCGATGACCCTGTCGCTGGCGCTGGCCGCCTGTGGTGACTCGCCGGTTCCCTCCGATGCCACCAAGGCTTCCGGACCTTCCGCCACAGCGGCTTCCGCGGAAGCCGCATTGCCGGCCGGTTGGCAGCGCGTTGCGGGCACCGGGATACCCGCCGTGCACGACCAGAAGGCCGCGCTGCCGGCGCGGGTGCATTCCGATGATGGCGCCGACGTCGAAGTGGCCGATACCCGCCGCATCATCGCCGGTGGCGATGACGTGATCGCGGTGATCGAGGCGTTGGGCCTGGGCGGGCAGGTATTCGCTGCGCCGACCAACACCACCACCCCGGCCGGCCTGGCTGCGCCGCACCGGTTCCTGTTCAACCGCACCACCGGCGTGGAGGGCGTGCTGAGCCTGCAGGGCTCGCTGTTCCTCGGCAACAGCCTGCGCCGCCACACCGAGCTGGCGAAAAGGCTGCGCGAAGTGGGCGAGCCAGCAGTGGTCATCGATGACCTGCAGCCGGCGCCGGACAAGGTACGCAAGGTCGCCGCAGCATTGGGGCTGGCCGGGGCAGGGCAGTCGCTTGCCGCACAGGTGCAGCGCCAGCTCGACGAGGCTGCAGCGATTGGCAAGGGCCTGGGCCATGCACCACGCGTGGTCCATGTTTCCGCGACCGGCGCCGGTGGCGCACCGACCGTTGCAGGTGCCGACAGCGCGTCGGCGCAGCTGATCGCACTGGCCGGCGGTATCAACATCGGCACCGAGGCGGGGGTGAAGAACTACTCGCAGCTGAGCAATGAAGGCGTGGTTGCCGCGGCACCGGAGGTGATCCTGGTGACCGAGCATGACCTGCAGTTGTTTGGCGGCGCCGACGGCCTGTGGAAGTCGTACCCGACGCTGAAGCAGACGCCGGCCGGGCAGGCCAACCGGGTCTGGGTGATGCCGGATGTGCAGCTGAAGTACACCAGTGTCGGTTCCGGTGCGGGTGCGGTGGCGCTGGCCAAGGCCCTGGCGGCGTTGCCGAAGGCATGAGTCCGGCGGATCGGCGCCGCCGTCGCGGCCGGACGATGTTGATGGTGGTGGTGCTGGCGCTGGCGGGGGCGGTGCTGGCCTCGTTCGCCGTGGGCCCGCTGCGGCTGCCGCCGCTGGAGGTCATGCAGGCGTTGGCGGTGAAGCTGGGCCTGCTCGATCCGCAGGTGGTGAGCAGCCGCGACCTCGCCGTTGTCTGGCAGTTGCGCATTCCGCGTGCCCTGCTGGGCGCGATGGTGGGCGCGTCGCTGGCGATGGCCGGTGCCAGCCTGCAGGGCCTGTTCGGCAATCCGCTGGCCGATCCCGGCATCGTCGGGGTCAGCCAGGGCGCAGCGCTGGGCGCGGTCGCGGCCATCGTGCTAGGTGCCGCCGGGGCGGCCGGCTGGCTGGTGCCGGTGGCCGCGTTCGTCGGGGGGGCGCTGGCGATCGGCCTGACCTATGCGCTGGCCCGGCCCGGGAAGGGCAGCGGCAACGCCACGCTGTTGCTGGTCGGAATCGCGATGGCGGCGTTCTGCTCGGCGCTGATCGGCTTCCTCACTTACGTGGCCAGCGAAAGCGAACTGCAGTCACTGGTGTTCTGGCAGATGGGTTCGCTGGCACGCGCCAACTGGACGGATGTGGCGGCGGTCGCGCCGCTGTTCGTGATCGGCGTGTTCGCACTGCAGCAGCTGGCAACGCCACTGGACATGCTGGCATTGGGCGAGCGCCAGGCGCAGCACCTCGGGCTGGACGTCACCCGCACGCGCCGCCGCCTGGTAGCGTTCAGTGCGTTGCTGGTGGGTGCGGCCGTGGCGTTTGCCGGCTCGATCAGTTTTGTCGGCCTGGTGGTGCCGCACGTGGCGCGCCTGCTGGTCGGCCCTGGGCATCGCTGGCTGTTGCCGTTGTCCGGCCTGCTCGGTGCGCTGCTGATCGTGATGGCCGACACCGCGGCGCGCACGCTCGACCCGCCGGCGGAGATTCCGCTGGGCCTGTTCTCGGCTGCGCTGGGTGCACCGTTCTTCCTCTGGCTGGTGCTGCAGCAGCGCCGCAAGGCCGCGCCATGAGTGTGCTGCTGAAGCTGCACGAGGTGGTGGTGCGCCGCCAGCAGCGCGAGATCCTGCATGGCATTTCACTGGCATTCGCGCCAGGCACCGTCACCGCCCTGGTCGGGCCGAATGGTGCGGGCAAGTCCACGTTGCTGGCGGTGGCGGCCGGTGACCTGCGTGCCGATGCGGGGGAAGTGAGCCTGCTGGGCAGGCCGCTGGCCGCTTACAGGGCCGGGCCGCTGGCGCGTGAGCGAGCGGTGATGCCGCAGGAACATGGCGTGCGCTTCGCCTTCAGCGTGGAAGAGGTGGTGGCGATGGGACGCCTGCCGCATCCTCCCGATCCCACCGCGGACGATGCCCGGGTTGAAGCGGCGCTTGATGCCGCCGAGCTCCAGGCGCTGCGCCTGCGTGAGGTGCAGCAGTTGTCCGGTGGCGAATCCGCCCGTACCACCTTCGCGCGTGTGCTGGCGCAGGGCACGCCGTTGCTGCTGCTGGACGAGCCGACGGCTGCGCTGGATCTGCGTCATCAGGAACGCACGCTGCGTAGTGTGCGTTCCTGTGCCAAGGCCGGGGCGTGCGTGATCGTGGTGCTGCACGACCTGAACCTGGCCGCAGGCTATGCCGACCGCATCGTGCTGCTGGAGCACGGCAAGGTGGCGGCCGATGGCACGCCGCAACAGGTGCTGACCGAGCACAACCTGCAGCGGGTCTACCAGCAGGATGTGGTCGTGCTGGAGCATCCGCGGCGCGGGGTGCCGCTGGTGGTGGTGACCTGAAACGGATTTTGCATCGCGCCATCGGTATCATGGCGCCTTCGTTTTTCTTCAATGGACTGATGCAATGATCCGTACCGTTTCGTGCGGTGTACTGGTGGCCGCCATGGTTGTTTCCGCATGCACCGCCAACGCCGCGCCGACCTCCCCGGTGACGCCGATGGACGAGGCCGAACGAGCCTCGTCGATCGAAACGCGGCACTCGCGGGGCGCAACCGCGCCGGTGGCCGTGATGAAGACGCAGCGCTTCGCCAATGGCGAGATGCTGGTCAGCTGGGACGATCAACAGGTGCTGGCGCTGTGCGAGCGGGCGGTGTACCTGAAGATCCCGCCCGGCAAGGTGGATGCCGGGTCGTTGACCACCGAGCAGCGGCAGATGATCGCCTACCAGGCGCTGATGGCCGGGCAGGGATCGGTCGCGGCCGTGGCCGGGCTGGCCGGCGAGAGCGTCGCGGTCGCCGATGATGGCAGCGAGACCCGTCGTGCGGGCGAGGGCAGTTGGGCCTATGGCGTGGAGCGCTATGACGTGGCCACCCAGAGAATGGGCGACGGCGCGCTGCGGATCCGCGCGCGCAAGACCGCAACCGTGAACAATGCAGCATCCGCAGCGACGGACGACACCTTCAGCACCGAAGATGACCAGGCGGCCCGCCTGTCCGAACTTGCGCCGGTCGGCAGCTGGACCGAGGTGGTGATCCATGGCGGTCCGCAGCAGGCGCGCATGGATCCGGCGATGTCCCTGAAGGGCTGGATATCACTGGGGGACGAGCAGCCCGCCACGGTGGCCGAGGCCCGCAGGCTGCATGGCTGCAAGTAAGGGCTGACGGGGGGAGGGGTCAGATCCTTTTGCCCTGGCAAAGGGATCTGACCCTGATCATTGTCGGCTTCATCGTTCCATTCATGTGCGCAATATTCACTTGCGCGCCGGATTGGCAGGTCTAGAATGCGCCCATGAACCGGATGCCGCTCCTGAAGTTTTTCACCCTGGCCCGCGCAAGCGCGGAGCGGGCGTGTCTGCCTGGAGCCCCCCGAGGTCGTTGATACGGCCATCGATGGACCTTCGACAGAGCGCCCCCTGGGGCGCTCTTTTCGTTTCTGTTTCTTGTGAGTCGACTGACAGTCGACTCTGCCCAGCCGACGCTACCCAGTACTGCAAAGGAGAACGTGCCATGCACCAGATCGCCGAGACCGAACGCTAGCCGCGCGCCCTGTCGCCAACCGGGGTGCGCGGCCCCCGAAGTTGGCTTTGCAGGAACCCATTTCATGAACACCCAAGTCCTTTCCCGCCGCCGCAACCTCGGCATCATTGCCCACATCGACGCCGGCAAGACCACGCTGACCGAACGCCTGCTCTGGAAAAGCGGCGAGATCCACCGCGTCGGCGAAGTGCACGACGGCAATGCGACCACCGATTTCTCGGCGATCGAGCGCGAGCGTGGCATCACCATCGGCGCTGCCGCCGTGCAGGCGCAATGGGCGCCGCGCGACCTGCCGCCGCACAGGCTGACCCTGATAGATACCCCCGGCCACATCGACTTCGCCATTGAAGTGGAGCGGTCGCTGCGCGTGCTCGACGGTGCCGTAGCGGTGTTTTCGGCCGTGGATGGCGTGCAGTCGCAGTCCGAGACGGTGTGGCGCCAGGCGCGTCGCCATCGCGTGCCGCTGATCGCTTTCGTCAACAAGATGGATCGTGTCGGCGCTTCCTTCGAGCGCGTGCTGGAACAGCTGCGGGACAAGCTGCAGGCGCGCCCATGGGCACTGGGCGTACCGCTGGGCAGCGAGAGCGCGTTCAACGGATGGGTCGATCTGGTCGACGAGCGCGTGCTGCACTGGCAGGACGATGGCGTGGCCACGATCACCGCCTGGGACGACGCCATGCGCGCGGCGTGGCAGTCGCAGCGCGAGGCGCTGGTCGAGGCCGTGGCCGATCATGACGAAAGGCTGGCCGATGCGTGGCTGGAAGGTCGCGTGATCGATGCTGAGGCGCTGCGCGCGGCGATCCGACGGGCGACGCTGGCGGGTGCGGGCGTGCCCGTGCTGGCCGGCGCTGCGTTCAAGGACAAAGGCATCGAAACGCTGCTCGACGCGGTGGTCGACTACCTTCCGTCGCCGCTGGACCGTCCTGCCGTGACCGCTGAGGGCGAGAGCGGCGACGTGGTGCTGCCTCCGGATCCGGACGGTCCGCTGGCCGGCCTGCTGTTCAAGATCACCCACCAGCAGCACGGCGCGTTGAGTTTCGTGCGGCTGTACTCGGGAACCTTGAAGGTGGGCGAGGCCATAGCCAGTTCGCAGCATCCACAGGGGCGGCGCGTCAGCCGGCTGGTGCGGGTGCAGGCCGACCAGACCCATGACATCGAACAGGCCGTGGCCGGTGACATCGTCGCGGTACTGGGCTGGAAGGACGCGGTCAGCGGCGAGACGCTGAGTGGCCGTGCGCAGCCGCTGCGCCTGGAGAGCATCCAGGCACAGGCGCCGGTACTGGCCTGGCGGCTGGAGCCTGCACGTGCGGCCGACCTGATCCGGATGGCGCAGGGCCTGGCCAGCCTGGCCCAGGAAGATCCCTCGTTCCGGGTCGAGACCGACCGCGAGACGGCGGAGACCCTGGTCTGGGGCATGGGCGAGCTGCACCTGGAGGTCATGGTCGAGCGCCTGCGCAGCGAATGGAAGGTGGACGTGGCGGTGGGTGCGCCGCGCGTGGCCTACCAGGAGACGCCCCTGCGTGCAGTGGCCGGCGTGGTCGGGCGCGTGGTCAAGCAGAGCGGTGGCCAGGGCCAGTTCGCGCACGTGGTGCTGGACGTATCGCCGCGCGAAGATGACCAGGTGGTGTTCAATGACCGGATTGTCGGCGGTGTGGTTCCCCGCAGCTTCATTGCCGCGGTCGAGAAAGGCGTGCGTGCCGCGCTGTCGGAAGGCCCGCAGGGGCATCCGGTCGTCGGTATCGAGGTCAGCCTTGTCGATGGACAGACCCATGCCAAGGACTCTTCGGAGATGGCGTTCCACCGCGCCGGTGCCGAAGCGGTCAAGGCGGCGCTGGCAGAAGGTGGCACGCAGCTTCTGGAGCCGGTGATGGCGGTGACGGTGCATTCGCCGTCGGCGTCGGTGGGTGATGTGGTCGGCGACCTCAATCGCCGCCACGGGCGCGTGGCCCGCATCGACGACCAGGACGGCCGGGCGGAAGTGAGCGGTTTTGCGCCGCTTGCGCAGCTGGTGGGCTACACCACGTCGCTGCGGTCGCTCAGCCAGGGCCGGGCCAGCAGTGAAGCCCATCTGCACGGCTATGAGCCGGTGCGCGCTGCATGAAGAAGGACAGGGGAGCCCGTACGCGGGCTCCCTTTTTTTCTGCCGCTGACTGGGTCGGTGTATCCATGCAGGCCGGATCTGCGGCAGGCACGCGTGGTTCCTGTATTGCATTGCAACAAAACATGCAGAAAAGGCTGGATTAAAGTGATGCCTCACGATAAATTGCGCACCCCCCGATGCCCGCCGCCGCCCGCACCCGCCATGCGTGATGACAAAGACCCCGGAACCCTGGAGCTGACCCTGCCGCGAAAGCGCGGCCGTCCGCCGAAGTTCGGGTACGCAATGAGCGACGCGCAGCGGGCCGCGCGCTACCGTGCGCGCAGGGCAGGCCAGGCCAACCATGCGGACGTGCGCTCCTGTTCGGACATGGTGCTGCTGGACAAGATCCGGGCGGCGATCAGTGCCCGCGATACTGAACTGGCCGGGTTCCTGGTCCACGTGCTTTGGCAGCGCTACCCCCTGCAGCTGAAGTAGTCCGGCGTCGGGCTGGCCGTTGTCGTCGAGCTTGTTGATAATGCGGGATTCAGGTTGTTCCCGCTGGCGCGCCCGGGATGGCAGGCGCGCATGATCGAACGGTTTCCAAGATGACCACCACCCGCGACACCACCACCGAAGCGGCGCAGAGCGGCGCCCCCCTGTTCTATACCCGTCCGGTGCCGCTGCAGGCCGATGTGCACGCTGACCTGCGCATCCTGCCTGGCAAGCTCGAGTTTGCCGCGGGCAACAACGCGATTCCGCTGGTGCTGGGCGAGTTCTCGCTGGCGCTGCACCACTTCCCGATCCTGTTCGCTGGCCCGACCGCTGTGCCGATGGCCGCCGTGGGCGTCTCCGACCAGAACCTGTTCATCAAGGACGGGCTGTGGGAGGACGAGGCCTATATCCCGGCCTACCTGCGCCGCCATCCCTTCATCTTCATCGATACGGGCGCGGAGAACGACTTCCTGCTGGGCATCGATGAAGCGAGCCCGCGCGTGGTCAAGGGCGGCGACGAGGGCCAGCCGTTGTTCGTCGATGGCAAGGCCACCGAACTGGTGCAGCAGGCGCTGGAATTCTGCGGGCAGTTCACCCGCGAGCATGAGCAGACCCAGGCCTTCTCCAAGGCCCTGATCGAGAACGGCCTGCTGGTGGAGCGCAACGCCACGGTGCGTACCCCCGACGGTCGCGAGTTCAACCTCAATGGCTTCCAGGTCGTGGATGTCGAGAAGTTCGTCGCGCTGCCGGAAGCGACCGTGGTCGAATGGCACCGTAGCGGCTGGCTCGCGCTGATCCATCAGCACCTGATGTCGCTGGGCCGTTTCAACGACCTGACCCGTCGCCAGGTCGAGCGCCTGGCCGCGTGATCAGGGCGCTGGCATGGGGGCCTGGGCCAGGTCGCCGTGCCAGCGCTGCAGTGACGCCAGCAGGTGGCGTGCGCCAGCCCAGTCGGGTGAGTCCAGGCGCGCCAGCGCCCACAGGTCGGCTGCGATGCCGGCCTGCTCCACGGCGCCGCAGAACTGCAGCGTGCCCTGCAGTCGATGTGCATGGTGGCGGACCCGCTCCGCATCGGCCTCTGCCAGGGCACGGTCGATTTCGCCCAGTTCCACTGCAATGTCTACCGCATAGGCCGGATCCGGCGTCGTGGGGGCGTCAAGGATTTCTGCCTCTTCGGGCGACAGGCCCAACACCTGCAGCAGCACCCCTGTACGCAGCGGCTTGGTCAGCACGGCGTCGAAACCTGCCTGCCTGCATCGGATCGCGTGCCTCCGGCCCGTGTGCGCGGACAGCGCGATCAACCTCAGTGGCCCCTGGGCGTCGCGCCTGAGGCGGCGGGCGAGGGCATACCCATCCATTCCGCGCAAGCCGATGTCCAGAAGCACGGCGGCGCGTGGCCGGCGTGCCTGCTCGGCAATCGCACTGGCGGCATCGGCCAGTGCCAGCACGTCGGCGCCCAGGCGTTGCAGTTGCCCGGCAATGAGGTGACGGTTGAGCGCGTGATCTTCGACCAGCAGCAGTTCCAGGCCCGCGAGCGGCATGCCCGGGCGGCGGGCCGTGTCCGGGCGGCGTGGCCCCGGCGTGGCTGCGCGCACAGGCACCCGCAGCGTGAAGCGGCTGCCGCGTCCACGCACGCTGTGAACGGTCAGGGCACCGCCCATGGCGACGGCGAGCTCACGCGCGATGGCCAGTCCGAGGCCACTGCCGCCACGTTCCCCGCCTTCGGCGCCCTGCTGGAAGGGCTCGAAGATGGAGGCCATCCGCGCGCTGCCGATGCCGATGCCGCTGTCAATCACATCCAGGACCAGCTGCTGGGGGCGTGCGCCGGGCACAAGCCGCACCCGCAGGTGGATGCTCCCTGCGTCGGTGAATTTCAGTGCGTTCGCCAACAGGTTGTCGACGATATGGCGCAGTGCATCCGGGTCAAGGTGCAGCCACAGCGAGGGATGCCGGGGGACTTCGAGATGCACCTGCAGTCCCTTCAGTTCGGCCTGCGGGCGAATGACAGCAATCGCCTGGCTGCAGAGCTGAGTGAGGTCGCACGGCCTGGGATCGGACTGGAAGGTGCCACTCTGCAGGCGCGAGAAGTCCAGTGACCGGTCGAGCAGGCTGCGCAGCGAATGGCCGGCGGCGTCGGCCGCTGCCAGCAGTTGGTCCTGCCGCGCCGGCCCCGGCGATTGCCTGAGCAGGCGGACCGAGGCAAGCAGGGCCTGCGCGGCGTTGCGTATCTCATGGCTGAGCATGCCGATCGCCCGGGCCTGTCCGCGGCAGGCGCGGGTGATCGCGTACTGCATCGAGGGCAGCAGGAGGAACGGCGTTGCCACCAGCGCCAGTACCGCAAGGTGCCACCAGGGCTGGGGGGTACGTATCCAGTGCAAAGCGCGGCCGAACGGCTCCGGCAGCATCTGCCCGGCCCAGCGCTGCAACAGGCTGGCGTGTTCCTCCAGCGTGATCCGCTGCAATCCCTGCTGGATGCGTTCCAGCAGCTCGATGTCATCGCGGCGTGCCAGCAGCCGCAGATCGGTGGAAAAGGCGGAGTCGACAGGATGCAGGTCAAGCTCGCCCGGGAAGTAGCGACGCACCATGGGGCGAAGCGTGGTCTCAACGCCAACCGCCGCGTCGGCGTGGCCGGCGATGACCGCTGCCAGCGCCGCATGCCGGTCTGGCCGGTGCAGCAGCTGGATCTGCGGATGATGCGCGCGCAACCAGCCTGCGTAGGGCCCGCCTTCGACGACCGCGAGCACCCGGCCGTTGAAGTCGTTGATGTCGCGCGGCAGCCACTCACCTGGCCGCCCGGCCAGCACCGTCTTGCCACCGTGAAAGCGGGGCGAGGCCACCATCCCGGGGCAGGGGGGCGGTGGATGCCCGGGGTTGCCGACCACCAGCACCAGATCGGCCTCCCGTGCGCAGACGGCAGCAATCGCTGCGCCGGTGGTCGGGTAGGGATGATCGACGAACTGCAGCCGGGCATGGCGGGCCACGAGTCCGGCATAACCGTGAGCCAGCGTCGGCAGTGGCATCGACCGGGCCAGTTCGGCGGGGAGCGGGCGCAGTGCCGGGTTCGTTGCGACCCGTACGATGCTCCCCGCTGCCCAGCGGTGCGAGCGCACGTCCTCCGCCGACGCCGCCGGGAGCAGGAGCAGCGCCAGCAGCAGGACGAACGAGGTCCGCCGATGTGCTGGCAGGCTGCCCCTCACGATGACTCCGTCTGCGGGCGCATTGCGTAGATTTCCGCCGCGCTCCGCAGCCCCAGCTTGCGCAACGCGGCAACCTTCTGCGTGCTGACGGTTTTCACGCTTCGATGCCGGCGCAGTGCGATTTCAGAGACGGTCAGTCCGGCCAGCAACAGATCCAGCACCTCGCGTTCGTTACGGCTGAGTTCCTCGCAGTCGGCCGGAAGCAGGCAATCGGGCGGGACGCGGCTCAACCCTTGGAACACGCGCACGATGGCCTCGGACAGCATGTCCAGGGGCTCGGCCTTGCCCACGAAGCCGCTGAGCCCGGCGTTGATCAGCTCCTTGACGCGAGTGGCAGGCGACCACGTGGCAAAGGCGAGCAGCGGCATGCGCGGGAACAATTGTCGCAACAGGGGCACCAGTTCGGCGCTGCTGCGGTCGCCGCGTGCCAGGGTCAGGTCGATGATGGCGACGTCGACCGGCACCTGCTGCAGGCTCGCGATGAATCCATCGCTGTGGGCATGGCTGGCGACGATCCTGAAACGTACGTCGCGGGTCAGGTGCAGCGCGGTGCCGCGGCGGACGACTTCGTGGTCATCCAGGAGCGCCAGGCGCAGCCGGCGCGGTGCAGGAGGAAATCCATTCATGCGCGGGGAGGTGATCAGCGCCAACGAGGGGCGTGGCGCTCATTCTGGCGCTGCTGTCGCAGTGGGCATCGAATTACTTCGAATTTTGCGATTATTCCTAAGAAGCGATGCTCGGAGTCGATCAGTCCGCGCGCGTTCATTGGTGTAATGAATTGCGCGGCGGTGTGCTCAGCGTCGATGCGCGCCGTTCCCTGCGGTCGACCGCGGGCCCGCCAGCAGGCGCGACACCGGCATGACCTGTGCGGCACCGGATGCGGCAAGCAGGTCCAGTGCATGCCGCTTCCTGGCGGGCAGGGCGGCGACCGCCTCGCGTGCAATGGTGATGTCGTACTCGCGGGCATTCGCATCCAGCGCCGTGGCCAGTACGCAGGAATCGGCGGTCATCCCGCTGAGCCAGAGGCGGCGGACCCCCAGCTTGGCGAGCAGGATCGGCAAGGGTGTGGCCAGGAACGCGGAGTGCTTGGGCTTGAGCACGAAATAGTGCCCGGGGACCGGTGCAAGCACCGTGGCGATGCGCGCCGCCGGGCCGCCGTCCTGCCGGCATTGCTCCACCTGCTGGCGGAAGTCACGCTTCCAGTCCGAGAAGTTGTCATTGGCATAGATCACCGGCCAGTGGTGTTCATCGCAATGATCGCGCAGGCGGCGGATCTGCCTGGCGGCCCGCTCGGCCAGCGGCGCCAGGGCGGCCGCATCGGGAAAGTCGAAGCGGCTGAACATGTCGATGACCAGCAATGCGGTGGCGGCCTCGCGCGGCATCGGTCAGTCTCCCGTCTGCGCGTGCGGGGCCTGGACCGGCTTGGACTGCGGCGAGCCCTTCTGGCGCAGGAAGATGGTGAGCACCACAAGCGACAGCACGGCCAGGAATTCACTCTGCCAGTTCTGCATTGATTCGAACCAGAACGTGCTGCTGCAGAGGTGTTCGAGGAAGCCGGGCGGCGGGAGGCCCTGCAGTTGCCGTTCCAGCTGCTCGGCCCGCCAGCTGCCTGCGGCATGCAGGCCGAAGCTGAGCAGGAACAGCGCGCCGAAGGCGATCGCCAGCGAGTGGCCGTACAGCCGTTTCCACAGGCCGCCACGCCTGACCGGCCATGGCGCGGGGCCGGGATCGATGCGTTCATGCTCCTGCGCGGGATCCAGCGGACGGGACTCGGCCGAGCCACGCTGGCGCAGGCTGACTGTCAGCAGCACGTACATGCCCATCTGCAGGAACTCGCTTTCCCAGTTTTCGAACGTGGCGCTGACGAAGTGCCCGCTGCCCAGGTAATGCCACAGGTCCAGTGGCGCCCGGCCATGCTGGACCAGTTCCTGGTTGTGCACCTGCAGGCCGGCCAGCGCCTGGCCCGTGATGAACAGCAGGGTCAGGACCAGCAGTACCAGCGAAAGACCATTGCGTTTCCACATGCCACACCTCGCACGGGGGTTCCGGATGCGTTTCCTGCAGCCTGCTGGTGCGGCCGTGAATCCCGCGCATCCGGCATGTGAGGCGGACTCAGCGTTTGCCGGTGGGGTCCGGATCCGTCCGCTCGTAGTCTTCGGGCGTCGCCTTGGGGCCGCCGCCGTCATCGGGCATGTCGTGCTCCTTCCACCGGGCGTGATCGTTGCGACGCTTGTCGGGTGTATGCGCCTTGGATTGGTCATCCACGTCGACGGTCGGATTGAAGGGCAGCTTGTCGTTCATTGCGGTCTCCTGCAGCGGGGCCTGCAAGGCTGCGCCCGCACGGGTTAACGTGGCGAGGCCGGCGAATGAACGCCGCGCACACCACGCGGTCACCCTCAGGGCATGGGCGGCCTGCGATGCTGGCGTCCCGTTCCGCGGAGACGTGCGATGCAGGCATTGACCTACCACGGGCGCAAGGATGTGCGCGTCGAGACTGTCCCCGACCCGGTGCTGGCCGCCGACGATGACCTGATCCTGCGGGTGACCGCCACCGCGATCTGCGGCTCGGACCTGCATCTCTACCGCGGGAAGATTCCGGACCTGCACGACGGCGATGTGCTGGGCCACGAATTCATGGGCATCGTGGAAGAGGTCGGCAGTGCCGTCACCCGGGTGCGGCCAGGCGACCGGGTCGTCATCCCGTTCGTCATCGCCTGCGGCGAGTGCTTCCACTGCCGGCTTGCCGAGTATGCGGCCTGCGAAACCACCAATTCCGGCAGGGGTGCCGCATTGAACCCGAAGGGCCTGCTGCCGCCTGCAGCGCTGTTCGGCTATAGCCATCTCTACGGTGGCGTGGCCGGTGGACAGGCGGAGTTCGTGCGTGTCCCGAAGGCGAACATCGGCCCGTTGCGGATTCCCGAAGGCATCGCCGACGAACAGGTGCTGTTCCTGTCCGACATCCTGCCCACGGGCTACCAGGCCGCGCTCAACGCCGGGGTGAAACCGGGGGCGACCGTGGCCATCTTCGGCGCCGGCCCGGTGGGATTGATGAGCGCTGCGTGCTGCCGCCTGCTGGGGGCGGAAACGATCTTCATGGTCGACCACCTCCGCTATCGCCTGGACTATGCGCAGCGCGCCTTTGGCGTGACACCCATCGATTTCCGCGAAATCGAGGATCCCGCCGATTACATCGTCAGCCAGACCGGTGGCCGCGGAGTCGACGCCTGCATCGAGGCCGTCGGGTTCGAAGCCGAGGGCAGTGCGCTGGAGGCGGCACTGACGGCAGTGAAGCTGGAGGGCAGCAGCGGCGTGGCCATCCGCCAGTGCATCGCGGCAGTGCGCCGGGGTGGCATCGTCAGCATCCCGGGCGTGTATGCCGGTTTCATCCACGGGTTCCTGCTGGGAGACGCGTTCGACAAGGGCCTGACATTCAAGATGGGACAGACGCATGTGCAGGGGCTGATGCCGGAGCTGCTGACTGCCATCATGGAGGGCCGGCTGGATCCGGGCGGGATCATTTCCCACCGCATGCGGCTGGCCGACGCGGCGCAGGGCTACGCCATGTTCGATGCCAAGGACGACGACTGCCGCAAGATCGTGCTGACACCGTGAGGCCCGGCATGAACGGACTGGCGGCCGGCGGCCTGTACCTGCTGTGGCTTGGGGCCGGTGCGCTGGATTTCCACTTCCATCGCCGCTCGGATCTGGCGCATTCATCGGGGCTGCGCGAGAGCACGCTGCATGGCGTGCAGTTGCTGCTGATCGGGGCCGGGGCACTCGCGTGGCTGGCGCTGGAGGCGAACTACGGACGGGTGGCCCTGCTGGCGGTGCTGGTGAGCGTGCATGCGGTGGCCGGCTACCTGGACACGGCCGCTGCGGAGGGACGTCGCCGGATCAGTCCGGCCGAGCAGCACGTGCACAGTGTGCTGGACGTGGTGCCGTGGTTGTTCCTGTTGTGGATCGGGCGGGAGGCGGAACCCGGATGGACGCTGGGCTGGCAACCGGCTGACTGGCCGGCGTGGGTCTTCATCCTGGCTCCAGCGGGGCTGCTGACCGTGCTTCCCTGGCTGCGGGAGCTCCGCCGCTGCCTTGCGGCGCGGCGGCCAGCGGCGGAATGACGGCCCGTTCATCGAAGGTGTAGACAGCGCATGAACATTCACCGGGGTAGCGTTGGGTGCTCGCATCGAGCGCACGCCATCCATGCCGAACCGAGCCATCGTGTATGTAAGCGAAGCCGCCCGCGCACTGCCCCGCAGGCAGTTGGACGCGCTGGTGGCCGATGCCGTCCGTTTCAACCGCAGCGCCGGCGTGACGGGCGTGCTGCTGTTTGATGGCCTGCGCTTCCTCCAATACATGGAAGGCCCTCCGGACGGGCTCGACGTGGCGTTCTCCCGGGTCAGCGGCGCAAGCAGCCATGGCGACATCATTGAACTGGCACGCGGCCGGGTAGGGCAGCGCCGGTTGCCTTTCTGGCCCATGCGCTGCCTGCCGGTCACACCGGAGGACCTGCGCCAGATCGCCCGCGCTGACTGGGCGAGTTTCATCCAGCGTGCCGCCACTGACCAGGCCGATGCCACCGCGATGGCCCAACTGCTGGCCATTGTCGAACCGCACGTGCGCGCCGCCTGATCCAAGGCCGGGGTTAGCGCAGCGTGCGCGGCGCCTGAGGGGAGGGCGAGCGGCTGGCGCCGCACACTCATGGCGGCCTACAGCACCCGGCGCATCCTGCAATGGCAGGAACTGCCTGCGCGCTAAGGAATGACCATGCCTCTCCGAGCGATCGCCTACGCAAGCGAGGCGATACCGTGGCTGTCTGCCGATCATGTGGATGGCCTCGCCAGGAGTGCTGCCCGCTTCAACTTCGAAGCCGGCGTGACGGGAGTGCTTCTTTACGATGGACGTCGTTTCCTCCAGTACATCGAAGGGCCGGAAGACAGCATCAACGTGGTGTACAGCCGCATCCTCGCGGCACGCAGCCATCGCGAACTGGTTGAACTGGGGCGCGGCCGTATCAGTGCGCGTGTCATGCCGTACTGGTCGATGCGCCTGCTGCCGGTGGAACCGGCAGAGGTGCGCGGCGTCGCGCACGGAAACTGGGACGGCCTGTCCCGCTGCGGTGCCCTGCAACAACTGACGGCCGTGGTGGCGCCGCACGTCAGCGGCATAGGCTGCTGACGACCGGCGCCCGGCGGGATCGGGTCAATGGTCGCGCCGCGCACAGCCGCGCGTACTGGCCAGGCTCCGTACTGCCTGCTGCAGGAGCCTGATGGGAAACGGCTTGGCGACGAAGGGTGCCTGCCGATGCCTGACCGGCACCATCTGGTCATACACGGCCGACACGAACAGGTAGGGGACGCCGAGCTCGGCCAGGCGATCCGCCACCGGAAAGACCACGCCGTCGCGGAGTTCGATGTCGAGTACGGCAACATCGAAGTGGCTGCGTTCCAGCAGTCCCATCGCGTCGAAGACGCTGTACGCGTGGCTGACGGAATCGCCGCCGTCCTGCAGGGCCTGCTCCATCAGTTCGGCCAGATCGAGCTGGTCCTCGACCAGCAGCAGGTTGCACCGGTGTCTGCCTGGGGCGGGCTGCATGGATTGTTGCCTCTGTAACCAACGGAATTGCAGTGTCCACCGGCGCGCATGAGCGCGCCGGCTGGATCCTGTCAGGCCGGCGCGAAGGCGGCCGCGCGTCGTGGATGCAGCGTGCACGCAGAGCGTTGCTGCGTTGACGGGACGTTGGCGATCGGCGTGGATACTGCCGGCGTCTTCGATCAATGGAGCCCTGGCATGAGCATGAATGAAGGTGGAAGGTCGTTGCCGCGCGTGTTGCGCGTGGAGAGCATGCCGCTGGACTGCGGCAGTACCGCGATCGTTGTCGAGCTCGACCAGGTACCGTCGCGGGCCTGGACGAAGTCACTGAAACGGGCCATGCAGGCCGACGAAGGACTGGACAGTACACAGCCCAGGTTCGACGGGCGGTTCGTTTACGTGGTGGACCTGGATGGCGCACAGCACCGCGCGGAACATCGCGTGTTGCAGGCATTGTCCAGCGCCAGCGCCGGCGCTGCCGACGGCGGCAGCGCGGGGCGGCCCACGCGTGGCACCCGGTCGGCGGCCGCGCACGCCAACCGCTGAGTACTCCGCCGGCAACGCGCGGCGCTGTTAGTGTGGCATCAGCATGGCGTGCGCCGCGCATGCGCACTCGGCCGGGAACGCCGACCCTGCGCTGACTGCCCTGCGCCCAGCATGGCTCCGGAGGCATTTCGCCCGCACCGGAGGTCGTGATGACAGACAAGAACAGTACCCGCACCGAACGCCTGCTGAAGTGGCTGCAGGATGCCCATGCGATGGAGCAGGAGGCGGAGACCATGATGAAGGCCATGGCCTCGCGCATCGAGAACTATCCCGAACTGGCTGCCCGGATCGGCCAGCACGTGCAGGAGACCCAGCAGCAGGCGGCCTCGCTGCGCGAATGCATTGAATCACTGGGCGGCAGCGTGCCGACCACCAAGGGCTTGTTCGCCAGCATGACGGCGGCGATCCATGCGGCCGGCAACAGCATGATGGAGGATGAAGTCGTGAAGGGCATCGGCCTGTCGTTCGGCTTCGAGAACACCGAGATCGCCACCTACCGCGCCCTGGTGATCGCGGCCGAGCGCGCCGGCGCCACCGATATCGCCGCGGTCTGCGGCCAGATCCTGCAGGAAGAGATCGCAATGGCGCGTTGGCTTGAGGATCACCAGGATCGCCTGGTGGGTGCGTTCCTTGATCGTGACGAGACGCCGGGCGTGGAAGCCAAGCGCTGAAGCCCGGCGCCCGCCATCGGAGGTAGATCCCATGTTCTTCCATCACAAGAAGCTGATGTACACCGTACGCGTGCGCGAATCGAATCCGCAGCTGGCCAGCCTGATGCTCGAGCAGTTTGGCGGCCCGCAGGGCGAGCTGGCGGCAGCCATGCGCTATTTCACCCAGGGCCTGGGCGAGTGCGACCCGGGGCGCAAGGACCTGCTGATGGACATCGCCACCGAAGAGATCGGCCACCTGGAAATCATCGGCACGATCATCGCCATGCTCAACCGGGGTCCCAAGGCCATCCAGTCCGAGGCCCTGGCCGAAGCCGAGGACATGCGCCTGCTTGGCCAGAACAGCACCAGCCATACCGGGCAGATCCTGTATGGCGGCGGCCCTGCGCTGGTCAATTCCAGTGGCGTGCCGTGGACGGCGGCTTACATTGATTCGATCGGCGACCCGACCGCCGACCTGCGCTCCAACATCGCGGCCGAGGCGCGCGCCAAGCTGGTCTATGAGCGGCTGATCAACATCACCGATGATCCGGGCATCAAGGATGCGCTGCGCTTCCTTATGACCCGCGAGATCGCGCACATGAAGTCATTCGAGAAGGCGCTGCACAGCATCCAGCCCAACTTCCCGCCAGGCAAGCTGCCCGGCGATCCGGCGTACACCGACCTGTACATGGACGTCTCGCAGGACGATGGATCCGGTGACCTGCAGGGCAGTTGGAACAGTGGCGAACTCTGGGAACGGGTCAGCGATCGTGATGCCCAGTGGGCCGTGGATGGCGGCGACGGAAGCGCCTCGGTCGGGCTGGACGCGCGCGAACAGGCGGCCGTGCAGGCGATGACCCTGCGCACCCTGTCCGATCCCGAGGCGCGACCCACCACCGGCGCGGAGCTGGGGGCTGGCCCCGGTGCCGGGGCGCTGGATGTTCCGCCGCGCGAACCGTGATTCCTCGCGGGGCCCGGCGCGTGCCGGGCCCATCGGGATGATCCAATGTTCAGTACCGATGAAATCGACCGGATGATGCAGGAGCTCGACCAGCGGCTGCCAGTCTGGGCCACCATGCTGGACGAAACCGCCTTCATGGCCCTGCTTGACGAGGCCCTGTGCTACATCGCGCTGGGGGCCGATCCGCGCGCCCGCGCCCACTGCCTGCGCCGTACCGGCAAGCTGCACCTGCGCAGCGGCCAGGCCGAGTGGTGCCGCCGGTTCCTGTGTTGAGTGGCGCGCGACGCGGCGTATACGGGCGCGCGACCGGTGCTTCACCCGTGGCTGCGCCATAAAGAACAAATTGACCTGCATGGACACCGATACGAATGAACGCGCTCGCGGCCCGTCACAGCCTCTGGCTGCATCGTGCAGCCCCGGTCAGCTACCCGGCCCAGTCCGGTGATCTTCGTACACAGGTATTGGTGGCCGGGGCCGGCATCACCGGCCTGCTGACCGCAGCGCGGCTGGCAGATGGCGGGCTGGACGTGGTGGTGATCGACGCTGGGCGCATCGCCGCGCGCAATACCGGCCTTTCCACCGGCAATCTGTATGCACCGGTGTCCGGCATGGCTGACCTGGTGGGCCGCTGGGGCGTGGAGGTGGCTTCCCAGGTGGTGCGCCTGCGCGCCCAGGCGGTGCACGCGATCGAGGCGCTGGTTGACCGCTTTGCGCTCGAGTGCGATTTCGCCCGGGTGCCCATGCAGTATGGCGTGCAGGGCCACGAACGCAGTGCAATCGCGCAGTTCGAGCGTGAACTGCAGGCCTACGCGCGTGTCGGCCTGGCATGCCTTCATCGACAATCCGGCTTGCCATTCGCGCTGGCCCATGCCTTCAGCATCCCTCAACAGGCGCAGCTGGATCCAGCGGCGTTCTGCCGTGGGCTGGCCGGGCAGCTGTCCGGCCGCGTGCGACTGTTCGAGCACACCACGCTGCTCGACCTCGATGCATCGGCTGGCGTGGCCACTACTACCGGCGGCCGCGTGCGTGCGGATCACTTCGTGCTGGCTACGCACTCGCCCGCCGGGTTCAACCTGGTGCAGGCGGAAATGGAGGCGTACCGCGAGCACGCATTCGCAGCGCCGGTGGTCGCGCCACCGGAGCCCGGCATCCACTGGATCGGTGACCAGCGTCGTTCGCTGCGCGCTGCCAAGGACAGTGACGGGCAGCCCTGGCTGGTGCTCGTCGGTGAATCGCACCGTGCCGGCGAAGCACCGGCACGCGATCCACAGCGCCAACTGGCTGACGAGGCGTGCCGGCACTTCACGCTGGCTGGCGCGAGCCTGTCATGGTCGGCGCAGCAGTTCAGATCGGCCGATCGGCTGCCGTTCATCGGAGGCAGCGCGCACGACAACGTATGGGTTGCCACGGGCTTCGGTGCCGATGGCCTCACCTGGGCAGGCGTTGCCGCGCAGGTGATCAGCGAGGCGATCCAGGGCGTCGAATCCGATGCCGCCCGGCTGTTCAGTCCCTTGCGGTTCACCCCGATGCGGTCCGCAGCCGGCTGGGCGCGGTGCAATGCAACGGTGGCGCGTCACATGCTGGGGGATCGGCTGGCCAGCCTTCCAGCCGGGGCCGGCAACATTGCACAGGGCAGCGGGGCGATCGTCGAACACGGTGGCCAACGGTGCGCCGTGTACCGCGACGAGGAAGGCAGGTTGCATGTGATGTCGGCCGTGTGCCCGCACCTGAAGTGCCTGGTGCAATGGAACGGACTGGAGAAGAGCTGGGACTGTCCGTGCCACGGCAGCCGTTTCAGTGCCACGGGCGCGCTGCTGGAAGGACCCGCACGCACGGGGTTGGCGCCGCACCGGCCATGATTACCGCGCGGGGAGGATGAAAAAAGGGGTGGGCGGACTCCAGGTCCGCCCACCCGGCCACCGATGCGCTGGCCTGCTATGGGTCAGCGCTGCTGGCCGCCGCGGTTGTTGCCACCGCCGCGCTGCTGCTGTTGCTGCCCGCCGCCTTGGTTGCCGCCACGGCTGTTCTGGCCGCCTTCGCGACCGATGTCAGCCATGTGCTGGCGGTCCTGGCTCACCGCTTCGCCGCCCTTGCGGCCGGCCTCGCGGGCTTCTTCCGAACTGAATTCGTGGGCGTTGCCCGATTCGTGCGCAGCGCGCCCGCCCTTGGCGGCGATCTCGCGCTGCTTGTCCTCGTCCATCGAAGCGAAACCGCGGTTGCTGTTGCCTTGGTTCTGGTTCTGGTTGGCCATGGAAGGTCTCCTTGGGTTGAACCGCCATGTCGACGGCAGGGACCATCTTCCAGATCCGCCGCTAGCCCGCGGTGGCTCGTCCGCCAACGGCATGTCAGATGCGGCGCCACGATTCCTCATGCTTTCTCTACGCGGAGGTGTCCGCGCGCCCGTAACGCCCGGATGCGGCGGGCAACAGGCAGCGCCGTCAACGCACTGCCGAAGGATGCGTGCGCGACTGGACATCGCGTCCACACCGGGGTCACCGGGCCTTTGGCCGCGAAGATTAAGGTAGAGCTGTCTGCAACAGCTGGTGATGCCATGCCCCTTCGTGCGATTGCCTATGCAAGTGAAGCCGCTCTGGACCTGTCCGGCGAGCGCATGCGGCGCCTCGTGGCCGACGCGCTGAAGTTCAATGAGTCCGCCGCAGTCACCGGCGTCCTGCTGTTCGACGGCACACGCTTCCTGCAGTACATCGAAGGACCGGAACCGGGCATCAACGCCGCCTACGCGCGGATCCTGGCCGCCAGCAGCCACAGCGGCGTGGTCGAACTCAATCGTGGCAGGATCGGGCGCCGCCAGTTCCCGCAGTGGTGGATGCGAAGCGTGCGGGTCGATCAGCTCGCCCTGGCCAAGGTCGCCATCTCCGACTGGACCGGTTTCGTGCGGAGTGCAGGTACGCCCGGCAACGGAAGCAGCGCCCTCGATTGCCTGCAGGCCATGGTGCAGGCGCTGCCAGTGGAGGGCGAACATGCCTGAGGGTCCTTCCATCGTCCTGCTGCGTGAGGCGGCCAGCCACTTCAAGGGGCACGTGGTCCAGCATGTGGAAGGCAACAGCCGCGTCGATCTGTCATCCCTGCGCGGGCGTCGGGTCAAGGCAGTTCGCAGCTGGGGCAAGCACTTCCTGCTCGAATTCGGCCAGCAGACGTTGCGCATCCACCTGATGCTGTTCGGTAGCTGGCGCATCGATGAACGCAAGCCTGGCCCAGCACGGGTGTCGTTGCGCCTGGACAATGGCGAACTGAATTTCTATGCCTGCTCGGTTCGGCTGATCGACCAGCCGCTGGATGAGGTCTATGACTGGCGCGGGGACGTCATGGCGGACGCCTGGGACCCGAAGCTGGCCCGGCGCAAGCTCAAGGCCATGCCCGGTGTCATGGTCTGCGACGCCCTGCTGGACCAGGCGGTATTTGCCGGCGTCGGCAATATCATCAAGAACGAAGTGCTGTTCCGGATCCGGGTGCACCCCGGCACGCGCGTAGGCGACCTGGCGCCGCGAAAGCTGTCCGCGCTGATCGAACAGGCCCGTGCCTACAGCTTTGATTTCCTGGAATGGAAGCGCCGTTTCGAGCTGAAACAGCATTGGCAGGTGCATACGCGACGGACATGCCCGTTGTGTGGCGGGCCGATAAGCAAGCTGCACATGGGCAGGACCCGGCGCCGCACGTTCTTCTGCCCCGATGACCAGGTTCTGTACGGCCCCTGAGGCCGCCGTCCGTGGCGGCCGGCCTCCTGCCTCGTGTCAGGCCGCCTGCGCAGCCTTCGCGTTGCCACCGCCCTTTGCCAGCAGCGTCAGCTTCTCGTCGGTGGCCTTTTCTTCTTCCAGCGTTTCCAGCAGCAGGGGCAGGGCGTCCTTGTAGCCCAACTGCTTGGCGAGCGCAGCAATGGTGCCGTAGGCAGCGATCTCGTAATGCTCAACTTTCTGCGCGCCACCGATCAGCGCGGCGTCGCGCACCGGCCCCTTGTCGATGCTGTCGATCACTTCCTTGCCTTCCTCGACCAAGCCCTCCATCGCGGCACACTTGATGCGCTTGAGGCGGATGCCGAGCATTTCCACGACCTGATCGATGCGCTCGACCTGGCCCTGGGTTTCCTCCAGATGGGTCTCGAAGGCCACCGCCAGGTCCGGGCTTTCGGCCGCACGGGCCAGACGGGGCAGGGCCTTGGTCAGCTGTTTCTCGGCACTGTAGATGTCCGACAGTTCATGGATGAACAGGTCTTCTGCGGTCTTGATGGCCATGCGTGGCTCCACGTTGAGGGGAGCCATGAGGCTATCGAGCATCGGGTTGAAACCAGGCCCAGCTTCCGTGATGGATCCATGCGGATGCAACGCGTCCACCTATGCAGTGCCTTTACGCGCCTGTCCCGCGAATAGCCGAGGCAGCCCGGAGACAGTGCGCACTGTCGTGCTGTCTTGCCGCAGACAGTGCCGCGCGAAACGGGGCAATCCGTGACCGTACACGCAGATCGTCGCAGAGCCGCCGTAATCCAGTCGATGCCGCGCGATCCGGGCGGAGGATCGCAGTGCCCCATGACGCGGGCGCACTCGACAAGGATCGACCATGATGAAGACACCCATGCCTGGACTGTGGCTGGCAGCCACGCTGATGCTGGCGGCCGGGCTTCCTGCACACGCGCAGTCGGATCGCAGCCGCGAGGTCGCCAGCAGCGGTTGGGCCACGCAGAATGGTGGCACCCGCGGTGGCTCGGCAGCGGCGGCATCGGCGGTATTCACTGTGTCCAGCGCGGCGGCCCTGAAGGCCGCACTGAAGGCCAGCGTCGGCAGCGGCGGACGCATCGTCCGGATCAATGGCATCATCGACATGAGCGAAGGCCAGCCCTACACCAGTACGGCCGACATGAAGGCGAGGGGACGGCTGGACATTCCCGCGCAGACCACGCTGATCGGCGTCGGCACCACGGCCGAGCTGCGCGAAGCGTACGTGATGATCAAGGCCAACGACGTGATCGTGCGCAACCTGACCATCGAGAACCCCTGGGACCCGCAGCCAGTCTGGGACCCGGATGATGGCAGCGCCGGCAACTGGAACTCGGAGTTCGACGGCCTCACCGTGGACGGTGCCAGCAATGTCTGGGTCGATCACGTGACCTTCACCGACGGCCGCCGGACCGACGATCAGAACGGCTCGGCCAACGGCCGGCCGAAGCAGCATCACGACGGCGCGATGGACGTCAAGAACGGGGCGAACTACGTGACGATTTCCTATTCGGTGTTCCGGCTGCATGAGAAGAACAACCTGATCGGCTCCAGTGACAGTGCCGGCAGCAAGGACAGCGGAAAGCTGAAGGTCACCATCCACAACACCCTGTTCGAGAACATCGGCTCGCGCGGCCCGCGGGTACGCTTTGGCCAGGTGCACCTGTACAACAACTACCACGTGGGCAGTACCAGCCATGCCGTCTACCCGTTCGTGTACGCGCATGGTGTCGGCAAGGAATCCAGGATTCGTTCCGAATCGAACGTATTCCAGTTGGCTGGCGTCAGCAGTTGCGACAAGATCGCTGCCAACTACGGCGGCACGGTGTACCGTGACGACGGCTCGATCCTCAATGGCGGCAGCCTGGTGTGCAGCTGGGACCGGAACGTTGGATGGACGCCGCCCTACAGCTATATCCCGCTGAACGCCGCGCAGGTAGCCTCTGACGTCCTGGCCAAGGCAGGCGCTGGCAAGCTTTGAACCGGGGCGCGCAGCGCACCTCAACCTGGGCCCGCACCCCCGGCCGTGCGGGCCCGACGCCATCCAGGTGATGGGGCAGGGGACTGCAGGTACGCCCGGGCCGGATTCTGCTAGTGTCCGCTTGGCCGCTACGTCACTTCGCCAGCACGCGCATGGATATCCGCCCCGCCAACCCGCGCGACTTCGACACCATGCTGGCCATCTTCAGGGCCGCCATCGCCGCAGGGGACACCCTTCCTTTTGCCGGCGCCTTCGAGGCCGAGACCTTTCGCAACCATTGGTTCCAGGCACAGGCAGCGTACGTGGCCGTAGTGGATTCGCGGGTGGCCGGCATGTACAGGATGGGCGCAAATTTCCCGGGCCTGGGTGCGCACGTGTCGAGCGCGACCTACGTGGTCGATCCGCCCGCACAAGGCCGCGGCATTGGCCGGGCCCTGGTTGAACACAGCCTGGAGCAGGCAAGGGCGGAGGGCTTCCTTGCCATGCAGTTCAATTACGTGGTCAGCACCAACACTTCAGCGGTCGCCCTGTATCGCAAGCTGGACTTTGCCGTCGTCGGCACGGTGCCGAAGGCATTCCGGCATCGTGATCTCGGCTTGGTCGATGTCCATGTCATGCACCGCTTCCTGTAATGCGAGGGAATATTTCGTGAAGCCGCCCGGCCCTGCCCGGGAATTATCGTGACGCATCACGAGCATTTCCGGCCGGGAATGTTCTCCCATCCACCCGATATGCGCCGGAACGCAATGCCGCCGATGCAGCGAATCCCGGCGCGGTGCTGCAGGATTTCGCGTTCTGCCTGTTCTCTGCGTGCACGGATCTCTGCGATAGGCACCTGACGACTCGGATCAATTTCTGCTGTTGATGGCTCGATGGGAGCGGCCGCGGCGGATGGTGCTGTCGCGCCCTTGAATCGAGTATTCCAAGCATCTCCGGTCTTGAGATGCAGCCAAATTCCAGCACCGGCCATGCCCAACAGGAGCACGGCCCACAGGCCGAGCCACGGAAACTCCCAGCGCGTACGTGGGATCGGTTCCAGGTAATCCGGTCGTTGGCGTTCCATGCGCCCCCCAAGGCGTCCTGCGCGCATTGTAGGCATGGTGCAGGGCGCGCCGCTCGTACGCAACGCCTCGCACGGGGTCGTGGCGTTCTGGCCCTGGCCTGGGAGTTCTGCTGCAGGTGGCACACGGGTTTGCGGGGTTGCCAAACGACACGCATCGATCAGGGATCAGGCACGATGCCAAAGCAGGGTTGGGTGCCGAGGCAATAAGCGCCCCGGGTGCCGTAGAGAACATAATATACATACCGCCGTTGTCGGCACCGCTAACCGCCTGAATTTGGGCGGTTTTTGCGTTTGCTAGACCTGGCATCGACAGCGCTACCAGCGCGACGACCGCAGCCGCCGCGCTGATCCGGTCCAGCATCAAACGCCATAGGGCACGCTCGGTCTGAGTCTGCGCACGCTCGGCATGGATCATCGCGATCCACAGCGGGCCATCTAGCTTTCCCATGGCGCAAATCTGCGCAATCCGCTCATCGGACATTGGCGTTCCGCCGCTGCGCCACGTACTCACCACAGCACGGGTTACTCCCAATTTCTGGCTGAGAGCGTTGTCAGACGGGATGGAACAGGCCTCTTTCACTTTGTCAAGAAGATCGGCGACGGCGGTCATGTTAGGCATCCGGTTGACATGGTGTTAGGTAGCCACTATACATTCGCCCGTGTTTGGCAATCGACAAACACCCCGCCACCGGCACCCCAAGGCCGCTGGCGGGTTCCCTTGGGGCTTGGGGCAGGGGGGTTGGGCATGAACACCACACGTGCGGCATGGGCCGCTGAGTACCGCGAGGCGCGCAAGCTGGCGCGTTTCATCGCAACCTTCCACGACAAGCTGAGCGCACTGCCGGTCGGGCAGCGCACCTTCCCGCAGTGCAGGGGCTTCGAGTTCACGCGACTGTCCGGCGACAACCTTCGTTGGGTCGGCGAGGGCTGGTTCGCTCCCGATGCCAGGTGCCATCGCTCGCGGCTCGCGTGCCTGCGTCATCAGAGTCCGAGGCTGCCAGCATGATCGATCCGTTCATTGCCTTCGTGCTGCTGGCGGCCATCGTGGCCGTTTCGATTGGTAGCGCCAAGCTGGTTTCGTGGTGCCTCGACCGGCGTGACCGTGCCGCGGTCCGGCGCGCCAAGGAAGCGGCCTTGATAGCCCAGGCACGCGCCGAACTGGCCGCAACGGGCTGGACCCCCGATCACGAAACCCTCTATCAGGCCGAAATCGCTGCCACCAAGCGCGGCGATCTGCTGGCCGCCGCCAACTACGCCGAGCAGCGGGAGGCCGCCGATGTTCGCTGAGTTCTTGCGTGAGCCGCTTGTTGTTTTCGTGCTGGGCGGCGTGCTGCTTACCGGCCTTTACTGGTCGCTGGTGTTCGCCCTGCGCGGCAAAGGGGGGCGCAATGGCCGTTGATCGCGCTCGCTTCCGGATGGCTGTAGAGGGCGGGGCAGGGGGCTTTTCCCCGCTTTCGCCCGGTGAAAAGGGGCGAAGGGCGGCGGAGATTGGCCCGGGGAGTAACACGGGCCAAAAGGGTCAGCAGGACGCAATCGTCGACTACCTGACCATTGTGGTCCCGCTCTCCGCCCTTGAAGAAGTGAACTGCAAGAAGCTGGATCTCTTGCTGTTCCGCATCTTCGGCTTCCGTGGCGAGGTTGTTGCCGGTGCGATTCGGGAGAAGAACTGGAACTTCTACGAGCAGTCGGCGGTGCTGATCGACCGGGAAAATGAGGTCGTTGGTCGCGTTGGTATCGGCGGCAAGAAGAGCACCGTATGCCTAAGCCTGACCGGCATGGGCTGCAAGTGGGTCCGCAACTGGGTGCAGGTCTACAAGCAGTGCTCCATGCTCGACGCCAAGATCACCCGCGTTGATTGCGCGCACGACGACTACGAAGGCGAACGCCTGGACGTGCATGCGCTCCGCGAGGTTGCTGCGCAGGGCGGCTTCACCGAAGGCGGTTGCCCGCCGCGTCACCGCTTCATTTCCGATGAGGGCCATAACACCGGCTGCACGTTGTACGTCGGCGGCAAAGGTCACAAGGAACTGTGCGTGTACGAAAAAGGCAAGGCCGAGGGCCTGCCGTCCTCGCGCTGGGTGCGCGCCGAAGTGCGCCTGTACGGCAAGCACATGGAAATCCCGCTGGATGTGCTGCTGAACCCGGGTGCGTACCTGCGCGGCTCGTACAGCGCGCTGCACGATCTCATCAAGGGCGTGTGCACACGGCTGCGCACGATCCGGAAGCACGTCGAAGTTTCTGCCGAGGCAATGGTGCTCTGGATGGAGCGCCAGGTAGGCCCGGCTCTCAGTGTTCTGCGCGGAGCGTTCGGAGATTCATGGTCCGACTTCTGCGAGGCCCGCATCGTCCGTGACGGTCACCCCGGACGTTTTCGCGGTATTGCCAAGGGTGACGCACTCCATCGTTTCGTGAGGGAAGAACTATGCCCATTTGCCGTGTGAAGTCCGCCGCCGTCGAAGAGCGGCACAACAGCAAGACCAACTCCATCATCCGCTCCCAGATGGTCGGCCTCGATTTCGGCAACGGCTTCGAGCTGCCGTTCCGTGTCGGTCTCGGCTCGCGCCCGCCGTACCCGCCGGGCGAGTACGACATTGATCCCCAGTCCTTCGCGCTGAGCCAGTACGGCGACTTGATCCTGAAGCGCTACGTGGATCTCGTTCCGCTGCAGGCGAAGGCCGCAGCCGTCCAGGCGAAGCCGTAATCCATGGCCGTGCTGATCCCCGCGTGCCGCGAAGCCGACCTGGACACGGCCACGGGGACCTGCACGGCTGTGATCTGGATTCCTCAACCGGCACTACTGCCGGAACTGTCGATTGAGGATGCACAGGCCATCGGCGCAAAGATCGCGCTGCTGTGGGCTGTCGCGTATGTGTTCCGGCTCATCCGCAAGAAAATCGAACAGTCCTAGGAGGACACATGCACAAGATGTTCAACGCCCTGAAGGGCAAGCGTGCCGCGCTGGCGGCTGCTGTCACCGCCGCACTGGTGTCGGCTCCGGCATTCGCGTCGGGTGGTGGTGGCGTGGACGTGGGTCCCGTGGTCACGGCGATCAACGGCGCGCTCGGCCCGGTCGGTCAGATCGGCGCCGCGGTGCTGATGGTGCTGGTCGGCGTCAAGGTCTACAAGTGGGTGCGCCGCGCGATGTAACGGCAACCGGGGGGCAGGGCCGACTCCCTCCCCCCGGTCTTTCAATGCCCTGGACAGGGCAGGGGGCTTGGGATGGAAGGGTGGATCTGGCTCTGCGCATGGCTGGTGGCCTGCGCGATCATCTTCGTGGATTTCAGCTGATGCGCTGGGTGGTACGCGTGTTCGCTTCCGCGATCATTCGGCGAGTAGCGATACTCCTCGTTGCCGCGCTTGTAGGCTGGTGCTTCTCCGGGCGTGCGCATGCCGCTGCCTGCGCTTCTTACGATGAGCAGTGCACCGAGGGCGCGGCCAAGCAGGGGGCGTTAGGGTGGGGCGGGGCCCAGTCGAAGTGTGTAGCGGTTGCCGGGCCTAATGGCCGCGCGGGCGGCAATGTGCCGAGCAAGATGCCGGAAGGTGCGGGCAGGGGGTACTTCACTGTCAAGGCGGAGTGCCTTTTGAACGGGAACGTTGTCACTTATGTGTCGCCAGCGCCGCCGGGCGAGCAAGCGCGCTGGTACTACGCGAAGGGCTGTGAGGCGGAGCCTTCCTACACGGGGCAGGGGCCGTGGTCCTCCTTCAGTGGTGGCGCTCGATCCGGTAGCTATGGCTGCCGAAACGGTTGCGATGGTCGCTGGTTTCAGAATGCGGATAGTACGTACACGTGGCAAGGCATGCCAGGTGGTGAAACCTGTCCGGACGATCAGAAGAAGGCATGTGACATTCTGCCTGGACATTACTGGAACGCGGTATTGCGAGTCTGCGAACCTCCCAGTGGGGACTGCCCTAATGGCGCGAAGCCGAATTCCTTGGGGCAGTGCGCTCCAGAACCGTGCCCCGAGGGCATGGCTCAGCAGCCTGACGGGACGTGTAAGAAGAAGGAAAACGAATGTCCTGCCGGCCAAGTGCGCTCGCCTGACGGGAAATGTCTGCCCGGGGACGGCCAGTGTGCCGCCGGTGAGGTGCGTGGCCCGGACGGCACTTGCAAGCGCGACAGCGATGGCGACGGGAATCCGGATCCGGTCGACGAGGAGTCGTTCTCGGGAGGCGATGACTGTAGTGCACCGCCTGCGTGCAGTGGCTCGCCAATCATGTGCGGGCAGGCTCGCATCCAATGGCGTATCGACTGCAATACCCGAAAGAATCGAAACGTCGCAGGTGGTACCTGCGCGGCAATGCCGGTATGCACCGGCGAGAAATGTGACGCGATGGAGTACTCCGCCTTGTTGATGCAGTGGAGGTCCGCGTGTGCGTTGGAAAAGATGGCCCAGGGCAACGGCGGCGGCGAAAGCGGGGACGTCAAGGCGATTCGTGACGCTCTGACCGGCACAGGTGGATCTGTAACCACGCCTGCCGACCGGCCAGCGTCCGACGTGTGGGCCCCGAACAGTGGACAGCCAACGCGGCCTGACGCTTCGGGTTACGGCTGGGGCAGGGGATGCCCGCAACCGCCAGCGATTGAGGTCATGGGTAGAACCATTGCGTTCGACACTACGCCGTTGTGCCGGTGGCTCGGCCTTGGCAGCTACTTCGTTGTGGGCCTCGCCGCGCTGTTCTGCCTCCGAATCATCGCCAGTAAGGATGCCTAACCATGCCAATGCTCATCAGCACGTTGCTGACCGCGCTCGCTGCGCTGTTCCGCTCGAAGTGGGGCCCATGGGTGGCAGAGGCGATGGTCTGGCTCGGCATTTCCTGGGCGACGAATGAGTTCCTTGTGGATCCATGGATCAGCCAGATGGAAGACGCAATGCGTGCCGGTGCGCCGGGAGGCGAGTGGGGCGCGTTGCTGGTGTCCTATGCAGGCATCATGAAATTCGATGTGGCGTGCACCATGATCGCGTCCGCTGTGACGGCTAAGTTCGCTGTCGGTGCCGCGAAGACGTTCCTGACGAAGCGGACCTGACATGCCTATCGAACTGTTCACCGGCCAGCCCGGCAACGGCAAAACTGCGCTCATGATGGAGCGCCTTATTGCGGAAGCAAAAGCGGCGACTCGCCCGATTTTCGCTATCGGCATCGATGGCCTTGATCCCGGCCTTGCCACAGTGCTCGATGATGCGCGCAGCTGGAACGACAAGGACGCCGAGGGCAAATACGTCATTCCTGACGGGTCATTGATCTTCGTGGACGAGGCATGGAAGTGGTTCGGCCATCTTCATGATGCCACGCGACAGCAGACGCCCCGGCACGTGTTGGAACTGGCCGAACACCGCCACCGTGGCCTGGACTTCGTGTGGACCACGCAGCAGCCGAACCAGCTCTATCCGTTCGTGCGTGGTCTGATCGGCGCTCACTCGCACGTGGTGCGGCGCTTCGGAACGAAGATGCTTGACGTCTATCGCTGGGGCGAACTCAACGAGGAAATCAAGTCACTTGCGAAGCGCGACATGGCCCAGCGCACCACGCGGCTACTGCCCTCGCAGGTGTTCGGACAGTACAAATCCGCCGAGGTTCACACGATCAAAGCACGAATCCCGCTCAGGGTGTTGCTGCTTCCGGCAGTGATCGTCGTTGGCGCTGTCTGCGCCTATATGGCTTACCGTTCTCTCGTCCCATCTGCGCTTACAGATGGCGTGGGCAAAGAAGGGACGCAATCGGCGTTAGCCGATGCGGCCCCTTCGCCACCGGGCGGTGGATCGCGTAAGGAAGGCGCTCCGCGCTGGCCCTCAGCCGCTGCCTATGCAAAGGACCATCTTCCGCGCATCAGCACGATGCCCTGGACTGCGCCGATATTCGATGATCGTCAGGCGCGATCTGACCCACAGCTGGTGTGCATGTCATCCATGGAAGGGCTGGACGCGCAGGGCGTGCGCCAAGAGGCGAGCTGTCGTTGCCTTACCGAGCAGGGGACGGCGTACGAACTGAGCCAGCCAGAGTGCCGCACGCTCGCCCGGAATGGGCCGGTCTATAACCCGTACCGGGAACGGCCAGAAGATCGGCGTGACCAGCGCTTTGAGGCCGCAAGCCAGCCGCGCCAGGTCGAATCGGTGGGGCTGGCGGGCAGCGTAGTGCAGCACGTAGAGCGGGCCATGGGGAGCTTTCCAGAGTCGCCGTCGTTCCCAACCGATAGCTACATGACCACTGCGCCGGGACCGAACAAGCTATGACCAGCAGCGCACGTGAGATATTGAAGTGGCTGGCCGTCGTTCTCATGACGTGTGACCATGTCGCCAAGGTCATCTACGGCGGTTACGTGGCTGGACTAAGCGAGGCGGGCAGGGTGGCATTCCCTCTGTTCGCGCTGGTGATGGCCTATAACCTCGCGCAGCCCGGCGCCGACGCGGTCAAGTCGGTGCGGAGGCTCGGCGCTTGGGGATTGATCGCACAGCCGGTTCACGCCTTGGCGTTCGGGTACTGGTTGCCGTTGAACATCCTGCTCACCTTCGCCCTGTGCGCCGCTGGCATCTATGCGGCCGGCCAGCGCAGGTGGGTTGTTCTGGCATTCGCCGCGGCGGTGCCGTCGGCATTCGTGGATTACCAATGGGCTGGGGTAGGGTTCGTATTGCTGGCATGGCTGGCCTTCCGGCGGCGGCAGTACTGGCTACTGGTCCCGGCGTTCGCGGCGATCTGCTGGTTCAACGGCAACCTCTGGGCGCTGGCGGCGATCCCGGTGGCGCTGGGCCTGTCTCGGCTGGTGTGGCCTGTGCCGCGTGGCCGCTGGGCTTTCTACGGTTACTACGTCGCACACCTTGCATGCATTGGGCTGCTGGTGCCTATACTGCGGCCATGAACCTGCGCGACTACCTCAATGTTCACTACTGGGTTGCCCGATGGATGGATCGGGCGTTCGCACGTCAGCAGGCGCGCCAGAAGAACTAAGTGCCTACTGGCAGGTGTCGCCCGGCACGTTCTCCCAGCCCCCAGGAATGCGCCGGAACGCGATTCCGTTGATGCAGCGGTACTCATCCTTTTTCGCGGAGGTTGATCGACCTGCCGCAGCACGTTCTGCTGCAACTTCTCTGAGTCTTGCTTCCGCCATCTTGGCTTCGGCCTCCGCAAGTTCGCGCCGCGCTCTGATTTCAGCCATGAACCTGTCGTTACCCGCCGTCGTCGGCTGCGACGGCGCAGCGTGCTGCACGGGCTTTGGGGAGGCGTCCTGCTTCTGGAACCGCTCGTTCCAAGCGTTGCCCGTTTGTAGATGCAGCCAGATTCCGGCAGCGGCCATGCCGAGTAGTAGAACGGCCCATAGGCCGAGCCACGGGAACTCCCAGCGCGAGCGCGGGATGGGTTGTAGGTAGTCCGGTCGTTCGCGTTCCATACGGCCCCCAAGGCGTCCTGCGCGCATTCTAGCCGGGGTGTAGGGGCAGCGCCCCTACGGAAGCGCCTCACACGCGCTGGCGAGGCCTCGGCCCCGGTACCGGCAGGACTGCTGCTGGCGGTTCGGCGTCGGGGCCAGCCATCACCCTGGACAACCGCTCTTGGCGGCGGGCCATCAAGGTGGCCACCTCGATCACGTCAGCCGGCACTGCAGGGAAGCTGTTTCTGGCAGCCTCAGTGCTGCAACGGTTTCGAGGGTGTCCCGATCGAGGATTGCCGCGGAGTTGGCCCATCATCCGGCGCCATTCCTGAGCTTGAGCAGCAGTGAGCGATAGCCACGCCAGATCCTGTGGTTCCAGCTCGCGGCCTTCGGGGGTGACCAGTCGGCCAGCCCTAAACGAAAAACCGGCCCAAGGGCCGGTTAGGTTCCGATCACGCACAATCAGGCTCCATGCCGCAACAGGGACAGAGGGCGAGGCAAGAGACGTGCCAGCCAGCCCCGGAGCTTCGCGAACATAATATACATTATGCGAAATCATGGGTGGGCCGAATCCGAGCGTTCGTCTCTTCCGCTTGGCAATGCCTGGGCCTCTGGCTCGGCTCTTGCCTGCGACCTGGAACCCCGGCCAAGGATGAGATCGCGGCATGATTGAGTTCGACCCGCACCACCGTATCGACTTGACCGGCCCTTGGGCCGGTTTTTCTTTCCTCGGCGACCGCCTGATTACGCCCGAAGGCCGCGAGCTGGAACCGCAGGATCTGGCCTGGCTGTCGCTCACCGCCTGCCAAGCACAGGAATGGCGCCGGATGATGGCGCAGTTGCGATCGGCGCCCACCGAGAAGCCTTCCAGCACAATGGATTCCGCGGAAGTGATCGACGTGGCCACATTGATGGCACGGCGCCAACGGCGGTTGTCCAGGGTGATGGCTGGCCCTGACGCCGATCCAGTGACGGCAGTCCTGCCAGTACAGGGGCCGAGGCCTCGCCAGCGCGTGTGAAGCGTTTCCGTAGGGGCGCTGCCCCTACACCCCGGTCACTGCTCGCGGCAGCGTTGCCAGCCGCCTGCGGGCGAAGAAACCTGTTCCCATCCGTTTGACAGCTTTCGGAAAGCTTGGCCGCCAATACAGGCGAGTCCAGAGCGCTTGGAAGCTTCGGACCCGAGCGAAGGGAGCACGACGACGCTGTCGGAAGGACCAGGGCGACCGGCGCGGCGCGCCTCATCTGAAAGCAGACGGGCTTCGAGGTGCTCGCAGTACGTCTTTACGCCCGGGTGCGGGTGGTTCGGCCAGGCCAATTCGTGACAATTGAGCGGCGTGGTGGTCTTTGACATCGAGTTGTAAGCAGGCTTCGGGGCCGCCGGGAGAGGCTTCGGCCTGGGGCCGGTAGCCGACTGCAGCTGCGCTGCGGCGGGAAAAGCGAATGCCAGTAGTACGAAAAGGAAGCCAGCGCGGATATCCATACCCTACCCCTGTCAGGTTTGATTACTCCGACAAGGCTAGCGTCGCTTGAACGCCCGGTCCATCCACCAGGCAAACCAGTAATGCAGGTCGAAGAATCTGCTCATGCACCGACTATAGCCGCAAGCACGACCAAAATTGCCAGGTGGCCCACGTAATACACGTAGAAGGCCCGGCCTGATCGAGGAATCCGTGCCGGTAGTTCGCCCAGGACGATGACAGGCAGGGCCAACAACGCCCAACCGTTCCCGTTGTAGAGGCAGAGCAGACCCATGCAAGCCCATACCCAGATCGGCAGCACCAGGTAGAGGCGTTGGCGACGCCAGTCCCAAGAGCCCAGCAGGAAGTGCGTGCGCCTTCCATGATTCTTGAACCACGCCCAGGCCGCCAGAACGAGCCATACGCCGGGCCAAGCGTAGTCAAGGGCAACGGGAGCCACGATACATAGCAGCGCAGCCAGCGCCCATTGACGGCGTTCCATGGCCCATATGCAGCCGGCCGCGGCGGCGAACGTCAGCAGCACATTGAGCGGCAACGCCTGGCCGAATGCCAGCACAGCCGCGGGAGTGGCAACCAAGCCCCAAAGTGCCAGGCGCCGAGCAGACTTCCCCGCATCGGCGCCAGGTTGCGCCAGGTTGTAAGCCATGACCAGGGCGAACACGGGGAACGCAACCCGACCGAGCTGGGAAACGACTTGCACGTGACCCAAGCCAAACGCCGTCACAACGTGATCGCCGGTCATCAGCACCAGAGCGAGCCATTTGAGCAGTTCACGCCCGCCACTGGTCATAGCCGATTCTCCCCCGCTGGCGTTGTCATATAGCTGCTTGTCGGGATCGGTGGCGACTCGGGAAAGCTCCCCATTGCGCGAGGCTGCCGCTCAATAGCTACGCCCTGCCCCCGCTGCTCGATCTGATCCAGGGCGCGATTGATCTGCGTCTGACCATCCACAAGCCTGTTCTCACGCCGAGGCAGATAGGGCTCATACTGGCCGCGCCGGGCGACGTAACGACACGTCGGCTCGTCCAGGTCGTAACGACTGCCCTGCTCCGTCACGCAATTGCAGCTGGGTTCGTCGTGACCACCGAGACCATTCTCGCCACCGAGCGACGACATGCAGAAAACGCGCGGCGGCTCGCTGGGAACACTGAGCGCATCGTCGTATACAGGCGCGCTCCAGGGCTGAGATGGGACACGCGGCAGGAACTTGTCGACGTAATCCTTCAACGGTTGTGCCGACTTTGCCGCCACCGCTCCGCCCGCCGTCGCTGACGCTCCGTCGCGCGGAGCGCTGGCGCCACTGGCACTACCTGGCGCGGGAAGGTCGCCGCCGCTCATGCGCTTGTCCATTCGCCCGAACGCCACGTACAGCATCACCACCGCAACTACGGCGAGAACCGGTAGCGCGATGTAATACCAGGGAATCTTGCGCTCGGTGGTATCGAGCTCAGTAGACTTGTACATGCCCATCGGACGCGTCGGGAGCGTCTTGCGCTTGATCGTCAGAGGCGTCGCCTTCTCGGCCCGAGCCTCGAACCTATCGAACTCGCGGAGGTGCACGAACTTCGTTCCGAAGCGGCGGCGCACATGTACGTGGCGCTCGATCAGGTCATGCACGAACTGATCGCACTGCTTGTCGGGGGATTGGCTTACGAAAATGAAGTCCAAGCCCTTGTGCCGGTGCTTGGCAAGTTGCTCCACGTGGTGTGGAACCTTCGCACCGGCTGGCCGCTTAGGAAGCATGCCGTGCTCATACGCCTCATCGACCAGGGCGACCGCGCCATCAGGCAAGAAGTTAGGCCAGTCACGGAACTGCTCCGGCGTCATTTCCAAAACGCCAGTCTTCGCGTAGTCAAACTCGCGAATGTTGCATGCGTATACGATGCGCCCCTGGTCTTTGAACTCAAGCAGGCGCTCGATGGCGTGAAGCGTCTTGCCGTGTCCGGGTTGGCCGGTATACCAATAGATCATGAGCCCGCCCCCAGCTGGTCAGCGACAGCCTTGGGAACAATGAAGATTTTCCAAGCCATGCGAACCGTCAATGCAGAGAAGATCATTGAGAAACAAATGCCGACACCCAGATAGTTGAGCATCTGCCATGCGGGACCGTCGATTCCGCCAATAAACTGCATGACGAACTCTTTGAGCTTGGGCAATAGCGCATTGAAGGTGACCGTGGTCAAGCCGAAAGTCGCAAGCCCTTTGCCCACCAGCCCGGCCGCAGCATCCTTCAGCTTGCCGACCAGCGATGTTGTTGCATCTGTAATCCAGTCAGAGATCATGCCCATCAGAAAAGGCCTCCCATGAGAATTCGAATCGCGGAGTAGGCACCAAAAATCAGGATCAATGCGCGAAGGATTGCGGCAATACGGCAGAAGTGGGGGAAATCCGCCGAAGTAACCGTTTTGCCCATGATCGTGATCGCGGGAGGCTCGGGACACGTTCCAGCACCGCCGAACATGTTGCTGGTATCAAGGCTGTCCGTCGAAAGCCCGATGCCCCACTTCTTGGCGCTAGCGATATCTGCCGCGTTGTCGCCGACCCCCGTCACCTCCCCCCTCCCCTCCAGCGCATCAGGCACACCGTTCCCGTTCGCATCCGTCTTGCTGGAGCCAGGCGTATCCGATTTCTCGCCCGCCATCTTTTCAAGCGCGCATGCAGAACGCCACTGCATCAGCAGTCCGGCGTACTCCATCGCATTGCACTTCTCACCCGTGCAGACGGGCATGCCCGACTGCGAGCAGTGCCCGCCGCTGATGTTGTTATTTCGACGTGTATTGCAGTCGATGCGCCACTGAATGCGGGCCTGTCCGCACATGATCGGAGAACCGCTACACGAAGGCGGTGCATTGCAGGCGTCGCCACCGCTGAATGTCTCGGGATCATCGGGACCGGTCGGGTCAGGGTCACCGTCATTGTCACTGTCACGTTTACACGTGCCATCGGGCCCGCGCACCTCACCCTGAGCACACTGACCATCGCCTGGGATGCAGTTGCCCAGGGGGCTGCGAATCATGCCGGCCGGGCACTCATTGTCTTCTTTCTTGCAGGATCCATTGACCAGAGCCATACCATCCGGGCATGGCTTTTCATCAATGCAGGCATTACCAACTTTCACCTTGCCAGCCGGGCACTCGGGCTCAACAGGCTGACACACGCCAAGCATGGCATTCCACACCATGTTCTTACCTTGGGCATCGCAATCCGGCTTCTTCTCACATGTCCTGCCGTTAGGCGAATACGTGGTTGTGTCATCGCCATTATCACGGTACGAAACCTCGCAGCCATTCACGCAGCGCACGGATCCCGAGGGCGGAAAGAACGGCGTGACCTTACTGGGCTCAGACGAACATCCTCTTGTGTAATACCACCTCGCCTGATCCGGAAATGCCGGGACGACATCCGTTATGACATTCCCCCGAAACGTACATGCCGCCTTCACTGTGAAGTAGCCCCGCCCAGTTCCTTCAACAGTCTTACTGGTAACGTTCGACTGCGCTATGCCCTCAGGGCCAACAGTGGCGATACAACGCGCTTGCGCGCCGCCCCAGGCCGCCGCGAGAGATTGCGCATTCCCGTCTGTACACATGTCGTCGTACGAAGCGCAGTTCGCCGCCTCCGCCCTTCCTACGACGGCACACGCTGACAACAGCACTATCTGCGCCATGAAAGCGTAGACGGTTCGCCGTACCAATGCCCTGGCAAGAACACGCGCTAACCAGTTCATTACAGACCCTCGAACGCGAGCCAGCATGCACCACAGATAGCCACGATGACGAAGTAGCCCATGATCCCTTCTCCCAATAAAAAGGGGGCGAACGTTTCCGCGCGCCCCCTGCTCCGCGTTGCACGGCGTTACTTGGCGGCCCGCTTGGTGTACGCCCACACGACCAAGATGCCGAGCAGCAGGGCGATGGCGCCGATCACGATTGCCATGTCTGCGTTGCCCTTCGCGACCTCGGCAGCGATGGCTGCGCCGGGCGAGGTGCTGCCGGAGGCCAGGGCTGCGCCCGATGCGGCCAGGGCACCGGCACCGGTGCCGATCTTGGTGAGGGTGGAGGCGCCAAAACGGCGCAGGGTGTTCATGTGCTTCATTGCGGTTTCCTCGTCATCAGTAGACCCCTATGCGCGCAGCGCGGAATACGAGGCGCGCCTTCAACCCAATCGCCCAGGACAAAACAATCGCTCCTGAAACGAGGGTCCCATCGGCCAAATCCAGGGGAGGCAGAATTGGCTGGTGGTATGGCATCCAGACCGGCACCGAGCACGTGCCGTCCTGCTGCACGTTCTCAGCAGCGCAACCGACCACGTAGAGAGGTGCCGGGCCGGACATGATTAGGCCGCCTTGTTAGCCGGCTGCGCCTTCACGCCTACCGGATCAACCAAGGTCATGCGGCGAGCGAGCTCCACACCGAAGCGGCCCGGCACCAGGTCCGTGGTGAGGTCCCACTCCTTCACCGCGCCAACCGGATAGCCCTTATCCAGGCCATCGACTTCGACTTCGATTTGGATGCGCATGGCTTCGGTTTCGAGCGTTGCACGCTGACTGTAGATCGGCTTCTGCATGCCCTTGCTGGTGGTCACGGTGCGGGTTTCGACGGCGGTATTGATCGTGATCTTCGGAGCGTTCATGGGTTCGATTCCTTGGTCTATTTGATTAGCGTTGTCGTTTCGTCGTTGGCAAACTTCGGGCGGTACTGTGGGGTCAAGCTAAGTCCCCCCCTACCCCCCCGCAGGGAGACGTGGTGGACCGCTTATTGCCCCGTTGCGCGATGCTTGCATCAGTCCGCCCGGTGACCAGGTATCGCCCTGGCCTGTCGGATCGCGTGTTGCTGTCGCCTGCGATCAAGGCGTCTTGCTCTGGGCGGCGCGTGTAGTCGATGGGCGGTGGGTTCCATGCCCCGAAGTTCCGCGAGAAATCGACCACACCACCTTTCGTGACGTACTTGCTTACGTAGCCGGTAATGTCTGCCTGGCTGCGCGGCGCTTCGATCCGATTACGACCGAACTCCCGGTACCACCATTCGTGCCACTCGTAACGGCTGGCGAGACGGTTAAGGTCATCGGTAGGTGCAGCTGCAACGGCGTGGAAGTGGAGGCGGCCATCGCGGTGGAACTCCTGCCCGCGTGCCCACTGAATGCCGCCGTGCCAGCGCGATGCCCACTTGGGACCGTAGATGCTGCGGTTGAGGCAGCTGACGAAGTAGCGGAACGCTTTATCAGCCGCTTCCTCGTGCATACCGCCTGTTCGACTGGTCTTACTGAGCTTGAACGTGAGCGTCCAAAATTGTTGCCAGGGAACGCGCTGGAGTAGCTCGGCGTATCCCTGCGCTTGGTAATCAACGTGCCGCAGCTGGTGCAGCAGTTCAGCGTCGCATCCGATGCTCGGAGGATCTGTAGGCTGCCCCCGCACAGGTAGCACGGACTGTTGGGGAAATGACTGTTCATCGGCCATCGCCCTTCCGCCGCTTGAACCAGTGACGAAGTGCCAGCCACGCCTGCTCAATGACTATGGAAATGATCGCCAACCCGAGTACCACGGCCACAAAGGCAGCGAGTGCCGCAAGGCCCATATCGAACTCCGCCAGCTCGGCGAATGACGGGTACCTGCTCATGCGACGCGCTCCTGTTCGTCAGCGAGCTCGGCCGCGGCAAGCAGGTTGCCGCGCTTCGTAGCTTCGATTTCCAGACGGCGCAGGTCAGTGACCGACTGAGCAATGAACTCGCTTTCGCGTGCAGCGCGACCAGCGGAGAACGCACGCCGATCAACACACCACGTCACGAATTTAGCCAACCCCAACGACACGGCTGCGATACACCCCAGCAGCACGGCGAGAACAAGTGCGTCCATGTGCCCTACCCCTCCCCAAGCCCCAAGGGGCCCCCGGGCGGCCTTGGGGTGCCGACCGGGGGTATCGGCTACAGGCGTAGTCGATGGGGCGCACCATAACCGGCTACACCCGTAGCCGTCAACACCTGTAGTCTTCGCCCGTAGTCAACGGGTGGAGACGGTCATGGACTGGGTAGAGTTTTTCGAGAAGACCCGACAAGCAGCAGGCGTTGAGAGCTTTGCGAAGCTCGCGCCGAAGCTCGGAATTTCTGACGGCGCCATTTCTCATTACCGCACCGGGAAGCGTGTTCCCCAGGTATGGGTTGTCGCGGAATGCTTGAAGATTCAAGGGCATCCGCAGCCGGAGAAAGCGGCAATCCAGATCATGAAGTCAGAGGCCCAAACCTCGCCGGAGCGACACTTCTGGAAGAGACTGGCGGCGACCGCAATGGCGCTGATGCTGGCAGTTGGGTTCGCCCTGCCCCATGACGTCCAGGCAATGCCGCAGCCAGGTAACGCCTTGCACGATATACATTATGCGAAATTCCGTATCGGTCCGTCGTTGGCTTTGTCGGCTCCGCATGGCAATGGTGTCAGTTTTCTTGGTTCTTGTCCTTTTGCTCAGGATCGTGCCCCTTTTTGATTCTATTGAGAATTTTGAGGCACTCAGGGACACGATCCTAAGTAAGCAAGTATGTGTCGGCTGTCCTGGGCGGTTACGCTCACGTCGACCTCGGGCTCTGCCGCCGTGGGCGCGACGTTGGGGCCGCCTCCTTCCGTGCATTCCGCTTAAAGGCTGCCTCCAGCTGCGCCGGAAGTTGTCGCAGGCTGCTGAGTTGCTGTTCAAGGGCCTCGCATCTGCCCCGGAGAACATCAGTAGCTTGACCGGCCGAGATGGCTGCAGATTGGGCTGGATGCAACTCCTTGCGTAGCTGCTCCTCAATTTCCCTCTGGGCTTTAGCCTGATTGTTGAGTTGAGTCTGGAGATCTTTCGCCTCCTGGCGAGATCGATCCAATTCGCTGAGCGTTCGATTCTCGACAGATCTGACGTACTCGGTCCAGTCCTCTCGCTCAGATTTCGCCGTTTCCAGCGTTTCATTGAGCAGGGCATCAAGTTGCTGTCTTGCTGCCTCAGATCGATCGGCTCTCCGAAGCTCGAGATCCCGCTGCTCCGTGAGCCCTGAGATCTGCAGGCGCAACTGATCGACCAGTCGCTCCAGTTCTGTAGCTTGCGTACTAACAAGGCGTTCGCCGGCGATAGCGGCCCGCTCTGAGCGCATTTGACTCAGTTCATCAGCCACAACTCGTGACCTGGCATCCAGTGCATCACGTTGGGTAGCCAGCGACAGCTCAGTCTCTGCGAACTCTCGAAGAGTCGCCTCCCTAGCGTGCTTCAGCGCCAGCTCCCACCATTGCCCAGCCAGTTCCGCCAACACAGCTGGTGCGTCATCAAAATCCGAACGCCGTGGCTGCAGGCGCGTGCCGAGCCGGTTCCACCACGTCCCCAGCCAGCGAGTGACGGTGTTCGGAGAGCCGGTCCCCAAGTGAGCCCGGGTTCGCCCAACGGTTGGTCGCTCGCCCTTGGCTACCAGCTCGTCGGCGGAGGTGTGAACGTCAGATTCGGTGATGCCGCGGGCCATGCGAAGTCTCCTGTACCGGCGCCCTGCGCTACTGGGCCGGCTGGCACGCGGCGCGCTACGGCATCGAGTTGACCTTGCCGGTACCCGAAGCCACCGTGCTCCAGTTCGTAGTCGATCACGTACAGCGTCGCTCGACCGACGGCGAATTGGCCTGGGAACTTCCACCAGCCGTCGACCAGGCCTTGGTGGCCGCTGGCCTCAAAGCCAAGGTCGGCCCGTGGACCTTGGCCACGGTGCGCCATCGCGTTGCCGTGCTGTCCACTGCGCACCGGCTCAAGCACGTGGCCAATCCCTGCGAGCAGCCTGCAATTCGCACCGTGCTCAGCCGCGCGGCGCGGGCCGCAGTTAAACGCGGCGAGCGCCCACGCAAGAAGACTGCGATCACCCTGGCCGAGCTGGAGGCCATGTTGGCCACTTGCGACGACAGCCTGGAAGGAATTCGGGATCGCGCCCTACTCTGCTTCGGGTTTGCCAGTGGTGGCCGCCGGCGCAGCGAGATCGCCGCTGCCGACCTCCGCGACCTGCGCCGGATTGGCGAGGCGGGCTACATCTACAGGCTGGAGCACAGCAAGACCCAGCAGGCCGGGGTTACGGCTACCTCGACCCCGGATAAGCCGGTGCTGGATCGGGCCGCCCTTGCCCTCCAGGACTGGTTGGAGGCCTCAGGCCTCACCGAAGGGGCGATCTTCCGGCGACTTTGGAAGAATCGAGTCGGTCCTGCCCTCTCCCCGGCCGCCGTCGGTGAGATCGTCCAGCGGAGAGCGCGTCTGGCCGGGCTGGAGGGGGATTTTGGGGGGCATAGCCTGCGGTCAGGGTTTGTGACCGAGGCCAGCCGCCAAGGCGTGGCGCTGCCGGCGATCATGCAGCTGACTGAGCACCGGTCGGTCGCTAGTGTCGTTGGGTACTTCCAAACAGGCGGCGCAACAGCCGACCCAGCTGCACGTCTATTGGAGGATGAATAAGGGACCTTGAGATTTTCCTCGATCAACGACCTTAAGCGATCGCCCGGAAGGAGTGCCGGCTAGATGCCGGCACTCTGATTGAGACATTAGCTGGTGTGGCACGCATTGGCGCAGTAATAGCACCCATTGATGCGACTCTGCGGCCATCGGGCTTTGGCATCAGCCACAGCCTGCCAACATGTGACATGAGAGCCTAGGCTGATTTGGTTGGCTGCCAGTGGCATAAAGGCGCACCCTGTAGTGGTGTTATGCACTTCGTGATCGCCGTTGGCCTGGGCGTTCTGGTTGATGATGAAGTTCGGCAAAGCGCTTCTCCTAAAATCGATAGCAGTTAAGAGATCGGTGGCGCCTCAGCACCACCGACCGCCACTTACTTTTCCTTGCGCACGCCCTTGAAAGGCGTCTTGTCCGCTTTGACGTCTATGAAGCGCCCGGTGCCCGTGTCGCGCTTGACGAAATTGCCAGCTGGTGTCTGGGTTTGCGACCGGTTGCGCACCGCGCCATTGCGGTGACCGTCGCCTTTCGGTGGGTTAGTAGCCATTGAAGTTCTCGGTAGTTGAGGAAGAAAAGCACAAGAGGCGACTGGCCCTGGCCGCTGAAGGCGGGGCAGCATCGCTGCCCCGCACATCACCTGACTACACGTCAGGAACCCAGATCGGCCAAGCCTTCAAGCCCGCGGCAGAAGCGTGGAGCTTCTTGCCATTCTTCAAGGTGATCACTGCCCGGAAGATAAGCTTGTAGCCAGGACGAGGGGTGGCGGTCGTTTTAGACACGGCCGTTTGTCCTCTTGGTTGAGGGCGCTCATCCAACAACTTCAAGACTGGTGTATTGACACTCTTTGGGAGCGCGCTATACTTTTACGGCTGTTTACGAGGCAGCCAATCTTGAAGACCCCGCCGGCTGAACGCCTTGCAGTTGGGGTTTTTAGCTCCATGCAGTGACCTTCAAAGCCACTGCATGTTGTGTTGAAAAAATTGGAACCCCCTATATCTTGGGCTCGACCTTGCGGTCGGGCCCTTTTGCGTTGGACTCTAGCACAGCCCTCTGGTGAAATGTGAACTGAGTCACGTTTTTATAGCGATATTTTTTGTTCGGCATAGCGAACTTCAAAGCGATCTTGCCCGTATCGTTCGCTCCTGTCAAAGCTTTTGTTCGGTATAGTGGCACTTGGCGCTGTGCCGGCCTTCAAGGAACCGTCGATGTCCACTATTTTTGGCAATAAAATCAAGAACCTAAGGCGAGAGAAGGGATTTACGCTTGACTCGCTCGCTGACGCCGCTGGCATGAGTAAGAGCTATTTGTGGGAATTGGAGAACCGAGAGTCCCCTCGCCCCTCGGTCGAAAAGCTCGCTGCGTTAGCAAAGGCGCTCTCCATGGATGTGTCCTATTTCCTGGATGAGGAGGCAACAAGTCCTGAGGAGCGCCATCTGGACCAAGCGTTCTTTAGGAACTACGGCGAACTTGACGCAACCGCCAAGGAGCAAATGCGCAGGATCATGGAAACATTCAAGAAGTCCTAACTTTGCCAAAGGATTGGCCGATGAATGCTGATGTGCTCACTCCCTCTAAAGCTGCCTACCGTCTGACGCACTTGCTCAACATCCTGTCGGAGGCCCACGGAGACCCCCGCTTTCCAGTTGATGTCGTGGCTTTGGCCAAGGGGGCGGCGGAGATCTTTCACTGGGACGACCCCATCACTGACGTCGAACCGGCCGACATCAGGTCCTTTGAAGGTGCACTTTTCGCCAACGACACGTGCAGCAGATGGATGCTGCTTTACAACCAGACATTGAAATCCCCTGGTCGCATTCGCTTTACGCAAGCTCACGAGCTTGGCCACTACTTGCTGCATCGAAAAGATCGCCTCGACTTTCGGTGCGCAACGCAAGACATGGTGAGTCTGACGGAGCAGGAGGCGTCTATGGAAGCCCAGGCCAACGCCTTTGCGGCAACGCTTTTGATGCCCCTGGATGACTTCCGCCAGAGCACACAGGACGGTGCCGACTTTGAGGCCCTCGCCGACTGCGCCGATCGATATGGCGTATCGCTAACTGCTGCTGCATTGCGCTGGATCGACCACACCGATCAGTGCGCTGTGCTCATTTCTCACACCGATGGTTTCATCAACTGGTCGGTCTCGAGCCGATCGGCACGGGCTGGCGGCGCATTCTTCCGTGCACGGCAGAGCGTAATCGCCATCGGCGAAGATACCTTGGCGGCTAACGGTCAGGTAGTGCACGACCGATTGGGCGTGGAGCTACCCGCACGCGCTTGGTTCAAGCATGCAGAGGAAGGGCTCAGTCTTAAGGAAATGAAAATCAGTGCTGATCAGTTTGACTACACCCTGACGCTTCTGGTGCTGCCTAGGGGGTCAAAGGTGTGGGCTCCTCGGATAGATTTGCGTTAGGCACCTGTCCTTGCACCCATCGGCACGATGGTTCGACCTGAAAATAAGACCTGCCTAGTCGGGAATGGTCGGCTCATCGCCCCAAGAGGCCGAGCCTGCCCGGTTCGCCCTAGCGGTGCCGGCACGGCTTGCCCGGGAGAACGGCGAGCTGATTGCTGCGCTATGAGTAGACCGGTAAATCAGGCGATCCTTAACAATGGAGCCCACATACTTCCCGTCCGGGCCAAAAACACGCTCGCCCTTGATGCGGCCGACCACTGCGCCCGAGCGGCTGTAGACAAACTCCCCGCGCACCTGCAGAGGCTTACCATTCTTCGTAAACAGATCCATCTTTCCTCCCGAAGTCCTGTAACGAGTCACAACTCCGCCGAAAGTAATGCCAGGTCGACCTCGCAGCCGGCTACGACTTTACCCATAATGCATCACCCTGGAGGTTGCCATTCTGGCACGCGCGGGATCGTAAGGGGACGTAGCTTCGCTAGCAAGGAGGCCAGTTCGCGGGTAGGTGAATGTCCTTTCTCGTTGCGAGACGACACTGGCCCTACCCTCGATAAATCATCCTTATCGCTACTCCCCGTACTGAAGTGCACTGCCACTCTCAGCTTGGCGCTTCCGAGATCCAGCCCTACTGGGCTGCCGGAACAGGAATCACGCCCTTTCGCAGAATCTCCAACCTCCCAACGTCGCCAACAGGCACAAGCACTGTAGCCTTCCGCGCCGGGTCCCACAGTGCATAGCTGTCACCAAGACGACCAATCAGGCTTAGGTCGCCCTGCACCTTTCCATCAACAGTCACAGCCGTGACGTGCTTGCCGCCGCCAGAGGAAATCTTCTCGGCACGCTGGGAGCCAAGCATGCCTGACGCTATCGAGACGTAGACCAGCATCACCAAGGCGTAGATCAGCCAAGGGGAATCTTTCACTGCGATGGGCACCACCGGTGAAAGATGCACGATCAACGCACAGATGACCGTCAGAAGAACCCCTATCAGAAGAGGCCACGTGTTCGACCACCAAAGCAGCAGCCCTAGGGCAGTGAAGAAAAGCACTGGAAACAGCCATGCGAACAGCTTGCTTTTGGAGCTGCCGCTCGTGACCTTCATCTCCACCCAGCCGCCAAACAGCGAGGCCAGCAGCATGAGGAATAACACCATGCCGATCCCCGCAAGCCCTGCAAGCGCAAGCTCGCTTACCGCAACAAACTGAAAGGGATCCAGGCCGAAGTGCCCCCAAAACGCCTTCAGATAGAAGGCCCCTTGAATCAATCCGAACGTGACGAGCGCCGAACCCCATCCAGCAACATCAGCCATCGTTAGCGTCTTCTGTGTACGTTCCATGTATCCCCTTCCATCGATGCAACCCCGCCACATAGTGGCACGCAGCGCACCGCCCCGCAGAGTCCAACGGAATTAACGTGACGCGTCACGGCGGATCATGCGCCGCCCCATTGGCGCCCCACCCCTCCCCCACTATAGTGCCAACCCTCACACGGACGAGGCGGCACACATGCCCTATATCGGAATCGGGCTCCACGTACTGGCAGCCATCTACTTCGCGGTGCACGCCATCCGCTCGGGCCAGAGCCTCTACTGGCTCATCCTGCTCTTCTCCTTCCCACTGCTCGGCAGCATCGTCTACTTCCTGGCGATCTACTTCCCGGAAGTCCGCCATTCGCGTGGCGCCCGCCAGGTTGTCCGCTCGGCCAAGCAGCTGATGGACCCGGGCCAGGACCTGCGCAACGCGCGCGCCGAACTGGCGCGCACGCCCACCGTGCAGAACCGGCTTCGCCTGGGCATGGCGTTGCTGGAGGCCGGCCAGGCCGAGGAGGCCAGAACCCTGCTTGAGCAGGCGGCCAGTTCTCCGCTGGGTGACGACCCCTACATCCTGAACGGCCTGGCGCGCGCTCGGCTTGAATCCGGGGATGCCGCGCTGGCGGCGGAGACGCTGGACGGCCTGTTCGCCCGCCATCCGGATGTGCGCCGCAAGCCGGAACAGACCCTGCTGTACGCGCAGGCACTGGCAGCCACCCGGTCGCCCGGCACCCGCGCCGCGTTCGAGCGTGCCGTGGACTGCGGAAACGATGCGGCCGCTCGCTGCCTGTACGCCGAATGGCTGATGGCACAGCCGCAGCCCGCTGACCGTGAGAAGGCCCGCAGCCTGTTCGCCAGCATCATCGACGATGCCCGGCACTGGTCGCGCCACGCGCGCAGCCACAATGCCGCCTGGCTGGAGCGGAGCAAGGCCGCGATGAAGGGCAACTGACGCCTGGCAGCGTTTGCCAATCATGTCGCATCCGCCTCACCCATAGCCCGGCCGGGCGGATGCCGACAGTCCGCGGCCCTGCACCAACGACATGGCCGATAGCTTTGCAGCGCAAGGCTCCAGCCTCATTGCGCCGCATGCAACGATTCTGAAAATGTTGAAAGTGGTGTCGGCATCAGCATTACTGCATTGGCATCGCGTACAGCCAGGCGTATTCCTTTGCGTGCCACCGGAAACCGGTGGCCGGGATTCGAAACCCCGGTAGTTCGCTGAAGTAAACGCTTGCCAGCCGGCATCACCCCGTGTGGTGCCGGCTGGCAATCCGTCGGCCGGCTATGGCGGGCGGTGCGTGGAGGCCTTGTGCCTGCCGGTTTAGCGAACACCGGGTTTCGAACCTCGCACCGTCCGCCACCTTTATCGGTGGCGGCTTCTGCATGCACGCAGGGAGCCCAGCCATGACCCAGCCCTCCGCCCCTTCCCCGCACTCGATCCACGACGCGCCCGCGAACGGATCCGTGCTGGATCCAAACACGCTCATTGCCCTGCTGCACAGCATCGGCGCCGGGGCCGCCTCCGATGGCCAGCCCTGGCCAGAGCGCCATCAGCTGCCGGGCCGACGCATCGCCCTGGCAGATACCGACTGCGCGCTGGCCGGCCTGCGCGTGGTGCTGGAGATCCTGCTGGCCGCGCAGCGTGCCCGCGAGAACGGCGAACTGGAGCAGTACGTCGGCCCGCGGGTGATGGAGGGATTGATCATGGCAGGCGTGGGACTCACCGCGCACGCCAGCATACGGCTGCAGCCAGACGGCTGAGTGGCGCGGTACTACCGGGGCGGCGTGTGCGCCGCCAGGCGATGCAGCTGGTAGAGGCCCGACCACGGCGGGACGTCCAGTTCCTGATGTGCTGGAGAGCGATAGCCGAGCATGGCTCGGCTCTACAGCGGTGCGGGCTGCGACGGCTCGGGCTCCCGGGTGGAGGCCTCCAGCAGAGCGACGTAGGTATCCAGCCGGGTGCGCTGGCCAATCAACATCCAGCCTGCCAGGTACAGCAGTACCAACATGTAGATCAGGAACGCGCCCACCACTCCGACGTCGAAGGCGCCGGCCCAGTCGCCCCATTTCCATCCGCGGAACTGCAGGTAGAGCGCGATCAGCAATGGGAAGGCCCCAAGGTGCTGCAGCCCGCCGTACATCAAACCCATGCGCTCGATCATAGTGGTGCGCAGGTGGCTGGCATACTTGAGGCGGCGCTCGCGCTCGATCCTGGGGAAGTTGCGCAGCTCGGTGACCACTGCATGCCAGCGGGAAAACTCGAAATCCATTTCCTTCGCATGCGACAACCGCGGCTGCGTGAACTGACGGATTCCCCGTCCGGCCGCAAGGAAGCCGCCCACCACGAAGCCACCCACCTCCACCGCCAGGCAAAGCCGCACCACCAGCAGCGCGACGCTCAGCGGCAGCCACCGCTCTGGAAGCTGGCTGCAGAGGATGCCGATGCCGGCAGCAACCCAGCCGGCACGAAACGACCACGTTTCCACCCTGCCCGCCTTCGGGTAGATGCTGTGCTCAGCCAGGGCCTGCACCCGCTGGTAAATCCAGTGAAAGGTGAGTTCCTGTGGATGGGTCTGTCCTGGCGAATCAGGTCCGCCCCCGGTCTGCATGTCCATTGCGCCCCCGCCCCGCCGGCATGGCTGCCGGGTTGCCACATCCTAGCCGAGGTGCCGCGCCGATGCCCATGGGTTGATCGGGAGCGCAATGCATATCGGCAAGCTCGCCTTGGGCAATCCATAGCCTTGATGCCCAAGGGGCAGACGGACGCATCCATGGCGTTTCAGGTCACGCGGCAGATGCCGGCCGCCTTCTCCTCATGCAGCGCCTGCAGCACGGCATACCTATGCACCCGCTCGCCAGCAACCCGCAGCCTGTTAGCGGCGCGTCACGGCTGCCCCCGCTTCCCTCTTCATCGTCGTGACCCCGGCGTCTCGCCCGCATCGCCGGGCCTGCGCGACGCTGGCAGCTCTCCCATGGAGGCACCGTCATGCGCTTTGCCCCTGCATTCCCGCTTGCCGCCGCACTCGGCGCCGCGCTGGCGCTGCCCGCCCTGGCTGGCGCCCAATCACAGCCAACCCCCTCGACGTCCGCCACCGAGCAGCCCCAGCAACTGCGGCAATCCCAGGGCGCGGACAGCGCCCAGGCATCGGCGCTGGGCGTGCTTTCTGCCATCAATACCGGCGAGATCAACGCCGGGCGCCTGGCAGTCGCCCAGGCCAGCGATGCGCGCACTCAACGCTATGCGCAGCACATGATCGACGAGCACACCGACAACAACCTGAAACTGGCCAGATGGGAGGCAGACGTCATGGCTCCGCCGGCCAAGGCCAAGGCAGCGGAGGCGACCAGGACACTGGCCATGCTGCGACAGGCCAAGGGAGCCGCATTCGACGGTGCCTACCTGAAGACCATGGTGCGTGATCACCAGGCAGCGCTGCGGGCACTGGACAGTTCGCTGATACCGGCCGCGCATGACGCTGCGGTCAGCGATTTCCTGAAGACCACCCGCACCCATGTGGCCGATCACCTGCAGCAGGCCCAGCAACTGCTGGAACAGATGACGGGCAAGGCCGCGGAAGCACAGCGTTGACCAAACACATCGGGAACGTCATCAGCAGCAGAGGCAGCAGGCTGTAGTCCGCCTTGCAGCAGAGCATTCCGCTACTTCCCTTCGACGGGGGCGGGTGCCTGTGACTCCGGCGTCGTCGGTTCGGCCGCGCTACCCTGCAGCGTATCCTGGGCGGGGCGGACCACGGGCTCCTGGCCCTCGAGCACCCGTTGCATGGCCTCAAGCGCCTGGCGGTTGGCCTGCTCGCGGTATTGCCGCTCCACCCGACCCATCTCGGCCACCGCCAGGACGATGCCGATGATCACCACCACGGCAATGATGCTCTTCCACGGGAACCCGTCCTTGCGTTGAACCCTGTTGTTTCGTTTCGGCATGTCATCCATGGCTGGTCCGTCTTCCCTGTTTGAAGTGTCTGGAGGATGGTATCGCGAGGGGGCTGCGCGTCGCTGCCGGCCGCGATGGAGTGCGGCGGATCACGTCCGGATCGCCAAGGCTATCGCCTGGGCAATGGCTCGGCGGATGCCGCGTCGGTGCAGAAAATGCCATGCATCGCGGCCAGCAGCGCCGCGACGCGCGGGTCGGCCATGCGATAGAAAATCGAGCGCGATTCGCGCCGGGTGGCCACCAGCTGCCGTTGGCGCAATTCGGCCAGTTGCTGGGAGAGCGCCGGCTGGCGGATGCCGGTGGCCTCTTCCAGGCCGCCCACGGTCATTTCCCCTTGGGCGAGCTGGCACAGCAGCAGCAGGCGCGAGGGTGTGGCCATGAAGCGCAGCAGCTCGGCTACTTCGGGCACGCGCTCCTTCATGGCGGCAAGGTCGGCCGGGGTGAATGCGGGACGGGTGACGGGTGCGGACATCATGGGCGCTGTGGTTGTGCCAGGAAAACGCCCCAGCGGCGCCGCTGCACTCTATCATGATCTCTATAGTTTCATAATTTACGCAACTATGTACCCTATAACCAGTCCACCCGCCGGAGAGCTCCGTGAACCCATCCGTAGCCGCAGATGACTCACTGCAAGGGGCTGCCCGCATCGTCGGCGACGCCCGCGCCGGGCGCGCGCCGTTGCCACAGGTGCAGACATTCTTCGATCCGGCCACCTTCACGGCCAGCCATGTCGTGCGCGATCCCTCTTCACCTGCATGCGCCATCATCGACAGCGTCCTTGACTTCGACATGGCTGCTGGCCGCACCTCGACCGAGTCGGCTTCGGCCTTGCTGCACCACGTGCGCAAGGAAGGCCTGCAGGTGCAGTGGCTGCTGGAAACCCACGCGCACGCCGACCATCTCTCGGCGGCGCCCTGGCTGCAGGAACAAGTGGGCGGTGCACTGGCCATCGGCGAGCACATCACTGCCGTGCAGGAGACCTTCGGCAAGATCTTCAATGCAGGCACCGGGTTCAAGCGCGATGGCCGCCAGTTCGATCGCCTTTTCGCTGATGGCGACACCTTCAGCATCGGCAATCTGCAGGCGATGGCGCTGCACGTGCCCGGCCATACGCCTGCATGCCTGGCCTATGTGATCGGAGACGCCGTGTTTCCCGGAGACACGCTCTTCATGCCCGACTACGGCACCGCCCGCTGCGATTTCCCCGGGGGTTCGGCGCGCCAGCTGTACCGCTCGATCCAGCGGCTGCTGGCGTTGCCGGACGAGGCCCGTGTTTTCCTCTGCCACGATTACACGGCCGCCGGCCGCGACCAGTTCGCATGGGAAACCACCATCGGCGCCGAAAGGACGGCCAACGTGCACGTGCACGAGGGCGTCACCGAAGCCCAGTTCGTGGAGATGCGGGAAGCGCGGGATGCGACGCTCCCGATGCCACGCCTGCTCCTGCCTTCCGTGCAGGTCAACATGCGCGCCGGTCACCTGCCCGACCCCGAGGATAACGGCGTGCGCTATCTCAAGCTGCCGGTGGACCTGCTATGACGCCCTCCCCTTTGCCATGGTACTGGCCGCTCCTCGGTGGCCTGATGATCGGTGCGTCCGCCGGGGCCTATCTCGTGCTGGCCGGACGCATCGCTGGGATCTCCGGCCTGCTTGCCAGGACGCTGGGCCTGCCCGGCGACGGTGGACGCGGGCTCGCAGCCCTGTTCCTGGCTGGGCTGGCCACGGCGTCAGGCCTGGCGTTGGCGGTCAAGCCCATTCCACTGCCCGCGCTCTCCGCAGACGGGACGATGGTGCTGGTGCTGGCCGGGCTGCTGGTCGGCTACGGCACCCGCCTCGGTGCCGGCTGTACCAGCGGGCATGGCGTCTGTGGCCTCGGCAGGGCCTCGCCTCGGTCCGTGGTGGCCACCGTCGTGTTCATGCTGATGGGCATGGCCACCGCCACCCTGGTGCGGACGGTTGCCGGAGGCGGGCCATGATCCGCCTGGCGGCGTTCCTCTGCGGTGCGCTGTTCGGGCTCGGGCTGCTCGTTTCCGATATGGCCAACCCGGCGCGCGTGCTTGCCTTCCTTGACGTTGCCGGGGCCTGGGACCCGTCCCTGGCGCTGGTGATGGCGGGCGCCCTGATCCCGTCCGCTGCGGCTTACCGATGGATGCGCGTTCGCGGGCGGCCCGTGCTTGCTGCATCGCTGCATGTGCCCCGCAATCGCACGATCGACCGGAACCTGGTTGCCGGCGCAGCCGTGTTCGGCGTGGGCTGGGGGCTGGCGGGGGTATGCCCCGGCCCGGCGATCGCGCTGCTGGGTACCGGCCAGCCTTTCGCGCTGGTCTTCGCCACCGCCATGGTCGCCGGCGTGCTGCTGCATGGATTCCTGCATCGTCCCGGGGGCGCCGCTGGCGCGGGGCACCGCGGTCCCGCTCAGTGACGCAGTGCCTGAGGGTGCGGCCTGCGACTGGAAGCCGCCGGCATTGCCGCACACGTGGGCAATTCAATGGCATCCTTCACCCAACCGCCCTCCCTTCCCTGCACCGCCGGTCAGCATATGGCCAGTCCTGAACCCCGCTGGTGTCGGCATAGACGGTTCGCCCTGCGCTGCCTGGCGGTTTTCGCCGGCGTCTGGTTGATTGCGGCCATACACCCGAAGTATCCGCGCGACTGGTTTCTGGAGAATCTGTTGACGGCGGTGAGCGTGCCCTTCCTGGTATGGGTGCAGCGCAAGCGGCCCTTCAGCCCCCCTGTCAATCTGGCCCTGCTGGCCTTCCTGTCACTGCACAGCCTGGGGGCGCATTACACCTATGCCGAGGTGCCTTACGAGGCCTGGACCCGCGCCATCACCGGCCATTCGCTGGGCGACCTGATGGGCTGGGACCGGAACCACTTCGATCGGCTGGTGCATTTTCTCTATGGCGTGCTGGTGCTGCCTGCAGTGAGGGAGCTGATGGCACGCCGGGTCCAGGCCGGCCCGATGATGATGGACTTCATCTGTTTCCTGTTCATCACAGCAACGTCGACGCTCTACGAACTGCTGGAATGGGCCGCGGTCATGGTTGTCGACCAGGACCTGGGCATGGCCTATCTCGGCATCCAGGGCGATGTCTGGGACGCACACAAGGACATGGCCCTCGCCAGCCTGGGTGCAGTGATCAGCGTGGCCGTTTCGATGGTGGCACGGCGCTGGCGTACACGACACAGCGCTGGGCCGGCCCCGGAACCACGCCTCGCCCAGGGCCGTTCGCAGCGGTCCGGACCGGAATCCTGATCCAGATCAACCCGCGCACCCGTGCAGGGCGCAGCCTTGCAGGCAAAGACCGGCACTGCGCCGGCCGTGTGGAGCGTGGCCATGCGCTCAGGTGCAGCATCGCCGTGATGCTCGCCGCCTTTGGCGGCAGCCTAGTGCTGCAGGGGGCACCCGGGTAGCCCCGGGCGCGTGCGCTCGGTGATGCTCCGCTCAGCCCCGCTCGATGCCCGCCTGCTCCGGCGCCTGCTGGCCAGGCCGCTGCGCGTCCGCCGAACGGGCTGCGGCGTGTTCTGCCCCCCGCTGCGCGAAGGCCAACCCATCCGCCGAGCGCGTCAGCCCTTCCATCGCCCGGCGCTCCCCCACGTCGTCACCGGCCCGCGCAGCGTCCACCATGGCGTTCAGATGCGGATTGCCGAATGCCGCTGTTCCGGTGACGGCGCGGTGGTCATCGCTCGCCAGCCGATGCGGGGTTGCGCCCTCGGTGGACGCATCCGCGCGCAGTGCGGGCGTTCGTGGATCCACCCGCAGCAGCACCGATCGCTGCCCATGCTCGTTGATGCTGAGCGTGGTGCTGCCATCACTGTTGCGCACCCGGGTAAGGTCGTCGGCATGGATGCTGCGCCACTGCCCACCAATGAAGGCCTGCCCCTGTCCGCTGCGCCCCCAGTGCACGAAGTCATTGCCTGAGACGTGGAAACCGGCCTGGCGGCTGCCGTCCGCCTGCCGCGCAGGATTGCCTTCGGCGAGTGCGCCGCCGTGGTCGAGCGCGGTAATGAAACGCCGCGACTGCTCCGGCGTCAGGAACATGGACCGCACCAGATCGTACTCATGGCCCAGGTTGGGATGTGCGGCGTTGGGCTGGTGCGCGGCGACCGGTCCCATCAAGGGATCCTCCACGACATGGGCCCAGGCGCTGGCGAGTGGATTCTGCGCATCCGCACCGCGCAGCGCGTTGAGCACACTGATTCCGCGAAGCGTGTTGTCTGCGCCACTCTGGAGGTAGTCCGGATCACCGTTGCGCAGATTCGGCAGCAGCTCATCGATCGCGGTTTTCACCTCTGCGGGCGATGCCAGGCTGCCGGCCTCCACGCGATCCAGCAGGCCGGGCCAGCGCCCTTGCCCCGCCTGGTTCTGCAGCTTCATGAACATGCCGGCCAGCTTGGCCTGGTCGTCGCCGGTGGCGTTGCGGTACAGGTCGGTGCGCTGCAGCCGCTCCAGCGCGGAGTCGCGATTGCCAACGACCGAGTCCGTCGCGGTCACCCCATTGACGTGCTCGGTATCCAGGCGATGGACGAAGGTGCGCCCCTCATCCGAGGCCAGGAAACGGTTGATCGGCGCGCGATCGATGTCGACCGCATTGGCCGCGCGCATTTCACGACCGGTGCGCTGCAGTGACGTGAGGGTCGCTTCATACTGGCGCGGGCCCAGCGCGAGCCCGGCGTGACCAGGCTGGTTGGCAGCCCACGCCTGGTAGCCATCCAGCAGGTCGCGTGCCACTTCAGGATGCTGTCCCACATCGATCTGCAACGTGCCGAACGAGTAGCCACTGTTCGCCACGGGCTCCATGCGCCCGTTGGCGGCGACATTGCCGGCGAAACTGAGCCGGTAGGCCACGTCGCGACCGCCGATGCTGCCTTCGGACGTAACACCGACGGCAAAGTACGCCGCCGCGCGCAGCTCATTCCCGGTAAGCGGGTTCCGGTTGGTCATGCTCCACCTCCTTGTCGGTCGTTACGGGTCCGCGGCGAGGCAGGCCTGCAGCCACGGCTGGGTTTCCAGCGCCGTGCGCTCGGCCTCTGCTGCGGGCACCGATTCGTAATCCGCGAAACAGGCGCCATCGGCGCCGGCCATGTCACTGAGCTTGCCATCACAGAGTTGCAGTGGCTTGTCGATCGCCTGCCAGCCATCCGCGCACTCGGTATCGGTCTCGGAGCCTGGCCGGCCACAGATCTGCGTGCGCCGTGCAAGAGTCCGTGTGCTTGCGCGGGCAATCACCCGGCCTTCATAGATCTGCCCGGAGGCCACATAGGACCAGGTCCCGCAGATGCGTTCGCCGCGTTGCACCAGCAGGTAGCGGCTGCATTCTTCAGGCGATGCCGCACCCTCGCAGGACGCCCACGCGCCTGCGAACGCTCCGCCCATTGATCCGGGCAGAACGGATGCGGGGGATTCGTCCTGTGGGGCCGACGGCCGGCTCCCCTCGCGCACGGCAGCCGCCGTCGCTGCGGCATTCCCGTCCTGCCCGGCGCTCGGCCCGGCGCACGCGGCGAGCGCCAAGACTGCTGCCAATCCCATGGTCCGCATCCGCAACCTCCTTCTGCTGGCGATCAGACCCTACACTTCCCATCCTCTGCCCGCAACGTGCGAACCGGCACCTGCCCGTGCCGTCGCGCTCCCATCGCCCGCTACGGAGACGACCGGCAAACCGCCCATTCCGCATGACCCGACCCGCCGCCACCTGTGTGCTGCACTGCTCGCCGCAGGCACCGGGCTGATCGTGCCCGGTGCGGACCGTCATCGTGCTCATCAACCGCGCCGGCGACATCAGTCCGCAGGCCATTGCCGGGCGGCTGGACCGTGACACCCGGCAATGCAGCAGCCCAGCGGCGCAATGACCGGGCGAAGGTACCGCCGGTTCGGCTCGGCGCTGGGTGACGATCCCTGCATCCTGGCCAGGCTGGCCCGTATGCCGGCCGGCTGGCGCGCACCCAGCCCGCGATGGGCGCCAACGGCATGGACCGGAGCGGTCTGCGTGGCGCAGCCGCGCGATGGGGTGCGCGGCAAATGCCTGGGCAGGCTCAGGCGTCGTCCGCTTCCCACGCCAGCCTGAAGGAGAGGTCCAGCCGCTGGCCCGGCTCCAGGCGACGGGGCGCCAGGGTGAAGGCATCGGGCGGGCCGCTCTGCGGTTCAACACAGGTCGCATGCGCGGCGCCGTCGTAGACCACCCAATGGTCGGTATCCGAGCGCAGCCGCAGGCGTTGCCCGGCGCGTACCAGCACCAGGTCACCGCCTGCGATGAAGCAGTCATCCCACGGACCGGGGGCGGGTGGCACCCGTGGCAGGGTGGCAATGCCCTCCCCGTCCCGTGGATACATCGCGTCAGGGTGGAACAGCAACCGGTCCGGCTTGCGGAACCAGGGGTGCCAGCCCAGCGCCGCAGGCATGGCCCGTGCGCCAGCCTGGACCGAGAGCAGCAGGTGCAGGCTGTGTGCCTGCAGGTGTATCGCCTGCGTCGCCACGCCGCCGAAGGGCCAGTAGCCGTCGCTTGGAAGATCGAGAGAAAGCGTGGCGCGCTCCGCGTCGAGCCGGTCGATGTGCCACGGCCGCGAGAAACCCACGCCATGGATCGCGTGGGCGCCGAAGTTCGACGGCAGCACGAACGGCCTGCCGTCGAAGCTGAAGCGTCCCTGGCGGATGCGCCCGGCCCAGGGGACCATCGGGTAGCAGCCCCAGGCAATCGCTGCCGGACCACCCTCGTCCTCGCCGACAAGCCAGTCCACGCCTTCGTAGCGGATCTGTGCGATGCGCCCGCCGGCGGCGGGCGCAATCGTGACCTGCAGCGGGCCCGACCCCAACACATGCAGTGTTCCGGCGGGCATCGGCGCCCGCGCATCGTCCACCGGCCGCAGGTGCTCAGGCGCCATAGGGATGCACGGTACGGATGCTGCCGTCGGCCTCCATGTGCAGCGGCGTGCACTTCACCGAGCGCAGATGGGTGATGCCGCCGGACATCAGCGCATCGTGGTAGAACAGGTACCACTGGCCATCGAACATGCAGATGGAGTGGTGCGTGGTCCAGCCCACCACCGGGGTGAGGATCACGCCGGCATAGGTGAACGGTCCATAGGGGCTGTCGCCTACCGCATAGCACAGCAGGTGCGTGTTGCCGGTGGAATAGGACAGGTAGTACCGCCCCTGGTATTTGTGCAACCAGGGCCCCTCGAAGAAGCGGCGCGCATGATCGTCGGCGCGCAGGGGGTGCCCGTGCTCGTCCAGGATGCGTACCTCGCGCGTGGGCTCGGCGAGCCGGGTCATGCACGGGTCCAGGCGGCCCACGCGCGGGCCGAGCGCCGGTGCGTCGCCCGCAGGCTCCGGGTGCGCCGCGTCGTAGCGGTTGTCGCGGTATTTCTGCAGCTGCCCTCCCCAGATGCCGCCGAAGTACAGGTAATGGCTGCCGTCGTCGTCTTCGAACACCGCCGGGTCGATCGAATAGGTCCCGTCCATTGGTTCGGGTTCGGGACTGAACGGCCCTTCCGGGCGCGTCCCCACGGCAACGCCGATACGGAACAGGCCGTCGGCATCCTTGGCCGGGAAATAGAGGTAATAGCGGCCCTCGCGGCAGGCGGCGTCCGGTGCCCACATCTGCTGGTGGGCCCACGGAACGTCGCGGAGATGCAGCACCTCGCCGCAATCGGTGGCCACGCCTCCCGGCGTGTCCATGCGCAGCACATGGTAGTCCTGCATTCCGAAGTGCCCGCCCTCGTCATCGAACGGCTGGCCGGCGTCGATGTCGTGCGACGGATAGATGTACAGGCGCCCCTCGAACACGTGCGCGGAGGGATCGGCGGTGTAGATGTGGGTCACCAGGGGCTGGGAAATGGCACGTTCCGCGAGTTGCGCAAGCGTGGCTTCGTCGGCCCGGCGGCCTTCGCCGGGAAGGGGGTCGATCATGGTCATCGTCCTGGGGGTTACATGGAGGCGTTGGCAACACGGCGGCGCAGCTGGAGATCCTGCTCGATGCGGGTTTCCGTACGCTTGTCGATCTCGTAGAAGAACAACAGCGCGACCGCGACCAGGAACGGGATGGAGCAGTAGATGCTCACCGTCAGGCGGATGCCTTCGACCACCACCGCAGGCTGCTGCGCCACGCCGGCCTGGTAGCCGTAGCGCGCAAGGATGGCGGCAACCAGCGCGCCGCCGACACTGAGGCCGATCTTCAGGCCGCACAGCATCGCCGAGAAGATGATCGCCGTGGCGCGACGGTGGTTCTTCCACTCGGAGTAATCGGCCACGTCGGCGATCATGGCCCACAGCAGCGGGATGGTGATGCCGTAACAGAAGCCGTGCAGCATGAACGCGCCGAACACTACCCCGACCGCCGTCGGCGGGAACAGGTAGAAGGCGAGCAGGAACAGGGTCGAGACAAACAGTGCGCCACCAAATACGTCGCGCTTCCCGAAGCGGTCGGCCAGCCGGCGCGATACGCCGATGCCCAGGATCATGCAGATGATTCCACAGGCGTTGAACAGGCTGAATGCAGAGGTCGCCGCATCCTCCGGCCAGGTGAATCCAGAGAGCCCGGCACTGCCCAGCGCCAGGTTCAGCGCCCTGACCAGTCCATTGAAGCCCGACGCCTCGAGGAAGCGGGCCAACGAGGCTTCACTCATGTAGTACTGGAAATAGTAGATGTAGGTGCCCCCTTTCAACGCCAGGTTGATGAACACCAGCACCGTGAGTGCCAGCATCACCTGCCAGGGCCGGTTGCGCAGCAGATCCGAAAGGTCCTGCAGGACACCGCCGGTCTGCTCGCGGGTGGGCACGATGCGTTCGCGCGTGGTGAAGAACGTGATCAGGAAGAACGCCGTCCCGGCAATGGCGAACACGGTCATCACCTGTTCGAAGCCACGCACCCGGTCGCCATCGCCGAGGATCAGCACCAGCGGCATCAGCAGCACCTGGATGATGAACTGGGCGATCATCACCGCCACGAAACGGTAGGCCGACAGGCTGTTGCGCTGGGCCATGCTGCCGGTCAGCACGCCACTGAGCGCAGAGTACGGAAGGTTGTTCGCTGCATACACCGCCATCAGCAGGCCGTAAGTGGCGGCGGCGTAGATGACCTTGCCGCGCGCCCCCAGGTCTGGCGTGCTGAACGCCAGCAGCGACAGGACACCGAACGGAACCGCAGTCCACAGGATCCACGGCCGGAACCTGCCCCACCGCGTCGCGGTGCGATCGGCCGCAATGCCGATCAAGGGCGTGAACACGAAGGCGCCGAGCAGGCCGATCACGAAGATGAGGGTCGCCGCCGTTCCCGCAGGCAGGCGGTAGACATCGGTGTAGAAGAACGCCAGGTAGGTGATCAGCGTCTGGAAGATCAGGTTTGCTGCGAGATCGCCCAGGCTGTAGCCGAGCTTTTCGCGGACCGTGAGAGCATTTTCAGTGCGTGCCATGCAGCGAAGGTCCTGCGGGGAGGGCTGGACGGAAGAAGGTAGAGGAGCGGTACCTGGATCAGTCACGCCTGCCCTCCACCGTGAACGGGGCACGCACGCGGGCGTCGGCACTGGAACCCCCGATCCGGATCTCGTAGCGTCCGGGTGGCACTCGGTAACGGCCCTGCGCCTCGTCGTAATGCCGCAGGGCCTGCTTGGCGTCCAGCTCGAAGGACACCGTACGCCGCTCGCCAGCGGCGAGGTGGATGCGCTGGAAGCCGCGCAGTTCCTGGTTGGCCTCCGCACTGCCGCCCTGCGCGCGTCGTACGTAGAGCTGCACGACTTCGTCGCCGCTGCGTGGGCCGGAATTGGTCACCTCGACCTGCACGTCGAGGCGTCCATCCGGGGTGATCGTGGCCGCGCCGAGGCGGAGGTTCCGGTAGTCGAACCGGGTGTAGGACAGTCCGTGACCGAACGGAAACAGCGGGGTGCCGCGGAAGTAGCGGTAGGTACGGCCTTCCATGCGGTAGTCGTCGAATGCAGGCAGCGCCTGGTCGGCCTTGTAGAACGTGACCGGCAGCCGGCCCGCAGGATTGATGTCGCCAAACAGTGCCTGGCCCACCGCCGTGCCGCCGCGCTGCCCCGGGTACCAGCTCATCAGGATGGCCGGCAGGTTCGCCTGGGCCCAATCCACCGCCAGCGCCGATCCACCGGTGAGCACCATCACCACGGGCTTGCCGGTGCCGTGCAGCGCCTCCAGCAGGGCACGCTGCGGCGCCGGCAGGCGAAGATCGGTGCGATCGCCCCCGGCGAAACCGGGATAGTTGACGGTCATTTCCTCGCCTTCGACATCGCCGGTCAGGCCACCGACGAAGACCACGACGTCGGCGTCGCGGGCGGCATCGAGCGCCTCTTCGAACGGGGGCTTGGCGCCGGGCATGCGCCAGCCCAGCCGCACGCCCGCGTCGCGCTGGTCGTCGTAGTACTCCAGGGTCAGGTCGTAGGCGCGTCCGGCCTGCAGGTCCAGCTCGACGCCGTCGGCATGCATTCCATCGCGGTTCTGCCAATGATCCAGCACGCGCTTGCCGTCCACGACCAGCCGGAAGCCGTCGTCGGCGGCCACCTCGATACGGTAGCGGCCCGACACCGGCGGCAGCAGCTGGCCACGCCAGCGGATGCTGAAACGGTCGGCGGGAATGCCCTGCCCCGGTGCCGCTTCGCCGCGCGCAAGCAGGTTGTCGGTCGGCGAACCCCGATCCCAGCGGAAACCGATCTGTGCGTCGGTGCGGACCAGTGCGGGGCTTCCGGACAGGTCGGCCGTGCGGAAGTACTCGCCGCGCAGCCCGCGTTCCGGTGAATCGGGCGCGGGCCGCAGGAACGCCGCCTCGATCAGTGGCGTCGCATCGGGATCGTCGCGTCCTTCCACCAGGTCCACGCCGCGCGCATAACGCACCTCGATGCCCTTTGCTGCATCCCGTATGCCCTGCAGTATCGTGACCGGCGCCGCCGGCGTGCCGAAGTAGTTGCCGAGCAGCGCCATGGTGTCGTCGGCCGTCGGGCCTACCACGGCAATGCGCTTGAGATCGCGCGACAGTGGCAGCACGCCATCGTTCTTCAGCAGTACCAGAGAGGACTGTGCGGCCTTCAGGGCCAGCGCGTCGTGCGCCGGGGCCTGGTTGACCGACGCTGGAATGCGCGCCCAGCGCACGCGCTCCGGTGGATCGAACATGCCCAGGCGCATCCGTGCGGTGAACAGGCGTGTCACTGCGTCGTCGATCTCCGCTTCGGTGATCAGGCCCTGGCGCACCGCCGCGGGCAGCGTAGCGTATTCCTGGCCGCACTCGAGCTCGGTACCGTTCCTGACGGCCAGCGCGGCAGCCGCTTCACGGCTGGCGACGATCCGGTGGTGTTTCCATATGTCGACGATCGCCCAGCAGTCCGAAACCACGTATCCCTTGAAGCCCCAGTCGCGTCGCAGCACATCGCGCAGCAGGAACCGGCTGGCGCTGGCGGATTCGCCGTAGACGCGGTTGTAGGCGCCCATGACGGCATCCACATCGCCCTCCTTCACCAGCGCCTCGAATGCCGGCAGGTAGGTGTCATACAGGTCGCGCCTGCTCGGGCGTGCGTCGAAGTGGTGACGGTCCGCCTCCGGGCCGCTGTGCACCGCCAGGTGCTTGGCCGTCGCGTCAAGCTTGCGGTACACCGGATCGTCGCCCTGCAGGCCACGCACGAACGCAACGCCCATGCGCGCGGTGAGGAACGGATCCTCGCCATAGGTTTCCTGGCCCCGGCCCCAGCGCGGGTCACGGAAGATGTTGACGTTGGGCGACCAGAACGTCAGGCCCTGGTAACGGCCATGCGCGCCGTCGCGCACGAACTGGTGATGCTTGGCACGCGCTTCGTCGCTGATGGTCGTGGCGACCTCGCCCATCAGTGGCACATCGAAGGTCGCCGCCAGCCCGATGGCCTGCGGAAACACGGTGGCCTGCCCTGCCCGCGCCACGCCATGCAGGCCTTCATTCCACCAGTCGTATGCCGGTACTCCGAGGCGCTCGATGGCCGGCGCAGCGTTCTGCATCTGCGCGGCCTTCTCCTCCAGGGTCATCTGTGCGACCAGCGCCGCGGCGCGCTGCTCGAAGGTGGCGGTGCCGTCCAGCCAGCCCTTGGGCGTGCCCGCCGACACGCCGCCGGCCAGCAGGAGCAACGCGCACACGGACAGCGCGCAACGTGCCGGGCCGCGCTGCGCGGTGGTAACGGAGAACGTCGATGCCATCATTTGCTCCTCCCGGCGCGCTCGTCGCGCGCGAATGGTCCCAGCAGGGCGCCCACGAAGCCGCCTGCACGATCCGTACTGAGAACGGTGCCGTCCACGTTGCGTGCCAGTGCCTGCCACCCACGGCCGTCGCCGCTGTCGAACGAGAACGCATAGCTGCCTTCGTCGGCGGCGATCTTCAGGCGCAGCTCCGGCAGCGAGTCCACTTCCTGCACCGCCAGCGTGCGCGTGATGCCCCCTCCATCGCGCGCTTCGAGGAAGACGGCCACGCGGTCCCCGCCCAGGCTGCGGACGCCGAGGAAGTACCAGTACGCTTCGCTCTGGAAGGCCGCCAGTCCAGCCGCGACGCCTGCGCCAGGGCGGGTCATCCCGGTACTGGCCTCGAAGCGCAGGTGTTGCTGTCGGCGGCCCAGGAAGGCGGGATTGCGCAGCGTATCCAGGTCCTCTGCCAACGGATGGATGGCCAGCAGGCCGGGCCGCGAGGCCAGGTCTGCCCACGTCTGCCGGGGCACGCGCACGCGCAGCCAGCCTGGAGCGAGCGTTGGGCCGTCAAAGGTGTCGCGCTCGGTGAAGTTGCCGGTCGACGGTGCCTGCGAGGCCTCGCCCTGCATCCAGCCAGGCGCCTTGGCGATGTAGGGAATGGGCTGGTCGGCAGGCAGGATCTGCGGCCAGCCGTCGCGCCACTGCACCGGCAGCAGATAGGTTTCCCGGCCGGTGTTGTAGTGGCGCTTCTGGTAATTGCGGCTCGCCAGGAATACGGCCCACCACGAGCCATCCGGGCCTTCGATCAGGTCGGCATGCCCGGCGTTGGTGATCGGCAGCGGCCGGTCATCAGGCAGCTCGCGCTGGGTCAGGATCGGATTTCCGGCATACGGAATGTAGGGCCCCCAGACATCGCGGCTGCGCAGCACCACCTGGGAATGCTGCGGCCCGGTGCCGCCTTCGGCGTCGGACAGGTAGTACCAGCCATCACGCCTGTAGATGTGCGGCCCTTCGATCCAGATCGGGTTCTTCGACGGTTCCACGCCGCCGTCGATCAGTACCCGGCGCGGCCCCACCGGCTTGAACGCGGCCAGATCGATCTGCTGCATCCAGATCGCACGATGGCCGTCGTAGCGCGCTGGGCCGGGCGGCGCGTCATTGTTGACCAGGTAGACCTTGCCGTCGTCGTCGAAGAACAGCGACGGATCGATGCCGTCGATGCCCGGCAACCAGTGCGGATCGGACCATGGGCCCGCCGGGTCACGCGCAGTGGCGATGAAGTTGCCGCCACTGTCGGTCGCCGTAGTGACCACATAGAACGTGCCGGCATGGTATTCGATGGTGGGTGCGAAGATGCCGCGTGACACACTGAGGCCATCGAAGTCCAGCTGCGTCGGGCGATCGATCACGTTCCCGATCTGCTTCCAGTGCACCAGGTCGGCGCTCTCGAAGACCGGAATACCCGGGAAGTAGGTGAAGCTGGAATTGACCAGATAGAACTTGCCGTTCGCACGCACGATGCTCGGGTCCGCGTGGAATCCGGCCAGAATCGGGTTGCGGTAGTGGCCGGCCGGCAGCGGAGCTTCGAAGGCGGCATCGTGACCGCTGTATTCGAACCAGTCGAAGTACACCGGCGGCGCGGCGCCGGTCGCCTGCGCCTGCGTGGCTGCTGCCAGCAGCAGGAGCATTGGCGCCAGCCGCCGGCACACCACGGGCAGCAACCCGGTCCAGCGTGCAGCGGGCGGAGACTGCAGAGGAAGCAGGATCATCATCGGGCCTCGGCATCGGAAACGGGAAGTTCGAACGGGCCCGCCGGCGCGCCGCTGCTGTCGCGCAGCGTGCACACCGGACCATCGGCCCAGCAGTAGCGGACGCGTGCCGCAGGTCCCGCCGGGGGACTGCGCAGCACGACGCGCGTCTCGTCCAGAACGGCGTCGGCATAGTCGCAGTGGCGGGCATCGGCGTCGCAGAGTTCGAAACCCACGGGACGCGTCGCACCGATCGCCGCCAGGCTGCCGCTGACGTCCGCAAAGCTGATTGCCACGCCGTCGTGCGCGCGCCATGCGCTTACCGCCCTCGGCCCGGAAGGCGCCACCGCCGGTTCGCCGTATACGAGGTGGCGCACCACACGGGCCAGGCGGCGTCCCAGCTCCTGCTTGTTCGGCGGATGGATGTCGTAGGCGTCACCAATATCAATGGCTACGGCAAGGCCGCTGTGCGGGTCTTCCGCTGCTACGCGCCGCTGCGCCTCGCGTACCTGCGCCCAGCCACTGTCCGCCGGGGCCAGCGGCGGTTGGCCATAGCCGGCCAGCTGGACCACCAGCAGCGGCAACCGCACGCCGAACTGGCGCCGCCAGTCGTCGCGCAGCGCCCGCAGCCGTTCCGCGTAAGCGGCTCCGTCGGCTGTATTCGATTCCCCCTGGTACCACAGCATGCCGCGCAGGCCGAGGCTGCCGAGCGGCGCAATCATGCCGTTGTACAGCGTCGAAAGCCCGGTAGCCGCGTGCCAGGGCGCGAACGGCGGCGCCTGCCCGCCCGGGGCCACCCGGTACTGCCACGCCGGATCCAGGGCCACGCGGCGGCCGTCGTCGAAGTGCAGCGCGTGTGCATTCGGGGGGCCCGCCAGCCCACCCTCGCCGTAAGTGTCCAGCACATTCACCACGACCGAGTTGGACCCGGCTCTCAACAGGCCTTCCGGCAACCGATAGCGCCTTTCGCCAGCACCGTACTGGCTGCCCACCGCCACCCCGTTCACCCAGGTCATGTCCATCTCGTCGGCGGCCCCAAGCGCAAGCGTCGCGCCCTGCGCTGCCTGTGCGTCGGTCAGCGTGACCTGCGTGCGGTACCAGACCATGCCGTTGTAGTCGGCGAGCTCCGGCACGCCCCACCGCTCCCATGCGCCCAGCCTCGCCGGGGCAGCGTGCCACCCGCTATCGCCGTCACGGGGAAGCCACGGCGCATCGCCCGGTACCGCCCCACTGCGCGTGGTCCACCAGTGCTGCCAGTAGCGGCCCCAACGGGCGCGAGCCGCCGCAGGGTCGGTGGCGTACTGCGCAAGTACGGCCAACGGCTCGGCCATGCCCGCCTGCGTGCGCAGCGCTGCGGCACTGGTCCACGCCTCGATCCGCGAGCCGCCCCACGCAGCCTGCACCAGCCCCATCGGCACGGCCACCGTGCGCTGCAACTCGCGCGCAAAGTAGAAACAGGCGGCGGAGAAGCCACGCACGGTGTCGGGCGACGCCGGCGTCCAGGTGACGTCGCTCTGGAATACCGGCTGCGCCGTAACGTTCGCCGCCTGCGGCACGTTGAACAAGCGGATCTGCGGCAGCGTGGCCGACGCGATCTCGCTGCTGGCGTTGAGCGTGCGCCATACAGGCAGTTCCATGTTCGACTGCCCCGAGCACAGCCACACGTCCCCCACCAGGACATCACGCACGACCTGGCGGGCGTTGCCGGCCCGGACGTCCAGCGTATACGGCCCGCCTGCCGCGGTGGGTGGCAGCGATGCCCGCCAGTTGCCTTCGGCATCCACGCGCACGGTGGTTGCCTGCGACGCAAAGGCCACCGCTACGATCTCTCCCGGCGTTCCCCGGCCCCAGAGCAGCAGCGGCTGATCACGCTGCAGGACCGCGTGATCCTGGAACAGCGGATGCAGCAACCGCACCGGAGCCTGCGCGGCTGCGGGCGTGCCGAAGCACGCCAGGGCGGCCAGCAGTCCCGCGCCACCCAGCCATCTGATCCTGCTCATCGCCCATCTCCCGGTGCCGAAGGAAACTGCAGCGCCTGGTAATACGAAAGCGGGTGCGGCGGCGGTGCCTCTCCGGCCGGCAACGGCCGCCCGCTCACCGACTGGAAATACGCCACGCTGGCATCGCGCCACCACTGCGCCTCGCGTTGCTGGATGCGCAGGAACGACGCAACGTGCTGATGGCGTTGCCGGTCGATCCTGCCCTGCAGATGGGCCCAGGTCGCCTGCATGGACTGCACCTGGCGCACGCCCCGCGAGTAGCGGCTCACCAGTTCATCCCACAGGGGGCGCCCGGAGCGCATGCGGTACTCCCACGGCACGTGGTGGAACCACAACAACAGCGACTCCGGAACCTGCGCCAGCGCCCCATAGCGCTGCGCGACCGCCGGCGCATACTGGGACACCGCGTTGCTGCCGCCTGCGGTGCGATCGAAACCCACGCCATCGCGGCCCGCGCGATGGTAGTAGACGGATGTCCAGTCCGCACGCGGCCCGCCGTCCACCCAGGGCCCGGGACCATAGTGATGGCCGCGTGCCATGAGGTGATGCAGGCCCAGCGGGGTCATGTAATCCACTGCGGCCTCGCGCGAGGCCATCATCATCTCCACGATCGGGCCTGCCACGCCGGGATCGGGCGAGAACGTCATCGCTGCCCACTCTGCGGCGACGTCGCGGGCGGAAAGCTGCGGGTTCCAGGCCAGGCGCCCGAAGGCGTACCAGTTCGCCTGGTCGAAGTGGGAGCCGCTCCAGGTGCGATCATTCCCGACGTTGGCGACACCGGCCATGCCGGTCAGCGCGTGCCCTTCCAGGGAGCCGTCAACCACCCGGGCCACGGTGGAGCCTTCACCCCGTGCGTGCGTGTCCGCCTGCAGCACCTCTTCATAGAGCGGCCCGAGGTACACCAGGTGCGTCGCGAAACCCAGGTACTCCTTGGTGATCTGGAACTCCATCATCAAGGGCGTGCGCGGCATGGCGCCAAACAGCGGATGGAACGGTTCGCGGGGCTGGAAGTCGATCGGCCCGTTCTTCACCTGCACGATCACGTTCGGGCGGAACGCGCCGTCCAGTCCGGCAAACTCGGTGTAGGCCTGCGTGGCACGGTCTTCCGGCACCGCGTGCGAATAGACGAAGGCACGCCACATCACCACCCCACCGTACGGCGCCAGCGCGTCGGCCAGCACGTTGGCACCGTCGGCATGCGAACGGCCATAGTCCTGCGGGCCTGGTTGTCCTTCCGAATTCGCCTTGACCAGGAAGCCACCGAAATCCGGAATGAGTGCGTGGATTTCCTCGGCCTTGCCGCGCCACCAGCGCTGCACTTGCGGATCCAGCGGATCAGCCGTCGCCAGGCCGCCCAGCTCGATGGGAGCGCTGAAGCGCGCGCTCAGGTACACGCGTATGCCGTAGGGACGGAACATATCCGCCAACACGGCTGCCTTGGCGAGGTAGGCGGGCGCAAGGCTCAGCGCACTGGCGTTGACGTTGTTCAGTACGGTGCCGTTGATGCCCACCGAGGCATTGGCGCGCGCGTAGTCGGTGTAGCGTGGGTCACGCCATTCCGGCAACGTCTGCCAGTCCCACAGGGAGCGTCCGGCATATCCGCGCTCCACATGGCCGTCCAGGTCGTCCCAGTGGTTGAGCACCCGCAACGCGACCCGTGGCGACTCGCGCACGTCCAGGCCGTGCAGCGATGCCCCCTGCTGTAGCAGCCGCAGCAGATGGAACACCCCGTAGAGGGTCCCGATGTCCCGGGGTGCGGCTACCAGCAGCAGCTCACGTCCTCCACTGCGGACATGCTTCAGCAGGTAACCGTCGTCGCCCAGCGAATCGATCTCCTGCCGGTAGGCGGCAACCAGCGGCGAGGAGTGCGGCGTGCCCAGCACCACCGCGTGGCCGCCGGTAACGGTTCGGCGCGGTGGTGGCGTCGCGCCGAGCAGGCCGGCAAGGCCCCGTGCCAGTTCATCGCGGGCAGCACGTTGGGTAGGTGTCCGGTCCGGGGCGACAATGCCGCCCAGCTGCGTGCGATAGCTGCCTGCGAGCGTTGGCGCGGCCGGCACGTAGCGCATCCACAGTGCATAACCGTCTTCCGCCCGCACGCCGCCCACGCACGCCAGTAGTGCGAGGAGCGTTGCCAGCCGCGTGCCGACAGCGCGGCGCAACGGCGTTAACATTCGCCCGGGTAGACTGTCAGCGGCGCCAGGCTGCTCCATTCCCCGCTTCCCGCCCCTGCACAGCAGCGCCACCAAGAACAAAGGGATCGTGTATTGGACAAGCCGAAGAAATCGGTTCGCCGCAAGACTGCGGGCGTGACGATCGCCGAGGTAGCGACCCTTGCCGGCGTTTCGCCGATGACCGTGTCGCGGGTGATCAACCAGGGCAACGTCCGCGACGCCACCCGCGAGCGCGTGATGCGGGCCGTGCGCGAGCTGGGCTACACGCCCAACCTGGCCGCCAGTTCCCTGGCCGCCGCGCAGCACACGCGCATCGCCTTGATCTATACCAATCCCAGTGGTGCCTACCTGCGCGAGCTGCTGGTGGGGTTGTTGCGGGTCGCCTCCAGCTCCGCGCTCCAGCTGGTCATCGATTACTGGGACAACCTGGACGCCGAAACCGAGCGCATTGCCGCGCGGGCCCTGGCCGGCCGCGTCGACGGAGTGATCCTGCCCCCTCCCCTGTGCGAATCGCAGGCCGCCGTGAGCGAACTGGTCAAGGCCGGCGTCCCCGTTGTCGCCATCGCGTCCGGGCGTTTGAGCGATGCCATTTCCTGCGTCCGCATCGATGACTTCAGTGCCGGCAAGGAAATGACCGAGCACCTCATCCAGCAAGGGCACAGCCGCATCGGCTTCATCCGTGGACGCAGGGATCTCAGCGCAAGCGCACGCCGTTACGACGGCTTCGTTACCGCCCTGCGCGAAGCCGGGCTGGCGGTGGAACCCAGCCTGGTCCAGCAGGGCGACTACACGTACCGCTCCGGGCTTGCCGCCGCCGAGAAGCTGCTGTCCCATCGGCGCCCACCGACGGCCATCTTCGCCAGCAACGACGACATGGCCGCCGCCGCAATCTCCGTAGCCCACCGCCGCGGCCTGGACGTTCCCCGCGACCTGTCGGTGGTGGGCTTCGACGACAGTTCGGCCGCGACCACGGTCTGGCCGGAACTCACCACGATCCACCAACCGATCGCGTCCATGGCGAACGCGGCCGTCGACATCCTGCTGCGCAACATCCGCCGTACCGCCGAGAGCACGCCCGTGCTGCGCGACCATGTCGTGCCGCACCGCCTGGTCATGCGCGACTCGGTGGCGACGCCCCCCCAGCGGCGATAGCGTGCGACGCAGGCTCATGCCCGGGCCTGCCCGCGGGGCGCGGAACCTGTTGCGGCGTGGCGCGCAACGGTCATGCATCGCACCTGACGATGATCTCGGCCTCGTTCAATGCACCCAGGGCGACGCGTGAAACGGACACCGTCATTGCGTCCGCGCTTTCCATTGCCCACGGGCGATCCAGCGCACCGACATTCGCGCCCGCAGCGGCCAGGCACTTCAGGGGCACGCCAACACGCGTCCACTGATGGGCAGGCAACATAGCCAGCGTCGGCCCGATAGCGATGCGCGCCGAGCAGCCAGTGCCGCAGCCTACGGACAACCACGCCCCGCCACGCGGTGCGGCGTCGACGCGCAGCGTGGTCAACAGCACCAGATCGCCGTTGCTCTCGCGCTGCAGGTCCAGCGCCGTGTGTGATTGCAGCGCGACCACGGCCAGGCCCCTGCCCGACCAGGCAAAGCGGCGCCCGTCTTCCTGCGCCAGATGATCCACGCCGCTGACGTTCAGCCGTCCACCCTCCAGGACATCCGGCACCTTGGTCACGGTCATGCCCTGCCCGGCGCCATCCTCCAGCCGAAGCGCCAGCCCCGGGCCGGCATCACCCCGTGCGAAGAACACGCCGGCCACGCCTTCGTTGCCCGTCACGCCCGACACCTCCGGCAGCGCAGCCAGGTTGCCGTTGTCGGCGTAGGTCAGGCCGAAGCCGAAGGCGAACAACGGGGCGTAGTCCTTCTGGCCAACGTTGTTTGCATACTGCGTTGCGGTGCGGGGCCAGCTGAAGCTGAGGGTGCCCTTGAAGTCATTCTGCACGCTTCCGTCGGGACGCCGCAGCAGCACGTCGGCAATGCCGCCGCCCTCCGAACCGGGCAACCATGCAGCCACGAACGCGTCTGCGGCGTTGATCTCGCGGTTCACCCACAGCGGCCGCCCGCTCAGGAACACCGCGACCACCGGAATGCCTTCCGCCTTGAGCCGCCGGATCAGTGTCAGGTCCGAGTCGTTGCCCGGCTTGTAGGCCAGGGTTGGCAGGTCCCCCTGGAACTCGGCATACGGATCCTCGCCAAATACCACTACGGCCACATCCGGTTTCTTCGTGTAGGCGCCGTCGATGGCAAGCACCGCCTCACCGCCGGCAGCCGTGACCTGCTGCGCGAGGCCTTCGTAGATCGACTCCGCATTCGGGAAGTCCTTGCGGGTTGTCCCGGTGCCCTGCCAGTTCAGCGTCCAGCCGCCGGCCTGCTTGCCGACATCGTTTGCGCCATCGCCGGCCACGAGGATCCGCTGCCTCGGCGACAACGGCAGGATGCCGTCCTGGTTCTTCAACAGCACCAGCGACTCGCGCACCGCCTGCCGTGCCACCGCGCGGTGCGCAGGCGCGCCTATCAACGCAAACTGGCCGCCGACTGCCCGTGTCGAAGGCCGGCCGGCCTCGAACAGGCCCAGCCGGAACTTCACGCGCAGGATGCGGCGCACCGCATCATCCAGGCGTTCCGGGGGTATCGTGCCGGCCTTCACTGCGGCCAGCGTGCTTTCGTAGAAGCCCTTCCAGCTGTCCGAGGCCATTGCCATGTCCAGGCCGGCGTTGATCGCGGCCGGGCAATCGGTGGTCGTACAGCCTTTGACTTGTCCGTGGCCGTTCCAGTCGCCCACCACGAAACCGCCGAAATGCATGCGCCCCTTGAGCACATCGGTGAGATACCGTCGATGGCCGTGCATCTTTTCGCCGTTGACGCTGTTGAACGAGGCCATCGCCGTCTGCGCCCCGGCGGCGATCGCCGGCGGGTAGCCTGCTGCGTGGATCCGCACCAGGTCCACTTCGCTGATGCGGGTGTCGCCCTGATCCTTGCCGTCGGTGGTGCCACCGTCACCGAGGAAATGCTTCACCGAGGCGATCACGTGGCGGCCATCCAGGAACTCGCGGGAGCCGATCCTGCCCTGCAGGCCTTCCACCATGGCACCGGCGAAACTGGCTACCACCGCCGGGGATTCGGAGTATCCCTCGTAGGCGCGTCCCCAGCGATCATCCTGCGGCACCGCCACGGTCGGTGCAAAGGTCCACTCCATGCCGGTCACCCGGGTCTCCAGCGCGGTGATCTCGCCGATGCGGCGCAGCAGGTCCGGGTTGCGCGTGGCCCCCAGCCCGATGTTGTGCGGGAACAGGGTGGCGCCCACGATGTTGCTCTGGCCATGCACGGCGTCGATACCGAACAGCGGCGGGATCGCCTTGCCCCCGTTCGACGTGTCCATGGAGGCGTCGTAGAAGGCATCGGCCAGCGCCAGCCACTCGGCAGGCGAGGCATCGTAGCGGCCGCCGGGATCGGAATTGCCACCGGCCAGGATCGAGCCGAGGCGGTATCTGCGCACGTCGTCGGGAGTGATGCTGGCGATATCGCCCTGCACCAGTTGGCCGACCTTTTCCTCCACCGTCATGGTGGCCATCAGGCCGCTGACGCGCTTCTCCAGGTCGGCATCCTCGGCCAGCGGCCAGGCCACCTGCGGCCAGGGATCGGTCGCGGTGGCGGCAGGGCGTGCAGGTGCCTGCCCATCTTTGCAGCCTGCCAATGCCAGCACCAGCACGACCGCGAGCGCGGCGCCACGGCATGCGGAATCATGCGATGTCATGGTGCTCATCCCTCCATCTGCTCCAGTTCCTTGCCCTTGGTCTCGTGCACATACCGGACCACGAAGAAGATCGAGATCACCGCAGCCACCAGATAGATGCTGTAGGTGGCCGCCAGCCCGGCCGCCGCCAGCAGCATCGGGAAGGTCACCGTCACGGCGAAGTTGGAGGTCCATTGCGCGGCGCCGGCAACCGCCAGTGCCGATCCGCGGATCTGGTTGGGGAACATCTCGCCCAGCATGACCCACATCACCGGGCCCCAGGACAGGTTGAAGAACACGACGTAGGCATTGGCCGCCACCAGCGCCAGCGTGCCCATGCGCCCCGGCAGCTGCAGGTGCCCGCCGGCCAGCGAGCCGCTGGCGAAGGCCACCACCACCAGCGCCAGCGACAGCGCCATGCCCGCCGAACCCACCCACAGCAACGGCTTGCGTCCAATGCGATCGATCAGCAGGACGGTAACGATGCAGGCACCGATGCTCAGGGCGCCGGACAGGACATTGATCAGCAGCGCGTCGTTCTCCGAGAACCCGACCGCCTGCCAGAGCACCGCGCCGTAATAGAACACCACGTTGATGCCCACCAACTGCTGGAAGCTCGCCAGCCCGATGCCGACCCAGACGATCGGGCGGATCCGGCCGGTCGCCCTGCTGCGCAGATCGGACAGCCGCGGGCGATGGTGGTCGCTGGACAACGATGCTTCGATCTCATCGAGCGTGGCGCGTGCCTTGCCGTCGCCAAGCAGCCGGGTGAGGACGCGCAGCGCATCCTCCTTGCGCCGCTTCACCACCAGGTAGCGCGGGCTCTCGGGAATGGCCAGCAACAGGAGCAGGAACAGCAGTGATGGCACCGCCTGCATCCAGAACATCCAGCGCCATGCCGCGTGGCCACCCCACAGTGGTTCGGTGGAGGCGCCGGCCGCAGCGGCCAGCAGATAGTTGGACAGGAAGGCCGCCGTCAGCCCGCTGATGATCGCGATCTGCTGGACCGTGGCAAGCCGCCCGCGGTAGCGGGCCGGCGCCACTTCCGCAATGTAGGCCGGCGAGATGACGCTGGCAGCACCCACTGCGAAGCCGCCCACCACCCGCGCCACGATGAACCAGGCCGACGAGGCCGCCGCGCCCGCGCCCAGAGCCGACAGCAGGAACAGCACTGCCGACAGGATCAGCACGTTGCGCCGCCCGAGCGAGTCGGACAGCCTTCCGGCACTGAACGCCCCCACCGCGCAACCCAGCAGCATCGAGGCGATCTCGAAGCCCTGCATCCACTCGCCGGACCGGAAGGCCTGATGCAGGCCATCCTGGGTGCCGTTGATGACGCCACTGTCAAACCCGAACAGAAAACCCCCGATCGTCGCGACCACACTGATCAACACGATCAGCCAGGTGTTCTCGCCGCTGCCCGCTGCCTGCTTCATTCATGCCCCCTCGGTTGCGGCCATGCCGCGTCGAACCTGCCGCGCTCAGCGCAGCAGGTATTGGTTGAGCAGGTTCTCATAGCGCTCCTGCTTTCCGCTGATCTGCTGCGGCTCGCCGCCTGCAGCCAGCGCCGCCAGCTGCGGAAGGCTGAGCGCCCCGCGCTCGAATTCCTTCCCGGCGCCGCTGTCGAAGCTGGCGTAGCGCTCGCGCCGCCACTGCTCCCACGGTGACTCGGTCAGCAGCGCATGGGCGACCTCCAGTCCCCGGGCAAAGGCATCCATGCCACCGATATGGGCAATGAACAGGTCCTCCAGGTCGGTCGATTCGCGCCGCACTTTGGCATCGAAGTTCAGGCCACCTTCCAACCCGCCCTGCCGCAGCACCACCAGCATCGCGCCAACCGTATCGTACAGATCGCTCGGGAACTGATCGGTGTCCCAACCGTTCTGCGCATTGCCGCGGTTGGCATCGATGCTGCCCAGCAGTCCATGGTCCGAGGCCACCTGCAGATCGTGCTCGAACGTATGCCCGGAGAGCGTGGCGTGGTTTGCTTCGATGTTGAGCTTGAAGTCTTTCTCCAGGCCATGCTCCTTCAGGAAGCCCACGACCGTGGCACTATCGAAGTCATACTGGTGCTTCATCGGCTCCATCGGCTTGGGCTCGATCAGGAAATTGCCCTTCAACCCGATGCTGCGACCGTAGTCGCGGGCCATCGTCAGGAAGCGCGCGAAGTGATCGATTTCGCGCTTCATCTGCGTATTGGCCAGCGAGGCGTAGCCTTCGCGGCCACCCCAGAACACATAGTGCTCGCCACCCAGTTCTACGGTCGCCTCCAGTGCCGCCTTCACCTGCACCGCGGCGCGCGCGACCACGGCAAAATCAGGGTTGGTCGATGCGCCGTTCATGTAGCGTGGATGCGAGAAGAGGTTGGCGGTGCCCCACAGCAGCTTCATCCCGGTGGCATCCTGGCGGGCCTTGGCCAGCCTGACCATATGCGTGAGGTTCTTCTGGTACTGGCCGATGTCGTCGGCGTCCGGCGCCAGGTCGATATCGTGGAAGCACCAGTACGGCACGCCCAGCTTGGTGAAGAACTCGAAGGCAGCATCGACCTTCGCCTCGGCGGTCGCCAGCGGCGAGCCTGCTTCCCACGGGAAATGGCGGGTACCTGGCCCGAAGGGGTCGTGCCCCGCATTGCAGAAGGTGTGCCAGTAACAGACGGCGAAGCGCAGATGCTCCTGCATGGTCTTGCCACCGATGACCCTGCCGGCGTCGTAGACCTTGAACGCGAGTGGATTGTCCGAGCCGCGGCCCTCGAACGGAATGCGGCCGACGCCTGGGAAGTACTCCTTGGCGCCAATGAAAGGCTGCGTGGTCATGCTGCGTGCTCCTGTCGTTGAAAGGGGTGTCGCGAAGAAGGGCTTCAGCCGCGCTGCAGCGGCGTGACGGCATCGAGATGCCTGAGGAAGCGGGAATACGCCCGGGCATACGCCACGGTCCGGCCTGGATCCGGCTGTACCGACAGCGCAGGGTCGGCGACGACGTGCTGCGTGGTGATCTCACCGATCGACGCCACATCACCGCGCGAACGCCCCATGGCCCACAGCGCCTGCAGCGCCGCACCGAAGGCCGCGCCTTCCGGCTGCATCGGCACATCGACCCGCAGGCCGAAGACATCGGCCACCAGCTGCCGCCATGCAGCGCTGTTGCTACCGCCCCCGGTAAGCACGATCCGGTCGAACCGCATCCCGGCGCGGACGAAAGCGTCGTAGCCATACTTCAGGCTGTAGGTCGCGCCCTCCATGGCAGCGCGGTAGATGTGCGCGGGTGTCATGTTGGTCGTGTCCAGGCCGGCCAGGACACCCTTGCCGGCGGGCAGGTCGGGCGTGCGTTCGCCATTGAGGAACGGCAGCATCACCAGGCCATCGGCGCCCGGCGGGGTGGCCCGCAGGTGGGCGTCGCCATCGCGCGTGCTGAAACCGAAGGCGGTGGCCACCTGCTCGGTCACCACCGTGCAGTTCATCGTGCAGATCAGTGGCAGCCAGCCGCCGGTGGAGGAGCAGAAGGCGGCCCAGGCGCCCTGCGGATCGATCACAGGTGAATCCGAATAGGCGAACAGCGTGCCCGACGTGCCCAGGCTCATGGCCAGGCGGCCTTCCGTGACGCAGCCGGTACCGATGGCCGCCATCATGTTGTCGCCACCGCCTACGGCCACCCTCACGGTTGCCGGCAGCCCCAGCGCTGCGGCGGCTGCAGGCGCGATATCGAACAGCGCATCGGGCGCGGCAATGGGGGGCAGGCACGCCGCAAGATCACGCTCCGGGTCGGTGGCGCGCAGCAGTTCGCTGGACCACGTGCGCGTGCGTACATCCAGCCAGCCGGTGCCCGAAGCATCGCCGTACTCGCAGAATCGCTGGCCGGTCAGCACGAAATTCACGTAGTCATGCGGCAACAGGATCGTCGCCAGCCGCGCGTAGGCGCCCGGGCGGTGCGTCCTGGTCCACGGCAGCTTCGAGGCGGTATAGCCGGCAAGAATGGGGTTGCCCGCGAGCGCGATGGTAGCGGCCGCGCCACCAGTGGCATCCATGATCTGCGTGCATTCGGCCGCGGTGCTGGTATCGCACCACAGCTTCGCCGGTGCAAGCACATCACCTGCCGCGTCCACCGGAACGAAACCGTGCTGCTGGCCGGAGACGGCCAGCGCGACGATGCGCGAGCGGATTGAAGCATCGATCCCGGCAAAGCAGGCCTGCAACGCCGATATCCAGTCGGCAGGCAGCTGCTCGCGGCTGCCGTCGGCGCCGCTGGCCATCCCCAGCGGCGCACTGGCGCTGGCGACGGGCGCGCGCGCTTCCGGGTCATACACCAGCACTTTCAGACTCTGCGTTCCTGCATCGATACCGGCAACCAGACCCATCGAAACCGCCTCCGAACCCCAAAAGGTAGCGCTAACATTCTGCTGGGTTAAAAAAGGGTCCCCCTCCAGGTCCCCTTTTCCCCACGACGGTCGTCGCCGCTCGCCGTGATGCCGCACTGTAACCAGCTGCCGCGAAAAAAGCGTGCTGCAACGCAAAAGGCGGCGGCAACGCGGCACGCCTGTACATGCAGCGGTTCCCGCTATGCCATTGCCATGCCCGTTCGCCACACCTGCGGCGCCGACCTGCAATAGCCATCGATGAACGCTGCCTGCGACGGCATCTGCGCTACCGCCTGCTGGACGGGCCGCTGGATACCCTTCAACAGCGTGCGCAGGTCTGCGTCGCTGAGCGCACGCGCAAGCGGATGCGGGCTCCCCGGCTGGATGCCCTGGCCCAGCAGTACGCTGGCCCACGACTCCACCCGGAACAGCTCGCCGGGGTCCTGCCAGGCATGCGCCCGGTCACGCCACGCGCGCAGCCGGTTCTGCAACGAAGCAGGCACCGCCATCTCGCGGCACGCCTTCCACATCGGCTCGTCGCGCTGCGTGGCGTGGTAGTGCAGGATGATGAAATCACGCACGTGCTCCATCTCCTGCCGGCTCACATCGTTGTAGAGCTCCACCAGCGAATCGCGGATGCCATCGAACGGGAACAGCTGGATCAAGCGCACCACCGCACTGATGGTCAGGTGGATGCTGGTGGATTCCAGCGGTTCGATGAAGCCACTGGCCAACCCCAGTGCCACCACGTTCCTGTTCCAGGCCTTCAGGCGCCGCCCGCTGCGGAAAGGCACCCTCCAGGGCTCGCGCAGCGGCGGCGCACCGACATCGCGAAGCAGCCGGGCCTGGGCCTCATCGTCGGACATGTGGCGGCTGGCATACACCAGCCCGCAGCCGACCCGGTGCTGCAGTGCGATGTGCCAACGCCACCCGGCTTCGTGGGCAATCGCACGGGTATAGGGCACCGGAGGCTCGATCGATTCGGTCTGTACCGCGACCGCACGATCGCACGGCAGCCATTCGTGCCAGTCCTCATAACCGGTGTGCAGGGCCTGCTCGGTCAATACGCCGCGGAACCCGGTGCAGTCGATGAACAGGTCGCCTTCGATGACCTGCCCATCTTCCAGCACCAGCGATTGCACCGAGCCATCATGCGCATGCTGCCTGACCTCAGCGATCCTGCCTTCCACCCGGCGCAGGCCATGGCCTTCGGCCTTGCCACGCAGGAACCTGGCGTAGAGCCCGGCGTCGAAGTGATACGCATAGCTGGCCTGGGGCTGGGTCTGCAGGGAAAACCGGTCGCCACGCGATGCGACGCTCTCCACGCTGAAGTCACCCAGGTCCGATGCCATGCCGCGACGCAGGCTGTCCAGCCAGTAGTGGTGGAACGGGGCCGCCCAGGTGCCCTGGCCGATGGTGCCGAACGGATGGAAGAAGCGATCGCCCGGCACGCGCCAGTTCTCGAACGAGATCGACAACTTGAAGGTGCCGGCCACCGCGCGCAGGAACTCCTGCTCGTCGATCTGCAGGAAGCGGTGGAAGGTGCGGATCGGCGGCACGGTGGACTCGCCGACGCCGACGGTACCGATCTGCTCGGACTCGACCAGGGTGATGTCGAGCTGGTCGCGGAACTGATGTGACAATGCGCATCCGGCCAGCCAGCCTGCGGTGCCACCGCCGGCGATGACGACCTTGCGAACCCGACCTTCTGTTGCGCTCGCGGTGTCCAAATGCGTGACCTCAGCGGTTGAGCCTGCCCAGCAGCATCGCACGCATGCGGCGTGCACGCAGTTCGTCGAACGGCGCCAGTTCGCCCCGCGCGGCCTGCGGCAGGTGCTGCCCCGCGCGCTCGCCCGGGCCGAACACGTAATAGCGGAAAAGTGCTTCCCATGCCTGCTTCTCGCGTGCCGGCAGATCGCGTAGGGCCCACATGGCATGATGCAGCGCCGGTAACGGCGAGGCCAGGTAGGCGGGTGAACTGCGCCACCAGTAATTCACCAGCACGTTGAACGGTTCCAGGCTGCGCACGTGGTGCCACCACATGCCGGGAATGAAGAGCGCGTCACCCGGCCCCAGCACGGCGCTCCGCGCGCTCGCCAGCGCCTCCCGGAAACGCGGGTACCGTGCGAAGTCGGGGCGGTCGAAGTCGACCACGCTGACAGCCTGCCCGCCCGGCGTCGGATCCAGCGGACCCGGATAGAGATTGTCGATCTGCTCGGGCGGGAACAGCGTGAACTGGCGCCGCCCTACCGCGCAGCAGGCCAGGTTGTCCGGGATATCGTAATGGCATGAGGCAGTCACCCGATTGCCAATCCAGATGCTGGCTGGCGCATCGATACCCTGCCCCGCCAGCCCCGCGTCATTGGCCTGCGCGAATGCCGGCAGCAATGCCCGCTCGACGGGCAGCGAAGCCACGTAGTAAGTCGGCGGCCTCGGGTCCTCCAGAACCGTGGCGATTTCATCCAGGACCTGCGCGAGCGGTGCCCGCCGGACTTCAAAATTCAGCTGGGTGAAGTCCGCATTGTAGAACGGCCGCCCTTCGATCTCCGGCGTGCCGAACGAGTACGGCACGGGTATGCCGGCATCGACACCGCGCAGGTACGCGAATGCCTCCAGGGTGGAACGCAGGCCGGCCTGCACCAGCGCCCAGTCCTGCGCGATGCCCCGCAACACCACCGGCTCGCCCGCCGCCACCAGCGCGGCCAGTGGCAGTGCATCGCGCCCGGCACCCTCCAGCGTCCGCACCGCAGCGCCGGCCACCATGGGTCAGTTCCTGCCCGCTGCAGCGGCAGCGTCCTGCGCGCGCAGGCGCCGCTGCTTCTCGGCGATCAGGCGCCGCATGTTGTGCAGCGATGCCAGCATCAGATACGCCCCTTCCAGATAACCGGCGCGGTTCAGTTCGGCCAGGGCCGAGCCATCCAGCCGAGCCAGGCGATCCCGATCGATCGCGTGCAACCCGTTCACGCATACGCGGTGCTGCGGTTCGACCTGCACGTCGAGCGTGATCGGCTGGATCAACCCCTTCGCGTCGAGCATCGCGAACATTTCTTCCGCAAAGGTGCTGCCCTCGTGGATGCCACGTAGAACGCCCGCGATGTGGTCCAGGTAAGGCGTGTTCCCACCCTGGGGCAGGAACACCGGCTCACCGGCCACCGCGTTGACGCGCGGATGATCGAGATCCACGTGCATCACGGCTTCCCGGGTGAGCGCGCCGTCGACCCGATGCTCCTGGAACCCGATGAGAAACGGCCCTTTCGCGGCGGCGCCCGGCAGATAGGAGGCATTCCAGCGGCCATCCTGCAGGAACAGGTTCTCGTGCTGCTCGAAACCCAGCAGGGCAACAGACTGCCACGCCCCTGAAGCCACCTCCCTGCGGAGGAAGATCGGATACTCCCGCTGCAGCTCGGCGAACTCGCTGGGGTAGGCCGGCACCATGCCCACCGCGTCACCGAACTCGGGGCCGAAGCCGGTGGCCACCCGCAGGTCCCGGTGGGCGATGTTGTTGAGCATTTCGTAGCGGGCCATGGGGCTGTCCAGTCCAATGCAGAACCATTCACTGCATGTTAGCGCCCACCCATGCGATGCGTGCAGGGGCGGGCCATCGTGCAGCAAAAAAGTACCGCTGCCCGGGCAGCGGTACGGCCAACGCACGGGCAGGGCGTGCCCGATGCCCGGTTCAGAACTTGTAGCGGACACCCAGCATGTAGCGGGGGCTCTGGTCAGCCAGCTTCACGATCATCTGCGACGTGCGCGAGCGCCAGCGGACGTCCTCGCCGGTCAGGTTGATCGCCTCCAGGCCGAACGACCAGTGATCGTCCAGCGTGTAGTTCACGCTGAGATCCCATTGTTCGTACGGCTCCACGTAGTACGGGTTGCGGCTGGACCCTTGGTTGGCCAGGATCAGGTACTGGTCGCGCCAGTTCCACGCCAGGCGCACCGACCAGCCGTACTTCTCGTACATGAGCATGGCATTGGCGGTATCGCTCAGGCCGGTGAGCGAGAACTGGTCGATTCCCGGGTCACCACCGTTGTTGTAGCCGACATCACCTTTCACCACGGTGTAGTTGGCCAGCACGCCGAACCCGGTTTCACCGAAGAAATACTGCCCTCCCAGCTCCCAGCCGTGCAGCTTCGACTTGTTCTGGTTGATTGGGCGGTTGACGTTGAACTGGTACAGCGGATCATCCGCTTCACCGTACAGGTCGTAGGCCGCTTCGGTCGCCAGGACCTGCGCGTCGGTGCCGTTGTAGGCCGCCAACCCGGCGGGGTTGTTGCGCAGCAGGGCCAGCGCCGTGAACAGCGAGGTATCGTTGGCCGAGCAGGCCGCTGCGTTGGCCGCACCCACCTGGGACACGCAGGCAGCGCTGGTCAGGAAATCCAGGGCGGCGCGCGCGTCCGGGCCGGAGGTCGGATCGGTCAGGCCGTACAGGCTCTCCTGCACGATGGTATTGCCGATGAAGTTGTCGACCGACTTGTTCCAGTAGGTCAACGAAACATAGCTGGCATCGGCGAAGTACCACTCCAGCCCCAGATCCAGGTTGTCCGATTCCAGGGGCTTCAGGCTGGGGTTCTGCGCATTGCCGCTGGCCCGCGAGGACGGATCGATCAGTACCGACCCGAACGGCTGCTGTGCGCCGGGCCCAGCGTAGAGGTTGCCGTAGGGCGCGCGGGCAATGCTCTTGCCGAACGAGACACGGCCCTTCAGTTCGTCGGTGAAATCGATACTGAAATCGAGGTTGGGCAGGATGTAGCTGTAGCTGGCCTTCTCGGTGAACGGCTGCTGCTGGTCGGACAGCACCACGCGGAAGTCATTGTTGGCCTGCCACTCGATGGCTTCCGGGACCGCAATGGTCGAGGTCGAGACCACGTCGGTGGTTTCATAGCGCACGCCCAGCCGGGTACTCGTGCGCATGCCACCCAGCTGGCCGTCCAGTTCCACCTGGAAGTAGGCCGCCTTGGTCTTCTCCTCCACGAAGTTGTCCGCCGCACGCTGCGGGCTCACGCCCAGCCCGACTCCGTACTGGCCGGCCGCCCACTGCGCCAGTTGCCCCGCATTGCCGCGCCAGGCGGGCCAGCTGTTGGCGCTGTAGTCGTCAAACAGGCCCACGATGTTGACCGGCTGCAGCAGGTCCATGAGCCCGCCGGCGGTGTCACGGTCAACATTGGCTACGCCCCAGTCACCCAGGGTGGAATAGGCCTCGGCTGCCTGGATGCGGTGCGTGGTCGACTTGTTGGTGTCCACGCCGAACTGGAAACGGCCCTGGTCGAAGTTCCATTCGCCGTCGACGCGTGCCTGCTTGATCTCGCTGATCTGCGTCTGCGAGTTGACACGCAGCACCTGGGTGCCGATCTCGCCTTCCTGGAAGCCGGGGTTGACCACCCCGTTGGTTCCGGCGATGGCGTCGGCCGTGCTGGGGTACCAGGTCTGGGTGCCGACCGGCAGGCCGTTGTTGAACGCCAGTTCCTGCACCCAGGAACCGCCGCAGTGGGGGCCGCTGGTGCAGTTGTTGGTGCCGGCGATGCTCATGAAGATCGAACCGCCGCCGGTGAGCGGATCGTTGGGCCGGCTTTCGTTCTTCGAGTTGTGCGCGTCGAAGCTGAGCTTGAAGCGATCACTGACATTCCACACCGCGTTCAGGCCCAGCGAACCGAGCTTGTACTCCTGCATGCTGCGCTGCTGCTCGAGCCCGAAATCCTTTGTGCCGGCAATCTCGCGGATGTAGACCGGCGTGGCCACCGCGCCACTGGTATCGAACTCGACGTTGGTGTAATTGCTGTTCTGCAGCCACATGCCCTGCTCGCCACGATTCTCGGTGATCTCGTTGGTCGAGTAGGTGTAATCCAGGGTCAGGGTCAGGCTGTCGGTGGGCGCGAACTGCAGCACGGCCTGGCCATTCACGCGCTCGCGCTCGAACTCGGAGAACGCGTAGCGCAGATCATTCGGGCGTGCATACAGCTGGCCAATGGCCGGCGCATTGACCACGCTGGGGTTGCCGGGCATCGAACCGGTCCACGGCTGCACGTTCCAGTAGTTCTCGGTGGCCTGTACCGATCCGCCCTTGCGCTTCTGCTGGCTGGCGCTGAGGCTCACGCCGAAGGTCTTGTCCGGGTTGCTGTAGCTGAAGATGCCGGACAGTTCCGGCGTCAGGTCGTTGTCGAACGGCTGGCTCTGGTCGGACACCACCTTTACGCCTGCGTTGGCAACGATTCCTTCGTGGTCGAACGGGCGCGAGGTCAGGATATTGATGGTGGCGCCGATGCCGCCGCTGGGCACCTGGGCCTGGCTGGTCTTGTAGACCTCGATGCCGTTGATGGCTTCGGCAGCCAGCTGCGCGAAGTTGAAGGCACGCGTACCGCCGTCGACACCGCCGATCGCCACCTGCCCTGCTGCACCGAACGCATCAGCGCCCGGCATCTGGCGGCCATTGAGCGTCACCATGTTGAACTGCGGGCCAAAGCCGCGCGCGGTGACCTGGGCGCCCTCGCCGTCGCGGCGTTCGATGGAGATGCCGGTGATGCGCTGCAGGGATTCGGCAAGGTTCGTGTCGGGGAATTTGCCGATGTCCTCGGCACTGATGGCATCCACCACGCCCGCCGAATCGCGCTTGATGTCCATGGCCTGGCTCAGGCTGTTGCGTATGCCCGTGACCTGCACCGCATCGAGCTGGGTCGGCTGCGACTGGGCCGGCGGCTGCGTGGCAGCGGCTGCCGGTGCCTCCTGCGCGAACGCGGGATTGATGACCAGGGCGCCACCGACGAAGGTGAACATGGCCCGGGACCGGAACGTCGCCAACGTGCGGCTCATGAACCAATCCTCGAGACCGGGGTACCACGGAAACTGCAAGCGCTCATGAAAGTCCCCTCTGACGTACGATCGAATGGATGCACCGCCCCTCCCAGGGGCACGTACGGGCGTGGCCCGCATTCCAAACCGAACAGCGCGGTCGCCGGAGCGCACCGCGACTCACACTTGCTTTCAAGCCTGACAGGACGAACACGCGGTAAAGAAGGCAGCCCCGGGACCTCGAACCCCAATCAGGTGGTAGCGCTACCATCGCGTCGGAACGCAGACTAATCATCCGCGTTCCCGCTTGTCACCATGCAGCGCAACAAATCAACACGGCAGGCGCTGGGAACGCCGGCGGGGCGATCCGCCCCGCGACCTCTCCGATGCCGGGCAGTCGACACGGTATGATGCCGCCTCCCCGGTATCTGCGATGATTGCAGCGGCCACCCACCTGCTGGCCCCGCGCGTTCCACAACCGGGCGCCGCCGGCACCAGGCGGCACGGTCGATGCACCCCCACCCGATGTTCTCGACCTACTCACCCGCCATCATCTGGGCGGCCGTGGCTGTGGCCACGGTAGGCCTGCTGTTCCGGCCCTTCCGCCTGCCCGAATACGTGTGGGCGTTGGCCACCGCCGCGCTGCTGCCGTTGACCGGTGCGCTATCGACGAATGCCACGCTGGCTGCCGTGGCCGAAGGCGGTGACGTCTATCTGTTCCTGGTTGGCATGATGGTACTGGCCGAGCTCGCGCGCCGCGAAGGCCTGTTCGACTGGCTGGCCCTGTACGCGGTGCGGCATGCCGGCGGATCGGGCCGGCGCCTGTTCGACCTGGTGTTCCTGGTCGGGACGCTGGTGACGATATTCCTGTCCAACGACGCCACCGCAGTGGTGTTGACCCCCGCGGTGTATGCCGCATGCCGGGCGGCGCGCGCAAATCCCCTGCCCTATCTGTTCGTCTGCGCGTTCATCGCCAATGCGGCCAGTTTCGTGCTGCCCATTTCCAACCCGGCCAACCTGGTGGTGTTCGGCAAGCACATGCCTCCGCTGCTGCAGTGGCTGGCGCAGTTCACGCTGCCCTCGCTTGCTGCGATCGGCGCGACCTACCTGGTGCTGCGCTGGGTCCACCGTCGTGAGATCGCGCAGCCGCTGGCGGCCGCTCCCGGGTACCGGCCACTGTCCGACGGTGGCCGCCTGAGTGCGCTGGGCGTGCTGTTCACCGGCACGATGCTGCTGGTCACCTCGGCGCTGAACGGCCCACTGGGCCTGGTGACCTTCTGCGCCAGCTCGCTGAGCGTCGCCGTCGTTGCCATGCGCCAGCGGCGCAGCCCGTTGCCGTTGCTGCGTCACGTTTCCTGGGGCGTGCTGCCGCTGGTGGCGGGCCTGTTCGTGCTGGTGGAAGGCGTGGCACAGAGTGGCGCGATCCAGGCGGCGGCCAACGCATTGGAGTCGCTGGCGCGCACCTCGCCACACCAGGCCGGCTGGCTGGCCGGCGGCGCCGCCGCGTTGTTGAGCAATCTGGCCAACAACCTGCCGGTTGGCCTGGCCGCCGGTTCGCTGGGGCAGATGGCCGACCTTCCTGCGCAGACCCGCGCGGCGTTGCTGATCGGCGTGGACCTGGGGCCGAACCTGTCGGTCACCGGTTCGCTGGCAACCCTGCTGTGGCTGGTGGCGCTGCGCCGCGAGGGCGAGCATGTCAGCGCGCTCGACTTCCTGCGCGTCGGCGCGCTGGTGATGCCGCCCGCGCTGATCGGAGCGCTGCTGCTGCTCTGAAGGCAGCGCGGGCCAGACACCGGCCTGGAATGCGACCAGGCAGCTCTTGCATCGCGCCACCCGGGCCAAGCCAGGAGTATCAGGGTGCTGCGTCCGCGCACGCGACTCCGCCTGCCGTCTTCAAAGGCGCCCCCCGGCCGTGCTGGCCATCTTCCACAAAGGGCCGTTGGCATACAACGGCATTCCCTGCGCGCCTGGTGACCCACTTCTTTCGCAGTGAAGCCCATAGTCCTGCACGGGTCAGGCCGTTGACGAGCAGAAACGCCGAACGGGATTCGACAAGAGAGATGAAGTGCCAAAAACTCGAGAATGCCACCGCGATGGACAAGACGCCGACGACGACTGGCGATGCGCCGTCGAAGAGTCCCTGAGGGCCATCAGTCAGGGTCAGACCAAAGCCGAGGATTGAAAACACTACATAGCCAACTAGGCAGCCAGCCATTTCGAGCTGAAGCAGAGCGCCTCGTTCGCGCCAACGGGCTCTCCAGGCTACCCTTTTCCGTTCTTCGTCGAATTCGAAGAACCTGGAATTCATGGCAAGCTTGCGCAACTTCACCGATGGCCACTCCAGTTGCGCGAGGTGGCGGATCAGCTTCGCTGACATGGATGTTCCAGATAGATGCCGAATGGCTTCCTCCAGCCACAGATCATCCCTGTTGAGGCTGCCCTCCTTCCATATCTCAAGAAACTCCCTTCGCCGCTGGTGTCGACCGTGCACCAATGCATGAAGGCCCTTGATCAGGGGTACTGCCCCCAGTCCGGCAACGATCGTGACGGCAATGAGGTCCCCACTCTGCATCACCTTGGCTATTTCAACGGCATCCAATGTACATGCTCCTCGACTCAACAGTGCTCCAAGTGTCGCTGCAGATTGGCAAGGTCCTGTCTCAGGAGATGAGAAACGAGTCGCCACGGGACATCCGCCCGGAGTCCCTATCACCTCACGTGGGTGTGGAAGCACTGGCATGCCGGTGCGCACGGCCATGCAGCAGGCCAGGGATGAGCGCCTTGATGGAATGACGCGAGGCTGCGCATCGTGCGCGTCAGCACGCGGCAGGGCGGTGCAGTTCGGCACCGTAGAGTTGAAATCAAGCAGGCACGGGCAGAAGGAAGTCGATGCTCCTGCTGCGAGCGCGCGGATACAAGCGTTTCTGACGAAGCAAAGCGCCCTTCAGATCCGCGTCGTCGCCAGGAACCGTTCGCGGTCCTGCTGCGTGCGCCGGCGGATCTCTTCCAATGCCTGGCTTTCGGTAGCCTGCAGCATGGCTTCGAACAGGCGCTGGAAGTGATGGCGCATGGCATTGCGTGCCGCCACCGGATCGCGGGCGCGCAGCGCCTCGAAGATCGCCATGTGCTCATCGGCGCGGCTGGCACCGTCGTCGTGGCAGACCCGCGCGTAGACTTCGGTCACCCGCGGCAATTCGCTGCGCATGCGCCAGATCTGCTGCACGAAATACTCCACCACCGGGTTGCCGGACAGCCGCGCGATGGTCAGGTGGAAGCGGCGATCGTACTCGCCGGCTTCCGCGTCGCTCAGGTCGCGACGGCACAGCGCTTCGGCCAGCACCTGCAGCTCGGCAATGCCGGCATCATCCAGGTTGCTGGCAGCCAGCGCCGCGGCCTCGGCCTCGAACACCGCACGGGCGGCAGTCAGGTCGAAGGCGCTGACATCCGGCAGCCCGCCGGACGCCTGCGCCGGGCGCGGCTTCACATGCACGCCCGAACCGATGCGGATGGCAATCCAGCCTTGTGCCTCCAGCGCGATCTCGGCTTCGCGGATGGTCACCCGGCTGACCCCGAACCGTTCGGCCAGTTCACGCTCGCCCGGCAGCCGCGAGCCTGGCGGAAATTCGCCGTCCTCGATCAGCTTGCGGAGCTTGGCAGCGATGGTCTGGTAAAGGCGGTTGGCGGACATGCGGCTGACCCTTGGCGATTCCTTCCGGGTCCCTGCCCTGCCACCGCGGCCGGCAAGGGTCCGGTTGGAGCGACGGCGCGACCACTGGCCGCGCCGCCCTGTTCAGAACGTGTATCGTACACCGAAATACGCACGCCGCCCGTAGGTCACCACTTCGCGGAAGTTCCCATAAAGCGGCTGGTAGGCCACGCGCGGCTCGTTGGTCAGGTTCATCATCTCCAGCGACAGGGACAACTGCTTGTTCACCCGGTAGCGCAGGCGCAGGTCCACGCTGGTGTTGTCATCGTAGTAGCGGTTCTGCTGCGCGGTGTTGCCGGTGAAGTCCTGGTAGTAGTGCGAGCGGAACTTGCCGATGGCCTGGATGTTGAAGCGCCCGACGTCCCAGTAGATCGAGCCGGACAGGACGTGCCGCGAGAAGCCGCTGAGGCCCGCCGGCGGCACGATCGCCGGAATGATCGTGCCATCACTGGCCAGCTGCTCGCCCAGTCGTGAGTCCTGGGTCTGATAGTCGGCATCGGCGTAGTTGTAACTGACCTTGAAGCCCAGACCGTCGAACGGCTTGGGCAGGTACGACAGTCGATGGGTGGCGGTCAGCTCGAAGCCGGTCAGCGTGCTGTCCTCGTCGGTGGTTACCTGCTGGCGCACTGGCACGGTCACGCTCTGGCCGTCGATGGTGTAGGTCTCCGGCACCAGCGCGGTGGCGGTGCCGCCGTTGAACTGCTTCCAGTACACCGCGCCGGCCAGCATCGTGTCCGGGTTCGGGTACCACTCCAGGGAAAGGTCGCCGTTCCAGGACATCAGTGGTTGCGCAGCGGGGTTGCCGCTGGCGCTGATGTCATCCAGCGCGTCGGCCAGATTGCCGTAGGTGGCATCGCTGCTCACGTTGATGGTACGCCCGGCGCCCAGCGCAGCGATGTCCGGCCGTGACATCGCGCGGTATGCACCGACCCGCAGCAACACGTCCGGGCGCAGTTCGAAGGCCGCGTTGAGGCTGGGCAGCAGCTTGTCGTTGCCCGCCTTGAACACCTGCGTGGTGTACTCGCCGGTGGGTTGCAGGCGGATCGTGCCGTCACCGTTGTCCTGGATACGCAGCCCGGTACGCACGCCCTCAGAACGCACATCGGTCTTGACCCAGCGCAGGCCGAGGTTGCCGGTCACCGGCAAGCCGAACAGGCTGCTGCTGAACTCACCCATCAGATAGAGGGCGCGCGTCTTCTCGGTGATATCGACATTGTTCGGATCCTGAAAACCCGGATCCAACCCGCTGTCGAGGCTGCCACGGAACGACTGGTACAGGCAGTTCGGATCGAAGTACGCCCACGAGGAGATCGTGTTGCCGCTGGCGGCATCCATGAAGTCATCCTGCGGGAACGGCGCGCGGCAGGCCTGGTTGGCGGCGATGATCTTCGCCTTGTCGGCCGCCACGCGCTGGTCGTAGTCGGTTACCCGGGTGTTGTCGCGCAGGCGATAGTCAGCCTGGCTGGCGCGCACGCCGCCCTTGATGCGGGTGAAGAAACCGGACTCGGGCATGAAGCTGGCATCGAAGCGGCCGGCCTTGATCCTGTGGTCGTTCTCCGTTGCGCTTGAGGTGACGCGCGCCGCGCCGGTATAGGCGTCCCAGTTGTTGGGGTCGAAGTTCGGCGCCAGGGCAACACTGGGCACTTCGCCGTGCCAGTCCCAGTCATAGTCCACGTAGCCGGTGGCACCACTGCTGATGCCCGGCACGATGACATTGTTGACGTCGCGCTGGTTGGCGCGCAGGCGGGTCATCCGCTCGCTGTCGAGGCGATTGGTGTGCGAGTACGAGAGATCGGTAGAGAGCTCCCACGCCGGGGTCGGGCGCAGAATCAGGTTCAAGCCTCCACCGGTGTATTCCTCGCCGCGCCAGTAGCGGTTGGAAGTGGAGTCGATCGAGGTGCTGCCATGCAGGTGGCGTACGATACCGTCCTCGTCAACCTCGCGCCGGGTGATGCCGCGACGAGCGTTGGACAGGCTCAGATCGCTGCGGTTCTCGTACCAGTTGCGCTGGGTATGCTCGAAATCGACATTCAGCTCGACCACGTCATTGGGCCGCCACTGCAGTGCGGCGAACTCGCTCTGCCGGTCGTTGCGCTCCTGCTTGAGGCGGTAGATGCGGCTGCTTGGCACCAGGTAGTACGGCGCGCCGTTGGCGATGGCCTGCGCGGACACTTCATTGCAGTTGGCATTGCCCACGTTCTGCGTACCATCGCAGGCATACCAGGTGGAACCGCTGGTGATGCTCTCTTCCGGATCGGTACCGTCCAGGCGCTGGAAGCCCAGCGAGATGCCCAGCTTCTGACCGTTGCCGAACTCGAACTGGTCGATGTAGCTGGCGGTGCCACGGTAGCCGATGCCGTCGTCGTCGCGGTACTTCTTGTCATACTCGGCCCAGCTGCCACGCAGATCGATCTGCGCCGAGCGCTTGCCGTACTCCAGTGGGCGCACTGTTTCCAAGCCGATGGTGCCAGCCACGCCGCCTTCGATGATGTCGGCGCGCTGGGTCTTGTAGATGGCCACCGTGTTGATCAGCTCGGCGGGGAACATGTTGAAGTTGACCGAGCGGTCGCCGCTGCCATTGGTGATTTCGCGGCCATTGAAGTGGGTACTGCTGAGGAAGGCGCCCAGGCCACGGATCGAGATTTCCGAGGCGCCGGTCTTGTCGCGGGTCGAGGCGGCACCGGTCAAGGTCTCGATCGCATCGGCCAGCGAGGGCGCGGGCAGGTCGCCGATGTCATCGGCCGAGAGCACGTCGGCGATGACGGTGTCGTCGCGCTTCTTGTTGATGGAACTCTGCATCGATTCGCGGATGCCCGTGACCTGCACCTGGTCCAGCGTGGTGGGATCCTGCCCTGCCGCTTCCGTGCTGGATTGCGCCTGGGCCGTGGGCAGGCCCGCCAGCACGGCGAGCAACGCTACGACCAAGGGTGTGGGGGACAACGAGATGCTGTGCACTGCTCCGGCGGGTCGCCGCATGGTTTCCTCCTCCCAAAGGATCGCCTGCATGCCAGGCGTGGACGCAGCTTCGGCATGGCAACATCAAAATGTCAACCAATTGGTATGTTCTCTATCGAATGCCTTTGTTTCATACCAATCTGCGGCAATTTAATGTGCTAACGCAGCATGACTTTGCGCGAACACTGGCTTACAAAGGTCCCGCAACTGGTCTGCACACACCTCTGAAACGACGGCATAGCCGTCTCCGGAAGGACACAATGCGCATGGGTTCCCTACTCGACCACCCGCCATTCCTTTGCCTGACCACTGGACTGGCCTTTTGCCTGGCCACCTCGCCAGCAATCGCCGCGAGCTGGCTCGTCCACGATGCCGCTGAGTTCGCTACCGCCGCCTCCGCGCTGCAGCCCGGCGATGAAATCGTGATGGCGGACGGCACCTGGACCGACGCCCGACTGCTGCTGAAGGCCGAAGGCACGGCAGCAGCGCCGATCGTGCTGCGCGCGCAGACTGCCGGCAAGGTGGTCCTCAGCGGGCGCTCGGACCTGCGCCTGGCAGGGAGCTACCTGCAGGTGTCCAACCTGGTGTTCCGCAACGGCTACACACCGGGCGATGCGGTCGTGGCATTCCGCGAATCCAGCAAAGCGGTGGCCCATCACAGCCGGGTGACCGGCCTGGTGATCGACGGCTACACCAACCCCGATGCCAGCGACCAGGACTACTGGGTGTCGCTGTATGGCAGCCACAACCGGTTGGATCATAGCCAGCTGCGCGGCAAGACCAACGCCGGGCCCACGGTGGTGGTGGTGCGCGATGCCACCCAGGGCCTGGACAACCAGCACCGCATCGACCACAACTGGTTCGGCCCGCGCCCAGCGCTGGGCGTCAACGGTGGCGAGACGATCCGCGTCGGCACCAGCGATACCTCGCTGAGCGATTCCAACAGCACCGTGGAGAACAACTGGTTCGAGGGCTGCGATGGCGAAACCGAGATCGTCAGCAACAAGTCCGGTGGCAACACCTACCGCGGCAACGTGTTCTACCGGTCAGCCGGCGCATTGACCCTGCGCCATGGCAACGGCAACCGTGTGATCGACAACGTGTTTCTCGGCGACGGCAAGGCCGGCACCGGCGGCGTGCGCATCATCAACGCCGACCAGGTCGTCAGCAACAATTACTTCGAGCGGCTGGCCGGATCCAGCAATCGCTCGGCCCTGGCGGTGATGGACGGGCAGCTCGATCCGCCGCTGTCCGGCTACGCGCCGGTGGTGAATGCCACGATCAGCCGCAACACGTTCGTGGATGTGGCGAAGATCAGCTTCGGGGTCGGCCATGACGAGGCCAAGGGCATGGTGGTGGCCGCCAGCAACAGCCACTTCACCTCCAACCTGATCGCCAACCGCACCAGCACCGATCCTGCCAGCGCGGGCAGTTCGCTGGCCGGCATCAGCTTCAGCGGCAATGTGCAGTCGCCGCAGGCCAGCAGCGTGTTCCCGGGTGGCGTGGACAGCAGGAACATCACGTTGCAGCAGGCGGGGAGTGGCCTGTGGGTGCCCTCGCCCGCGCTGGTCGCCATCGGCGCGGATCCGGCACTGGCGATGACGGCACGCGAGGCGACCGGCGTGGACTGGTATCCGAAAGTGGGCGAGGTTTCCGCATCGTCCACGCGCAGCGGAGTGGATCGATGAGGCTGCGGCGCTGGTCCGTTTCCCTGGCCATGGCCCTGGCCGCTCCGTTCGCCTTGTTGCCCGCCGCGCCCCTGATGGCCGCGCCGGCAGCCGCCGCGCGCCAGCCAGACGCGGCGCCGGTGCTGGTCACTGCCACGCAGTGGCGGCAGATGGCCCGCGAGGGCGGCCGATACCCATGGTTTGCCGCGGAGCAGGCGCGCACGGAGGCCGCGTTGCGAAAGATGATGAGGGCTGGAATCAATGTGCCCGTGCCGAAGGACAAAGGCGGCGGCCGCACCCATGAGCAGCACAAGCGCAACTACCAGGCCCTGCTGGCCGCCGGGACCCTGTACCGGTTGACCGGCGACACGGCATACGTGGATTACGCGCGCGGCATGCTGCTGCAGTACGCCCGGCTCTATCCCACGCTGGGCCCGCACCCGGAAGGGCGCGGGCAGATTCCCGGTCGCGTGTTCTGGCAGGTGCTGAACGATTCGGTATGGCTGGTCAATGCGATCCAGGGCTACGACGCGATCCGCGACGCGCTGCCCAGCGAGGACCGGAACACCATCGAGTCGAAGGTGTTCCGGCCGATGGCCGAGTTCCTCGTGAGCGAGCCGAAGAACTACGACCAGATCCACAACCACGCGACCTGGGCGGTAGCCGCCACCGGCCTGACCGGGTACGTGCTGCGCGATCCGGAGCTGGTGGAGAAGTCGCTGCGGGGCAGCCGGAAGGATGACCAGTTCGGCTTCCTGCGCCAGATCGACCTGCTGTTCTCGCCCGATGGCTATTACGAGGAAGGCCCGTACTACCAGCGCTATGCCCTGGCCCCGTTCCTGCTGCTTGCCAATGCGATCGAGTGCAACGAACCGCAACGGAAGATCTTCCAGCGCCGCGACGGGGTGCTGCTGAAGGCGGTGGATGTGCTGGTGCAGACCAGCTACAACGGCCTGTTCTTCCCGATCAACGACGCGATCCTCGACAAGGGCATCGATACCGAGGAACTGGTGGCCGGCATCGGCATTGCCTACGCGCGCACCGGCGATGATCGCCTGCTGTCGATCGCGCAGGAGCAGAAGCGCCTGCTGCTGTCCCCGGAGGGCCTGCTGGTGGCGCAGGCGCTGGCGGCCAACAAGGCCAAACCCTTCGAGTATCGCCCGATGCTGCTGCGTGATGGCCCCGAGGGCGACCGCGGCGGGCTGGCAATCCTGCGCATGGGTGGCGAGCGCGGCCAGGCACTGGTGCAGAAGGACACCATGCAGGGCATGGGCCACGGCCACTTCGACAAGCTCAACTGGCTGTTCTACGACAACGGCAATGCGGTGGTCACCGATTACGGCGCGGCCCGTTTCCTCAACGTGGAAGCCAAGCGCGGTGGCATCTACCTGGCCGAGAACCGCAGCTGGGCCAAGCAGACCGTGGCCCACAACACCGTGGTGGTCGACGAACAGAGCCACTTCAACGGTGACTGGAAGCGTGGCGAGGAACATGCGCCGCAGGTGCGGTTCTTCCAGGCCGATGCCGATACCCAGGTCGCCTCGGCGACCATGCGGGATGCCTACCCCGGCGTGGTGTTCACCCGCACCCAGGCGCTGCTGCGCCACCCTGATCTCGGGTTGCCGGTAGTAGTGGACCTGCTGCAGGTGCACGGCGAGAAGGCCGCGCGCTACGACCTGCCGCTGCATTTCAACGGCCACATCGTCACCACCGGGTTCGAGGCCGAACGCTTCACCGCGCAGCGCCCGGTGCTGGGCAAGGACAACGGCTACCAGCACCTGTGGCTGGATGCGCGCAGCAAGCCTGGCAACGAGCCGCGCACGCTGGGCTGGCTGCTGGATGGGCGCTTCTACACCTACCGCTTCGGCAGCAGTGCACCCGCGCAGGCGCTGCTGGTGGAAAGCGGTGCGAACGATCCGGAGTTCAACCTGCGTCGCGAGCCGGCCCTGCTGCAGCGCGTGGATGGCCAGAAGGACGTGACCTTCTTCAGCGTGCTGGAACCGCATGGCGAGTACAACGGCACCGCCGAGTACGTGCACGGCGCCGACAGCCGCATCCGGGACATCGTGCGTGCCCGGGGCAGCGACGCCGAGGTGATCGAACTGCGGCTGGCCAGCGGCGCACGCATCGCCCTGGGCGTGGCCGATGACAGCAGCGCCACCGGCGAGCACAGCGTGACCGTCGGCGGCCATGCCTACCGCTGGCGCGGCAGCCATGCGCGCATGGATCGCAGCGGGGACAACGCGCAATGAACGGCCCCCTGCCCGATACCACGCTGCGCAGCATGCCGGTGCGTTCGGCGGTACGCTGGTTGATTGTCGGCCTGATCGCCGTGGCTACGGTCATCAATTACATCGACCGCAATGCACTGGCGGTGATGTGGCCGGAGATCGCCCGGGAAGTAGGCGCGACCAAGGACGACTACGCACTGCTGGTAACCGTGTTCATGCTGTTCTATGCGGCGGGCCAGTTCCTGTTCGGCCGCCTGTTCGACATGATCGGCACGCGGCTGGGTTTTGCACTGTCGATCAGCGTGTGGTCGATCTCCATCGCGTTGCACGCCGCTACCCACTCCATCCTGTCCTTCAGCCTGGTGCGGGCGATGCTCGGCATCAGCGAGGCGGGCGCGTGGCCAGGCGCGGTGAAGGCCAATGCCGAGTGGTTCCCCGCGCGTGAGCGGGCCCTGGCGCAGGGTGTATTCAACGCGGGCGCTTCGATCGGCGCCATCGTATCGGCGCCAGCCATTGCCGGCCTGTATCTGTGGCTGGGCTGGCGCGGCACCTTCGTCCTGGTCGGTGTGATCGGCTTCCTGTGGTTGCTGCCATGGCTGTTCGTGTATCGGGCAGGTCCCGACAAGCACCCCTGGGTGAGCGATGCGGAGCGCCGCCTGATCCTGGAGGACCAGGCCGGCCGTTCGGCGGCGACCGCGCCCCAGGCCAGCCTTCGCGAGCTGCTGGCCCACCGCCAGAGCTGGGGCATGCTCGCCTGCCGCTTCCTGCTGGATCCGATCTGGTGGCTGTTCGTGTCCTGGCTGCCGATCTATCTGGCGGAAACCTTCGGTTTTGATATCAAGCAGATCGGCCTGTTCGCCTGGGTGCCCTTTGTCGGTGCGATGCTGGGCAGCCTCAGCGGCGGCTGGCTGTCAGGGAAATTGATCCAGGCGGGGCACAGCGTCGACCGCGCCCGCAAACTGGCCATCACCCTGGGCTGCGCGATCATGGCCCCTGCCCTGCTGGGTGCGGTAATGGCCAGCGAGCCGTTGCTGGCCGTGCTGGCCATCGCCGCCGTGCTGTTCGGCTTCCAGGTGGCCATCGGCAACATCCAGACGTTGCCTGGCGACCTTTTCGAGGGGCCGTCCGTCGGCACGCTGGCCGGGCTCGGCGGCCTGGCCGCCGTTGCCGGCACGCTCATCACCACCTGGCTGGTGCCCGTGCTGACCCGGCATTCCTACGCCCCGATCTTCATCCTCGTCGCCGCCCTGGTGCCGCTGTCGCTGGCCGCGCTGTGGTGGTGGACGGGCCCGATCCACAAGCTCGACCGCCGTGGCGGCTGAGCCAGGCCCTTCCAGCATTTCAAGAATTTCATTCCCCCCGCAAACCAAGGAGTTTCCCGCATGTCGTTCCAGGGCAAGGTGGCCATTGTCACCGGCGGCGGCCGTGATATCGGCCGCGCCGTCTCGATCAAGCTGGCTGCCGCCGGCGCACGCGTCTGCATCAACTACGCCAACGATGAAGCCAGTGCCCGGGACACGCTCGCGCAGGTCCAGGCTGCGGGCGGCCAGGCCATCGTGCACCGTGCCGACGTCACCGATGCCGCCGCGGTCGCCGGCCTGGTCGCTGCCGCACAGGCCGCGTTCGGTGAGCGCATCGACCTGCTGGTGAACGTGGCCGGTGGCATGGTGCAGCGTCGTCCACTGGCCGAGATCGACCCAGCGTTCTTCCACGCGGTGATGGATCTGAACCTGACCTCCACCTACCTGACCACGCACGCCGTAGTGCCGCACATGGGCGAAGGCGCTGCCATCGTCAACTTCGCCTCGCAGGCCGGCCGCGATGGAGGTGGCCCGGGCGCCTCGATCTACGCTACCGCCAAGGCGGCAGTGATGACGTTTACACGCGCCATGGCCAAGGAACTGGGCCCCAGGGGCATCCGGGTGAATGCCCTGTGCTGCGGAATGATCGCCACCCGCTTCCACGACGAATTCACCCGGCCGGAAGTGCGCACCGCCGTCGCCGGCGCCACCCCGCTGCGCCGCCAGGGGATGCCGGAAGAAGCGGCCGATGCAGCCGTGTTCCTGGCCTCGGATGCGGCCGCGTTCATCACCGGTGCAAACCTGGACGTCAACGGCGGCACCTACTTCTCCTGACACCTGACTGGACCCCTGCCCATGCAGCGCTGGACGCTTCTGCTTTCCCTGGCACTCTGCTCCACCCTGGCCGCGCCGACCGCGCTGGCGGTACCGGCCTGGGTCACCGCCTGGACCGCCGCCCCGGCACCGGACCGCAAGGATGGTGACGCCGACGCACCGGTACAGTTCGCCGCACAGACGGTGCGCCAGGACATGCGCCTGGGCAGCCGCGGTGATGCCGTGCGGCTGCGCATCAGCAACGAACTCGGTACCTCGCCGCTGCGCGTGGAGGGCATTCGCGTGCGATTGGCCGACGGCAACGCCGCCGCGCAGCCAGTGACCGTGGATGGCCGTACCGTGATCGAGGTACCGGTCGGTGCCGCGCTGTTGAGCGACCCGGTGCCCCTGCCCGTGGCGGCCCTGCAGCAGATCAGTGTCACCGCCTACTTCCCGCGGCCGACCCGCCCTGCCGTGCGTCGCACCGAAGTACGGGTCGTGGAAGGACGGCAGGACACCGTGGCCGACAGCGTGCCGCTGGAGTACCGGCAGAACGTGTTCTCGGCGGTGCTCGTGCAGCGTGCAGACCGCCCGCAGGTGATCGTGGCCCTCGGTGATTCCATCACCGAAGGCGCCACCGCGCGCCGTGGCACCCACAACCAATGGCCGGAACGGTTGGCGCAGCGCCTGCAGCAGGCATGTCCCGAGCGCTTCGTGGTGCTCAACCAGGGGATCAGCGGCAACAAGCTGCTTGACCACGGCCGCAGCCACAGCGCCCTGTCACGCCTGGATCGCGACGTGATCGCAGTGGCCGGTGCCGACCAGGTGATCCTGTTCGAGGGCATCAATGACATCCGCCACGGCGGTGGCGCGCAGCCACTGCCCGGCCGTGATGCGGCGGACATGCTGCTGGGTTACCGGCAGGTTGCCGAACGGCTGCATGCGCATGGCATCCGCGCGTGGCTGGGCACGCTGACGCCTTTCGGTGGCTCCGAACGCTACGAGCCCGCCTCCGCCGCGACGCGCACGACGATCAACCAATGGGCGCGCGGCGGCGGCACCGGATTCGACGGCATCATCGATTTCGATGCTGCGTTGCGCGACCCGGAGGCGCCGGAATCCCTGCCAGCCGGCATCACCCGCGACCACCTCCACCCCAACGACGAAGGCTACCGGCGCATGGCCGACGCCATCGACCTGGCCATGCTGGGCTGCACTGCCGCAGCGAAGGGGCAGCGATGAGCCGCATCGTGTGTTTCGGTGAGCTGCTGCTGCGGTTGGGCGCGCCCGGCCGCGAGCTGCTGCTGCAGTCACCGCAGCTGCAGGTCCATGTCGGCGGTGCCGAGGCCAACGTGGCCGTGTCCCTGTCATGCCTGGGCCATGATGCACGGATGGTCAGCACCGTGCCCGGCAATGCGCTCGGGCGGCACGCCGTGGCGGAACTGCGTCGGCACGGGGTGGGCACCGACGGCGTGCAGCAGATCGAGCACGGACGCATGGGCCTTTACTTCCTGGCCACCGGCGCAGTGCAGCGGGCCAGCGAAGTGGTCTATGACCGGGCCGGGTCTGCGTTCGCCACCTGCGATGCCGACGAACGTGACTGGCCTTCCCTGCTGGACGGCGCGCAGTGGCTGCACGTCTCGGGCGTGAGCCCGGCGCTCGGTGCCAACGTGGCCGAGTCGGTGCTGGGCGCCGTGCGTGCCGCGCGCAAGGCGGGGGTGCGCGTCTCGTTCGATGCCAATTACCGGCCTTCGCTGTGGCAGCGCTGGCAAGGCGACGCGCAGGCGATCCTGCGCGAGCTGTTCAGTGGGGCGGATATCGCCTTTGCCGATCACCGCGACATTGAACGAGTGCTGGGGCTGCACTTTGTACAGGACGACACCATCGCCCGCGTCGAGGCAGCCGCGACGGCCGCATTCGCCGCCTTCCCGCAGCTGCAGTGGGTGGCCTGCACCCAGCGCGAGGTGCTGAGCGCGGACCACCACAGGCTGGGCGCGCTTCTGCTGGGGCGCGATGGCACCCGGGCCCAGGCGCCCCCGCGCTCCTTGCCCGGCATCGTCGACCGGATCGGCGCCGGCGACGCGTTCGCGGCCGGCATCCTGCACGGATTGCTGTGCGGATTCGATGCGGATCGCATCGTGCGCTTCGGTCTGGCGGCGGGCGCATTGAAGCACTCCCTTCCGGGGGACGTCAGCCCCTTGCGCGAAACCGATGTGTGGGCGTTGATCGACAACGCGTCCTCTGACGTACGGCGCTGATCACGGCGCGCGGGAGGATCCGGCTAGAATCCAGCGAGCGTCAGGATAGCGCAGGCATCGCCCATGGATTACACCGGTTTCACCCGCAAGTTCCCCGACAACCGCCCATTGAACGCGTTCGATCGCGAGCACCACCTGCTGCAGAAGAAGCGGCTGGATGTCCCGCTGCTGGCGCAGCTGTGCGTGGTGAAGATCAACTCGAAATGCCTGGTGTCGGTGGACCGCTGGTACGTTGCACGCGGCGTTGCCGCCCTGCTCGGCGCGATCGGCATCGTGTTCGGACTGGGCGGCATGCTGATGCTGCTCTGGTCGCTGGTGGTGAACAAGCTGCCCAACGAGAACGGCCTCTGGGAGGCGATATTCATCGGCATGGCGATGTTGGCGTCCTTCACTGCAGCAAGCATCTGGGTGGCCTGCCGCGAGCTGTTCCGCTGGACGTACTATCCGATCGTGCTCGACCGCACGCACCGGCAGGTCCACGTATTCCGGCTGGATGGCACGATCCTGAGCGTCCCCTGGGACCAGGTGTATTTCACCCTTGGCAGGGGAACCGGAACCTTCGGCTGGTACAACTGGGATGTCCGCGGACTGATCCTGGACGCGGATGGCGTGACGGTCCGGGAGACGTTCGCGTTCTGCATCACGACCTCGCGCATCGAGCACGCGCATGCGCACTGGGAGTTCCTGCGGCGCTACATGGAAGAAGGGCCTGCCGCCGTGCTGGATGCAGTGCATTACTGCATGCCGGTGGATGGCAGGCGTGAGCGCTTTGCAGCCGGCATGGCGCGTATTTTCGCCGAGGATGCCCGGCTCCCGGGATTGATGTGGCTGACCATGCTGCCGCTCAACTACCTGCACGCGGTGATGCGCTGGGTGGTGATGAAGACCAGCAGGGTGCCGGTGTTTCCACCGGAAATCGAGGCTCGCCTGCAGCCTGATCCCGGCGACATCTACGCCCGGGACTTTTCGATGAATCCGCCGGACCTGCGCTGATCAGGAGGGGCGCCTCCCGCGGACTACGACCGTCTGCGCCTGATTGCCATGGAGCACTTCAGCCCGGCCTGGGGCGACAGCGCGCAGAAGATGGAAGCCTTCGCGCGGCACTCGATGGCCAGTGCGCCGAAGAAGAAGCGGGCCACGCGCCATGCACGGCTGTACTGGTCGGCCACCGGGCACGCAGCCGATGCTTTCGGCCAGGCAACGCCTGACTGGCCGCTGATGCGCCAGGGCCTGGACGAGATCGCGCAGCGTCACCCGACCCGCGACAAGCTGAGGGCCACCGTCCACGTTGCCTGCTGGGCGCGCGACGGCGATGCCCTGGTCCGGTGGTATCGCCTGTACTTGAGCCAAAGCGGTTTCGACGAAGCGGTCATTGCGGACTCGATCGAGCAAGGCAGGACCGCATGCCTGGCGCCGGATGCGGCGCAGCAAGCTTCCTTGTAGAGCCCGCCGCGGCAGGTTCAGGCCACGCACGATGCGCGGCCTGCCCTGCGCTTCAGGCCTGTCCGACGCTTAGCACGCCCGCATGTCAGCCACCGACCGCATGGGCTGGCACATTGCCAGTGCTTGCGCGTGGTCACAGCTTGGCCTTCTCGTCATTGACCAGAATGCGACAGCTTGTGACGCTTGCGACACCGCACGGCCCTGCTGGCCCCCTCATTGCGGCTCCGTTCCATCGCATTCCGCGTCACCCATATCCGCAACGCCTCCACATGGCACAGGCCCGGCCTGGCCGTGACGGGCCGCTGCGTCCCGAACCCTTTGCTGGAGAATCGCCATGCGCCTTGCAAGCCTCGTCTTTGCCTTCGTCATCAGTGCCTTCGCCGGTGCCGCCCACGCCCAGGTCGTGACCCTCAACAAGGGGGGCTTCGTGCTGACCTACGATTGCAGCCTCCACAGTGCCACCCGCTACGAATACACGCTCACTGCCGACACCGGTTCCGCCGCGCGGCCATCCAGCTTCTACAACGATCCGGATCTGCCGGCCGGCTGCCTCGGCCAGGCCAGCACCACCTCCTACGCCAGCGTCAGGACCGGCTACGACCGCGGCCATCTGGTGACCTCCAACCACATGGACTACAGCACGACCTACATCCGCCGCGCCAACTACATGACCAACATCGTCCCGCAGGTATCCAGCTTCAACCAGGGCATCTGGGTAAAGGCCGAGAACGTCGCGGAGTGCTACCGCGACATCGCTCCGGTGGATGTGTACGGCGGCGTGGTCTACGGCGACGCATCCAATGACTACTTCCTGGCCAGCCACGGCATCCCGACGCCCGAGTTCTTCTGGAAGACGATCATTACCCGTGATCCCCAGACCGGTACCGCCAAGGCGATCAGCTGGATCATTCCCAATGAAGCCAACCTCGGCAGCCTGGACAACTACCTGGTCACGATTGCCGATCTGGAGGAGCTGCTGGGTGCCAGCTATGTGGCGATCAATGCACCGGCATCGCTGAAGAACATGCTGCCGGCCACCACCTGGCCGCAGCCGGCCGGGTGTGATCTGGGCTGATGAGCCTGGCCGGGCACCGGCTGCGAGCGGGTGCCCCGCCCCGGCGGCTGTGGGAAAATGGCAGGCGATTACCCCGCTGCATTGCCCCAGGAGCTGTAATGTCCCGTTTCCCGTTCGACGCCGTGCTGTTCGACTGTGATGGCGTACTGGTCGATTCCGAGCCACTGGTGGCCCGCGTGTTGTCGGAAATGCTGACCGAACGCGGTTGGCCGCTGACCCCGGCACAGGCCGGTGAAGTCTTCCTCGGCCAATCGGTCGCGCATCTGGCCGGCCTGATCGAAGAACGGACCGGCAAGCCGTTCACCCAGGAATGGCTGGAGGCATTCCGCCAGCAGCGCAACCGGGCGCTGGAGCAGGACCTGCAGGCGATCCAGGGCGCGCCGCAAGCCGTGCGCGCCATCGCGACGGCCAGCGGCGGCCGCATCGCCTGCGCCTCCGGAGCAGACCTGCACAAGGTGAAACTGCAGTTGGACAAGGTCGGGCTGCTCGATGTGTTCGGGGCCAATGTGTTCAGTGGCCAGGACCTGCCCCGCACCAAGCCACATCCGGATGTGTATCTGGCGGCCGCTGCGGCGCTGGGCGTGGACCCCACACGCTGCGCGGTGATCGAGGACACCGTCACCGGCGCGACTGCGGGCGTGGCCGCCGGCGCCACCGTGTTCGGCTTCAGCGAAGGCGGCCCGCACCACAGCACGCCGGAGGCCCTGCGTGCGGTCGGCGCCCGCGTGATCTTCCAGCGCATGGAAGACCTGCCAGGCCTGCTCGCCGCCTTCGCGGCCGACGCCGTCGCCTGACGGCATGGCCCTCAGCGCCCAGCGCCCGCCGTGGCGCTGCCGCGCCTGCCTGCATAGTGCAGGACGAACAGATACAAGCCGGTGAAAAGCTGCAGGAACAACGGCGGCAACGGCGAATAGGTGATCCAGGCCGAAGGCTCGCCCTGCCCCAGCCCGCGCGCCACGAAATTGGCGACCACTGCCAGCGTGAACACGATGGACGTCCAGCGATGCACGGGCCGCGCCCAGCCGCCACGGCTCATTGCCGGCGCCTCGCGTCCGATCGTGCTTCGATCATCTTCCAGCCGTTGCCGGATGGGTCACGGAATCCGGCATCGACCGCGCCATAACGCTCGATGGGTTCCTGGATGAATTCCACGCCCTTGGCCTGCCATTCCACATAGCGCGCCCTGCAATCGTCCACCGCCAGCACCAGCGGCGGCATCGCGCCCTTGGCCACCAACTGCTGCAACGCCTGCGCCGTGGCGGCGTCGTGGGTGGGTGGGCCGGGCACGAACAGGCCCAGCTGGAAACCCTGCTGGCCGCGGTTGCGCACTGTCAGCCAGCGATAGCCGCCATTGCGCACATCGGTGTGCACCTCGAAGCCGAGCGTGCCGACATAGAAATCGAGCGCTTCATCCTGGTCACGCACATACAGGCCGATCGTATCCACCGTATTAGACATGCAACACCTCCTCACGAGTGCGGCTACGTTACGCCCACCGGCCCGGCGCCGCTTCTCCAAAACTGCGCCAGTGGCCACGACGCCCAGCGTGGAGAAACCGGGGGGGGGTTAATGCCCCCCGGGGCGCATGAATACGCAGATCGGCAAAAGCGGATAATCCACCGGATGATTAAGTCCACTCAATGTGATGCCAATCACGCACGCACACAGGAACGCGTGCGATAACCGCGCAGACCGGATCCATCGGCACCCTTACGCCGCCAGGGAGCGCACCATGCAGGACGTAGCGCAACGCCAATGCAAAGTTGTGTCCGACAGCCAGTGGTCGCTCAGTACCTTCATGGAATTCTATGAGCGGGTATTGAGCCCTCGCATTTTCCACCCTTACGGGAAGCTGCTGGCCAGCGAAGTCGCCAGCGACATCGATGCCGGGTTCGTGGTCAGGGACGTGCTGGAAGTCGCCTGCGGCACCGGGGTGATCACTGCAAGCCTGTATGAGGATCTTGCGCGTCCACGGGGCCTGCGGCTGGTGGCCAGCGATCTGTCGCAGATCGCGGTGAACATGGCCCGGCGCGTCCTGAGCCCGGAGATCCAGCAGCACGTTCCGCTGTTGGCCGACGTGGACATGGCAGAGCTTCCGTTCGAGGACAACAGCTTCGATGTGATTGTCTGTGGCTTCGGCCTGATGTTCCCGCCGGACAAGGCGCGCGTGGCCAGGGAGTTCCGCCGCGTGCTGCGGCCGGGCGGGCGTGTCTATGCCACGATGTTCCACTACAACCAGCTCTTCGAACTCACCCGCCAGCAATCGCAGCTGCATTTCGGCATGCCCTCGCGGCTGATGGACGCTGCGCTGAGCCTGGCCGACCCGTCGCCGATCACCCGGGCCTTCGCGATCGAAGGCCTGTCCAGGGCCAACGATCTGCCTGCCGGGCTGCATCCCCTGTCGTTCTCGCTGGATGCGGCCGGCGCGCGCGAGTTCCTGTTCAACGCCTGCATCCTGCTCGAGGAGTTCAACCAGTGCGACACCGGCACCCGCGAGCACTACCTGGACCTGATGCTGGCGCAGTTCCGCAAGGACGTGCCTGACCAGCGCTATCGGGTGGAGGCGTGGCTGCTGCGCGGCCAGGCTGATCCGGCCCATGCGGGCACGACGCTGGACATCACGCCACCCGATTTCTCGCCGCTGCTGCGGTGCCAGCAGCTGACCCATCGCGCGTCCTGCGTGGGCGCCGAGCGCGCCGTCCCTGCGCACGAGGCGCAGGCGCTCGATGCATTCACCGCGGCCAGGGCGCAGTTCCTGGCCGAGCATCCGGGCTTCCCCGACGCATCGGTAGAGAAAATGCGCAACGAGGAGTACGCACGGCTGGACGAGCAGCACGTGACGTACCTGGATCATGTGGGCGGAACCCTGCCACCCGAAAGCCTGCTCGAACAGGACCTGCAGGCGTTGAAACACGCGATCCTGGGCAATCCGCACAGCGGATCGAAAGCCTCGCAGGCGGCCTACCAGGATGCGCGGGACGCGATCTACGCCTTTTTCGGCTGTTCGCCGGACGAGTACGAGGTGATATTCACTGCCAACGCCAGCAGCGCGATCCGGTTGGTGGCGGAATCGTTTCCCTTCCAGCCGGGCACGCAGCTGCTGCTGACCAAGGACAATCACACATCGGTGCATGGCCTGCGCGAATACGCCAGGGCCAAGGGCGCCTTGGTGAAGTACATCCCCTTGGACGACGACCTGCTGCTGCACGAGGACCTGATGCAGCGTGCGCTGCAGCGGCTGGGCGATGGCGCCCCGCATCTGCTCGCCTTTCCCGCCCAGTCCAACGCGACCGGTGCGCGGCATGACCTGGCCTGGATCGCCCGCGCGCGGGCGCATGGTGCGATGGTGCTGTGCGACGCGGCCGCACTGGTTCCGCAGGCGCGGCTGGATTGCGGCACCCTTCAACCGGACTTTGTGGTGGCCTCGTTCTACAAGATCTTCGGCTACCCCACCGGCGCGGGCTGCCTGCTTGCCCGCCGCTCGTCACTGCAACTGCTCAGGCCACCGTCCTTTGCCGGTGGCGGCGTCTGCTACTACTCGGGCCCGTGGTCGCCCACCGAGCGGTTGCTCTATCGCGATGCCGGGCAACGCTTTGAGATCGGAACACCCAATTACGCCGCGTTCCCGGCGATCGCCCGGGGCTTTGCCTTCGTGGCGCGGATGGGCGGCGTCGAGGCCCTGGCGCTGCGTTCCGGTGCACTGGCCCGGTGGCTCGAGGCGCGCCTTGCCGCGCTTCGCCATACCGTGCGCGGCGACACACCGCTGTGCCGCGTGTACGGCCCGCCGGCACAGCACAAAGGAGCGACGGTGATGCTCAACTTCTTCGACTGCTATGGCTCGATCATGCCGCATGCCCGCATCAAGCGCCTGGCCGACCGCTTCGGCATCACCCTGCGCAATGGATGTTTCTGCAACCTCGGGGCCGTCCAGCAGGCAACCTATGCCACCGCAGGTGCCGAGCACTGCGAACTGGACAAGACCGGGAAGATCCTCGACTGCACCGCCTTCGATGAGAAGATCCTGGACAAGGGAGATTGCGGCGCGGTCAGGATTTCATTCGGGCTCGGGTCGAACTTTGCCGACGCCTACCGCTTCCTCATGTTTGCGACCTGCCTGCTGGACACCGATGTTTCAGGTCTTGAAGGTGCGCTCGCCGGAAGCGATCCCGCGGTCGATGCCGGCAGTCTCCGTGCCGCCCCTGCCGTACCGGCCTGACGCTCCGCGGCGAGCACCACCGGCGGCGCGCCACGGCGGCGCTGTTCCAGCACGGACGTGTCCAGGCAGGGCCGCTGCGCGGCGCGCGCGTGGCATTCGGGCACGGCGCCGCGCAGCGGTGGCTGCCGGCGTTCGCGTGCGCGTACATTGCCCGGGCTGTCGCCGGTGATGTCGCGAAAGATGCGCCCGAACGTACCCAGGCTGCCCCAGCCGGTCTGCGCAGCAATCTCCGTCACCGGCAGGTCGGTGTCCCGTAACAGCGCCACGGCCCGTTCAATGCGGCGGCTGAGCAGGTAGCGATGCGGTGGCAGGCCGAACGCCTGCTTGAACGCACGCGCGAAATGCGCCGGTGAGACCGCACTTACCCCGGCCAGGCGGACCACCGTCCAGTCTTCGTGACTGGCGTGGTCCATCCGGTCCTTGGCGCGCAGCAGGCGCCGCAGCAGCTCGGGGCTCAGGTTCATGGCATCACCGTGCGGGACAGGTGATGTCGCGCCGCATGCCTGGCCTGCGCAGCCTGTTCGACCAGCCAGTCACCGAATGCAACGACCTTGGCGCTGCCACTCCGCGCGGTGGGTGCCACGAACCAGAAGCTGCGACCGTCGCTGGCCACGCCAGGATGAGCCTGCACCAGGCGCCCACTGTCCAGTTCGGACTGGAACAGGATCGGCGAGCCGATCGCGATGCCCTGCCCGGCAATGGCAGCACCGACGTCCAGGTGCTCTACGGCGAACGAGGTGACGAAACTCTCCGCGGCCGGCGGCGGAACAGCACCATGCGCGGAGAACCACAGTGCCCACCAGTCCGGCCGCCCGAGCAGGGGCACGTCCAGCGCCTGACGGCCGAGCCCGTGCGCCGCCGGCAGCAGCGCCGGCGCGCACAACGGGGTGAAAATGCTGGGAAACAAGGGGGTGGCCTGCAGTCCGGGCCACTGGCCGTGGCCGTTGCGGATGGCGGCATCGAAACGCCCGGCGGCCAGGTCCTGCGGCTCCGCAGACAGATCCAGCTCCAGCACGATCTGCCGATGGCGTGTGCGGAAGCTGCCCAGGCGCGGCGTCAACCAGCTGGTGCCCAGCGTTGGCAGTACGGACACGCGCAGCCGCGTCGCGTCCATGTCAGCAGCGCGCATGAAGCTGGCGCGCAGCGCGTCGAATGCGCGGGTGGCCTCCACTGCGACGCTGGCACCAGCGGCCGTCAGTTCCACGTGTTGTGCATGGCGCAGGAACAGGCAGGTGCCGGTCTGCGCCTCCAGCCGCCGCACGTGGTAGCTCACCGATGCCGCAGTGGTGTCGAGCTCCTCGGCAGCACGCGCGAAGCTGCCCAGCCGCGCGGCCGCCTCGAAGGCACGGATGGCCACAAGTGATGGCAGCTGGCGTCGGGTCACCATAAGTGTGGCTTAGCCTGAGCCCCGATGTCTGCGTGGTCAATCCCCCCGGTATCCACAACGATGGAGGCACCTTCGGCAGGGGATCATGCACATGGATCGACGGCAGTTCCTGGCCACCGTGGCCGCCGCGACAGCGTCCAGCGCGCTGCGCTCGGGGAGGGCCCTGGCCAGCCACAGCGAAGACTGGAAATGGTTGCAGGGCAACTGGCAGGTCCGGCACCAACGCCTGAAGGAGCGCCTGGTGGGCGATACCCGCTGGGAGTCCTTCCCAGGCTCCAGCGCGGTCTGGCTCACCCTGGGCGGTCTCGGCACCATCGATGACAACGTCATGGCGCTACCGTCGGGACCCTACAGGGGCCTGGGCGTGCGTGCGTTCGATCCGGTGTCATCGACGTGGTCGATCTGGTGGATCGATGGCCGCAATCCTGCCCATATCGAAGCGCCCGTGCGCGGCGTCTTCGAGGGCAATGCCGGCAGCTTCCGCGGTCGCGATCACTTCAAGGGACGCCCCATCGACGTATGGTTCCGCTGGCATGACATCCATGGCGAGGAACCGTGGTGGGAACAGGCGTTCTCCGCCGATGGGGGCGTGCACTGGGAGGTCAACTGGCGAAACTGGTTCCGCCGCACCGCTGCGGCGCCTTCCGCACTTCCGGTGCTGCCCGATGCCCCGGGTGACTTCGGTTTCCTGGTCGGCCGTTGGAACGTACGCCATCGTCGCCTGCGTGCACGGCTTGCAGGCAGCGACGCCTGGGAGAGCTTCAACGGCACCCTGCACAACTGGCCGGTGCTGGGAGGATTCGGCAACGTGGGCGACAACCTGATGGACGTGCCTGGGGCGCCACTGCGTGGCATGGGAATCCGGGCCTGGAACGCAACCGAGCGGCGCTGGCTGAGCTGGTGGCTGGATGGCCGGGAGCCCACCCGGATCGGCACGCCCTTGATCGGTGGTTTCGAGGCCGGTGTCGGCCGTTTCTTCGGCGAAGACCAGCACGACGGACGAACGATCCGGACGCGGGCGATCTGGTCACGCATCACCCCACGTTCGGCGCGTTGGGAACAGGCGGCTTCGATCGACGGTGGGCGCAGCTGGGAAACCAACTGGGTCAGCGACTTCGAGCGGCAGGCATGAAGGCGCTGCTGGGCGCGATGCTGCTGGCATCGGCGTTGCCACTACCCTCCCCGCCCAGGGTGCTGCAGACCCTCGATCCACCCGAGCGCTTTGCTCCCGGCATCGCGTCCACGCCCCATGACGAGATCCGGCTGACCTTGAGTCCGGACGGAAAGACCGCGCTATGGTTCAGCCGCAATCGTCCCGGCGGGCCGGGCGGGTATGACATCTGGATGTCGCGCCACGACGGGCAGCGCTGGCGGCCTGCAAAGCCGGTCCCGTTCAACACGCCGGGGCGCGACTTCGATCCAGCGTTTTCCGCAGACGGGCGCGTCGTCTATTTCTGTTCGGACCGCGCAGGCGGGCTCGGCGGTGACGATCTGTACCGGGTCAGCGTGGGAACCCACGGTCGCTTCGGGGAACCGGAGAACCTGGGAGCTGCGGTGAACAGTGTGGCCAACGAGTTCGCGCCGATGCTCTCGCCAGACGGTCGTACGCTGTTGTTCTCCAGCGATCGTGCAGGCGGGGCCGGCGGCCACGACCTCTATACCGCGGCGATCATCGGCGGCGTGGCGCAGCACGCGCGGCCGCTGGCCGGCGGCATCAATACGGCCGCGCAGGAATTCGATGCCACCTTCCTCGGCGATGGACGCACTGTGGTCTTTGCCCGCGCCCAGGACTTCAGCAGTGCACCGGTGCGCCAGTTCATCGCCTACGAACAGGACGGCCGCTACAACGTGGGTCACGCCTTGCCTCCGCCCTTGAACGAGCCCGGTGGCGACAGCTACGGTGCGATGCTGGACGGCTCGCAGCCCGGCACGCTGACCTATTCCGCGCGTCGCGCAGGCGGCCAGGGACTGGACCTCTACCGCGTCCGCTACCGCCTGGGCGATCCATGACCCGCACTCAACGCTGCGCGGGCAGCTCCAGCTGATGCTTGCGGCACAATCGATACACGGTCACCCGCGAGATCTGCATCTGCCGCGCGCACTCCGAGACGTTGTAGCCGGTCTGGCGCAGGGTCTGCAGCAGCACATCACGTTCGGCCTGGCCGCGCGCATCGTGCAGCATCGCGCCGGGCAGTCCCTGCACCGGCGCGCCCAGCTCCAGATCGCGCTCATTGATCAGCTCGCCTTCGGCCATGATCGCCGCGCGCTGCACGCGATTGAGCAGTTCGCGCACGTTGCCCGGCCAGTCGAAGCGCCGCATGGCCTGTAGCGCGGTCGGTGCAAAGCCGCGTGCACGCACGCTGTGGCGCAGCCGGAAGCAGCGCAGGAAGTGTTCGGCCAGCAGCTGCACATCGGCGCCGCGCTCGCGCAATGGCGGCATCAGCAGGCGCAGCACGTTGAGCCGGTAGTAGAGATCACTGCGGAATCGTCCCTGTGCTACCGCGTGCTCCAGTTCCACGTGGGTGGCAGCGAGCAGGCGCACGTCCGCCCGCAGCGGTTGGCTGCTGCCCACGCGCTCGAACGTGCCCTCCTGCAGCACGCGCAGCAGGCTGGTCTGTGCCTCGGGTGGCAGGTCGCCCACCTCGTCGAGGAATACAGTGCCGCCGTGCGCGGTTTCGAATACGCCGATCTGGCGCTTGTCGGCGCCGGTGAACGAACCGCGTTCGTGGCCGAACAGCTCCGATTGCACCAGGCTGGCAGGAATGGCACCGCAGTTGACCGCGATGAACGGCTTGCCAGCGCGACCGGACAGCGCATGCAGGGCGTGTGCCGCCAACTCCTTGCCGGTTCCGGTTTCGCCGGTGACCAGCACTGGCAGGTCGACCGGCGCGAATTTGTGCAGCACCGTGCGGACCGCGTGCAGTGCAGGACTCTCGCCGATCAATGCACGCGGCCCCTGCCCGCTGCAGGCATCATCGGCGGCAGGGCCATCCGCGTCGAACTGCTGGCGCATCGCCACGACCAGGTCCTGCAGGCCGAACGGCAGCGTGAAGCGCGCCCGGCAGTGCTGCAGCAACGGCCGCCACGCCGGTGGCGTGAGCCCCGCACCCGGTGGCAGTACCGCCAGCCACGGCAGATGCTGGTGTTGCTCGATCCACGGTGCCAGCAGCTGCAGCGCGAGCCCATCGAGATGGCGCAGATCGAGCACGGCGAGCAAACGATCGCGCCCGCGCAGGCCAATCGCCATGGCGGGATCGGGATGGATGCTGCGCACATGCCAGCCCGCCGCCGCCAGCGCACTGCGCTCGTTCGCCAACGGCTCGCCAAACCAGAGCACGCATCGTGACGTTGAAGCCTCCGGGACCGCTGCCATGCTTCCCCCAGCATCCGGACACCGTCGGCGGACTGTCAGCCAATCACCGGCGTGCCGCCCCCCGCCGGGACCTCTACGGCCACCGGGGCGGCCTTTGTTGGGCGGATGCTAGCGCCTCCCCAAATGGCGGCGCAATGCGCGGTGCGTCAAGGAACGCCCGGCTGAAGCGGCACCGTTACAGACTGCGGCGCCCCCTGTAACACCGATGCGACAGCCGGGACACCGCCTTGGCCTGCGGCGCTTGGCGCTGCGCTTTCCCAACATTTTTCCCACGCCGCTGTAACAGCCCGGCAGCAGCGCTCCACCTCCAGCGGTTCCTGCCGCCATGGCGGCCAAGGCTTCCAGGATTGGCACGCTTGATGCGTGGTTCCGCCGCACCCATCACCGGAGATCGGCATGGACGGCACCTCCCTCGTTCGCGGCCTGTCGGCATCGCTGGCCGTGGTCATGCTGTCGGTTGGCGCTGGCGCCTACGCATCGGGTGCCCGCCAGGGCGTGAAGGCCCAACCGGGCGAAATCGTCCTGTTGCGGGATGTGTCCGCGCGGCCGGCCTATCGCATGGCGCCGCCCGGCATGGCGCTGATCGCCGACCCGAAGCCACAGCGCGAGATCGCGGCGGCCCTCGGTCCGGATGCCGCGGCAAGAGGGATGGACGAGCTGAGCGATGAGGACTATGCGGGCATGGGTGCCGGCCAGGCCGTGTCCGTCGCGGCGCCGGGCAGCACCACCGTTGAACGGGTCACCCAGCAGGCTCTGGGCGGCACGCTTGGCCGCAGTGGTGATGGCGTGGTCGGCAGCAGCCTGGGCGGCGCCATGAGCGCGCCGCTCGGCGCAGTCGGCAGCAGTACCCGCGGCATCGCCGATACGGTGCGCGGCGCATTGGCCCAGTTCCCCCTGCAGGGCACGGCCCCGGCAGGTGGGAAATGAAGGCGCTGCGGGGGGTGCTTCTGCTGCTCGTCGCCGCCCCCTGGGCGACCCGGGCCGACGACTACAGCGGCATGCTCGCCTACCTCGATCTGGCCCGCATCGACGGCCGCGCACTGGCCGGGGCGAACGGCGCCATCGCCGTGAACCAGGCCGCCGGGGACCTCAATGTACAGGCCAACCTGCGGGGCATCGCCAACGGCGAGCGCGCCGACGTGGTGATCGATGCCCGGCAACTGCAGCAGGGCAACCGCGTGCTGTCCGGGCCGCTGCAGGCCGCTGCGTTCATCGGCGGCGACGCGCTGGCAGGTGCCAGCGGCATCGCCTCCATCAACCAGGCCAGCGGCAGCGCCAACACGACGCTCAACGTCGTCAGCGCGGCGCTGGCCCGACAGGGCATACGCGAAACCGACGATCCGGCCCTGGCCGCCGAAGGTTCCGCGTTCGCAGGGGGGCGGGACGACGCCGGTCACGGCGTGACGACGGGCACCCGCAGCGCCGGTGTAGCCAGCACCGCACTGCGGGGATTCGACGGTGTCCTGCAACTCAATCAGATCGCGGGCAGCGGCAACGACACGGCCAACGTACTGGGCGTAGTCGTGCAGGACCGCCCGTGACAACCACCCAACCGAAGCATCACTGATGAGAGAGAGGGCACCATGAAAGCGACCGTCAAACGGACCATGCTCGCCATGGCGATTGCCACTGCCTCGACCGCCACTGCGGCCAATGGCTGGGACAACCAGAACGCCAATGCGAACATCGTCCACAACCACACCGTCAACGAAACCCGCAACGAAACGCACAACCACACCGACAACGACGTGCGCAACCGCACCGTCAATGTCAGCGTGCAGAAGAACAGCAACATCCAGGCCGACGAGCGCAAGGAAAAGAACAACCACGGCGTCGACGTGAACCTTGAGAAGGACCTGCGCCTGGCGACGGACATCACCTTCTCCGGCGACCCCAACATCACCGGCGACATCGACCTGGACTCCGCGGCGATTGCCGTGATCGACAACCGGCAGTCGATCAGCAACAACACCGCCGCCAACAGCCTGGTCACCAACAGCGCCTCGATCGCCGATGACGTCGGTGCGGGGGCCTCGGGCAACCTCGGTTTCAACGTGGTGGCCGGCGACAACAACGCACAGGACAATGCGGCCTCGCTGTCCGCGGCCGATGCCTCCTTCAGCTTCGGCATGGCCGATGCCGAGGTGTTCGTCAGCCAGGCCGGGCATGGAAACGCCACCCTGAACTCGGGCGTCACCAACGCCGCCAGCCTGGGCGGCAATGCCTTTGGCGGCGCGTCGGGCAACATCGGGGTGAACATCGCCTCGGGCAACAACAACGAGCAGAAGAACGCGCTGGCCGCCTCGGTGGCCACCAGTGCCGTCGCCCAGTCCAGCATCAGCTCCAACCAGGTCTCCACCGGCAACACGGTCAGCAATGCCGGCTTCGTGCAGTCCTACACCGATACGGTGCAGGTCGGCATGCACGGCGGCGTCAGTGGCCTGACCCTGGCCTATGGCGCCGGCACCTATCGTGGTTCCGGCAACGCCTACCAGATGGCCAACTACTACCTGGATACCTGGGATGGCGACCTGCCGCATCCGAACGGCAGCAGCACCGGTCACATCGACCTGGACAACCAGATCCAGAACGCCACGATGAACCCCTATCGCCAGGGCGTGGGCGGCCTGGGCTTCGACACGCGTGAGAGCGGCACCAGCCAGTTCGTGGAGCTGGGCGTGGCCGACCTGTATGCCAGCCTCAGCGGAACCGTCAGCACCACGCGCTGGGTCAACGTCAACGCCACCAACACCTCGGCATTGTCGGGCAGCGCCTTCTCCGGCGCCTCCGGCAACATCGGCGTGAACGTGGCCGCCGGCACCGGCAACCTGCAGGCCAACAGCCTGGCGCTGGCGGTGGCCCAGCCCAGCACCGGCGGCGGTGGCGGTGGCACCGGCGAGTAAGCGCAACACCCCGGCCGTCCGCCAATGGCCGGGTTCCCGGGAGCCCCTGTTCCTCCTCCCCCTTGGAACAGGGGCTCCCCCCTGCTGCCGGAGACCGTGATGAGCCGTTGCCGTCCTTCGATGCGCCTGCTGGCCTGCCTGCTGTCGCTGGCCACTGCTTCTGCGTGGGCGGGCGACGTGCGCTTCAGTGGTGTGCTGCCCAATGGCGCACTGCTGCAGCGGAGCGTGGAGAGCATGCAGGAGCGGCGCTACCGCAACGTGGTCCGGCAACACACCGACTACAGCTGTGGGGCCGCCGCACTGGCCACCATCCTGCGCCATGCCTATCACCTGGACACCAACGAGACGACGGTGATCGAGGGCATGATGAGGGTGTCCGATCCGGCGCTGGTGGCCGAGCGCGGCTTCTCGCTGCTCGACATCAAGCGCTACGTGGAATCGCTGGGCATGCGCGGGCGTGGCTATCGCATCGATGAAGCGCGCCTGCGCACGCTGCGCGTACCCGGGTTGGTGCTGATGGACGTGCGCGGGTTCCGCCACTTCGTGGTGCTCAAGCAGGTACGCGAAGGCGTGGTCGAGGTGGCTGATCCGATCCTGGGCAACCGCAGCCTGGCGTTGCCGGAATTCCTGGCGGCCTGGCCATCACGCGCGGTATTCGTGGTGATCGGCAGCGATTTCGATCGCAACACGGTCCTGCTGCAACCCAGCGAACGGCCCAGTGCCCGCGCGCTTTACGCGCGACAGGGGCCGATCACCGATGCCGAGCTGGTCGACTTCGGCTTCAGCCACGCCGACCTGTTCTGAAGGAGGCACGAACATGTACCGCCATTCCGTACTGATGGCCCTGCTGCTGGTCGTCCCTGCCCTGCCGCTGGCGGCCGCCGAGGGTACGCCGGGCCGTGGCCTGAAGGAAATTCCGGACCCCGAGCTCGGCCTGATGCGGGGCCGCTACACCGTGGGCGGCAATACCGTCGCCTGGTTCGGGGTCACCATGGTTTCGCGCTGGCAGGCCAGCAATGGCACCACCCTGCAGGGCACCTTGACGCTCGGCATGGATTTCCGTGGCGGTGGTGCGCCGACGCTGAGCTTCCAGCCCAGCGTGCATATCACTGCCGCCGATGCGCCATTGCCCGGCAACCCGGGCCGCAGCATCGACAGCAGCGGCCTGGACAACGCCAGCGGCCTGGTGCAGAGCGTGCAGGTGGCCGGCGACGGCAATGTCGCCCGCAACGTTACCACCCTGACCGTGCGCGACGGCGACGTGCCGGGAGCGGGCAGCGGTGGCCCGCACAGTGCCGCCACCCGGCAGGCCGGTGCCAGCGCGACCGCCGTGTTCGATGGCAACCAGGCGCGGCTGCTGCTGCAGATCGATGGCCAGGGCCTGGTGCAGCAATGGATCCGCAGTGGCAGCGTCGGCCAGGGCATTGCCCTGGCTGGGGACGGCCAGATCGCCAGCAACCAGCTGCGGCTGGAACTGGTGCGCAGCACCGTGGGGAGCAGCCTGCCCTTGAGCCAGAACGTGGCCCAGGCCATCGCGCTGAACCGCGGCATGGGGCCGGGCCAGTAACACGGCCCGGCATTGGGGGAAGCGTTCCACAACGCAGGATACGAACATGCACACCCTTCCGAGGATCACCCCGTTGGCGCTGGCGGCGCTGGCGGGCACCGCCTTCGCCGCGCCACCGGCAGCCGACGACCACGCGGACATGCAGGCCCTGGCCAACCAGCTGGAGCAGTTGAAGGCCAATTACGCACAAGAGGTGCGGCGGCTGCGCGAACTGGACATGCAGGTGCAGGCGATGCAGGCGCGCCTGAGTGGGCGTGCCGGGCCGGCGGCCTCCACGCCGGGCGCGCCATTGGCCCAGGTGGCCGCTTCGTCGGTTCCTCCGGGCAGCGAAGGCTACGCCAGCAGCGCGGCCGAAGCGCAGCAGGCCCGGCAGGAAACACGCCGCAGCGTGGACGACGTGAAGCAGCAGCAATCGGCACTGTTCTCCCGCCGCTTCACCCTGGAAAACAGCCTCACCTACGCCCGTTACGACCGCAAGCAGCTCACCCTCAACGGCTTCCTCGCACTGGATGCGATCTTTCTCGGCAACATCGCCATCGAGAACGTCGAATCCGATTCACTCACCTACAACCTGGCCGCACGCTGGGGGGCCAGTCCCAACCTGACGCTCAACCTGGACGTGCCCTACCTGGCGCGGCGCACTGTCTACCAGAAGGGGGGCGCAGGCGGCGCCGCTGCGGCCATCGCGCAGGAAGAAACTCATGGAAACGGGCTGGGCGACATTGGCCTGAGCGCGAACTATCGACTCTTCGGCGAGCGCGGCTGGCGCCCGGAGACGGTGTTGACCGCTGGCGTGACCGCGCCGACCGGCCGCGCGCCGTACGGCCTGGACTGGAAAGTGATCGAGCGCGATGACGACGACTACATCCGCTTCGCCGTGCCACGCGAACAGCCCACCGGCAACGGTGTCTGGCAGGCCAATGTCGGCCTGTCGATGGTCAAGACCGCCGACCCGGCGATCCTGTTCGCCAACCTGGGCTACGTGCATTCGTTCCCCCGTGGCTTCAGCGACATCGACAGCAACCCGGATACGGTCAATCCCGGCCACGTGAAGCTGGGCGGCTCGGTGTACTTCGGCGCCGGGGTGGCCTTCGCATTCAATGAGCGCACCAGCCTCAGCCTGTCCTTCAGCGATCGAATCAGCGCCCGTGCCTCCACCCGCTTCCAGGGCGGGCAATGGGTGAAGGTGATCGGCAGCGATGCCAATGCGGCGTCACTGAATCTCGGCGTGACCTACGCCCTGAACCCGCACGCCACGCTGGTCACCCTGCTCGGCATCGGCCTGACCCCCGACGCTCCCGACTTCACTCTGGCCTTCAAGATTCCGTACATGCTGTAGCGGCAGCGCCAGAGGGGGCTGCGCTGCCAGCGCCGGCGGGCCAGGTGGCGTGGATTCATGTTGTGGTGCCACCGCCGCCCCCGCCCGCTGGTATATTCAGTCCCGCTCGGCAGGCATGGTGCCTGCCCTCGAATCACAGGGAGTTGGACATGGGTCTGGTGCAGGCGGTGAAGGGTGCGGTTGGTGGTGTGCTTGCCGACCAGTGGAAGGACTTCTATACCGTGCCGACGGGCCTGCCGGCCACTGCAGCGCTGTTTGCGGCGGTGCCGCGCGGCACCAACGCCGGCCGCGGCTCCAACACCAGCGGCTCTTCCAACATCATCAGCAACGGTTCGAAGATCGTCGTGCCCGAAGGCTACGGCCTGCTGCTGTTCCAGGACGGGGCGATCACCGCGTTCGTCGCCGAACCGGGCGGCTACGAGTGGCGTTCGGACGATCTGAACTCGCAGTCGATCTTCGCCGGCGATGGCCTGGTCAGCACGTTCATCAAGCAGAGCTGGGAGCGCTTCAAGTTCGGCGGCCAGCCGGGCTCGCAGCAGGCCGCCTATTTCGTGTCGCTGAAGGAACTTCCGGACAACCGCTTCGGTACCCAGTCGGAAATCTACTGGGACGACGGCTTCCTCAACACCCAGGTCGGCGCGATCACGCGCGGCTCGTACACGCTGAAGATCGTCGACCCGATCCTGTTCGTGAAGAACTTCGTGCCGGCCAGCTACCTGCAGCCGGGCCAGGTGTTCGACTTCACCGACCTGGACAACGCCGCTGCCGGCCAGCTGTTCAATGAAGTGGTCGGCTCGCTGGCCCCGGCCTTCAGCCTGTATACCAACGATCCGGGCAAGGGCAATCGCATCACCAAGCTGCAGCAGGATTCGATCGGCTTCGCGCAGAGCCTGTCGGCGGCGGTCGAGCAGGCCTACCAGTGGCAGAGTGATCGTGGCCTGGCCATCGTCAAGACCGCCATCGTCTCGATCGAGTACGACGCCAACACCCGCGAACTGTTGAAGACCGTGCAGCGCGCCGATGCGCTGTCGGGTTCGCGCGGCAATTCCAACCTGCAGGCCAGCGTCGCCCAGGGCATCCAGTCGGCCGGCGAAAACGGCGGTGCGGCCGGCCTGGTCGGTGTCGGCATGGCCTCGGGCATGTTCGGTGTCGGCGGCATGCAGCAGCCGGTCACCCCGGCTGCCGACGATCCGGTGGCCAAGCTGAAGAAGGCCAAGGAGATGCTGGACCTGGGCCTGATCACCCAGAGCGACTATGACGCCCTGAAGGCCAAGGCACTGGGCCTGTAAGAGCAGGACGCACAACGCACATGTCCGATCCCCGAAACGGCCCACCGCCGCTGCCCGGATCCGCGCCCGCGACGCCGCCGCCCTCGCCGGCGGCGTCGTTGGATGGGCCCGGTTCGCCGCAGGATGTTCCTCCCCTGCCCGGCAGCTTCCCGCTGGACACCTCGACGCTGCCACAGGCCATCCGCGATGAGGTGGAAGCACCTGACCCGGCCGCCATCGATACCTCGGCCCGCGAGCTGAAGGACGGCCTCAACCGCTGCCCGAAGTGCGGCGCCACCGACATCCGGCCCAAGGCCGGGACCGATATCCTGGTCTGCCTGTACTGCCGTCACGAATGGCATGGCGCGCGGGTCGAGGAGGAGTTCGGCCTGGGTGAGGCGATCGACCAGCTGCGCGGCACCGTCATCGCCTCCGGTGCACGTGACATCGATGCCGACACCTCGGCGTTGATGACCTTCAAGTGCACCGGCTGCGGCGCCGAAGTCACGGTCAATACCGAAAGCACGATGACGGCGCGCTGCCACTGGTGCCGGCACGTCTTCGGCGTCAACGAGCAGATCAGCAATGGCGCGGTGCCTGATGCGGTGCTGCCCTTCCATATCAAGAAGGACGATGCGGTCGCACGCATCCGCCAGTTCGTCGACAAGCGCCGCATGTTCGCGCTGAAGGCATTCAAGGACCAGTTCACCCCGGAGAACGTGGTGGGCGTGTTCCTGCCCTACATGATCGTCGACAGCAACGTCAGTGCGGCCGTGGCCGGCAAGGGCGAGATCCAGACCCGCCAGTACACCGTCGGCACCGAGAAGAACAAGCGCACCCTGTATGACGCCGATGTCTACCAGGTCGAACGCCAGGTCGACTTCACTGTCGATGACCTGCCCCTGGAATCCTCGGCCGAGCGCGGCAATCTCGATACCCGCGCCAACACCAACAACATCATCAACACCATCCTGCCGTTCGACACCAAGAACGCGGTGAAGTGGAACGCCTCGTACCTGGCCGGATTCAGCTCGGAGAAGCGCAACCTGGACGTTGAGAAGCTGCGGCCACGGCTGGAAGACCAGCTGCTGTCGATCGCCCGCGCGCAGGTGGAGGGCTCGGTGAAGCGCTACAACCGTGGCGTGCGCTGGGAACAGGAGCAGCTTGAGGTGCATGGCACGCGCTGGGTGTCGATGTACCTGCCGGTGTGGTTGTATTCGTACCACCAGCCCGGCAAGAACGGCGGCATGCTGCACTACATCGCGGTGAACGGCCGAACCGGCGAAACCATGGGCAGCGTGCCCGTCCAGCAATGGAAGATGCTGCTGGCAGCCCTGGCCACCGGCACCATCATTGAAGCCCTCGCAATTGCCTTCCTGGTGGCATCGACATGAGCGACGACAGTGGCCTCTGGCTGTTGGCGGCAGGTCCAGCCGGCGCAACCGCGCTGTACTGGGCCCTGTACCGCTATTACCGCAACACCGACAAATCGCACGCCTTCGAGCACGAGACCGAGATCCAGGCCAAGCCGGTCACCGGCTCGGACCAGCAGGTAGGCCGGGTCACCGGCACCGAGGAGAAGCGCATCCGCGGTGACAACGTGTACGAATACCGCAAGCGGGTAGCCCGGGTGAAGCCCGGATCGTAGAGCCAGGCCGTGCCTGGCTGGCGGGGTGAGCGCTGCGTCCTGGCCGGCGCCGGCCCGTGCCGGCTGGCCGCCGTGTCTCATCACGCGCCCTCCCACCCGTGCGGCTGGATACTCGGCCACTCCCGCCTGCCGAGGATCCTGCCATGGCCGCCGTTCTTGCCCACACCTGCCTGTCTGCGCTGTGCTGCGTTGCCCTGCCCGTCCTGGCCCAGGACGCCTCGTTCGGCTTCGGCGAACAGGCCACCCGCACCGAGCAGACCACGCAATCCAGCAGCACCGAGACCCAGAACAGTGGTTCGATGACCACCCAGACCACCACCAGCGGCAGCTCCCAGTCCGAGTCGCGCACCGAAAGCAAGGAGATCGACATGGGCTTCGGTTTCCACGACAACAACGACGACTGGAGCCATGACCGCCACCGCGGCGACCGCGATGTGCGCGACAGCGATCTGTTCGGCAGCTGGACGCTGGGCCAGGAAAACGGCAGCACCTGCACCATCGAGCTGAAGAACAGCGAGTGGTTCGGTGGCTACAGTGCCTACGTGCCTGCCGGCTGCCCGGACGGGTTCTTCTCGGCCAACCGCTGGGTCCTGTCGGGCAACCAGCTGCTGCTGACCGATACCAGCAATACCGTCTTCGGGCGTTTCCGCGCGTCGGGCGGCGGGCGCTGGTCGGGGTTCCGCGAGCCGGATGGGGCGCGGCTGTATCTCAATCCCAGGGGGCGTTGACCGCGACGTGCACGCGATGGGCACGGGCCGACCGCGAAGATCAGCCGTCCACCGTGCCCCGCAGCTGACATGTCCGCCCCCACCGGTTCCCGTCTCGTCATCCATGCCGCACTCGCCGGCAACCTGGCCATCGCAATCGCCAAGTTCATCGCCGCCGGCGTCTCCGGCAGCTCGGCCATGCTCAGCGAAGGCGTGCATTCGCTGGTCGACACGTTGAATGAGCTGCTACTGCTGTACGGCCTGCGACGGGCCGCCAAGGCGCCGGACCCGGTGCATCCCTTCGGCTATGGCCGCGAACTGTACTTCTGGAGCTTCATCGTCGCGCTGCTGGTGTTCGCCGCAGGTGCCGGCGTCTCCGCCTACGAAGGCATCCAGCACATCCGCCGGCCGGAACCGGCCAGCAACCACGCGTTGAGCTACAGCGTGCTGGGCATTTCCATCCTGTTCGAGGGAGCTTCATGGTGGGTGGCGCTGCGCGAGTTCCGACGCAGCAAGGGAAAGATGGGCTACTTCGAAGCATTCCGGCGCAGCAAGGATCCTTCCACCTTCACGGTGCTGCTGGAAGACAGCGCCGCCCTGCTCGGCCTTGGCTTCGCCCTGGCCGGGCTGCTGGCCGCGCAGTGGCTGCAGATGCCGGTACTCGACGGCGTGGCATCCCTGTGCATCGCCGCAGTGCTGGCCGCAACCGCCTTCCTTCTGGCCCGTGAGACCAAGGGCCTGCTGGTTGGAGAGCCTGCCCATCCCGCAGTGGCCGAGCGGATCATGGGAGTGGCCGAAACCGATCCGGACCTGCGCCGCGCCAATGGCGTGACCACCATGCAGATGGGCCCGGAACAGGTCGTGGCCATGCTCAGCGCCGAGTTCGAGGATGATCGGCACACCCCGCAGATCGAAGCCTGCATCACCCGCATCGAGACGGCGGTGAAGCGCGAGTATCCGGAACTGGTCGCGCTGTTCATCAAGCCGCAGACGCCCGAGGTCTACGCCACCCGGCGCGCGGCACTGGCCGCGCCGCCTGCGCCGGAATGACGCTGCGTGTGCGTCCGTTTCACCTGCCGGGTGCCACAGTGCCTGGGTCTCTCGCTGGAGCCTCTCACTGCCGTGCCGGACTGGTTGCCCGCCTCCCTGCGGATCCTTGCGCGCAGTTTCTACCAGCGCCCGCCCACCGAGGTCGCGCCCGAACTGTTGAACAAGCTGCTGGTGCGCAGCGACGGCCGCGTGGCGCGCATCATCGAAGTCGAGGCCTATGCCGGCAGCGCGGATCCTGCGGCGCACTCCTACCGGGGACCGACCCCGCGTACCGCCAGCATGTTCGGCGAAGCCGGCCACCTGTACGTGTACTTCAGCTACGGCATGCATTGGGGCAGCAACGTGGTCTGCGGCGAGACCGGTGAAGGCGTGGCCGTGCTGCTGCGCGCCGCCGAGCCACTGGCGGGCCTGGAGCAGATGCGGCGGCTGCGCCCGGCGGCCCGTCGCGATCACGACCTCGCCAGCGGGCCCGGCAGGCTCTCGCAGGCCTTCAGCCTGGATCGCAGCTTCGACGGCGCCGACCTGGTGACCGGCAGCCATGGCATCGTGATCGCCAGCGATGGCACCCCGCCCCCGCCCGATCCAGTGGTGGGTCCACGCATCGGCATCACGCGCGCCGTCGATTTTCCCTGGCGTTGGCACGTACGTGACCACCGTCACGTCTCGGTGCGGCCACGCCGCCCTGCTTCTCCCGCGAGGAAAGGCTGATGACGCCTCTCGACAAGCCGCTGCGCCGCGAACTGGACATCGACGGACGGCCCTACACCCTGACCGTCGACCGGCAGGGACTGAAGCTGGCCGAGAAGGGCCGGCGCAAAGGCATCACGCTGCGCTGGAGCGAGCTGGTATCCGGTGATGCGGCCCTCGCCACGGCGCTGCAGGCCTCGCTGCAGGACCGCTGACCTGGCCGTCCGCCTCACGTCGGCGTCACCCGGTCGTGGCGTTACATAACACCGCGCGCTCTAGCGTAACGCTTGGCTACCGCCGCAACCGTCCTCGTCACCCAGCCTCGAAAGCGCCATGGACGAAGCCGAACGACTGCTCGAAATCGATCGCCTGCAGCTGCTTGACACGCCCCCTGAGCCGGTGTTCGACGCCATCGTCGCCGCCGCACGCGCCGCCACCGGCATGACCATGGGGCTGATCTCGGTGGTGGCCGAGCAGCGGCAGTGGTTCAAGGCCAACATCGGGCTCGAAGGCGTCAGCGAAACCTCGCGCGACATTTCCTTCTGCACCCACGCCATCCAGAAGGACGGGCTGTTCGAGGTTCCCGACGCACGCCAGGATCCACGCTTCGCCACCAATCCCGTGGTGACCGGCGGGCCGCGCATCCGCCACTATGCCGGCGTTGCCCTTGGCTCGGCGCACGGTGCACGCATCGGCACGCTGTGCCTGCTCGATCCGATGCCGGGGGTACTGTCCTCATCGCAGCGGGAGCTGATGGTGCACCTGGCGCGGGTCACCACCCAGGTGCTGGAACAGCGCAGCGCGCTGATGGCGCAGGTCGGCCAGGCCAGGGCACTGCACCGCGAACTGAAGCGCAGCGAGGATTTCCTGGAGCGCACCAACCGCGCCGCGCGGGTCGGCGGGTGGGAGATGGACCTGGTCACCCAGGAAGTGCGCTGGACCCGCGAAACCAAGCAGATCCATGGCGTGCGCGGCAACTACCGGCCCACCCTGGAGGCGGCCCTGTCGTTTTACCGGGAAGACTGCCGCAACATCGTTCGCATGGCGGTTCAGCGCTGCATCGACGAAGGCACGCCCTGGGACATGCAGCTGCCGATGGTCACTGCGGACGGGCGCGACGTCTGGACCCGGGTGGTCGGCGGACGCCAGCAGGTCGATGGCCATCCGCGGCTGGTCGGGGCCATCCAGGACATCACCGAAGAGCGCGCCGCACTGGATGCGCTGGAAGCAAGCGAAACACGTTACCGCCGGCTGTTCCACTACAGCCTCGGGCTGATCTGCACGCATACGCTGGAGGGTGTGTTGACCTCGGTGAATCCGGCGGCGGTGCACTCGCTGGGCTATGACGAGAGCCAGATGGTCGGCCGCAGCCTGAGCGACCTGATGCCGCCGGAAAGGCGGGAGGGATTCAAGGCCTACCTGAAGCGGATCGAAGCCAACCACACCGATGCGGGCGTGATCGAGCTGATCGCGGCCGATGGCAGCCGCCACTACTGGGCCTACCACAACGTACTCGACAGCGAGGCCAGCCCGGCCTACGTGCTGGGCCATGCGCAGGACGTCACCGCGCTGCGGCTGCAGGAACAGCAACTGCGCGAGATGTCCTTCAAGGACCCGCTCACCCAGTGCTACAACCGCCGCTACCTCAACCGGCTGGATGAGCTGGCCAACGAGCACTGGGCCTGCATGATGTTCGACCTGGACCACTTCAAGCAGATCAACGATACCCAGGGCCATCGCCGTGGCGATGCGGTGCTGGTGGAATTCGCCGCCTTCCTGCGTTCACCGCTTGGCCAGGACGAGACCGTCGTGCGCCTGGGCGGTGACGAGTTCATGGTGGTGCTGATCTCGCCCGCGCAGGGCCGCCTGAGCGAACTGGAACACTGGTACCACGACCAGGCCGCGTTGTCGCCGGTCGTGTTCTCGATGGGCACGGCCATCAACATTCCCGGCGAGCCGGTCGCCGATACCATCCAGAAGGCGGACAGCCGCCTGTACCGCACCCGCGCGCGGGTACGCCGCGAACCACGCGCGGACCCCAGCAGCCATTGATCACGCCCGCACCGTCACCCAGGCCGGCGCATGGTCGCTGGCCTTCTCCTGCAGGCGCACCCAACGGTCGACCCCCGCATCCTGCAGGCGCTTGGCCAATACCGGATTCAGCAGAAGATGATCGATGCGCAGCCCGCGGTCGCGCTCGGCATGCTGGCGGAAGTAATCCCAGAAGGTGTAGATCGTCGCGTCGCCATGCACCGTTCGCAGTGCATCGGTCCAGCCCTGCGCCAGCAGGCGTTCGAAGGCGTCGCGGATCTCCGGCTGGAACAGCGCATCGCGGCGCCAGGCCTTCGGGTCGTACACGTCGGCCTCGGTGGGGATCACGTTGAAATCGCCCAGCAGCAGCGCCGGATGCGGCAGCTCGACCAGGCTGTGCGCGTGCCGGATCAGGCGCTCCATCCAGCGCCGCTTGTAGTCGAACTTCGGGCCGGGCTGCGGGTTGCCATTGGGCAGGTACAGCGCGCCCACCACGACGCCATGCACTGCGGCCTCCAGGTAGCGGCTCTGCGTATCCTCCGGCTCGCCCGGCAGCCGCCGCCGGCTCTCCACGGGCAGCGTGCCGCGCGCCAGTATGGCCACGCCGTTCCAGCGCGCCTCGCCCTGCCACAGTGCGCCGTAGCCCGCCGCCTCCAGGGCGGCAGCGGGAAAGGCAGCATCGGTGGCCTTCAGCTCCTGCAGGGCCACCACGTCCGGCGCCTCCCTGCCCAGCCAGTCCAGCAGATGGGGCAGGCGCGTGCCGATGCCGTTGACATTGAACGTAGCGATGCGAAGCGTCCTGCGGCGGGTCATGCGCGAGCTCCGGTAGCCGGCCGGCGGGCGCTCCACTGTGCGCCCCCCTCCATGCATGATCCGTGCAGGCGCCGTCATCGTGCACATGCACGCGGTTCACGGTCCCCTGCCGGGGCACGCCGCAGTCTGGATGCCGACGAACGATTGCGGAGGCCATGCCCATGACCGTGCGTCCGCTGCGCGCGATCTACCAGGTCGACCCTCACCTGTTCCGGGACAGCAACGGTCGCGGCTGGGGCACCCTGGACGGTGTCACCGAGAAGCTCGACTACCTGCACTGGCTCGGTATCAGCCACATCTGGCTGTTGCCGTTCTACTGCAACGCCGGCCGCGATGGCGGTTATGACGTCACCGACCACTACCGCATCGACCCACGGCTGGGCGATGACGCCGCGTTCCGGCGGCTGGTGGCCGCCGCCGACGCGCGTGGCATCGGCATCATCGTCGAACTGGTGATGCAGCACACCGCCAGCGCGCACCCCTGGTTCGTCGCGGCGCAACGGGGCGACCCGCAGTGGCGGCCGTGGTACCTGTGGTGTGACCACGTGCCCGACGATGGCCTGCAACCGATGTTTCCACCGATCGAGGCCGCCACCTGGACCTGGGACGCCGAGGCCGCCGCCTTCAATCGCCACATGTTCTACCGGCACGAGCCGGACCTGGAGCTGGCCCATGCACCGGTACGCGACGAACTGCTGCGGGTGATGGCGCATTGGTTGCAGCGTGGCGTGGCCGGGTTCCGCGTCGATGCCGTGCCCTACATGGCCGAGCGCGCCCGCCACGCCGATCCGCGCGACGACGGCCTGTGGCTGCTGGAGGTGATGCGCGCCGCCGCCGACGCGCAGCAGCCGGGCCTGCCACTCATCGGCGAGGCCGATGTCAGTGCCGCGCGGTATGGCGACTTCCTCTGCCAGGGCCGGCGCCTGTCGCACCTGCTCGACTTCCATCTCAACAATCACTTCTTCCTTGCACTGGCACGTGGCGATGCCAGCGAAGTGGCCCGGGTCATGGCCGAGTACGGCCCGCACGCACCGCCACACACCCGCATCGCCTGGTTGCGCAACAACGATGAACTGGACCTGGAACAACTGGAGCCCGGTGAACGCGATGAGGTCATGCAGCGCTTCGCACCCGAGCCCGGCATGCGCATCTATGGCCGCGGCATCCGTCGCCGGCTGGCACCGATGCTGTCGGGTGACGCCGATTGGCAGGCGATGGCCTGGGCCGCACTGCTGTCGCTGGGACAGGTACCGGTGATCCGCTATGGCGAGGAAATCGGCCTGGGCGACTGCCTGGAGCTGCCCGAGCGCAACGCCGTTCGGATGCCCATGCAGTGGCACGACCGCCCAGGGGCAGGATTCACGGATCAACCGCGGCATGCCTGGCGCGCGCCACCGGCAGACGGCCCCTACGGCTACCGCAGGGTGAATGTCGAGGCGCAACGCGCGAAGCCGGACTCGCTGCTGCAACGCGTGCGCGAACTGCTGCAGCAACGCAATGCGCACCCGGTCATGCAGCAGGGGCCGCACACGCTCGACCCGCCCTCGCCTGCGGTCCTGCTGCTGCGCTATGGGCAATCACCCGCGCAGGCACTGGCGCTGGTCAACTTCGGCACCGCCCCGGTCGATGTTCCCCTGCCGCTGCCGGCACGGCGCGTGCTGGTGGCGCACCGTGCGCGGCTGGATCGCAACAGCTGCCACCTGCAGGGGCATGGCTACGCGTGGCTGGCCGCCGAAGGCGCCTGAGTACGCAGTGCCGGCAACACGTGCTCGGCAAAGTCATCGATGAAACGGTCCTGCTCGCGGTTCACGTTGTGCAGGTAGATGCGATCGAAGCCCAGCGCCTGGAGCTCCTGCAGCCAGCCGCGATGCCGGCCGAGGTCGGCCGAGACATGCACGTGCCGGCGCAGCACGTCGGCGCCGATGGATCGCGCCTGGGCCTCGAACTGTTCGGGCTGGTCCAGGCCTTCGGCCAGCGCCGGCGGCAGCACATTGGCATTCCATTGCTCCAGTGCGCCCTCCAGCGCCGCCTGTTCGGCGCGCGCATAGGACAGCTTGGCCTGCAGGTACATCGGCTTGCCCCTGCCGCCGCCCGCTTCGAACGCGGAGACCACGCGGCGCAGCTGCGCCAGTGGCTGGCTGATGGTGATCAGGCCATCGGCCCAACTGCCCATCCAGCGCGCTGTGTCCTCGGTCACGGCCGCACCCAGCAACGGCAGTGGCAGCGCCGGGCGGCTGTACAGGCGCGCCTGCCGGACCGCGAAGGCGCCGCGGTGGTCCACCTGTTCGCCGCTCCATAGCCGCCGCATCACTTCCGCCGCCTCGCGCAACGCCTTCTGCCGTTCCGGCTTCGGCGGCCAGTCCTGCCCGGTAACGCGCTCGTTCAAGGCCTCGCCCGTGCCCAAGGCCAGCCAGATGCGGCCTGGCGCCAACTGCTCCAGCGTCGCGGCCGCCTGTGCCACCAATGCGGGGTGCTGGCGCAGCATCGGGCAGGTCACCATGCCCAGCGTCAGCGCACTCTGCACGGCCAGCGCGCCGGCCCACACCCAGCTATGGCCGGACTGCCCCTGCGCCGTCGTCCAGGGATGGAAGTGGTCCGAGCACATCAGCGCCTCGAACCCGGCCTGTTCGGCGCGCAGCGCCAGGCCCAGCAGCGTTGCCGGGGGAAACTGCTCATGCGAGGCATGGTATCCAATGGTCATCACGGTTTCCGGGCAGGAACTGGACACGATGGCAACACCCCGCCAGCTAAAACCATGTCATGGAAACGAACACTTCCTGCATCGGGCATCGACGCTGGGCCATCGCCGAGGGCTACATTCCGGCATGGAGCAACGGCCCTTCGCCGGAAATGCAGAGTCACGAAACCTGCTGCGTGCTCAACGCCGGCAGCACCGACGCGCAAGTCACGCTCACGCTGTATTTCGAGGATCGCGATCCGGTCGGCCCCTACCGGATCACAGTGCGCGCCCGGCGCACGCGGCACCTGCGCTTCAACGATCTGGACGATCCCGAACCCGTGCCGCGCGGCACCGGTTTTGCCACCCTCATCGAATCCGACCAGCCGGTCATCGTGCAGCACACGCGGCTGGATTCGCGGCAACCGGCCAACAGCATCATGACCACCATCGCCCATCCGCTGTGAAGCCTGCTGCGGGACCGTGCACACCATCACCACGTCGCACCGCCGGCTCGTTTACCCACCACCGCACAGACTGGATGCCTGTTTCCCGCAGGAGAGCCCCGATGGCCGTCGCCGATTATCCACGCCCGCCGTTCCCGGCCCAGCAGCAGTCGTTTCCCGGCAAGACCGCGCCGATGCAGCCCCGCCCGGACCACGGCGAAGACAGCTACCGCGGCCATGGCCTGCTGCAGGGCAGGAAAGCGCTGATCACCGGCGGCGACAGCGGCATCGGTGCGGCCGTGGCCATTGCCTTCGCGCGCGAAGGTGCGGATGTGGCCATCGCCTTCCTCGACGGCGAACAGGAGGATGCCCGCCACGTCCAGCAACAGATCGAACAGGCCGGGCGCAAGGCCGTGCTGGTGGCGTGCGACATCAGCGACCCGGCACAGGCGCGCTCGCTCGTGGACCGCGTCGCCAGCGAGCTGGACGGCCTCGATATCCTGGTCAACAACGCAGCTTACCAGCGCTACTACGACAGCTTTGACGACATCACCCTGGATGACTGGAAGCGCACCTTCGATACCAACGTGCATGCGGTGTTCAACCTGACCCGCCTGTGCGTACCGCACCTGCGCGGGGGTGGCGCGATCATCAATACCGCGTCGGTCAATTCGAAGCGGCCGACGCCGAACATCCTGCCCTACTCTGCGACCAAGGGCGCCGTCGCCAACCTGACACTGGGCCTGGCCGGCCTGCTGGCCGAGCACCAGATCCGCGTCAACGCCGTGCTGCCCGGCCCGATCTGGACGCCCTTCATTCCCGCAGGCATGGCCGCCGAAGAGGTCGAGCAGTTCGGCGCGCAGACGCCGTTCGGCCGCCCCGGGCAACCGGCCGAACTGGCCTCGGCCTACGTGATGCTCGCCTCGGACAGCGCCAGCTATACGTCCGGTGCACTGCTGACCATCTCGGGCGGCGCGGCGACGCTGTAGCCTCCATGACCGGATTGCCTGCCTGGATCGAGGACTGGCTGACCGTGGTTGTGCCGGTGGCCGAGGTGCTGGCCATCCTCGGCGTCGCATGGGTGATGGTTCGCGCACTGGCATGGCTGCTGGTGCAGGCGCGGCAGCGTGGCCGGCTGGCGCCCGAGCTGCACGCGGGCCTGCGCCGGGGCGGCGCACTGTTGCTGTATCTGGCGGCCGCGTTGCTGATACTGGAGCGGCTGGGCGTTTCGCGCTCGGTGCTGTGGACCGCGCTGACCGGGTTCATGGCCGTCGGTGCGGTGGCGTTCTTTGCAGCCTGGAGCGTGCTGTCCAACCTGTTCTGTTCGTTCCTGATCGTGGCCACGCGCCCGTTCCGCATCAACGACACCATCGAGGTGCTGGAAAGCGTCGACAAGCCAGGCCTGTGTGGCCGGGTGGTAGACATCAACCTGATCTACACCACGCTCAGTGACCGCGGCGAAGGTGCCCGCGGCTGCCTGCTGCGCGTGCCCAACTCGCTGTTCTTCCAGCGCATCACCCGCCACTGGGGTGACGGCGGGAACTCCCAGCTGCCGGGAAGCGTGCCAAGCAAAGGCAAGGTGCGCTGAGCAGCTGTAGAGCCGAGCCCATGCTCGGCTTGCAGCGCGACCTGAACGGAGTGCAGCCGAGCGCGGGCTCGGCTCTACAGGTGCCATAGCGAGCGGCCCTATTCCGCCGTCAATGCCTGGGTAGGGTCCAGCTGTGCAGCACTGTGTGCCGGGAAGCAGCCGAAGCCCAGCGCGATCACAGACGAACACACCAACGCGGCCAGCACCGGATAGGTACCCATGCGCCGCTTGGCGCTACAGGAACGCGGCCATGCGCTGCAGCTCATCGTCCAATGCACCACGAAACACCTTGTCGCGGGCCAGTGACCTGCCGGCATAGCCCACGTTCGACGCCAGTTCGCCATCGCGCACGCTCAGATTGGCCCAGCCCACCACCTGGTCATGCCACAGCACCGGCAATGCGTAGTACCCGTACTGGCGCTTCGGCGCAGGCGTATACGCCTCGAACTTGTAGACCCAGCCCCACAGTAGTTCGAAGCGGCGGCGGTCCCACACCATCGGGTCGAAGGGCGCCAGCAGGCGCACCTGCTCGTCCGGTGCATGCCGGCGCGAGCGCGGGTTCTCTTCGGCTGGCCAGTACCAGCGGGTGCCGTCCAGGGTGCAGCTGGCCAGCTGCTGCTTGGCCAGTGCCAATGCCTTGCGGGTCTGCTCGGCCAGATGCGGTGCGCCGTAGCCCAGCAGCCGCACCAGGTAGGTCAGGCTGGCCGACGGCAGCGGCGCGTACTTGCGCACCACCAGATCGATCAGGGCGGCCGCGCGTTCAACCTGCGCCTGCTCGCTGGCATCCGCCTCGGCATGCTCGGCCACGGCGTAGATGCGCGTGCCGTTGTCACGCCGCGCCACGCGCAGCATGCCGCGGTAGTGCATGCCATCCAGTAGATGCGTGCTGGCGCTGCTGGTGCCGCCCCAGTAGTTGGTCACCCGCCCATGCGCGAAGGCCTGGTCAACCTCGCGCGGGTGCACGCTGCCGCGCTCGCGCACGAAGGCCAGCACGTCGGCGGCGCGGCGATGGGTCTCGGCGTCCCATACGCGCTTGGCCACCCGCGGGTGCATCAGTGACAGATGCTCGCGTGGCAGGAAGCCGTAGTTCACCAGGCAATCTTCTTCCACCGGCAGGCGCGCGTAGCGGCGCTCAAGATCGCCTGCGCGGTAGTCCTTTACCCGGTGCCGCAGGGTCAGGTCCTGCGCCCGTGCCGGCGCGCGGATCGGGTCGGCCTGCACGAAGCCCAGCCGCCGGATCGCGGACATCAACGTAGTCGGTTTGAACAGGGTGCGCGCCACCGCGTAGCGGCGCAGATCTTCAAGGGTTGGCGTGGCAGGCATGGCCGCATTGTAGAGCCACGCCATGCGTGGATGGGGTCACGGCAATCCGTCCGCGTCGTCCGCATCCAACATCTGCAACGAACCGATCACCAGCGCCCGCATGCCCTGTTTGAACTCGGTGATCACCTGCCCTTCTTCGTCGTCCGCAATCGCGTAGATCGTGTCCGCACCCGCGATGCAGTAGAACGCGATCGTCGCCAGCAACCAGCGCGCCTTGTCCGCCGGCAGGCCGAAGACCTCGGCCACATGCGCCTGGTGCGAGGCAATTTTCTGCAGCATCGGCGTCGTGGCCACCGAACGCCGCAACAGGTAGGGCGGCAGCCCCGGGTGCGCCTTCACCACTGCGCACAGCGACTCCACGAACACCGTCAGGTAGCCCTGCAGGCCACCCGGCGCATCGGCCGAGGCGCGGGGAATCTGCCAGCGCTGGAACACGGCTTCGGCCACCAGCCGCTTCAACGCCTCCAGGTTGGCCACGCGCTTGTACAGCGCCGCCTGGGTCACCGCCAGCTCGGCAGCCACCTTGGCCATGGTCAGGTTGGGCAAGCCCAGGCGGATGCCGATGTCGGCCAGGCGTTCCGGAGTGATGGTAGGGGGACGGCCACGGGCCGGTGCCGGGATCTCGGGGTGCATGCTCATACCGGGCTGAGGGTGCCAGCAAAAGGACCCTCTTGTCCGCTTCGCTCAATTTAGTTTATTGTACTCAACTAATTCGGAATGCGTCGGGTTCGTCACCGGCGCGCCGTTGGCAACCGAGCCCAAGGCTCACCTTCCCGCCAGGTTTCCACCCAGCCAACAACCCTGCACCGCGCCCCAATCCCGTGCGAGCCGATGGCCGCGCGCCGGGCGCCGTCGCACCTGCGATCCACAGGAACCTGGCATGACCGTGTTCAACCTCACTTCCCCGCCGCGTCGTCCCGCTCCCCCGGCAGACCCTGTCCTGGGGCATCCGCCGGGCGTGGCCCGGCGCTACCGGGTTTCGGCCCTGGCATTGGCCCTGCTGGCATCGCCAGCCGCGCTGGCCGAAACCGCGCCATCCACCCTGCCCTCGGTGCAGGTGCAGGAACAGCGCCGCGTCACGGGTGACTATGCCGGCGGCCAGGTCGCGGCTGGCAGCCGCGTCGGCCTGCTCGGCGACAAGGACTTCATGGACACGCCGTTCAGCACGATCAGCTACACCGAATCTTTCATCCGCGACCGCCAGGCCAAGGACCTGACCGACGTCATCGCCGCCACCGACCCCACCGTCTTCAGCAACGGCGTCACCGGTGCGTGGAGCGAGAACTACGCGATCCGCGGCTTCGCCTCCAGCACCAGCGACACCACCTTCCATGGCCTGATCGGCATGGCGCCGTACTACCGCACCTCGCCGGAAATGTTCGAACGCATCGAGGTGCTGAAGGGGCCGTCCGCGCTGCTCAACGGCATGCCGCCGGGTGGCTCGGTGGGTGGCAGCGTCAACCTGGTGCCCAAGCGTGCGGGTGAGCTGCCATTGCTGCGGGTCAGTGCCAATTTCGCCTCCGATGCGCAGTTCGGTACCCATGTGGATGCCGGCCGCCGCCTGGGTGCCAGCAAGCAGTTCGGCATCCGCTTCAACGGCGCGTACCGTGATGGGGATGGCGCGGTCGGCAAGCAGCGCAAGAAGGTGCAGCTCGGTTCATTGGCGCTGGACTGGCGCGGCGAACGCGCGCGCCTTTCGGCCGATCTGTACAGCGCCGACGACCGCGTGGACGGTCCGGCGCGTGGCGTGGGCCTGGCACCGGGCGTGGCCATTCCGCGCCCGCCACGCGGCGATACGCTGATCAACCCGGACTGGGCCTACGTGGATAGCCGGGACAAGGGCGCGATGCTGCGGGGCGAACTGGATATCAACGATAGCCTGATGGCTTACCTGGCCTACGGCAGCAGCAGGACCGACTACCGCTACAACGGTTCGATCAGCGCGCAGATCCTCAACCCGGCCGGCGACTTCAGCACGGTGATCGGCCAGCTCGCCTTCGATATCAAGAAGCAATCCGCCGATGCTGGCCTGCGTGGCAGCTTCCGCACGGGCAGCGTCGGCCACCAGTGGGCCGCCAACGTGACCCATTACCAGCACACCCAGAACGACTACGGCCGCCGCAGCGTGCCGGGCTGGGACTGGACCACCAACCTCTACAACCCGGTGTGGGGCCCGGCCGCGCCGTTCGTGGCACCGCACATCTCGCATACCGAGCTGAAGCTGGACAGCGTCGGCTTCGCCGACACCCTTGCCTTCGCCGATGACCGCGTGCAACTGACGCTGGGCGTGCGCCGCCAGCAAGTGGTCAGCGAGACCTTCAATGTGTCCACGGGTGCACGCACCTCGCGCTACGACGAGAGTGCAACCACGCCGGCAGCGGCCCTGCGGGTGAAGGCCACTGACACGATCTCCCTCTACACCAACTACATCGAAGGCCTCAGCCAGGGCGCCACCGCGCCGATGACCGCCGCCAATGCCGGCGATGTGTTCGCACCGTTCCACACCAGGCAGAAGGAGCTGGGCCTGAAGCTGGACCTGGGCAGCTTCGCGCACACCTTCAGCGTGTACGAGATCAAACGGCCCAGCAGCTACACCGACCCGGTCACGAACATCTTCTCGTTTGGCGGCGAACAACGTAACCGGGGCGTGGAATGGGGCTTCTTCGGCACTCCCATCGACGGCGTGCGTCTGCTGGGTGGCGTGGCCTACGTGCAGCCGAAGCTGACCCGCACGGCGGGCGGCGTGAATGAAGGGCGCATCGCCACCGCCGTGGCGCAGCGGCAGGCCAAGCTGGGCGTGGAGTGGGATGTGCCCGCGCTGGAAGGCCTGACCCTGACAGGTAATGCCACGTCGATGTCGAAGCAGTACATCAGTGCCGACAACCGCCTGTCGGTGCCGGGGCGCACGTTGTTCGACGTGGGCGCGCGCTACAGCACGACGATGGCAGGACGACCGCTTGCACTGCGGGCCACGGTGAACAACGTGACCAACAAGGCGTACTGGGGCATGCCGTTGTTGTCGAGCCTGGCACTGGGTGCACCGCGGACGGTGCTGCTGTCGGCAACGATGGATTTCTGAGCTGGCGTGGAACCCCTGTAGAGCCGAGCCATGCTCGGCTCCGTTTCGTCCGCTGAGCCGAGCGTAGGCTCGGCTCTACAGGCCATCAGGCAATCCGCGAACGGCATCCATGCATGGCGTGGTTCTACGCTCGTGGATCCCCTGTAGAGCCGAGCCATGCTCGGCTCCGTTCGCCCGCTGAGCCGAGCGTAGGCTCGGCTCTACAGGTCGTCAGGCAATCCGCGAACGGCATCCATGCACGGCGTGGTTCTACGCTCGTGGATCCCCTGTAGAGCCGAGCCATGCTCGGCTCCGTTTCGTCCGCTGAGCCGAGCATGGGCTCGGCTCTACAGGCCATCAGGCAATCTGCGAACGGCATCCATGCATGGCGTGGTCCTACGCTCATGGATCCCCTGTAGAGCCGAGCCATGCTCGGCTCCGTTTCGTTCGCTGAGCCGAGCGTAGGCTCGGCTCTACAGGTCATCAGGCAATCCGCGAACGGCCTCCATGCATGGCGTGGTTCTACGCTCGTGGATCTCCTGTAGAGCCGAGCCATGCTCGGCTCCGTTTCGTCCGCTGAGCCGAGCGTAGGCTCGCTACAGGTCATCAGGCAATCCGCGAATAGCATTCACGCAAGGTGTGGATCTGCGTTTCATTCCGGCTGCAGGCGATAGATGGCATGGCTGGTCAACGCCAATGCCGCCAGCTTCAGCCCTTCCATCACGCGATCGCCCACGTATTGCTCCGGGCCGCCGTTCTGGCGGGCGCGTTCGGCGGCCAGCAGGATTTCCTGCACGATGCGCAGCCCGGCCAGTGCGCCATCGGCATCGGCCAACGCCAGGCAGCGGCCGGGCAGCTGGTGGCGCTCGGGCCAAGGCTGGCCGTCGGCCGCGGCGCCCAGGCCGATGCGAAGCAGCAGGGCCATCAGGCTGTTGGGATCAGACGCGATGTCGTGCCCTTCATCGGCATTGGCCGGGGCGTGCTGATGGGGGAACTCCGATGCGTTCATGGCAGGTCTCCGTGCAAGGCATGCGGGACCACCGCCTTAACAAAGGCGGCGGACGGTACGTGGTGGAAACCCGCGAGAGCGTGGCAGCTCGGGTAGATGCACTTGCGCGCACCTCACGTACCGCCCGCCATAAAGCACGGACGGATTACCAGCCGGCGCCGCACAAGGCGACGCCGGCTGGTAAGCGTAAACACCACTTTCTCGACGGGTTTCCACACCCGGCCACCCTTTTTCGGTGGCACTCCATCATGCGCACATCGGGGGGGCAGGCGCCAAGCAACCCGAGTGCACAGACCGTGATCTTCACGCAGCGGCGCTATTGTCGCATATCGACAACAGGCCCGACTTTTCAACTACTTGCGCCTCCCCTGTCCGGGCGCTCCTCATCTGTCTACACGGCGCGCATTCCTTGACCGGCCATGGCATTCAAGTCGACTACAGCGCCGATGGCGACAGACCCACCTCAGAGATCACGCCGCTGTAGATGCAGGACGCCGTCATCGTCCACCCACGCATAACGCACGGCTGTAAGCGGTCCCTTCGACCCCGCAGGCAGTGGCAGCGTACGGGTCTGGCCCGGTTCCAGATAGAAACTGCCGACCTGACGCTCCCCCTCTGGCGAGGCCAGTGCCATCTCACCAATGTTGAAGTAATGGAGGGAGGCATTGTGCATCTGCAGGCCCTCCACCGTTGCCTTCATGGATACGCGGGCATCGGGATTTTCCGGGGCCCCCACCCCCTCCGGGCGATAGAACACCTTCATGCGCAAACGCACGGCAACCTGCACGGCATTGTCGGCGCCCGCTTCACGGGGTGGGATTTCCAGCACGTTCAACCAATACAGGTACTCGCGCTTTTCGCGAGGCGCACGCTGCGGAATGCTCCGGACCCTCAGGTTGTAGGAACCGTGCGGCTCCAGCCGAAGCAGTGGCTTGTCGATGATGAAAGGCGCATTGGACGCCTCCGGGGCCTGTTCAAGGTCGCCATCGGAGATCCAGGTCTGCAACAGCGAAGGAATATTCCCATCGTTCTTCAAGTGGATGCTGACGTCCTGCTGTGCGGCCGGATACACCGTGCGGGTGCTTTCAACGGTGACCTCTCCCCGCGCGGCGGCGGCAACTGCGAGGATGAGGGCAATCGCGCACCACCACAAACCGACGGACCTGCTCATGCCTGCCTCCGTTCTGTCATTCGCCCCCCCCGTCACGGAAGGATGAGCGTATAGGTCAAGCCCGCGTTTGCATGCCCAGGCAGGATGGTGGGGGACACTTGCCGGTAGCGCACGCCAAAGGTCTTGCTCAGCACCGACGCCCCTGCCGCCCCATAGCCAAACTCGTGCGTCGCATAGAAGCGCATGGGCGAACCGTCGCCCAGCAGGAACTGGTACCCCACGCCCTGCACCCCACCGCTGGCCTCGGCCAGCCCCTGTTCGGTATCCAGCACCGGTGTGGTCGGAGCCGCCTGGAAATTCACTTGCCCTACGCCCGCCTCGCAATCCAGTACCACCTCGTAACGGCGTTCGCCAGCGGTGGTACCGACGCCCTTGAACGACCCCACGAAGATCCTGCCCATGTCAACGTTCTGGGGGCGAACCCTGCAGCTGGGCCGATCCTGGATCTTCAGCGTGGTTGGCATGATGTAGACCTGCTTGCGCAGCGGGCTGCCCGACCCTGACTCGTACAGCCGGGCCTCGATCACCATCTCCCGGCTGGTGGCAGCACTGCCATTGGCTATGTCGCCGGTACGGACGTACTTGATGAAGAAGGTTGCGCCGATATAGCCAATCCCGCTGGCGCCGGAATAAGCCTCGTGTTCGTAGTAGCCTGCGGGTTTGGGCCTGCTTCCCACACTGCGGAAGTACACCGCACCAATGACCACGCCGACGCCCGCAACGCCGGTAGGATAGACCAGATACTCCTCACCGCTCTCGTTATACCGAGCCACGTACCCACCATGTCCTTCGATGCGATAGCTGATGGGCACATCTGCGGTGCAATGGAATTCGGCGGTTCGCCCTCCCCCGTTGGTGGCGATCCAGGGGCTCAGACCCTGCCCCACCTCGACGCCCTTTGCCGAAAACTCCACCAGCCCGGGTGGGTGGATCTCGGTTTCGGGATAGGCGCCACCATCGCAATGGGCAGCATGCGCGTGTTGAGAGTGCATGAGCAGCGCGGCGATACAGCCAAAGGTAACCCATGCGCCACGGCAACGGGTACTGCTGCTCCATCGGCTCGAACGTAAGGCACTGGCCGACATGGGAACCTTGGGATCACTGGGCCGGGTTCTGCCAATAATCCACCTAACCGGCCAACAATGAAAGGGCCGTCCATGGTCCCCGCACTCCGTCCCGGGAATGCGTCAGAATGCAGCCCTGCTCATGTGCCGCTCGTCCTGATCGTCTATCCAGACGAACTCCAGGTCCTCCAAGCCAGATCGCGCGCCCTGCGCGGGTGCGTCAAGCGACCAGTCGGAGTATGGCGACACCAGCGCCTGATCTGCCCCTACCTCCAGCGGCTGAGTGCCCATTGTCACCTCCGCAAGACTCACATGATAGGGGCTGTCATTGCGGGCATGGATCCGAAGCCGACCGTCCGGCAACGTTTCGACGTTCCAACGCAGGCCGTCGGCTGCCTCCGAGGCACTCCCGGGCAACCCGGCCGGGCGATGAAACAGCTTCAGCCGCCACCTGACCGAGTACTCGAAAGCGGGTGACCCCGCATCTTTGGCTCTGCCGGGCACGTCCAGTATGTTCAGCCAGAACACCGATTCACGGTCCTGCGGCAGCCCGGCCGCATTGACCAGCTGCACACGCAGATCCCGGTTTGCCCCTGGCTGCAACCTAAGCAAGGGCGGCACCACGGCAAATGGCAGCCTGAGCTGTTCCGGCGAAGCACTGCGATCTCCGGCGTCTATCCATGCCTGCACGAGCGACGCGGTCTTCCCTTGGTTCCAGATGCGCAGCGTCGTGCTTGCCTCGCCACCGGCATGCACGATGCGCGTCCTGTGCACGGCCAGGTCCGCATGTGCAACAGCGGGAACCGCTCCTGCACACGCAAGCAACAACCACTTCAGAACATGCATCATCATTGCGTCTCCCGTGGCGACGGGCCGCGACGGCCGCCACCCTCAGTAAGTGTCCACCTCGATCTTGAGCCCTGCGTTGGCCAACCCGGCTTTCAGATCACCAGTAGTCCGGACATAGCGCACATCCAGATATTCGGTTCCTGATGTCCCGCGATAATAAGAAGAGCCAAACCTGACCGGCGCCTTCGTCGCTGTTGAGGAGGTCGCACGTCGCACTTCAATCTCAACGCCTTCAGCCGCGTCTGCGCCCGCCTCGATCGCCATGCGCCCAGTCGCCAGCCCCGAATAATTCGTGGTCGGGGTGTAGACAATTTCAGCTCCAGGTGAGGTGGAATTGCAGCCGAAGCGCCAGGAAAAGCTGACGGGGTCACTGCTGTCTCCCGGGTTCTTCATTTTCATGGCATGACCATCGGGAAGCGGCAGCGTCTTCGGCGGGTTCGCGGAAAAGTAACAGGTGGGCTCCGGCGGCGGAACATACTTATGGATGACATGCGTGTTCGTCGTCTTGCTGTAGCTCAGGGCGGGCCTCGAGAGATTGGTAAAGTTCCACGAGAATTCGCCCGCTTCCAACCTGTCGGAAGAAGGGTAGGCCGTGGCGATGTACCTGTACCGGATCTTTATGAAGACATTTCCGCTAGCGTGATAGCCGTTCAGCTCAAGTCCCCCAGCGCCAACATTCTGATAGCCATACCAGTTTCCGCTGCCGTCATGGGTCGCAATCTGGAACTGAACGCCGAGCTGTGTGCCAACGTGAAAGACCGCTGCGCCATCCACCTCGTAGCCTGCATAGGTCAAGTCCGGGCTGAATTCAATGGGTTCGTAGAAGACCGACGCGTCAGTTGCGCAGCCTCGGTAGAGCTGATTGCTGGGAATGGCCGCGCTTCCCCAGACCTCAATCCATCCCATCAGGGGCTCCCTGTCGCCCGTGTACTCCCAGTATCTTGGTGTACCTGCGGAGGGGTCCATGTCCGATGGCGTCGGCGTGCATGCAGCGGCCACGCCAGGGAGGCCCCCTGCCAACAGCAGCGCAAGCATGCAGCCGCGGGCGGAGACGATGGGTCTTGCAGGGCGGATCTGGCTCATGATGTGTCCTGCCTTGTTCGTTGAATGAAATGTCATGGGAACGGCCGCCACCCGGCTCAGCGGGCAGCGACCTCCTCCCGCACGGTCGGCCGAGCCGCCTGCGCGGCATTCGGGTCCACCGTGGAATCCGCGATCGAGCTGGATTCGCAGCGCGACAGCAGCAGCATTCCGTCGGCACTCCGGTCGAGGTCGTATTCGATGGTGCAGCGGCCCGCTGCCCCCCCCAGATCAACGTGCAGCTGTCCCGCCACATCAATGCCACGCACCCAGAGGCGGCTGCCCTGGCCAACCACGCCCACGGCTTCGCCGTCGTCATTGACAACGTCCAGGCCAAACGGCAGCGGCTCGCCATTGCCCTGCAGCGCCTCGATCAGCGCGCTTCGGCCGCTGGCAGTCGGAATGACCGCGCGGACCACGGCGCCGGAGGTGGGCACCGCCGTTACCGAGCCGCTCTTCAATTCGATGTCCAGCGGCAGCCCCCGCGGGTCCACGGAAATCTCATTGAGTCGATAGGCGCTCAGGTACGGGACCACCGCATAACCCTGCCGATTGGTCTTGATTCCCCTCATGTGTCCCACTCGCGCGCCCTGGGCGTCCGGCACATGAACCAGGCCCACGGTATCGCCCAGGCGTTGACTGAAGGTCAGCCCGCCTGAGTGCAGTACCAGCCCACCGCTGGCCGACAGGCCCAGCTGCTGGCCACCGCTGCGCTTGTCCCAACCCACGCCCAGCTGCGCGGCAGGCGTCAAGTAGGCCACGTTGGCGCTCAGGTCACTGCCAGTGGGATTGCGGTTGTATGATGCGCTGTAGGTTCCCTGTTGTTCCTCACCAAAGTTGCCGCCAACGCCCAAGCGGTAGCTGTTGCCCGTACGGTCGCTGCCGGCACTGGCGCTCAGGCGTGGTGCGCGTGGGGCCACGCCCAGCGGCATGCTCAGCGTCAGGAAGGCACCGGTGCTCTGGCGCTGGGCACCACTGTTGAACAGTGAAGATTCCAGCGTACGTCGTGCGCTGATGCTGTAGCTCGCCCGACCGATCTGCCCGTTGTAGCCCAGCGAGAAATTGGTGGTACGCCGGTTTTCGTTCCAGTAGTCGGTGGTGTTGCCGGTCAGCGAAAGCGTGCCCTTGCCAATGCGCTGGCGGACGGTGAGGTCCAGACGGCTGCGCTGGCGCATTACACTCCTTGCGCCGTTACCGTTGGCAATGTCTTCGCGCAGGCGCGCCGCATCGTTGAAGCTCAGGAAGCCGTCGGTGGAATAGCGGTAGGCCGAGAGGGTAAAGCTCGTGGCGGCGTTGAAGCTGCGGCTGTAGGCCAAGCGGTAGGATTGCCCCCACATGCTCTTGCCGAACCCCTCAACCGGGTCGGAGAAGCGGGTATCCGAGAACGTAACGTCGCCAGCGAAGGCACCGATGCGGGTATTCAGCGCACCACCGAGCACCAGCGAATGATACCCCTCGGACACCAGCGCACCGCCGTAGCCGGTGAACCCACTGCCGACGCCACGTCGCACGGTGGCTTCGACGAACGCGGGCTCGTCGTGCGAGGTGCCCTGCAGCGTGCCCACGGTGAGGCTGGAGCGCTGTTGGCCCTGGCGCAGCAGCTGCGGCACTGACGCATAGGGAACCACGAAGCGCTCCACGCGCCCGTCGGCCTCGGTCACTTCCACTTCCAGGTCACCGCCGCCTGACGTGTTGCTCAGATCATCGATCTCGAATGGACCCGGCGCCACGGTGATCTCGCGGATGACCCGGCCACGCTGGCTGATGGTAACCCTGGCGTTGGTCTGCGCGACACCGCTGACGATGGGTGCATAGTTGCCGTAGATTTCCGGCAGCATGCGCGTATCGGTACGCAGGTTGGCGCCCAGATAGTTGACCGAACTGAACAGATCGCCTGCGGTGGATGACTCACCCAGCGTCAGCTGTGCGTTCCAGCGGCGCACTTCGCGCTCGGCGTAGCTGCGGCTGGCTACATAGCTGCGATCACCATTGGAGTTCTGCGAGAAGTAGCCGCTGTGGCGGAACCGCCACGCGCCGAGATTCAGGCCGGCGTCCAGGCTGGCGCCGGTATGATTGACGCGCCGCCCACCCTGCTCCATCTCGGTATGGTTGACGTGGTAGTTCAGCAGCAGCGCATTGATGCCCGGATCCCAGCGCGACGGATCCACCCAGCCTTCGCGGCGCGAGTCCACATAGGCGTGCGGAATGGAGATCTCCAGGCGCTGCTCGCCCGCGTCGAGCGTGGCGAGCGCTGAAGGAATGAAACGGGACAGCGCCTCGCAGGTCGGGGCCTGCGGAAACGCCAGCAACGGCTCGCCTTCATGCTGCTGGCGGGCAGCCTCCAGCTTGCCCATGTTCAGCGGCAGCATGTCGAACAGCGCAGGGTCCAGGCAGACTCGCACTTCGCCGCTTTCCATGGTGCGAGCTTCGATCTCGCGCCGCCCCACCGAAACGTCGTTGACGATGATGTCGGCACTGTAGGTACCCGGCAACAGCCCGTCGGTTTCGAAGCGGCTGATATCGATCTGGCCGCTATCGGCACCGTGCAGGAATGCGGTGTTGAATTCCAGCGAAGGTGCAGCCAGCGCGCCCACCGGCAGCAGTGCGACAAGCACAGCCGCGGCAAGGCGGTTATGGCGCGGCAGCAGGTGTGGGTGGCGATTGTTCATGGCAGTTTCCGGGGCATGGACGCAGCAGGCCGCCCGGGGCGATACCGACCCGGATGACAACAAGGATGGGAAGAAGTTGCGTCGGTCAGGGACGGGACAGCGGCGCCTGGGCCTTGATCACGACGCCGGTGTCACTGGCCGCGTACTCGAAGTTGATCGAGTCCTTCAGTGCTTGGTGCTGCTGTGGCGCAAGGCGGTAGCTGTGGCTGGACAGCGGTGAGATCACCGTCTCATCCGCCGCGACGCCCGCAGAAACGACCTTCTTGAGGATGACGTGATAGGGCGTGGGATTGCTTACGCGCAATGCACGGGCGCCGGCTTCATCCACTACCTGCCACTGCAGCTGCGTTGGCGCCTTGGCGGCTGCTGCGCGCGTCAGACCCTTGGGCCGGTAGAACAACTTGACCCGGGTGCGCACGACCAACTGAAGCGTCGCACCTTCATCATTGTTCTGCGTCGGCGCCGATGCGGGCATGTCCAGCACGTTGAAGCCAAATAGGCTCTCACGGTCACCGGGCAGGTCCTCGCCGGCCTTCGCGATGCGGATTACCTGCGACTTCCCGCCGTTGATGCGAAACACGGGTGGCCGGACAATGAAGGGCACCTTCAGGGACGAAGGGGCCGCATTGGCGTCGCCATCGTCGATCCATACCTGCACCAGCGACGGCATTTCGCCCACATTCTGCAACCGGACCGTGACTTCATTGGTGTCGCCGTCAAAGACCACCCGCGTGCCCATCATGGTCACTGCGGCCTGGGCCTGAACGGCACTGATCAACCCCAAAGAGCACAGCGCACCTGCCAGCAGATTTCGCTTGAAGTTACACATGGTGTCATTCCCTCGAAGAATCCGATTCCCGTGCCGATGCGCTCGGCATCGGCACGGAGGCCGTCATCAATAGAAGACGTCGACCTTCACTGCGGTGGTGAAGGCGCCCTTGGTGACAGCCGTGCTGCCCTTCTGCTCATAACGGGCTTCCATCTTGTAGGTAGTCGTGCCCGTACCCGCTGCGACCGTACCGGTGATCTCGGCGGTGTTCAGATCCAGCTCGGTGCCGTTGTGTGCCAGAACCAGCTGCACGTTCTTGGCGTCCGCAGCGCCCGTGCTGGTATTGTCGAGCTTGCCGTCAGTGTTGATGTTGGCGCCGCTGAACACCATCTTCAGATCACCGTCCGGGCAGGAGCCACCCGCGGTGCCACCGGCCACCAGGTCAAACGGAGTCGAGCGCGCCGTGACGCCGCCGGCGAGGTCGGCAATAGCGACCTTGCGCAGGGGTACTGCAGTGCTGGTTCCGGTGCCCACGCCGATCGCGCAGGTGGCATCAAGGATTTCGCCGGTGAAAGTGACGTCGGCACTGGCGGCGTTGGCCGAAGCAGCCAGGCCCAGCGACAGCGCGGCGGACAGGGCAATTGCAATCTTGTTCATGTTGATGAGTTTCCTGTTGAAAATTGGAGTATGGTGTTCAAGCCGCGCGTTACTGGGCTTGAGTGAAGGGGCGTTGCCTTCGGGATCAAATGCTAGAGATGACCGCCCACCCCAGGCATAGGACGACGACTAAAATTCGGGCGCGTACGGAGACCCCGCAGAGGAGGGATTCAGAAGCTGAAACGCGCGCCCAGCAGGAGTTCCCGCGAGATCAGATTCAGGCTCATCTTTTCGTCCTGCAGGCCACGGGCGTTGCCGAAGGTATTCCAGCCGCTTTCGGCGGTTCCCAGATCCGCGTAGCGGTAACCCAGATCCATCACCAGGCGTTCAGTCGGTGAGTAGGACACGCCCGCACCGAACGACCAGGCCAAGCCGGTTCGGGTGGCCTTGGCGTACTGGCGCCCTTCGTTGCCCTGCCAGCCGCCCGACTGCAGTTGCGACAGGCCGGCACCAGCAGTGCCATACACCGACCACGCGCCGTTGATTGCGTAGTCGCGATACACGTTGAGCATCAACCGCTGCGAACGCACGTCGTGGTTATTGAAGCTGGTGGCAAACACGCTGGAACCACTGGTGTAGGTGTCGGTGCGACGAGCGACATACTCGCCCTCCGTGCGCCAGCCGTTGCCATATGCATAGCCCAATCCCACAGAGCCGGTGGTAAAGTGCTGGCGCTGGTCGCCCGCCACGAACTGGCCGATGCCCGGGCGCGCACTGGCATCCATGTTGCGAGCCTGGTGATGCGCGTCGGTCACGCGGATCGTTGCGTAGTGGCCCTGTGCGGCATCAGCAGCGCAGACTTCGGTGGACATCAATCCCCCGCATATCATTGCGGCGAGCAGGATGAAGTTCTTGTTCATTTCAGTTCTCTCTATTTCCGGAAATGCACGGCATGGCCACCCCAGGGCGGAGCGACCATGCAAGCGGGTAGTCAGTTACCTAAGAGCGCTTAGTCGATCTTTTCCCAGCGGGTCATCGGCCGGTTGAAGCGGAAGCGAACTTCCTGTCCTTCAGGCAACACCAGCGCTGTGGTCATGCTGGTGTGAGCCGGCATCACTTGATAGGTATCGTTGGGATGGGTATGCAGGAAGGTGTACACATCACCGTGCACGGCCATGGCCGGCAGGGTCATCTCCAGCGGATGGACATCAACGGCACGCGTGACAACGTTGACCCGGCTGGCAGACGGGAACGGAAGCTGGGCCATCGGTCGAATGACATCACGCTTTTCCAGCTTCGACCACTGCTGCTTCGTGCCGTCGAAAATGAAGGTGCAGTCCTGGCCGCCCTTGCATGCCCGCTGCTCAAACGGCACCCCGTCGGCAACGATCGTGGTGCCCCACTGGGCGCGATTGGACACCGACAGCAGCGCGTGCTCCGGCGCCCATGCAGGCAGGTGCAGGATGCCTGCATGACGACCATTTTCCATGGTGTACTGGGTGAGCGCGTGGTTCGACGCCGGCACGCGATCTTCCGGGCGATTTGGACCGATAAGGACACGCGCCTTGCCTCCTGGCAACAGATCCCATTTTCTGGCGCCCTCACTCCAGGCAAAGCGCAGCGTATCAGGGCTGTTGAACGCAATGCCGCCGGCCACGGCGAATGCTGTGTCATCCAGCCTGAACCGCGCGCCGAAGGTTGCCACGGTATCCGCCATCACGCGGTCGTTGGCCGACGGCGCCACCGGCAGGCGCAGTTCCGGCGCCCAATAGCCGTCACCAATGAAGAAGTTCAACTGGCTGTAGCCCGAGGGCATATCACCGCTGCCGCCATTCAAGGGTGGCGATAGATCGGCCTCGGTCGCAGACGCGGCGAATGACACCAGGGAGGCCGCCAGGGCGGCGGCAAGGCGGAAGGAACTAGTCTTGATGTTGGACATGCAATAGCTCGATGGAATGGATGCCGCTATCACCCGTTCCGACGGCCCGAGCTGCGACGTGGCCAAGAATGCCGTCAGCGCGCAGCCCAATCTGTCTGACTAGTTCGATTTTTTCACGCTATCTTCACCCGCCAGATCGAGATCACCTATGTCATCGCTGCTGATGGCCTGCCAATTCCGCCGCAACTGCCGGCGCTGTGACGGCGAGGCGTACAAGTACGCATTGAGCAGCTCCATGAAACGCTTCTGCCCCACCGGCGTGAGCTGCGAGAAACGAGACATGAGGGAGGCGATTCGCACGTCAAGCGAGGCGGGCACGGCGGCTCCGTGGGATTCATCGATAGGCCTTCCCACCCTAGGCCCCTGCTCTGGCATTTCCATCGGACGATGCCCATATGGCGGCCGCATCACGTCGGCGTCTCATCATCCACCCGCCGCCCGCGCATGGCCTGCGAAGCGGAGACCACGCCGGTGCGCACCGCATATTCGAAGATCTCGGCCGTGCGGCGCAGGCCCAGCTTGCGCATCGCCGAGCTCTTCTGCGTGCTGATGGTCTGCCGGCTGCGCTGCAACTGGGCAGCGATCTCGGTCTGGCTCAGGCCTTCGGCCAGCAACCGCAGCACTTCGGCCTCACGCTTGGTCAGTGCGGCCTCGGTGCCATCGACCTCGCCCGCCAGTTGTTGCTGGATGTCAGGCGACAGATAGGCATTGCCTGCACTTGCAGCGCGAATGGCCGCGGCCAATTCCCCGGCCGGGTCGGCCTTGGCCACGATGCCGGACACCCCGGCCTTGCGGATGCCGGCCAGCACTTGCCGGCCGCCCACACCGGTCAGCACCACCAGCGGCACCCTGGGAAAGCGCCTACGCAGGAAGCCGATCAGCGCCACGCCGTCCCCATATTTGCCGCCCGGCATCGAGAAATCAGTGACGGCCACATCCACCGGCAGCTTGCTCAATGCGTCGACCAATGCCGTAGAATCCTCGGCGGTAGCCATCACCCTGATGCCCGGCTCGCTGCCCAGCGCTTCGTTTATGCCGGCCAGAATGACGGGATGGTCATCGGCGATGACGATGCGGATGCTCATGCTGCGTTCTCCTTGAAGCGGTTCGTACTACTGAAACTGACCGGACACCCGATTCCATGACCCAGCTGGCCATTCGCGTTGCACTTGCCGACGATCACCCGGTGATCCGGCTGGGGGTGCAGAGCGCGCTGGACGAGGCGCCGGCGTTGCATTGCATTGGTGCGGTGGCCGATTCCACGCAACTGGTCGAGCTGCTGCAGCGCGAGCCCTGTGATGTGCTGGTGACCGACTACGCCATGCCGGGGGGGCTGCATGGCGACGGCCTGGCGCTGCTGGATTACCTGCATGCGCATTTCCCGCAGCTGCGCGTCGTGGTGATGACCGGCCTGGACCAACCTGCCCTGCTGCACCAGCTCGACGCCCGCGCCGTACCCGGCATCGTCAGCAAGGGCGATGACCTGCAGCATGTGCAGGCGGCGGTGATGGCGGTCTATGCGCACCGTCGCTACCTGTCGCCGGGAGTTGCGGAACTGCTCAAGCGCAAGGAGCGCCGCCGCGTGACCGCGCTGACCCCGCGCGAGCAGGAAGTGGTGGCGCTGTTCATTTCCGGCCTGAGCGTGGCCGAGATCGCGCGGAAGCTGGACCGCAAGAAGCAGACGGTCAGCACGCAGAAGATCAATGCCATGCGCAAGCTGGGCATCGAGAGCGATGCCGAGCTGCATACCTTCGCGGTGGACCTGGGGTTGAAGAGCGCCTGAGCGGCGCCAGGGGGGCGCGGACAGGGTCACGGCGGCGGCTCCAGGTCGCGGCGATACGCGTCCAGGCAGTCCCGCAACGCGGCGTGCAGCGCATCGAGCGCGTCCGCATCAACGTCCTCGCCGTCACGCAATGAGAGTTCGATGACACCGCACTGCGCGGCCAGACGTTTCTCGCCCAGCATCTGCAGCGCGCCTTTGAAGGCGTGCACACGCTCCAGCAGATGCTGTCCATTCCCGGTTGCGCGCGCCTCGGCGATGGCCAGCAGGTCCTTGTCGCCGGTCTCGACGAAGATGCGGCGGATAGCCGCCGAAACGGTGGGCCGCACCGGGGCGGTGGCCGGCGCCTGGGGGGGCTGCGCCGGCTCCGCAGGCACCTTCGAAAGGCCCGCTTCCAGCCGTTCCAGGTTCAAGGGTTTCAGCAGCAGATCATCGATGCCTGCGGCCAGGCAGCGCTCGCGCTCGCTGGCCAGGGCGGTGGCCGTGATCGCCAGGATCGGCAGCGAATGGCCGCGACGCCGGAGTTCGCGCGCCAGTGCATAGCCATCCATCACCGGCATGTTGATGTCGGTCAGCACGGCCTGGTAGAGGCCATCCTGCCACAGTGCCAGTGCGGCCTCACCCTGCTCTGCCGCGTCCACCGCAAAGCCCAGCTCCTCCAGCTGCTGCTGGATCAGCTCCCGGTTCACGGCATTGTCTTCCACCAGCAGCACGCGGCCCCTCGAGTGGGTCGGAGCAGCCTGCACCGGCCCGGGCACCGGTGCCGATGCGCGCTCTGCGCTGCCCAATGCCTCCAGCAGCGCGTCACTGGCGTAGCTGCTCACTTCAATGCGATCGCCGCGCATCTCTGCGGCAAGCGGGCCCTGCGCGTGGGCATATACCGTGCGCGCATGCGCACGCATCAACCGCTGTTCTTCTTCCGCTGCCCAGGCCCGATGGTCGCCGACGATCAGCAGGACGTCGCCGTGCACATCCGGTTGCGGCTGGTCGAGCACGGTGGTGACCGCCCCCCACGCCGCCAGCAGTCGCTCCATTTCGCCGCGCCATTCGGGCGTGGTCGAGAGCACGGTGACCGCGCGCCCGTGCAGCGGCTGCGCGGGTGCGGGCACCAGCGCTTCGGTGCGCACCGGCAGCAGCAGCGTGAAGCTGCTGCCGACCCCTTCGGTGCTTTCCACCGATACCTGCCCGCCCATCGCCCGGGCCAGCTGCTGGCACAGGGCCAGGCCCAGCCCGCTGCCGCCATAGCGACGCGATACGCTGGCATCGGCCTGCTGGAAAGGCTGGAACAACTGCGCGGCCTGTTCCGGGTTCATGCCAATGCCGGAGTCGACCACCTGGATCCGCAGCAGCGTGCGCTGGCCGGCGGTCTCTTCCAGGGTGGCACGCAACAGGATGCGCCCGGATTCGGTGAACTTCACCGCGTTGCCCACCAGGTTGGTGAGAATCTGGCGGATGCGATGCATGTCGCCCACGCAGGCCAAGCCCGGCGGGGTCTCCACCGTGAAATACAGGCGCACCCCCTTGCGTAGCGCGTCGGGTGCGAACAACAGTGCCACGCCCTCGATCAAGGGGCGCAGTGCGAACGGGATCGGCTCCACATCCAGCTGGCCCGCTTCGATCTTGGAGAAGTCCAGCACGTCGCTGATGATCCCCATCAGCGCATCGGCCGAGAAGCGGATACGGTCCAGCCGCTCGCGCTGGCCAGGCTGCAAGGGCGAGCGCGCCAGCAGTTCCAGATGGCCGAGCACACCGTTGAGCGGGGTGCGGATCTCATGGCTCATGGTGGCCACGAAGGCCGACTTGGCCCGGTTTGCGGCCTCGGCCGACTGCCGCGCCGCCTCGGAGTCCTCGCGTGCCTGGCGCAGGTTCTCTTCCAGTTCGGCCTGTGCCGTCACGTCCCTCAGCGCGCAGACCCAGACCGCCTGGTCGCGGTAGCTGGCCTGGGCGATGCTGACCTGCAGCTGGGTACCGTGAGCCTGGTCGTCAGGCGACCAGTGCAGTTCCAGCACGTCATCGGCCGCGGCACTGCGCCCCAGCTCGGCCAGCCGCGCGTACAGCGGCACCGGCGCGTCAGCGGCAGCGCCGACCAGTTCACGCGCGGCATCGTTCTGCAGCAGTGGGTTGCCGGTGTCGCGCGCCAGCAGCGCCAGCCCCACCGGGGCGGTGTTCAGGATGGTCCTGCTCAGGGCCTCGCTCTCGTAGACGCGGGCGGCATCGGCCAATGCCGGGGTGAACACCCGGCGGTCGATGCGCCGCAGCAGCCACCACAGCAGGCCGATGATCAGCACCGCGCTGATCGATCGCGCCAGCAGGTACGGACCCTGCACTGCCCAGACGTCGCGCCAGTCGTAGACGTGGTTGAGCGTCCAGTCCACGCCCGGCAGGGTGCTGGTCAGGATGAAGCGACCCTGCGCGTAGCGGCGCGTCGGCGTACCGGCTTCGACATTGCCGGCCGCGCTGGACAGCAGTGCCTGTTCCTGGCCCGACAGCCCGCCGGTCGCCAGTACCACGCTGTGATCGCTGGCCAGCATCAGGTAGCGGCCCTGCTGGCGCGAGGCCAGGCGGGCCTTGACGTTGTCGATCGACTCGAACACCACCCTGCGGAAGTACGGCGTGGTGCCCTCGGCCATGGTGACCATGCCCACCAGCGATGGCTGGCCATTGAGGGGGTTGACGCCATAGCGCGACAACAGCCGGCCTTCCCGCGAAGCGGCCCGGATCGGGCCCGGCCGCGGCGACAGCCGCCGGATCTGCGCTTCATCACGCAGCAGGCGGGCAAACGCCTGCTGGCGGGTCGCCACGCCCAACGTCTGCAGCAGTTGCGCCTCGTCGCGCACATTGGAGACCGCCAGCAACCGCCCCTGCGGTTCATACGCGTACATCGCCACCGGGCCAGGTGACTCCTGCGACGTGATCGAGTCGGCGGTGTAGGCCGAGTAGATGTCGATCATCCCGAGATAGGCCTTCAGCTCGTCGGGCGGCAGTGGATTGTCCCGCGCGCCCAGCACCAGCCACGGCACGGCGGTGCGGCCTTCGGCCCGCACCACAACCTCCTGCCCCTGGGCCTGGAAGCGCTCAGCCAGCGGAGTACCGGCCTGCACCAATGCGGCGCGCTGGTCGCGCCAGAGCACATCATTGCCGTTGATGGTAGCGGCGTAGGCACGGTCGCGTTGGTACAGGTAGTAATCGATCGCCGCACGCGCTTCATTGAATGATTGCCGCTCGTGGGCATGAGACTCCTCCACGTCGGCAATCGAGCTGACGATGGCCGCCAGCAGCACCAGCACGGTGATCAGGGCGCCACCACCGAACAACAGCCTGCGGCGCAGCTTGCGCAGGTCATCCAGGCGCGTGGCCACGCCCGACGCGTTCGGGTCATGCGCTGCATCCGAGCCTGTCACGACCTTGATCCTGATGGGAGGGTGCATGCAATTTATCCGATTGCGCCACTTGGCGTCAGATATGGCGTGGACTGATCGATGGCGCCCTGCAGCGCCTGATAGAGCGCGTCACTGGCATAGCAGGAGACCGTGGCGACCGGGCCACACCAGACCGGTCGCAGCGGGCCTTCCCGGCACACCTTCACGACCGGGCCACGGCCCCGGGACCAGCGCTGCAGTTCCGGTGCAGAAGGTTCGAACAGTACGACCGCCGTCACCGGGGGGCAGCCCTCACCCGGCACCGCCAGGTGCACCTGCGCCCCCCACTGGCGCAGCCGGCGTTCCAGTTCGGCGCGCCACGCGCCCGCCGGTGCCAGCAGCGCAAGCTGATGCCCCTGCAGCGGCACCACCGGCCGTTCGCTGGGAATGCCCATCAACGGGACTTCGAACATGAAGCGGCTGCCCACGCCCGGCGTGCTCTCCACCCAGATGCGCCCGCCCATGCGTTCGCTGAGTTGGCGGCACAGCGCCAGGCCCAGCCCGGAACCCCCGAAGCGCTGCGGGATGCTGGTATCGGCCTGGACGAAGGGCTGGAACAGGCGCTCGCACTCGGCCGCACCCAGGCCGATGCCCGAATCGGTCACCTGCATGCGCAGGCGGGCCGGACCCTCCGTGCGCGGGCAGGACACGCTCAGCTGGACCCGTCCGGAGGCCGTGAACTTCAACGCGTTGCTGGCCAGGTTGCGCAACACCCGTTCGATGGCGGCCATCGGCGCGACAGCCGCGGCAGGCACGTCCGGGTCGACCACGCAATCCAGCTGCAGCCCCTTGGCCTGCGCGACCGGCGCATACAGCAGGGCCACGCGTTCGAGCATGGCGACCGGCGAGAAGCGCTCCGGGTGCAGCGCCCACTGGCCGGATTCGATGCGGGACAGGTCCAGCACATCGGTGATGACATCCATCAGCGAATCCGCCGACTGCCGCAGGCGCAGCACCCGCTCACGGGGTTCCGGTGCCAGCCGGCCGCGCGAGAGAAGTTCCAGATGGCCGATGATGCCGTGCAGCGGCGTGCGGATCTCATGGCTCATTGCCGCCACGAAATTCGATTTGGCCTGGCTGCAGGCCTCGGCCGCCAGCCGTTGCACGCGCTCGGCGTGCACGGCCTGCTCGTGCTCGCTGACATCGGCCACCATCAACAGCACGCCGCCCGGCCAGCTGTCGCCGCCGTCGATCATGCGTGTGCGGTGGAACATCCTGCCGGCGGGGTCGGCGGCCAAGGGCAGGTCACCTTCGATGATCTGCGCCCCCTGGCCAAGCTCGGCCTTCAACACGGCCTCGCGCAGCTGTGGCAACAGGCGTGCACCGGTGGCGCGGTCCATCCGCTGCAATGGGCCATTCCAGTCCTGGATGTCGCCGGTGCGCGCATCCATCAGCCCCACCCCCACCGGCACGTGATCGAGCAGAAGCCGGAGGCGGCGGTCGCGGGCATAGATGGCTTTGACCTGGCGCAGCGCGGGGCTGTACATGCGGCGATGCAGCCAGAGCAGCAGGAACCACAACAACGCGAGTGCCGCGAGCACCATCGCGCCGCTGCTTACCAGCATCGGCGCAATACCACGCAGGATGTCGTTCCAGCGATAGGTTTCCACCAGGGTCCACGGGGTGCCGGCCACGGCCAGGGCCAGGGTGAACCGGCCGTTATGGAAGCGTGCGCGGGTGGCATCCCCGAGCAGCACCCAGTCGCTGTCGCCCATGCTCAGCGCCTGATCCGAATCCGGTGCGTTGGCCGCCAGTACCCGCAGGCCATCACGGTCGAGCAGTGCCAGGTGCCCCTGGCTGTTGCGCGCAAGCAGCTCCTCCAGCCGCGACATGGGTTCGTAGGCGACGAAGGTGGCAATGGGACGATCGCCCTCGTTGGCGTGGAACACCGACACCAGCGACGCCTCTCCCGTGACGGGATGCCGCCCGAAGCTGCGCCTCGGCAGCGCGGCGTGGGACACGCTTTCCAGCAGCGGAACCTGGTCATGGCGCGAGGCGGGCGCCAGCAACTGCGCAGGGGCGCGCAGATGCTCGAACACCTCGCTGCGCGAAGGGGCCGCCAGCGCATCGATCAGGCCGCGCTCGGTCAGGCCCCGGTCCAGCGACAGGTATTGCCCACTGGGATCGAAGAAGTACGACACGCCGGCAGGCTCGCCCTCATTGGCCGTGGTGGTCAGGCGCTGGATCAGCGATACCGCTGCGCTGAGTTCCAGGTAGCGCTGCAGCTTCTGCGGGGCCCAGCCATCGGTCGACAGCCCCAGGGCCATCTGCGGCTGGCTGCTGTCGTCGGCCACCACCACCAGGCGTTGCCCGCCCTGCAGGTAGGCCTGGCGCATGGCATCGGCATCAAGCTGGCCCAGGGCGAGGTTGCGGCCCCATGCGTACTCGGCCATGTTGGCCAGCCGCTCGTAGCTGGCATCCTGGCGGCCCAGCTGGATCTGCAGCGCGTTGTGCGCGCGGCGGAACTCGGCGATGCGGCGGGCTTCGTAGGCATTGACCTGCACCACGATCAGCGTGATCAGGACGCTGATGGACAGCAGGCTCAGCACTGCCCCGCAGGCCAGCATCAGGCGCCGCGGATATCGCTTGAGCGCCAGCAGCTCGCCCGCACCGGCCACCGCCGCGTGAGGGCGCGATTGACGCAGCGATTCGGCGATGGACGGGGATGCGGATGGCATGGGATGGGCGCGGGTGACGCGTCCTGTCGAGGGGGAGTGCCAGCATGGAAGGTGGCAGCGGACGCTGATGTAGGACGATGTCCAAATGCAGGGTGATTCCTGACGCATTTGCCCGTCGAACGTGTCTGCTTTCAGGCTGGATGCAGCTGTGCCGCCATCTGCGATCCGCGCCAGGCGCCTGTTCGGCAGGCGCGCGGTAGCCAAAGCTGGCGCGCCGCTGAATGCCTGGTACGCGGCCCACCGAACCCGTACACGTCCTACACAGCGCGGTTCCGACGCGCTTCTACGGTAGTGGCACCCCTTACCCCTTTCAGTCTTTTTCGGGAGCCCCTGCATGTCATCCCCCCCCCGCCGAATCGTCCTGACCCTGGCCATCGCGGTGAGCCTGGCCGGCTGCGGAAGCGCCGGCAGCGGCGCTGTTGCCCCAGGCCCTGCCCCCGCGTTCAGCGGCACCTATGCGATCGATGAGAGTGCGCTGCCGGCATACAACCGCTTCTTCCGCACCGACATCGATGCAGGCGTTGACGCGTGCACTGACTTCGGCGCTCACACCAATGGAAAATGGCTGGCAACCACCGCGCTTCCGGCCGATCAGGTGTACTGGACGGCGTTTTCCATGCTCGACGCGCGTTCGAAAGGCGTCCAGAGGCAACTGCTGGAACAGGCGTCCCGCGTTGCCGATCCCAGCCCCGTCGAGAAGATCCTGACGGACCTGTGGTTGACCGGCATGGATACCGGGACCCGCAACGCGCAGGGCATCTCACCGCTGGCGGAGGAGCTGGCGGCGATCGACGCGCTGCCTGACCGGGACGCCATCATCCAGTTCCTGCACAGCCGCGCGGCGCAGGGCCGCAACGTCCTCTTCGAGCTCAAGGTGTCCCCGGATCTCAACGACCCGGAGAGGATGATCGCCTACGCGACGCAGGGCGGGCTTGGCCTCCCCGATCCTTCCGCCTATGCCAATCCGGATCTGATCCAGGCCTATACCGCCCATGCGTCCAGGCTGTTCACGTTGTCCGGCCTGGACCAGGCCACGGCACAGCAGATGGCCAAGCAGGCCATCGGCCTTGAGCAGCGCCTCGCCAAGGCGTCGACCAGCAGCGCGAAACTGTCCAAAGACTACGCGCTGCGTTACAACCCGGTCACGCTGGCCCAGGCCGATACGCTGACGCCTGGATTCAACTGGGCCGCCTTCTTCGATGCACAGGGCGTTCCGGCCCCGGAGATGTTCTCGTTGTCCATGCCTGCATTCCACCAGGAAGCAAGCCGGGCGCTCAGCGACACCAGCGTCGAGGCGTGGCGCGCCTATCTGCGGTTCCGCACGCTGGACAGCGCCGCGCCGCATCTGGGTGACGCCTTCGCGCAGCAGGCCTTTGACTTCCATGGCAAAACGCTGATGGGTGCCAAGCAAATGCAACCGCACTGGAAGCGGGTCCTGCAGGGTGTCAACGGCGCTGCGGGTGAGGCGCTTGGGCAGTTGTATGCCCATGTTGCCTTCCCGCCTGAAGCCAAGGCGCGGATGGAAGTGCTGGTGCACGACGTATCATCCGCGTTGAGGGACCGCCTTGCCGGCGCAGAATGGTTGAGCGAAGCCACACGGGCCCAGGCGCTCGCCAAATGGGAACGCTTCAGCGTGAATATTGGCCACCCCGACACATGGCGCGACTGGGATGGCCTGCAGACCGGCCGTGACAGCTACCTTGGCAACCTGCACGAGGCGATGGCATTCCGTCATCGCCAGGCCATGGCCCGGATTGGCCAGCCGGTGGACACACAGCAGTGGGCACTGAATCCCCAGGACGTCAATGCGTCGTTCAACCCAACATTGAATGCGCTGACCTTCCCCGCCGCCCTCCTGCAGCCGCCGTTCTTTGACGTGGATGCCGATGATGCCGTCAATTACGGCGCCATCGGTGCCGTGATCGGCCATGAGCTGCTGCATGCCTACGACGACCAGGGAAGCCGCTTCAGCGCGACCGGGCGGCTGGAGAACTGGTGGTCGGAGCAGGATGCCCAGCACTTCAAGTCGCTGGGGGACACGCTGGTCCGCCAGTTCAACGAGTACCGCATTGATGGCCAGCCGGTGAATGGGCAGATGACGCTGGGCGAGAACATCGCCGACCTGGGGGGCCTGGCGACGGCATACGATGCCTTGCAGATGGCCTCGGAAGGTCGCGCTGATCCCATGGTTGAAGGGCTCACGCGCGATCAGCGCTTCTTCTACAGCTGGACGGCACTGTGGCGGAGCAAGGAGGCCCCGGAAATCACCCGGATGTTGCTGGCGATGGATCCCCACGCACCGAACCGGTTCCGCGCCATTGCCGCGCCAGGCAATCTGCCGGCATTCGCGGCCGCCTTCGCGTGCACGCCAGGGGCAGCCATGGTGCGCCCGGACAAGGACAGGGCCGCCATCTGGTAACGGCCGAAATGGCGTGCCCGCTTTCCACGGGACGGCAGGACGGCGCAGCCGCCCTGCCAATGACTACAACCCGTTCAGAACTGGTGTTGCGCGCCGGCACCGACGGATGCCCCGGACAGCTCGCCACGGCCACGCGTACCATTGATCTTCATGCCCGGCACCGCATCGATACCCAGGCTGATCCCGGTATTCGGTGACAGCCAGTAACGCGCACCCACGCCCGTACCGAGATTCACGGTGGTCGCAGCGTTGCGAGATACCTTGTCACTGCCCGCGCCCCAGCGCGTCCGTTCCGCGCCAACGGACACCTTGCCGAACAGCTCGACCTTCTCTCCAATGGGAACAATGCCCACGACCGAGCCGCGCACGCCGTAGCTTGCAACCCGGCCCAGCGCCCCGAGATCCGCCTTGCGCACCATGGAATGCGCGTCTGCTTCGACGGCAAGGTGGCGCGACATGCGATAGCCGGCGCCGGCCAGCACCGTGGTTCCGTTCGCAGATTGATCGCGGCGATCTCCGCCCGTGGAGAATTCCGCATCGATGGACGTCATGCCCATGCCTGCGAATCCGTAGAGGCCCTCCCGATCCGCAGCGCTCGCCGACAACGGTGCAGCCAGGCAGGCGGTTGCGATGGCAAGGGGGACAATGTGCTTCTTCATTCCGTACGATTCCTGGATGGGGAGATTTCAGGATCTTCACGGTGAGGGCACACAGGCATCGGACAACGGCGAGAGTCCGCAGAAGCCCGAACAGGCGCTCTGTCACCGTTCATGAAGCACCGTGGAGCGCGTTCACTGCCGACGGCGCAGGCGGAGCGCTATGCTGGCCGCCCCTGCTTGTGAGACGCCCGCCATGCGCACGCTGTACCCCGCCATCAAGCCCTACCGCGAGTTCATCCTGAAGGTGAGCGATCTGCACACGCTGCATGTCGAAGAATGCGGCACGCCTGATGGCATTCCGGTGGTGCACCTGCACGGTGGCCCGGGCGCCGGCATTTCACCTACCCATCGCCGCTTCTTCGACCCGGCGCGCTACCGCATCGTGCTGATCGACCAGCGCGGCAGCGGCCGTTCCACGCCGTTCGGCGAGCTGCGCGACAACACCACGCAGGACCTTGTCGCCGACATCGAGAAGGTCCGCGAGCACCTCGGCATCGAGCGCTGGCTGGTGTACGGCGGCTCCTGGGGCTCAACGCTGTCGCTGGCCTATGCGCAGGCACACCCGCAGCGCGCCACCGGGCTGATCCTGCGCGGCGTGTTCCTCGGGCGCGGGATCGAGAACCGCTGGTTCGCCGAGGCCGACGGTGGTGCACGCTGGATCTTCCCGGAGCGCTGGGACCGCTACGAGGCCTACATCCCGGAAGCCGAGCGTGGCGACATGATCGCGGCCTACTGGTCGCGGCTGGACAGCCCGGACGAGGCGACCCGCATCGAAGCCGCACAGGCCTGGCTGGGTTGGGAGGACAATGCGGCCACCCTGCAGCACGATGTGGATGCCGGATCCACCGATGATCCGCTGGACACACTGGCCAAGGCCCGCATCGAAGCGCACTACTTCCGCAACGGCATCTTCCTGGAACCGGACCAGCTGTTGCGCAACGTTGATCGCATCCGCCACCTGCCCTGCGTGATCGTGCAAGGGCGCTACGACATCATCTGCCCGCCGCGCAGCGCATGGGACCTGGCCAAGGCCTGGCCGGAGGCGCGGCTGGAGATGGTGACCTCCGGCCACAGCGCGAACGAGCCGGCCACGGTGGATGCGCTGGTGCGGGCCACCGACGACTTCGCGGACCCTGTTACTGCGGGCAACTGATTACGAAGCGCAGGGCAGCTTCCTGCCCTGCAATCGCGCGCCCGTCCTGGTCAGGTGACCATGACGAAATCGCCTTCGACATGCATCTCACCCCGCAAGCAGTCATACGACAGCCGTAACCCTGCCTGCTGGTTACCTGCTGCACTTCCGGGCGGAGACGTGGAGCTAGAGATGTGCCCTGAGCCATTCGATCTGGATCTTGATGATCCTGTGGAAGTACTCGCCACTGTAGGCATCGTAGTGGCGCGCCCCCGGCTCTTGGTAAAGCGTCTTCTCGTCTGCGGCAACCGCATCGAACAGGGCGCGCCCCTGCGCAGGGGGATTCACGCGATCCTGGCCGGCAATCACCACCAGCGTTGGACAGGTGACCCGCGCGGCCGCCAGGGCAGGCTTGTAGTTCAGGGTCTCGCGGACCGTCAGGAACGGAATCTTGACATCCATCTTTGGATGCTTCTCCCTGTTCTCTTCAAAGAATGCCTTCGATTCGGCATCGTTCAGCACCTTGGTGATGCCTACGAACATTTCCTTGCCGGTCGTGGCTTTCCTTTCAGCCATCTTGTCCAGCGTTGCCACAAATGCCGCCTTTTCAACATCGCTCATGTGTCCGGTCACCACCTCCTCGCCGTCCGCGAAGCCCAGCTGACTGATCACGCAGCGAATCCCGCCGTCCTTCGCAGCCGCCCCGAAGACATGCCCTGCACCCAGCGACGTGCCCCATAGCGCGATCCGCGTACTGTCCACATCCGAACGTGCGCGAACCCACTTGATGACAGATTGAATGTCCTCGATCTGCATCGCAGGCACAAGCCGGCCTCGCTCACCGTCACTGTCTCCAAAGCCCCGATAGTCGAACGTGAGGGTCACAAATCCTGCCTTCGCAAAGGCATCGGCAAAGTCTGGAAGGAGCAGGTCCTTGATGCCGCAGAAGCCATGGCACATGATGATGACGGGCCTTGACGGGCCATTTCCGGGCTCGCGAACAGTCAGGGATATCCCCTCGGGAAGATGCAGAGTCGAAGTCTTCATTGATGGCCCTGGGTCTGTCTGGTGGACGCCAGTCTATTTCCAGAGCAACGCCTCCCGGAGCAACGTCTCTTCGTATTCCGCACAATCCGTGACGTAGACCGCCAGCAAAGAAGGACACCGGGACGCTGCGTGCAGAGGCCCCTCCTTCGAGTCGAGCCGAAAGCGTCAAGCCCCCCTCCCCGATTCCGTTCGGGTCATGCGGCTGTCGCTAGGTTCACCGCAGCCAGGGGCGCATCGCTGATGTGCCCCTGGCCGGTGTTCGCACGCGGCAGGCCGGCCGGGTTTACCAGGCCAGCCGCACGCCCACCTGGGCGCCCACGTTGCGGTAACCCTGTTCACCCCGCTGCACGCTCATGCCTCCCCATGCGTCGATACGCTCGCCCAGCTGCAGCTCGGCACCGGCCTGGGCTTCGTAACGGTTGCGCGGCAGGTCGGCCGACAAGGCGTCGCCATTGAACTGCAGGCGATGCGCGGTGCTGCTGCGCAGCCAGTTCAGGCCCAGAAACGGCTGCACCCGGTTGATGCCTCCAGTGGCATGACCGAATACGCGCACACCCGCGCGGCCGCTGAGGCTACCGTCATCGGCATTGGTGACCACCGAACCGTTGTCCTCGACATGGCGGTCGGCGCCATAACGGCTGTACGACAGTTGCAGCTGCGGCTGCACGTACAGGCGGGCTGCCGCACTGCTCCACACCGGCAGGGTATAGCCGCCTTCCAGCGAGGCGCTGCTCACGCGCGAATCGTAGCGTTCCACCTGCAGGCCTTCGCCATGCACGCTGTTGCGGAAGCGGCCATGCTGGACACTGGCATCGACATAGGCGCCCTCGCCGGCGTTCTGCTGCCAGGTGGCGTAGACACCCACGGCATTGCCCTGCACCCTGCCCTTGGCGCGGTAGCCGGTCAATGCGGAGGTCGCCACGCTGTCGGCGCGGCCACTGCCCAGCATTACGCCGAAGGCGGTAGTGCCAACACGTGCCAGGTCGCTGCCGATCTGCAGCACCGAGGTGTTGCCGTCCACCGAAAGCTGGCCGCCGACCGCGCTGAAATCGGCCTGCTGGCGGCCGATGCGCGCCCACGCGGCGCGGGCATCTTCACTGGCCAAGGCTCCCTGCCGGTCCGCCATGCGATGACTGAACATGCCCAGCGCGGCGGACTGGTTGGCAAGATAGGCACCCGCTTCCGGGCGCAGCACCGGCTGCGGTGGCACGATGGGATTGACCGGATCCACCGGAATGATCGGGTCGGTGGGATCAGTCGGGTCGATCGGATCAGTCGGATCAGTCGGGTCGGTCGGATCAGTCGGGTCGGTCGGACCAACCGGGTCAACCGGGTCAACCGGCACGCAACCCGGTGCCGTGGGGTCGGTCACGCACGGGTCCGGCAGGGTCGGCAGCTCCGAGCGCAGGTACCAGTTGCCTTCGCCGCCGGGAACGCCCCCCTTGTGCAGGAAGTACTCGTAGCTACCGGCGACGGCGCGCGAAGCCAAGGTAAAGTCCGCCAGGGAATTGCCTTCGACCTCGATCAGCGGAATACCGTCGACGGTCTGCCCACCTCGGCTCGCATCCAGTCGCGACACGCTGATGCTGCCATTGCCAGCCGTGTCGCCGCGCACGCGCACGCGGCCGCCCGGCGATGCATCCTCGCCAAGATCAACGCCGATGGTGAAGTGGGTGTCCTGCACATCGAGGTTGCCGTCGATGTTCAGCACATGCTACTGCACCTCCAGATGGCTGTTGCCGCGGGCATGCAGGCCTTTGATCGTGGCATCACCGTGCAGCGCCCACTCGCTGCCCTGCATCGACAGGGTATCCACGATGGACGACGTTCCTTCCCAGCGTGAGCCGTTCCCCAGCGCCACATGGACGCTGGACAGCGGCATGCGACCTGCGTCCAGATCCGTCTGCGTGTAGACGATGTCGCCCTTCAGAACGGACGCATCAAGGTCCACGGTGAACCGCCCGTCGACGTCGGCATCCACGGAAACGGCGGGGCCCGTAGCGCCGCCGGAGATTTCGGATCGATGCTGCAGCGCGAGCGTCGAATCGGTGCCCGCCGTCACCCGGACACCGCCGGCGTTGCCCGTAATGCTGGCGTTGTCGAGCGACAGCCGGTCGGCGTCTTCGATCACCGCGCCCCACGCATCGGCGCCCGTTGCCGTCACCGTGCTGTCTTGAAGGTCAACGGCGCCGGTCCCCTCGATCACCAGGCCGTGGGCGCGCTCGCCCTGAGTGACGATCCTGCCGCCCCCCATCACGTTGAGGGTACTGTCGACGACCTTCAGCCCGGTGGCCTCGTTCCCTTGGGTGACGAGGATGATGCTGCCCAGGGTGCCCGTGCTCGATCCCTGCATGAGCACACCGTGGGCGCCTTCGCCCTGCGTGATCATCTGGCTGTGCTCCACCCAGAAGTCGGCGTCGTCCGCCTGGATGCCGTGCGCATTCCTGCCCTGGGTATAGACCATCATCATGGCCGCAGAATCCAACGTGCCGCTGCTGAGCGAGATGCCGGTCGCGCCTTCGCCAACAGTCTCGATGTTGAAGCGCGAGAACTCCGAGGTCCCCGCCAGCGTGGCGATGCCACCACTGTCGACGCGTACACCGTAGGCACCATCACCAGCGGTCTTCAGATGGAATCCCCTGGCCCTGGCATCGATCTCGCCACCGTTCAGCACATGGAACGCATGTTCACCGACTCCGGCCGTGTCGTACGTGTCCGGTGTCGCGATCACGACGTTGCCGTCGGCGATCAATGGAGCGGCCATGGCCGGGAGGGCGGCAATGGCAGAGGACAGCGAGATCGCCAGCAGTGAACGGCGTAGCGTGGTCATTTGTTATGAATCCGTGAAAGAGATCGTGCATGGTCTCTGTCCGCCATGCTTCCCTCCATAGAACGAATTCGAATGCTTGACCTTGCCGGGTCGCCGTCACCGGCTATACCCACGTATAGCCGGGCTAACCCACGGGCCTCTAGGACGACCCCATCCAGTGGCGGACAATTGCCACCGGCCAAGGCACCCCTGCCCGGCACCCTCCTCTCATGGAGACGCAGATGAACCCCGACCCTGCTGGGCGCGACGCGCCCGCGACGCCCGCTTCCCGCCATTCCCTGGCGCCTGCCCAGCGTTCCCTGCCCGAGTGACGGGGGTCGCCAGGCGCCGCCTGCCTGGAGATCACCGCCATGTCCACCACGATCCTTTCCATCACCGTCCGCCGCCTGATCGCTGAGCGTGATGTCGCCGGCCTGCGCAGCCAGCTCTTGCAGCACGGACCGGTGATGTTCGCGCGGGCGTTGTCATTGGGCTCGCCACGCGTGGTGGCCGATGCCCTGTCGCTGCTGCCGATCAGCGAGCGCATCAACGTGCTGCGCCACCTGCCCCATCCACTGCGTGACGCGATGAAGCCTCTGTGCACTGGCGGCAGCCAGCGCCTGCGCCTGCAGCCGTGGTCACCGGCGGTGCTGGCACTGCGCTCCGCCTGATCGGCAGCGGTCGTCCGTGGCCGACCCCGATCCTGCCCGGCCATGCGTTGCAGGCCACGTCATCCAGGACCTTCCAGGTCCACCGTTATCGCCGGCGGCAACCCCGCCACCCTGCACCCGGGAGGACCCGAATGGACATCAATCCGAACCTGCCGGCATTCAATGCCGGCGCGACCCTCAGCTCGCTGATCAGCCTGTCGGTCGCCTTCGTGCTGGGCACGTTGATCGGCCTGGAGCGCCAGCTGCGCCAACGCACCGCCGGCCTGCGTACCAACACCCTGGTGGCCGTGGGCGCGGCGGTGTTCGTCGACCTGGCCGTGCGCTTCCATGACCTGTACGGCGGCCCGCCGTCGCCGCTGCACGTGGTGGCCTATGTGATCTCCGGCGTGGGTTTCCTGGGTGCCGGCGCGATCATGAAAGATGGCGCGCAGGTGTCGGGCCTGAACACCGCCGCCACGCTGTGGGGATCGGCAGCGGTGGGCGCGTGCGCCGGCATCAAGCTGCTGCCGGAGGCGGTGCTGGCGGCGCTGTTCGTGCTGGCCGCCAACACCCTGTTGCGGCCGCTGGTGAACCGCATCCAGCGACAGCCGCTACCGGAAGCGTTCAGCGAGGCCACCTATGCGATCAATGTGGTCTGCCAGCGCGAGCAGCAGGCCGAGGTGCTGGACCAGTTGTTGCTGTTGCTGGAGCGGGCGCAGTACCCGGTGCGCGCGGTGGACCAGCGGCCATTCGGTGAGCGTGACGTGGAAATCGAAGCGGTGTTGTATGCCACCACGGTCGACGGCGCTGAACTGGATGCCGCGCTGGCCACGCTGGCAGCCACGCCCGGTGTGCTGCAGGGGTTCTGGAACGCCAGCCTGGAGGAGTAGCGCGGGCCGCTGGCCGGCAACCTCATGATCTCCGGACGCGCCGTGCATCGCTTTGGTGGGTGCCGACCGTTGGTCGGCACAAACCCTCATCGCCCCCGCCATTCAATTGCTGTGCCGACCAACGGTCGGCACCTACCAGGAGCCGGCACCCACAGCACAAGAGCCTGCCGACCAGGGTCGGCATCCACCGATGGCGGCTTTGCTATCCTTTCACCCCACGCCAGGGAGCCGTCCCGATGCCATCGCTGTCGCCCCGCCGCCCGCTGGTGCTGCTGGCCCTGATCGTCGTGATGGCGGCGATCTTCCTGCTCGATACGGTGACCGACTACGCGGTGGCGGCCGCCTGTTTCTACGCAGCGGTCATTCTGGCCGCCTCGCGGACGATGGCGGCGCGCGGGCTGATCACCCTGGCCGTTGCCTGCGTCGCGCTCACGGCCCTGAGCTTCGCCCTCACCCGCTTTGGCACCTATCGCATCGGCCTGGTCAATTCGGTGATCGGCATGCTGGTGATCATCATCACCACGTACCTTGCATTGAAAATGGAGGCAGCCAAGGCCGCGGTGCAGGACGCACAGGCCCGGTTGCTGCGGGTCGCCCGCGCTTCTACCGTTGGCGAGCTCACCACCTCCATCGCCCATGAGGTGAACCAGCCGCTGGCCGCCATTGCCAGCAGTGCCGAGGCCTGCCAGCGCTGGCTGGCGCAGGATCCGCCGAACGTGGACAGGGCACGGCAGACGGTAGCCCGCATCCTCGCCGATGCGCATCGCGCCGGTGACGTGATCGCCCGCATCCGTGGCCTGACCCAGGGCGCGGCCCCCCAACGCACGATCTTCGACCTGAACCAGGCCGCCGAGGAAATGCTGGCGCTGTCGCGCAGCGAACTGGACCGCCAGGGCGTGACCGTGGCCCTGCAGCTGGATCCGGGCCTGCCCCTGATACAGGCCGACCGCGTGCAGGTTCAGCAGGTGATCGGCAACCTGATCCTCAACGCAGTGGACGCCATGGCCGCCGCCCCCGTGGCCGATCGCCGCCTGTCACTGCTCACCCGCCGCGAGGGCACGCGCGCCAGCCTCAGCGTGCGCGACCGCGGCGCCGGCCTGCCCGCCGATGCCCCGGAACGCGTGTTCGACGCCTTCTGGACCACCAAACCGCACGGCCTCGGCCTCGGCCTGAGCCTCAGCCGCTCGATGATCGAAGCCAACGGCGGCAACATCCGTGCGGAACGACCGCCAGAGGGCGGCGCCTGTTTCCGCTTCGACCTGCCGATCGCCACGGATGTGTCCCATGCCTGAGCGCGCTGCACCTGCTGCTGACCCGGCCCCCATCGTGCACGTGATTGACGATGACCCGTCGGTGCGCGCCGCACTGGAAGACCTGCTCGCTTCGATGGGCCTGCAGGTCCGGGCCTTCGCCTCCATCCAGGCGTTCCTGGAGCACGAACGGGAAGACGCACCGGCGTGCCTGGTGCTGGACGTGCGCATGCCCGGCCAGAGCGGCCTGGAATTCCATCGCACGATGGCCAGCCAAGGCCTGCAGCTGCCGGTGGTGTTCATCACCGGCCACGGCGACATCGCGATGGGGGTCAACGCGATCAAGAATGGCGCCATCGAGTTCCTGACCAAACCCTTCCGTGACCAGGAGCTGCTCGATGCCATCCACAGGGGCATCGAGATCGATCGCCAGCGGCGGCGCGATGACGACGTGCTGGCCGCGCTGCAGCAGCGCTGGGCGTCGTTGAACGCAGGAGAACGCGAGGTGATCGTCGGCGTGGTGCAGGGTCGCCTCAACAAGCAGATCGCGGCCGATCTGGGTGTCAGCGAGATCACCGTGAAGGTGCGCCGCGCTCAGGTGATGCGCAAGATGGGCGCGCGCACTCTGGTCGACCTGGTACGCCTGTACGACCGGCTGCAGGTGGGCACCCCATGAGCGTGCATGTTGCGCTGCTGCGTGCGGTCAATGTCGGCGGGACCGGCAAGCTGCCGATGGCTGAGCTGGTGGCCCTGTGCGTGGACGCCGGCTTCACCGACATCCGTACTTACATCGCCAGCGGCAATGTGGTGTTCCGCAGCGCGCTTGACGAAGCCGGCGCGCGCCAGGCCTTGGCCCAGCGCCTGCAGGCCTACGCTGGCAAGCCGGTGGGCGTGCTGGTGCGCTCGGCCCGCGAGATGGCCGACGTCGTGGCCCGCAATCCATTTCCGGACGCTGCCGGCAACCGCGTGGTCGCGCTGTTCGTGGATGCCGCACTGCCCACCGATCCCTTGGCCGGGGTGACCGGCCTGCGCGGTGAGCAGTTGGCGCTGGGTACCCGCGAGCTCTTCGTGCACTATGGCGACGGCATGGCCGACTCGCGCCTGCGGATTCCCTGTGCGGCACAGGGCACCGCACGCAATCTCAACACCGTTGCAAAGCTCGCGGCGATGGCGGCAGCGCTGCGCTGACAGTCGGCATCAGGCGCGCTGCAGCCGCCGCTTCAACCGCGTGTCCATCCATCCCACCACCAGCAGCACCGCGCTGGTCAGCCAGCCAGCGGCCAGCAGATGGGTCTGCGGCAACGCCATGCCCAGCACCCCCAGTGCCACCGCCCCGATCAGGTGGGAACGCGGCGTACGCCCGTAGACCACCCGCTTGTACAGCGCACTGCCCAGCAGGTAGATCAATGGACCGGCCACCAGCACCGTGGCATACAGCGGGGTGACTGCGGCACCCGGATGGACCATGACCAGATCGTTGCCCACGGCGGTGGCGATGATGCCGGCGATCAGCAGGGCATGCACGTAGTGGAAGTTGGCGCCCATCCGCCCGGGGTCATCGGCATGGGTGATGGCCTCGGTGGCATCGCGGCTGGAGATGCCGAAGTACAGCCACCACATGGCGAGGGTGCCGGCGAACGTTGCCAGCACCGCCGAGACCACCGCGCCGCTCCAGTCGTCCACCTCGCTGAGCACGCCCCCCGTCGCCAGCAGCGTCTCGCCCAGCGCGACGATGACGAACAACTGGCAGCGCTCGGCCAGGTGCCCGCCCTCGATGGTCCATTCCCGGGTATGCGAGCGGCCCAGCCCCGGAAACGCGAAGCCGAACATCGGTGACACATATTCGCAGGCCACCGCAGCGGCCCACAGCGCCAAACGGGCGTTGCCCTCGGCTGCGGCGCCGGCCAGCCAGAAGCAGGCCGAGACGCTGACCCAGGCCAGCATGCGACGGAAGTTCGGCGCCAGCGGGTGGCGGCGGCCAACCTCGAACAGTACGAACACGGTGCGCCCGACCTGCATCGTGGCGTAAGCCGCCGCAAATACCCAGGCGCGCCCGGCGAAGGCCTCGGGAATCGACGAGGACATCAGCAGCGCCAGCAGCATGGTGGCAAACAGAAGCGCCCGGATGCGCGGCGCCTGCGGATCGAACCAGTTGCTGACCCAGCAGGCGTACTGCCAGCCCAGCCAGACCGCGAACCACAGCACCAGGGCCTGCAGCACCCCGGCCAGATCCAGGTGATGCAGCAGGTGGTGGCTGAGCTGGGTGACCGCGAAGACATAGACCAGATCGAAGAACAGTTCCTCGTAGGTCACGCGGGCATGGTGCCCGTCGCGATGGCGCAGTGCGGGCAGGCGCAGTCGTGTCGTCATGGGTGTCCTTCAGCGCGCCAGGCGCCAGTACAGGAAGCCGGCCAGCAACGCCGGCACGGCGAATACCAGCAGCAGGATCGGCAGTTCCTCGCGGACGGCGTAACCGGCCCTGCTCACGCCCACCCACATGTTGGCCACCGACACCAGCAGCCAGGTGGCGATGAATGCCAGCAGGGCCGTGGGCAGCTGCGAGGTGCCCACGCTCCACAGATGCCCGAACAACAGGAATACACCCAGCAGCACAAGGCCGCCCACCATCACCAGAAGCACATGCATGGTTCACCTCCTTGCGCCTGCAGGCAGGCTAGCTGCGGGGGATTCTGCGCTCCAGCCCGTGCACGTGGATTCACAATCCATACCCGGCGAACAATCACCCCGCCTTCCGTGGCGGGGCCTTATCGGAGCCATGAGTTATTCGCGAAACGGCCGGCCGCGCCTGCGTGCTAGTTTCACCTCCTCCTTCCGGCCCCGCTTCCCCCATGCACCCTTGCCTGTCATCCCTTGCCCTCGCCGCCACGCTGCTCGCCCTCGACGCCACCGCCGCCGACGCCCCGCTGCCGCAGCTGCAGGCCTACACCGTGGACGCCTCATGGCTGCAGCCGATGGCGCCCCTGCAGATTGCCGACCACACCTGGCAGATCGGTACCCAGGACCTCACCGCCCTGCTGGTACAGACCGACCAGGGCGCGGTGCTGCTGGATGGCGGCATGCCGCAGATGGCCGACCATGTTCTGGCCAACATGACGGCACGCGGCGTGGCGCCGCGGGACCTGCGGCTGATCCTGCTCAGCCATGCCCACGCCGATCACGCCGGGCCGGTCGCCGAACTGAAGCGGCGCACCGGCGCGCACGTGGCCGCCAATGCGGAATCGGCGGTGCTGCTGGCACGCGGCGGCAGCGATGACCTGCACTTCGGCAACGACATCACCTTCCCGCCAGTCACTGCCGACCGCATCGTCATGGATGGCGAGGTCGTTTCGATCGGCGGCATCGCGTTCACCGCCCATTTCATGCCCGGGCATACGCCCGGCAGCACGGCCTGGACCTGGACCGACACCCGCGATGGCCTGCCGGTACGCATCGCCTACGCCGACAGCCTGAGCGCGCCGGGCTACCAGTTGCAGGGCAACGCCCGCTACCCACGCTTGATCGACGACTACCGGCGCAGCTTCGCCACGGTGCGTGCCCTGCCCTGCGACCTGCTGCTGACCCCGCATCCGGGCGCCAGCCACTGGAACTATGCCGCCGGTCGCAACGCTGGTGCCCAGGCACTGTCCTGCAAGGCATATGCGGATGAAGCCGAGAAGAGGTTCGACGCGCAGCTGGCCAAGGAAACCGCTGCACGGCGCTGAGCGCAGGGCGACAGGCGTGCCCCTCGCCCCGCGACGGCGCTATGCTCCGTGGCGAGGCGGATCGCCCACTCCCTTCCTGCCCCCGTCCGGACATGCTGAATGCCTGATTCGCCCCCATCACCCCCTCCGCCGCCCGCAGGCACGACCCAGCGCCCGTTGCAGCGCTGGCGTGGCGAGCGGTGGCAGGCGCAGGTCGACGGGGTGGCCGAGGAAGTGCCCATCGCCATGCGCTACAACGGCGCCACCTTCGCGGTGATGATGGCCACGCCGTGCGACCTGGAGGACTTCGCGCTGGGCTTCTCGCTGGGCGAAGCGCTGATCAGCACGCCTTCGCAGCTGCTGTCGATCGACGTGCGCCCGCAGCTTGAAGGCATCGCGCTGCAGATGACGGTGGCCGCGGAGGCCCCTGCCGCCGGCCTGGACCCGGCCAACGGACGCCTGCTGCCCGGCCGTGGCGGCTGCGGCCTGTGCGGCGCACGCGAACTGGAGGACGTGTTGCGGCCCCTGCCGCAGATCCGCGAGCGCCGCACCTATTCCCACGCCGCCCTGCGGCGGGCGTTGGCCGGGCTGGCACCCCAGCAGCCGATGAATGCGGTGAGCGGCTCCACCCACGCGGCCGCGTGGGCCGATGCCAGCGGGAGGATCGGCTGGGTGCGCGAGGACGTCGGCCGCCACAACGCACTGGACAAGCTGATCGGCGCCCTGCACCACAACGAGCACGTCATCGACGGCGGGTTGCTGGTGATCTCCAGCCGGGCCAGCTATGAAATGGTGAGCAAGGCGGTACGGGCCGGCGCCAGCGTACTGGCCGCGGTTTCGGCGCCGACCGCGCTGGCGATCGACCTGGCGCGCAGCGCCGGGCTGTGCCTGGTCGGGTTCGCGCGCGAGGACGGCTTCAATGTCTATACCCACCCCGAACGGCTGCGAGCGGATGACGGGCACATCGGGTAACCGCCAGAAGGGTACTGGCGGCACAGGTTACGGCCGCTGCATCACTGCAGGCATGGCCCGGCGCTAGGCACGTTGTTCGAAGACGGCCGCCACCCAATCGATGAACACCCGCAGCCGCGGCGACGGTGTGCGGTTGCGCGGGTAGACCAGGCTCAGTGGGCTCGGCGTCGGCGGCGTGTCCGGCAGCAACTCGACCAGCTGACCACCTGCGATATACGGATCCATCCGGTAGCGCGGCGCCTGGATGATGCCCAGCCCTGCCAGCGCGGCGCCGAGGAACGCGTCTGCACCGGACACCCGTACCCGCGCCGGCAGCGGCACGTAGCGCACCTGCCCGCCCTGCTGGAACTCCAGCGGGATCAGCTGGCCAGTGGCACTGGAGCGATAGCCAACCATGATGTGGCCGTCCTGCAATGACGCAAGGGTGCGCGGCAGGCCCTGCGCCTGCACGTAACCCGGCGATGCCACGGTGACCTCGCGCAGCATCGCCAGCCGTCGTGCGGCCAGGTCGCTGTCCGCCAGGGTTCCGACCCGCAATGCGGCGTCCACGCCCTCGCGCAGCAGGTCCACATAGCGGTCGCCCTCGCTGACCTCCAGCTCGATTTCCGGGTAGCGCTGCAGGAAGCCCGGCAGGTGCGGAAACAGCAGGTGCCGGCCCAGCGTGCCATGCACTTCAATGCGCAACGGTCCGCGCGGCGGCGCGTCACGGAACGCAGCCTCGGCATCGTCCATGTCGGCGATGAGGCGCAGGCAACGGCCATAGAAGGCCTCGCCTTCCAGCGTCGGCACCACCAGCCGCGTGGTCCGGTGCAGCAGGCGCACACCCAACCGCTGTTCCAGCGACTTGATCGCGTCGGTGACCGTCGCCCGGGGCAGGCCGAGGTCTTCGGCGGCACGGGTGAAGCTGCGCCGCTCGACGATACGGACGAAGGCGCGCATGGCCGTGAAACGATCCATTGTTCGACTCACCGGATGATGTTGACGAATTATGCCTGATTATCCGCAGCACCGACTTGCGGAAGATGGTGTGGCGCCATTCCGGTGCGTCCTTCTGGAGCCCTCCATGCCAACGTCCCCATCCCCCGTCGCCCTGATCACCGGCGGCTCCCGTGGCATCGGCGCCGCCATCTCGCGCCGTCTCGCTGCCGACGGCTACACCGTGGCCATCAACTACGCCGGCCGCCGCGAGGAGGCCGAAGCGCTGGCCAGCGAACTGGCAGCTGCAGGCGCGCATGCCGTCGCGCTGCAGGCCGACGTCTCCGATGCGAATGCCACCCGCCAGCTGTTCGACGCGACCGAGGCCCGCTTCGGCGGTCTCGATGTGGTGGTGAACAGTGCCGGCGTGCTGCGCCTGGCACCGTTGGCGGAAACGGAGGACAGCGCCTTCGCGCAGGTGATCGGCATCAATCTCGGCGGTGCCTTCAACGTCCTGCGGGAAAGCGCGCGCCGGGTGCGCGACGGCGGCCGCATCATCGCACTGTCCACCAGCGTGGTGGGCACCCGCCCGGAGAACTACGGCGCGTATGCCGCCAGCAAGGCGGCGGTGGAAACGCTGTGCGCCATTCTCAGCAAGGAACTGCGCGGCCGCGGCATCACCGTCAACGCCGTGGCGCCAGGCCCCACCGCGACCGAGCTGTTCCTGGACGGGAAGTCACCGGCGCTGATCGAGCGACTGGCGAAGCTGAGTCCCCTGGAGCGGCTGGGCACCCCGGACGACATCGCCGGCGCGGTGGCGTTCCTGGCCGGCGCGGACGGTGGATGGATCAACGGCCAGGTGCTGCGCGCCAACGGCGGCATGGTGTAGGTCGCGGCCATCGCACACCGGTAGTCGCCCACCTTGGTGGGCGCCTCGCCGCGTGCCCACCAAGGTTGGCATCTACCAGAAGCGGGGCCCCGTATGCCGCCAACGGCGCATCAGCGGCTCATCGAATACGGCGCCTGCGCGCCCTGCCCCGGCCAGTCCTTGTTCGGCTCGGCCTGCATGGTGAAGCGCAACTCACCACCGGCCAGGATCTCGTCATGGCGCAGGAAGGTGCGCCGCAGGGGCTTGCCGTTGAGACTCACGCTGCCGACGTAGGTATGCCTGTCGTCCAGTCCCTCGGCCACGATGGTGAAGGTCTTGCCGTTGGGAAGGCGCATCGCGGTCTTCGGCAGGAACGGGCGTCCAAGGATGTACTCGCCCGAGCCCGGCGCCACCGGGTAGAAGCCCAGCGCGGTGAACACATACCAGGCCGACATCTGGCCGACGTCATCATTGCCGGCCAGGCCATCGGGGCGGTCGGCGTACTGGGTATCCATGATCTGCTTCAACCGCGCCTGGGTGCGCCACGGCTGGCCGGCATACGAATACAGGTAGGCTACGTGGTGGCTGGGCTCGTTGCCGTGCGCGTACCAGCCGATCAGCCCGGTAATGTCCTCCATGTGCGCGAAGATCGATGGATCGACCTTGGCATTGAACACTTCGTCCAGGCGCGCGAGCAGCTTGTCGCTGCCGCCGTGAACTGCGGCCAGGCCGGCGACGTCCTGCGGCACGTACCAGGAATACTGCCAGGCGTTGCCTTCGGTGTAGTCGGTGCCGTAGCCGCTGGCGCTGGGATCGAACGGCGTGCGGAAGCTGCCATCGCGCTTGCGTGCGCGCATGAAGCCGGTGTCCTTGTCGAAGGCGTTGCGCCAATTGCCTGCACGCTTGTCGAAGGTGGCCGCGATATCGGTCTTGCCCATCGCCTGTGCCATGCGCGCAATGGTCCAGTCGTCAAAGGCGTACTCCAGTGTCTTGCTGGCCGCTTCGCCTTCCTCGTCGATCGGCACGTAGCCCAGCTCGCGGTACTGGGCGATACCGTCGTAGGGGCCGTAGTTGGCGGTCTCGACCATCGCCTTCAATGCCTTGCCGGCGTCGAAGCCGCGAATGCCCTTCACATAGGCATCAGCGATCACCGGCACCGCGTGATAGCCGATCATGCACCAGTCTTCCAGGCCATGGAACGACCACACCGGCAGCATGCCGTAGGGACTGTGCTCATGGTGCGCCAGCATCGAATTGACGAAGTCACTGTTGCGTTTCTCCGGCTGCACCAGCGTCAGCAACGGATGCAGTGCGCGGTAGGTGTCCCACAGCGAGAACGTCGAGTAGTTCGTGAAGCCATCCGCCTTGTGCACCGCATTGTCCGGGCCGCGGTACTGGCCATCGGCATCCATGAACAACGTCGGCCCCAGCATCGTGTGGTACAGCGCGGTATAGGCACTGCGCCGCGCATGCTCGGGGGCATCGATATCGAGTACCGACAGCGCCTGCGTCCAGTCCTGCTTCGCCTGCGCACGCACGCGGTCGAAATCGAAGTCGGCCACTTCCGCGTCGAGGTTGGCGATGGCACCGGCTTCACTGACCGGCGAGATGGCCACCTTGACCACCAGCGGCGCGTCCAGCTTGCCGAACGCGAACGTACCGACCAGCTGACGGCCCTCGATCTGCGCGCGCTGCGCAGGATCCTTCTCGCCCGGCGGCGGGAAGCCCTTGTAGACGATGTCCTGCTCGGTGTTGTGCAACTCATGCCCGGCCAGCGGGCGTGAGAATCGCATCGCGAAGAACAGCTGCCGGCCCGGCGCCCAGCCGCGGGTTTCGCGGAAGCCCGTGACCGTGCCGTCGGCACGCACCCGTACCCGCGACCACAGCACCTTGCCCGGGTAGTCGTACATGCTGGTGCGCATGTCCAGCAGCACCTTGGCATCGGCGCCCTTGGGGAAGGCATAGCGATGCACGCCCACGCGCGCACTGGTGGTCAGCTCGGCACGCACCTTGTAGTCATCGAGGGTGACCGCGTAATAGCCCGGCTCGGCCTTTTCATCGTCATGACGGAAGCGCGAGGCATAGCCACTGCGCGGCTTTTCCGCGTCGCCGCGCTCCAGGCCGGGGTTGCCGGTAAACGGCATCAGCAGGATGTCGCCCAGGTCCGAATGGCCGGTGCCGGAGAAGTGCGTGTGCGAGAAGCCGACGATGCTGCTGTCGTCGTAGCGATAGCCTGCTGCCCAGCCATAGGCCTTCTCGCGCGGCTGGATGCGCGTGTCCGGGCTGAGCTGGACCATGCCGAACGGCACCGTGGCCCCCGGGTAGGTATGGCCCTCGCCGCCGGTACCAATGAAAGGATCGACCGACGCATAAGCGCGTTCGGCAGCGGTTTTTGGCGTGGCAGCCAAGGCGGCCCCAGAGGCAAGCATGGCGGTCGCGGCAAAAGCGATCAGGAGACGACGGTCCAGCGTGGGCATCGGCATTTGGATCGATTCAGGTGGTGGTCAGATCCTAGCACCCGCGTTCTGGCATCGCATGTTGCGGTGCGGCTGAACGGTTCCAATCACACAGCCTATGGCGAATGAAGACTGCAATTAATTGCATGGATCGATCCATCCCCCTTCACCAGACTGTCCCCGTGCCCAAAACGGCGCGGCAAAGCGAGTGACGACATTTCCTGCCGTTGTGTGATCTCTCGCGCAGTTTGCGTCGGGCGGGCCGGAAAAGGGCACGGGTATCACCTGGGCTTCACAACATCTCGGCGCTTCATTAACGCCGACGAGTGAACGCGGTCCTCTTTCCTGAGGTTCTGATTCCAACAGGAGCACGTCATGAAGATTGCTGTTCGCCGTTCCCCTCGCCTGCTCGCCCCCTGCCTGCTGGCCAACTCACTAGCACTCTGCCTGTCCATGCCGGTATTCGCCGGAGATCTCATTGGCGGACAGACCCATGACATCAATGCGGGCGATCCGATTGAGACCTGGCGGGTACAGGATGCCTCGACACTGAACATCCACGCTGGCGGCGTGGCCGACGCTACTGTGCTGCAGAGCCAGTCCACACTCAATGTCACGGGCGGCTCGATACTCGCGGCAAGTGATACTGGGCTGGCCGTCGGCGGAGAATCAAAGGCGAACTTCAACGGCGGCTCGTTGACCAACACCGGGGGAGAAGCTCTGAGGCTGCAGGTATTTACCACTTCCACGGTTGGTGCCAGCGCCACCTTTACCGACAGCAGCATCTCCGGTGTAGGGCGCGCGGCGACCGTCAGCTCGGGAAGCAGCCTTTCGCTTTCCAACACTCGCGTCACCGGCAGCGGCGTGACAGGACAGAACGGCGCCATCACTTCGTTTGGCGGCGCCATTACCTTGAAAAATGGCTCGCAGGTCGTCGGCGAGTCGCACGGTATCAGCTTGAGGCTGGGTGATGGCGGCCTGGCCCGCCCAGGGGATGGCGATGTCATCATCGACAATTCGACAGTCGTTGCCACTTCGGGCAGTGCACTTCATGCTGCCGCGAGCGGCACCGGCACCCTTTCCACCACCAACATTTTCGTTCGCAATGGTGCAACCCTCAGCGGTGGAGACGGGAACCTGATCACCGTCGAGCAGGGAGTGGGCACCACGCGAAGTACAACAGCCAACTTCAATGTCGAGGGCACTGTGCTCGAAGGCAATGTGATGGTGGCCAATGACGGCAGCACCGGCAATGTCGCACTGTCCAATGGCGGTCGCATCAATGGCAGGTTCATTGGGGTCAACCAGGCTAGCATCGGTAATGAAGGCTACTGGCAGCTGACCGGTGCCAGCACTGTGGCCCAGTTGGACGTGGCCAGCGGAGGCACGGTCTCGCTGGGTGATGGCTCCGCCTTCCACACCCTAAACGTGGCTGGCAACTTCAGCGGCGCCGATGGCACGATCGTCTTCAACACCGTACTGGCCGGCGACGACGCAGCCACCGACAAGCTGATCATCGGCGGCGACACCAGCGGCACGGCCAACGTGCGCGTCAACAATGTCGGCGGCGCCGGTGCGCAGACCGACAAGGGCATTGAGCTGATCTCCGTCGGCGGCGCGTCCAATGGCCAGTTCAACCTGGCCGGCCGCGCGGTGGGTGGCCAGTACGAGTACTTCCTGCACAAGGGTACCGGCGCCGACGGCAACTGGTACCTGCGCTCGCAGCTGCCGACCCAGCCCGACCCATGCGTGGTCGATCCGAGCCTGCCCGAGTGCAATCCGGTCGATCCGGAGCCGGTACTGCGCCCCGAGCCCGGCGCCTACCTGGCCAACCTGCAGGCCGCACAGACGATATTCCGCCTGGGCTACCACGATCGCAACGCCGGCCAGAACTCCGGCCGCGCCTGGGCGCGCGTGGATGGCTCGCGCAACGGCTTTGATGCCATCAGCCGCCAGCTCGACATCCGTGGCAACAGCCAGGCACTGACCGTCGGTGCCGATCTGTGGCGTCACGATTCGGGCAGCAGCGTGGGCGTGATGCTGTCCAGCGGCAACGCCAGCAGCACCTCCACCAACGCGCTGACCGGCTACTACGCCCGCGGCAAGGTGAAGGGCGAGGCGCTGGGCATCTACGGCACCTGGCGCGGCGGCAACGGTGCCGACCCGTATGCAGGCTTCTATGTGGACGGCTCGCTGCAGCGCGCGCAGTTCCGCAACCGCGTGCAAGGCATCGGCCTGGATACGGAACGCTACGACAGCCGTGCCTGGCAGGGTGCGGTGGAAACCGGGTATGCGTTCCGCGTCGGCGGTGCCAGCAACGGCGGCATCTACCTGGAGCCGCAGCTGCAGGTGGGCTACAGCCGCTGGGACAGCAACCGCCACACCGAGGCCAACGGCACGGTGGTGAGCACCGAGAATGCCAATGGCGTGTTCGGGCGTGCAGGCCTGCGCCTGTCCGGCGTGACACGCTGGGGCAATGGCGCGGCGGAGGTGCAGCCGTACCTTGCCGCCAACTGGCTGCACACCCGCGCCGAATCGCAGATCCGCATGGATGACGAGATCGCCGATGCGCGCGTGCCGCGCAGCCGTGGCGAGTTCAGCGGCGGCGCGTCGGTGAAGTTTGCCAACGGCATTGGTGCCTGGGGCGGGCTGTCGCTGCAGAAGGCCAGCGGCTATCACCAGACCAGTGCGCAGGTAGGTGTGACTTACAGCTGGTGACCCCTGCGGCAGGAGACCGGGCGACACCGGCCTCTCCCAGCCGATGCACATGACCTTTCGCGGACCGCTTCGATGGCGGTCCGCAGGAGACTTTCCATGAAGATTGCTGTTCGCCGTTCCCCCACCCAGTTCGCACCGTGCCTGCTGGCCACCGCACTGTCACTCTGCATGGCAGCGCCCGCTGTCGCCGGCAACCTTGGCGGCGGTGCCAGCCACACAGTCGTCGCTGGCGATGCCAAGGAAGATTGGCAGGTGTATGGTGCCTCTACCCTCAACCTTGCTGCGGGTGCGACCGCAGGGCTCGTCAGTATCCGGGAACAAAGCACGCTCAACGCTACCGATGCCCAGCTCTCTGGTAGCGCCCCCTTCGAGCTGATCAGCATCGTTAATTCCAATGCCAGCTTTCTTCGCAGCAGCATCCACAATGACGCCGGCTATGGCCTCGCGCTGGGTACGAATCTGAGTAGCCCAAGCGCACCCCACTCGACGGTAACCCTGGATGCGTCGACGGTAGAGGGGCTGCAGGCCGCCGCGCTGGTCAATGGCAACGGTCAGCTAGCCGTCTCTGGCTCCACGCTGATCGGCAAGGCCGACCCCAGCCTGCCCAACGATCCCAACAACGGTGTCGGCCTATGGGTCGAGGCAGGCGGCGCGGTGATCCAGAGCAGTTCTTCCGTCCGTGGCGATCTGCATGGTGCATACCTGGTTTCCACACAGATGGCCGGGTTCACCGCGCAGCCCTCAACGCTGGTTCTGGACGGCTCACGCCTGGAAGGGACGACGGGCAGCGCGATCTATGTGGGGCCCAGCTTCAGAAGTGACACCGATGTGGATATCACTCTGCGCAACGGCGCCGAGCTGGTCGCTGGCAACGGTGTTCTGATTGACATCCAGTCCAATACCAGTACCCCTGCGCTGAAGGTCCACGCAGACGTAGATGCAAGCAACAGCCAGTTGCGCGGCGATCTCCGCGCCGGTGCCGGGGCAACCGGTTCGCTGGCACTGCGCGACAACGCATCGCTGGTCGGCGGCATTACCGGGGCAATCGACGTCGCACTCAGCCAGGGTGGCCAGTGGCAGCTCAACAAGAACAGCGATGTAGCGAGCCTGAGTGTCGGCAACGGTGGCGTCGTCGCCCTCGGCGACGGCTCCGCCTTCCACACCCTAAACGTGGCCGGCAACTTCAGCGGTGCCGATGGCACGATCATCTTCAACACCGTGCTGGCCGGCGACGACGCAGCCACCGACAAGCTGATCATCGGCGGTGACACCAGCGGCACGGCCAACGTGCGCGTCAACAATGTCGGCGGCGCGGGTGCGCAGACCGACAAGGGCATCGAGCTGATCTCCGTCGGCGGCGCTTCCAACGGCCAGTTCAACCTGGCCGGCCGCGCGGTGGGTGGCCAGTACGAGTACTTCCTGCACAAGGGCACCGGCGCCGACGGCAACTGGTACCTGCGCTCGCAGCTGCCGACCCAGCCCGACCCATGCGTGGTCGATCCGAGCCTGCCCGAGTGCAATCCGGTCGATCCGGAGCCGGTGCTGCGCCCCGAACCCGGCGCCTACCTGGCCAACCTGCAGGCCGCGCAGACCATGTTCCGGCTGGGTTACCACGATCGTCATGCCGGCCAGAATGCCGGCCGCGCCTGGGCGCGCGTGGATGGCTCGCGCAACGGCTTCGATGCCATCAGCCGCCAGCTCGACATCCGTGGCAACAGCCAGGCACTGACCGTCGGTGCCGATCTGTGGCGTCACGATTCGGGCAGCAGCGTGGGCGTGATGCTGTCCAGCGGCAACGCCAGCAGCACCTCCACCAACGCGCTGACCGGCTACTACGCCCGCGGCAAGGTGAAGGGCGAAGCGCTGGGCATCTACGGCACCTGGCGCGGCGGCAACGGTGCCGACCCGTATGCAGGCTTCTATGTGGACGGCTCGGTGCAGCGCGCGCAGTTCCGCAACCGTGTGGAAGGCATCGGCCTGGATACGGAACGCTACGACAGCCGTGCCTGGCAGGGGGCGGTGGAAACCGGCTACGCGTTCCGCGTCGGCGGTGCCAGCAATAGCGGCATCTACCTGGAGCCGCAGCTGCAGGTGGGCTACAGCCGCTGGGACAGCAATCGCCACACCGAGGCCAACGGCACGGTGGTGAGCACCGAGAATGCCAATGGCCTGTTCGGGCGTGCAGGCCTGCGCCTGTCCGGCGTGACCCGCTGGGGCAATGGCGCGGCGGAGGTGCAGCCGTACCTTGCTGCCAACTGGCTGCACACCCGCGCCGAATCGCAGATCCGCATGGATGACGAGATCGCCGATGCACGCATCCCGCGCAGCCGTGGCGAGTTCAGTGGCGGCGCGTCGGTGAAGTTCAGCAACGGCATCGCTGCCTGGGGCGGGCTGTCGCTGCAGAAGGCCAGCGGCTATCACCAGACCAATGCGCAGGTAGGTGTGACTTACAGCTGGTGACCCCTGCGGCAGGAGACCGGGCGACACCGGCCTCTCCCAGCCGATGCACATGACCTTTCGCGGACCGCTTCGATGGCGGTCCGCAGGAGACTTTCCATGAAGATTGCTGTTCGCCGTTCCCTTGCGTTGGCCATTGCCGCCAGCCTTGCCGTTGCCGGTCCCAGCCAGGCCGGCACCCTCAACCCGGGTGAAAGCGCAACAGTCAATGCCGGAGACCCCATTGAAGGCTGGTCTGCCCACGGCGCCACACTGACGTTCAACACCGGCAGCGCCGCCACATCCGTAGGCATCAGCGACGGATCCACGCTTGCCATGACGGGGGCGGCAGTCATCGCCAGCCAGTCATTTGCCGCCGTCCAGATTGCCTCCTCCAGCGCAACGATCGCTGGCACCCGGATCCAGAACAACCGCGCTGCGGGTTTGGCGGTAACCGGTCGTATCACTGGTGGTGCTGCCGGCACCGCAACGGTCACTGACTCGAGCATCGCCGGCCAAGGGATCGGCAGCTATGTTCAGGGTGGCGTGCTGGCGCTAAGCAACACAACGATTGATGGAATCGGCATCGGAGCCGGCCTCCTTCCGCCCGAAATCTCGTCCGGTCTGGCGGTCTTCTCCAATTCCAACGTCAACATCACCAATGGTTCCGCAATTGCAGGAGATGAGAACGGCATCGTTGTGAAGGACATCGGGGGAACTCCCACCAGTCCGATCAGTGACAACGTCCTCACCATCGACAAGTCACGCGTCGCCGGTCGAAACGGCTCGGGCATTGTTGTCAGTGGTGCAGGGATCATCGCCCCAACCACTGTCAACGTTCTAAACGGCAGCACTGTAAGCGGCGGCAATGGCGTGATTGCTGAAGCCGTCGATGGCGGTACGCTGAATCTGAACGTCGGCGCGTCACAACTGCAGGGTACGCTTCGTGCCGATGCAACCTCGCAGCTGCACGCCGAGCTTTCCAATGGCGCGGTACTGACCGGCGTCATGACCAACGTCACCAGTACCACGCTGGACACGGCTACCTGGAACATGACCGGCAACTCCTCGGTCGGCACGCTCAGCCTCGGTAACGGCACCGTGTCCCTCGGCGACGGCTCGGCCTTCCACACCCTGAACGTGGCTGGCAACTTCAGCGGTGCCGATGGCACGATCATCTTCAACACCGTACTGGCCGGCGACGACGCAGCCACCGACAAGCTGATCATCGGCGGTGACACCAGCGGCACGGCCAACGTACGCGTCAACAATGTCGGCGGCGCCGGTGCTCAGACCGACAAGGGCATCGAACTGATCCAGGTCGGCGGCGCTTCCAACGGCCAGTTCAACCTGGCCGGCCGCGCGGTGGGTGGCCAGTACGAGTACTTCCTGCACAAGGGCACCGGCGCCGACGGCAACTGGTACCTGCGCTCGCAGCTGCCGACCCAGCCGGATCCGTGCGTGGTCGATCCGAGCCTGCCCGAGTGCAATCCGGTCGATCCGGAGCCGGTGCTGCGCCCCGAGCCCGGCGCCTACCTGGCCAACCTGTAGGCGGCGCAGACCATGTTCCGGCTGGGTTACCACGATCGCCATGCCGGCCAGAATGCCGGCCGCGCCTGGGCGCGCGTGGATGGCTCGCGCAACGGCTTCGATGCCATCAGCCGCCAGCTCGACATCCGTGGCAACAGCCAGGCACTGACCGTCGGTGCCGATCTGTGGCGTCACGATTCGGGCAGCAGCGTGGGCGTGATGCTGTCCAGCGGCAACGCCAGCAGCACCTCCACCAACGCGCTGACCGGCTACTACGCCCGCGGCAAGGTGAAGGGCGAAGCGCTGGGCATCTACGGCACCTGGCGCGGCGGCAACGGTGCCGACCCGTATGCAGGCTTCTATGTGGACGGCTCGCTGCAGCGCGCGCAGTTCCGCAACCGCGTGCAAGGCATCGGCCTGGATACGGAACGCTACGACAGCCATGCCTGGCAGGGTGCGGTGGAGACCGGGTATGCGTTCCGCGTCGGCGGTGCCAGCAACGGCGGCATCTACCTGGAGCCGCAGCTGCAGGTGGGCTACAGCCGCTGGGACAGCAACCGCCACACCGAGGCCAACGGCACGGTGGTGAGCACCGAGAATGCCAATGGCGTGTTCGGGCGTGCAGGCCTGCGCCTGTCCGGCGTGACACGCTGGGGCAATGGCGCGGCGGAGGTGCAGCCGTACCTTGCCGCCAACTGGCTGCACACCCGCGCCGAATCGCAGATCCGCATGGATGACGAGATCGCCGATGCGCGCGTGCCGCGCAGCCGTGGCGAGTTCAGCGGCGGCGCGTCGGTGAAGTTCAGCAACGGCATCGGTGCCTGGGGCGGGCTGTCGCTGCAGAAGGCCAGCGGCTATCACCAGACCAGTGCGCAGGTGGGTGTCAGTTACAGCTGGTAGGGCCTTGCCTTCGACCCGGGGCCGCGTGCATTGCGCGCCGACCCGGGCGGAGGCAGCGGTCGGCGGCATTGCCCGCCCCTTGCCGGGCTACGCGGCAAGCGGGTCCGGTACTTGTCGAACGCCCTGCCCCCGCCCTACCCTGCGCGCACACCCGGGAGAGCACGCATGGTCGCCAGCGTGGCACGATGGATGGTGATGGCAGGCCTGCTCGGCCCGGCGGTATGCCTGGCTGCGCCGCCGGCCGTGCCGGCTTCCGCCCGGGCGCCGCAGGATGATTACACCATCCTGCGCCTGCTGGTCACCGACGACCAGGGCCGGCTGCTGCTGGAGCGCAACCCGAGTGGCTGGATGACCCCCGCGGTGCGCGCCAATCGCAAGCAGAGCCTGCAACAGGCGCTGCGGGGGCTGGCTGCGGAGCTTGGCCTGCAGATCTCCGCGGTCAGGCTGGCCGGCATCTTCAGCTATCGATTCAACGAAGACCCGCCGGACCCGGCGCACGATGCGGTGTCCTTCCGCCAGCATTACCGCGCCGAGCTGCGCGCTGGCCAGCCCCCGGCCGCGACCGCCGACAAGGCGTACCGTTGGGTCACCCGCGATGAGGCGGCGGCACTGATCGGCATGCCATCGCTGCGCATGGAAACGCTGCAGGTGCTCGACCATCCCGGAACCCTGTGGGGCGGCGCCTTCGAGCTGTCGTTCGAGGGCGACAAGGCGACCGGCACGCGACTGGTCGAACCGTTCTATCCGTTGCGATAGTGGCGCTGGCTACCGGCGCCCATCACCCCGGCAACGCGCCCTGCAGCGTGGCCAGGTCCGCGCTGGACACCGGGCGAACCACTCGCGCGACCTCCTTCCCGTCATGCAGCAGCACGAGGGTCGGCCACAGTTTCACCTTGAAGGAGCGGCCCAGCGGCTTGCCCTTGCCGTCTTCGATCTTCGAATGGAGAAGATCGCTGGCACCCACAAATGCCTGCAGCGCAGGCTGCGCCACTTGGCAATGACCGCACCAGGTCGCGCCGAATTCGAGCAGGTGCCAACCCGCCTGCGCCTCGACATCCGCACGGCTTGGCTCCCGGGAAAGCGGGTCACGCATGAAGGGCATCCGGCTTACCCCGCGAGCGTGCGTTGGATGTCTTCCAGCGGCACGTTGGTCAGGTCCTTGGCGATATCGCCGAGCAGGCGCGCCTGCGCTTCCTTGTGCAGGAGGGGACGGATGCGTCCCAGCGTGGTCGGGTCTGCGACCAGCACCAGATGCCGATAGCGGTTGTTCAATGCATCCTCGTTGAGCTGCTCGGCCACCTGCTTGGCAAAGGTTGCTTCGTTGAGCTGGGAGACGGACATGTCCTTCGGTACGGTGCCTCCCGGCCCCTGCCCGGAGATGCCATGCTCACTGAGGTCCTGCAGGCGCAGTTCGCCTTCCTGCTTCAACGCCAGCCGATGCTCGTTTCCCACGTTGATGAACACGCGGGCCGAGCCGGCGTCGGCAACGACGATGAGCGTGCCTTCGGGAATGCGACGGGTCATTGCGCTTCTCCTTCTGCAGGGCGTTTGCCTCCACCCTAGACAGCAAGGCGTGAGCGGCGCGGCCAAGCGATGTTGAACCTGCGTCAGCATCACGCCGGCATGAACAGGCGACGTGGAACACAGCGTGCAGATCAGCCCGCTTCGCCGCACGCTCACGTCGAAGCAGCTATCATGAACGGATGATCGACACGACCTACTACGTAACGGGCACACCTGTTACGCGGGAAGCACTGCCGACCGGCGCTTCACTTGCCAATGCTCCCGCCGTGCACTTCCATCGCCTCGCGCTGGATCCCGGCGGATGACGCCTGCGGGCATGCTGCCTGCATCTCCCACGACGCTGTGACTTCCGGCGCTGATCGCGCGCCGTCGTGAGGCCGTTGCCACGCTTCCGGCCCTGCGGCCGTGCCTTGCCGTGCGCGTGGCGTTCGGCCTGCCCACATTTCCCGGCCCCACGCCGCCCCCGATGCCCCTGCGCCGCTTGCGCCTGCATCGCCGTTTCCGATTTTCCGGGACACATCACCTACCGCCCATTCCCCGATTCCATACCTACAAGGGAGCCCTCCATGCAGGACACACCCGAGGCACATGCCCATTTCGGCTGGTTCAAGCGCCGCCGCCACCTCAAGGTCGACGAGATCACCGTTGTCGACACCCCCATGCTCAAGCGCGCCGTCGGCGCCGCCGCACTCGGCAATGCCATGGAGTGGTTCGACTTCGGTGTCTACGGCTATCTGGCCGTCACCCTCGGCCAGGTGTTCTTTCCGTCCAGCAATCCGACCGCGCAGGTGATCGCCGCGTTCGCCACTTTCACCGTAGCGTTCCTGGTACGGCCACTGGGTGGGCTGGTGTTCGGCCCGCTGGGTGATCGCTACGGCCGCCAGAAAGTGCTGGCCTTCACCATGATCCTGATGGCGCTGGGCACGTTTGCGATCGGCCTGATTCCCTCCTATGAGCGCATCGGCCTCTGGGCACCGGCGCTGTTGCTGCTGGCACGCGTGGTACAGGGCTTCTCCACCGGGGGCGAGTACGGCGGCGCGGCCACGTTCATCGCCGAATATTCCACCGACCGCAATCGCGGCCTGATGGGCAGCTGGCTGGAGTTCGGCACGCTGGGCGGCTACATCGCCGGCGCCGGTACGGTGACCGCGCTGCACATGTTGCTGGGCAGCGAGCAGATGCTGGACTGGGGTTGGCGCATCCCGTTCCTGGTAGCCGGCCCGCTGGGCCTGCTCGGCCTGTACATGCGCATGAAGCTGGAAGAAACCCCGGCCTTCCGTGCCTTCGCCGATGAAGCGGAGAAGCGCGAGCACGACCGCCCCGGGCTGGGCGCACTGTTCCGGGTGCACGGGCGCCAGCTGCTGGTCTGCATGGGCCTGGTACTGGTGTTCAACGTCACCGATTACATGCTGCTGACCTACATGCCCAGCTACCTCAGCGTCACCATGGGCTATGCCGAAAGCAAGGGCCTGCTGCTGATCATCATCGTGATGCTGGTGATGATGCCGCTGAACATCGTCGGCGGGGTGTTCAGCGACAAGCTGGGCCGTCGCCCGATGATCATCGGCGCCTGCATCGCGCTGCTGGTGCTGGCGGTACCGTGCCTGCTGCTGGTCGGCAGCGGCCACGACGGGCTGATCTTCCTCGGCCTGATGCTGCTGGGCCTGGCGCTGGTGTGCTTCACCAGTTCGATGCCGTCCACGCTGCCGGCGCTGTTCTATACCCCGGTGCGCTACAGCGCGCTGTCGATCGCCTTCAACGTGTCCGTGTCGCTGTTTGGTGGCACCACGCCCCTGTTGACGGCGTGGCTGGTGGAACGCACGGGCGATCCGCTGGTGCCGGCCTACTACCTGATGGGTGCGGCCGTGATCGGCCTGGTGACCATGCTGTTCGTGAAGGAAACCGCCGGCCTGCCGCTGCGCGGTTCGCCGCCGGCGGTCGGCAGCGACAAGGAAGCCGCTGCACTGCTGAAGAGTGATGTGCCGGTAACCGTGGACCCCGCCCTGCCCCCGCTGCCGGAGGCGGTGGAGGCCGAGCAGGTGAAGCCCGCCTGATGACCGCACCCTGCGTCGGGCACGCGCCCGGCGCTACGGCACGCGGGCCAGTGTTCCCGGCGTCCAGCGCAGGGTCCAGGTGTAGTCGCCCTCGGGGGGACAGTCGCGCTCGTTCGGGCGCTTCCATTCGCAGACGGTGGCCCCGGCGGTGACCCTGAAATTGACCATGATCCGGCCGCCTTCGATGCGAAGCGATTGCACGGCGCCGGGAATCTGCAACTTCGCATCATCGCCATAGCCGTACCTGCGGATGGCGGCGTAATCCTCGGCATCGACCGGCGACAGGCTCTTCGGATTCTCCTGGCCACGCGGGTCGTTCGCCGCCAGGGCCGTCATCACCGCCACCCTATTGCTCTGCGCGAAGGTTCCACCGCTGTAGGTGGAGGTGTAGAAGTACACGACCTCGGCCTGACCGTCGCCATCCAGATCGGCAACGCCGGTCCAGACTGGGCGGAAATCCGATTCGATGTCGTCGCCCGGAATGCGCCGGAGATTGGCCTCGGCTGCGTGGAACGCCTGCACCAGGCTGGGCGGTGGGACCGCCGCGACTGCGGCCGGCAGGCTGGACAACGCCAGCAGGGCCAACGCCAGGCGCATCGGGGCTGAATGGAGAACTGCGGATCCGTGCATGACATCCTCCTTGAATGTATCCGCAGCATACTGCAACGGCCTGGCGGGCGATGCGGGCCCCTCCGCACGTCCGGCCCGTGCTGCTATCGTTCGCCCACCGGTCCAAGCGTGGAGGAACCATGCCCTTTGCATTGCGTCGTGCCGTGTTCGCGCTGCTGCTCTGTCTCCCGGCGCTCCCGCAGGCCGCATTCGCCGGGACCGCGTCCGGGCCCTATGCGCGCATCGTCACGCTGCAACCCAAGCCGGGCCAGGCGGACGCCTTCGCGACCGGCTACCAGCGCCACCTTGGCTGGCACAGGGACAACCGCGACACCTGGACCTGGTACGGCTGGACGTTCGTGCTCGGCGACCGGCTTGGCCAGTTCATGGATGGCACCTTTGGACACGCGCTGCAGGACTTCGACCATGCCGTCGCGCCCGCCGCCGATGCCGCCGACAATGCGGTGAACGTCACCCCGCATGCCGACTTCCGCAGCCATGGCATCTTCATGCGCATCGAGGCCGCCAGCCGGGGGGCGCCGGTGCCGGATACCTCGCCTTTCCTCGCACTGGACACGTATGAGGTCTGGCCCGGGCAGGAGGCCGCATTCGAACGTGCAATCACCACACAGGCCGCGACGGGCAAAGGGCGGCAGAGCTGGTACCGCCTGCGCATCGGTGGCCCGGCCACACAGTACCTGCTGATGCGCCCGGTGACGTCGTTCGCGGCCGCAGGGGCACTGCCGGACGTCGTGCTGCCCTCGGGGCTGGTGCAGCAGGCACGCAGCGAGCTGCTGCGCTTCCAGGCGGAGATGAGCTACGTGCCCTAGGGCGGTTCCATGTTCGCCGGGCCTGAGAAGGCCGCCGAGCATGGGCTCGGCTACAGCGTGTTGAGTTCCATCGCGCGCATCACGATGGGCTTGGCCCAGTCCGGGGTGTGCAACAGTTCGGCCACCGAAACCGGATACTGCAGCTGCCCATGCGCCATCGCCAGCACCGGCAGGGGCTCGGCGCACCCCGCAGCATCGGCCGGTGCACTGTTGTCGTAGACATGCAGTTCGGCCAGGTGCGGCAGCAGCGCCAACAGGTTCTCGCGTGCCGAATCGAAGCGCGCCTGGATCTTCTCCACCGGGATGTCGTGGCCACCGGCGGCCACCCGCGCGGCAACGCGGGCGATGTGCAGTTCAACCGTGGCCAGGCCGCAGAACCAGATCGCCACGTGGTGATGGTCGCAGGCCTCTCGCAACAGGCGGGGAATGGTGTTTCCCCCCAGCGTGGTCTCGAAGGCGAAATCGCTATCGCCGGCCATGGCCTGGCGCAACCGTCGCGTCCCTTCCTGCCAGGCCTCGGCGTTGGCCTCGGGCAGCGGCCAACCGGCCTCGACCAGGCGACGGGTAAACGAATCAGGGTTGAACCAGCTCAGCCCCTCGGCTTCCAGCCACGTGCCCAACAGCGAACTCTTGCCGGCGCCATTGACGCCGGCAAGCACCAGGATCCGCCCCATCGGTCAGAGCGAACGGCCGAGCACGACCTTGCGGCCGCGGCGGATCGGCTGGCCCAGCACCTTGCCCAGGCCCTCCCCCTGCTGCAGGCTGGCCAGGGTCTGGTCGAACGCGCCGCGCAGGCGCAACAACTCCTCGCTGCGCTCGCCGGCGTCCCCCTCGGCGGCCTTGGCCAGCAGCTCCTGGTAGGTGCGGATGTCCACGATCACCGCTTCGGGATGGTTGTGGTTGGTGATGACCAGTGCCTGCTTCTCGCGCACGGTGCGCATCAGGCTCGGCCAGCCACGGGTTTTCACCGACGAGGCCGGGGCCTTCTCAAGGCCGGGCAGATCCAGTGGCAGGGTCATGGCAGGCTCCAGGGCAGGATGGACAGGGCCACTATACCCAATTTGTCCAAATTGGGGATAAATGCCTATTTGCCCTCTACCCCGGCCTCGGGCGCATCGGTCTGCAGCAGGCTGCCGCGCTCCCGCAGCGGGAAGCGGATCCACGCATCGAGCCCCTCCGGCCCGAAGCGCAACTCCCCCCGGCCGGCCAGTTCATACGGCACACGCTGCTCGATCAGGGCCCGGCCCAGCCCACGCTGGAGCGGTGCCTCCCGCTGCCCGGCGCCCCCATGGCGCTCGCGCCAGTGCAGGCTCAACCACGGCCCGCCGTCCTCCGCCTGCAAGGTCCACGACACATCGATCCGGCCATCAGCGTGGCCCAGCGCACCATGGCGCAACGCATTGCTGGTCAGCTCGTGGATGGCCAGCGACAGCACCTCCGCCGCCTTCGGCGGCAGCAGCACGTCCTCGCCCTCCAGCCGATAGACGGCAGGCGACGCGACCTGGGCGGCGATTTCTCCGTCGAGCATGCCGCGCAGGCAGACGCCGGCATTGGCGCCACGGGTCAGCAGGCGCTGTGTACGTGCCAGCGACATCAGCCGCCCGCACAGGCGTTCGGCATACTCCTCGACGCTGCCCACCGATTCGCGGCTGCGCCAGGCGAGCGCATGAACGGTCGCCATGATGTTGCGGACCCGGTGCTGCAGTTCGGCCAGCAATACCGACTGGCGCTCGGTGGCGCGCTTGAGGTCGTCGATGTCCACCGCAATGGCGAACACGCCGGTCACTTCGGCGTTGCCATCGCGCAGCGGCGCGGCGGCGACCCGGGTCCAGCGCGGGCGGCCATCATCGTGCAGATACTGGAATTCCAGCCCCGGCACGACCGTCTCGCCACGGATCGCGCGGGCGATGGCAAAGTCGTGCGGTTCAATGGCCGTGCCATCGGGATGCGTACCCTGCCACCGGTAGTGGTTGGGGCGATCCGTGGAGGGCACCTTGCCGGTGGAAAGATAGGTGCGCATCTGGTCGTTGGACAGCTGCAGGTTGCCGTCGGCGTCGACAATGCAGACACCCACCGACAACGGCGGGCGCGATCTGCCCACGGCAATCGCCGCTCATCGACGCATTCCCTGCTGCTGTTGCTGGATCAGCAGCGCTGCGCGCAGCACATGCTTGCCGACCAGGCTCTTGGAGATTTCCTGGCGCGTGGCGATTTCACGCTCACTCAAACCCAGGTAGCGGTTAAGCACGAAGCACTCGCGCACCTGGGCCGGCAGGGCCAGGATGGTCTGGGTGATCTCGCGCAACTGCGCCTGGTCCAGCGCCTGCGCCTCACCATCGCGACTGGCCTCGGCCATGTCGGCGGCGTACTCGGCCACGGTACGTCGTTCGCGGGCCTCGGCCTGGCTGCGGTTGAGCGCGTGATGGTAGGCCATCCGGTACAGATTGCCGCGCGGCTCCAGGATGGGCGGGTCGCCGGGCACGCTGCTGGCCTTCAGATACAGGTTCTGCAGGATGTCCTCGGTACTGGCCGGGTCGAGATAGCGCGCGATGAAGCGGGACAGCGCACGGCGCTCGCGGATCAGCAGCTCGACCAGCGCCAGGGCATTGGGAGACATAGGTGCCAAGGCCGGACCGGGGAATGATGGGCGTGATGGCGACGGTCCGGGCGTGGATTGTGGGCTGCGCGGCCGTGGGCGGCAAGCCGCGCCCCGACATCATGCACGCATGGCGGAGCTACCGGGGCGCAGGTCCAGTAGCAACTGTCTTGTCAGGGGCAGCCGGGGGTCACCTCGGCGTCCCGCTTGCGGGCGTTGAGGATTACCAGCATTTTGCGCATAACCGCCACGAGCGCCACCTTGCTCGCTTTGCCCTTGGCCTTCAAGCCAGCGTAAAACGCGCGCAGTCTCGGCTCGTACCGGATGGCGGTGAGGGCCGCCATGTAAAGGGCTTCGCGCACCACCGCGCGCCCACCACTGATGCGTCGCTGACCCTGCCAAGTGCCACTTTCGCGGTTCATCGGGGCCAAACCCACCAGTGATGCTATGGCTT